>NZ_JAQMYP010000120.1 GCF_028369295.1 Streptomyces sp. HD
CGCGACGTCGGATGCGGACGCGGTAGTGGTCGTGGCGGATGTGGACTGGGCGCGGTTCACCCCCGCGTACACCAGTGTCCGCCCGAGCGCACTGCTCGCCGACCTGCCCGAAGCACGCGCGGCCCTCACCACCACCTCGGACTCCCTCGCCGGCGCATCGGCCGGCTCGGCGTTGCGCCACCGGCTCGGCGCGCTGCCCGCGGCCGAACGCGACCGCGTACTGCTGGAGTTGGTGCTGGCCGGAGCCGCGGCGACCCTCGGCCACGCCGACGCCGGGGCGGTGGAGGCCACGCGGTCCTTCCGCGATCTGGGCTTCGACTCCCTCACGGCCGTGGAACTGCGCAACCGGCTCGCCTCCGAGACGGGCATGAAGCTGCCCAGCACCCTCGTCTTCGACCACCCGACGCCGACGGCCCTCGCACGGCTGCTGCGCCAGGAGCTGTTCGCCGACGACACCAGCGACCGCGCAACGGACGCGCTGCTGCCCGTCCCGGCTGTGACGGTCACGACGGACGACCCGATCGTCATCGTCGGCATGGCCTGCCGCCTGCCGGGCCAGGTGGAGGGCCCGGACGATCTGTGGCGACTGGTCACCGAAGGCACCGACGCGGTCTCCGAGTTCCCCACCGACCGCGGCTGGGACCTCGACGCGTTGCACGGCTCCACGGACGGCGGCACCAGCCGCAGCCACACCCGTGCCGGAGGCTTCCTCTACGACGCCGCGCAGTTCGACCCCGCCTTCTTCGGCATCTCGCCCCGCGAGGCCCTCGCCGTAGACCCGCAGCAGCGGCTGCTGCTGGAGACGTCCTGGGAAGCCCTGGAGCACGCGGCGATGAGGCCGGACTCGTTGCACGGCAGCCGTACGGGCGTGTTCGTCGGCGCCGGCAGCTCCGGATACGGTGCCGGACTCCGTGAGGTGCCCGAGGGGCTCGGCGGGCAGTTGCTGACGGGGGTCGCGGGCAGCGTGGTCTCCGGCCGCGTCGCGTACACCTTCGGCTTCGAGGGCCCCGCGGTGACCGTCGACACGGCGTGCTCGTCCTCCTTGGTGGCGCTGCACCTGGCGGCCCAGTCGCTGCGGTCCGCCGAGTGCGACCTGGCGCTGGTCGGGGGTGTGACCGTACTGGCCGACCCGGGCGCGTTCGTCGAGTTCAGCTCGCAGGGCGGGCTCGCGGCGGACGGCCGGTGCAAGGCGTTCTCCGACGAGGCCGACGGCACCGGCTGGGCCGAGGGCGTGGGTGTGCTCGTCGTGGAGCGGCTCTCCGACGCCCGCCGCAACGGACACACGGTGCTCGCCGTCGTGGCCGGTTCCGCCGTCAACCAGGACGGCGCCAGCAACGGCCTGACCGCCCCGAACGGTCCCGCCCAGCAGCGGGTGATCCGGCAGGCGCTGGCCGGTGCCGGGCTGAAGCCCGCCGACGTGGACGCGGTGGAGGCGCATGGCACCGGTACGACGCTGGGTGATCCGATCGAGGCGCAGGCCATCCTCGCCACCTACGGTCAGGATCGCGAACGGCCCCTGTGGCTCGGCTCGTTGAAGTCCAACATCGGCCACACCCAGGCCGCCGCGGGTGTCGCCGGCATCATCAAGATGGTGCTGGCCATGAACCACGGCCAGTTGCCGCGCACCCTGCACGCGGAGCGGCCGTCCACCCACGTCGACTGGTCGTCCGGTGACGTCAGGCTGCTGACGGAGAACGCCGAGTGGCCGCAGGCCGAGGGGCGTCCGCGGCGTGCCGGTGTGTCGGCCTTCGGTGTGTCCGGCACCAACGCACACATCGTCCTGGAGCAGCCCGCCCCGGAGCCGCCCGCTCTCGTGGAGCCGGCGCCCTCCTCGGAGGAGCCCCGGGGCGGTGTCCAGGAGGACCTGCCCGCGCTGCTGCCCTGGGTGATCTCCGGCCGCAGCCGAGCCGCGCTGCGTGCGCAGGCCGAGCGGCTGGCCGACCACGTCACGGGCCGTCCCGAGGCGACGGCGGTCGAGGTGGCCGCGTCCCTCGTGCGCTCCCGCTCGGTGTTCGAGCACCGGGCAGTGGTGTGGGGCGCCGACCGCGAGGAGTCGCTGCGCACACTCCGGGCCGTCGCGGACGGCGAGCAGCCTGAGGGCGCCGTCATCGGCTCGGCGCTCCAGGACGGTCGTACGGCCTTCCTGTTCGCGGGGCAGGGCTCCCAACGGCTCGGCATGGGACGGGAGTTGTACGAGACCTACCCGGTCTTCGCCGATGCCTTCGACGCCGTGTGCGCGCACCTGGACACCGAACTGCCGCGCCCGCTGCGGGAGGTGGTCTTCGGTGCCGAGACCGACGTACTGAACCGGACCGAGTACGCCCAGCCCGCCCTGTTCGCCCTCGAAGTGGCCCTGTTCCGGCTGCTGGAGTCCTGGGGCGTGCGCCCCGACGTGCTCCTCGGCCACTCCATCGGTGAGCTGGCCGCCGCGCAGGTCGCCGGCGTGTGGTCGCTGGCCGACGCCTGCCGTCTGGTGGCTGCGCGGGGCCGGCTGATGCAGGCGCTGCCGGCCGGCGGGGCGATGGTGTCGCTCCAGGCGTCCGAGGACGACGTGCTGCCGCTGCTGGCGGGCCGGGAGACCGAGGTCGGTATCGCCGCCGTCAACGGACCGCTGTCCGTGGTGGTCTCCGGCACGGAGGACGCCGTGGCCGAGATCGCCGCCGCCGTCGAGGCACTGGGCAAGCGGACCCGGCGGCTGCAGGTCAGCCACGCCTTCCACTCCCCGCTGATGGAGCCGATGCTCGCCGACTTCCGCGCCGTCGCCGAGAGCATCACCTACGCGGCACCGGGCATCCCCGTCATCTCCGACGTCACCGGCGCACCCGTCACCGCCGAGGAGGTCACCTCCCCGGACTACTGGGTGCGGCATGTGCGGGACGCGGTCCGCTTCGCCGACGGCGTCCGCACCCTCGCCGACCAGAACGTCACCCGTTTCCTCGAACTCGGCCCCGACAGCACCCTGACCACCCTCGCCCAGTCGTGCCTGCCCACGACGGACGGCCTCCAGGTGCCCGTGCTGAGGCCGGACCGCCCCGAGCCGCGGACCCTGATCGCGGCCGTGTCCGCCCTGTTCACGCGGGGCGTCGACGTGGACTGGACGGCACCCCTGCCGTCGCTGACCGGCGCCGCACGGATCGCCCTGCCCACCTACGCCTTCCAGCGCAGGCGCTACTGGCTCGACGTGCCCGCCGGGACCGGCGACGCCTCCGCGCTGGGCCTCGCCGCCACCGGCCATCCGCTGCTCGCCGCCGCGATGCCGGTCGCGGGCAGCGACGCGGTCGTCCTGACCGGACGGCTGTCGCTGCGCTCGCACCCGTGGCTGGCGGAGCACCGGCTCGCCGGGACCGCCGTCGTACCCAGCACCGCGTTCCTGGAACTCGCCGTCCACGCCGGCGACCAGGTCGGCTGCGACGAGGTGCGCGAACTCACCCTGGAGGCGCCCCTGACGGTGCCCGAACACGGCGCGGTCCGGCTCCAGGTCCGCGTCGAGGAGCCGGACGCCCGAGGCACCCGTGCCCTCGCCGTCTACTCATGTTCCGACGACACCCAGCTCGACGAGGCCCCGTGGACCCGCCACGCGGGCGGTCTGCTCGCGCCCGCCGGTACCACGGCCGCGCGGCGGGACGCCCAGGCCGGCTGGGAGGCCGACTTCGCCGTCTGGCCGCCGGCCGGTGCCGAACCGGTCGAGATCGGAGACCTGTACGAACGGTTGGCGGCCGACGCCGGTCTGGAGTACGGCCCCTCGTTCCGCGCGCTCACCGCCGTATGGCGGCACGGCGACGATGTGTACGCCGAGGTCGCACTCGGTGAGGAGGCGCGCGAGCAGGCGCGGCGCTTCGGGGTGCACCCGGCCCTGCTGGACGCGGCGCTGCACCCGCTGGGCCTCGGTCTGCCGGAGGGACTGGGCGACGGGCTGCTTCTGTTCGCGTGGCAGCGCGCCACGCTCCTCGCCGACGGCGCGGGCACGCTGCGCGTCCGGCTGACCCGGTGCGCCGAGGACGCGGTGACGCTCCGGGCCGCCGACGCCTCCGGACAACCGGTCCTCGCCGTCGAGTCGCTGCGGCTGCGGCCCGCCTCCGGCGCGACCGCGGGGGACGGTACGAGCATCTCCGGTGCGCAGGACCGTACGCACGCCGCTGATGACCAGGACCGTACGCACGCCGACACCACAACCGACCGTACGGACGCGGCT
>NZ_JAQMYP010000121.1 GCF_028369295.1 Streptomyces sp. HD
ACTGGGCGGTGGCTTCGCCATAGGCACTCTCGGCCTCTTCCAGCGCCTCGTCGAGCGGGGTCTCGGCGAGGGTGTTGAGGGCGTGCCGGAGCGCTGGACGATCTTGTCCTGTTCGTCCGACGGGAGCAGCGGCCCCGGGCCCGGGGTGCGGCGCCCGGCCGAACCCGGAGTTCGGCCCGCGGGCTGCTGGGCGCGTGTCTGGTCGTACATCATCGGGTGCCGCTTCCGTTCCGCCTGAAGGCCACCTTGGCCTTCTCGACGGCCTGTTTCAGGCTTCCGGAGACCCGGTCGGCCCTGCCCCGGCGTTGCAGTCGCCTGTTGCGGGTGACCCGGCCGAGCTCTTCCGTGATCCTGCCCTTCATCGTCTGCGCCTGGTTCCTGATGGTCCGTGAAACGGTCATGGCCGGCCTCGCTGTTGTTCGGTGGATGGGTTCCCGCGGGGTCCGGGCGAGGCGGGAAGGCCGAATGCTTCGCCGTGTGTTCCGGAGTGGCATGGCCCTGCACCGTGCTGCCAGTCAACGTCCGGCAACAGTCCGTGTCAACGCGACGGCCACGCGCTCCGGCCCGCCTCGTCCCGGAGCGTGCGGGAGTACGGTGGAGAAAGCGAGGGCTCTTCGTATGCCGGTGTCCGAACCGGCCCCGTCCTCGCGACTCCCATCTCATGGGCAGCCCTTGACCCCGGCCGCGCCATCCGCATCCAGGGCGAGGAGCCACGTATGCCACTCAGTCCGACCACGTCCACGACGGTCACACCGTCGGACCCCGCCCCGCCGCCCCAGGGCTACGACGGGACGTCCCCCTTCCCACCGGACGGCCCGGCGCCCGCGCGCGACGGCGGTGAGCGTCTGTACGTCACGGTGACGGCGGTGATCGTCGTCCTGCCGTTCGTGGCGATCGGTCTCGCCGGCTGGCTGCTGTGGGGGAGCCTCATCCATCCCGCCGACATCGTGCTCGCCCTCGTCCTCTACACGATCACGGGTCTCGGCGTCACGGTCGGCTTCCACCGTGGCCTCACCCACGGCGGCTACCGGGCCGTCCGTCCCGTGCGGATCGCGCTCGCGGTGGCCGGTTCGATGAGTTTCCAGGGCGACGTCATCGGCTGGGTCGCCACCCACCGCCGCCATCACGCCTTCACCGACAGGCCCGGTGATCCGCACTCCCCGTACCGCTACGGCACGCACCTGCGCGGCCAGTTGCGCGGACTGCTGCACGCACACGTCGGCTGGCTTTTCCGCAACGACCGCACACCCGCCGACCGGTACGCACCCGACCTGCTGGCCGACCGCGACATCCGTGCCGTCGCCCGCGCCTTCCCGGCGCTGTGCGTCCTCACGCTCGCCCTGCCGTTCGCGGTGGGCTGGGCCATCGGCGGTACGTGGCTGTACGGCGTAACCGCCCTGCTGTGGGCGGGACTTGTGCGCATCGCGCTGCTCCACCACGTCACCTGGAGCGTGAACTCCCTCTGTCACATGATCGGTGAGCGCCCGTTCCGCACCCGGCGCCACGACCGGGCCACCAACCTGTGGCCGATGGCCCTGCTGTCGTTCGGCGAGAGCTGGCACAACCTCCACCACGCCGACCCCACCAGCGCCCGCCACGGCGTCGACCGCGGCCAGCTCGACCCCTCCGCCGCCGTGATCCGCCTCCTCGAACGCCTCGGCTGGGTGTACGACGTGCGCTGGCCCACTCCGGACCGCGTGGCCGCCCGCCGCGCCTGACACCGGTCACTCACCTCCTCCGCCGTACGGCAGTTGACAGGAGCTTTCATGACCACCGCGCTGCAACCCCCTCCTCCCTCCCATCCCCTTCTCCGCCTGCGCCTGGCTCCCCACGGGGGCATGCCCCAGCCCATCGACGGAGCATGGTGGCCCCATTCGTACGACCTGCTTGCCGAACTCCCCCGGCTGCTCGCCGGATTGCCGCGCGCGTGGGGCCACATCACCAGCGTCACCGTCAACGGAACGACGTGGTCCGCGGTGCCCGGCCGGATGCTCGTGTTCAACCAGGTCGTACGACTGTGCAGGACCGTGGCGGCATCCGCTCCGCACACCATCGTCCTGCTCGCCCCCGGCCGGGGGCGCTGGGACCTGCTGGTCGTGCCTCCGGATACGACCGAGGAGGCCGCGGAACCGCTCATGGCGGCCGCGGCAAGTGGTCCCGTCTGATCCGGCCTGCCACGGACTGCCCGGAGAATGATCAGGGCACCGACGGCCAGGGTCGGCGACGGCGACGGTCACATCCCCACCACCAGTCGGCCGGGCGGGCCGGTGGTGGCCTCGTACGACGAGGAAGTTTCGCCGGCCTGTTCCGCCGTCAGAAGGGCGGTCGCGGTCGTCGCCGGGCCGGTGTTCGCGCTCGCGGCGGCCATCAGCCGGGCGGCGGAGGGGGCGCTGGTCTCCGGGGGTATCACCAGGAGGGCCCAGCGGCCCGCCGTATAGGACAGCAGCAGGATATTGTGCGGATCCTGCCCCGACGGGAACCAACCGGCCTTCACCGCATGGCCGTTGACGAGGATCTTGCGAGGGCGGACCGGCCAGTGGCGTGGGTTGACGGCGATACGGGTGATCCGTCCCCACAGCGGATCCAGTACGTCCGCCAGAGCGGAGAGTTCGTGTGCCAGGTCACGTGAACGGGGCCACCAGGCGCCGTCCAGTTCGGCGTGCCCTGGTGAAGGACTCACGGGTTTCAGCGCGAGGCGCGCGGTCGGGGCCCTGAAGGGAACGGCCCGTAGCGGGGGATGAGAGGTGGTCGCGGACATCGCGCGAACCCGTCTCCGGACCTCTGCACCTCTGCGCGAGGGCAGCCGTCCGGTGTCGTTGCTCACCGGGAACGAAACCGGCATCGGAGCCGGTGTGCGAAGTGCTCCCGATGAGTTCACGCTACTCCCCGAAGAGGCCGAACGGACCGCTCATGGACGTCGGCTCACTTCCGTCGGCGGTCGTCCTCCGAGGAGCGGCTGGTCTCACCGCCGCCGATTGCCGTGCTCGCGGCCGTGGAAGAGGTCGCCGAGCTCCCCGTCACCGTCGGCGAACCGTCCGGAGACGAACCCGATGGGACCCATTGCTGCCACCAGCAAGGACGCGCCGAAGGCGGCGAAGTGTCCGGCAGAACCCAGAGCCATCCAGGTGAACAGGCCAACCGCGGCCATACCCATCGCGCGTTCCTCGCTCCTTGCTCGCCTTGGCCCCGGCAAGCGATTACTCGAACCGCCGCTCTGGTTGTTCCTCCTCCTCGTCGAACAAATGCACATCGCCGACCGCGATATTGACCTCGGCAACTTCCAGACCGGTCATCCGCTCGATGGCAGCGATCACGTTCTCTCTGACGTCGCCCGCGACCTCGACGATGGAGACGCCGTACTCGACGACGATCTCCAGGTCGACCGCGGTCTGTACCTCGCCGACCTCGACCTTCACTCCGCTGGTGACGGACTTCCCGCCGGCACCGGGCATACGTTCACGCATCGCCCCCATGCCACGGGCGAACCCACCGCCCATCGAATGGACGCCGGGCACGTCGCGGGCCGCCCTCCCGGCGATCTTCGCCACCACGCCGTCGGCGATAGTCGTACGGCCGCGCGACCCCGGATTCCTTTCACACTGACGGCGAGTGCCCGACCTTGCTCAGGCAAATGGCATGTGAGCGATGTCGGGCATTGCGCCAGGAGGCAGCGGTGGTGACCCCCGCAGAAGGTCAGGTCGGTCGGCCGGTCGGACCGCCCTACCGGACGCGGGACCTGCGGCTGCGCCCGTCCGCGATCTGAGGAGGACAAGATCGCCGATGAGCACCGTCACCCCGATGATCAGCAGGTGGAGCGTGTCCCTGCCGAGCGCCCCGACGACGCCGGTGACGCAACGGCCCCGGCGTATACACACCGGGGCCGCCCTTCCGGGTCATTGCACGTGAGAGTGCGCCGACCCACTCACCAGGGTAGGCCCGGGACGCCATTTCAGTCATATGGGAGGACATGGCCGTCATGTGACCGGCCGGAGCGCTGAGGGCGGCCTGGGCCATGTCA
>NZ_JAQMYP010000122.1 GCF_028369295.1 Streptomyces sp. HD
CCCCTGCGAATGCCCCACCACCACCGACGGCTCAACTCCGCAGGCACGCCACACTGCCGCCAGCGACACCATCACCGCCCACGACACCGGCTGCACCACATCCACATCAGCCAGGTCACTACCGCCACACACCACATCACTCAACGACCACTCCACATGAGGAGCAAGAGCGGCCTCACACGCCTCCATCGACGCCGCGAACACCGGCGACGCATCCCACAACTGGCGTCCCATACCGGCCCACTGCGCCCCCTGACCCGGGAACACGAACGCCACCCGGTCAGCACCACCAGCGACCGCGCCACGCACCACACCAGCAGCGCTCACCTCACCGGAAGCCAACGCCCCCAACCCCACCGCGAGTTCGCCCAGTTCACAACCCTGGACGACAGCCCGGTTCTCGAACGCCGTACGCGTTTCCGCCAGCGACCACGCGACATCCACCGGCCGCAACTCACCCTCAGCGGACTCCACGAATGACGCCAACCGACTCGCCTGACCGGCAAGCCCGTCCCCACCACGACCCGACACCACCCACGGCACCACACCACCAGCCCCGAACACCGGCGCAGCGGCACCGTCAGGCTCCGGCTCGGACGCGACCGGAGCCTCCTCCAGCACCACATGCGCATTGGTGCCGCTGATCCCGAACGAGGACACACCCGCCCGGCGCGGACGCCCCTCGATCTGCGGCCACTGCACGGCCTCCGTCAGCAGCGACACCGCCCCCGCCGACCAGTCGACATGCGACGACGGTGCGTCCACATGCAGCGTGCCGGGCACGAGGCCGTGCTGCATCGCGAACACCATCTTCATCACGCCGGCCATACCGGACGCGGTCTGCGTGTGCCCGATGTTCGACTTGACCGAGCCGATGAGCAGCGGCTGTTCATCCGGCCGGTCCTGCCCGTAGGTCGCCAGCAGGGCCTGCGCCTCGATCGGGTCGCCCAGCCGCGTACCCGTGCCGTGCGCCTCGACGACATCGACGTCACCGCCGGTGAGGCGGGCGTCGGCGAGGGCGGCGCGGATCACACGTTGCTGCGAGGGACCGTTGGGCGCGGTGAGGCCGTTGCTCGCACCGTCCTGGTTGATCGCCGATCCACGGACCACCGCCAGCACGGGGTGACCGTTGCGCCGGGCGTCCGACAGCCGCTCCAGCAGCAGCACACCCACACCCTCTGCGAGGGAGAACCCGTCGGCGGCTTCGGCGAAGGGCTTGCAGCGGCCGTCGGGGGCGAGGCCCCGCTGACGGCTGAAGCCCACGAACGGGGCAGGGTCAGCCATGACCATCGCGGCCCCCGACAACGCCATCGAGCACTCGCCGGAACGCAGGGACTGTACCGCCAGATGCAGCGCGACCAGCGACGACGAGCACGCCGTGTCGACGGTCACCGCCGGCCCCTCCAGGCCGAGGACGTAGGAGACGCGGCCCGATGCGACGGCGGTCGAGGCGCCGGTGACGAGATAGCCCTCGGTGCCGTCGGTGCCGCGGCTGAGCAGGGTTCCGTAGTTCTGGTCGGTGAGGCCCGTGAAGACACCGGTGCTGCTGCCGCGCAGGGTCTTCGGGTCGATGCCGGCCCGCTCGAACGCCTCCCACGACGTCTCCAGGAGCAGCCGCTGCTGCGGATCCATGGCCGCCGCCTCGCGCGGGGAGATCCCGAAGAAGGCGGCGTCGAACTCCCCGGCGTCGTGCAGGAAGCCACCGTGCCGGACGTAGCTGGTGCCGTGCCGGTCGGGGTCGGGGTCGTAGAGCCGACTCGTGTCCCAGCCTCGGTCGGCGGGGAAGCCGGTGATGACGTCCTCGCCGTCGCTGACGATGCGCCACAGGTCGTCGGGGGACGCGATGCCGCCCGGATAGCGGCACCCCATGCCGACGATGGCGATGGGTTCGTCGCCCGTGGAGTGACCGCGCGAACCGGCGGTGGCAACATGCGAGTTCGTGTCCTGCTGGCGTGGTGCCGAACCGTCGCCGAGAGCCAGTTGGCGGAGGTGGGCGGCGAGGACGAGCGGAGTGGGGTGGTCGAAGACCACGGTTGTCGGGATCTTCAGCCCCGTACGGAAGGTGAGACGGTTGCGCAGCTCGACGGCGCTGACCGAGTCGAAGCCCAGCTCCTTGAAGGCGTACGCCGCGTCGACAGCGTCCGCCGACTCATGGCCGAGCACGGCGGCCGCCTCGGCCCGTACGAGATCCTGTACGAACCGGTCGTGTTCGGTGGCGGGCAGGGCGCCGAGCCGCTGGGCGAGCGTCGACACCGAGGTGTCCGTGTCCGTGTCCGTGCCCTGTCCGTCCCGTGCCCGGGCGCCGCTCGTCCCGGCGGCTGCGGGCTGGTTGTCCGGTTCCAGCGCGGCTATGAGCGGTGCGGGCCGGGCGGCACTGAAGACGGGCACGAAGCGGGACCAGTCGACGTCCGCGACGGCCACGACGGTGTCGTCGTGGTCCAGCGCCTCCTGCAGCGCCACCATCGCCGGTTCCGGGGCGATGACGGGGATGCCGCGGCGCCGCAGCGGATCGCGCATTTCCTCGGCGATCATGCCGCCACCGTCCCAGGGACCCCAGGCCACCGAGAGGACCGGCAACCCGCGTGCCCGGCGCATGTGCTCGGCGAGGGCGTCCAGGGTGGCGTTGGCGGCGGCGTACGCGGCGTGATCGGCGACGCCCCAGACGCCGGAGATGGAGGAGAAGAGGATCAGCGCATCGGTTTCAGCCGGGTCGAGGACGTCGGCGAGGTGCTGTGCCCCGGCGACCTTGCCCGCGGCTACCTCGGCGAACTCCGCCATGCTGAGATCGGTGAGCGTCCCGAGGGTACCGACACCGGCGGCGTGCACCACCGTGCGTACGGTACGGCCCTCCTCGCGCAGGGAGTTCAGCAGATCCACCAGGGCCGCACGGTCAGCGATGTCGCAGGCGGCGACGGTCAACCGGGCGCCCAGCGCGGCGACTTCGGACTCCAGTGCCGCGAAGCCCGCATCGTCGGTGGTACCGCGCCGGCTGACCAGGACCACGTCCTCGGCGCCGCCCCGCGCCAGCCATCGGGCGACGTGCGCGCCGAGCGCACCGGTTCCACCGGTCACGAGCGCGGTACCGCGGGGCCTCCAGGTCCGCCCGGCGGCCGGGTTCGTCCGCGGCGTCAGGGGGGCCGGCACGAGACGCCGTACGAAGGTGCTGTTGCCGCGCAGGGCGACCTGGTCCTCGGCAGTGTCGCCGTACGACGCCAATACGGCGCAGAGAGCATCGGTGTCCCGTCCCTCAAGTCGCTCGGGAAGGTCGACCAGCCCGCCCCAGCGCTCCGGGAACTCCAGGGCCGCGACCCTGCCCAGCCCCCAGACGGCGGCCTGCGCCGGCCGGGAGACCGGCTCCTGGTCCCCGACGGCCACGGCCCCCTGGGTGGCACACCACAGCGGCGCGCTCACCCCGGCCCGTCCCAGAGCCTGGAGGAGGGAGACGGTGAACGCTGCCCCGGTGGGCAGCACGGGGTGGTCGGGCAACGGGGCCTCGTCCAATCCGAGCAGCGACAGTACGCCGCTGAGGGGAGCCCCCAGGTCGGCCAACGCCTCGTCGATCGCGGAGTCCAGAAGCTCGGCCTGGGCGTGGCACGACGTGAGTTCGAGGACGCGTACGTCGGCGCCGTGGCGAGTCAATGCAATGGAGACGGAGGTGGTGAGGTCGGTGTCGGGGTGTCCCTGCGGGACGACGAGCAGCCAGCGGCCGGTCAGCGCCCCGGCGGCGGCACGGT
>NZ_JAQMYP010000123.1 GCF_028369295.1 Streptomyces sp. HD
GGTGAGCCCCTCAACCCCGGGTGGCACCACGTCCTCGATCCAGTAGCGGTCGTGCTGGAAGGCGTACGTGGGCAGATCCACCCGACGCGCACCACTCCCGGCGTACAGCACCGACCAGTCCACCGGCGCACCCGCCACATACGCCTCGGCCAACGACGTCAGGAAACGCCGCGTGCCGCCGTCGTCACGCCGCAGCGACGCCACGGCAGCCCCTGTGCCATGGACGTCCTCCAGCGTTTCCTGGATCGCCATGGTGAGGACAGGGTGGGAGCTGGCTTCGACGAAGATGTGGTGTTCCTGCTGGGCAAGCATCCGGACCACCGGCTCGAACAGCACCCGCTCGCGAAGATGCGTCACCCAGTACGCCGCATCCAGCCCCGCGGTATCCATCCGCTCACCGGTCACCGTCGAGTAGAACGCCACCGACGACGACACCGGCCGGATGTCCGCGAGCTCGGCGAAGAGTTCCTCATTGAGCACGTCCACCTGCGCGGAATGCGAGGCGTAGTCCACGGCGACACGGCGGGCCCGCACCCCAGCGCCTTCGCACTCGGCGAGCAGCTCGTCCAGAGCATCCGGATCGCCCGATACGACCACCGTCGAAGGCCCGTTGATCGCCGCGACACCGATTCGGTCCTCGAACCGGACCAGCCGCTCCTCGACATCCGCGACCGGCAGGGAGACCGACACCATCCCGCCCCTGCCGGACAGCTTCTCCAGCACCAGGCGGGAACGGACCGCGACAACCCGGGCGCCGTCCTCCAACGACAGCCCACCGGCAATGCACGCAGCAGCCACCTCACCCTGTGAGTGACCGACCACCGCGGCCGGCTCCACGCCGAACGACCGCCACAGCGCGGCCAGCGACACCATCACCGCCCACAACACCGGCTGCATCACATCGACCCGTGCCCACAACGGGTCATCCGTGTCCCGGAACACCACATCCCTGAGCGACCACTCCACATACGGGCTCAGGGCCTCGGCGCACTCGTCCATCCGCGCCGCGAACACCGGCGAGGCATCCCACAACTCACGCCCCATACCGGCCCACTGCGACCCCTGACCCGGGAACACGAACACCGCTCCCGCACCGGCGTCACCGGTGCCGCGAACGAGGCCGGGCGCGTCGAGCCCGTCGGCGAGGGCGGTCAGCGCTGCGGGCCGGTCTTCGTCCTGTCCGGTGAACAGCACCGCTCGATGGGCGAGCTGGGAGCGGCTGGTCAGCAGGGAGTGACCGACGTCAGCGGCCGCGAGTCCGGGCTGGGCGTCGAGGTGGGCGCGCAGCCGTGCGGCCTGTTCGCGCAGTGCCGCCTCGGTGTTGCCGGAGATCAGCCAGGGAAGTACGGCCGGCCCCGTGGTGAAGGGAGGCTCCGCCACGTCGTCCGCCTGTGGCTCGGCGGCGGGTTCCTCCTCCGGGGCCTGTTCGAGGACCACGTGGGCGTTGGTGCCGCTGATCCCGAACGACGACACGCCCACTCGCCGCGGCCGTCCCGTCTCGGGCCACTTCCGCGCCTCCGTCAGGAGTTCCACGGCGCCCGCCGACCAGTCCACCTGGCTGCTCGGCTTGCCCACGTGCAGGGTCTTGGGCAGGACGGCGTGCTGCAGCGCCAGCACGCTCTTGATGACACCGGCGACACCGGAAACGGCCTGGGTGTGCGCGATGTTCGACTTCAGCGACCCGAGCCAGAGCGGCTCGCCGTCGTGCCGGTCCTGGCCGTAGGTGGCCAGCAGCGCCTGCGCCTCGATCGGGTCGCCCAGCGTCGTACCCGTACCGTGCGCCTCCACCGCGTCCACGTCGGCGAGCGTCAGTCCGGCGTTCGCGACGGCCTGCCGGATCACCCGCTGCTGCGACGGGCCGTTCGGAGCGCTCAGACCGTTCGACGCACCGTCCTGGTTGACCGCCGCCCCGCGGATGACCGCGAGCACGGGGTGACCGTTGCGGCGGGCGTCGGCGAGACGTTCCAGCAGGACGACGGCGACGCCCTCGCCCCAGCCGATGCCGTCCGCGTCGTCGGAGAACGCCTTGCAGCGGCCGTCCGCCGCCAGGCCGCGCTGCCGGGCGAAGGTCACGAAGGCCGACGAGGTGGCCATCACGGCGACACCGCCGGCGAGTGCCAGCGAGCAGTCTCCCTGCCGGAGCGACTGTGCGGCGGAGTGCAGTGCGACGAGGGAGGACGAGCACGCCGTGTCGATGGTGACCGCCGGGCCCTCCAGACCCAGGACGTAGGACACCCGGCCCGACATGATGCTCGCCGAGCCGCCGGTGATGGCGTACCCCTGGTCGGTCGGCGAGTTCATCAGCTTGACCGTGTGTTCGATGGCCGTGCCGCCGACGAACACTCCGGTCCGGCTGCCCCGCAGCGAGTGCGGGTCGATGCCGGCCCGCTCCAGCGCCTCCCACGAGGTCTCAAGGAGCAGCCGCTGCTGCGGGTCCATGGTCAGCGCCTCACGCGGCGAGATCCCGAAGAACCCGGCGTCGAAGTCGCCCGCCCCGTTCAGGAACGCGCCCTCTCGGGTGTACGTCGTTCCCGGCCGGTCGGGGTCGCTGTCGAACAGTGAGGAGAGGTCCCACCCCCGGTCGTCCGGGAAGCCGCTCACTCCGTCGGCACCGTCGATCACCATCTGCCACAGCTGCTCGGGCGAGTCGACGCCACCGGGCAGCCGGCAGGCCATCCCGACGATGGCGAGGGGTTCCCGCGCCCGGTCCTGGGTGTCCTTGAGCTGCTGACGGGTCTGCTGCAGTTCGGTCGTGACCCTGCGCAGATAGGTACGAAGTTTGTCCTCGGTCATGCGTGAAACCCCACTCTGGAGCAGTTGAGAGCCCGGCAGATGCCTGTTCAGGACACGCCCAGGTCGCGGTCGATGAAGTCGAAGATCTCGTCGTCCGTGGCGGCTTCGAGATCGGTGGCGCCGTCCTTGTCGGCGATGCCGAGCTGGGTGATGAGGTCGCGGAGGTGACCGACGATGTCCTCACGGGCCTGCGGGTCCGGCGCGACGCTGTCGAGGGCCTCGCCGATGCGGGTCAGCTCCCGCCTGATGTCGAGGACATCGGTGATGCCCGTTTCGCCGTCCTTGGCGAGTTCCGTCAGCAGGAGTTCGGTGACGCGCTGGGA
>NZ_JAQMYP010000124.1 GCF_028369295.1 Streptomyces sp. HD
AAGGGATGCCGGCGCCTCCGGGAGAGCGCCGGCATCACCTTCCTCTGCCTCCCCAGAGACAGGTCGGGCAGGGCGGGATTCGTGAGCCTCATTACCAGGTGGAGAACGTGACGTCGGCCCTGCCGACGGCCGTGGAGATCGGGTCGATGCGCAGCACGTAGTCGTAGTGCCGGATGTAGCGGTCCGGGTAGCAGTGAGAACGGAACGACGACCATGCCGGAGGAGTCGGCCAGCAGCCGCTGAACTCCAAACACGCCACCATCCAGCCGATCCCGCAGACGGTGTACGACAACATGGTCGCCAAGTGGGGCAAGCCCGCCTGGAACCGGCTGACGTCCTACAACTTCCTGCCTCCTTGCGGCGCCAGGCCAGAGGTGTGGACGGTGAAGCTGCCGGGGCCGAGCGAGGTGGACTTCGCACCCACGAGCTCGTTGTGGCCTTTGAAGTACAGGTGGTTGACGCCGTTCACGTCCATGGCCAGCGAGCCGTCGATGACGTCATAGCCCGGGTCGAAGAAGACCTGCGGCGACGTCACCGTCCGGAAATCCGTGGTGTGGTTCACCGTGATCGCGTTGTGTTCGCTGCTGTTGACGGCCGCGTGCGGCTTCAGCAGGCGGTAGTTGCCGAAGGAGCGCAGGTCCGCGGAGTCCCAGACGTGGATGACCCGGCTCTGCCTGGTCCAGTCGGTTCCCTTCAGGATTGGTCGCCATGACGACGAAGGTGCCGTCCTGATTGGGCAGGATGAACGGGGCGCGCAGACCACCGTCGCCTCCCGGGCGGGGTCACGACGGGGTTGTTCTGATTCAGCGGCATCCACTGCAGCGCGTCGGTGCTGACCGGGAGGTGCAGGCGGTAGTCCGTACCAAGGCCTCTCGGTGACCGGGTGAAGTAGCCCATGACGAACGGGCAGCCCGTCGAGGCGCTCGCGGACCGGCTGCCGATGGTCAGCGCGCCGGTCATGGCCAGCGGCACGGCCGCGGCCATGCCGAGGAACAGTCGGCGCGACGCGAGGGGGGGTGCGCTCATCCGGTGCATCCAGGGCGTAGGGAAGCGTGGGCGGCTCCCGAACCCGTGAGCGCCCCGGCGCGGAGGCGCCCACGGGTTCGTCCCCTCGTCAGCTCCAGGGGGTGGCGGTGAGCCAGCTGGTGTCCTGGGCCCACGACGTCTTGGAGTCCCAGGTGTTGGTACCGCCGTTGCCCGCGATGTAGCCGGTGAAGTTGTAGTGGCGGATGTACCTCGTCGGGAAGTTGACGGACTGGAAGGACTTGCCGACCCCGCTGTTGCCCGTGGTGGGGCAGAAGGTGGCGTCCTTCGCGAACGAGCTGCCGCCGGTGTCGAAGCTCAGATGGAGCTGGTAGTTGGAGTGGCGCAGGAACTGGCCGGGACTGTTGGCGGATTCGAAGGTCAGGCAGGAGGTGTTGGCCAGGCCGGCGCGGACGATCCAGGTGGCGTCGGCCTTGTCGGTGGCCGAACTGGCGGAGTTGATGCTGGAGATGACGACCGTGGTGTCGGCGTCGTTGTGGCGGAGGTAGTGCGAGGTGCAGCAGGGCGCGGTGGTGGCCCGCAGGGAGATCCGGGAGCCGGGCGTCAGTGAACCGGTGCTGGTCGAGCCGCTGTTGTAGCCCGCGGCGGTGATGTTGGCCTGCACGGCGTTCTCGGTGGCGTCCGAGGGGTGGCCCGAGGTCATGACGCCTTCGTAGAAGGTGCCTTGGCCGGTGTTGCTGTTGTCACCGCCGATGCCGAGGATGATCGCCCCTTGCTTCTTCATCGGGTTGTAGCCGTCGGCGTTGGGGCGTACGCCGCTGTAGAAGGTGGACAGGCTTCCCGACTGGGCGTTGCCGCCGCGGATGGCCCACTGGTTCGGGCCGCCCTTGAGCATGGCGGTCAGGAACCGGTGGTTGACGGTCGGGTCGCCCGCGTTGAATCCGCGGTTGACCCCGGAGAACAGACCGTTCTCCAGGTCGGCCATGACCCAGGGGCCGGGACCGCTGCCCCAGCCCCAGCCCTTGTTGTTGCCGAAGTAGAGGGCCTCCATAGTGCCGTTGCCGTCGTCGTTGCCGGTCGTCTCGGCGTTGCCGTAGTCGAAGCAGCAGCCGCCGTTGAAGTGGGTGCCGTCGAAGATCGCGTACATGCCCTCGGGCTGGTCGCCGGTCGCGATGCCGTTGGTGTTGTTGTTCCGGTAGCCGGTGCCGGGGGCGACGTAGACGCCGTACGCCTTGTGCCCGCCGACGGTGACCGGCGCCTCGAAGGCGTTGGCCAGGTTGTCGTTCCCACCCTCGGCCGGCCCGGGCCAGTGGCCCCTGAGCGCCTGGGTGAGCTTGTTGCCCTTGCCGGACTGGTCGTAGATGACGGTGATGACGCAGCTGGTGCCCGCGCAGAAGGAGTCCTGCGCGGAGGCGTCGGCGTAGCCGCCGGCGCTCAGCAGGCCGATGTCCTTGGTCGCGTTGTCGGAGGCACGCTTGACCTGGTACAGCGGGCCGTTGTACGCCCCGTACAGGGCGCGGGTGGTGCTGTGCGCGGCGACGCAGGGGGTGCCGCCCGCGGCGTAGATGTCGCACGGCCCCTGGGTGGCGGCCTGCGAGGTGGTGGCCGTGGCGGTGAGCAGGCCGGCGGCGAGCGCGGCGGTGGCACCGGCCGCCAGCAGCGCGCGTCTGACGCCGCGCCTCCATAGTGGCGTGATCATGACAACTCCTTCATGGGATGGCTGTGCTGTGCGCGTCGACGAGCCCCTGGTGTCCGGCGATGCGGACGGCGCGGGTTGCCTCGACGCTTCCGGGCGCGCTGCCTGATTCGGCTCTCTTCGGCACCGCACCCGGGGTTGGCTGCTCCTCGGCTCCAGGGGAGGCGGTGAGCCAGTTGGTGTCCTGGGCCCACGTCGTCGGGTGGTCCCAGGCGCATGTCCGGCAGTGGATCGCCCCGTGCTCGGACATCAGCGGGGGTCTGTCGCCCAAGCTGCCACGGACGTACCCA
>NZ_JAQMYP010000125.1 GCF_028369295.1 Streptomyces sp. HD
TGTTCCGGTGGAGTGGGACGAGCGGGTGGCGTCCTCGCTGGCCGCGGTGCTTGCCGCGGGGCAGGGTGAGGACCAGGTCGCGGTGCGCTCGTCGGGCGTGTACGGACGTCGTCTGGTCCGTGCCCCGCTGGGAGTCAACCCCACACCGACACGGACTTGGAACCCGTCGGGCACGGTGCTGATCACCGGTGGTACCGGTGGCATCGGCGGGCACCTGGCTCGCTGGCTGGCGAAGGAGGGCGCCGAGCGTCTGCTGCTGGTCAGCCGAAGCGGTGAGCAGGCAGAAGGTGTGGCCGAACTCGCCGCAGAACTAGGTGACTTGGGTGCCGAGGTGACGTTCGCCGCGTGCGACGTGACCGACCGGGCCGCGCTGGCGGAGGTGCTGGCCGGGATACCGGACGAGCACCCCCTGACCGCCGTCTTCCACACAGCGGGAATCGCCAGCTACGGGCCCGTACGCGAACTCGAAGCCGCGGACCTGGAGGCCCAGATGGCCGCCAAGGTTCTCGGCGCCCGTCATCTGGACGAGCTGACCACCGAACTCGGCCTGGAACTGGACGCGTTCGTGGTGTTCTCGTCCGGCGCCGCGGTATGGGGGAGTGCGGGCAACGGTGGGTACGCGGCGGCGAACGCGTACCTGGACGGCCTGGCGTGGGAGCGCCGGGCACGTGGCCTGGCGGCGACCTCGGTGTCGTGGGGCAGCTGGCAGAACACCGGCATGGCCACCGATCAGACCGCGGAGCAGCTTCAGCGCCGCGGTGTCCGGCCGATGGACCCGGCGCTCGCCGTCGAGGCGCTCCGGCAGGCGCTGGAGCACGACGAGACCGCGCTTACGGTCACGGACATGGACTGGGCGCTGTTCACGCCGGGGTACACCATGGCCCGGCGCCGCCCGCTGATCGAGGACATCCCCGAAGCCACCCGCGCACTCAGCGAGGACGCCGCCGACGCGGCGCACGACGACTCGGCCGGAGCGGCCCTTCGGGCGGAACTCGCGGGGCTGGGCCGGCCCGAGCAAGTCGACCTGCTCATGGACCTGGTGCGCGGCGAGGCCACCCGCCTCCTGGCGCATGCCTCCGCGGCCGACATCACGCCGGAGAGGCCCTTCAAGGAGCTCGGGTTCGACTCGCTGACCGCGATGGAACTGCGCAACCTGCTGACCACCGCCACCGGCCTGCGCCTGCCGGCCACCCTCGTCTTCGACTACCCCAACCCACGACAGCTGGCCGCCCATCTGCGCGACGAGCTGATCGGCTCCGGAACGGATCCCGTGCCCGCGGCCGATGTCGTACGGACCGCGGCCGACGAACCGCTGGCCGTCGTCGGCATGGCCTGCCGCTACTCGGGCGGAGTGGCCTCCCCGGAGGACCTGTGGCAGGTGGTGACGGAGAACAGGGAGGGGCTGTCCGACTTCCCCTCCTACCGAGGCTGGGACCGCTGGAACCTCGCGAGCCTCCGCCGCGCCGGCTTCCTGCACGAGGCGGGCGACTTCGACGCCGGGTTCTTCGGGATCTCGCCGCGTGAGGCGCTGACCATGGACCCGCAGCAGCGGCTGCTCCTGGAGGCCTCGTGGGAGGCCGTGGAGCGGACCGGCATCGACCCGAAGTCGCTGCGCGGCAGTGACACCGGTGTCTTCGTCGGTGGTACGGCCGTCGAGTACGGCGCACTGCTGATGAACTCGCCGGCCAGCCAGGGCTACGCCGTCACCAGCTCCTCCGGCAGCGTCATGTCGGGCCGTATCTCCTACACCCTCGGCCTGGAAGGGCCCGCCGTCAGCGTGGACACCGCCTGCTCGTCCTCGCTCGTCGCCCTGCACCTCGCCGTCCAGGCGCTGCGTAACGGTGAGTGCGGCCTCGCACTGACGGGCGGCGTCGGTCTGATGGCCACGCCGGGTGCGTTCGGGGAGTTCGACACCCTCGGCGGACTGTCGGCCGACGGCCGGACCAAGGCCTTCGCCGCGTCCGCGGACGGGATCGGCTGGGGCGAGGGCGTCGGCATGATCGTGCTGGAACGACTGTCGGACGCGCGCCGCAACGGGCACGAGGTGCTGGCGGTGATCCGCGGCTCGGCGATCAACCAGGACGGCGCGTCCAACGGCCTGAGCGCTCCGAACGGTCCGTCGCAGCAGCGGGTGATCCGGCAGGCGGTCGCCAACGCCGGGTTGACCCTCTCGGACGTCGACATGGTGGAGGCGCACGGTACGGGTACGACGCTCGGCGACCCGATCGAAGCGCAGGCCCTGCTGAACACCTACGGCCAGGAACGTCCGGCCGACCGGCCGTTGTGGCTGGGCTCCGTCAAGTCCAACATCGGGCACACGGGCGCGGCCGCCGGTGTGGCGGGTGTCATCAAGTCCGTACTCGCCCTGCGCAACGAAGTACTGCCCAAGACCCTGAACGTGGACGAGCCGACACCGAAGGTCGACTGGTCCGCGGGCGCGGTGGAGCTGCTGACCGAGGCCCGGGAGTGGCCGCAGACGGAACGTGCACGGCGTGCGGGTGTGTCGTCGTTCGGGATCAGCGGCACCAACGCGCACGTGATCATCGAGGAGGCCCCCGCGGCCGAGGAACCTCCGGTCCAGCCCGATGCCGAGGTCCCGGCGGTTCCCGCCCTTGCGGCACAGGTCGTCCCATGGGTGTTCTCGGGACGGTCGAACGGGGCCCTGCGTGGCCAGGCCGATCGCCTGTCCGGCCTGGTGGAGCGCGACCCCGGCCTCGACCTCACGGACGTGGCGTTCTCCCTGGTGACGACACGCGCCAGCCTGGAACACCGCGCCGTGGTGCTCGGCCGTGACGCGGCGGGTGTGCTCGACGGTCTGCGCGGACTCACCGCGCAGGGCTCGGGCCCCGGCGTGGTCTCCGGTGCGACTGCTGCCGACAGCCGCGCGGTCTTCGTGTTCCCGGGGCAGGGGTCGCAGTGGGTCGGTATGGGGCGTGAGTTGTGGGATGCCTCGT
>NZ_JAQMYP010000126.1 GCF_028369295.1 Streptomyces sp. HD
CGCGGTGTGGCGTGCTTGCGGGGTTCAGCCGTCGGTGGTGGTGGGTCATTCGCAGGGTGAGATTGCTGCCGCGGTGGTGGCGGGTGGTCTGTCGTTGGAGGACGGGGCGCGGGTGGTGGCGCTGCGGTCGAAGGCGATCCGGGCCATCGCCGGCCGGGGTGGCATGGTCTCCCTCGCTCAACCCCTCGCGGATGTTGAGGAGTTGCTGACGGCTTGGGCGGGCCGGATCGACATTGCTGCGGTCAACGGTCCGGGTTCGGTGGTGGTGGCCGGGGATGCGGATGCGCTGGATGAGCTGATGGCGCACTGCGAGGCGGGGGAGATCCGCGCCCGCCGTATCCCGGTGGACTACGCCTCCCACACGAGGCACGTGGAGGCCATAGAGGCTGAGCTGGCCGAGGTCCTCGCTGCGGTCTCCCCGCGTTCGGGTGAGGTGCCGTTCTTCTCCACGACCGAGGCTGAAGTGATGGACACTGCTGGTCTGGACGGGGGTTACTGGTATCGCAACCTGCGTCAGCGGGTGCGGTTCGCCGACGCCGTGCAGGGCCTGGTCGAGCAGGGGTATGCGGCGTTCGTGGAGGTCAGCTCGCACCCCGTCCTCGGCATGGCGGTCCAGGAGGCGGCCCCGGACGCGGTGGTGGTGGGCAGTCTGCGCCGTAACGACGGCGATGCCTCCCGTTTCCTGACCTCGCTGGCCGAGGCGTGGGTGCGGGGCATTCCGGTCGACTGGACCACGGTCCTGGCCGGGCACGACGGCCGGACGGTTCCGCTGCCCACTTACGCCTTCCAGCGCCGCCGCTACTGGCTCGACGGCGGTGCGCGCCGTCGTCGTACGGACTCCCTCGCGGAAGCTGTCAAGCCGGCCGAAGCCGAGTCCCTCGCCATGCCGGTGCGGCACAACGACTGGGTGCAGCGGATCCGTGCGCACGCCGCCGTGGTGCTGGGGCATGCCACAGCGGGTGACATCGACGCGACGCTCACTTTCAAGGCGCTGGGTTTCGATTCCGCGACCTCCGTCGAGCTGCGGAACCGACTGGTCGCGGAGACCGGGCTCTCACTGCCCGCTTCTGTTCTCTTCGACCACCCCACCCCACAGGCATTCGCCCGGCATCTCCGCGGTCTGCTCCACGGCGGCACCGAGCCGGATCCCGAGACCTCCGTGAAGCTGCGGCCCGCCACCGACGAGGATCCCATCGCCATCGTGGCCATGGGCTGCCGTCTGCCCGGAGGTATCCGCACGCCGGAAGAGCTCTGGGAACTGCTCTCAACGGGCGGTGACACCATCTCTGCCTTTCCCGCCGACCGGGGCTGGGACCTCGACAACCTGTACCACCCCGACCCGGAGCAGCACGGTACGACCTATGCGCGATCCGGCTCGTTCCTGTATGACGCGGCTGAGTTCGACCCCGGCTTCTTCGGTATCTCGCCGCGTGAGGCGGAGGCCATGGACCCGCAGCAGCGACTGCTCCTGGAGACCTCCTGGGAGGCACTGGAGCGGGCCGGCATCGACCCGGAGAGCCTGCGCGAGCGCGATGGCGGAGTGTTCGTCGGACTCATGCAGCAGGAGTACGGTCCCGGACTGCACCAAGCCCCCGAGTCCGTCGATGGGTATCTGCTGACCGGCACCTCCTGCAGTGTGGCCAGCGGGCGTATCTCCTATGTCCTCGGCCTGCGCGGACAGGCGGTGACCGTGGACACGGCGTGCTCGTCGTCGCTGGTCGCGCTGCATATGGCGGTTCAGGCGCTGCGCTCCGGTGAGTGCTCGTTCGCGCTCGCCGGAGGAGCGACCGTGATGGCGGAACCCGGCATCTTCGTGGAGTTCAGCAGGCAGCGGGGGCTTGCGCCGGACGGTCGGTGCAAGCCGTTCGCGGCGGGTGCGGACGGCACCGGCTGGGGTGAGGGTGTGGGTGTGTTGCTGCTGGAGCGGTTGTCGGACGCGCGGCGCAACGGTCACCCCGTGCTGGCGGTGGTGCGCGGTTCGGCGATCAACCAGGACGGTGCGAGCAATGGCCTGACCGCGCCCAACGGGCCTTCGCAGGAACGTGTCATCCGTGCGGCGCTGGCCAACGCCCGTCTGACGGCGGACCTCGTGGACGTGGTCGAGGCACACGGCACGGGTACGCGGTTGGGCGACCCGATCGAGGCGCAGGCGCTGCTGGCGACCTACGGGCAGGGCCGGGATCCCGAGCGGCCTTTGTGGTTGGGCTCGTTGAAGTCCAACATCGGTCATACGCAGGCCGCCGCGGGCGTGGCCGGTGTGATGAAGATGGTGCTGGCGTTGCAGCACGGTGTCCTTCCGCAGACGCTGCATGTCGATGAGCCGTCGTCGCATGTCGATTGGTCGGCGGGGGCGGTGTCGCTGCTGACGGAGGCCGTGCAGTGGCCGGAGGTCGAGGGGCGTCCGCGCCGGGCGGGTGTGTCCTCGTTCGGGATCAGCGGGACGAATGCGCATGTGGTGCTGGAGGAGCCTCCGGTTGTGCCCCGGGTCGGGTCCGGTGGTGAGCCGGGTGAGTCCGTGTTCGCTGAGGTTGGCGCGTTGCCGTGGGTGGTGTCGGGTCGTGGTGGGGACGGGCTGGCCGGTCAGGCCGGTCGGTTGGCGTCATTCGTGGAGTCCGCTGAGGGTGAGTTGCGGCCGGTGGATGTCGCGTGGTCGCTGGCCGCCACGCGAACCGCGTTCGAGAACCGAGCTGTCGTCCTGGGTATGGACCAGGGTGAACTGACCCTCGGGATCAAGGGCTTGGCGGCCGGTGACGGAGCGACCCCCTCGTCCGTGGTACGAGGGCGGGCCGCTCTCGCTGCCGATGACGTGGCGTTTGTGTTTCCGGGTCAGGGGGCGCAGTGGGCTGGTATGGGGCGTCAGTTGTGGGATGTGTCGCCGGTGTTCGCGGCGTCGATGGAGGCGTGTGAGGCCGCTCTTGC
>NZ_JAQMYP010000127.1 GCF_028369295.1 Streptomyces sp. HD
GGGGGGGGGGGGGGGGGGGGGGGGGGGGTGGGGGGGTGGGTGGGGGGGGGGGGGGGGGGGCCCCCCCCCCGGGCCCCCCCCCCCCCCCTCCCCCGCTCAGGCCGCCGCCCGTGCAGCACCGCGCTCAGCCCACCAGCGCAGGCTCCTGCTCCGTCGCCGGCGACGTGTCGTCGGCCGCTTCCTCGACGTGCTGTGCCGGGCGCTTCGGCAGCGCGAACATCAGCAGGAAGATGGTGCCCATCACCGCGGCCACCCACCCGAGCGCGTGCTGGAAGCCGTCCGCGAAGGCCAGGCCGGCCGCCGTACGCTCCCGCGCCTCGGCCAGCCCGTCGTCGACGACCCCGAAGAAGACCACCGAGACCAGTCCGAGGCCGAGCGCGTTGCCCATCTGCTGCACGGTGCTGATCAGTCCCGACGCCGAACCGGCGTGCTCGCGCGGCACCTCCGACAGGATCGCGTCCGTCAGCGGGGCCACGATCAGCCCCATGCCGAGGCCCATCACGACCAGCGGCAGAGCCATCTGCCAGGGAGCGATGTCCAGGCCGTAGCGGCCCGCCTCCCAGATGTAGAGCAGCACGCCGACCGCCATCACCAGCGCGCCCGCCTGCAGCACCCCGCGGCCGAAGCGCGGGACCAGCTTCTGCACGGACAGGCCGGCCGCCGTCGAGACCGCGATCGAGAACGGGATCCCGGTCAGACCGGCCTTCAGCGGGCTCCAGCCCAGGCCGTACTGCATGTACAGCGTCCAGACCAGGAAGAAGATGCCGAGCGCGACACCGAAGACCGTCTGGACCGCGATGCCGGCCGCGAAGCTCTTCACCTTGAACAGGGACAGCTCGATGAGCGGGGAGCCGTCACGGACCGCCTTGCGCTTCTCGTACGTCACCAGCGCCGCGAGGACGACGAGGGCGCCGGCCATCGACGCGTACCCCCACAGCGGCCAGCCCAGCTCGCGGCCGCGGGTCAGCGGGTAGAGCAGCATCAGCAGGCCGAGGGTGACGAGGGCTACGCCGACCAGGTCCAGCTTCATGGCCTTCGGCGCCTTGGACTCGGTGATGAAGCGGCTGCCGAGGATCAGGCCCGCGATGCCGACCGGGAGGTTGATCAGGAAGATCGGGCGCCATTCGAGGCCGAAGAGGTTCCACTCGGTCAGGAGGGCACCGAGGAGCGGGCCGGTGACCGCGCCGAGACCGACGACCGCGCCGAACAGGCCGAAGACCTTGCCGCGTTCGTGCGCCGGGAAGGTGGCGTGCACGATCGACAGGACCTGCGGGACCATCAGCGACGCCATCGCGCCCTGCAGGATGCGGGAGGCGACCAGCATCTCCGGGTTCGCGGCGAAGCCGCACAGGGCGGAGGCCAGGGTGAAGCCGCCGATGCCGATCAGGAACAGCCGCTTGCGGCCGTGGATGTCGCCGAGGCGGCCGCCGGTGATCAGGCCTGCGGCGAACGCGAGGGCGTAGCCGGCGGTGATCCACTGGATCTGACTGAAAGTCGCGCCTGACTCCCGCTGTATCGACGGGATCGCGACGTTGACGATCGTGACGTCGACCAGGTCCATGAAGGCCGCGGTCATCACGATCGCGAGGGCGAACCAGCGGCGGCGGTCCGTCGGGGCGGTCGCGGTGGTGGTGGCGGTAGTGGTGGTGGTCGCGGTGGGTGGGGCGGTCCGGGCGGTTGGCGTGTTCGGTGAAGTCTCGGTGGAAGCCATGTCCTCAAACTAGAACGGCATTAGGTCAGATCATGACCTAGTTGTACGGCATCCTCGAACTCATGACGACGGACACACCGGCTCGGCTCCTCCAGTTGCTCTCCCTTCTGCAGACGCCCCGCGAGTGGCCCGGCGGCGAGCTCGCCGGGCGGCTCGGGGTGTCCCGGCGTACGGTGCGGCGGGATATCGACCGGCTGCGGGAGCTGGGGTATCCCGTGCAGGCGACGAAGGGGGCCGACGGGGGGTATCGGCTGGTCGCGGGCAAGGCGATGCCGCCGCTCGTCCTCGACGACGAGGAGGCCGTGGCGATCGCGGTGGGGCTGCGGGCCGGGGCCGGGCATGCGGTCGAGGGCGTGGACGAGGCGTCGGTCCGGGCGCTGGCCAAACTGGAGCAGGTGTTGCCGTCGCGGCTGCGGCGTCGGGTGTCCACGTTGCAGGCCGCGACGACGCCGCTGACCAGCGGGGACGGGGCGAGTATCGCGCCCGAGACGCTGACCGTGATGGCGTCGAGCGTGGCGGGGCAGGAGCGGTTGCGGTTCGCGTACCGGGCGGGGGACGGGACGGAGTCGCGTCGCTTGACCGAGCCGCATCGGCTGGTGTCGACGGGGCGTCGCTGGTACCTCGTGGCGTACGACCTCGATCGCGCCGACTGGCGGACGTTCCGGGTCGACCGGGTGAGTGAGCCGTTCGCCACCGGGGCGCGGTTCGCTCCGCGGGAGTTGCCGACGGGTAGTGCGGCGGAGTATCTGCGGCGGTCCATCCGGCGGCATTCGGAGACGTACGAGTTCCAGGTCACGTTCGCGGCGGCTGCCGAGGCGGTGGAGGCGCAGTTGCCCCGGTGGCTCGGGGCGCCGGAGCCTGTCGGGGCGGACGAGTGCCGGTTGCGGGCGGTCGCGAGTGAGCCTGTGGAGTGGCTGGCGGTGCGGTTGGCGATGGTGGGGTGCGAGTTCGTGGTGGAGTCGCCGGAGGAACTGGTGCGGTGTGTGCGGGAGTTGGGGGGGCGGTTGAGTCGGGCTTCTGGGTGACGGGTGCCTCCGGCGGGTGGGCGGGGGCGGTGCCTGCGGCGGCCTGCTGGTGATCGGTGGGGGTGCGCGTCCATGCCTGCGGCGGCCTGTTGATGTTCGGTGGGGGTTCGTGTAGCGCCTGCGGGTGTGTTGTGGGTCGGGGCCGCGCCGGGGGGTGTCCGTCCTCGGACCGGCGGC
>NZ_JAQMYP010000128.1 GCF_028369295.1 Streptomyces sp. HD
ACGCACCCACTTCATCGACGACGACCCCGCCCAGGCCATCGCCGACCGCGCGAAGGCCCTCCGCGACGGGGTCACCACGCTGACCGTGATCGAGCGCGGCGAGGACCGCGACCCGCTCGCCGACATCGCCGCCGCCATCGGGGATGCGCCCCGGCTGCCCACCACCGACGTCCTCAAGCGCCTCGCGATGCTCAACCAGGACGCCTACGGCGACTGGACCAACGGCGACCTCAAGCGCGTGCTGGAGGCCGAGGGCGAGGAGCCGAAGAAGTCCCACGGCCGCATGGTCGTCCACCGCGATCACGTCCTGCGCGCCCTCGCCAACCGCGACGACGACGGTTCCGCTTCCGCCTCCGCTTAGCGGGGAGGCAGACCCGCCCACGCCGGGGAGGCGGGGAGAACTCCCCAACCACCTCCCCACCCCGCCTCCCCGGCCTTGATCAGCGAAAACGTGCTCTTGGGGAGGCGGGGAGGCGCCCTGCTCGGCGCCCCGAAACCCCCCTCCACAGCGCCCCTGACAGGGGGTGTGCCCGCCTCCCCGAGCCATGACCGGAAGGGATTCCGCATGTACCCCGAACCTGCCCGCCACCCGCCCGCCCACAGGGCCGTGGAAGTCCACCAGCCCACCCCGATACCGCCCGCCGTCGTGCAGCCGGCACCGATGGTGCCCCTCCAGCCCGGCCACCTCCCGGCAGTCGCCAGCGTGGTCCTGCCGGACGGCCGCGTCGTCACCGGCTACGCCATCGAACCCGCCAAGCCCGAACCCGCCGCCGCCAAGCCGCCCGTCTCCCGCGCAGCCGTGAACGTCGCCCTCGGAGGCATCGGATTCCTCGCCGTGAGCGGCGGACTGCTCCTGCTCACCACGTTCATCACCGCCCTGACCGCGCTCATCACCCAGCTCATCACCCTCGCCGCCGTCATCTTCGGCGGATGGATCGCGGTACAGGTCTTCAGCACGAGCGGCCACAAGAGCGGGACCACGGTCAACATCCGCAAAGCGATCTTCAAGCGCAACCACTTCAACGGCTGACGGGAGAGCAATCACCCATGTTCGAGATCCGCGTCATCTGCGACCCCACCGACACCGATCACGTCGTCGCCGCCCTGGACCGCACCTTCACGGTCGGCACCGTGACCGTCTGGCCCTCCCGCGACCGCAAGCGGCACCGCCTGTACGCCCGAGCCGAACACCGCAGCGAGCCGGAATCGTGGCCCACACCGGAGCACGCCTACGCGCTCGCCCCCAGCATCATCAGCGAAATCGGCTGGACAACCCGCACCGTGGCCGGTGCCGCCTGCTTCACGGAGCTGGAGCGGGAGTTCTACCTGCGCAAGGCCGCACTGCTGGACCGCATCGCGCTGTTGGACGAGCCCGACGAACCCTGCAGCGACGCGGAAGAGAGCGCGCTGGCTGCCGCTACATACCTGCTCGACATCGACCAGGCCCACCCTGATTTCACCGTCCCGGACCACGCCGCAATGCACCCGCGCGGCTACGTCCGACAGCAGTACGCCGCATGGCACCAGCACGAGCAGCGAAGCGACCACGTCACCCCTGACTGCTTCTAGCTACGCCAAGGGCGGCCCCCGTCTCACGCCAATGAATCCGGGGCCGCCCTTGCTCGCCAGTCACCCATCAAGGAACTGGAGACATCCAGCATGACCCATGACCCCCGATCCGCGATGCTCCGCGCCGCACTCGATGCCGCCGAACGCGGCTGGTACGTCTTCCCGCTCCGCCCAGGCGACAAGCGGCCCGCCCTGCACGGCGAGGCCACCTGCCCCTACACGGGCGAGTGCGCGGGCGGCCACCTGAAGTGGGAACAGCGCGCCACCCGCGATCCCGAGCGGATCCGCACCACCTGGTGGCACACCCCCTACAACATCGGCATCGCCACCGGCCCCTCCAACCTGCTCGTCGTCGACCTCGACATGCCCAAGCACAAAGGCAGTTCGGACGCGCCTAACGGCGCGGCCACCTTCAAGGCGCTCTGCGAGCGCGCCGGGCGCGCCGTCCCCACCACCTACCGGGTGCGGACCGCGAGCGGCGGAACACACTTGTACTTCACCACCCCCGACGGCCTGCGGCTGACCAACACCGCAGGCGCCGTGGGCCAGTTGGTCGACACCCGCGCATGGGGCGGCTACGTCGTCGCCGCCGGCAGCATCACCCCCACCGGAAGCTACGAGACGCTGAGCGGCCCTGTGGCGGCCCCTCTGCCCCTGTGGCTGCAAACCATCCTGCAACCCGCCCCCGCGCGCCCCGTGGGCCCACTGAGGCTTCCTGCGGTGAACGGGAGCCGTGCGGCTCTGGCCGCGCTGGAGGCCGAATGCGCCGTGGTGGCAGTGGCGCCGGACAAGCAGCGCAACAACATCCTCAACCGGTGCGCCTTCAAGGTGGGGCGTTTCGTCGCGTGGGGCGACATCCCCCGGCACGTGGTTGAAGAGGCCTTCCAAGGGGTGGGGGAGGCACGGGGGCTGACCTCTGCCGAGTGCCGCGCCACGATCCGCAGCGCCCTGGACAGCTCCATCCGCAAGGCCCGACCCCGGGACGCGGCATGACCGCCCGCCCGCATCCCCCATTGGAAGGCCAACCCACCACACCCACCCGCCCGCGCGTCGCCGAACCGGCCCCGCCCCGTCCGGCCGTGGGCGAGCCGAAAGGCGCCGCCCGCAAGGGCGTCCAAACTGCACTTCGCCCTGACCCGCAGACCGCAGACGGCCGCTACCCCGTCGCCTGGCTGCACATCGTGGGGGGGGGGGGGGGGCCCCCCCCCCCCCCCCCCCCCCCCCGCCGCGGCGTGGGCCCCCCCCCCCCCCCCCCCCCCC
>NZ_JAQMYP010000129.1 GCF_028369295.1 Streptomyces sp. HD
GTGCCGCATCGCCAGCACCGACTTGATCACACCGGCGACTCCGGCGGCGTACTGGGTGTGTCCGATGTTGGACTTCACCGAACCGAGCCACAACGGCTGGTCCTCGGGCCGGTCCTGGCCGTAGGTGGCCAGGAGGGCCTGCGCCTCGATCGGGTCGCCCAGGGCCGTGCCCGTACCGTGCGCCTCGACCATGTCGACGTCCGCCGCCGACAGGCCGGCCGAGGCCAGTGCCTGTCGGATGACGCGCTGTTGCGACGGGCCGTTCGGTGCGGTCAGGCCGTTCGAGGCGCCGTCGGAGTTCACCGCCGAGCCCCGCACCACCGCCAGCACCTGACGGCCCTCCCGCACCGCGTCCGACAGCCGCGCCACGGCCAGCATCCCGACACCCTCGCCCCAGCCCGTGCCGTCGGCACCGGCCGCGAACGCCTTGCAGCGGCCGTCTCCCGCAAGGCCGCCCTGCCTTGAGAACTCCACGAAGGCCCCGGGGGTGGCCATGACCGTCACACCACCGACGAGGGCGAGGTCGCACTCGCCGCCCCGCAGCGCCTGCGCCGCGAGGTGCAGGGTGACCAGCGATGACGAGCACGCCGTGTCCAAGGTCACGGCCGGGCCCTCCAGGCCCAGGGCGTAGGCGATCCGGCCCGACATGACGCTGCCCGAAGCGCCGGTGAGCGCGTAGCCGCCGCCGGCCTCGGGCGAGCTCATGAGCACGGTCGTGTATTCCTGCGGTGTGCCGCCGACGAACACACCGGTGCGGCTGCCGCGCAGGGAGACGGGGTCGTAGCCGGCGCGTTCCAGCGCCTCCCACGACGTCTCCAGGAGCAGCCGCTGCTGCGGGTCCATCGCCAGCGCCTCACGCGGCGAGATCCCGAAGAACGCCGCGTCGAAGTCGCCCGCCTCCGTCAGGAAGGCCCCTTGCCGGGCTTCGCCGGAGCCCTCGATGAAGGCGTTCATGGCCAGTCCGTGCCAGCCGCGGTCGGCGGGGAACTCCTTCATCTCGTCGCGGCCTTCGACGAGCAGCCGCCACAGGTCCTCCGGCCCGTGTACCCCGCCGGGGAAGCGGCAGGCCATGCCCACGATCACGATGGGGTCGTCGTCCGTCGCCCGCAGGTCCGACACGGCGACTTCGGCGGCGCTGTCGAAGAGCTTCTCGTGCAGGTGTCCGGCGAGCCGGTGCGCGGTGGGGTAGTCGAAGACGATGGTGGCGGGCAGACGCAGGCCGGCGGCGGTGTTGAGCCGGTTGCGCAGTTCCATCGCGGTCAGTGAGTCGAATCCCAGGTCGCGGAACGGCTTGGTGGCCGTGATGTCGTCCGTCGTCGAGTGGGTGAGGACGATCGCCGCCTCGGCGCGGACGAGTTCGAGCAGCCGGTCGTGCTGTTCGGGCACGGTGAGCCCGGTGAGGGACTGCCGAAGAGCGGAGTCGCCGCCCGTCACGTCGTCCGTCGGCTCGGGTTCCTCGCTGAGGGCGCGGGCGACCTCGGGGATGTCCTCGATCAGCGGGCGGCGTCGGGCCATGGTGTAGCCGGGAGCGAACCGCGCCCAGTCCATGTCGGTCACGGTCAGCGCAGTCTCGTCATGCTCCAGCGCCTGCCGCAATGCCTCGACGGCCAGCTCCGGATCCATCTGCCGGACACCGCGCCGCTCCAACTGCTCCGCGGTCCCGTCGGTCGCCATGCCGGTGTCCTTCCAGCCACCCCACGACACCGAGGTCGCCACCAGGCCACGCGCCCGGCGCTCCCACGCCAGACCGTCCAGATACGCGTTCGCCGCCGCGTACGCGCTCGTTCCGGCACTCCCCCACACCGCGGCGCCGGAGGAGAACACGACGAATGCGTCCAGCTCCAGGCCGAGTTCGGCGGTCAGGTCGTCCAGGTGACGGGCGCCGAGGGTCTTGGCCGACAGCACCTTCTTGTAGTGGTCGGGCGTGGCCGCGGCGAGATCCGCGTGACCGGACACACCCGCGGTGTGGAAGACGGCGGTGAGCGGGTGTTCGCCGGGGATCGCAGCGATCAGGGCCGCGAGAGCGTCCCGGTCGGCCACGTCACATGCGGCGATGGTGACTTCGGTGCCCAGCCCACGGAGCTCTTCGGCGAGTTCAGCGGCTCCTTCGGCCTGCTCACCGCTGCGGCTGACCAGCAGCAGGTGCTCGGCGCCCTCCTTCGCCAGCCAGCGCGCCAGGTGCCCGCCGACACCACCGGTTCCACCGGTGATCAGTGCCGTACCCGAGGGGCTCCAGGTCCGTATCGGCGTCGGGTTGGTTCCCAGCGGGGCACGGACCAGCCGACGTCCGTACACGCCCGACGAGCGCACCGCGACCTGATCCTCACCCTCACCGGCCGCCAGCACGGCGACCAGCGAGGACGCGACCCGCTCGTCCCACTCCACCGGGACGTCCACCAAACCGCCCCAGCCGCCGGGGCGTTCCAGTCCGACGACCTGTCCGAAGGCCCAGACCTGCGTCTGCACCGCGGACACCGGATCATCGGCGCCCACCGCGGCAGCGCCCCGTGTCAGTGCCCACAGGGCAGCAGTCGACCCGCTGTCGCCGTGAGCCTGCACCAGCCGCAGAGTCGACTCAAGCGCGGACCCCTCGTCCCAGGCCAGGAGCGACACCACACCCGACGCGTCCGCCAGCACCGCCTGGTCGAGGTCCTCCAGTACGGACACCTCCGCACCGGCAGCCGTCAGCGCCTGCCGGACTTCCTCGACCGGCGCGTCACCACCGGGGGTGACGACCAGCCACGTCCCCGACAGCCGACCCGCCGACGGCACCGTCACCGAACGCCACACCGTCCGATAACGCCACGAATCCAGCACA
>NZ_JAQMYP010000013.1 GCF_028369295.1 Streptomyces sp. HD
TGCTCGGCTGCCCGTGCCCCGGTTGTCTGTCGCGTGATGGTGCTCGGCTGCCCGTGCCCCGGTCGCCTACCGCGTGATCGTGCCCCGCCCGCCCCTGCCCCGGTCGTCTACGGCCTGATCCGGGGCCCTTCCGCCGCGGACCCGGCGGGACCGCTCGGCACGGCCGCGTCCTCCCGTAGTCCCGGTCCGCCGTGGCCACCGCCGGCTGCGGAGGCGAGTGCGTACCAGCGGCCGTATCGCTTGGCGAACGCCACGGCCGAGACGCCCTGGAGCAGGATGCTGAGGGCGACGGTGACGGCGACCACCCGGCCGAGCGTCCGCGTCCCCGGCACCTGCTCCTCGACGATGAGCAGCGCCAGGACGATGGAGGCGAGACCGCGCGGCCCGAACCAGCCGATGTAGGCGACCGTAGGCATCCGCAGCCCGCTCCCGGCCAGGGCGACGGCCACCGGCAGCATCCGCACGACCGTCAGACTGAGCACCGCGTACAGGACGATCTCCCAGGTCAGATGCTCCAGCGCCGGGCCCAGCAGCACCGCCCCGAAGACCAGCAGGCTGATCGACGCCAGCAGGGAGCCGAGGTTCTCGGCGAACTCGGGCGTGTGGTCCGGGCCGCGCGGCAGGCCGCCCGCGCGGTGGCGGTGCAGCGCGCGTCCGAAGGCGAACCCGGCGACCCAGGCCGCGATGAAGCCGCTGCCGTCGGTGACGACGGCCAGTTCGTACGCGGCGACGGCGACGCCCAGCACGTACACCTGCCCCCAGTCCCGGGCGACCCAGTCCCGGGCCCGGGCCGCCCGCAGCAGCCGTCCGCCGAGGTCGCCGGCCAGCAGGCCGAGGGCGGTGCTGAGCAGCAGGGAGCGCCAGAAGGCGCCCGCGACGCCCTCCTCGGCGTAGGAGGTGCCGGGGACACCGGCGGCGAAGACGATGAAGAACGGCAGGATCAGACCGTCGTTCAGCCCGCTCTCCACGTTGAGCCCGTGCCGGACGAGCGGCGGCACGCCGGGGTCGGACATGGCGCTCTTGCCGACGGCGGCGTCGGTCGGCGCGAGGATCGCCCCCACCAGGGCCAGCTCCCACACGGTCAGCCCGGGCAGCAGCGGCCAGGCCAGCAGCCAGCCCGCACCGATGCACAGCGGCAGCCCGATGCCGAGCAGCCGGCCGGGCAGGAAACCGCCGACGGCGAGGTCGGACCACCGCACGGCCATGGCGTCGGTGAACAGGACCAGGGTCAGGGCCGCCTCCATCAGGGCCGTGACCGGGGCGGCGTAATGCTCGACGTCGATCACGTCGAGGACGGCCGGACCGATGAGGAGGCCGCTGCCCGTGAACACGATCGCCGACGTGACCGGCGTGATCGACAGCCTGCGTGAGCCGAGGGCGTAGACGGCGGTGACACCCGCCACCGCCAGCCCCGCCCAGGCACCGTCGCTCATCGCGCCGCCTCCTTGGGACCGGCGAGGACTGGCGCCCCCGTTCCCTCGCCCATGGCAGCAGGACGGCGACCGGCCCGTCCTCACCCTCCGGGGGTGACGACGGACGCGGTCCCGGGGATCACGCTCGTGGTGTACGGCTGCGCGCCGCAGCCCGGTGAGGAAAGGAGGCCGGACATGGCCACCAGCGCTACTCCCCGGCACCGAGAGGGGAAGCAGGTCGCCGCCACCGGCCTGACGCTGTTCGCCGGAGTGATGCTGTTCATCGCCGGGATCCTCGATCTGTTCCGGGGGATCATGGCGATCGCCGAGGACGACGTGTACGTCTCCACCCCGAACTACGTCTTCAAGTTCGACCTGACCAGCTGGGGCTGGATCGAGCTGCTGTTCGGGGCGATGGCCGTGATCGTGAGTTTCGGCCTGTTCGCGGCGAAGACATGGGCGAGGGTCGTCGGCATCGGCATCGCGGCACTGCTGCTCATCGCCAACTTCCTGTCCATCCCGTACTACCCGGTCTGGTCGCTCACGCTGATCGCGCTGTACGCGTTCATCATCTGGGCGCTGTGCGTGATGAAGAGGGACCCACTCGCGGATTAGGACCTGTCCGGCGGATCATGCCGGCGTCGCGCGGCCTGGCACGCACTCCCCCCAGAGGGGGCACCCCCATCGCGTCGCCGCCCTCCTCCGCCTTGCAACTGCACGCACCAGACCCCCTAGCGGCGGCTGCCGGATTGGCGGGCTCACGGATTGGCGGCGGGTGGCCGCTCGCCCGATTGGGCCCGTTCGGCATGCCGTTTCCGTGGTGCGCGGACGCAATTGAGGGGTAGGGAGGGGCCCCGGCAGACCAGGAGTCCGCATGAGCGCCGCGCACAAGACCGCTGCGCCCGGGCGCATCGCCCGTGCCACGGCTTCCGCAGTGCTGATCGTCGTGACCTGCATCCTGGTGCCCGTCGCACTGATCACGGTGTGGGTGCACGACATCGCCCTCGACACCGACCGGTACGTCGACACCGTCGCCCCGCTGGCCACCGAACCGGCCGTCCAGGACGCGGCCGTCAACCGGATCTCGGATGCCGTGGACACCCGGATCGACGGCGACCAGGCCGCTGCGGAACTCGCCGACTGGCTGAAGTCGCAGGGGCTGCCGCCCCGGGCGACCACCGCCATCCGCGGGCTCGGGCCGCAGATCGACTCGGCCGTGGACGGCGCGGTGAACAAGGTCGTCACCCGGATCGTGCACAGCGACGCCTTCGCCACCGTGTGGAAGGACGCCAACGAACGGGCCCACAACGCCGTCGTGGACGCCCTCACCGGAGAGGGCCGGGGCGCGGTGGGGGTCGCCGGCGGCACGGTCACCCTCGACGTCGGCACCCTCGTCGAGCAGGTGAAGAAGGAGCTCGTCGACGCGGGTCTGTCGCCCGCCGCGGCCATCCCCGACGTGAACAAGCAGCTGGTGCTGTTCCAGTCCGAGGAACTGGAGAAGATCCGCGACGGTGCGCACCTGCTGGACGTGGTCGGCCACTGGCTGCCCGTCCTCACCGTCCTGATCGGCGTGGCCGGGGTGCTGCTGGCCCGCCGACGGCGCCGGGCGCTGGCCCGTACCGCGCTGGGCGCCGCGTTCGCCTGTCTGGTGGTGGTCATCGCCCTGGTCGCCGTACGCCGCTTCTACCTCGACCATCTCCCGGCCGCCGTGCAGTCCGACGCGGCCGCGGCGGCCGTCTTCGACACGCTTCTGCGCTTCCTGCGCTACGCCCTGGTCACCACGGTCGTGCTCGGCGTCGTGATCGCGCTCGGCGCCTATCTGATCGGCCCAGGCCGGCTGCCGGTGGCGATCCGTCGCGGCGCCGACCGCACCGCCGACTCGCTGGCCGGCTGGGCCGACGGCCACGAGATCCGGGCCGGCCGGGTCGGCGTGTGGGCGCAGACCCACCGCAGGTCGATCACGCTGTCCGTGCTGGCCGTCGTGGCCTTCGTGTTCGCGGTGTGGAACCGACCCACCGCCGTCACCACCGTGGTCTTCGCCGTCGTCCTGCTCGCCGTGCTGGCGATCCTGGCGGTGCTCGCGGCGGGCGGCCGGGTCGAGATGGCGAGGGCCACCCGTGAGGGGTGATGCCGGACGGGCCGGCCCGGCGCATCGTGAGGGTCTCGGGCACCCACGAGCCGCGCGGGCGTCGCGGCAGTCGGCCTGCGGAGGCGACCATGGACTACCCCCTGCTCAACGTCTTCCTCACCATGCTGTGGTTCTTCCTGTGGATCATGTGGATCATGCTGCTGTTCCGCGTGGTCGTCGACATCTTCCGGGACGACACGCTCAGCGGCTGGGGCAAGGCGGGCTGGACGCTGACGGTGTGCGTGCTGCCGTTCCTCGGCGTCTTCGTCTACCTGATCGCCCGCGGGCGCGGCATGGGTCAGCGCGAGCTGCGCCAGGCGCAGGACCGCGAGCGGGCGTTCCGTGCGTACGTCCAGGAGGCCGCCGCCGAACCCGCGGCGAAGGCGCCCGGCGCCAAGGCGGACGAGCTGGGCAAGCTGGCCGCGCTGCACGACAAGGGCGCCATCACCGACGCCGAGTACGAGCGGGCCAAGTCCAAGGTCCTGACGGGCTGACCCGGGTCGGGGCACCGACGTGGACGGCCTGAATGTGCTGCCGCTGGCCGTGACCATGATGGCCGGCCCGCAGATCATGTCGGCCATCATCTTCGTCACGGCACCCCGGGCCGTGCGGGTGTCGGTCGGTTTCCTGATCGGTGTCGCCGTCGCCGCCACCGTCGGCACGGCGATCACCTGGGGCATCGCCTCGTTGTTCGACCTGGGTGATCCCGAGGACTCCGGATCCAGCGGCAACGTCGTCCAGTACGTCCTGGTCGGTCTCCTCGTGGCGGCCGCGCTCAAGAACTGGATAAGGCGGGAGTCCATCCAGCCACCCAAATGGCTGGGCACGCTCATGTCGGCGGATCCGAGGAAAGCCCTCAAGGTCGGGCTGCTCGTCATCCTGCTGATGCCTTCGGACATCCTCGTCATGCTGACGGTGGGCACCAACCTGGCGCAGACGGACGCGGCCTTCGTCTCGGCGCTGCCGTTCATCGGCGCGACCGTGCTCATCGCCGCGCTGCCGCTGCTGTTCCTTCTGCTGTTCCACCGCAGGGCGGTCGCCGCGATGCCGCATGTGCGGGACTGGATGAACACCCACAGCTGGCTGATCAACATCATCGTCTGCGGGATCTTCATCGTGCTGATCCTCGGGTGACGCGACACCCCACCCGCTCCGGGTGATGCCGTCGGGGGCCGACAGGCGCAGCGTGGAGCACGACAGGGTTGGAGCGCCGCCGCGCCTCTCGCGGCGGCCGGTATGTGGAGGCAACAGTGGACTACCCGCTGCTCGACGCGTTTCTGACCATGCTCTGGTTCTTCCTGTGGGTCATGTGGTTCGTCATGCTGTTCCGGGTCTTCGGAGACATCTTCCGGGACGACAGCATCGGCGGCTGGGCCAAGGCGGGCTGGACGGTCTTCGTCTGTGTGCTGCCGTTCGTCGGCGTCTTCGTCTACCTGATCGCCCGCGGGCGCGGCATGGGCGAACGCGACGTGCGTCAGCATCAGCAGCATGAGCAGGCGTTCCGCTCCTACGTCCAGGAGGCGGCCGCCGGTGCCCCCGCGACCGCGACCATGACCGGGGCGACCCGCGCGGACGAGCTCACCAAGCTCGCCGGACTGCACGACCACGGCGACATCACCGACGCCGAGTACGAGCGGGCCAAGGCGAAGGTGCTCGCGGGCTGAGCCCCGGCGGTGGCCGCGAGCGGCTCACTCCGGGACCTGGCGGAACTCCACGATGCGCAGTCCCAGCGACTGGAACCGGATCAACAGGCCGTACAGATGCGCATCGTCGTTGACCTGCCCGTACAGCACGGTCTGGTGGGGGACGACGAAGCTGTCCAACTCGGGGAACGCCGTGGTCAGGTCGTCCGACATCTGTCCGTCGATGCGGATCTCGTAGCGCATGTCCTCATGCTGGGCGACCGGGCGGCGGACAGCATCACCCGGGCGAGGTGACACGTCAGAGCAGCCCGAACTCGCGGGCCCGGCGGACCGCCTCGCCGCGCCGGGCGGCGTCGAGCTTGCGGTAGATGCTCTTCAGATGGGTCTTCACCGTGTTGACCGACAGATGCAGATCGGCGGCGATCTCGTCGGTGGACATCAGCTGGGCCAGCCGTTCCAGGACGTCCTGCTCCCGAGCGCTGAGCGGCTCCGGGCGGGGGCCCGGATGCGCGTTCCGGGGCTGTGCGGCGCCGGTTTTTCGCGCGAGGGTGCCGGTCAGCCAGGCGTGCTCGCGGGCGAGTGCGGGCCGGTGCAGCAGCAGTCGTCCGAGCCACGGCCCGGCCTCCAGGAACGGCCGCCGCAGATGATGCGGACGAGCCGCCGCCAGGGCCCGCAGCAGCAGGCCCTCCGCGGCGGCCGAGTCGCCGAGCGCGTCCACGGCCTGCGCCCGGGTCAGCAGCACCCACACGTCGATGGCCGGCCCCCGGTTGTGGTGGTCGGGGAGCCGGTCCAGGATGCGCAGCGCCTGTTCGCCGCCGCCCGCCGCCACCCACGCCCGTGCCTCGGCCACCAGGCTCTCCGGACCGTGCACCGGCCGGTCCTCGAACACCCGCACAGCGGCCTTCGGATCGCCGTCGGCCAGGTGCGCCGCCGCCGTCGCCATGGCGATACGGTCGCTCACCCACGCCGAGGGCTCGGCGGGGACCAGGGGCTGCCCCGCGATGTCGTCCAGCGCCAGCAGCGCCGACCGGGAGTTCCCCCGCGCGCACAGCAGCCGGGACCGCAGGATCGCCAGTTCGACGGCGACGATGGGGTCGCGGGAGGCGGCGGAGGTGGCGGCCGTCTGGTCGAGATGACCCTGCGCGGCCTCCAGGTCGTCCCGGTCGATCGCCACGGCGGCCAGCACGAGCTGCGCCATCCCGGTCCGGTCGGACACGGGCAGCCCCGAGTGCTCGGCCTCGGCGATCGCGTCCCGGGCGTGCGCCTCGGCCCGGCCGGGCCGTCCGTGCAGGAAGTCGATCAGCGCCAGCCTGCTGAGCGCCTCGTGCCGGGGGAGGGCCGTGGCGGGTCCCTCGGCGGCCCGCACGGCGTCGGACAGCGTCGAGCGGGCGGCCTCGAAGCGGCCCGCCCACAGCTGGGCCGATCCCAGGTCGGTGAGCATGAGGGCCGTCAGCTCCGGGGACTGCCCCAACTGGTCGGCGGGCAGGGCGCGTTCCGCCTCCGCAGCCGCCCGCGCCGCCGTCTCCGCCAAGTCCGCCGAGCCCGCCACCCGGGCGGCCAGCACCCGCAGCACCGCACAGCTCAACCGCACCGCCGCGCCGTCGCCCGAGTCGCCGTCGGGCAGGTTCTCCTCCGCACGCCGCAGATAGGTGACACCCCGGTCGACGTCGTGATGGGCCAGCTCACGCGCGGCACGCACCAGATCGGGCGCGGGCCCCGACACCTCCGGCGCCATCCGGGCGAACAGACCGTCCAGCCGCTCGGCGGCCAGCCCCGTCAGCAGCCGGCCGATCGCCAGACGGTCGATGAACTCGGCTGCGGCCAGCTCCCAGTCACCCGCGTCCGCCGCGTGCGGCAGAGCCTCGTCGAGCAGCCCCGCCCCGATCAGCCACTTGGCCGCCGTACGGTGCAGCTCCGGCTCCAGACCGGGATGGCGGACGCCCAGATGCACCCGCAGGATCTCGGCGAACAGCGGATGCAGCCGGTACCAGGAGTGCCCGACGGGCTCGACGAACGCGTTCGCCCGCTGCAGCTCCTCCAGGATCGGCTCGGCGTCGTCCCGGCCGGTCAGGGCGTTGGCCAGATCGGGGTGCGTCTCCTCCAGGATGCTGGTGCGCAGCAGCAGGTCCTGGGTCTCGGCGGGGTGCACGCGCAGCACCTCGCCCAGCAGATAGTCGGCCACCGTGCTGTGCCCGGCCTCGAAGTCCTTCAGGAAGCTCTCCGGGTCACGGGCCCGCTGGGCCGCCAGCGTGCACAGCCGCAGCCCCGCCGCCCAGCCCCCGGTGCGTTCGGTCAGCAGCCGCGCGCCCTCGGCCGACAGCGGCAGCCCGTGCCGGTCGACCAGGGCCGCCGTCTCCTCGGCACGGAAGGCCAGGTCGTCGGCGCGGATGTCGACGAGCTCACCGGCGGCCCGATAGCGGTGCAGCGGCAGCAGCGGCTCCGTACGGCTGATGATCACCAGGCGCAGCCCCGCACCGGCATGGCGCAGCACGAACTGCAGCTCGTCGGCCACCTCGGTACAGCCCGCCACCCGGTCGAACTCGTCCAGGACGAGGACCACCCGGGACTCCCGCCCGTTCAGCCAGGCCGCCAGCCGGGCCAGCAGTGAGTGGTCCACCTCGCCGGGGTGGGCCGGGCTGCCGATGTACTCGGGCAGGGCGACGCCGTGGTGCCGGAAGGCGTGCAGGACATAGGCCCAGAAGACGCCGGGCGCGCTGTCCTCCGGTTCCACGGTCAGCCAGGCGACGTCACCCGGCCCGTCCCCCCGCTCACAGGCCGTGATCCAGTCGGCGACCAGCAGCGTCTTGCCCGCTCCCGCGGGACCGTTGACCAGCGTCAACGGACTGAGCGCGCCTTCGGCCAGCTGCTCCACGAGCCGCTGTCTGCGCACGAAGGTCCCGGGGACCGTCGGCACGGCGAGCCGTGCCGCGAGCACCGGGTCACCGTCCGGAGTGACCGCCTTCATACCGGGATCGCCGTGGTCCTCTCCGACGGAGTACGACATCACGCCCATCACAGACCTCATGGATGGCCGAGCGAAACTGCATCCACCTCACGATCGTCGCCCCGCACCGGACGGCCCGCAAGCGACGCCGCGGTACGACGCGCCGGTACGACGTCTCAGGACGCGGTGTCCACGCCCAGCATCCGGCGCAGTAGTTCCCGCAGGGACTCCCGCTCCTGGTGGGACAGCCCCGCCAGCGGCTCCCGGGCGAACCGCAGGCCCTCGCGCAGGTCGCGGGCCACCCGCTGCCCCTCGTCCGTCACCGCGGCCACCTTCACCCGCCGGTCCGCGGGATCCGGCCGCCGCTCCACCAGGCCGCGCCCCTCCAGCCGGTCGACTATCCCGGTCACGTTCGACGGCTCGCACTTCAGCTTGTGCGCCAGCTTGCGCATGGGCAGCGGCTCCAGGGACAGCAGATTCAGCAGGCGCGCCTGCGCCCCGGTGAGGGCGTACTCCGCAGCCGCGTCCTCGTAGTCCGAGTAGAAGCGGGCCACCACGTCGCCGATGAGCTCGACGACCTCCATGGTCAGTGCGTCCGGCCGGGTCTTGTGAGGAGTGGACATGGACTCCAGCCTACCGCGTTACTTGACAACATGAAATATTCAGGAGCATGGTTGTTTCAGGTACTGAAGTAAATCTGAAAGGCAACCGTCATGATCAACCGCGAATGGCACCTGCTCAGCCGTCCCGTCGGCTGGCCGAAGCCCGAGGACTTCGCCCTGGTCGAGGCGGCGATGCCGACCCCCGGTGAGGGCCAGGTACTCGTACGGAACAAGTACGTCTCCGTCGACCCGTACATGCGCGGCCGCATGTCGGAGGCCAAGTCCTACGCCGCCCCCTTCGAGCTCGGCAAGGTCATGCAGGGCGGCGCCGTCGGCGAGGTCGTCGAGTCCAACGCCGAGGGCATCGCCGTCGGCGACCACGTCCTGCACTTCTTCGGGTGGCGCGAGTACGCGGCCGTGGACGCGAAGAACGCCGTGAAGGTGGACCCGGAGGCGGCGCCCCTTTCCACGTACCTCGGTGTCCTCGGCATGACCGGCCTCACCGCTTACGCCGGTCTCCTGCGTACCGCCTCCTTCAAGGAGGGCGACTCCGTCTTCGTCTCCGGCGCCGCGGGTGCCGTGGGCAGCCAGGTCGGGCAGATCGCCAAGCTCAAGGGCGCCTCGCGGGTCATCGGGTCCGCCGGGTCCGACGAGAAGGTCAAGCTCCTCGTGGAGGAGTACGGCTTCGACGTCGCCTTCAACTACAAGGACGGCCCGGTGAGCGAGCAGCTGCGCGCGGCCGCTCCCGACGGTGTGGACGTGTACTTCGACAATGTGGGTGGCGACCACCTTGAGGCGGCCATCGGCTCCCTCAACCAGGGCGGCCGTATCGCCGTCTGCGGCATGATCTCCGTCTACAACAACACCGAGCCCGCCCCGGGCCCGAGGAACCTCCCCCGCCTCATCGCGACCCGCGGCCGCATCGAGGGGTTCCTGGTCGGCGACCACTACGACCTCCAGCCCCAGTTCGTCCAGGAGGTCGGGCCCTGGGTCGCCTCGGGGCAGCTCAAGTACCGCGAGACCGTCGTCGAGGGCATCGAGAACAACCTGGAGGCGTTCCTCGGGGTGCTGCGCGGCGACAACACCGGGAAGATGATCGTCAAGCTGTAGGTCTGCCTGAGGGCCTGTGCTGGATTTCCGGCATGCGGTAACTTCTTTCCGAATTCTGCTGCGATCGTGGGCGCGAGTCGCGGCGGACCGAGGAGGAGAAGACACCGCATGTCCATCCAGCAGACCGACGTCCTGTACACCGCCGTCGCCACCGCGGAGAACGGCCGCGACGGCCGCGTCGCCACCGACGACGGCAGGCTCGACGTCGTAGTGAACCCGCCCAAGGAGATGGGCGGCAGCGGCGCCGGCACCAACCCGGAGCAGCTGTTCGCGGCCGGGTACAGCGCCTGCTTCCAGGGAGCGCTCGGCGTCGTCGCCCGCCAGGAGAAGGTCGACGTCTCCGGGGCGACCGTCACCGCGAAGGTCGGCATCGGAAAGAACGACGACGGATTCGGGATCATCGTGGAGATCTCGGCGGCGATCCCCGCGGTCGACCCCGAGACCGCCCGGGCGCTGCTTGAGAAGGCCCACCAGGTCTGCCCGTACTCGAAGGCGACGCGCGGCAACATCAGCGTGACGCTGCTCTGACGCCGTTCGTTGCACACGGCGGAGGCCGCACCCCTGGACGTGGGGTGCGGCCTCCGTCGTGTCACGGGCCGGACGGCCGGTGTCGGGTCAGCTCGCCAGCGCCGACGCGTGCGCCGCCCTCACCAGCCGGTAGTTCTCCGGCGCCGCCCCGCCGGGGAAGGCGTAGCGCCGACGGGTATAGCCGTAGGCCAGGCCGCTGCGCGGATCCGCGAACGCCTGTGAGCCCCCCGCCCCGCTGTGGCCGAAGGCCCCGGCGCCCAGGAACGGGTACAACGGGTCGTTGACCGCGTGGAAGCCGAGGCCGAACGACTTGTGCGTGCGGGCCACCAGGTCGTAGCCGGACGAGTGGATCTGGCCGACCTCGGCGATGGTGTCCGGCTTCAGCAGGGGCGGCTGTTCGTCCATCTCGCTGATCGCCGCCGCGTACATCCCGGCGAGGCCACGCGCCGCCGCGACCCCGCCCGCCGACGCGGGACCCCTGGCGCGCACCGTACGGGAGTTGGCGTGGTCCAGCAGCTCGACCGGATCCGGCACCTGCATGTTGAACGCGATCGACGCGAGGCTGTGCGGCCCTGTCGGCTCCGAGTCCAGGACCGCCTGCTGCTCCGGCGTGGGGGCCATCGGCTGCACCGAGCGGTACCGGGGCTCCAGCTCCTCGGGCAGCCCGAGGTGGAGGTCCAGGCCGTACGGCCTCCGGATCCGCTCCTCGTACACCTCCTGGAGCGTGCGCCCCGTGGCCCGCCGGACCACCTCGCCGGCCAGCGCGCCGATGGTGAACGCGTGATAGCCGAAGGCAGTGCCGGGGCGCCAGAACGGCCGCTGGTCCGCGAGCCGTTCGGCGATGGCCCGGTCGTCGGCCAGCTCGGCCTCGGTGAAACCGGCGTCGAGGCCGATCAGCCCCGCACGGTGCGAGAACAGATCGCGCAGCGTCACCCCGCCCTTGCCCTCGGCCGCGAACTCCGGCCAGTAGTACGTCACCTTGCGGTCCAGCTCCAGCGTGCCCTCCTGCACCAGGAGCGCGACCACGAGGAACGCGGCGCCCTTGGTGGAGGAGAACACACCGTAGAGCGAGTCGGGCTCGCAGCCCTCACCGGTCCACAGGTCGACGACCTTCCGGCCGTGCACATAGGCGCACAACTGGCCCTCGTAGTCGGGCCGTTCGCCCGCCACGAACGCGGCGAACTCCTCGCGTACCGTCTCGAAGCCATCCGCGACCGTGCCATGGATCCCTGGCGTCATCCGCTCTCCTCTATCTGGTGCCGGTGGCGCGCGCCACGCTGAACAACGCCCTTCCGACCTGGGCGAATTCTCCCTTGGGGTGATCCCTGAAGAGGGGCTCGGTGCCGAACAGAACCGCCCGCGGGCCGCTGATCACCGATGCCCGGCCGGCCGCGTCCGCCGGTCCGCCGGAGCCGTCCTGCGCGGCGCGCCAGTGCCCGGAGACCAGCGGGTTCCCGGTCGCGTACGACTGCTCCACCCGGACCTTCGGGCCGAGGTCCGTGAACCACACCGGCGCGTACACGAAGCCGTGGTCCGGGGCACCGGACATCAGCGCGCCGGCCGAATTCCGCACGCGCACCACGCCGTTGGCGTCCCCGTTGCCCTCGACCGGCTTCGCGGCCAGCAGACCGGTCGCCGAGCCCAGCGCGGCGCCGGTGACTCCACGGCCGACCAGGCCGTGGCCGGCGAGGAAGGCGTCGAGGGCGGTGCGGGCCTCGCGGGTCAGGTCGGCGTTGTCGAGGTCGGTCGACGCGAACAGGACGTCCACCGACGACCAGTCGAAACCGGCGTTCAGCACGTCCGTCGAGACCGGAGTGACCTCGAAGTTCATCTCCCGCAGCGCGAACAGCTCGCCCGGCGTGACGGCGGCCGCGACGCGGGTGCGGTGGAGCGGGGTGGTGCCGGTGAGCTTCGTGGTGCGGAAGGCGACGCCGTACGTGCGGGCCGCTTCCGCCGCCTGCCCGCGCGCCGAGCCCGGCACGATCGCGCTGCCGTCCGCGGCGCCGCGCGCCTTGACGCCCTTGCGCAGCAGGGAGTTGAGGGCGGCCACCTCGGCGGGGTCGTCCAGGCGCAGCCGCAGGTCGCCGCGCGGGGCGACATAGGAGACGGGTGCCGCCGCACGCACGGGGAGCAGGACGCCGTACGGCAGACCCGGCAGGGTGCCCACGGACGCGCCCCACAGGCGGCCGAGGCTCCAGCCCGAGATGTCGTACATCACCGAGACCTTGCCGCTGATGTCCCGCCCGTCCGCGAGGAGCGCGTTCGCGAGGCCGCGCTTGGGCTGGTGCATGTCGACGACGTACGAGCCCCGGGGGTACGTCGTTCCCGCGAGGCGGAAGGGGTGCGCGGCGCGGGTGACCCGCACGTCGTTGGCCAGGAGGTGGTCGACGAGCCGGGCCGTGGCGGTGCCCGGGGCCGGCAGGACGTAGGCGCGGGGGAAGGTGGTCGTGTAGACGTCCTCGGGGCCGATGCCGGGGACGCCCGGAACCGTCTGCTCGGAGACCGGGACCTGCGCTGCGCCGGCGGCTCCTCGCCGGAAGACCTCGATCTGGTCTGCGAGCAGTGCGGTGCGCCTGGACCGCACGAAGTCGAGGGTGGCGCGCAGGGCGGCCCCGGCGACGTCGACGTTGATCGCGGACCGGCGGCGCAGTTCGGTGACCGGCAGGGTGTCGTACTCCTCGTTGTTCACCGCCAGCGGGATCTCCACCGTGTGCGCGGCGACCGTGCCGTGGAAGGCCGCGTACTGCGGGGTGAAGACCGGCGGCCAGTCGTCCCAGCCCTCCTCCTGGTCGCGGAACGGGATCTGGGCCGGTTCGACACCGTCCTTGGCGGGCGTGTAGCCGAGGCCGTTGACGGCGGACTCCATGCCGAGCGCGTTGGCGTAGGTGTTCTTCAGGAACAGGTCGTACTCGTAGTTCTCGCCGTGCGGGGGAGTGGTGGGCTCGATCAGGGTGCCGTTGACGTAGCCGTGCAGGTCGAGCATGACGGCCGGCTGCTTGTCGACCATGATCTGCCGCATCGCCCGCACCTCGGGCTGCGAGGCGGTGACGAAGTCCCGGTTCATGTCGAAGCCGTTGGCGTTCGCCCGGGTCCCGGCGATACGGCCGTCCGGGTTGGCGGTGATGTTGAAGTAGAGGCGGCTGTGGGCGAGAAGGTCGCGCGTGCGGCCGTCGTTCGCGGTGGCCAGCTTCTCGATGAGCTTGAGGGAGGCGTCCGTGCCCTCCCACTCGTTGCCGTGGATGTTGTTGTTGAGGAAGACGGGGGTCTTGTACGTCTTCCTGAGCCCGGGGGACTTGGCGGCGAGCGCGGGCGCGTTCTCGATGAGCTCGCGCATCCGCGCCTGCGCCCGGGTCTGGCGGGTCGTCTCCGGGGCGGTCACGGTGACCAGATACAGCCGGTGGCCGCCCGCCGAGCGGCCCGTGACCTCGACGCTCACCCGGTCACCGAGGGCCTGGAGCGCGTTCAGCCTCGGCGCGATGGCGTGGTACGGGGTGAGGCCCAGCTTGATGGACTTGTCGGCCGGGTTCTCGGGGTCGGGGGTGAGGACCTGGCGCCGGGGGTAGCCGCGGCCGTCGTCGGCGACCGGGCCGGTGGCGTCCCCGGCGCCGGCCAGGGCCCGCCTGGCGGCGCTCGCGGGTGTCAGCGCCGCATGCCGGTCGAGCGCGGCCTCGCGGTGGACCGGCGGGCCGGGCTTTGCGACGGCCGGCTGCGGGGCGAGGAGCAGGGAGCCCGCCGTACCGAGGGCGAGGGCGGTGGAGAGAACGGGTCTGGCAGGAACGGTTCTCGTGGTGCGCACGTGTACCTCCTCCGGAACGTTCAAAGATCGGTACGGCGAGGTGTACCTGTTCGACTCAACGGCAACAAGAGGGAGTTGCCGTCACGGTTGCCCCGGACAGCCCTGCCGGGGCGTCCGAAGGGGGCATGCTGTGAGCGGCACCGACGGTGGAAGGACGAACGGCTCAACGGTGAGGAGAGCCCCATGGGCACGATTCCTTCGCTCCCCAGCAGGGACGACGTACTCCGCATGGCACGCAGCACCACCGACATCACCGGCCAGCTCCTGGACACGGCCGGGAACATCACCCGCATCGCGATCAACACCTTCGACCCCAGGGACGGTTCGGGCGCCGAGGTGCTGCGCGTGCTGCGGCAGACCACCGCCGAACTGGCCGAGGCGAGCGAGTCGCCCCAGGCCCAGGAGGCGTTCTACCGCATCGTCGAGACCCTCACCCGCCTCGGCACCAGCGGGGCACCCCTGGCCGTCCACCCGGTGAGCGAACCGGCGCAGGCCCTGCTGACGGCCCTGGGCGACAGCCTGATGCCGGTGCTGGACGCGGTGGAACCGGCCGTGGAGGAGTTCGCGGCGGCGCTCGGCGAGCTGGTCGAGGCGACCTCGCCGCTGCTGCCGGCGACGGCGGGCGTCGCCGCGGGCCTGCTGCTCGCCCTGACGCCGCTGCTGCGGTCCGCGGCGGACGTCCTGCGCGAGTCGTCGCCGGAGCTGCGCCGTATCGCCGACGCGTTGACGGCCGCGCTCGCCCCGCTGATGCCGCTCCAGGTGGCCCTGGCCGAGCGCGCGGCCGCCGCCGGCGCGAACGTCGTCCGCGTGACCCTGCCGCCGCTGGCCGACCTCGCGGAGGCAGCGGCGGCGACCACGAAGGCGGCCCGTCCGGTGCTGATCGCGGGCGAGGAGTTCCTGGTGGCCGGGCTGGAGCGGATCCAGCCCGCGCTGCTCGCCGGGGCGTCGCACGCGGGGCGGGTGGCCCGGGCGGTGGCGGTACGGGTGTCGGCGGCGGTGAGCCCCGCGGCCGAGCAGGGGGTCGTGGTGGCGGTGACGCCCGTGGGAGGGGCGATGCCGTGAACCGGCGGGAGCCGCGGTGACCGGGCCCCGAAGGGACCGTGACTCCCGTGTGACAAGGCCGGACTAGAGTTCCCTTCATGCGCGATCTTGGTGCCGGTTTCGGGTATCTGCTCAAAGGCCAGCGATGGGTGGCCCGACACGGCAAGCAGTACGGCTTCGGACTGATCCCGGGCCTGGTCACTCTGGTGCTCTACGCGGCCGCGCTGGTCGCGCTCGCGCTGTGGGGCCAGGACTTCGTGGCCTGGTCGACGCCGTTCGCCGACGACTGGTCGAGCCCCTGGCAGGGCCTGTTCCGCGGCTTCCTCACCGCCGTCCTGTTCGCGCTCGGCCTGCTGCTGTCCGTGGTCACCTTCACCGCGGTCACCCTGCTGATCGGCCAGCCCTTCTACGAGAACCTCTCCGAGAAGGTCGACCGGGACGTCTCGCCCGACGGCACCGTCCCCGAGTCCGGCCTGCCGCTCTGGCGCGAGCTGTGGATCTCGGGCCTGGACAGTCTGCGGATCGTGCTGCGCGCCGCCCTCTGGGGCGTGCTGCTCTTCGCCCTCGGGTTCGTCCCGGTCGTCGGCCAGACGGTCGTACCGGTGATCGGCGTCGTCGTCACCGGCTTCTTCCTCGCCGAGGAGCTCACGGCCGTCGCCCTGCAGCGCCGCCGCGTGGAACTCCGTGACCGCCTGACCCTCCTGCGCTCCCGCAAGACCCTGGTCTGGGGCTTCGGCACGCCGCTCGCCGCGGCCTTCCTGGTGCCGTTCGTCGCGGTGTTCCTGATGCCGGGTGCGGTCGCCGGGGCCACGCTCATGGCGCGAGAGCTGATGGGCGAGGAGACCGAGGAGGAGGGCGCGGAGGCGAACGCACCCGGCGGAGAGACCGTCAGCTGGTGACCGGGCCCTCGGCCGCCACCTTCAGAACCGCCCGGACCTGGGCGATGATGTCCAGCCGGTTCCGTACGAACTCGGGGTCGGTCACCGACCCCGTCGCGGGATCCGTGTTGCCCGCGCCGAACTGCAGCACCGGTGTGTGCACATGCCCGCCCGGCAGGGTGTCGTGCAGGCCCAGCCGGTCGCGGAGCAGCGTGGCCCGGTAGGCGATCTCGTTGGACAGGTAGTCCCCGCCGCCCCCGGCCCGCGCGGTGGACCCCGCCGTCGGCCCGTCCGGCCGCTCGACGGCCTGGGTGCCGCCCGCCGGGATCTCGGTCACGCTCGTGTTGTCGTACACCGGGAACCGGCCGGTGTCCGCGGAGACGATCTTCGCGTACGGCAGGGTCGTCGTCGTCCACTGCGGCTGCGAGGCCGGATCGGCGACCGGGACGGTCTCGGTGCGCGAGACGTTCTCGTTGTCCGGGAACCCGCCCCGCCAGGCCCCGTTGGTCCGCTCGACGTCGAACCGCCCGACCCGCCCCTGGCTCACGGTCGTGAACAGATCGACCTTCCGCAGATACGGCCGCAGCGTCCGCTCCACCACCTCGTCCGCGAAGTCCTGCCAGCGCACCGGGAACACGACGGTCTCCACCCGCGCCGGCCCCTTCGCCGTCTCGATCACCGTCCCGTCGAGCGCGAGCGCGGTCGCGCCGGACGGGTTGGAGATACGGATGTCCCGGTCGAGCGTGAACGGGTCGAAGCCGGTGACGAGGATCCGCCTGACCTCATGTCCCTGCGGATACCGGATGTCGCTCCGACCGCGCGACGTCCGCTCCAGCACGTCCAGCAGCGCGGTGCGCCGGCCATCGCTCAGCCCGAACTCCGGCTCCCAGCCCCGCACATCCCGCGTCATCGACAACCGGGCCCAGTACAGCGGCCGATCATCGTCCCGGCTCAGATCACCCCCGGCCGGCCCCCGCCCCTGCGCCCGCTCGACGGCCCTCCGCCACAGCGCCGACCCTTCACCTACGACGACACGGCGGGCCTGTGCATAGGAGTGCGCGGCACCGAGCTCGCGGGCGAACTGCGCCGTCATGGCGTCGAATCCGGAGCGGCGCAGGATCTCCTGGGGGACCGCCTTGTCGAGCCGCTGCTCCTCGACGGTGGGAGCGGCTGCCGTCCCGGCGGCGGCAGTGGCCCCCGCCGTCGGGGCCGAGAGACCGGCCATCAGGGCCAGGCCGAGGACGCCGATCCGAATACGTATGGAATTCAAGGGAGTTACGGTCCTTCCGTCACGGTGGGGGGTGAGGCAGAGCATCCGTCGTGCGGGACGCCGGAAGTATCGCGTGACGGGAGAGGTCCACGCCATGGTGCGGGCCCGGGTTCCGTCGTCGGGGTCGGGCTCCTGCGGCGGTTGCGGTTTCGATCCCGGCACGGCGGCCCAGGAAGAATTGAGACGTGTAAGTGACTCGACGAGGAGGCACCGCGATGGCGGGAACCCGTACCCAGGCCGACGCAGCGCGCGAGGCGGTGGTCGAGGCGGCTCTCGGCCGGCTCGGTCTCGACGCGAAGGCGCGGTTGCTCTCCGGCCAGGACACGTGGACGCTGCCCGCACTTGCCGAGATCGGCCTGAAGTCCCTTGTCATGTCCGACGGCCCGATCGGCGTCCGGGGCGTGCACTGGACCGCCGACGACCCGTCCGTCGCGCTGCCCTCGCCCACCGCCCTCGCCGCCGCCTGGGACCCCGCACTCGCCCGCCGCGCCGGCGCCCTCCTCGCCCAGGAGGCCCGCCGCAAGGGCGTCCATGTGCTCCTCGCCCCGACCGTCAACCTCCACCGCTCCCCGCTCGGCGGGCGGCACTTCGAGGCGTACAGCGAGGACCCGTTCCTGACGGGGACGATCGGCGCCGGGTATGTCGCCGGCGTGCAGTCCGGCGGCGTCGGCACCACCGTCAAGCACTTCGTCGCCAACGACGCCGAGACCGAGCGCTTCACCGTCGACAACGTCGTCTGCGAACGCGCCCTGCGCGAGCTCTACCTGGCGCCCTTCGAGATCATCGTCGAGAACGCCCACCCCTGGGGCGTCATGACCGCCTACAACACGGTCAACGGCACGACGATGACCGAGCACCACCACTTGGTGAACGAAGTCCTGCGCGGCGAATGGGGCTTCGACGGCTACAACGTCTCCGACTGGATGGCCGCCCGCAACACCGTCGCCGCCATCGAGGGCGGCCTGGACGTCGCGATGCCGGGGCCGCAGACCGTCTACGGTGACGCCCTCGCCCAGGCCGTACGGGACGGCAAGGTGGCCGAGGCCAAGGTCGACGACGCCGTGCGCAACGTGCTGCGGCTCGCCGCCCGCGTAGGCATCCTGGAGGGCGCCGAGCCCGCCGTCACCGAGTACCCCGAGACCGTCGACGGCTCGGACCTGGCCCGCGAGATCGCCCGCCGCTCCTTCGTCCTGGTCCGCAACCACAACGCCGCCCTCCCGCTACGGCCCGACGGCACGGTCGCGCTCATCGGCGCCGCCGCCCGCGACGCCCGCGTCCTCGGCGGCGGCTCCGCCACCGTCTTCCCCGCCTCCGTCGTCTCCCCGCTCGACGGCCTCACCGCCGCCCTCCCCGACGGCACCCTCACCTACGCCGTTGGCGCCGACCCCAACACCGAACTCGGTATCGCCGACAAGGGCTTCGAACTGCGCGCCGTGTGCCGGGACCGGGAGGGAAACATCCTCGGCAGCGGCGCCGCCCCCAACGGGCACATCCAGTGGATGGGACCCGACCTCCCCGACGGCGTCACCCACGACGCGCTGCACACCGTCGAGCTGACCGGCACCTTCACCCCGCGCGACACCGGCCCGCACACCTTCGGCATCAAGGGCATCGGCGCCTTCAGGCTCACCGTCGACGGCACGACGTACTACGACGACGTCCAGCGCCCCGCCAAGGACGACCCCTTCGCCACCTTCTTCGGTGCCCCCGTCCCCCACGCCCACCCCGAACTCACCGCCGGCCGACCCGTCGAGGTCTCCCTCACCCACGTCGTCGAGTTCCCCGAGAACATCCCGATGAAGGTCGTGAGCTTCACGCTCTCCCACCAGGAGCCGCGGCGCGACCCCGACGAACTGATCGCCGAGGCCGTCGAGGCCGCCCGGAACGCCGATACGGCCGTCGTCGTGGTCGCCACCACCGAGCGCGTCGAGTCCGAGGGCTTCGACCGCACCGACCTGACACTCCCCGGCCGCCAGGACGACCTGGTCCGCGCCGTCACCGCCGCCAACCCCAACACCGTCGTGGTCGTCAACTCCGGCTCCCCCGTCGAACTTCCGTGGCGCGAGGACGTCGCCGCCGTGCTGCTCAGCTGGTTCCCGGGACAGGAGGGCGGCGCGGCCCTGGCCGACGTCCTCACCGGCACACACGAGCCCGGCGGGCGTCTGCCCACCACCTGGGGCTCCCTGACCGACGCCCCGGTCACCGAGGTCGTCCCCACGGACGGTCAACTCCCTTACACCGAGGGCGCCTTCATCGGCTACCGCGCGTGGGAGCGGGCGGGCCGGATCCCGTCGTACCCCTTCGGGCACGGCCTCGGCTACACCGAGTGGACGTACGAGTCCGCCGAGGTCCGGGGCACGACGGTGACGGTCCGGCTGCGCAACTCCGGTGCGCGTGCGGGGCGCGAGGTCGTGCAGGTCTATCTGGCGCCGGGCGAGCCGGACACCGACCGCCCGGCGCGCTGGCTGGCCGGGTTCGCCGGTGTGGAGGCGGGGCCGGGGGAGAGCGTCGAGACGGTCGTCGAACTTCCGCGCCGCGCCTTCGAGACGTGGGACGAGGAGACCGGTTCATGGATCTTTGTGAAGGGTTCGTACGAGATTCAGGTGGGGCGCTCGATCGCCGACCGTCGGGTGGCGGTGACGATTAACGTCTGATCCGGGAGAAGTACCCCAGGAACAGTCCCGGTCCGGGTCCTGACGCCCGGACCGGGGCTTGGGCCCGCCGCCGGCCGACGGGGCCCGGCCCGCCGACGGCCCCGCCCGCTAGCGAACAGCGAAGCCGTACACCGTCTCCGAGCGGAACACCTCGCCCGGCCGCAGCACCGTGCTCGGGAAGTCCGGCCGGTTCGGGGAGTCGGGGAAGTGCTGGGTCTCCAGCGCGATGCCGTCACCGGGGGCGAAGGGCTCGCTCAGATGGTCCGCGGTGTAGAGCTGGAGGCCGGGCTCCGTGGTCGCGATCGTCAGCGCCCGCCCGCTCGACGGGTCGTACAGCTCGGCGACCTGCTCCGGACTCCCCGTCACCCCCTTGTCCAGCACGAAGTTGTGGTCGTACCCGGCGCCGACCTTCCGCGCCTGCCGGAAGTCGAAGCGGGTGCCCTCGACCTCGTCCGGGGAACCGGTCGGAATGAGGTCCGTGTCGACCGGCGTGAACCGGGAGGCGGCCAGCCGCAGTTCATGGCCGCCCGCGTTGCCCGACCGCGCTCCGCCGAGGTTGAAGTAGCTGTGGTTGGTCAGGTTCACCACGGTCGGCGCGTCCGTCACCGCCTCGTACGCGATCCGCAGCGAGCCGTCGGAGGCCAGGGTGTACGTCGCCGAGACCTCAAGGCGCCCAGGGAACCCCTCCTCGCCGTGCGGACTGACCCGGCCGAGCCGTATCCCGTGCTCGACCGGCGTCACCTCCCACACCCGCTTGTCGAAGCCGCGCACACCGCCGTGCAGGGAGTTGGGCGCGTTGTTGGGTTCGAGCGAGTACGTCAGGTCGTCCAGCGGGAAGCGGCCGCCCGCGATCCGGTTGGCGTACCGACCGATGAGGGCGCCCAGATAGGGCCCCGGGTGGGACAGATAGCCGTCCAGGCCGGCGAACCCCAGCACCACGTCCGTCGCGCGCCCCTCCCGGTCCGGCACCTCCAACGACTGCACGATCCCGCCGTACGACAGCACCCGTACCCGTACGCCCGCGCGCTCCAGGGTCCAGCGGTGGACCTCCGTGCCGTCGGAAAGTGTGCCGAAGTGTTCGCTCATGAGCGAAACCCTAGTTCGTGACCGTCCGGTAGGCGATCTCGGCCAGCCGCGCCTGACCGTTCACACTCGGGTGGAACCAGTCCCACTGGCTGAGCTGCTGGGCGCCGAACCGGAAGTCGTACACCGCCCCGTCGTCGAACCGGCAGTGCCGGTCCTTCGCACACACCTGCTCCAGCACCTTGTTGTACGCCTCGACCCGCTGCTGCACCGTCGTACGCCGCTCGTTGGCCGCCGCGGTGAGCGCGTCGGGGTCGCTCAGCATCGACGGGCAGATGCCGAGCTTCCACACCTGCTTGCCCATCGCACTGGTACGGCCCTGCTCCCACAGCCGCTTCAGGTTCGGCACGCTCGCGACATACACCTGGGCCTTCGGCAGCGCGTCCCGCAGCGTACTCATCGCGTCCTCGAACTGCGTCCGGAAATCGGCCACCGAGGTCATCGCGGCGGTGGTGTCCCGGCAGGCGTCGTTCGCCCCCGCCATCACCGTCACCAGCTCCGGCCTGCGCAGCGCCGCCTGGGCCAGCTGCCCGGGCACGTCCGCCATCCGGGCCCCGGTCACCGCGTAGTTCCAACTCCGCTCGGCCGCCTTCGCCTTCCCCAGCAGACGTACGGCCAGACTGTCGACCTCGGCCCGGCTGCCGGTCGCCCACGACACCTCGGGGCAGTCCGACAGGACCGCACAGGCGTCGAACCCGGTCGTCACGGAGTCGCCCACCGCCGCGATCGAGGCGGGGCTGCGGTCCCAGGTGGGCGTCGGCCTCGGCGACGGCCGGGCGCTCTGCGCCTCCGTGCCGGACGGGCCCGCGGAGTCACCGCCGACGGCATCACAGCCGGCGACACCGAGGACGGCCGCGGTCACCGCGGCCAGGACAGTGCGCGAAAGGTCCCGTCGCTTGCGCATGCCCTGGTCCATCCCCTCGCTCGACCCCGTCATGGTTTCCAACCAATAACAACGCACAAGGGTTCCCACCCCGCTCATGCAACGGCTCACACCCGTACAAGCGTCCTGCCGGGTGAATGGCGGGCGTTTGGCGGCACCAGGACGGACGGTACGTCACACTCCTTGCGCCGCCGCACGGTAGCCTCGCCATCAACGTGGCTGCCCGGCCACGATCGTCCGCCAGTTCGCAAGATGTCCGCTCTGCCCGGAGGTACCGGTGACGACACGTGGGGTTCTGTACGTGCACTCCGCGCCGCGCGCGCTGTGCCCGCACGTCGAGTGGGCCGTGGCCGGCGTGCTCGGCACGCGCGTCAACCTCGACTGGATCCGGCAGCCCGCCGCCCCCGGCACGTGGCGCTCGGAGTTCTCCTGGCAGGGCGAGGTGGGCACCGCCTCCAAGCTGGCCTCCGCCCTGCGCGGCTGGCACCTGCTGCGCTTCGAGGTGACGGCCGAGCCCTGCCCCACCGCCGAGGGCGAGCGCTACAGCTGCACTCCCGACCTGGGAATCTTCCACGCGGTGACGGGAATCCACGGCGACATCCTGATCCCCGAGGACCGGCTGCGCGCAGCCCTGGCCCGCTCCCAGCAGGGCGAGACGGACCTGGAGGCGGAGATCGCCAAGCTCCTGGGCAAGCCGTGGGACGACGAGTTGGAGTCGTTCAGATACGCGGGCGAGGGCGCGCCGGTGCGCTGGCTGCACCAGGTGGTGTGACGCCGGGACAGGCGATCGGGCATGCGACCGGACATGTGAAGGGCCCCCACCTCGAAAGGTGGGGGCCCTTCACACACGTATGGATGCTGTTCAGACCGACCGGAACGCCAGCACCACGTTGTGCCCGCCGAAGCCGAACGAGTCGTTCAGCGCGGCGATACGGCCCTCGACGGGCAGCTTGCGCGCCTCACCGCGGACGACGTCGGCGTTCGCCTCGGCCTCCGGGTCGAGGTTCTCGACGTTGATGGTCGGCGGAGCCACCCGGTGGTACAGCGCGAGCACCGTCGCCACGGTCTCCACGCCACCGGCACCGCCCAGCAGATGCCCGGTCATCGACTTCGTCGCCGACACGGCCATGTGGTCGGCGTCGTCGCCGAACACCTTGCGCAGCGCCTTGAGTTCCGCGATGTCACCGGCCGGCGTGGACGTGGCGTGCGCGTTGACGTGCACGATCTCCGCCGGGTCCAGGTCGTTGCGGTCCAGCAGGTTCTGCAGGGCCTGCGAGATGCCCCGCCCCTCCGGCTCCGGCTGCACGATGTCGTGGGCGTCGGCGGAGATGCCCTGCCCGACCGCCTCGGCGTACACCCGCGCACCGCGCCTGGCGGCGTGCTCGGCGGACTCCAGGACGACGACACCCGCGCCCTCGCCGAGGACGAAGCCGTCCCGGGCGACGTCGTAGGGACGCGACGCGCCCTGCGGGTTCTCGTTGTTCTTGGACATCGCCATCATGTTGCCGAACGCGGCGATCGGCAGCGGATGGATCGCCGCCTCCGTGCCACCGGCGACCACGATGTCGGCACGGCCGGTACGGATCATCTCGATGGCGTAGCCGATGGCCTCGGCACCCGAGGCGCACGCGGACACCGGCGTGTGCACGCCCGCACGGGCGCCCACGGCCAGACCCACGTTCGCCGAGGGGCTGTTCGGCATCAGCATCGGGACGGTGTGCGGGGAGACGCGGCGGACGCCCTTCTCCTTCAGCACGTCGTACTGGTCGAGCAGCGTGGTCACGCCACCGATGCCGGAGGCGATGACCGCACCGAGGCGGTCCGGGTCGACGCTGGTGTCCTCGCCGGCCTTCGCCTCGAACCCGGCGTCCTTCCAGGCCTCCTGGGCGGCGATCAGCGCGAACTGCGCCGAGCGGTCCAGTCGGCGGGCCTGCGGCCGCGGGATGACCTCGGTCGGCTCGACGGCGACCGGCGCGGCGATACGGACCGCCTGCTCGGCGGCCCACTCCTGCTCCAGGGGCTTGACGCCGGACTTGCCGGCGATCAGGCCCTCCCAGGTAGAGGCTGCGTCGCCACCCAGCGGTGTGGTTGCGCCGATACCGGTGACGACCACGGTGCGATTGGTCGGGCTCACGGGAATTCTTTCTCCAACGGAATGGGGATTCAGCGGCGCCACCGCCGGGTGGCGGGGCAGTCAGCCCTGGGGCCTGATCGGTGGATCAGCCCTGGTGCTTGAGGATGTAGTCGGTCGCGTCGCCGACCGTCTTGAGGTTCTTGACGTCCTCGTCCGGGATCTTGACGTCGAAGCGCTCTTCGGCGGCGACGACGACCTCGACCATGGACAGCGAGTCGACGTCCAGGTCGTCGGTGAAGGACTTGTCCAGCTGGACGTCCTCAACCGGGATGCCGGCGATCTCGTTCACGATGTCGGCGAGACCGGCGACGATCTCTTCCTGAGTGGCGGCCATTTGGCGCTCCTTCGTAGATATCTCAGAGGGTGTGGCGCCCGCCGCGGCAGCGGCAGGTGGTGCGTTTTCCCGTGCCGGCTCACATGATCCGGCACGGAGTGCCTAGGGGAGAGTAACGACCGTGGCGGCGTATACGAGACCCGCCCCGAATCCGATGACTAGCGCGGTGTCGCCGCTCTTCGCCTCACCGGTCGCCAGAAGCCGCTCCATCGCGAGCGGGATCGAGGCGGCCGAGGTGTTGCCGGTGGTGCGCACGTCACGGGCGACCGTGACGTGCTCCGGCAGCTTGAGTGTCTTCACCATCGAGTCGATGATCCGCTCGTTGGCCTGGTGCGGGATGAAGACGTCCAGGTCGTCCGGGCTGATCCCGGCCGCGTCCAGCGCCTGCTGGGCGACCTTCGCCATCTCGAACACGGCCCAGCGGAACACCGCCTGGCCCTCCTGCGTGATCGCAGGGAACTTGACATTGCCCTCGCTGTCGAGCGGGAGCTGGGAGACATCGCCGATGCGGTACTCGTTCCACGGCACGGTCTGCTTGATCGTCTCGGACTTGTCGCCCTCGGAGCCCCACACGGTCGGGCCGATGTGCGGTTCCTGGGAGGGGCCGACCACGACCGCGCCGGCGCCGTCGCCGAACAGGAAGGCCGTGGCCCGGTCCTCCAGGTCGGTGAGGTCGCTCAGTCGCTCCACGCCGATGACGAGGACGTACTCGGCGGAACCCTCGACGATCATGCCCTTGGCGAGCGTCAGACCGTAGCCGAAGCCCGCGCAGCCGGCCGAGATGTCGAAGGCGGCGGCCTTGTTGGTGCCGAGCTTGTCGGCGATCTCGGTGGCGACGGCGGGGGTCTGCTTGAAGTGCGAGACGGTCGAGACGATCACGCCGCCGATCTGCTCGGCGGAGATCCCGGCGTCGGCGATCGCCTTGCCGGACGCCTCGATCGACATCGCGGCGACGGTCTCCTCGTCGGAGGCCCAGTGACGGGTCTCGATGCCGGAGCGCGAGCGGATCCACTCGTCGGACGAGTCGATCTTCTCCAGGATCACCTCGTTGGGCACGACCCGGGTCGGACGGTAACCGCCGACACCGAGGATGCGCGCAAACGGGGCGCCCTTGCTGGGCTTCAGCTTCGCCATGCTCCGGGCTCCTTGTCAGGCGTGCTCTGCGATGAGCTCGCGAGCAGCGTCCAGGTCGTCGGGGGTCTTCAGCGCCAGGGTCTGCACACCCGGCAGTGCGCGCTTGGCCAGACCGGTCAGTGTGCCGCCCGGGCACACCTCGATCAGGGCCGTGACGCCGAGCTCCTTGAAGGTCTCCATGCACCGGTCCCAGCGGACCGGGTTGGCGACCTGCCCGATGAGGCGCTGGAGCACCTCGGCACCGGTGGCGACCGCCTGGCCGTCCTTGTTGGAGACGTAGGTGAGCTTCGGGTCGGCGGGGGAGAGTCCCTCGGCGGCCTCGGCGAGCTTGTCGACGGCGGGGCCCATGTGGTGCGTGTGGAAGGCGCCCGCGACCTTCAGCGGGACGACCTTGCGGACGCCCTCGGGCTTGTCCTCGTTCAGCGCGGCGAGCTGCTCCATGGTGCCCGCGGCCACGATCTGGCCGGCACCGTTGACGTTCGCCGGGGTCAGGCCCAGCTTCTCCAGGTGCGCGACGCTCACCTCGGGGTCGCCGCCGAGCAGCGCCGACATGCCGGTCTCGGTGATCGCGGCGGCCTCGGCCATCGCCAGGCCACGGGCGCGCACCAGCCGGAGGGTCTCCTCGTCCGGGAGGACTCCGGCGAGCGCGGCGGCGGTCAGCTCACCGACGCTGTGGCCGGCGATCGCGCCGATCTTCCGGGGCAGCTCGGCCGGGTCGTCGAAGAGCGTGTACGCGGAGGCCAGACCGGCCGCCACCAGCAGCGGCTGGGCCACCGCGGTGTCGCGGATCTCGTCCGCGTCGCCCTCGGTGCCGTAGCGGACGAGGTCGAGCTGCACGGCGTCCGACCATGCCTCAAGGGCACCACGGATACCGGGCAGGTCGAGCCAAGGAGTCAGGAAGCCGGGCGTCTGGGCGCCCTGGCCGGGAGCGACGAGTACGAGCACTCTCACACTCTCTCTTGGAGACGGCCGCAGCCGCCCGTGGGGACAAGGACGAAGAACACGAGGGGGTTTTGTGGGCCCCCGACAAAAGCCTAGAGCTGGAGATCGCCGTCGACCAGACGCCCCAGGATCAGCGCGATGCGCAAAGTGAACGCGGAGCGTACATCGGACGGCGACCAGCCGGTGACGTCTGTCACACGTCGGAGCCGGTAGCGCACGGTGTTGGGATGCACGAACAGCATCCGTGCCGCGCCCTCCAGGCTGCTCGCCTGTTCGAGATAGACCGAGAGCGTCTCCAGCAGAGCCGACCCGGCCTCCTCCAGCGGTCTGTAGATCTCCTCCACCAGCTGCTCACGTGCGCTGGGATCACCGGCGATGGCGCGTTCCGGAAGCAGATCGTCCGCCAGCACCGGACGCGGGGCGTCCTGCCAGGCCGAACACGCCTTCAGTCCGGCGGCCGCGGCCTGCGCGGACCGGGTGGCGGCCAGCAGATCCGGTACGACGGGGCCCGCGACCACGGGACCCGCGGCATACGGCCCGATCAGCGACTTGGCGACGGCGATCGGGTTGTCGCTGCCGCCCGCGATCACCACCAGCCGGTCCCCGAGCACCCCCGTCAGCACCTGGAGCTTGGCGTGCCGGGCGGCGCGCCGGATGGCCTCGACGGTCAGCTCGCTGTCCCCGTCGGGCGCGGTCCCGAGCACCACGCACACATGCTCCGGCGAGTTCCACCCGAGCGCGGCGGCCCGCGACACGGCCCCCTCGTCGGCCTCGCCGCTCAGCACGGCGTTGACCACGAGCGACTCAAGCCGGGCGTCCCAGGCACCCCGTGCCTCGGCGGCCTGGGCGTAGACCTGGGCGGTGGCGAAGGCGATCTCCCGGGCGTAGACGAGCAGCGCCTCGCGCAGCACGCTCTCGTCGCCGGGCGCCGCCACCTCGTCGATGGCCGACTCCATGACCTCGATGGTCGTGCGCACCATCTCGACGGTCTGCCGCAGCGTGATGGCGCGGGTCAGCTCGCGCGGCGCGGTCCCGAAGACGTCGGTGGAGATGGCCTGGGGGGCGTCCGGGTGCCGGAACCACTCGGTGAAGGCCGCGATACCGGCCTGGGCGACGAGACCGATCCAGGAGCGGTTCTCCGGTGGCATGGCCCGGTACCACGGCAGCGTCTCGTCCATCCGCGCGATGGCCTGCGCGGCGAGCGAACCGGATGACTTCTCCAGCCGCTTCAGGGTCGCGGCGTGGGCATGGATGTCGTGCGCGGGGGCTTCGGATTCACGGGCTTCGGGTTCGGGCACGGGGACAAGACTGCCTTATCGGGACGGGAGCGCGTGCCAGAGGGTCGTAGGTGAGGCTTCTGTGCGGCTCTGGTGAGCTCCCCGGTGGGGCTACGGTGGTGCTCGTGATGGACGTACGGCGCGCCGCGGAGCGCTATCCGGGAGGGGAACCGGACTCGGGCATCGAGTCACGCCACGCCTTCTCCTTCGGCCCGCACTACGACCCCGACAACCTCCGGTTCGGCGCGATGATCGCCTGCAACGAGGAGCGGCTCGCGCCCGGCGCCGGTTTCGACGAGCACCCGCACAGCCACACCGAGATCGTGACGTGGGTGGTCGAGGGCGAGCTGACCCACCGCGACTCCACAGGCCACGAGACCCGGGTCGGCCCCGGCGACGTGCAGCGGCTCAGCTCCGCGGGCGGCGTACGCCACGTGGAACGCAACGACGCCGACACGCCCCTGACCTTCGTCCAGACCTGGCTGGCCCCGCTGACACCCGGCGGCGACCCGGCGTACGAGATCGTCCACGGCATCGCCGACTCCACGCCGTACGCCGTCCCGGAGGCGGGCGCGATGCTGCATGTACGGCGGCTCGCGGCGGGGGAGCGGACGGCGGTGCCGGACGGGGCGCATCTGTACGTCCATGTCGTGCGCGGTGAGGTGTGCCTGGACGGCGAGGAACTGGGCACCGGGGACGCGGCGCGCATCACGGACGCCAAGGACGTGGAGGCGGTCGGGCTGAGCGCGGCGGAGCTGCTGGTCTGGGAGATGGCCGGCTAGCGCCTGTCGCGTGGGCGTGGGGGTGGGCGTGGGGCTCAAGATGCCGGAGTGGTCCGTGAGGCGTCCAATGGACGTGTCGGACTCGCCCGGCGCAGAGAAGAGCCGAGGCCATGGCCAGAGGCAAGACCACCGAGACCCCAGGGGGACGGGGCGACGCCCCGAAGGGGGGACTGCGACGGCTCGGTGAGTGGTGCGCCCACCACTTCGTGATCGTGATCGTCGCCTGGCTGGTGGCCCTGGGCGCGCTGCAGGCCCTCAACCACATCCACGGCGGGGAGTACTCGGACAACTTCGCGCTGTCCGACGTGCAGTCCGAGAAGGGCCTGGACGTCCTCAAGGCGCACGATCCGCAGGCCGGCGGCTACAGCAGCCAGATCGTGATGCACGACGCGGACCAGTCCCTGACCTCGGTCGGCTCGCAGATGTCGACCGCCGTCGCCGACCTCCAGAAGCTGCCGCACGTGCTGAGTGTGCAGAACCCGCTGGAGGCCACCTCCTCGAAGGTCGGGCCGCTGTCCTCGGACGGGAAGACCGGCTACATCACCGTCCGCTTCGACGAGCAGCCCTCCCTCCTCGGCGACAGCTACCTGGGCGGCGTCGACAACGCCGTGGAGCCGCTCCGCCAGGCCGGCGTCGACGTCGAGTACGGCGGATCGCTCGGCGAGCTGGAGCGGCCCGCCGGCAACGACCGGATCAGCGAGGCGATCGGGTTCGCCGTCGCCATCGTCGTCCTGCTGATCGGCTTCGGCAGTGTGATCGCCGCCGGACTGCCCCTGGTCACGGCACTGATCGGGGTGGTCGGCGGGCTGGCCTGCCTCGGGCTGCTCGCCATCGCGTTCACCTTCGCCACGGTGTCACCCACCCTGGCCACGATGATCGGCCTCGGTGTCGGCATCGACTACGCCCTCTTCCTGATCACCCGGCACCGGCAGGGCCTCATCGACGGCGCGGACCCGGTGCGCGCCGCCGGCCACGCCGCCGCCACCAGCGGACGCGCGGTCCTGGTCTCCGGCACCACGGTGATCGTCGCCCTGATGGGCCTGTGGGTGTCCGGCGTGAGCTTCATCGGCAAACTCGGTGTCGCCGCGGCCGTCACGGTCGTCTCGGCCGTCCTGGGCGCGCTGACCCTGGTCCCGGCCATGCTGGGGCTGGTCGGCCGCAACATCGACCGCTGGCATGTGCGCAAGCCGATCGCCGAGACCGACGCCGAGGGCGACACCTCCCAGGGCACCTGGCACCGCTACGCCAAGCGCGTGGAGCACCATCCGTGGCGGTACCTGTCCACCGGGCTCGTCACCGTCGCGGTGCTGGCCATCCCGGTCTTCTCGATCCAGCTCGGTCACATCGGCGACGGCGCCGACCCCACGTCCTTCACCGACCGGCGGGCCTTCGACCTGATGACGGACGCGTTCGGCGCGGGCGCCAACGGGCCGCTCACCATCGTCGTCGACCAGACCTCCGTACCGGACTCGCAGCGCTCGGACCTGGCCTCGAAGACCCAGCAGGCCCTGAACGACGAGTCCGGGACCTCCTTCGTCAGCCCGCTGACGCCGACGCAGGACGGCGACGTCCTGATCGGCACGGTCTACTCGTCGGTGTCCCCGCAGAACAAGGACACCACCGACCTGACGAACCGGCTCTACGACGACACCCTCCCCGACGCGGCCTCCGGCACCGACGCCAAGGGCTATGTCACCGGGACCACGGCCGCCCAGGTCGACTTCCGCAACATCGTCGCGCAGCGACTGCCACTGATCATCGCCGTGGTGGTCGGCCTCGCCTTCCTGATCGTCCTCGCGGTCTTCCGCGGCCTGCTCGTCGCGGTCAAGGCGGCCGTCCTCAACGTCCTGTCGATCGCGGCCTCGTACGGCGTCGTCGTCGCCGTCTTCCAGTGGGGCTGGGGCGGGCCCGCGCTGGGCGTCAACGGCAAGGTGCCCATCGAGAGCTATGTGCCGATGATGATGTTCGCCATCATCTTCGGGCTGAGCATGGACTACGAGATCTTCCTGCTGTCCCGGGTGCACGAGGCGTGGCTGCGCACCGGGGACGCGAAGGACTCGGTCGCCCATGCCCTGGAGATCACCGCGCGCGTGATCACCTGCGCCGCCCTGATCATGGTGAGTGTGTTCGCGGCCTTCATCATCAGCGACAACATCGTGGTCAAGATGCTGGGCCTGGGCCTCGCCGTCAGTGTGCTCATCGACGCCACCGTCGTACGCCTGCTCATGGTGCCCGCCGTGATGACGCTGCTGGGCAAGCACGCCTGGTGGACGCCCCGGTGGCTGGACCGGATCCTGCCGCACATCGACACCGAGGGGGAGGGCGAGGAACTGGCGACGGAGCCGGCTACAGCTGGGCGAGCACCGCGTCCGTGAACACCGGCCACGCCTCGACCGCCCACGGCCCGAAGGCGCGATCGGTGAGCGCGACGCAGGCCGCCCCGCTGCTACTCCCACCCGCCCACCCTGCGGACGGGTCGATCCACAGGAACGTACCCGACTGACCGAAATGCCCGAAGGTGCGCGGCGAGGACGACGAGCCCGTCCAGTGCGGGGACTTGCCGCCCCGGATCTCGAAGCCGAGCCCCCAGTCGTTCGGGTTCTGGTGCCCGTAGCCCGGCAGCACGCCCTTCGTGCCCGGGTACTGCACGGTCATCGCCTCGGCGACCGTGCGCGGGTCCAGCAGCCGCGGCGCCTGCACCTCCGCCGCGAACCGCAGCAGATCCTCGACGCTCGACACGCCGTCCTTTGCCGGGGAGCCCTCCAGCGAGGTGGCCGTCATGCCCAGCGGCTCCAGCACCGCCTGCCGCAGATACTCCGCGAACGGGATGTCCGTCGCCTTCGCGATGTGGTCCCCGAGCTGCTCGAACCCGGCGTTGGAGTACAGCCGCCGCTCCCCGGGCGGGGCCGTCACCCGGTGCTCGTCGAAGGCCAGCCCCGAGGTGTGCGCGAGCAGATGCCGTACGGTCGCCCCCGCCGGCCCGGCCGGTTCGTCGAGCTCGACCGCGCCCTCCTCGTAGGCGACCAGCACCGCGTAGGCGGCCAGCGGCTTGGTGACGGAGGCGAGCGGGAAGCGGTGCCCGACGGGGCCGTGGGTGCCGAGGACCGTGCCGTCGGCCCGTACGACACCCGCGGCGGCGGTGGGAACCGGCCAGTTCTCGATCAGTGCGAGGCTCTGCAAGGACATGACTGTGAGCCTAAGCCGCTCAGAGCTTCAGAATCATCGTGGGGTCCGGCTTGTGGACGAAGCCGAGGGAGGCGTAGAGCGGCTCTGCCTCCGCGGACGCGGTGAGCATGACCTGCCCGACGCCCTGGTCGCGGAACCACGCCAGCAGCTCGTCCATGCACGCGCGCGTACCCTCCCCCACGCTCGAACAACCTCGCGCGGGGGACCCCCATCGCCGCGCCCCCGGGTCGGTGGCGACGCTGAAGACGTACCCGGCCGGTCCGCCCGGATTGCCCGCCTTCCCGATCCGGTGGTCGACCGTCCCGACCACCAGCGCCGCCAGCGCCCCCGGCCGGTCCGGGTGGTCGACGACGAACGCGGCGAAGTCCACGTCCGCGTCCGCCGACTTCAGCCGCAGCGCCGGCAACGAGTCCGCGTGCCAGTGGGTGGAACTGTCCCCACCGGGCAGCGTGTCGATCATCACCTGGCGCAGACGCAGCACTTCCTCCGCGTACCCGGTCGTGGCACGGCGTACGAGACTAATGTCCGGCACGCCAACCACGTCGATCACGTCATGTCCCGTGGTTTTCTTACCGTTTCCGCTTGCTTGGAGCGCACTCCAAGGCCATAGCGTGGAGCGCATGACGGTGATGGAGACCACGAGTACCAGGACCGACAGCTGTGCCGCCCCACCCCACCCGCACCGACGGCCGGAAGGCCAGGACAGCTACACCATCAGCGAGGTCGTCGCCTTCACCGGTCTGACGGCCCACACGCTGCGCTGGTACGAGCGGATCGGCCTGATGCCGCACATCGGCCGCTCGCACACGGGCCAGCGCCGGTACAGCAACCGCGACCTGGACTGGCTCGACCTCGTCGGCAAGCTGCGGCTGACCGGCATGCCGGTCGCCGACATGGTCCGGTACGCCGAGCTGGTACGCGAGGGCGACCACACCTTCGGCGAGCGTTTCGAACTCCTGGAGTCCACCCGCCGCGACGTCCTCGCGCGGATCGCCGAACTCCAGGACACGCTGGCCGTGCTCGACCGGAAGATCAGCTTCTACGCGGACGCGGGCCGTCTGTACGAGCAGGACAAGACGTTCGAGCAGCAGAAGCAATTCGAGCAGCAGAAGCAGTACGAGCAGCAGAAGACGGAGAAGGCTGGATGACCGACAGCAGCATCGCAACGGCACGACTCGGCGCACACGGCCCCGAGGTCGGTGTCCAGGGCCTCGGCTGCATGGGCATGAGCTTCGCGTACGGCCCCTCGGACGCGGACGAGTCCAGGGCGACCCTGGAGCGGGCGCTGGAACTGGGCGTCACGCTGTACGACACGGCGGACGCGTACGGCGCGGGCGAGAACGAGCGGTTCCTCTCTCCGTTCTTCAAGGCGCACCGCGACGAGGTGGTGATCGCCACCAAGTTCGCGCTGGCGATCCACCCGGACGACCCGACGAAGCGGATCGTCCGCAACGACCCGCCCTACATCCGCCAGTGCATCGAGGCGAGCCTCAAGCGCCTGGACGTCGACGCGATCGACCTCTATTACATGCACCGCCGCGATGTGAACGTCCCCATCGAGGAGACCGTCGGCGTCATGGCGGAGCTGGTCCGCGAGGGCAAGGTCAAGCACCTGGGCCTGAGCGAGGTCACGGCGACCGAACTGCGCGCCGCCCACGCCGTACACCCCATAGCGGCCGTACAGTCCGAGTGGTCCCTGTTCAGCCGGGACATCGAGGCGAAGGTGGTCCCGGCCGCCGCGGAACTGGGCGTGACCCTGGTCCCGTACTCCCCGCTGGGCCGTGGCTTCCTCACCGGCTCGTTCGCCAAGGCCGAGGACCTGACGGCGGACGACTTCCGCCGCCAGCAGCCCCGCTTCACGGGTGAGAACGCGGCGGCCAACGCCGCCCTCCTGGACCCGATCCGCACGGTCGCCGAGGCCCACGGGGCCACGCCGGGGCAGATCGCGCTGGCATGGGTGCAGCAGCGGGCGACGGTGCACGGGCTGCCGATCGTGCCGATCCCGGGCACGCGCAAGCCGGCCCGGGTGGAGGAGAACACGGGGGCGACGCGGATCGTCCTGACCGAGGAGGAGTTGGGCCTGCTGGAGCCGATCGCGTCGAAGGTGGCGGGCACCAGGTACACGGACATGACCTTCACCTCGGCCGGCAGGGAGTGAGCGACGCCTCCTACCGAGGTTTCGCCGACCCCTACAGTTCGGCCAGCAACTCGGCCTTCTTGACCGAGAACTCCTCGTCCGTCACGAGCCCGGCCTCGTGCAGCTCTCCCAAGTGACGGATCCTGTCCGCGATGTCGGCCGGGTCGCGCCTCGGCGCACTGGCCGGCACCGCGGCGACGGGCCCACTCCTGCGCACCGCCGACAGGACGGCCGCGGCGAACGGCAGCGACTCGTGCACCGGTCCGTACCCGAGCCCGAACACCACGGCGGCCGGGTCCTGATCGGCCTGCGCCGGCTGACCGTCCGCGGAGTCCCGCCGCAGCAGTCGTAGGTGCCCCTCGAAGACCTCGGGCGACCGCCACTCGACCCCACTCAGCTCGGCCACCGGGAAACTCTGGTCCCCGGCCTTCCACTTCGCCGAGGACGCACCGGTCCAAAACCATCGAAACCGGACGATGTTCCCGTCGAATGACGCCTTGCCGTCATACGCCTTGAACTGCAACGGCACCTCGGGCGCGGCCAGGAGGAACTCCTCCGCCGCCCCGGACTCCTTCAACTGCGCCCGCAACTCGTCGTGGTAGTACTCGGCCAGCGTCTCCCGCTCGGCCGGCAGCACCAGCCGGTACGGATCCCCTGATTCCTTCAACTGCCCGGCCGCCGCCTCCATCAACGGGTCGGCACCGGGACGCAGCTCCATGCGCAGCGCCACCGTCCCGCGCTTGCCCGGTGTCAGCGACACCCCGGCGATCGCCTCAAGAGGAACGCGTCGTTCTCCAAGCGCCTGGAAGAGCTTGGGTGTTCGAATCCCTCGTTCGTAACGGATGAGCACGGAGTCGGACTCGAACTCCCAGGCGGCATGAAATCCGGCCAGTACGTCACCCATGCGGCTCATCGTATGCGGCACGCGCTCCTCCGTCGCCACCCCGCGCAGACCGCAGTTCCTGCGCCTCTACGCGCGTCCGGCCGACGCCGTGTCGGACAAACCCGCCCGACAGGCCTCGGCATCGTCGGCACACCGCACCGACCCGTACGCGCCCACTCCGATCTCGGCGAAGTTCAGCACGCTGTCCGTACCCGGCTCGAAATAGCCGCCGTGCCCCTTCGCCTCCCGCGCGGAGATCACCCGCGCACCGAACACCGAAGACACCGGGTCCTCCCCGTGTCCCAGCCCGCCGACCTCCATGTACGGCACGTCCTGCACCCAGTCGTCGGCGTCCCGCATCGCCCACACATGCGCGGACGTACGCAGCTGCGAGGCCTTCGCGACCCGCATGCCGGGGCTGCCCGCCACCGCTATGTCGGCCACCCGCCCGGGCAGCGTGCGCGCGGCCACACCGCACAGCACCGAGCCGTAGCTGTGGCAGAACAGCGAGATCGGCGAACCCCCGGGCAGCGCCCGCACCAGCGCGTTCAGACGTACCGCGCCGGACTCCGCCCGCATCGCCGTCGCCGAGTCGATGCCCAGGCCGTTCGGCGTGGTGTAGTCGGCCCAGGCGATCACGGCCGTACGCGTCGAAGGGCTCACCGTGCGCTCGGCCTCGTACAGGGACTGGGCCATGCCGACCGGCGCGGAGTACCTGCGATTGGTGCGCTGGAAGGTGAGCAGGTCGGTGTCGACACCGGGGACGACGACCGAGATCCGCTCGGCCTTCGCCAGATCGCCGAACACCTCCGCGGCGCGCCCCGAGCCCTCCGGGTCGAAGGCGAGGATGTGCCGGTCCGCCCGCATCATCGCCTCGAAGCGATGCATACGGCGGCCCGCCTCACGCTGCCCGTCGAGCGTGAGCCGCTCGTCGTGCATGCGTTTGCGCTCGACCTCGCGCGCCTCGCCGAGCGCCACGCGGTTGGCGCGGTAGCGCAGCTCGACCGGGGCGCCGTTCATGTTGCCGACCGCGAGCGGATAGCGGTGCACGAGGCTGCCGCGCTGCTCGTCGGTGAGCGAGGCGAAGAAGCGGGCGAGCCGGGTGGGGGAGGAGTCGGCGGCCGGCAGCCGGTGTCCGGCGATGCTGCCGTGCTCCCAGGAGCTGAGCGAGGCCTGCAGTGGTGCGGCGCTCCGGTGGTTGCGCAGAGCGGTCCAGCCGGTGGTCGCCAGCATCACGAACACCACGGCCAGTGCGAGCAGGGCGCGCCAGACGTTCAGTTGCGGGGACGTGTCGAAGGAAGTCACTGGGAGGACACACTAGGAGAACGAGAGGGTCTCGCGTTAACCAAGTGACGGGTATCACGTTTCGATCAAGGTGGTGTGAACGTGCCGGTGACCTCAGTGTGTTCGCCAGCTCTCGCTGAGTGCGGAGCCCACCTGTTCGAGATGTGAGACGGTCAGTGCCCGCATGGCGTCCAGGCTGAAGTCCTCACCCGTGCTCCACTGACGCTCCGTCAGCCGCATCACGCCGCCGAAGACGGCCACCGCCAGCCGCGGCCGCGGATCGGTGTCGATGTCCACGCCCTCGCGCTCGGCGAGGGTCTGCGCGAGCGTCTCCTCGATCTCCGTCGAGCGTCGCAGATATGCGGCCAGCAGGGCCGGTGTCGACTCGATCACCTGGTACATGCGCAGCCACAACTCGACCGGTACGACGGCCTCGATCACGTCGTTGAGCGTGCCCCAGGACTCCAGTACGGCCTGCCGCAGTGCCTCCATGGGGGCCTCGTGCGGGGGGCGCTCTCGCACTGCACGCAGGAAGTGCGTGACCGTCATCTCCTGGAGCGCGAGGGCGGCCTCCTCCTTGCCGGCGAAGTAGCGGAAGAAGGTGCGCTGGGAGACGTCGACCGCGTCGGCGATGTCGTCCACCGTCGTGCGGTCGTAGCCCTGGGTGGTGAAGAGCTCCAGTGCGGTGCGCAGCAGCGCTTCCCGGGTGCGCTGCTTCTTGCGTTCGCGCAGTGTTTCCATAGTGTCAGCTACCGACTTGTGAAGTGGTTTGTCAATTGTCAGAGACTGCCACTAACGTATCACGCATGAATAGTCAGACCGCCATCGAAACGACGGGGTCGGGGGGAACGAAGCCGGCAGTGCCATCTGGCGGGATGCCGGCCAAGGGGCTGCGCGGCCACCCTTGGTTCACCCTCATCACCGTCGCAGTGGGGGTCATGATGGTGGCCCTCGACGGCACCATCGTGGCCATCGCCAACCCGGCCATACAGAAAGACCTCGGCGCCACCTTCGCCGAGGTCCAGTGGATCACCAACGGCTATTTCCTCGCCCTTGCGGTGTCCCTGATCACCGCCGGCAAGCTCGGCGACCGTTTCGGGCACCGCCAGACCTTCCTGATCGGCGTGGTCGGTTTCGCCGCCGCCTCCGGTGCCATCGGCCTGTCCGACAGCATCGCGCTGGTCGTCACCTTCCGGGTCTTCCAGGGCCTGTTCGGAGCGCTGCTGATGCCGGCCGCGCTCGGTCTGCTGCGGGCGACCTTCCCGGCCGAGAAGCTCAACATGGCCATCGGTATCTGGGGGATGGTCGTCGGCGCGTCCACAGCCGGCGGCCCGATCCTCGGCGGTGTCCTCGTCGAGCACGTCAACTGGCAGTCGGTGTTCTTCATCAACGTGCCGGTCGGCGTCATCGCTGTCGTCCTCGGCGTCATGATTCTGCTCGACCACCGCGCCGAGAACGCCCCGCGTTCCTTCGACGTCCTGGGTATCGCCCTTCTTTCGGCCGCGATGTTCTGCCTGGTCTGGGCCCTGATCAAGGCCCCGGCGTGGGGCTGGGGCGACGGCATGACGTGGCTGTTCATGGCCGGGTCGGTGCTCGGCTTCGCGCTCTTCGCCTTCTGGGAGACGAAGGTGCGGGAGCCGCTGATCCCGCTTGCGCTGTTCCGTTCGGTCCCGCTCTCCGCGGGCGTCGTCCTGATGGTTCTGATGGCCATCGCGTTCATGGGCGGCCTGTTCTTCGTGACGTTCTACCTGCAGAACGTGCACGGCATGAGCCCGATCGATGCAGGCCTGCACCTCCTGCCCCTCACCGGCATGATGATCGTCGGTTCCCCGCTCGCGGGTGCGATGATCACCAAGCTGGGCCCGCGCGTCCCGCTGGCGGGCGGTATGGCGGCCACCGCGATCGCCATGTACGGCATGTCCACGCTTGAGACGGACACCGGCAGCGGCATCATGTCGCTCTGGTTCGCCCTGCTCGGCCTCGGCCTCGCACCGGTCATGGTCGGTGCCACGGAGGTCATCGTCGGTAACGCGCCCATGGAGCTGTCCGGTGTGGCCGGTGGTCTTCAGCAGGCCGCGATGCAGATCGGCGGCAGTCTCGGTACGGCTGTGCTGGGCGCCGTCATGGCCTCCAAGGTCGACAGCGACCTCGCGGGCAACTGGACGGATGCGGGGCTTCCGCCGCTGACGGCGGCCCAGGAGACCCAGGCCTCCGAGGCGGTCCAGGTGGGTGTGGCACCGGTGCCTCCGGGCACCCCGGAGCAGATCGCCGCGAAGATCACGGACGTTGCGCACGACACGTTCATCTCGGGCATGGGCCTCGCGTCTCTCGTCGCCGCGGGGGTGTCGGTTGTGGCCGTCGCGGTCGCGTTCCTGACGAAGCGGGGCGAGAACGCGGAGGCGGGCGCGGGCGCCGCGCACATCTGACGCGCGGGGTTCTGGACGGCCGTGGGAGGGGCCTCGGGCCGGGTTTCCGGCCGGGTTCCCCTATCAGGGTGACAACGCCGAAGATCCCTCCCGTCGCGGCTGCGCCGCAGGTCACAGTGGGTCAAGCCGGGGCCTGCGGCGCGCCGCCGGAGGGGGATGGCGCGTCGCGGCTCCGCCGGTGGGGCCGGGTTCGGTTCCGCCGTGGGGGTGCCGGTTGAATTCGGGCCGCGGGTGGGTCGTGGCTGATCGCGCCCACGCGGTGGAGCCGCAAATCGATACAGCCCCGCGCCCCTGGGGGTGGCACACTCACGTCGGCAGAGACCGCTCCCCGCGACTCGCTAACGGGCCTTTTCCTCGCCGATCTGGCCCGGCACCATTGACCCCGACAGTGACGCGACCTCGCCGCGCAGGGCGCGGACCTCCTCCGTCAGCGCGCGTATCGCCTCCGTCTGGCGGCGTTCCTCCACGTCGTCCATCTCGAAGCGGGCTATGAACCAGGCGGCGATGTTCGCGGTCACCACACCCAGCAGGGCGATACCGGAGAGCATCAGGCCCACCGCGAGCATCCGCCCCACCCCCGTGGTCGGCGCATGATCGCCGTAGCCCACGGTCGTCATCGTCGTGAACGACCACCACACCGCGTCACCCAGCGTCTTGATGTTCCCGTTGGGGGAGTCCCGCTCCACGGAGAGCACCGCCAGCGACCCGAACATCAGCAGCCCGACCACCGACCCGGCGACATACGTCGTGAGCCTGACCTGCGAGGCCATCCGTGCCCGCTGCCCGACGAGCAGCAGCGTGGACACCAGCCGCAGCAGCCGTAGCGGCTGGATCAGCGGCAGCACCACCGCGCACAGGTCCAGCCAGTGGCCCCGTACGAACTCCACCCGCCGGTCGGCGAGAGCGAGCCGGACGACGTAGTCCAGGGCGAACGCGCCCCACACCACCCACTCCACCGCGAGGCACGCGGACACCACGTCATGGCTCGCATCGGGGTCGACGATCGGTACGGCATAGGCCACGGCGAACGCCAGAGCCAGACCGAACAGGGGCCGCTGGGTATGCCGCTCCCAACGCACTTGAGCCACCGCTTGCTTCATGGACGCATCGTAGGAAATGTGAAGGGGCGGTGTATCCCGCAGGTCACTCACGGGCACACCACCCCTTCCAGCCGTTGACGCCGTGCCCAGGAACCTAGGCGTCGCCTCCCGCGGCACCCGGATCCGCCGCGGACACGTCGAGGAGCTGGTAACGGTCGATCGCCTGCTTCAGCGCCGACCGGTCGACCTTCCCCTCCTTCGCCAGCTCGGTCAGCACCGCCACCACGATCGACTGCGCGTCGATGTGGAAGAAGCGCCGCGCCGCACCCCGGGTGTCCGCGAAGCCGAAGCCGTCGGCGCCCAGTGACTGGTAGGTGCCCGGCACCCAGCGCGCGATCTGGTCCGGCACCGACCGCATCCAGTCGGAGACGGCCACGAACGGCCCCTCGGCCCCGCCCAGCTTGCGCGTCACATACGGCACCCGCTGCTCCTCCTCCGGGTGCAGCAGGTTGTGCTCCTCGCACTCCACGGCCTCGCGCCGCAGCTCGTTCCAGGAGGTCGCCGACCAGACGTCGGCCTTGACGTTCCACTCCTCGGCGAGGATCTTCTGCGCCTCCACCGCCCAGGGGACGGCCACACCGGACGCCATGATCTGGGCGGGGACGGAGCCCGCCGTGCCCTCGCTCAGGCGGTACACGCCCTTGAGGATGCCCTCGACGTCCACGTTCTCCGGCTCGGCCGGGTGCTGGATCGGCTCGTTGTAGACGGTGAGGTAGTAGAAGACGTCCTCGCCGTGCGGGTGCTCGGCCGAACCGCCGTACATCCTGCGCAGACCGTCCTGCACGATGTGCGCGATCTCGAACGCGTAGGCCGGGTCGTACGCCACACAGCCCGGGTTCGTCGAGGCGAGCAGCTGCGAGTGCCCGTCGGCGTGCTGGAGGCCCTCACCGGTCAGGGTTGTGCGGCCGGCGGTCGCGCCCAGGACGAAACCGCGCGCCAGCTGGTCCGACATCTGCCAGAACTGGTCGCCGGTGCGCTGGAAACCGAACATCGAGTAGAAGACGTAGACAGGGATCAGGGGTTCGCCGTGTGTGGCGTACGCCGAACCCGCCGCGATGAGGGAAGCCGTGCAGCCGGCCTCCGAGATGCCGTCGTGCAGCATCTGGCCCTGCGGCGACTCCTTGTACGCGAGCAGCAGATCGCGGTCGACCGACTCGTACTGCTGGCCCAGCGGGTTGTAGATCTTCGCGCTCGGGAAGAACGAGTCCATGCCGAACGTGCGGTACTCGTCCGGCGCGATCAGCACGAACCGCTTGCCGATCTCCTTGTCCCGCATGAGGTCCTTCAGCAGCCGCACAAAGGCCATCGTCGTCGCGATCGACTGCTGGCCCGTCCCCTTCTTCACGGTCGCGTACGTCTTGTCGCCCGGCAGCGCCAGCGGCTCGGAGCGCACCACGCGCGTGGGGACGTAACCGCCGAGCCCCTTGCGGCGGTCGTGCATGTACTGGATCTCCTCGGAGTCCCGCCCCGGGTGGTAGTACGGCGGCACCCCGCTCTCCAGGTCCTTGTCGGCGATCGGCAGGTGCAGCCGGTCGCGGAAGCGCTTGAGGTCGTCGACCGTCAGCTTCTTCATCTGGTGCGTGGCGTTACGGCCCTCGAAGTTGGGACCGAGCGTCCAGCCCTTGATCGTCTTGGCCAGGATCACCGTCGGCTGGCCCTTGTGCGCCTTGGCCGCCGAGAACGCCGCGAAGACCTTCCGGTGGTCGTGACCGCCGCGGCCCAGGTGCAGGATCTGGTCGTCGGTCATGCCCTCGACCATCGCGCGCAGCCGCTGGTCGTCACCGAAGAAGTGGTCGCGGATGTAGGCGCCGGTCTCGGTGGCGTACGTCTGGAACTGGCCGTCCGGCGTGGTGTTCATCCGGTTGACCAGGACGCCGTCCCGGTCCTGCGCGAGCAGCGGGTCCCAGGTGCGGTCCCAGATCAGCTTGATCACATTCCAGCCGGCGCCGCGGAAGATCGACTCCAGTTCCTGGATGACCTTGCCGTTGCCCCGCACCGGGCCGTCGAGGCGCTGCAGGTTGCAGTTGACGACGAAGGTGAGGTTGTCCAGGCCCTCTCGCGCGGCGATGGACAGCTGGCCCAGCGACTCCGGCTCGTCCATCTCGCCGTCGCCGAGGAACGCCCACACCTGCGACCTGGAGGTGTCCGCGATGCCGCGCGCCTCCATGTAGCGGTTCATTCGCGCCTGGTAGATCGCGCCGATCGGGCCGAGGCCCATCGACACGGTCGGGAACTCCCAGAAGTCCGGCATCAGGCGCGGGTGCGGGTAACTCGACAGGCCGTACGGCGCCTTCGACTTCTCCTGGCGGAACGCGTCCAGGTTCTGCTCGCTGAGGCGGTCCAGCAGGAACGCGCGCGCGTAGATGCCCGGGGAGGCGTGGCCCTGGAAGAAGACCTGGTCGCCGCCGTCGCCCTCGTCCTTGCCGCGGAAGAAGTGGTTGAAGCCCACGTCGTACAGCGAGGCGGAGGAGGCGAACGTGGCGATGTGGCCGCCGACGCCGATGCCGGGGCGCTGGGCCCGGGACACCATGACCGCGGCGTTCCACCGGGTCGCGTTGAGGATCTTGCGCTCGATCTCCTCGTTGCCCGGGAAGAACGGCTCGTCCTTGGTGGCGATCGTGTTGACGTAGTCCGTGCTGCGCATCTCGGGCACGGCCACACGCTTCTCGCGGGCCCGCTCGATCAGTCGCAGCATCAGATAGCGGGCCCGCTCACGGCCGCGCTCGTCAACGGCGGCGTCGAGGGAGTCGAGCCACTCCTGCGTCTCCTCGGGATCGAAGTCAGGAACCTGACTCGGAAGGCCGCCAATGATGATCGGGTTGCGATCTGATCCGGAAGCCACGCTGTTCCTTACCTGTCAGAGGGCTGTGTTTCTGGGGTTTCTGGGCGTCTGTACCGCTCCCCATCGTGTACCTACGTACGCCAAACGTCATCTCTACTGTGGGGTAACCGAGGCTTGATGAACGGTCGAGTGCCCGCCGATGGTTCCCAAACTCACAAAGGGGGCAGATTGGTGTGGTGCCCGTCACCCTGAGACGATGATGGTGTGCCTGGAGTTGCGGTGACACGTTCAGGAACGTCACCGTTTCGGCGGTCTGAACGGCCGGGTACTTGCGCGATCCGTCCCGCCCGTGTGGACTACGGCCAATGCTTCGCGCACGCGCGTGGCTGAGTTATTTCCAAAACATGATCAGGAGGCAACCCGTGAGCGCGACCGCGGACCACGCGGAGGAACGGACCCTTGCCGAGAGGCTGGGGTTCCAGCCCGAGCAGGTGGTCCAGGAGATCGGCTACGACGACGACGTAGACCAGGAACTCCGCGAGGCCATTGAGTCAGTCACCGGCACTGAGCTCGTGGACGAGGACTACGACGACGTCGCCGATGCCGCGGTGCTGTGGTTCCGCGACGAGGACGGCGACCTGACGGATGCGCTGGTGGATGCCACCACGTACATCGAAGAGGGCGGCTCGATCCTGTTGCTGACGCCGAAGACCGGCCGTGACGGCTACGTGGAGCCGAGCGACATCTCTGAAGCCGCGACCACTGCGGGTCTGTCGGCGTCCAAGAGCGTCAGCGTCGGCAAGGACTGGAGCGGCAGTCGGCTGGTGACGCCCAAGGCCGCCAAGACCAAGAAGTAGAACCGGTGCGGTGCCGGGCCGGGCTGAAAAGCCCGGCCCGGCCTCCTGCACGGGCCCCGGCGGTCGCTGCATAGGGTGGAACCCACCCGAACAGCCCCACCGAAGGGACATCCACGCGATGGCGATCCAGGTCGGCGAAAAGGCCCCCGACTTCGAGCTCAAGGACAACCACGGTGCGACCGTGAAGCTCTCCGGCTTCCGTGGTTCCAAGAACGTCGTCCTGCTCTTCTACCCCTTCGCCTTCACCGGCGTGTGCACCGGCGAGCTGTGCGAGGTGCGCGACAACCTGCCGCAGTTCTCCGACCGCGACACGCAGGTGCTCGCCGTCTCCAACGACTCCATCCACACCCTGCGTGTCTTCGCCGAGCAGGAGGGCCTTGAGTACCCGCTGCTCAGCGACTTCTGGCCGCACGGCGAGGTCAGCCGTGCCTACGGTGTCTTCGCCGAGGACAAGGGCTGCGCGGTGCGCGGCACCTTCGTCATCGACAAGGAGGGCGTGGTCCGCTGGACCGTCGTCAACGCCCTGCCGGACGCGCGCGACCTGAGCGAGTACGTCAAGGCGCTCGACACCCTCTGATCCCGCTGGTGACGACACCTGTGATTCTTCGGCATCAAGGCCTGCGTACCACGGGAACCCGTCACTAGGATCGACTCGTTGATCCGATATCAAACGCACGGCGGGGCTCCCCGCCCCTGGACACCAATGGAGGACTCGTGGGAGTCAGCCTCAGCAAGGGCGGCAACGTATCACTGAGCAAGGAGGCCCCTGGCCTCACTGCGGTCATCGTCGGTCTGGGGTGGGACGTCCGCACCACGACCGGCACCGACTTCGACCTGGACGCCAGCGCACTGCTGCTGAACAACGCCGGCAAGGTCGGCAGCGACGCCAACTTCGTCTTCTTCAACAACCTCAAGAGCTCCGACGGCTCCGTCGAGCACACCGGTGACAACCTCACCGGTGAGGGCGAGGGCGACGACGAGCAGATCAAGGTCAACCTTGCGGGCGTCCCGGCCGACGTGGAGAAGATCGTCTTCCCGGTCTCGATCTACGACGCCGAGAACCGTCAGCAGTCCTTCGGCCAGGTGCGCAACGCGTTCATCCGCGTCGTGAACCAGGCCGGCGGCACCGAGATCGCGCGCTACGACCTCAGCGAGGACGCGTCCACGGAGACCGCGATGGTCTTCGGTGAGCTGTACCGGCACGGCGCGGAGTGGAAGTTCCGTGCCATCGGCCAGGGCTACGCCTCGGGCCTGCGCGGCATCGCGCAGGACTTCGGAGTCAACGTCTGAGTTCGACAGAGTTCGACAACCCGGGCGTGAGAGTCCAGGACACCACTGGCCGAGTCCGGCGCCGTACCGTTTGGGTGCGGCGCCGGATGCGCATGGACAACCAGAGAAGGATCACAGGGCCTGTCTTTCGGGTCAGCCCGACTCCGATCGACGCTCACCGGGCTGAGCCGAAAGGACAGGCCCTTAAAGGGGAGGACCAGCATCATGGGCGTCACGCTCGCCAAGGGAGGAAACGTCTCCCTGTCCAAGGCCGCGCCGAACCTCACTCAGGTGATGGTCGGGCTCGGCTGGGACGCGCGCTCCACCACCGGAGCCCCCTTCGACCTCGACGCCAGCGCCCTGATGTGCAACGGCGGTCGGGTTCTGGGCGATGAGTGGTTCGTCTTCTACAACCAGCTGAAGAGCCCGGACGGCTCGGTGGAGCACACCGGGGACAACCTCACCGGTGAGGGCGACGGCGACGACGAGTCGATCCTGGTCGACCTCTCCAAGGTGCCGGCCCACTGCGACAAGATCGTCTTCCCCGTCTCCATCCATATGGCCGACGAACGCGGCCAGACCTTCGGCCAGGTCAGCAACGCCTTCATCCGTGTGGTCAACCAGGCCGACGGCCAGGAACTCGCCCGCTACGACCTCAGCGAGGACGCCTCCACCGAGACCGCCATGATCTTCGGCGAGGTCTATCGCTACCAGGCAGAGTGGAAGTTCCGGGCTGTCGGACAGGGATACGCGTCCGGCCTCCGGGGCATCGCACTCGACTTCGGAGTCAACGTCTCATAACGCGATATGAGCAAAAGTCGGGCCCCCGTGGGGTGAGGAGGGGGGCCGACTAGACTTCGGCTTCAAAAGTTCGTAAAGCCGAGTGCGGCGCGCGGGAGCCCCGTACACACAGGATTGGGTAGCCAGTGGTTCTGAAAACCTTCGGCTGGTCGTTCGCGGTCACCGCGCTCGGCCTGGTCGCGGCGGTCCTCTTCGGGGGGTGGGAGGCCTTCGGCATCGTAGCGATCCTCTCCGTCCTTGAGATCTCGCTGTCGTTCGACAACGCGGTGGTCAACGCCGGAATCCTGAAGAAGATGAATGCCTTCTGGCAGAAGATCTTCCTCACCGTCGGCATCCTGATCGCCGTCTTCGGTATGCGGCTGGTCTTCCCCGTCGTGATCGTCGCGATCAGCGCCCAGCTCGGGCCGATCGAGGCGGTCAACCTCGCCCTCAACGACCAGGACCGCTACCAGGAGCTCGTCACCGACGCCCACCCGGCGATCGCCGCGTTCGGTGGCATGTTCCTGCTGATGATCTTCCTGGACTTCATCTTCGAGGACCGGGACATCAAGTGGCTGAGCTGGCTGGAGCGCCCGCTGGCCAAGCTCGGCAAGGTTGACATGCTGTCGGTTTGCATCGCGCTGATCGTCCTGCTGGTCTCCGCGATGACCTTCGCGACCAAGGCCCACCAGCACGGCGGCGCGCACGTCGACAAGGCGGAGACGGTCCTGCTCTCCGGTATCGCCGGTCTGATCACGTACATGATCGTGGGCGGACTCTCCGGCTACTTCGAGGACAAGCTCGAAGAGGAGGAGGAGCGCGAGCACGAGGCGGAGGAAGAGGCCGAGCGCTCCGGCAAGCCCCGCTCGGCGGTCGCCATGGCCGGCAAGGCCGCGTTCTTCATGTTCCTCTACCTGGAGGTCCTGGACGCGTCCTTCTCCTTCGACGGCGTGATCGGCGCCTTCGCCATCACCAACGACATCGTCCTGATGGCGCTGGGCCTCGGTATCGGCGCGATGTACGTCCGTTCGCTGACCGTGTACCTGGTGCGCCAGGGCACCCTCGACGAGTACGTCTACCTGGAGCACGGCGCGCACTACGCGATCGGCGCGCTGGCCATGATCCTGCTGGTCACCATCCAGTACGAGATCCCCGAGCTCGTCACCGGCTCGATCGGCGTGATCCTGATCGGTTGGTCCTTCTGGTCCTCGGTCCGCCGCAACCGCGTGCTCGCGGCGGCGGAGGGAAAAGCGGAGACCTCGGACGAGAAGACTGAGGTCTCGTCCGGGGTGTGACACCCCTGCCAGTGAGGAACGCTCTGTGCGGGGCGGCCGGGCCTCCGGCCGCCCCGCCGGTTTTTTCCGAGTGACTGCGGATCTTTCGTGGTGAACGCGGTTCTTTCGTGGGACGTGGGGGCGGAATGGGCTTCTTGGACGGGCTCTGGCGTGGCCGGGCGGTCGAGTTCGACTCGGGCAGCGCGTCATCGAACTCGATCGAGCTGACGAAGCGGCACGATCGGGTCTCGCTCACCAAACAGGGGGCGGCGACCGGGCATCTCCGGATCAACCTGACTTGGCGGATGCGGACGTCCGACATCGGGGGCCCGCAGCGGGAGAGTCTGCTGCGGCATCCGTTCAAGGCGCTCAAGCCGCCGGAGGTGCTCGGGCACAGCCAGAGCATGGTCAACGTCGACCTCGACCTCGGTGCGCTGTACGAGCTGACCGACGGGACGAAGGGCGTCGTCCAGCCGCTGGGCGGGTTCCTCGGAGACGTCAACGCGCCGCCGTACGTGAAGCTCAGCGGGGACGACCGGTTCGGGTCGGCGTCCGGCGAGACGATGTACGTCAACCTTGATCACCGGGAGAACATCAAGCGGTTGCTGGTCTTTGTGTACATCTACGACCAGACGCCGGCGTTCGACCGCACCCATGCGATCGTCACGCTGTATCCGAGCAACGGGCCGCGGATCGAGATAGGCCTCGACGAACGGCATCCGCAGGCCCGGTCCTGTGCGGTGGTGATGATCGAGAACGTCAAGGGCGAGCTCTGGGTCCGGCGCGAGGTCAAGTTCGTCTACGGGTTCCAGGCCGAGCTGGACCGGTTGTTCGGGTGGGGGCTGCAGTGGGGGCGCGGATACAAGTCGAAGGCGGAGAAGTAGTCGCCTGAGAGCTCGGGGCCTTGTCGGGTGGCGGGTGCGGGTTGCGTTGGGGTTGCTCGCGCCCACGCGGCGGAGCCGCAAATCGATACAGCCCCGCGCCCCTCAGGGCGCGTCTTCCTACCGTCCGATGAACTGTGGCCCCTGGGGTGGCAGCTGGAAGCCCTGGGGCTGGGCTGTTGTCACCGGGGGCGGGTAGCCGTAGCCCGTGTTGGCCATGGCCGGCTGGCTCGTCGGCTGCGGGTAGCCGTACGCGGGCTGCGTTGCCGGGGGCTGCTGGGGGTAGCCGTACGCCGGCTGGGGCGGGACCGTCGTCGTCGGCTGCTCGGGGGGCAGGGGCTGGGAGACCTCCGGGGGTGCGGTCGGCTGAGCCGCCGCCGCTGCCGCCGCCTCCGACTCGTCCACCGAGATGCCGAAGTCCGTGGCCAGGCCCCTGAGGCCGTCCGAGTAGCCCTCGCCGAGGGCGCGGAACTTCCAGCCCTCGCCACGGCGGTACAGCTCGCCGCAGATCAGGGCGGTCTCCTGGCCAGTCTCGGGCTTGATGTCGAAGTAGGCCAGCGGATCGCCGTCGGCGGCTGTCGCGTCGTACAGCATGATGCGCAGGTCTCGTACGCGGTCGAAGGTGACGCCGTCCGCCGAAGCGACCAGAAGAATCTGGCCGACGCCGGGCTCGACACCGGCCAGATCTGTCTGGATGGTGTCGGTGAGGCCCTCGGCGCCCCGCTTCTTGCCGAGCCGCCAGACCTTCCCGGAGGGGTGCCGGGGCTGGTTGTAGAAGACGAAGTCCTCGTCGGAGCGCACACGACCGTCGGGGCCGAGGAGCAGAGCCGAGGCGTCGACGTCCGGGACCCCCTGCCCAGGCGTCCAGCGCAGTACGGCACGTACCGTCGTGGCTTCGAGCGGGACGTTCGACCCCTTCAACATCGCGTGCGTCATACCGTCATCCTGCCTTCTCCGTCCTGCTCACGACAACGCGGGGGTGCGACGGACCGTGCGCGCCTGTGCTCGTCCGCGTTACCAGAAATTCATGCCCTGCGGGAACCCCTGACATGGGTATCTACGTACTATTACCGGCCACCTGTGAACAGGTCACGGGTGGCACTGAGTCACCCCGGGGGAGCTCTATGCGTCATTTCGGGCACATCGCCCCAGAGGTGCGGCAGCGCCTCTTCCATCAGGAGCCGTGCGCGTTCAGCGCCGACTCCCCTGCCCGGCTGCTCTCCGCGGCCCTGGGCGCCACGCTCTACAGTCCGGCCACGAGGCCGCGGCTCGCCGACGACGTCGTCAAACAGACCGGACGCGGCGTGGTCTCGATGGTGCTGTGCCTGGAGGACTCGATCGGCGACGAGGACGTGACGGAGGGCGAGGAGAACCTCGTCCGGCAGTTCACCGACCTCGCGGCACGGTACGGCGAGGGCGCCGCGGATCTGCCGCTGCTCTTCATCCGGGTCCGCACGCCCGAGCAGATCCCCGACCTCGTACGGCGCCTCGGACCCGCCGTACGGCTGCTGTCCGGATTCGTACTGCCCAAGTTCACCGAAGAGCGCGGCATGCCCTTCCTGGAGGCCCTCGCGAGCGCCGAGGCGCACAGCGGGCGGCGGCTGTTCGCCATGCCGGTGCTGGAGTCCCCCCAGCTGCTCTACCGGGAGTCACGGGTGGAGACCCTGGAGGGCATCTTCCGCGCCGTCGACAAGTACCGCGAGCGGGTGCTGGCGCTGCGGCTCGGCGTCACCGACTTCTGCTCGTCCTACGGGCTGCGCCGCGCCCCGGACATGACGGCGTACGACGTCCAGATCGTCGCCTCCGTCATCGCCGACGTGGTGAACATGCTGGGCAGAGCCGACGGCACCGGGTTCACGGTGACCGGGCCGGTGTGGGAGTACTTCCGCGTGCAGGAACGTATGTTCAAGCCGCAGCTGCGCCGCAGCCCCTTCCTGGAGGGCCAGGCCGAGGAGCTGCGCGAGGCCCTCATCGAGCACGCCATGGACGGCCTGCTGCGCGAGATCACGATGGACCACGCCAACGGCCTGCTCGGCAAGACCTGCATCCACCCCTCCCACGTGCTGCCGGTGCACGCACTGTCCGTGGTCAGCCATGAGGAGTTCAGTGACGCCCAGGACATCCTGCGGCCGGAGCGCGGCGGCGGGGGTGTACTTCGGTCGCAGTACACGAACAAGATGAATGAGGTGAAGCCGCACCGCGCCTGGGCCGAGCGGACCCTGCTGCGGGCCGAGGTGTTCGGCGTGGCCAATGAGGACATCGGCTTCGTGGAACTGCTCGCCGCCGGAATCCCGGCCTGAACCGGCCGAAGGGCTCTAACCGGCCGAACGGCCTCTATATCCAAGGGACGCATGAACAACGCAGTGAACAACGGGGTCTGGTCCGGCAGCTGGGTCGCCGAACGGCTCGGGGTCCAGCTCATGGGCGACGACGAGCTCACGGAGATGCTGGGGCTCGCCCTGCGCCGCAACCCCAAGCGCGCGCATCTGCTGGTCTCCAACGTGCTCGGCAAGCACGTACCGCAGTCACCGTCCGTGGTGTACGGCGCCGGGTTCGCCCTCGGCCGGCGCGTGCGGGAACTCCTGGGTGCCGACGAGGCGGCCAGGGCGGTCGTCCTCGGCTACGCGGAGACGGCGACCGGGCTCGGCCACTCCGTCGCCGACGGCATCGGCCTCGCCCCGTATCTGCACTCCACCCGCCGTCCCGTCGCCGGGGTCGCCCGCGCGGGCGGCTTCGAGGAGTCCCACTCGCACGCCACGTCGCATCTGCTGCTGCCGGAGGATCCGGCGCTGCTGGTGGGTGACGGGCCGCTGGTCCTGGTCGACGACGAGTTCTCCACGGGGAACACGGTGCTGAACACGGTGCGCGATCTTCATGCGCGGTACCCGCGGCGGCGGTATGTGGTGGTCGCGCTGGTGGACATGCGGTCGGCTGCCGATGCCGGTCGTTTGGACGAGTTCGCCCGTGAGATCGGCGCGCGGGTGGATCTGGTGACTGCGGCTTCGGGGACGGTACGGCTGCCGGAGGGGGTGTTGGCGAAGGGGCAGGAGTTGGTGGCTCGGTACGAGGCGGAGAGTGCCGCGGAGTGGCGTTCGTCGTCTGCGGGTGCGTCGGGGCTGGTCGCGCAGTTCCCCGCGCCCCTGGAGGGCGATGGCGGTGCCGCGTCCGCCGAGTCAGCGGCCGTTGAAGCCGACGTGCGGGCCAACCCCCTAGGGGCGCGGGGAACTGCGCGACAAGCCCCCACCGGCCCGCACCCGGAAGACGACCGCACCCACCCCCACACCACCCGCATAGACCTGCACTGGCCCACCGGCCTCCCCGACGGCGGCCGGCACGGCTTCACGCCCGAACACCGCACCCGCCTCGAAGGCGCTCTCCCGGCCATGGCCGCCCGCCTCGCGGAGGCACTCCCCGCCGACACGCGCAGTGCGCTGGTCCTCGGCTTCGAAGAGCTGATGTACGCCCCCCTCCGCCTCGCCCGTGAGCTGGAGCAGGTCACCGAGGGCGTCGAGGTCCGGTACTCCACCACCACCCGCTCACCCGTCCTCGCGGTCGACGACCCCGGCTACGCGATACGCACCCGCCTCGTCTTCCCGGCCCACGACGACCCGGCCGACGGCCCCGGCGAGCGCTACGCCTACAACATCGCCGGCGCCGGCTTCGACGCCGTCATAGCCGTCGTCGACTCGACCGCCGACACCCCCGAACTGCACGCGCCCGAGGGCCTGTTGGCACAGCTCGCCGCGCACGCCCCGCACGTCCTGCTGGCGGTCGTGCCGTCGTACGTCCCCGGCCCCCTGGCCATCCCCGAAAGGCACTCCATGCTGCCCGAGCCCCTCCGCGGCCCCGCCTTCTCCTCGTACGCCCCCGAGGAGGTCGGCTGGCTGCTGCAGGATCTCTCGGACGTGACGCTGGAGGCGCCGACCGAGGAGCGCGAGGAGGCCATCCAGAGCGGCGGCGCGCACTACGCGGAGTCGCTGCCGGTGGAGTACCAGCCGAGCGAGCAGTACCAGGCACTGTTCCACGCGGCGCTGGAGGAGTCGGCGGCACGGCTGGCGCAGGCGGCCGGTGCCGTGACCGAGCTCGTCCTCGCCGAGCTCCCCCACAGCCGAAAGCGTGGGGGGACCCCCATGCCGCGGCCGGTGCTGGTCTCGCTCGCCCGCGCGGGCACCCCCGTGGGCGTACTGATGCGCCGCTGGGCGCAGTTCCGCCACGGGCTCGAACTCCCGCACTACGCCGTGTCCATCGTGCGCGGCCGCGGCATCGACGCCAACGCGCTGCGCTGGCTGGCCGCCCACCACGACCCGCGTGACGTCGTCTTCGTCGACGGCTGGACCGGCAAGGGCGCCATCACCCGCGAACTGACCGCGGCGATAAGGGAGTTCGAGGCGTCCGACGGCATCACCGGCTTCGACCCGGAGATCGCCGTACTGGCCGACCCGGGCTCCTGCGTGCGGACGTACGGCACCCGCGACGACTACCTCATCCCGTCCGCCTGCCTCAACTCCACGGTCTCCGGCCTGATCTCCCGCACCGTCCTGCGTGCCGACCTGGTCGGGCCGCACGACTACCACGGTGCGAAGTTCTACCGCGAACTCGCCGACGCCGATGTCTCCGTGGCCTTCCTGGACGCCGTGTCCGCGCGCTTCCCGGAGGTCGTGGACGCCGTGGACGCGACGGCCAAGGAGCTGCTGTCCGGCGACCGCGAGCCGACCTGGGAGGGCTGGGCCGCCGTCGAGCGCATCAGCGAGGAGTACGGCATCCACGACGTGAACCTCGTCAAGCCGGGCGTCGGCGAGACCACACGGGTGCTGCTGCGCCGGGTGCCCTGGAAGATCCTGGCGCGGGCCGGGGCGGGCGCCGACCTGGACCATGTACGACTGCTGGCCGAACAGAGAGGGGTTCCGGTGGAAGAGGTCGCCGAACTGCCGTACACCTGCGTGGGATTGATCCACCCCAAGTACACGCGGGGCGCGACGGGCGCCGACGGCAGGGCGGTGAACGTCTGATGCCGGTGCTGGTGGCGAGCGACCTCGACCGTACGCTCATCTACTCCGCCGCGGCCCTCGCGCTGACCATGCCGGACCCGCGGGCGCCCAGGCTGCTGTGCGTGGAGGTGCACGAGAGCAAGCCGCTGTCGTACATGACCGAGACGGCGGCCCAGCTGCTGACCGACCTCGGTGACGCGGCGGTCTTCGTGCCGACGACGACCCGGACCCGTAAGCAGTACCAGCGCATCAACCTGCCGGGCCCCGCGCCGAAGTACGCGATCTGCGCCAATGGCGGCCATCTGCTGGTCGACGGCGTCTCCGACCCCGACTGGAGCGCGCGGGTCGCGGCCCGGCTGGCCGAGCAGTGTGCGCCGCTCGCGGAGGTGCAGGACCACTTGATGGCGACGGCGTCCCCGGCGTGGGTGCGCAAGCACCGGATCGCCGAGGACCTCTTCGCCTACCTGGTGGTGGAGCGCGAGCTGCTGCCCGAGGAGTGGGTGAAGGAGCTCGCGGTGTGGGCGGAGAACCGCGGGTGGACGGTGTCGCTCCAGGGGCGCAAGATCTACGCCGTCCCGAAGCCGCTCACCAAGAGCGCCGCCATGCACGAGGTCGCCCGGCGCACCGGTGCGGACCTGACGCTGGCGGCGGGCGACTCCCTGCTGGACGCCGACCTGCTGCTGGCCGCCGACAGGGGCTGGCGACCGGGCCACGGTGAGCTGGCGGACGACGACTGGACGGCTCCGGCGGTCAGTGCGCTGCCGGAGCGGGGGGTGCTGGCGGGGGAGCGGATCCTGCGGGAGTTCTTGAAGGCCGTAGCGCCCAAGAACCAGGGATGACCGGTGGCGCGGCGGCTGCGGGTCGTGTGTGGCTTGTCGCGCAGTTCCCCGCGCCCCTTGGGCGCGGCTGCGGCTCAGCCGACCCAGGGGCGCGGGGCTGTATCAATATGCGGCTCTGCCGCGTGGGCGCGACAAGCCCCCACGCACCCGCAGACGACAATGCACCGGCCTACCTAGCCGCAACAGCCCCCACCGCAACACCCACCGCCCCCGCCGCTCGGCTTCTGTGCCGCGGGGGCGCTCGCCGTACCGCCCACGGCGACCGTCGACAACAGCTTCACCGTGTCGTCATGCCCCGCAGGGCAGCTCGCCGGGTCGGACGACTCCGCCATCGGCCGGCTCAGTTCAAACGTGTCGCCGCAGCTGCGGCAGCGGTACTCGTAGCGAGGCATGAGCACAGGTTAAGCCCCGTCAGTGCCCGCCGCCGCGCTCCTCACGGATCTGGGAGACGACCCCGGCCACCGTGTGCCGTACCGCTTCCGTCTCGGTCAGGAAGTGCCAGTAGTCCGGGTGGCGGCCCTCCAGCGTGCCGATCGCCCGCTCCAGTCGGCCGACGGAGTCGTCCAGCGGGCGTGCGTGCCGCGGGTCGGGCGTGTTGCGGCCCGCCATGGCCAGCCGCTGGGCGTCCCGGATCGCGAAGCGGGTCCGGTCGATCTCCTGCTGGGGGTCCTTCTGCACGGCGTTCAGCCGCCGCAGCCGGTCACCGGCCGCAGACACCGACTCGTCCGTGCCGTTCAGCAGCGCCCGGACCGTCGACAGCAGAGCGGTGGCGTCCGGCCAGCGCTGCTCGTCGCGCGCGGCCCGGGCCTCGTTCAGCTTCAGCTCGGCCTGTCGTACGTTCTCCGCGGCACCGTCCGGGACGCCCTGCAGGTCCTGCCAGCAGGCCGCCGTGAACCGCCGCCGCAGCTCGCTGAGCACCGGCTCCACCTGCCCGGCACGGGTGGTGAGCGCCTGTGCGCGCGTCCGCAGCGAGACCAGCCGGTGGTCGATCTCGGCCGCCCGCTCCGGCAGCCGCTCGGCCTCCACCCGGACCGCCTCGGCCTCCCGCGCGACCCGCTCGGCACGCTCCAGCGTCTGCGGGACGCCATGCTGCCCGGCGCCCTGGTTGAGCTTGGTCAGCTCGGGCCCGAGGGCCGCCAGCCGCGCCGCGAGGTCGTCGGCCTTCAGCCCCGAGCTCCGTACGGCGTCCAGGGCGTTCGAGGCGGCGAGCAGCCCCTGGCGGGCGCGCTCCACGGCCGGGGCGAGACGGGCCAGCTGGGTCTCCGCCTTGCCGAGCAGCGGCCCGAGCCCGTCGGCGAAGCGGTCCAGCTCGCGCTTCATGTTGTCGAGGCCGTCCTTGGCCCTCGCCAGTTCCGTACGGGCGCGGGCGGCGGCCGAGGCCTCCAGGTCGTCACGGTCGAGGTCGTGGGCGTCGACGGCCTGGATGTACTGGCCGCTGGCCTCGTCGATGCGCCGTCCGAGCGCCTCGAAGTCGGTGATCGCCCGGCGGGCGGCGGGGGAGTCGTCGACGGCCGCGATCGTCTCGATCGAGATCCGCAGATCCCGCTGGGCGGTGTCCAGCTCGTAGAACGCGGCCGCCGCCGCATCCTTCGCGGCCTGCGCCTCGGCCCGCTGACTCTCGGCCCGCCCCCCGAACCAGCGCCGCGTACCACCACCGGCGAAGGCGGCGGGGAGCACGGCGGGCAGCGCCAGGGCGGCGACGAGGGGGACGGCGATCAGGGTGAGGGTGTCACGGAGAGCGCGATGGCGGGACGGGGACTGGGACCAGGAGCGAGATGGGGACTGGGACTGGGACTGGGACCGGGATGGGGACAGGGACAGGGACAGGGACAGAGGCCGAGACCGGGGCTCGGGCTGGGGCCGGGCGGAGGGGCCCTTGGACCGGCCGACGGAATCCTCGACCCGGCCGGCCGAACCTTCGACCCGGCCGACGGAATCCCCGACCCTGTCGACGGAGCCCTCGGTCCGGTCGACGGAGCCCTCGGCCCGGGCGGCGGAACGCACGGGCTGCTGGACGGCCGAGCGCGCCCGATGTCCCGGCGCGCCCGGTACTGACGGCGAGTTCGGCTGCGGAGGTGTCGCCGTCACATCCCTCTCCCGTGCTGTCATTCACCCTTCCCGGTGTCATTCTCCCACCGGTTTAGGACGAACACACGGGCCGATTAGTTCGCGGTTCGCACCGTGATTTGCCCGTCTCCGCTCTGCGCGGACACCACATGGGCGCTGCTGTCGTCCTTGGGCACGGACACGTCCACCGAGCCGTCGCCGCTCTTCGTCGTCACCCGGTACGTGGCCCGCGGCACCTCGATCGTCACCGAGCCGTCGCCGCTGCGGGTCTCCACCAGGTCCGGCACGGTGCCGAGTTCGAGCCGGACCGAGCCGTCACCGGTCTGCGCCTTCACCCGGCGCGAGGAGACGTCGGAGACATGCATGGAGCCGTCGCCGGTCTTCAGGTTCAGCGGACCGCTGGAGTCGGTGACCCGCACGGAGCCGTCTCCCGTACGAATGCTGAGCGGATCCTTGAACCCCTGGGCCCGCACACTGCCGTCCCCGTCCTCGACCTTCACGGTGACGCCGCGCGGCACCTCGATGCGGTGCTTGGCCGAGCAGTTGGTGATCATGCCGGAGCACTTCTCCCGCAGCACCAGCCGGTCGTCCTTCATCTCCCAGGTCACCTCGGGGTCCGAGCCGACCGCGACGGAACCCTTGAACCACCGGGTGACCGCAACCGTCCCGGCCTTGTTCCCGTCGTCGGCGACGATCTCCAGCGCCGAGTCGTCGGAGTCGACGGTCAGTGTCCGTCCCTCCAGCGGGAAGGACCGGTGGTCGGGCTCCTTGTCGTCCCCCGCGTCGGCCCCGCATGCGGCGACACCGGCGACGAGCACCACGACGACCGCGGCGACGGCGGCGGCGCGAGCGGGAACGGTACGGGCCATGACGATCTCCCCCTGAGACTTCCCCTGTGGCCGACCTCGGTGGCCCGGGAATTCAACGATTTCCTGCACGATTCCTTGAGCGTACGGACGCCTGGCCCCCCGGGGGATCCGGGCTGCTCCCGGATCCATGGTGGGGATAACCCCAGGTGATCCCCGAGCTGTCCCCGAGGCGATCCCCCAGGTGATCCCCGGACTTCCCGGCATCCCGGACAGTCCGCGATACGGGTTTGCGGGACATGGCCCCTGGCAAGGTAGGCTGTCGACTCGTTCTCGGGTGCGTAGCTCAGGGGTAGAGCGCCTGCCTTACAAGCAGGATGTCGGCGGTTCGAAACCGTCCGCGCCCACAGCGGAAGAGGACCCCGACCGTTCACGGTCGGGGTCCTCGGCGTATCAGCGCTCCTTCTCCGCTAGCTCTCTTTCTCCGCCGACGCCTCGTGGGCGTGCTTCAGCTTCGTGCGGGCGTCGACGCGCTCCGCTCCGGCCATCTCCGACCAGTAGCGGTGCCCGCTGACGAACACCGCGAGCTCGTGCTCGCGTCGCCGGAGCTTCTCCACCTCGGCCTGCTCGTCCTCCGTCCAGCCGGGGGAGGCGGGGCGCTCGACCTTGCGCCAGCCGTTGTCGTCGCTGAATCCGTCCAGGGGCACGACCGACCAGGGAAGCCGCCTCAGCAGAGCCGACAGCTCGGCCCGGACCTGATGCAGCTCCTCCTGGCCGGCTAGGAGGTCACTCGGAAAGTCATAGGACGTAGCCACGGCGCAATGCTACGCCTGTTCGATTTTGGGTTGCGAGCACCTTTGGACGGTTGATGAAACCGGCCTCAGTGGCCGGCCTCCCTCAACTCCCCTACCAGGCGCGCCGTCACCGGCGTGGCCACCCCGTGCTCTTCCGCCGCACGGAGCAACGCGCCGCCGATGGCGTCCAGTTCGAGGGGGCGGCCCGCTTCGGCGTCCCGTTGCATCGACGACTTCGTGCCGGGCAGGAAGGCGTCGTAGCGGGCGAGGGCCTGGGCCGGGTCGGCGGGGCCGCCGCAGGCTCGGCTGACAGCTGCCGTCTCCTCGACCAGGGACGTCAACTCCTCGCGGTGGACCGTGCGTACGCCGCCGAGGGGGAGGGCGTGGCGCGTGGTGAGGAGGGCGAAGGGGGCCAGGAACGACATCTTCGCCCAGAGGGCCGCCGTCTCGTCGGGGAGGACGCGAGTGGTGGGGCCGGCCGAGCCGAGGGTCCGGGCCAGGGCGTCCAGGCGGTCGTCGGGGACCGCGTCGCCGGTCAGGTCGATCTCGGCGAAGGGGCTCGCGTGCTGGATCTCCCCGGCCGCCACGCGGGTCGACTCGACGCGGATGACGGCGGGGGCGACCCGGTCGGCGCCGTACCGGGCGCGGAGGGGTCGGGGGTGTTCCACGCCGTTCAGGAAGGGGACGACCAGGGCGTCGCCCAGCACCTTGGGCGGGACGCGGGTCAGGGCGGTGTCGAGGGCGGTGGCCTTGACCGTGATCAGGCAGGCGTCGACCGGTTCGCGGAGTTCGGTGTCCGCCTCCACCTCGGCCGTGAAGTCCCCGAACAGGCCGCTGCGGACGCGGATTCCCGTCGTACGCAGGGCCTTGGCCGTCTCGTCGCCGGCCAGGCAGATGACGCGGTGGCCCGCCCTGGACAGCAGCGCGGCCAGCAGGCCGCCTATGCCGCCCGGGCCCAGTACCGCCACGGTGATTCGGTCATTCGCCGTCGTGCCGTTCGCCGTCATGCGAATCCTCTCGTCGGTCGGCCCCGGAATGGTGGCCGCCTCTGAGGTGATCATGGCAGACAGCGCCTTTCTCGGGGGAGACTGGACGCATGTGCCGCAGCATCAAGACGCTCCGTCCGCCCGTGTTGCCCGAAGAGGCGACGGAGGAAGAGATCAGGGCCGCCGCCCTCCAGTACGTACGCAAGGTCTCCGGCTTCCGGGCCCCGGCCGCGCACAACCGCGAGGTCTTCGACCGTGCCGTCGACATGATCGCGCAGGCCACGGCCGAACTGCTCGACGGGCTGGAGGTGCGGGGGGCCGCGGTGGCGCGCAAGGCCGGGTGAGGTCGGAGGCAAGCGGTGCCCGGCACCGGCAGCGTGCCGACGAACCGCACCCCGCTACGCCGGCCCCCGCCGCACCAGGTACGTGGCCACCGCCCCGGCCCCGAACAGCGCCGCCACCGACACCGCCGTCGCCAGCCATGTCGCGCCCAGCCACTGGGCGCCGAAGTAGCCGAGGGCCACGCTGTACACGGCCCAGGTGAGGCCGGCCAGGGCGGACCAGGGGAGGAAGTCGCGGGCGCTGCGGTGGGTGGCGCCGGCGCCGAGGGAGACGACCGAGCGGCCGGCGGGGGCGAAGCGGGCGAGGACGACCAGGGCGCCGCCGCCCCGGGCCAGGGCGGCGCCGAGACGTTCCTGCGCAGATGTCAGGCGGCGGGAGCGGGCGATCGCGCGGTCCAGTCGGGCGCCGCCGCGCCGGGCGACGCGGTAGGCGACGAGGTCGCCCAGGACGGAGGCCGTCGCCGCGCAGAGCGTCAGGGCCAGGATGTCCGGGACCTCGCCGGGCACCTCACCGGTCGCGGCACCCGAGCCCGCGGCCGCGGCCGTCGCCGCCATGATCACCAGAACGCCGCTGGGCAGCACCGGCAGGAACACGTCCAGCAGGATCGACAGTGCCACCACGACGTAGATCCATGGACCCGCTGTCAGCGAGCCCACGTCCTCGAAACCCTGCACCGCAACTCCCCGTTAACCCCCGTGGCCAGACCGTGCCGCGACGTCGCGGGGGAGCGGCAGGGGCGGCCTATGACAGCCATACAGCGTACGCCGGGGGTGTGACAGCAGGTTCATCGGGGGCACGTGCGTTCGGCACAGGATGTTCACTCACCTGCATCGACCCGACAAGCGGCAACAGCAAAGGCGGAAGCGAAGGCGACAGCGCCCGCACCCGCGTGAGCCTCGCGGATACGGGCGCCGTCGTGCAGGGCGGCCGTCGTGCAGTTCGGCCGTCGTACGGGGACGCGGTGCCGGAGCCGTCAGGCGGCCACCGGGGCCTGGTCGGCCGTCGTCGCGCTCTGCGTGCCGGTGCGCTTGACGAACAGCCGGTCCAGGCCGAACGCGCCGGAGCCGGTGAAGATCAGCAGGAACATGGCCCAGCAGTACATGGCGGCGCCTTCGCCCTGGTTCTCGATGGGCCACAGGGCCTGCGGCTGGTGGACCTTGAAGTACGCGTAGGCCATGGCGCCGGAGGAGATGAACGCCGCGGCGCGGGTGCCGAGGCCGAGCAGGACCAGGCTGCCGCCGACGAGTTCGATCACCGCGGCGTACCAGCCGGGCCAGGTGCCGGCTTCCATGGTCTGGCCGCCGAACGTGCCGAAGAGCGAGTTGGCGCCGTGGCAGGCGAAGAGCAGGCCGACGACGATGCGGAACAGGCCGATGGCATACGGCTGGGCGCTGTTGAGGCGTCCGGTCATGTGGGGGACTCCCTCGGACTGGAGTTGGGCCGTCCCTGGAGGGAACGGCGTGGGGACGAGTACTGATCGGTAGCGACCACGTTAGGTAGTCCTAATCGACACTTGCAAGTTCAACATTTGGCCACAGTTCGGCCTCGGCACCCTCATGCGCCCCGGAAACAACCGCACGTAGCGCTGCCCTCGCCACCGCATCCGCGTCCGAAAGAGTGACCGAATCCACACCTGGCCGCGCCCCCGCGGCCGTCACCCAGTGCACACCTTCCGTGGGAACCCCGAACGCGAAGCGCCTCGGATGCGCCCGGCCCTGACGGTCGATCAGCCGGTACGGCCGCGGCGTCACGTCCAGCCCGCCGGTCTCGTAGCCGTCGACGGTGTGCGGGCGGCACTGCCCGGTCTTCAGCAGCCGGGCCAGCAGGTCGTCGGCGCTGCGGCGCAGGTCGGGCTCCGGCAGCCGCGCCTCGATCAGGGCCGTCGCCCGGACCGCCGAGCCCGGCACCTCCGGGGAGCGCGCCACCCAGGCCCCCTCCTCCTCCCGAACGTCCAGCCGGGGCCCGAGCACCTCCACCACCCCCGCCTCCATCAGTGCCACCAGCTCCTCCACGCGCCGCCGGGGCGGGCCGATGGACAGGAAGGCGTTGAGGGGGGTGTACCAGCGGTCCAGGTGGTCCCGGCGGGAGGTGCCGGTGAGGCCGGCGTGGTCGACGATCAGCCGGAGTTCGTTGCGCAGGTCGCGCAGCACGTCGAGGGCCGACTTCAGCGGGCCGTCCACATTGCCCCGGGCGGCGTGCACGGCGTCCTCGCGCAGATACGCCAGCAGCCAGTCGCGCCACTGCCCGGGATCGGCGAAGTCCTGCCCCGTGTACGGCCGGGAGACCCGGTCCCAGCTCCAGCGCTCGGCCTCCGGCAGGCCGAACTCGTCGAGCAGGGCCGCCTCCTGGGGGTCGCGGTGCGGGAGGGTCAGGAAGCGTGCGGTGAACTCCGGTCGCCGGGGGCCGGCCGGTATCAGCGCCGTGTAGTACACCGCCTCGACCTCCTTCGCCACCAGCGGCCATATCTCCGTGAGGAAGTCCGGCGCCTCACCCGAGTCCGCGCGCTTGCGGAAACCGGCGATCACCTCGGGCGTCAGGACCAGCGGGACATGGCGGCCGTACGGCCCCTTCGCGTTGTCGCCGCGCGCCTGGTACGGGATGCCGCGCCGTGAACCGGCGTACAGCCGCGGCTCGTTGCCGGACGGGACGTATCGCAGACCCGGGCCGCCCTCGGAGCGGACGAAGCGGCCGCCGCGGCCGGTCGTCAACAGGGCCATGTGGTCGAAGAAGTTGAGCCCCAGACCGCGCAACAGCACCGGCTCGCCGGCGGATATGGCGGAAAGGTCGACGTCTGCCGGGTTCGCGGGCGCGACGTAACGCAGGCCGTGGCGTTCGGCGTACGTCGTGAGGCGGCGCTGTGTCGTGTCGGCGGCCGTCGGCAGATGGCCCTGGGCCAGTACTACGGCGGACAGGCCGGGCAGGGTACGGCCGCTGTCGAGCGTGAGGGTCTGGCGGCGGTCGGGCATGTCGTCGAGGCGTATCGCACGGGCCGCGTGTGTCTCGACACGTATCTCGGGCGGCGCCTCGTGCACGACCTTCGCGAACACCCATTCCAGATAGCGGCCGTAGTGGGCGCGGGTCGGGTAATCGTCCGGGCCGAGCGTGTCCGTCGCCCAGTCGTGCAGGCTGGGGCCGGGACGGATCGGGCCCGAGCAGTCCACGCTGCCGTCGGTGAACAGTGTGACCTGCGAGGACACCGTGTTCATCAGCAGCTCGGCCGACTGCGCGGTCCGCCACACCCGCCCGGGGCCGGGCGGCGCCGGGTCGACCACATGGACCGTGAGCCGGGCGCCGGGCGGCAGGAGTTCGGGTGCGGAGGCGCAGAGGCGTTCCAGGACGCTGGTGCCGCGGGGGCCGGCGCCGACCAGGGCGACGGAGACCGTGGGGGAGTCCGGGGTCGGTGCGGAGGTCGGTGCGGTCAAAGGGGTGACTCCCGGGCGTGTGGGGCGCATTGGAGCGGGCCGCCTGGTGGAAGCGGACGGTCCGGCTCATCATGCCGTCGGGAGCGGGGCCGACAGGGCCTCGGGGTGTGTGAGTGTGGGATGCATCACGGGCATCACGGACTCTGCGGTGGGTTCGGGGGGATTTGGGTTCGTCGGCGGCCGCGGCGTGTGTTGGGTTGCTCGCGCAGTTCCCCGCGCCCCTCAAGGGCGTGCACTGCACGCACCTCCAGGGGCGCGGGGAACTGCGCGATCGGCCACAGACCACCCGCGGCCGCCATCGCACCGAACGTCCCGAGTTCTCAGGCACACCGTCTCACGGCGCGAGTTCCGACTCCGCCGCCGTCCTCAGCCGCGCCCCGCCGCCCCGCGACTGACTCGCCTGCTCCAGCCGCAGCCGCGCCGAACGCCCCCTCAACGTCAGGGTCATCAGCTGGTTGCCGAACCACGGGCCGCCCGTGCGGCGCCAGTCGACAGAGGGCTCGGGACAGCCGCCGTGCCCCGCGAACCGCCGTCCGAGCATCCGGGCCACCGCGCTCCAGCCGAAGCGGAAGCCGAGCCGGATCGCCAGGTGGATGGCGTTGTGCACGGGTGAGCAGGTCAGTTGGTAGACGCGGGCGTCGGGCCCCTCACCGGCCGGCCACGTCGGCTCGGCCACGTACGCGTGATGCACGTCGCCGGACAGCACGCACACCGTCGCCGGCGCCTCCGCCCCCGATCCGACCTCGGCGATCAGCTCCGCCAGCGCGTCGAAGGACGACGGGAACGCCGCCCAGTGCTCCAGATCGGCCCGCCGTCGCAGATCCTCCCCGAACCGCGCCCAGCGCTCCCCGCGCTCGCCCCGGCACAGGGCGGCGTTCCACGCCTCGGCGTCATGCACCAGGTGGGGCAGCAGCCACGGCAGGGACGTACCGATGAGGAGGTGGTCGTACGAACCGCGTGCGTCGAGGGCCTGTTCGCGCAGCCAGCGCTCCGCTCCCGGGTCGAGCATCGAGCGCGCGCCCTCGTCGAGCACCCGGGCCGCCCGGGTGTCCACCATCAGCAGCCGTACCCGGCCGAAGTCGCGCCGGTAGCTCCAGCGGACGGAGGACGGTTCGGCGTCCGCCCTGCAGGCGAAGGAGCGCAACAGGTCGGTGCCGTCGGGGGTTTCGCGTACGGCGGCGTAGAGCGGGTCGGCGGCCAGCTCGTCCGGCGTGAGATTGCCCAGGTGCTGGTGCACCCAGTACGACATCAGCCCGCTCAGCAGCCGCTCCTGCCACCACGGGGTCGCCCGCATGTCGGCGAGCCAGGCGGCGGAGGTGTTCCAGTCGTCGATGACGTCGTGGTCGTCGAAGATCATGCAGCTCGGCACGGTGGACAGCAGCCAGCGCACCTCGGGGTCGAGCCAGGACTCGTAGTAGAGGCGGGTGTACTCCTCGTAGTCCGCGACCTCGTTGCCCGGCGGGTCGCTGAGATCGCGCCGGGCGGCCAGCCAGCGCCGGGTCGCCTTGGAGGTCTCGTCGGCGTACACCTGGTCGCCGAGGAGCACCAGTACGTCCGGCCGCTCACCGTCGGGGTCGGCCGCGATCTTCGCGGCCAGCGTGTCGAGCGCGTCCGGGCCGACCGGGTCCTGCTCACCGGCCGGCGGCGCGGCCCAGCGGCAGGAGCCGAAGGCGAGGCGGACGGGGTCGTCGGCCAGCGGGGTGCGGATGACGGAGGGTGGGAAACGGGAGTCGGGGAGCGGCCACACGCGCGTGCCGTCGAGGAGGACCTCGTACGACTGGGAGGTGCCCGGTGCGAGGCCGGTCACCGGGATCAGGGCGTAGTGGTGTCCGGCGATCTGGAAGGTGCGGGACTCGCCCTGGGCGCCGTCGGCGCCGCGCACCTCGGCCGTGCACGGACGGCTCGCCTCGACCCAGACGGTCGCGGACGAGCCGTCGGCGTATCGCAGCAGTGGACCAAGCCGCAGTTCGGCCACGTGATCGCCCTCCTCCGTCGCCCCGTACGGTACGGAACGACGGAGGGGAACGGGGAGGTTCCGCAGATCACGGTTTGCCGAACTCCGTGGGCCCGGGGCCGTGCGGTGTCAGCAGCTCGCGAGGTAGTTCGTGAGGGCGGACTTCTCCGCCGAGTCGACCGAGAGGCCGTAGTAGTACTTCACCTGCACCCAGGCGCGCACGTAGGTGCAGCGGTAGTCGGTGCGCGAGGGCATCCACTGGGCCGGGTCCTGGTCGCCCTTGGCCTGGTTGACGTTGTCGGTGACCGCGATGAGCTGCGGGCGGGTCAGGTCGTTGGCGAAGGACTGGCGCCGGGACGTGGTCCAGCTGTCGGCGCCGGAGTCCCAGGCCTCGGCCAGCGGGACCAGGTGGTCGATGTCCAGGTCGGAGGCGGCGGTCCAGGTGGCGCCGTCGTACACGGAGTACCAGCTGCCGCTGACGGCGGCGCAGGAGGAGTCCTGGACGACGTCGGTGCCGTCGCGCTTGAGGACGACCTCGCGGGTGTTGCAGGAGCCGGACTGGGTGATCCAGTGCGGGAAGAGGTCGCGGTCGTAGCCGGTGCGGTCCTCGGTGGCCACGGTGAGCTGGGCCAGGTAGCCGCGGGCGGTGGCCGCGCTGACGGGGGTGGGGAGCGCGGCGGAGGCGGTCGGGGCGTTGAAGAGCGCGACGGAGGCTATGAGGCCGCTGAGGGCCGCGAGTATGCTGACCCGTCGACGCGCGTAGAACTTCGACATGCGAACTCCCTTGGGAGGTGGGGGTGTTGGCGTGCGAGCGAGGGAATGCTCGCGACGCCGTATTGCTGGGAGGTGTGCGTGCGGTAAGAAGTTAGTGACGCGTCCATGACATAACAAGGTTCACGGCGAAACGATCTCGTATCATGGGGGACGCAGAAGGGGAGTAGCTCTTCGCCGGACCGTCGACATACTGCTCAGCTCGTCTGAGCCGGCGCCCGGAGGCGGACCTCGTTCACGAGGTCGGCCAGCGAGACCTTCGGCAAGCAGTGCACGCCCGTGTCGTACGGCACGGGTGCCGTGTGTGCTGCCGTGCCGAGGTGTCGCAGCGCAGTGACAATGCTCTCGGTGGGGCAGTCCCGACCGATTGAGGAACCTTGATCAGCTTCACCGTGACGGCGGTCGTCTTCGGCGCCGTCTTCCTCGCCGAACTGCCCGACAAGACCGCGCTCGCCGGGCTCGTCCTCGGTACGCGCTACCGCGCCTCCTATGTCTTCGCCGGTGTCGCCGCCGCGTTCGCCGTCCATGTCGCGCTGGCCGTGGCGGCCGGCAGTGTGCTCACGCTGTTGCCGCAGCAGATCGTGCAGGCGCTGACCGGTGTGCTCTTCCTGGGGGGCGCCGCGATGCTGCTCATGGCGGAGGGCGGGGCCGATGGTGACGCGGCGATCCGCAAGCCGGAGAACCGGTCCTTCTGGAAGGTGTCCGGGGCCGGGTTCATGCTCATCCTGGTCGCCGAGTTCGGGGATCTGACGCAGATCATGACCGCGAATCTCGCGGCGCGTTACGACGACCCGCTGTCGGTCGGGATCGGTGCGGTGCTGGCGCTGTGGTCCGTCGCGGCGATCGGGATCGTCGGGGGCAAGGCGCTGATGCGGCGGGTGCCGTTGAAGCTGATCACCAGGGTGGCCGCGCTGGTGATGCTGGCGCTGGGTCTGTGGAGCCTCTGGGAGGCGATCGCCGGCTGAGCCGGGGCGCGCCCGGACCTCGGTGCGGGCGGCGGCGTGAGCTGAACTGTTGGTGAACGGTTTCTGGAGGCGGTGGCGCGAACCGGGATCTGTTTTGTACCGTGGGGGAACAAAGTGGTTCCCGCCCGTTCTCCCTGACCGGCGGGCGGGACCACCTTGTCCCTCCGGGGGCCACCCCTGTACCCCCGGTGCCCCTCGCCTTGGAGCTGCCGATGTCGGCCACCGCCGTGCCCACCGGGTCCACCGTCCTCACCGCTCGTGCCCTTCTCCTCGACATGGACGGCACGCTCGTCAACTCCGACGCCGTGGTGGAACGGATCTGGCGCCACTGGTCCGAGCAGCACGGGCTGGACGCCGACGAGGTGATGAAGGTCGTGCACGGGCGGCAGGGGCACGCCTCGATGGCGCTGCTGCTGCCCGACCGGCCGATGGAGCAGAACCACGCGGACAACGCGCGCATGCTCGCCCTGGAGACGGCGGATGTGGAGGGCGTCGTACCGATTCCGGGGGCGCCGGAGTTCCTGGCGTCGTTGCGGGGCGTGCCGCATGCGCTGGTGACGTCGGCGGATGTCGCGCTCGCCACGGCCCGGATGCGGGCGGCCGGGCTGGGGATGCCGGACGTGTGGGTGACCGCGGAGTCGGTCGGGGCGAGCAAGCCCGATCCGGAGGGCTTTTTGAAGGGGGCCGCCGAGCTGGGGGTCGCGCCGGGGGACTGTGTGGTGTTCGAGGACTCCGCGGCGGGAATCCAGGCGGGGCGCTCCGCGGGGATGCGGGTGGTGGGGGTCGGGCCGCGGGCCCGGCTCCATGGGCCGGATGTGGTGGTGGACGATCTGCGGCAGGTTCGGGTCGAGGCGGTGGCCGGTGGGGGGATCCGGTTGTACGTCGCCTGAGGGATCGGGGCTTGCGGTTCGACGGCGGGTGCGGGTTGCGTTTCGGTTGCTCGCGCAGTTCCCCGCGCCCCTAAGGGGCGCGTCCACTGCACGCCCTCCAGGGGCGCGGGGAACTGCGCGATCGGCCACAGACTGCCCGCAGCCGCCGTCGGGCCCGAAGTCCCGAGTCCTTGGGCGAACCCTTACGGTTCTGCTGTTTCGGACTCCAGCCGCTCCCTGGTCTCCAGGTCGTACTCCCCGTACTCCTCCCGCTGGACGCCGCGCGCCCACTGGTATCTGGCCACCGCGTCCTCGACGCCCTCGTTGTAGTTGCCCTTGGCCTCCCCCGTGTAGAGGCCGAGCTGGGTCAGGCGTAGTTCGAGTTCCGTGACCTCGGGGCCGCGGTCGCCGCGGCTGAGGGTCGGGGGCGCGGGCTTCTGGGCGGCGGCGGACTCCTCCTGGGAGGCGGTGGCGTCGGGGGTGGCGGGGGGCGTCGGCGGTGCCGTCGAGGGGGAGTGCGTGGGGGACGCGCTCGACCTCGACGGGGAAGGGGACGCGCTCTTCGTGGGGGAGGGAGGCGCGGCGGGTGGCGCCGGCTGTGCAGCCCCTTCCGTCGGTGACGGCTGCTCCGAGGCCTCGCTGGCCGACGGGGCCGGGATGCTCGGTCGTACGTCCTTCGGGAGGGCCTTGTGCCGTGATGGCGCCTCGTACGTGAACACGCCGCTGGCCAGGCCGGCCGCCGCCACCACGGCCACGAGCCCTCCGCCCATGCCGAGCAGTACCGTGCGGCGGCGCCTTCGGGCGGCCGTTCCGGCCGGGGGTGCGTCGCCGTCGTCGTAGGACGCTGCTTCCGGTTCGAACAGGATCAGGTCCCGGGTGTTCGGCGCGTGCGGGGCATCCGGTGCGTGCGGTGCGGCAGTCGGCGGTACGGCTCGCAGCTGCATCGTCCGGCCGTCGTCGGCGGCGGTGTCCCCGGGCTCCCGCTCGCCGCCCTCCAGCTCCACGTATGGGCGTATCCGCAGCGGATCGAAGTCCTCGGCCGCTGCCGCCTCCGCCGTACGGGCGTCTCGCAGGGCCTCGGACACGCGTGGGCCGCAGCCGCACGACGGGGTGTTGTCGGTCGCTCTCGGCGCCCCGCACTCCGGGCACTGGCGGCCATTCAGGCGCCCCGGGTCGTCCGGACCCGGCGCTCCCGTCGTTCCCCTCGACTCGCTCACGTGTTCGTCCCTCCCCTCGTGAACTCCCCAGGTTATGCAGACGTTCCTCACGCGGCCTCCCCAACCCCCGGAATAACCAATTCCAAAGGGACTCGACAGGCCATAACCGGGCGAAGCGATCACGATGGGAGATGCATGGGAGGTGTAACGACGGTCTCGGGAGGTCTTCATGGGCGGGGATGCGCACGGTATGACGGGAAATGTGCGTGACGCGCAGCCGCCGAAGCGGGGAGTCGAGGCACGCGAGAACGTGCCCGGCAACGTCCTCGTCTCCATCGGCGCGCTGCTTCTCGGCATGCTGCTCGCCGCCCTCGACCAGACCATCGTCTCGACCGCGCTGCCGACCATCGTCAGCGACCTCGGCGGACTGGAGGATCTGTCCTGGGTCGTGACGGCCTATCTGCTGGCGTCCACCGCCGCGACCCCGCTGTGGGGCAAGCTCGGTGACCAGTACGGGCGCAAGCGGCTCTACCAGCTGGCCATCGTGATCTTCCTCGTCGGTTCCACGCTGTGCGGCATGGCGCAGAACATGGCGCAGCTCATCGCCTTCCGGGCGGTTCAGGGACTCGGGGGCGGCGGGCTCATGGTGCTGTCCATGGCGATCGTCGGGGACATCGTGCCGCCCCGTGAACGCGGCCGGTATCAAGGGCTGTTCGGGGCCGTGTTCGGGGCGAGCAGTGTGCTGGGGCCGTTGCTCGGCGGGGTGTTCACGGAGCATCTGAGCTGGCGGTGGGTGTTCTACGTCAACCTTCCCGTCGGGGTCGTCGCGCTTGCCGTCATCGCCGCCGTCCTGCGGATTCCGCGGCGGTCGACCGCGCATGTCATCGACTATCTCGGTACGTTCCTCATCGCCTCCGTCGCCACCTGTCTGGTGCTGGTGGCGTCCCTCGGAGGGACCACCTGGCGCTGGGGGTCGGTGCAGATCGTCGGGCTGGCCCTGCTCGGGGTCGTGCTCGCCGTCGCGTTCGTGTCCGTGGAGCGGCAGGCCGCCGAACCCGTGCTGCCGCTGAAACTGTTCGGGGTGCGGACCTTCACGCTGTCCGCCGTCATCAGCTTCATCGTCGGGTTCGCCATGTTCGGCGCGATGACCTATCTGCCGACGTTCCTCCAGGTCGTGCAGGGGGTCAGCCCGACCATGTCCGGGGTGCACATGCTGCCCATGGTCGTCGGCATGCTGCTGTCGTCCACCGGGTCCGGGCAGATCGTGAGCCGTACCGGGCGCTGGAAGGTGTTCCCGATCGCCGGGACCGGCGTCACGACGCTCGGGCTGCTGCTGCTCCATCAGCTCGACATGGACAGCTCCACCTGGGCGATGAGCGTCTACTTCTTCGTCTTCGGGCTGGGGCTCGGGCTGGTCATGCAGGTGCTCGTGCTGATCGTGCAGAACGCCGTGTCGTACGAGGATCTCGGCGTCGCCACCTCCGGGGCGACGTTCTTCCGGTCGATCGGGGCGTCCTTCGGTGTCGCCGTCTTCGGGACGGTGTTCGCGAGCCGCCTCGACGACAAGCTCGCGGACGCCTTCGAGGGGGTGCGGCTGCCGTCCGGGGTCTCGCTGGAGGGGCTGGAGGCGGATCCCCGGGACATCGCCGAGCTGCCGGCCGGGTTGCGGTCGGAGGCGCTGGAGGCGTACGCGTCGTCGATCACCGACGTGTTTCTGTACGCCGCTCCTGTCGCGCTGCTCGGGTTCGTGCTGGCCTGGTTCCTGCGGGAGGACAAGCTGCGGGGCTCGGTGCGGGCGCCCGACGTCACCGAGACGCTGGCCAGCAATCCGGTGGAGCGGTCGTCGTACGACGAGGTGTGCCGGGCGTTGTCGGTGCTCGGTACGCGGGAGGGGCGGCGGGAGGTGTACCGGAAGATCACGGAGCGGGCCGGGTACGACCTGTTGCCGGCGGCCAGCTGGCTGTTGCTGCGGATCAAGAAGTACGGGTGGGTGGAGCCTGCGGTGCTCGCCGAGCGGAGTGCTGTGCCGTTGCCGGTGATTCTCGACGCCTCCCGGGAGGTGGAGGGGCGGGGGCTGGCCGTGCGGGAGGGGCTCGATCTTGTGCTGACGGACCGGGGGCGGGAGGTCGCCGGGCACCTGGCCCGGGTGCGGGAGGAGTCGTTGGCGGAGCTGTTGGGGGACTGGTGGGGGCCGGATCGGCCCACCGATCTGAGTCAGCTGGTGAAGGAGCTGAATGAGGAGTTGTGTGGGTCGTCCCGTGAGCAGCCGGGTGCCTCCGGCCGGTGAGGCGGGGGATGCCTGCAGCGGCCCGTTGCTGTTGGGTGGGGGTTCGCGGAGCGCCTTGGGTTTCGTGGTGGGTCGGGGGCGCGCCGGGGGGTGTCCGTCCTCGGTCGGGCGGTTGCTCTTCTCAAGAGGTGCTGTTTCTTGACGCCCGCCGCTGCGGGCGGACACCCCCGGCACGCCGCCTGCCCGCCGTACGCGACCGCGAGACCGCTCACCTTGCGGCGCAGGCCGACTGCAACCTCCCAGGGGCGCGGGGAACTGCGCGACCGGACCCGCAGCCGCCGGATGTCAGCGCAGCGTCTTGCTGAACCAGTGCTCGGCGTAGACCTCGTCGTTGTGCGGTGCCGTCTCCTCGTAGCCGAGGCGGGTGTACAGGGCCCGGGCCTCCACCAGGTCATGGCGGGTGTCCAGGATCAGGCGGGCGGCGCCGAAGGCTCGCGCGCTGTCCTCGGCGGCCCGGACGAGGACCTGCCCGCCGCCCTTGCCGCGCAGCGACTCGTGCACGAACACCCGCTTGAGCTCGGCGGTTTCCGCGTCCAGCAGGCGGACTCCGGCTGTGCCGGCCGGCTCGCCCGAGTAGCGCGCCACCAGCAACTCGCCCTTCGGGGGGCGCAGTTCGTCCCAGGTCTGGGCGGCGACCTCCCGGTCCAGCTCGGCCGGGTCGGTGCGGCGTCCCTCGTGCCGGAGGTAATAGCGGTCGCTGACCTCGGTGTAGTACGCCCGCCAGAGCGCGGTGGCGGCGGGGGAGTCGGGAGGTTCCGGGGCGATGGTCCAGGTCATGGCCATCATTGTCGGTCCGGGAACCAGGAGGCTCGCAAGCCGATATGAGTGCCTCGGGTGCGGGAAGGACCGAGGGCGGGGCGAATCGACACGCGGTGGTGGGACATTCGACGGCCGTTTGAGGGGCGCCTTCCGGGCAACCCGGCAGACATGTCCACAGGTGTGATTGTTCTGATCGTGATCGCGGCGGTCGTAGTCGTGCTCGGCGCGGCCGCCCTGGCCCTGCGTGCTCGGGGTGCGCAGGGCGGCCGGGGCCTGAGGCGGCGCTTCGGGCCCGAGTACGAGCGGGCCGTGGCCCGGCACGACGGGGACGCCAAGGCCGCCGAGCGGGAGCTCGCCCGGCGGGTGGAGCGGCACGGCGGGCTGCGCGAGCGGCCGTTGGAGCCGGCCGAGCTTGAGCGGTTCGAGGCTCGCTGGACGGCGGCCCAGGAGCGCTTCGTCGACTCGCCGAAGGAGGCCGTCGACGAGGCGGACCGGCTGCTCGCGGAGCTCGCGCAGGCGCGGGGCTTCCCGGACGGCGCGCAGTACGAGGAGCAGCTCTCCGCCCTGTCCGTGCACCACGCGGACCATGTGCACGGCTACCGGCACGTGCACCGCGTCGCCCATGCGCGCGTGGGTGGCGGACAGGAAGGCGGCGGGCCGGGTACCGAGGAGATGCGCGAGGCCATGATCGAGGCCCGGGCCCTGTTCGAGGATCTGACCGCCCCCGTCGAGCGTCACGGTGGGCCTTCCCGGGACCGTCACGAGTCCGGCGGGGACACCAACGGGCGAGCGACCGCCCGCAGCGATGGCCACCGTGGCCATCTGCCCTGGACGTTCACGGGACGGCACGCGAAGGGGAGTTGAGGAACATGACGGACGCGACGACCGGCAGGGGAACGGGGCAGGAGCCGGCGCGGAGCGCACCCACGGTCGCGCCCACCGGCGGCACGGAGCGCAGCGGTACGGAGCCGAGCGCCACGATGCCGGGCGGGATCGGTACGGAGAGCGGGCGTGAGGGCACTCCGCTCTTCCCGCACGACGAGTCCGACAAGTTCGAGCTGCAGCTGCAGCACGCGGTCTCCGGATTCGTCGACGGTCCCCGGGCCGCCGTCGAGGAGGCCGACCACGTCCTGGAGGAGCTCACCGGCCGCCTGACCGAGGCGGTGGCGCAGCGGCGCCGCTCCCTTCGTGGGTCCTGGCAGTCCGCGGACGTGGCCGAGGGCAAGCCCGGCTCGTCCACCGACACCGAGCAGCTTCGCCTTGCGTTGCGCGACTATCGCGAGCTGGCGGAACGGCTCCTGCACGTCTGACGCACCGGACTACACGTCGGACACATCCGACTCGCCCGCCACCCGCCGTCCGTCCCGACGCTCCCGCCACTCTCGTACGACCTCTTCGACGTCGTACGGCTTGCGGCCCAGGGGAGGGCCGGGCGGCGGCTTCAGCAGCATGTCGCGGATCTTGACGTTCACGTCCGTGATGATCTTCCGGACGATGCGTTCCGCCGGCGCCGCGTAGGCCGCCGTCAGCGCGTCCTCGGCCTCCTTGCGCAGGGCCAGTGCCGGGGGCAGCACCGACAGGCCCTCGCGGGCCATCTTGCGCTTGATCCACCACAGTTCGTCGTACGGGGATTCCAGATCGGTCGGCAGGGGTTTGCCCGCGCCTGGCAGGCTCGCGAAGTCGCCGCGGTCCTGCGCGTCGTGGATCTGCTTGTCCACCCAGGACTCGAACGGGACGCCGGGAGGCTTTCGATCGGTCATGAGTTCATTGTGCCGGACGCGATGGCGCCGGGCGATTTATCATGCGGCGTCGATGGCCAAACGGGCCGTCGTGCAAGACGTTTCAGGAGGAACGCACGTGCTCGAACTCACCATGGCCGTCGTGTCCGCGGCGGACGAGGGTGCCACGGCCGGCATGCTCATGGCCGACGCGCCCAGCGAGCCGGGTGCCGTGCTGCGGGTGGGCCGGGACAAGTCGGTGTGCCGGCTGGTGACACCGGACGACTGGCTGTTCGTCTCCCGGGTCCACCTGGAGTTCCTGTGCGGCCCGGACGGTGGGTGGCAGGTGAGCTGGTTGCGCGGCTCGCAGGCCGACCCGTCGTCCGAGGTGCGGCTGACCGTGGGGGGATACGTCCAGCCGATCGGCTACGGCGGGTCGGTGCCGCTGCCCAGAGGCGGCAGTGGCGAGATCATCGTCCAGGACCGGACCGCCCCGCGCAGCGTCAACGTCGGCTTCTACCACGAGGCTTGAGAGACGGGGCTCCCCGGCCCGCGGTGACTCACAGCACGCGGGCCAGTGCGAAACCGTCGTAGCCCTTGCTGCCCACCGTCTGGATCGCCGTACCGCTCAACCTCGGGTGGCTGCCGATCAGTTCGATGGCGGCGCGGGTGCCCCGGACGTCCGGCGCGGTGCTGTCGGGGTCGGTGACCCGGCCGCCGCGCACCACGTTGTCGACGATGATCAGGCTGCCGGTGCTGGTGAGCCGGAGGGCCCAGTCGACGTAGTGCGGGTTGTTGGCCTTGTCGGCGTCGATGAAGACCAGGTCGAAGGGGGCCGGGTTCTCGTCGGCCAGCTTGGGCAGGGACTCCAGGGCCGGGCCCACCCGCACCTCGACCACCTTGTCCAGGCCGGCCCGCGCGATGTTGCGGGTTGCCACCTCGGCGTACTTGGGGTCGTACTCCAGCGAGATCAGACGGCCGTCGGCGGGCAGGGCGCGGGCCAGCCAGATGGTGCTGTAGCCGCCGAGGGTGCCGATCTCCAGGATGTTCCGGGCGCCCTGGATCTCGGCGAGGAGCTGGAGGAGCTTGCCCTGGGCGCCGGTGACGCTGATCATCGGGAGCTCCGCCGCCTCGCTGTCGCGCAGGGCCGCCTGGAGGGCGTCGTCGTCGGGCGCGAGGTGGGTGGAGAAGTACTCGTCGACGTCGTCCCAGACCTGCGACTCGCTCATCGCCTTACCTTTCGTATAGCTAGTTAGATGCCCTAACTACCCGTGTTCCCCGGCAATGATTCCCAGGATGGTGGATTCAGGCGATCGGCGCAGGTGGCTCGGCCGGTGCGGGGGGTGATTCCGGCCGCCGGGAGCGCCGTACGGCCAACGCGCCCGCCGCTGCCACGGCCAGGGCGAGCCCGCCGGTCACCGTCAGCAGCCATGCCGGGATGCCGGCCACCGTGCGCAGCCGGTCCTCGTAGATCACCTGCTGGAAGGTGTCGTCGGCCGGTGCGCGGCGCAGTACGTGGTCGCCGGAGATGCGCTCCGGGTACGGGAACTCCTGCCCGATCGCCGTGAGGAACGGGGTGCTGCCGCCTGCCGACAGGGCTGCGAGTGGTCCGGTTCTCGCCTTCAGCCGTCCGGCGTAGGTGATCCGGGGGCGTTCGCCGCCGATCCCGGTCGTGGGCTCCATGCGGTGCGCGGCCAGGACGTACAGACCCAGGGACTGGGGGGTGTCGGCCAGGCGCGACAGGCGCATCGGGTAGACCGGCTCGTCGGTGCGGAAGGTGAGGTGCAGGGGGTCCAGGGTGCCGGTGAGGGCCGTTGCCGTGGTGGCGGTGGCGGATCCGGGGGTCAGCTTCACGGCCACGTACTCCCAGCGCTTTTGGACGTACGGCCGTAGGGCTCCGGTCAGGCCCTTCGGCAGGGCGAAGCCGTTGCCGTCCAGCCAGCGGTCCAGGGCACCGGGGTCGGTGGCCGTCAGGCGGGCCACGTCGAAAGGGCCCAGGCGCTGTCGGCCGACGACGTCCACGGGGGGTTCGGCGCCGAGCCCGGACCGGGGCGGGCCACCTGCCATGCCGTCGCCGGTGACCAGGGGCCAGTCGCCGTCCTGGGGCCAGAAATGGTGGCGTTCGCGGTGCACGGGGGCGGTGATGTCGTGCAGTTCGTCGAAGAGCTCGGGGTCGCCGAGGCGGACCGTCGCGCGGCTCGGCACCGGCATGATCCACGCGACGCGCTCGGCGTCGCCGCCGACCGTCAGCCGCATCACGATCTGCTCCCGCACCCCGTCCCAGCGGACCACGGACTCCTCACGGCCGACACTCACACGCCGCTCGTCGCCGGGCACCATGGCCCCGCAGCCGCACGCCCACGCGGGCGCCGCGAGCTGGCCGAGCTGGAGCGCGAACAACGCCAGGGCGACGGTGAGAGCTCCCCTCCGGGGTCCCTTCGTTCCCTTCCGTCTCCCCCGATCCCTCCGTCCCTTCCGCAGTAAATCCGCCATCGCGCGCAGCCCCTCCATTCCCGCGAGCCCCCTCAACCCGTGCCGACGCCAGGGCTTCAGACGGTACGGCGGATGATCCGGTTCCGGGGGCCGCGTTCCGGGATGTGATCGATCCCGCCCCCCCCGTGCCGGCCTTCGAGGCAGACGGCGGCCCCCTGGCGGCCACCCCCCCGGAGGCGAGCGGACCGGTCCCGGACTATCGTCATCCGGACAAAAGGAGAGCGGACGACAGGTGAATCGGGGGTTGCCTGCGTCTGTCCGACGGGCGGTTCGGGCGCAGAGGGTTCGACAGGATTCCTGGCGCCGGTGACGAGCGGGTCGAGGCGGGGCGGGAGGCCGACGAGGCGTGGCGAAAGCGGAGCACGGTGGGCGATCGGCGGAGGCGCTCGGTGGAGCCACCGCCGTCGGCGCGGTCCAGGCACGCCTGCGGGTGACCCGGCTCGGCCTGTGGATGGTCGTAGCGATCCTCGCCGTACGGCAGGTGGCCGTCGTTCTCGGTACCCCGCGCGGGGAGCGGCTGACGGATCTGGAGACCTGGGTCGGCCCGGCCGGTGTCCTGCATGTGAAGGGATCGCTGTACGACTCGACGCAGTTCACCGGTACCCCGTTCGGCGGACTCGTCCTCAAGCCGCTGACCCGCGCCGCCGAGCAGGCCCTCGGCTGGGGCTGGACCTTCGGCACCCTGCTGCTCGTCGTCGCCCTCGGCCTGGTCGCCGCCCGCGCCCTGCCCCAGCCGGTCAGCCGGCGCGCCTCGCTGCTGGGGGGTGCTGTGCGAGTCCAGCACAGCACCCGCGGCGCCCGGCACGCACCCTCGCCGCACCGGCCGAAGGCCCAAGTAGCTCCGCTACGAGGGCCTTCGTCCGGCACGCCGAGGGCACGCACCGAACACCGAGGGCACCGCACTGGACTCGCACAGCACCCCCTGACCGCGCCCGTCGCGATCAGCCTGCTGATGCTGTCGCTGCCGGTGCGCAACACCCTCTACCTCGGCCAGACCAGCATCATGCCGGTGCTGCTGGTCCTGCTCGGCTGCTTCGCCGTGCGCGGGGAGCGGGCCAGCGGTGTCCTCATCGGGCTCGCGGCCGCCCTCCAGCCGACGCTGCTGCTGTTCGCCCCGCTGCTGTGGTTCACCGGCCGCCGCCGGGCCGCGCTCGCCACGGGGGCCACCTTCGCCGGGTCCACGGTGCTCGCCTGGGCGGCGATGCCGAACGACTCGTACACCTACTGGGTGCACCACATGGCCGGCGTCGGCCTCGGCGGGCGCGCCGACGACCTCGCCAACCAGTCCCTGCACGGCGCCCTGCTGCGGCTCGGGCTGACCGGCCCGCTGGAGATCGGCCTCTTCCTGGTCCTCGGCGCCGCCGTCGCCGTCCTCGCGCTGCGCCGCGCGGTGCGCTACGCCCACGACGGGCAGCTCCTCCTCGCCGTCGCGATCACCGGCTGCGCGGCGATCGTCGTCTCCCCGACCGCCTGGCAGCACCAGCTGCTGTGGGTGCTGCTCGCGGTCGTCGGCCAGGTCGGCAAACGGGCCTCCGACCGGTACGTCTGGCCGATCGCCGTCGTCCTGGTCATGACCCTGCCGGCGAAGATGATGGTGCCGGACAAGGCGCTCCTCCATCCCCTGCGCGCCGATCTCGTCCTGCTCGCCGCGCTCGCCACCGCGGCCGTCGTCCCGTTCCTGTCCCGCACCTCGCCGTACTGGCAGACGCCCGTCCCGACCCGGTACGCGGACCGGGTCCCGGCCCGGTTCCGGCACATCCCGCTGGTGCCGTTCCTGCGCCGGGTGATCAGCCGCCCCAACCTGCTCTTCGAGCTGCTGCTGATCCGGGTCACCTACTACGCCTACGCCCAGATCCGCCTCGCCGCGGCCGGCGGTTCCAACTCGGCCGGCCGGGTCACCGCCGAGCAGCACGGCGCGCAGATCCACTCCATCGAACGCGCCCTGCACATCGACGTCGAGCACTGGGCCAACCACGCCGTCGTGCAGGTCGACTGGCTGCGGAACTTCTTCGACTTCTACTACGAGTCGTTCCACTTCGGCGTCCCGCTCACGATTCTCGCCGTCCTGTACTGGCGCCGTCCGGTCGACTACCGCTGGACCCGCTCCGCGATCGGTTTCGCGACGGTGTTCGCCCTGGTCGGCTTCTGGCTGTATCCGCTCGCCCCGCCCCGCCTGATGCCGGGCCTGGGGTTCATCGACACGGTCCACGGCCGGCAGGACTTCACCAAGCCCGACTACGGCACCCTCACCGAACTCACCAACCAGTACGCGGCGATGCCGTCCCTGCACTTCGGCTGGTCCCTGTGGTGCGGTCTGGTGATTCTGATCCTCGCCCCGAGGTGGTGGATGAAGGCCCTGGGCCTGCTGCACCCCCTCCTCACGGTCGCCGCGATCGTCGTCACCGGCAATCACTGGGTGCTGGACGCGGTGGGCGGGGCGATGGTCGTGGCCGCCGGTTTCGGGATGACGTACCTGCTCCAGGGCCCGCGCGCGAAGGCCGTCACGGCGCAGGCGGAGAAGGACGCGGTCAGCAGCGACTCCCCAGCCCCGATGAAGGACCGAACTCCGAGCTGATCCGGTACTCGCCGGGGGCGGCGACGGTGAGCCGGGTGAACTCGCCCTGCGGGGCGAGACAGGCGCCGCCGTCCACGTGCAGCCACGGCGAGTGGGCGACGCGCACGGTGGCGGTCCCGGCCCGGGGCATGCGTACGACGACGTCGGCGCCGGACGCCGACACGACGCTCGCGGGCGCCGACACCAGCGGTACGGCGTCCCGCACCCGGAAGACCTGCCAGTGCGTGTCCTGCCACACGGGCTCCAGCCAGTCGGGCCGGTCCTCGCGTATGAGCCGGGCCTCGTCCTTGGCGGGCCCGTCGGGCTTGGCCGACGGCAGGACCACGAACCCGACGGCCCAGCGGTCCAGCCACGCCCGGTAGACGGCGGGGGAGAGCGACCCGTCGTAGAACAGCCGGGCCCGCTCCACGTCGAGCTGCCGGTTCCAGCCGCGGGCCATGTTGACATGCGGGGCGAGCGCGCTGGCCTCGCGGTGGTTGCGGGCCGGGACGACCTCGACGCGGGTGCGGTCGGCGCCGAGCCGGTCCAGGGCGCGGATCACTCCGTGGGGCTCGGCGGCCCAGGCGGGCACGGTCGTGGAGACACGCAGGTCGCTGACGGTCTTCTTGCCGACCCAGCCGACGGAGAGGACGAGCGTGGCTATGAGCAGGGCTCGGCGGAACCTGGTGAGGCGTGGCTGGGCCAGCAGGACGGCGAGGAGGGCGGCGGGGGCGAACAGCTCGGCGAAGCGCTCGACGTTCGTGCCGACGGGGGAGGGGACGAGGTACGTCAGGACGGTCCCGGCCGCGTAGACGACACCGCTCCAGCGGGCGACGCGCCAGGTGCGGGGGGCGAGGACGGTGACGGCGAGGCCGAGGAGGGCCGGCTGCCAGATCCGGTCGGCGAACATCGGCTGCTCGCCCTTGAAGGGGAAGAGGAGCGTGGTCGCGCCGACGGTGAGCGCGGGCGGGAGGAGCAGGGCGAGGGCGCGGGGGAGATCGCGGGTGAGGAGGAAGGCGGCCCCCACGACCGCCACGAACAGCCCTGCCACCGGGCTGGCCATGGTCGCGAGGGCGGCGTAGGCGGCGGCGAGGACGACCCGACTCTCCCGGGTGAGCATCAGACACGCGGCGAGTCCGAAGGCGACGCCGAGCGCGAAGGTGGTGCGGCCGGAGGCCACGTTGCACCACAGGGCGAAGGACGCCAGCAGGGCCGGGCCGAGGGGTCTTCGCAGTCCCGCCCGTCCCATCAGTACGGCCGCCAGCCAGGAGGCGGCCAGACCGGAGACGACGGTCACGGCGCGGACGCCGAGCGCGGCCATCAGATACGGGGATATCAGGCTGTAGTTGGCGGTGTGCATACCGCCGTACCAGAAGAGGTTGTACGCCGACTCACCGTGCCGCGCCGCGAATCCGGCCCATGCGTACTGGGCTGCGAGATCGCCGCCGCCGGTGGCCAGGAACGCCCACCACACCCCGTACAGCGGCAACAGGGGCAAGGTGGCGAGCAGGGGCACCCGGTGGCGGGACCAGAGCGCGTGCAGCCGCGGCCGCCGCGAGCCGGCCGGGTGCCGGATCTGTTCCGGGCGTGTGGTGGTGAGCTCGGCAGAGGCCACGGGAAGCGGATTCCGTTCGAGTACGTCGAGCACCTACGGCGGTCGGGACACCTGCGAAGACGAGGAATCGAACGGAACCGTTCATCGAGGTCGCGAAAGGCGTTCCTGCAGGCGGGCGTGGCGGAACTGGTACACCGGGCCGGTCGCGCGCAGCAGATTGCGGCGGCGGGCGTCCTCCAGGAAGGAGACCAGACGTACGGGAGTGCCCTGCCGGGCGGAGAGCTGTACGGCGCTCAGGGCGGTGGCGACGGCCAGGTTGCCGGCGGGGCCGGCGACGAGCGCGCACCAGAGTCCCGCGGTGCCACCGACCAGGAGGCCGTTCAGTACGCCGTACTCCCACGCCAGCACCGGCGTGACGAGCAGCGCGACCGCGAGCCCCACCAGCAGACCGAGAAGCAGCCTCAGCACCGCGTGGTGCCGCCAGACGTCCCGTGGGCCGACGGACCGTGTGTCCGCCACGGGCGGGGGGCTCAGCTTCTCCCGCAGGTCGTCGTTGCCCGGCCCCGAGCCGAAACCCAGGTACGTGCTGACCAGGAGGCCGGACCCGCGGCCGCTCGCCAGCATGGTGGAGAACCCGAGCGGCAGAGTGGTGAGGTAGCACAGCCAGGCGGGCAACGAACCCGCCGAGCCGACGTGCGAGCCCAGCCAGAGCACGTTGGCCGCGAACAGCCAGGTCCCGACGCTGATCCCGAGGGCCCTGGGCGGAAAGAGGTCCCGCCACCCGGCGCTCGGGAGCGACTGCTCGTCGGTCAGTGACCAGTGCCGCTGGCCGGCCACGAATCCTCCGGCCAGTCCTCCGAGCGGCACCAGCAGAAACGCCCACGTGGTACTCATCACCCGCAGGATCAGAAAGGTGCCGACGGCTCCGTAGACGAGGGCGACCAGCGCACCGATCAGTACCGCCCTGGGGCGGCGGTCCGTCCAGGTGGGGATGGACCACCAGCGCAGATCACGGGTGCCTTCTCGGGTGAGCCTGGCGGCCAGGTGGCGCAGGGTCCGCTCGGCGCTCTCGGGAGAGTGGCGCGGGCGGGGCTGTCCGGACCGGGGAGTGTAGGCGGCGGCGACGGCGTGGTCCAGCAGGTGGTTCTCGATGGCGTGGGCGTCGGGGAAACGGGTGTCGTCGAGCAGCTCGTCGACGGGGCCGTCCTCGGGGTAGCTGTCCCGCAGCAGAGCGATCGCCAGCGGGCTGGACAGGGCACGTGCCACCGCGCTGTCCGGATCCTCCACCGCGCGGTCGGTGAGCGCCCGCCAGGCGGGCGGAGTCGGCTCGGGCAGCGGCGTGAGCAGGTACTCGGCGGCCTCCCGTGGATCGACGGGCTGCAGTTCGAGGGCGACCGCACCGGCCAGCCGGGCCTTCTTCGCCGTGAGTACGGCCTCCCTGGCCCGGGAGACCAGCACCAGCCGGAAGGGTGCCGACTCCAGTGCGCTCACCATGGCGGCCCGCAGTTTGCCGGTGACCTCGTCCAGCCCGTCCAGCAGGAGCGCGATGCGGTCCGACTTCAGCAGTCGGCGAGCAAGCTCCCGTCCACCGCTGCCGCGGAACAGGGTGTACTCGCGGCAGAGGCGGCCCGCCGCCCACTCGACCGCCGACTCCTGCGCGGGATCCCAGCCGTCCAGCGGCAGCAGCACCGGTACGGGGATGTCGGCCCGGTTCTCGGGGGCGGCGCGTGCGCGGTAGGTGAGCGCGTCCAGGAGCAGCAGCACGGCGGCGGCGGTCTTGCCCGCGGCCGGCCCGCCCACCAGGAGCAGACGGCCCGAGGCCAGTCCGCCGTACACCTCGTGCAACTCGGCCAGTCCGCCGCCCTGGTGAAGGGCCTCGCGGCCGGTGGCCCGGAGGCCGGGCAGGGGGGCGAACCGGGCGCGTGCCCCTTCGGCGGTCGCACCGACGAGCCGGCCCGCCACCTTGCGTTCGGTCACCCGCCAGCGCACCGGAAGCGGGGCGGGCTGCAGCAGCCGCCGGAATCCGGCCTCCTCCTGCCACTGGTCGCCGACCACCCTGGCCAGTTCGTCGGCCGTCGCGTCGAGCGGTGACTTCGCCGCGACGTGGTGGTGGACCTCCATGGTGTTGCCGTCGCCGATCTGGAGGCTGACCGGGCCGTTGAACGTGCCGCCGGGCACCCGGCCGGAGTCGTCGGATCCGCGGTGTGTCATCCCGCGGACCCGAAGTGGACCTGCTGGTGGTTGTGGTCGCCCGTCTGGACGTTGACCGGGCCGTTGAAGGTGCCGCCGGACAGCACTCCGCCGCCGACGGAGCTGTCCTGGCCGCCGAACTCCCGCGTCAGCGCCCGGAGTTCGGCGACAACCCGCTCGCGCTCCTCGTCCCCGAGGGATTGCAGCAGCGAGGCGAACTCCCCCTGCCACAGGCTCGCGTGCCGGGCCCGTACGTTCTCCCGCTCGCTGTCGTCGGCGTCGGCGAGAGCGGCGGCCGTACGGTCCAGGAGGTCGAGCGCCTCGCCCTCGCGTTCCGTGTCACCCCGTCCGATGAGCCGTGCGCCCCGGGTCCGGAACCATGCCCAGACATCCGTTCCGGCTGCCTGCACGACGGCCATGCCGCCGCCCGCCGCCACCGCCGTGAGTGCTTCCGTCAGCATCGTCTCCGACCTCCCCGTCGCCGAATCATGAGACAACTGCGATGGTACAGAGGGGAGTTGAGGGAAGCCGCCGGGCAGGTGGGCGGCCGAATGCATTCGTTCGCGGTACGAGGATGATCTCGCACAACTACTCTGGGCCACCGATCCGACACAACAGGTCCCCGGGCGGGCCGAGTTGCAAGAGAGGGGCCCCTGCGTGACCCAGATCAACACCCTCGATCCGGGCGCCTCGCCACTGGACTACTTCGGCTTCGAGCTGCGCCGCTACCGCGAGGCCGCCGGGCTGACCCAGAAGCAGCTCGGGGGGATCGTGTACTGCACCGGCTCGCTGGTCGGGCAGATCGAGACGGCCCGGAAGCTGCCGACACTCCCGTTCAGCGAGCGGGCGGATATGGCGCTGGAGACGGACGGCCTGCTGGCCCGGTTGTATGTGCTGGTGATGCGCAGTCAACTTCCGGCCTGGTTCCAGCAGGTGGCGGAGCTGGAGTCGCGGGCGACCGAGATCTGCACCTTCCAGACGCACATGGTGCACGGACTCCTGCAGACCAGGGAGTACGCGCGTGCCGTGCTCGGTGTGCTGGACGACACCGACCTCGACGACCGCACCGAGGTGCGGCTCGCCCGTCAGCGCATCTTCGACAAGGACGAACCGCCGGTCTTCTGGATGATCCTGGGCGAGGCGGCGCTGCACCAGGAGATCGGCGGTCGGGAGACGATGCGCGGACAGCTGGAACGCCTGTTGTCCTTCGAGCGCAATCCGAGGATCAACGTACAGGTGCTGCCGTTCACGGCCGGAGCGCACGCGGGGCTGCAAGGCCCGTTCAACCTCTACCGCGTCCCCGGCGATCCGACGATCGTCTACACCGAGGGGTACGGCAGCGGGCATCCCACCGCCAACCCGGACACTGTCAAGGACTGCGCGCTCCGATACGATCATCTCCAGGCCGCTGCTCTCTCCCTCAAGGACTCGGCGGAGTTGATCCGGCGTGTGATGGAGGAGCGTTATGGAGAGCGCCGGGATTCCGGCGGGGAGCCGGTGGCGTAAGTCCAGCTACAGCGGTGACCAGAGCGGTGACTGCGTGGAGATCGCCGAGGCTCCCGTCACCGTCGCCGTACGCGACTCCAAGAACTCGGCGGGCCCGATCCTCGCCTTCGGGCCCACCGCCTTCACGACGTTCGTGCGATGGGCTACAGCCGCTGAATGATCGTGCCGGTGGCCAGCCCGCCCCCCGCGCACATCGTCACCAGCGCGAACTCCTTGTCCGCGCGCTCCAGTTCATGCAGCGCGGTCGTGATCAGCCGGGCCCCGGTGGCCCCCACCGGATGCCCGAGTGCGATCGCGCCGCCGTTCACGTTCACCTTCTCCAGGTCCTGCTCGAAGACCTGCGCCCAGCTCAGCACCACGGACGCGAACGCCTCGTTGATCTCCACGAGGTCGATGTCCTTCAACGACATCCCGGCCTTGCCCAGCACCGCCTTCGTCGCGTCGATCGGGCCGTCGAGGTGGAAGTGGGGGTCGGCGCCCACCAGCGCCTGGGCCACGATCCGCGCCCTCGGCCGCAGCTTCAGCGCCCGCGCCATCCGTTTCGACGCCCACATGACGGCCGCCGCGCCGTCGCTGATCTGTGACGAGTTGCCCGCCGTGTGGACGGCCGTCGGCATGATGGACTTCAGGCCCGCCAGTGCCTCCATGGACGTGTCGCGCAGGCCCTCGTCCTTGTCGACCAGGCGCCACATGCCCTGCCCGGCGCGCTGCTCGTCCTCGGTCGTCGGGACCTGGACGGCGAACGTCTCCTTCTTGAACCGTTCCTCGGCCCAGGCGGCGGCGGCCCGCTCCTGTGAGAGCAGGCCGAGGGAGTCGACGTTCTCCCGTGTCAGCCCGCGGTGGCGGGCGATCCGTTCCGCCGCCTCGAACTGGTTGGGCAGATCGACGTTCCACTCGTCGGGGAAGGGTTTGCCGGGCCCGTGCTTGGAGCCCGAGCCCAGCGGCACCCGGGACATCGCCTCGACGCCGCAGCTGATCCCGACGTCGATGACGCCCGCCGCGATCATGTTGGCCGCCATGTGTGAGGCCTGCTGCGAGGAGCCGCACTGACAGTCGACGGTGGTCGCCGCCGTCTCGTACGGCAGGCCCATGGTGAGCCAGGCCGTGCGCGCGGGGTTCATGGACTGCTCGCCGGCGTGGGTCACCGTGCCGCCGACGATCTGCTCCACACAGTCGGCGGGGATGCCGGTGCGGCCCAGGAGTTCGCGGTAGGTCTCGCCCAGGAGATAGGCGGGATGGAGGTTGGCGAGCGCGCCGCCGCGCTTGCCGATGGGGGTGCGTACGGCTTCGACGATCACGGGTTCGGCAGCCATGGGTGCGGATCCTCTCCGAGGGCTCTGCTGAACTAGGGGGTGTTTTGAAAGTCCCGCACAGCACCCGCGGCGGGCGCGGGCACCGCACGGGACTTTCAAAACACCCCCTAGGCGGAACTAGTACGCGTTCTAGTTCTGTGTTGCAGTGTGCTGACGAAGGTTCAATCACTGCAAGGGGTGTGCGCGGAACTGGGACGCTCACGGCTATTGCCAGTTGTAGAACCCGTTACTACCGTCACGATGACCCTTGCTGATGGACCGTCAGGAGCTGTCCATGCCCTGTCCAGCGCTTCCCGACGGGTTCGACTTCACCGATCCCGATGTGCTGCACCACCGCGTACCCCTCCCGGAGTTCGCCGAGCTGCGCCGCGCCGAACCGGTCCGCTGGATCCCGCAGTCGGGCAACGTGGCCGGGTTCCAGGACGAGGGCTACTGGGCGGTGACCCGGCACGCGGACGTCAAGTACGTGTCGACGCACCCGGAGTTGTTCTCGTCCTCCCTCAACACCGCGATCATCCGCTTCAACGAACACATAGAGCGCGACGCGATAGACGCCCAGCGGCTGATCCTGCTCAACATGGACCCGCCCGAGCACACCCGGGTCCGCCAGATCGTCCAGCGCGTGTTCACCCCGCGCGCCATCCGCGCCCTGGAGGAGCGCCTGCGGACGCGGGCCCTGACGATCGCCGCGAACGCCCGGGACCGCTCGGGCCCCTTCGACTTCGTCACCGAGGTCGCCTGCGAACTGCCCCTCCAGGCCATCGCCGAGCTCATCGGCATCCCGCAGGGCGACCGGGCCAAGATCTTCGACTGGTCCAACAAGATGATCGCGTACGACGATCCCGAGTACGCCATCACCGAGGAGGTCGGCCAGGAGTCGGCCACCGAACTCATCGCGTACGCCATGAACATGGCCGCCGACCGGAAGGAGTGCCCGGCGAAGGACATCGTCAGCACACTGGTGGTGGCCGAGGACGAAGGCAGTCTGCGCTCCGACGAGTTCGGGTTCTTCGTGCTGATGCTGGCGGTCGCGGGCAACGAGACGACCCGCAACGCCATCACCCACGGCATGCACGCCTTCCTCACCCACCCCGAGCAGTGGGAGCTGTACAAGAGGGAGCGCCCCGAGACGGCCGCCGAGGAGATCGTCCGCTGGGCGACCCCGGTGGTCTCCTTCCAGCGAACCGCCACACAGGACACGGAATTGGGCGGGAAGCGCATAAACAAGGGAGAACGGGTAGGCATCTTCTATGCCTCGGCGAACCACGATCCCGAGGTCTTCGAGAACCCGGACGCCTTCGACATCACCCGCGACCCCAACCCGCATCTCGGCTTCGGCGGCGGAGGCCCCCACTACTGCCTGGGCAAGTCCCTGGCGGTGCTGGAGATCGCCCTCCTCTTCAACGCCGTCGCCGACGCGATGCCCGGCCTTCGACTGGCCGGTGACCCGCGCCGCCTGCGCTCGGCGTGGATCAACGGGGTGAAGGAGCTCCGGGTCGCCGCAGACTGAAGCATGCCGCACGCCGCAGGCCGGCGCCCGCGGCCGGCATCGGTCCGTTCCGAGGGAGGCAGGAGCACCCCTATCCCTACGCCCCGTTCCTGCCTCCCCCGGGACGTCGGTGTGCGCACCCGCAGGCGGTACGCACGAAGGCGGCGGCCCCGGGGATCGGGGGCCGCCGCCTTCAGTCCTGTCTGGCGGGGTCGGCTCAGTACCAGCCGTTCGACTGCCAGAAGTTCCAGGCGCCGCACGGGCTGCCGTAGCGGTCCTTCATGTAGTCCACGCCCCACTTGATCTGGGTGGCCGGGTTGGTCTTCCAGTCGGAGCCGGCGGAGGCCATCTTGTTGCCGGGCAGGGCCTGGACGAGGCCGTAGGCGCCGGACGAGGAATTGGTGGCGTTGACGTTCCAGTCGCTCTCGTGGTCGACGATGTTCGAGAAGCACTGGTACTGGGCCGAGTCCGAGATCATCTTCTTCGCGATCGCCTGCGCCGAGGAGGTCGAGGTCGCGGCCTGCGCGGGGGCGGCGGCGAACAGGGTGCCGGCGGTGGCGGCGGCCAGGGCGGCACCGGCGAGGGCCTTCTTCGGGGCGGAGAGACGGCGGAAGGTGGAAACCACGGACACGGGGAGCCTTTCTTCGGGGACAGGGCGCCGCAGGCATGCCGGAACCACGCGATGCGAGGCGGGGGCATGCATCGGCGCCGCGGCCCTGTGGGGCACGTCGGCGCCGTGCGACGTCATCCAGAGAAGCAGCCCGGGAAGGTGTCCGCAATGAGCCCTTTTGCTAGTTGTGGTCGTAAGTAGGGGGAAGGTCGTTTGTGTGACGTGGCTCTCAATGTGCAGGTCAGAGGCCATTTTGGCGTGCACATGGCGTCTGATTTGTCCGACTAGGGTGGGTAGTAGGTGATCTGGCTCATGTGGGGTGCTTCACCGGGTGCGTAACGGTCCGCGCGCGGAGCTTCACGGTGCGGGTGCGTCGAATGTGACCGGGCTCTCGAAGGCCGCCCGGCGGGTGGCCCGGCGCAGCGCCCTGAGGATCGCCGGGCCGAGGGTGAGCGTGAGGATCGCGGTGACGACGGCCCTGCCGAGGTCCCAGCCGAGCGAGGTGGCCAGGCAGTACGCGACGAAGCGGGCGAGATTGGCCAGGGGCCCGGCGTCGGGGTCGGGGGCGATGTTCGAGCCGTCCGCGAGCAGGTACGGCCAGCCCTGCATGTTCATCACCGTGCCGTACGCGAACGCGGCGAGGAAGCCGTAGCCGGCCAGCAGCAGCAGCTCACCCCGGCCGCGCAGCCGGTCCGGACCCGGCAGCAGCCCGGCGCCCATCGTGAACCAGCCCATCGACAGCATCTGGAACGGCATCCATGGGCCCACCCCACCGGTGAGCAGGGCGGACGCGAACATCGTCACCGAGCCGAGCACGAACCCGAAGCCGGGGCCGAGGACCCGGCCGCTGAGCACCATCAGGAAGAACATCGGCTCGATCCCGGCCGTCCCGGCGCCCAGCGGGCGCAGCGCGGCACCGGTCGCCGCCAGCACGCCCAGCATCGCCACCGCCTTCGGGCCGAGTCCGGACTCGGCGATCGTCGCGGAGACGACGGCGACCAGCAGGAGCAGCAGGCAGGTGAACAGCCACGGGGCGTCCTGGGCATGGGCGCTGACCTGCGCGGCGGGCGGAGCGAGGAAGGGCCAGCCGATCGCCGCCACACCGACCGCGCTGACCAGGAGAAGGGTGGCGACCGAGCGGGGTCCCAGGCGGACGGCCCTGGCCTGGGGGACAGGGCGGGACGGGGGAGTGGAGTGGGACGGGGGAGTGGAGTGGGTGTGGGGGGTGGGGCGGTCGGTCATGTGAGGGCCTCCCGCACCTCGGCGACGGTGAGCCACTTCTGCGGGGCCAGGATCTTGGCCACCTGCGGGGCGAAGGAGGGGGAGGCGACCACCACGTCCGCCGCCGGGCCGTCCGCGATCACCTCGCCGTCGGCGAGGAGTACGACCCGGTGGGCGAGCTCGGCGGCCAGCTCCACGTCGTGCGTGGCCAGGACGATGGAGTGGCCCTCGGCCGCGAGGGTGCGCAGCAGTGCGACCAGGCGGGCCTTCGCGGCGTAGTCGAGTCCTCGGGTCGGTTCGTCGAGGAGGAGCAGCGCGGGGCGGGCGGTCAGGACGACCGCCAGCGCGAGCGTCAGCCGCTGGCCCTCGGAGAGGTCGCGTGGGTGGGTGTCGTCGGGGATGTCCGGGAGCAGCTCGGAGACGAGGGTGCGGCAGGTGCCGGGCGCTGCGTTCGCGTCGGCGTCGGCGGTCGTGCACTCGGCGGCGACGGTGTCCGCGTAGAGGAGGTCGCGGGGTTCCTGGGGGACCAGGCCGACGGCTCCGCCGAGGGTGACCGAGCCCGCGGAGGGTTTGGTGAGGCCGACCAGCGTGTTCAGGAGGGTGGATTTTCCCGCGCCGTTGCGGCCCATGACGGCGATGGTTTCGCCGTGGGCGACGGTCAGGTCGATGTGGCGGAGGGCCTGGACGTGGTCGCGGGTCACGGCCAGGGCTCGTACTTCGGCTGCGTGGGGGGTGGTGGGGGTGGTGGGGGTGCGCCTGCGTTTGAACCATCGGCGGTGAGTGGTTCGTTCGCCCAATGGGGTGGGGGGTGTGGAGTGTTGGCGGCTGCGGGTTTGTTGTGGCTGGTCGCGCAGTTCCCCGCGCCTCTTTGGGGCGATTTCGTCCCGTGCCTCAAGTCGGTGCCGTAGGTCTGCTGCCTTGCGTCGCGCGTCTCGGATCGTCAGGGGCAGAGGGGACCAGCCGGCCAGGCGGCCAAGGGCTACGACCGGCGGGTACACCGGGGACACGGCCATCACCTCCGCCGGGGTGCCGAGGACGGGTGCTTCGCCGGGGGAGGGCAGCAGGACGAGCTGGTCGGCGTAGTGGATGACCCGTTCCAGGCGGTGTTCGGCCATCAGGACCGTCGTGCCCAGGTCGTGGACCAGGCGTTGGAGGACTGCTAGGACCTCTTCCGCGGCGGCCGGGTCCAGGGCCGAGGTCGGTTCGTCCAGGACCAGCACCCTGGGGTGGGGGGTGAGGACCGAGCCGATCGCGACGCGTTGCTGCTGGCCGCCGGAGAGGGTGGAGATGGGGCGGTCGCGGAGGTCGGTGAGGCCGAGCAGGTCGAGGGTCTCCTCGACGCGGCGGCGCATGACGTCGGGGGCGAGGCCCAGGGACTCCATGCCGTAGGCGAGTTCGTCCTCGACGGTGTCCGTGACGAAGTGGGAGAGGGGGTCCTGGCCCACCGTGCCCACCACGTCGGCGAGTTCGCGCGGCTTGTGGGTGCGGGTGTCCCGGCCGGCGACCGTGACGCGGCCGCGCAGGGTGCCGCCGGTGAAGTGCGGGACCAGGCCGCTGACCGCGCCGAGGACGGTCGACTTGCCGACCCCCGACGGGCCGACCAGCAGCACCAGTTCGCCTTCCGGGACCTCGAAGTCGACGCCCTGGACGGTGGGTTCGGTGGCGCCGTCGTACGTCACGGAGACGTTCTCGAAGCGGATCACGACGGCTCCTTGGGGGCGGCGGGACGGCGGGGTGCGGGGCTGACGAAGGCCGGGAGCAGGCCGAGGAGGACGGCTGCCGCGGGCCACAGGGGGAGGGTGGGGGCGACGAGGGGGACCACGCCGGGGTGCAGGGCCGCCGGGTCGCGGGTCGCGGCGAGGGCCAGGAGGGCGGCGGCCGCGGCACCGGAACCGGCGATCAGCCAGGCGCGGGCGTCCCAGCGGTCCGGGCGGTACCGGGTGCGCAGGGTGCGGCGCCCGCCCAGGCGCAGACCCGCCAGGGCGGCGGCGAGTCCGGCGAGGAGGACCGGGAGGCCGTAGGTGCCGCCTTCGGCGGTGAGGAGACCGTACGTTCCGGCGCAGACGCCGAGCAGGCCGCCGAGGGTGAGCGCGGTGGTCGTACGGCGGACTCGGGGCGGGACGTCGGCGGTACGGCCGTAGCCGCGGGCGTCCATCGCGGCGGCGAGGGCGACCGAGCGCTCCAACGCGCCCTCCAGGACCGGGAGTCCCACGTGCAGGAGGCCGCGGATGCCGCGGTCGGGGCGGCCGCGCAGCCGGCGGGCGGCGCGCAGGCGCTGGACGTCGGCGATGAGGCTGGGGGCGTAGGTGAGGGCGACGACCACCGCGACGCCCATCTCGTACAGGGCGCCGGGGAGGGACTTGAGGAGGCGGGCCGGGTTGGCGAGCGAGTTCGCGGCGCCCACACAGATGAGGAGGGTGGCGAGTCGCAGGCCGTCGTAGAGGGCGTGGACCAGGGTCTCGGCGGTGACCCTGCCGCCGAGGCGGATGCCCTGCGCCCAGTCGGGGAGGGGGACTTCGGGGAGGGTGACGATCACATGGGTGCCGGGGAGGGGGGAGCCCAGGACCACCGCGAAGAGGAGGCGGACGAGGAGGACGGCCAGGGCGAGCTTGACGAAGGCGGTGTAGGAGCGGGCCCAGGGCGCTTGCGGGCGGCAGGTCACCACCACATAGGCCGACGTCGCTATGAGCAGGGCCAGGACGAGCGGGTTGGTGGTGCGGGTGGCCGCGGTACCGAGGGCGAGGGACCAGAGCCACCAGGCGCCCGGGTGCACATCGCGGGTACGCATGTGTGCCCGGCCGGGACAGGCCCCAGGGGGCTTCTGATGGACCTCCGCGGCGTCGCGACGCCCGGCACGCCCGCTCGCCGCACCGGACGAAAGCCCTGGTAGCTCCGCTACGAGGACTTCCGCCCGGCACACCGAGAGCACGCACCGAACGCCGCTCCTTCTCCCACGGAGATCCATCAGAAGCCCCCTAGCCATCCCTGCGCCGCCGCGCCTGCCAGAGCCCTGCCGCGCCCAGAACCGTCACCACGGCGATTCCGGCCACCAGGCCCAGCGAAGGGCCGCCGTCGTCCGAGTCGGCGTTCTGGTCCTCTGTGGTCGTCGACTCTTCCGCGGCCGTCGGTTTCCTCGCTCCCGACACCTGCTCGCCGCATCCCTTCTCCGGGTAGTCGGCGATCGCGCAGAGCAGGGCGTTGGTGTCGTAGCGCAGGGGCTCGGCCACCGCGGCGAGGGCCTCTGCCGCGGTCGCGTCCTCGCCCACGCGGGCGCATACCGTACGGCGGGCCGGGGGCGTCTCGCCCGACGGGGCGTCCGCCGCCGTACCGAAGTCGATGACCAGCGCCACCCGCTTCCTGCCGTCCTGGGCCGCAGTGCGCGCGCAGATCACCTCGAACACGGCGGCGCCCCTCGGCTGTGCCGCGTCCTTGGAGTCCTCGCTCACCGCGAACCGGAAGCCCTGGACGTCGCCGTCGGAGGGGCGGGCGGTGGAGGGGCCCTGGGTGGCGTAGGCCCAGGTGTCGCCGTCGCGGTCCCAGAAGGACCAGTAGCGGTAGCCGGTCGCCTGGGCGGCCTGGGCCGCGCCGGTCAGGAGGACCAGCGCGGCCAGGAGCGTGGCGAGCGCGCGCCGGATCACTTGCGACGGCCCTTGTTGCGGCCGCTCAGCAGGAAGCCGACGCCGATGCCCGCGACCAGGCAGACGCCGACGATCCACCAGACGCCGACGCCGTTGTCGTCGTCCGCGTCGGCCTTCTTCTGTTCGTCGCTCGCGGTGGGCGACTTGACGGCGGGGACGGACTCGGGGGCCGGGCCGGTGGCGTTGAGGCGCTTGACGAGGTCGTCGCCGGTGCCGTCGAAGTCGCGTACGTCGAAGCCGGTCCCGTCGGCGGCGAGGATCAGCTGGGCGTAGGCGGCGGGGCCCGCCTGCTTCGCCCACTCCTGGTAGTGGGAGCCGAGCCAGCGCATGGCGTCGGCCGCCTTCTCGCCGTGGCCGGCCGTGGACAGGGCGAGGACGGCGTCCGCGGTGTTGCCGTAGTCGGGCTGGTCCTTGGCGCCGGGCATGGTCGACAAGAGGTGGTCGTCCTTCGCCAGGGCCTTGACGAGGTAGGCGGCGCCGTTCTGCGCGGCCTGCTCGGGGTCGGTGGCGTCCTTGCAGGTGAGGGCGGAGCCGGTGGGCTTCGGGGCGGCTCCGGTGAGGGTCTTGCCGAGCGCGGCGACCACGGCGGCGGCCGTCGCGTCCGCGTTGGCCGCGAGCTTGCCCTTCTTGTCCGGCTGGAAGGCGAAGGCGCCGCCACCGGCTGCGTCGCACGGCAGGGCGAAGGTCAGCAGGGCGTCGTACGGCGACTTACCGCCCTTCACCACGTCCGCCGGCTTGGCGCCCGTGGCGGTGAGCGCGCCGGCCACCAAGGACGTGGAGTTGGCGTCGCTGGGGCCGCCGGGGAAGTAGCCCCAGCCGCCGTCCTTGTTCTGCACGGACTTCAGCCAGGTGACCGCCTTGCCGGTGGCGGCGTCCTGGCCGCCGAGGGCGGCGAGGGCCTGGACCGCGGCGGCGGTGCTGTTGGTGTCGACGGCTGTCTTGGCGTCGCAGCCCTTGCCGGTGTCGGCCCGGAAGGGGGCGAACGCGCCGTTGGCGCACTGCTGCCCGGTCAGCCAGTCAACGGCCGCGGCGGCGGGCTTGACGCCGACCGTGTCCTGGGCGAGCAGGGCGAGCGACTGGCGCCAGACACCGTCGTACGTCGGGTCGGTGGTGCCGTACAGCCCGGCCGGGAGCGAGGCGGACGGGGACGCGGTGGCGGCCTGGGCGACCGGGGTCGCGACGCCGATCACGGTGACGGCGGCCAGGACCGCGGCGCTGCGGCGGACGTACATGATCGGCGGGTGCCCTTCCCTAAGGGGAACCGGGGCAGCACAGGGAGGACCCCCGGGCGGCTCGGCTCCGTATACCTCGACGGTGCCGCACTCCGGCCGACTGCCGGGGTACGTGAGCCGGTCACGAATCCGCACAGGGCGATCCGGCTCACGGGTCCGCGGGGCGGGCCCGGTTCACGGGTGGGGGTACCTCCCAGGCCTTTAAGGCACTGGGGGAGGGTCAGTGCCGGATTTGCACCGGCTTCCCCCTGTACGGGTGTGATGACGACGCCGACACTCTACCCGCCCGTAACCCGGACGCTGAGGGCCGCCTGTGCGGGCGGGAACCTTCGGTGCACCCTGGCGCCGCCCGGCTCCGGCCGGGCGAGCGGCTCGCTCGGTCAGCGTGCCGACGGCTCGGATGCGGTGAAGCGCTCGAAACCCGCGTGGAAGGCAGTGCCCTGTGCAGCGGTCGCGCTGTAGTGGAAGGCGGCCACACCGCAGCCCCGCTCGGCAAAGGCGTTTCCGGTGTACGAGGCGACCCGGGTGCCGTCGACGGCGAGCTCCACCTTGATCCGGCCGTCGCCGGCCGAGGAACAGGTCATCGACATGCCGACCTGCTGCTGACTCGCCACCTTCAGGCCGACGTCCGCGAGGTCGACCTCGACGACCCGGTCATGCTGGAAGGTTCCCTCGAACCGGAACTCGCGCACGATCAGGGCCTCCTGGTCCGTGGTCAGATAGGTGGCCCAACGCGATCCCTTCCCGTAGTCCCCGGAGCCGTTGCACCACAACCCGACCCCGCCGTCGCCCCCGTACCAGGCCGTCTGGGTGTCCAGCCGTACCGCGAACGAGGACGGCTCGAAGGGCGCCTGCGGCCACACCTCCAGCTGGGTCCTGGGATCCACCAGCATGGTCCCGCCCTTGTGCGTGATCCTCCCCAGGGCCGGGTCCTTGTGCGACCAGTCGCCCGAGTCGGTCAAGTCGTCGGTGTACGAGCGGGGTTGGGATCTCACCGAAGCCGAGCCATGGGTCTGCGGGCCGCTCTGCGCCGGCGATCCCCCGGAGGTGGTGCTCAGCACGATGGCCAGCAGCACGGCCACCGCGGCACTGCCGGCAGCGAACCCCCACAGACTCAGCTGCCTGGCGCTCAGGCCGGGGCCGCCGCTCAGGCGCCCGGGTGGTGGCGATGGCGGATCCTGTGGCTGCGGCGTACCCGTCTCCGTCCCCGCGTCCTCTCTTCCCTGCGTCGCCTCCGCGAGCCGGGTGACGAGCTGGGCGGCGGTGGGGCGTTCCGCCGGGTCCTTGCGCAGACAGTCGGCGATGACCGAACGGACCGGCTCCGGCACCGCCGTGAGATCCGCGTCGCGCTCGCACACGGCGACGAGCACTTCGTAATCGCTCTCCCCGCCGAAGGGATGCCGCCCCGTGGCGGCGTAGTACAGCGTGCCACCCAGGGAGAACACGTCGGAGGCACTGGTGACCCGGAGCGACTGGATCTGCTCGGGCGACATGTAGGCGGGCGAGCCGAGCACACTGCCCGGTGTGGTGAGCGCCGACTCCAGCAACCGGTCGTCACGGGCGATCCCGAAGTCGATGATCCGCGGTCCGTCCGGGGAGAGCAGGATGTTGGACGGTTTGATGTCCCGGTGCACGACACCCACCCGGTGGACCTGTGCCAGAGCGTGCGCGACGGCCAGCGCCACGGACTGGAGCCGCCCGGAGGGCAGTGGGCCGCCCGCCGCAACATGCTGGTGGATCGTGGGACCCGGGACGAACTCGCTGACGATGTAGGGATGTCGTCCGGACAGGTCGGCGTCGAGGACCCGCGCCGTGGCCAGCTCGCCGACCCGGCTCGCCGCGCCGAACTCCCGGCGCACCCGGGCGAGCGCGACCTTGTCGTACTCCTTGCCCGGCAGCAGCAGCTTCACCACGACCTGCCGCCCCGTCCGGTCCCGGGCGAGCCACACCACACCCTGCCCGCCCCGGCCGAGCTCGCGCTCGCAGACGTACCCGTCCAACGACAGCTGCATCCGTGGATCCATGCCCCCGCCCCCCCAGCCCTGCCCCCGGTTCACGGCCGCCCTCCAGCGTATCGACCGGCCCGGGCCGCGACAGGCCTCTTGGCCAGGGTCTTGCCGGCCAGCACGCGGAGGTGTGGCGGCCTGCGGTCACCCCGTCCTCGAAGACCTACTGGAACCCCAACGGTGAGGGCACCACACGCGACGTGGACCTGGAGATCGCCGACGGCACACGGCTGCTGGTGGCGGATCTGCATCGGCGAGTACAGCAACTACGGGATCATCACCCGCAGTTCATGGGAGCAGGGCAAGGCATGCCCCCCACCTTGTTGCCTCCTCAAACCGCCACGTACGTCACCGGCTCGCTCCCCGCCACCGCCTCCGCCCTCCCCAGCTTCACCAGGCGCCGCAGATGCGCCTCCGCCTCCGCGATCGCGATGTTCCTTGAGGGGTACGGGATCTGGTCCCAGGGGCGGTTCCACTCCATGCGCTCGGCGAGTTGCCAGGGGGTGAGGGGCTCGCCGAGGAGGGTCCGCAGGTCGGTGAGGCGGGACTCGTGGTGGTCCAGCAACTGCCGTACCCGGGCGGGTGCGTCGGTGAATGTGTGCTGGTGGGCCGGGAGGATCTCGGCGGGGGACAGGAGGGCGACACGTTCGAGGGAGGCCAGGTAGTCGCCCAGGGGGTCGGTGACGGTCGTGTCGTCGGGGTCCTCGTACAGGCCGATGTGCGGGGTGATCCCGGGGAGCAGGTGGTCGCCGGAGAACAGGCGGCCGTGGCCCGGGAGCCGGGCCGGATGGTCCTCCTCCAGGTGCAGGCAGACATGGCCGGGCGTGTGACCCGGGGTCCAGATCGCGCGCATGCGGCGGCCGGGGAGGTCGAGGAGTTCGCCGGGGACGATCTCACGGTCGGGCGCGGCGGGGGAGAAGCCGGGGAGCGTGCTCGGCCGGCGGGCGGTGCGCAGCGGAGCCACATGTGCGTCCGGGGCGCCGGCCGCCGTGAGCTTGGCCGCCATGTAGGAGAACCAGCGCTCGGGCCGCGTCGTCCGGGTGCGCCGTACGATCGCCGCGTCCGCCGCGTGCATCGCGATCCAGGCGCCGGAGGCCTCGCGCACCTTGCCGGACAGGCCGTGGTGGTCGGGGTGGTGGTGGGTGATGACCACGCCGTGGATCTCGGCGGGCGCGGTGCCGCAGGCCGCGAGCCCTTCGGCGAGGGTGTCCCAGGACGCCGGGTCGTCCCAGCCGGTGTCGACGAGCACCGGGCCCCGGTCGGTGTCGACGACGTACACGAGGGTGTGGCCGAGCGGGTTGTCAGGGATGGGGACCTGGAGGGAGCGGACGCCGCCGCCGTGGTCGTACACCTGCGTCATGGGCTCCCCAATCGCCGCGACACGTTCCGGCCGACCGGTTCACTATAACTAGAACGGGTTCCGATGGGAGCCCGAGTCATCTACCAGCAGTCGGGCGACAGTTGGGAAGGAAAGTGCTCGCAGGGGTCCCAGGCCGGCATCTCCATGGGCTCGGCCTGTCTGATGCGCTCGGGGGTCCAGTACTTCCTGATCTCCTCCGGGCTCTTCGTCTCCCGGTCCACGGACACTCCGTTGCCGCGCCGCACGTCGTCCCAGGACGCCCCCAGCCATACGGTGCCGCAGACGGCCACCGTCATCGCCGAGGCGAACGCCGCCCAGTGGCGCTTGCGTGCTGTCATCTCCGTGTTCCCCTCCCCGACTTGATCAGCGTAGGGCCGAGGTGTGTGCGCTCCGTGGACTCCTCCGGGTGGAACTGGTATCAGTTCCGTGTATCTGATGGATCGTCAGAGTCAGGCTCCGGGGAGGCAGTCGGCCATGACCGAGCTCGTGGAACACGGACAGCTGTTCATCGGCGGGGAGTTGACCGACCCCCTGGGCAAGGGCGTCATCGAGGTGATCTCGCCGCATACGGAAGAGGCCATCGGACGTGTCCCGCACGCCTCGCCGGCCGACGTCGACCGCGCGGTCGCGGTGGCGCGCAAGGCGTTCGACGAGGGCCCCTGGCCGCGGATGAGCCTCGACGAGCGCATCGAGATCGTCACCCGCATCAAGGACGGCATCGCCGTACGGCACGAGGAGATCGCCCGCGTGATCTCCTCCGAGAACGGCTCCCCGTACTCCTGGAGCGTCCTCGCCCAGGCCCTCGGCGCGATGATGGTGTGGGACGCGGCGATCACGGTCGCGCGCAACTTCACCTACGAGGAGACACGCGACGGCGTCCTCGGCAGGATCCTCGTCCGGCGCGAACCGGTCGGCGTCGTGGCGGCCGTCGTCCCCTGGAACGTCCCGCAGTTCGTCGCCGCCGCCAAGCTCGCGCCCGCGCTGCTCACCGGCTGCACGGTGGTGCTCAAGCCGTCGCCCGAGTCACCGCTGGACGCCTACCTCCTGGCCGAGATCGCCAAGGACGCCGGGCTGCCGGAGGGCGTGCTGTCCATCCTCCCGGCGGACCGCGAGGTGAGCGAGTATCTCGTCGGGCACCCGTCCGTCGACAAGGTCTCCTTCACCGGCTCGGTGGCCGCCGGCAAGCGCGTCATGGAGGTCGCCGCCCGCAATCTCACCCGCGTCACACTGGAGTTGGGCGGCAAGTCGGCGGCCGTCGTCCTGCCGGACGCGGATGTCGAGGCGACCGTCGCCGGTGTCGTTCCGGCGGCCTGGATGAACAACGGCCAGGCGTGCGTGGCCCAGACCCGCATCCTGCTCCCGCGCTCCCGCTACGACGAGTTCGCCGAGGCCTTCGCCGCGGCGGCCGGCGCGCTGGTGGTCGGCGACCCGCTGGACCCGGCGACCCAGGTGGGCCCGCTGGTGGCGCAGCGGCAGCAGCGCAGGAACCTCGACTACATCCGGATCGGCCAGGAGGAGGGCGCGAAGATCCTCACCGGCGGCGGGCGCCCGGCGGGGCTGGACAAGGGCTGGTACGTCGAGCCGACCCTCTTCGGGGATGTCGACAACTCCATGCGGATCGCCCGCGAGGAGATCTTCGGCCCGGTGATCTGCCTGCTCCCCTACGGCGACGAGTCCGAGGCCGTGAAGATCGCCAACGACTCCGACTACGGCCTGAGCGGCAGTGTCTGGACGGCCGACACCGCGCACGGCATCGAGGTCGCGCGCCAGGTCCGTACCGGCACCTACTCGGTGAACACCTTCAGCCTCGACATGCTGGGCCCGTTCGGCGGCTACAAGAACTCGGGGCTGGGGCGGGAGTTCGGCCCCGAGGGCTACGGCGAGTACCTGGAGCACAAGATGATCCACCTCCCGGCGGGCTGGGAGGCGTAGGGGATGGGCGACCGCTGGCATGTCGAGGTCGACCGGTCGGTGTGCATCGGCTCGGCCCAATGCGTCCACCACGCCCCCGACGGCTTCCGCCTCGACACCGGCCGCCAGTCCCATCCGGCCGCCCCGGAGACCGATGCGAACGAACGGATCCTCGCGGCGGCGGAGAGCTGCCCGGTGGAGGCGATCGTGATCACGATGCTGGAGGGTGGGGAGCCGGTCTTTCCGCCGGAGGAATAACGCCAGAAAAATCCCTTTTCAGAGGGTTCATTTCCGGTTGGGTGTTCTATTCTGGAAATCGGCCTACGGGACGAGTGAGGGAGTCCGAACCGGAGTAGCCGACTTTGGCGAGAAGCAGACGGCTTCCGCTGGGGCCGACATCGACGGTCCGGGCTGAGAGGCCGGAAGGCAGCAGTCGGGCCGGACGGCGACCCCCGGAACCTGATCCGGACCATACCGGCGAAGGGAACCCGTCTCGTAGGTCTCAGCTGTGCCCCTCGGTCTCAGCTGTGCCCCTCGGTCTCAGCTGTGTCCTTCGGCCTCAGCTGTGTCCCTCCGGACTCGTCAGGTCGATCAAGCGGCACACCGTCTCGATGTCGATCTTGACCTGGGCGATCGAGGCGCGGCCGGAGAGCCAGGTGATCAGGGCCGAGTGCCAGGTGTGCTCGATGACGCGGACGGCGGAGAGCTGCTCGGGCGTCGGATTCTCCAGGCCCATCGCGTCCAGGATGATCACCGTGGTCTGGCGGGAGACCTGGTCGACCTCGGGGGAGACGCTGCGGTCGGCGAAGGTCAGGGCGCGGACCATGGCGTCCGCGAGATGCGGCTCGCGCTGCAGGGCGCGGAAGGCGCGCATCAGGGTCTCCGCGACCCGCTCGGCCGCCGTCTCCCCCTGCGGCGGCTTCTTCCGCAGGGTGCCGTGCATGTGCTCCAGCTGGTCCTGCATCGTCGCGACCAGCAGATGGATCTTGGACGGAAAGTAGCGGTAGAGGGTGCCCAGGGCCACCTGTGAGGACTCCGCGACCTCCCGCATCTGTACGGCGTCGAAACCTCCCCGGCTGGCGAGCTGCGCGCTGGCGTGCAGAATCCGCCGCCGCCGGGCCTCCTGCCGCTCGGTGAGGGGCGGGGAGGAGGGGCTCGCGCTACTGGCTTCCGCAGGCATGGGTCCCGTTCCGTGACAGTCGGTGAGGGTGGGTGACCGGACAGAGCATGCCAGGGCGGCGGCCGTGGCGTGAATCACCTGATCCATCGCTCACAGCGGCACTACCTGCCGGTAGATTCAGAGCCTCTTGAACGATCAAGTCTGAAACTTGTTCTAGATTAGCCTCCCCGCGTAATCTCGCGGGACAATGCAGGGAGAAGGGGGCCCAGAGTGACCGCTGAGGCCAGGGAGGCCGGGCCCTCGGAGGACCCTGCCGCCGACGGCGAGCGACCGCTCGACATCGCGCTTCTCACCTATAAAGGGAACCCGTTCTGCGGCGGCCAGGGCGTCTACGTACGGCACCTCTCCCGCGAGCTCGCCCGCCTCGGTCACCGCGTAGAGGTCATCGGCTCCCAGCCGTACCCCGTCCTCGACGAGGGCGCCGACTACGCCGACCGCCTCACCCTCACCGAGCTCCCCAGCCTCGACCTGTACCGCCAGCCGGACCCCTTCCGCACCCCGGGGCGCGACGAGTACCGCGACTGGATCGACGCGCTGGAAGTCGCGACCATGTGGACCGGCGGCTTCCCCGAACCGCTGACGTTCTCGCTCCGCGCCCGCCGCCATCTGCGTGCCCGGCGCGGCGAGTTCGACGTCGTGCACGACAACCAGACGCTGGGATACGGCCTGTTGGGCGACGTCGGCGCGCCCCTCGTCACCACCATCCACCACCCCATCACCGTCGACCGCCAACTGGAGCTGGACGCGGCGGAGGGCCGGCGCCGGCGGCTGTCCGTGCGCCGCTGGTACGCCTTCACCCGCATGCAGAAGCGGGTGGCACGCCGCCTGCCGTCGGTCCTCACCGTGTCGGGCACGTCCCGCGAGGAGATCGTCGACCATCTCGGCGTACGGCAGGACCGTATCCACGTGGTGCACATCGGCGCGGACACCGACCTGTTCTCGCCGGATCCCTCGGTACGCCGGATACCGGGCCGGATCGTGACCACCTCCAGCGCCGACGTCCCGCTGAAGGGCCTGGTGTTCCTGGTCGAGGCACTCGCCAAGGTCCGCGCCGAGCACCCCGACGCCCACCTCGTGGTCGTCGGCAAGAGGCCCGAGGAGGGCCCGGTCGCGCAGGCCATGGAACGGTACGGCCTCGAAGGCGCCGTCGAGTTCGTCAAGGGCATCTCCGACGCCGAGCTCGTCGACCTGGTGCGCTCGGCGCAGGTCGCGTGCGTGCCGTCGCTGTACGAGGGCTTCTCCCTGCCGGCCGCCGAGGCCATGGCGACCGGGACGCCGCTGGTCGCCACGACGGGCGGGGCGATCCCCGAGGTCGCCGGACGGGACGGCGAGACATGTCTGGCGGTACCGCCGGGCGACGCGGGGGCACTGGCCGCCGGGCTGAACCGACTGCTGGCCGACCCGGAGCTGCGCGAACGGCTCGGCACCGCCGGACGTGAACGGGTGCTACGGCACTTCACCTGGGCGCGCGCCGCCGAGGGCACGGTGGCCCGGTACCGCGAGGCCATCGCCCTCTCCCACGCTCGAACCGGCTCGCGCGGGGGGACCCCCATGGCGGGCACCGAGCAGGCCCGCTCCGCCGCGAGCCCGAGACCGGACCGCCCCGCGGCCCCCCAGACCTTCGCCGCCAAGGAACTCGCCGCATCCAACCCCGAAAGCAGGGCCACGTGCTGACCGTCGACTTCTCCCGGTTCCCGCTCGCCGCAGGCGACCGCGTCCTGGACCTCGGCTGCGGTGCCGGCCGGCACGCCTTCGAGTGTTACCGGCGCGGCGCCCAGGTCGTGGCGCTGGACCAGAACGGCGAGGAGATCCGCGAGGTCGCGAAGTGGTTCGCGGCGATGAAGGAGGCGGGCGAGGCGCCGGAGGGAGCCACGGCCACCGCCATGGAGGGCGACGCCCTGGCCCTCCCCTTCCCCGACGAGTCCTTCGACGTCGTCATCATCTCCGAGGTGATGGAGCACATCCCGGACGACAAGGGCGTACTCGCCGAGATGGTCCGGGTGCTGAAGCCCGGCGGCCGGATCGCCATCACCGTCCCGCGCTACGGCCCCGAGAAGGTGTGCTGGGCGCTGTCCGACGCGTACCACGAGGTCGAGGGCGGCCACATCCGCATCTACAAGGCGGACGAGTTGCTCGGGAAGATCAGGGAAGCCGGGCTGAAGCCGTACGGCACCCACCACGCCCACGCGTTGCACTCCCCCTACTGGTGGCTGAAGTGCGCGTTCGGCGTGGACAACGACAAGGCGCTGCCGGTGCGCGCGTACCACAAGCTGCTCGTCTGGGACATCATGAAGAAACCGCTGGCCACCCGGGTCGCCGAACAGGCGCTCAACCCGCTGATCGGCAAGAGCTTCGTGGCGTACGCGACCAAGCCGCACCTGCCGCGGCTGTCCGAGACCTCCGAGGTGGCCGCCAAGTGACCACCCCCCGGACAGAACACCTCGTCCTGCCCGGGGTCCTCACCGCCGAGCAGGCCGCCGCGACCGTGGCGGGGATCCTCGCCGTACAGCGGGAGGACGGGGCGATCCCGTGGTTCCGCGGGCACCACCTCGACCCGTGGGACCACGTCGAGGCGGCGATGGCCCTGGACGCCGCCGGTGAGCACGCCGCGGCCGAGCGGGCGTACGACTGGCTGGCCACACACCAGAACGACGACGGCTCCTGGTACGCCGGCTACCAGGACGGCGCCTTCGACGACGTCACCGACACCGGGCGCGAGACCAACTTCGTCGCCTACATCGCCGTAGGCGTCTGGCACCACTACCTCTCCACCGGCGACGACACGTTCCTCGATCGCATGTGGCCCTCCGTCTACTCCGCGATCGAGTTCGTCCTCCGGCTCCAGCAGCCCGGCGGGCAGATCGGCTGGCGGCGCGACGAGGACGGCACGGCGACTCGGGACGCCCTGCTGACCGGTTCCTCCTCGATCCACCACGCGCTGCGCTGCGCTCTGGCCATCGCCGAACAGCGGGAAGAGGCCCAGCCGGACTGGGAGTTGGCCGCGGGTGCGCTACGCCATGCGATCCGCCGCCACCCCGAGCGGTTCCTGGACAAGGACCGCTACTCGATGGACTGGTACTACCCGGTGCTGGGCGGGGCGTTGACGGGCGCCGAGGCCAAGTCCCGGATGGAGGAGAGCTGGGAGCGGTTCGTCGTTCCCGGGCTCGGAGTGCGGTGTGTCGTACCCAACCCCTGGGTGACGGGCGGTGAATCGGCCGAACTCGCGCTCGCCCTGTGGGCGATGGGGGAGTCGGACCGGGCGCTGGAGATCCTCCAGTCCATCCAGCATCTGCGGGACGCGGAGAGCGGGCTGTACTGGACCGGGTACGTCTTCGACGACGACGCCATCTGGCCGCGCGAGCTGACGACCTGGACGGCGGGGTCGCTGTTGCTGGCCGTCGCCGCGCTGGGCGGGCACGAGGCGACGTGCGCGGTGTTCGGCGGGGACCGGTTGCCGATGGGACTGGACCCGGACTGCTGCGCCTGAGCGTTCGGTTTCTGCCGGATGGTGGGCGCGGGTCGTCTGTGGCTGGTCGCGCCCATGCGACGGAGCCGCAAGTCGATACAGCCCCGCGCCCCAGTCGGGGCGCTTCAGTGCCGGTGTACTCGATTGGCTATGGCGTGGCCCACGAACAGGTAGACGACTGCCGCCAGGCCGTAGCCCGCCACGACCCTCGCCCACTCCGCATCGAAGGTGAACAGGTCGTGCGACCAACCCGCCAGCCACCGCGCCGCGTCATGGATGAACTGGACCAGGTCGTTCGCGCGGTTGGCGTCCAGTAGGTACATCAGGATCCACAGGCCCAGGATGAAGGCCATGACGTCGGCGACGATCGCGATGACCGTGCCGGCCTGGTTGGCACCGTTGCGATATCGAGGGGACATGCCCTCCGGGTAGCCCTTGAACCCTGAATGAAACCCGGCGCGCTGGGCTATGAGTTGAGCTCGGCGAGCACACGCAGGGTGTGGCGGTCGGGCGAGAGGGCGAGCAGATCGGTCACCGGCCCCTTCCGCCACAACTCCAGCCGCTCGGCGATCCGTTCACGCGGACCGACGAGAGAGATCTCGTCGGCGAATGCGTCCGGGACGGCGAGGACGGCCTCCTCCTTGTGCCCGTCCAGGAAGAGCCGCTGAATCCGCCGGGCTTCCTCCTCGTACCCCATCCGCCCCATGAGATCGGCGTGGAAGTTGCGGGCCGCGTGACCCATGCCGCCGATGTAGAAGCCGAGCATGACCTTGACGGGAAGCAGCCCTTCGGCGATGTCGTCACAAACCCGCACCTGAGCCATGGGGGCGACGACGAACCCTTCCGGCAGATCGGCCACCGCCTCCCCGTACACCCCCTCCGGCCTGCTCGGCGACCAGTACAGCGGCAGCCAGCCGTCGGCGATCCGGATGGTCTGGGCGACGTTCTTGGGACCCTCGGCGCCGAGGAGGACGGGGAGGTCGGGGCGGAGGGGGTGGGTGATGGGCTTGAGGGCCTTGCCGATACCGGTGGCGTCCGGGCCGCGGTACGGGTGGGAGTGGAAGCGTCCGTCGAGTTCAACGGGGGCTTGACGCTTGAGGACTTGCCGTACGACGTCGACGTACTCCCGCGTCGCGGTGAGCGGCGACTTCGGGAACGGCCGCCCGTACCACCCCTCCACCACCTGCGGCCCCGACAACCCGAGCCCCAGCATCATCCGGCCGCCGGAAAGGTGGTCGAGGGTGAGGGCGTGCATGGCCGTGGTGGTGGGCGAACGGGCGGCCATCTGCGCAACGGCCGTACCCAGCTTGATCCTCGACGTCTGCGCGGCGATCCAGGTGAGCGGGGTGAAGGCGTCGGAACCCCAGGACTCGGCGGTCCAGACGGATTCGTAGCCGAGCCGCTCGGCTTCCTGGGCGAGCTGTACGTGGTCCGGAGAGGGGCCGCGCCCCCAGTAGCCGAGTGCGAGCCCGAGCCGCATACCTGCCTCCTGACGGTACGTCAGATAGGGGTTTAGGGGCTGCGACTGTACGACAGCGGCCCCTCACCGGGAAGGGTGAGGGGCCGCTGTCCTACGGCTTTCGATGCTCAGCCGCGCTGGATACCCGAGGTGTCCTGGAGCACGCCACGACGGCCGTCCTGGGTCTGCGCGACGAGGGCCGGGCCGCGCTGCTCGACGGCCAGGTACCAGGTGCCCGGCGCGAGTTCGGCGATCGGGGTCGGCGAGCCGTCCTCCGCGAACAGCGGACGCGCCACGGGCACGGCGAACCAGAACGGCGAGAAGTCAGCGGCCGGAGCCTGCGGAGCCTGGGGCGCCTGTGGCTGCCCACCCCCGAAGGGCTGCCCGGGCTGCGGCTGCCCACCGTACGGCGGCTGCGGCTGCTGCGCACCCGGGTAGCCGTAACCGCCCTGCGGCTGCCCGCCGTAGGGCTGGGGAGCGGCGGGGCGGGGGGCCGGGAGGAGGGCGGCCTGGAGGGCGGGGACGAGGGAGGTAGCGATGGCGGCTGCGGCCATCACCAGGGTGGCGATAAGAGCGAGGATCAGGCCGGTGCCCGCGCTGACGCCATTGTCCGAGCCGGAGCTGCCGACGTTGTTCGTGCCGCCGAGCGGGTCGAAGATGTTCCCGAGGGCGGCCCAGGCTGCGAAGACCGCGAATGCAGTGCCGAACTGGCCGAGGTCGAGGCCGGCCACCTTGGGTACCTGCGGTAGGCCGCGGGAGACGACGATGAGGGCGGCGCCGATGATGCCCGCGAGGACGACCCCCATCAGGACCGGTCCGCTCTCCCAGGAGTTGGGGAGTTCAGCGCTGTCAGGGGCCCCATCGACGGAGTAGATGTCGAGGAAAGACGCGATGAACAGCAAAACCGCTGCTCCGATCACCACGCCGTCGCCTCTAGTGAGGGAGCGGATATTCACTTCAGGTCCTTCGTCAGTCGTCTCGTCATCGGCATCGCTGGAGGCGTCGCTGTCACCATGTCGCCGTCAGGCCCCGGTGTGAAGCGCAGGGGTGGCCCCTCATCGTATGGACGACCTTATCGTCCGACCGACGAGGGTGTCCGCCGGGATCAGCCCGGCGATCACTACCCGCGCAGGAAACTCACGATTCCATCAGAGATCCCCCGCGCCGCCTTCTGTCGCCACGCGCCGTTGGTGAGCTGTGCCGCGTCCTTGCTATCGCGCATGTTGCCGCACTCGATGAACACCTTGGGAACCGTTGACAGATTGAGACCGCCGAGGTCCTTACGCGTGACGAGTCCGGTGCCGGCGCCGACGTAGTTGGAGGGGGCGCTGCCCGTGACGCGGACGAAGGAGCCGGCGATGCGCTCGCCGAGGTCGCGGGAAGGGGCGACGATGGGGCCGGTGTTGGCGGCGCCCTCGTCCACCTTGCCGGGGAGGATGACGTGGAAGCCGCGTTGGCCGGCGCTCGCGCCGTCCGCGTGGATGGAGACGACGGCGTCGGCGTGGGCCTTGTTGCCGATCTCGGCCCGTTCGTCGACGCAGGGGCCCCAGGAACGGTCGCCGTCCTGGGTGAACTTCACGGTGGCGCCCTGCTCCTGGAGCAGCGTGCGCAACCGGTGGGCGACGTCCAGTGTGAACTTCGCCTCGGTGTAGCCGTCGTTGGTGGACGTGCCCGTCGTATCGCACTCCTTCCAGTTCGTCCCGATGTTCACCTTGCGGTTGATTTCGGTCGTGTGCTGGAAGTTGTTCGGGTTGTGGCCCGGGTCGATGACGACGACCTTGCCCTTGAGGGAACCGGAGGCGGCGGGGGCTGAGGGGGCGGAGGTGGAGTCGGCCGTCGGGTCGTCGGTGGGGGTCGGGCCCGGCGGCTTGTCGTCGCTCGTCGCGGAGATCGTCGGTGCCGTGTCCGACGGTCGTACGGCCGCGTTGCCCGACCCGTCCGGGTCGGCGGAGTCACCCATCGCCTCGTACATCACCCATCCCAGCAGTGCCCCCGGCACGAGCGCTGCGGCCGCCACGGTCAGGGCGCGGCCTCGACGGCGGCGGGGCTGGGGAGGATCGAAGTCCGGACCTACGTACGACACGCCTGCCACCATACGGGGCGACCATGGCCTTCGCGGGAAGCCTCGGCCGAGCCGCGCGGGAGATCAGACTCGCAGATCAGACGCGCAGGTCAGACCCGCGGATCAGGCTGCTCAGTTCGGGCCCCGCGGATGAGGCCGTGCAGATCGGGCCGTGCAGATCGGGCGCCGCGGATCAGATCCCCGCCCCGGTCCGCCTCAGCACCCGCAGCGACTCCGTCACCGACATCTCCGTGAACGCCCCGGACTCCAGCGCCCGGAGGTAGATGCGATACGGGGCCTGCCCGGTGAACTCGTCCTTCGGGTCCGGGAACACGTCGTGGATGACGAGCAGTCCGCCCTCGGCGACATGCGGGGCCCAGCCCTCGTAGTCGGCGTTCGCATGTTCGTCGGTGTGGCCGCCGTCGATGAAGACCAGGCCGAGGGGGGTGCCCCAGACCTTCGCGACCTGCGGGGAGCGGCCGACCAGGGCGATCACGTGGTCTTCCAGGCCCGCCCGGTGCAGCGTGCGGCGGAACGTCGGCAGCGTGTCCATCAGGCCGATCTCGGGGTCGACCGTCTCGGGGTCGTGGTAGTCCCACCCCGGCTGCTGCTCCTCGCTGCCGCGGTGGTGGTCGACCGTGAGGGCCGTCACCCCGGCCTCGCGGGCGGCGTCGGCGAGCAGGATCGTGGAGCGGCCGCAGTAGGTGCCGACCTCAAGGAGGGGAAGGCCGAGGCGGCCCGCCTCGACGGCCGCCGCGTACAGCGCGAGCCCCTCGCCCACGGGCATGAAGCCCTTCGCCGCCTCGAACGCGGCCAGGATCTCGGGCTTGGGGGCCGGGGCCATGGGGGTCCTTCCGGTTGTACGGACGTCATCGGCCGTGGGTGATGGGTGCTGCGTACGACCGTGTGGGCGCCCATGGTGCACCACGCCCCCCGGCGTACGGACGACGGGGGGCGTGACGTGAGCAGGACCTCAGGCGGTGACGGTCTCCGCCGGCAACGACAGGTCCAGGTCGACCGCGCTCTCGTCCCCCGCATGCGTCGCCGACGAGGCGAGCGGGGCGTGGCCGTCGGCGCGGGCGGCCAGGACGTAGGAGCCCTGGGCGGGGACGGTGAGGGCGTAGCTGCCGTCGTGGGCGGACAGGGTCGCCCCGGCCTGGCGGCCCCGCCGGTCGATCAGGGTGACCTTGGCGCGGGGCACCGGGGTGCCTCCGGCGTCCAGGACCCGGCCGCGGAAACCGCGCAGGGCCTCCTCGGCGCGCTCCAGGTTGGCGTCCTCCTCGCTGCTGGCGCGCAGCTGCGGGTGGGCGGCCGGGCGCTGCTTCGGGAGGAAGAGGGCCAGCAGGAGGCCGACGGCCACCGCGGCGGTCGCGATCAGGAAGGAGAGGCGGAAGCCGTGCATGGTCGGGATCTCGACGCCGTTCACGGTGTTCGCCGTGTTGGCCAGCACCATGCCGATGACGGCGCTCGACACGGACGTACCGATGGAACGCATCAGCGTGTTGAGGCCGTTCGCGGCGCCCGTCTCCGAGGCCGGGACCGCGCCGACGATCAGCGCGGGGAGGGAGGAGTAGGCCAGGCCGATGCCGGCGCCCAGGACGACCGCGATGACCAGGCTCTGCCAGGGGGCGCTCATCAGGCCGAGGCCTGCGCCGTAGCCGATCGCGATGATCAGCATGCCGAGGATCAGGGTGACCTTGGGGCCGTACTTCGCGGAGAGGCGGGCGTAGACGGGGGCCGTGAACATCATCGTCAGACCCAGGGGCGCCACGAGCAGGCCCGCGACGACCATCGACTGGCCGAGGCCGTAGCCGGTCGCCTTCGGCAGCTGGAGCAGCTGGGGGAGGACGAGGGAGACGACGTAGAACGAGACCCCGACCATGATCGACGCGAGGTTCGTGAAGAGGACTGCCGGGCGGGCTGTGGTGCGCAGGTCGACGAGGGGGGCCTGGGTGCGCAGCTCGTAGACGCCCCAGAGGAGGAGGACGATCAGCGAGCCGGCGAACAGGCCGAGCGTGGTGGCCGACGTCCAGCCCCAGTCGCTGCCCTTGGTGATGGGGAGGAGGAAGAGGACGAGGCCGGCGGAGAGGCCGAGTGCGCCGAGGACGTCGAAGGAGCCTTCCGCGCGGACCTTGGACTCCGGTACGACGAGGAGGGTGAGGGCGATGGAGAGGACACCGAGGCCGGCGGCGCCGTAGTAGAGGGCATGCCAGTCGGCGTTCTGGGCGACCAGGGCCGCGGCGGGCAGCGCGAGGCCGCCGCCGACGCCGATCGAGGAGCTCATCAGGGCCATGGCCGAGCCGAGCTTCTCGCGGGGCAGCATGTCGCGCATCAGGCCGATGCCGAGGGGGATCGCGCCCATCGCGAAGCCCTGGAGGGTACGGCCGACGATCATGGGGATCAGGTCGCTGGTGACCGCGCTGACCAGTGCGCCGATCACCATGACGGCCAGGCTGGATATCAGCATGCGCCGCTTGCCGTACAGGTCGCCGAGACGGCCCATGATCGGCGTGGCGACGGCGCCCGAGAGCAGGGTGGAGGTCAGGACCCAGGTGGCGTTGCTGGGCGCGGTGCTCAGCAGCTGCGGCAGGTCCTTGATGACCGGGACGAGCAGGGTCTGCATCACCGCGACAACGATGCCCGCGAAGGCGAGGACCGGGACGAGGGCGCCGGTCGCTCTGCCGGTGGGCTGGTCGTTCGTCGTTTGTGTCATGTGGGTGGACAACCCGGTGTGCCTGGGCAACTATTCCGATGCTTTGGCCAGCTAACGATTTCTTGACCTTTTCTTGATCTCTTGACCTTCTCTTGGGGGACGGGTCCAGGACTCCGGCTCCTGGGAGGCGGGTCTAGGACTCCGGGCCCGCAGGGCGGGGCGTGGGCCTAGGCCGAAATCCTGATGCCAGGAGTGTCCGGTCGTTGAGAGCATGACACCCATGCTCGAAGCCGCCGGCACCCCTGCCCCCACCCACACCTCCCGCCCTGCCGCGCCTCCCGCCTGGCTGGTGGTGGCGCTCGCCTGCGCCGGGCAGTTCCTGGTCGTCCTCGACGTGTCCGTCGTGAACGTGGCGCTGCCGTCGATGCGGGCCGATCTGGGGCTGAGCGCGCAGGGTCTGCAGTGGGTGGTGAACGCGTACGCGATCGCCTTCGCGGGGTTCATGCTGCTCGGCGGACGGGCCGGGGACCTGTACGGCCGTAAGCGGATGTTCCTCGTGGGGCTCGGCCTGTTCACGCTGGCCTCGCTGGCCGGCGGGCTGGCCCAGCAGGACTGGCAGCTGTTGGTGGCGCGGGCCGTGCAGGGGCTGGGCGCGGCGGTGCTGGCACCGTCGACGCTGACGATCGTGACGGCGGCGGTGCCGGAGGGGGCCGCGCGGGCCCGGGCCATAGCGACGTGGACCGCCGTCGGCGCGGGCGGCGGTGCGGCCGGCGGGCTCGTCGGCGGAGCGCTGGTGGACGTGCTGTCGTGGCGCTGGGTGCTGCTGATCAACGTGCCGGTGGGGGTGCTGGTGCTGGCCGGTGCGGTGCGCTGGCTGGCGGAGAGCCGGAACCGCGACGGGCGGCGACTGGACCTGCCGGGCGCGGTGCTGGTGACCGCCGGCCTCGGCACGCTGGCGTACGGCATCTCGCAGACGGAGGCGTCCGGCTGGGCGGCGGCCGCCACGGTCGTACCACTGCTCTCCGGTCTCGCTCTGATCGGCGTCTTCCTCGTCGTCGAGTCGCGTACGGCGGCTCCGCTGATGCCGCTCGGACTGCTCCGGCTGCGGGCGGTGTCGTCGGCGAACGTGGCGATGTTCCTGTCCGGCTCGGCGATGTTCTGCATGTGGTTCTTCATGACGCTGTACGCCCAGAACGTCCTGCACTACACCCCACTGGAGGCCGGCCTGGCCCTGGTGCCGAGCTCGCTGTCGGTGATCGTGGGCTCCAAGCTGGCGCCGCGGCTGATGCGGGCGGTCGGCGCACGCAACGTGGCCGTGCTGGGCACGCTCGTCGCGGCCGTCGGCTTCGGCTGGCAGTCGACGCTGAGCGTGGCGGGCGGGTACGTGACCTCGATCATGGTGCCGGGCGTCCTGATGATGCTGGGCGCGGGCCTGGGCATCACGCCGCTCGCGGCGCTGGCGACGTCCGGGGCGCGGCCGGGCGAGGCCGGGCTGGTGTCGGGGCTGGTCAACACCTCCCGCACGATGGGCGGTTCGCTGGGGCTCGCGGTGATGTCCACGATCGCGGCGGCGCGGTCGGCGGGGAGCGGGAAGCCGGGGTTGGCGGCGGAGACGCCGCAGGCACTGACCGAGGGGTACGCGCTGGTGTTCCGTACGTCGGCGGTGGTGCTGCTGGTGGGGGCGGCGCTGATGCTGGTGTGGCTGCCGAGGAAGGGCTCCGCGGCCTGAGGCGGAAGAAACCTCTGCGCTTGAGGCAACGGTCCGGGCGGTCCATGGACTCCTTTGAATATCAAGGAGGTGCCCATGGGGGATCGCAAGGCGGCTCGGGACTCGGAGTTCCAGAGCTTTGTCATCGGCCGCTGGCCGCGGCTGATGCGGACGGCATTTCTCCTCACGGGGGAGCAGCACGCCGCGGAGGATCTGGTCCAGTCGACGCTCGAACAGGTCTATGTGGCCTGGCGCAGAGTCGGTTCGGCCGATGACCCGGAGGCCTATGTCCGGCGCGTGATGATCAACGCGCACGCACGTAAACACCGAAAACGGCTCAGGGAGTTCCTCGCACCGAAGGACGACTCCGGCCTGCTGCGCGAGGTACCGGACACCGGCGACCGCATCGCCCAGGCCGAGGACCGGGGCGCCCTGCTGCCGGCGCTGGCCCAACTGCCGCCACGGCAGCGGGAGGCGGTGGTCCTGCGGTACTGGGAGGACCTGACCGAGACACAGACGGCGGAGGCGATGGGCTGTTCCGTCGGCGCGGTGAAGAGCAACGCGGCCAAGGGGATCGCGAAACTCCGCGCCATACCGGGACTGGCCGAGATGGTGACGCAGGGAGGGCGGAGTCGATGAGCGCGGACCGGGAGACGAACCACGGCATGACCAGCCACGACATGACCAACACGGACATCGCCCTCCTGCTGGCCGACGCCGCGGACGAGGTCGAGATCGGCATAGCCCCCTACCAGGCGGTGATGCGCGGCGGACGGCGGCGCAGAGCACGGCGGTGGGCGGTGACCGCGGCGACAGCTCTGGTGCTGGCCGGGGCGACCGGTGGCCTTGCGGTGGCCGGGCTGCAGGGAAGGGACGGACGGCCGACGCCACCGGCGGCCACACAGTCGCCGACGGAGGAGCAGCGAGACCTTTACACAGCCCAGCGGACCACCCTGGCGACCGGAGTGGACCACGGCAAGGAGTGGGCCGTCGTCATCGACGTGTGGCCGGCGCCGCGCGACGAGGCGGAGGCGGCGGGCCAATGGGCGGCGATGGGTCACTACTCGTATGGTGAGCGGCCCGCGGACACGAAGCAGTCCTCCGATCTGGTCGGCAAGAGCTCGTTCTTCGTGTGGCGCAACGTTGGGGACCATGAGCAGTCGGTGACGATGCTGGGCACGTTCGCCGAGGGGGACACTCTGTCGGACAAGGACATCGAGCATGCCTCGCTCCCCCTGGACCCGAATGTCGTCGCCCCTCACCGCCTGGTCATCGGTCAGGTCGCCACGTCCGCCCAGCGTGTCAGCTGCACCTGGGCGGACGGCACGGCGACCGAGGTTCGCAGGGTGCCCAAGGGATACGACATCAACACCGACGAGCAGGTGATCCGCCCGGCGGATGGATCGCCGACGAACTGGTTCGTGTGCCTGGCGCCGGAGGGGACGGAGTACAAGTCGGCGGAGGTGACGAAGTAGAGGGCAGGTGAACAAAACCCGGTCGGCGTCGCGGAGAACGCCGCTCTGACGGCCGTGGGGCAGGCGCTCCCGGGATTTCGCCCACCCCTGTGGTGGCTGCCTCCAAGTCCATCGCCCCCACTCCGCACACGGCCGTCGACGGCGTCTGTCCGGGCCCCTCCTGCCCTCGCTGACCTGGGCGTTCAGGCAGCTCCGGCATACGATCGCCGCACCGGAAAGGGGGACCGGATGGACCGGCACATTCGCTCGGTGGACGATGTACTGCGGCTCCTGGACGGCATGTTCGGGCAGGAGGCGGACCGCTGGACAACCGGCGCCGCCGACTGGTGGGACGAGTTCTACACCGACCGCTCCAAGCCCGTGCCGTTCTTCGCGGACAAGCCCGACGAGAACCTGGTCTCCTACCTGGACCGCGGTCTCGTCACCGGCGGCCGAGCCCTCGACCTGGGCTGCGGCCCCGGCCGCAACGCCCTGTACCTCGCCGAGCGGGGCTTCGAGGTGGACGCGGTGGACCTGTCGCCGTCCGCCATGGCCTGGGCCGGGGAGCGGGCCCGCAAGGCGGGCGTGACGGTCAACTTCCGCTGCGGTGACGCCTTCAGGCTCGCCGGTACCGAACTCGCCGGCCCCTACGACCTGATCTACGACTCGGGCTGCTTCCACCACCTGCCCCCACACCGCCGCATCAGCTATCTGTCCCTGCTCGACCGATCCCTGGCCCCCGACGGCCACTTCGCCCTCGCCTGCTTCGTGGCCGGGGGCATGGGGTCGGAGCTCTCCGACGCCGAGTTCTACGGCTCCGCCCGTCTGCACGGCGGACTCGCCTACACCCCCGAGTCCCTGCGCCGGATCTTCTCGGACCTGACGGAGATCGAACTCCGGCGTATGCAGGATGAACCGACCGATTCACCGTGGTTCGGGGAAAGCTTTCTGTGGACGGCGTTGTTCCGCCGACAGTCGGTCTTGTAGTTGCTGAAGGGCCTCGGCAGAGCGGTCCGGGACGGCAGCATGGCGTGTTCGCGGGCGTATATGGATGCCGACCGGGGAAGAGGAAACGGTAGCGCGACTTCTGCTTGTGGTCATTGGTCTCAACAACCTTGATCGGCAGGAGTCGAGTCCTGTTTCTGGCCGAAGGGGGGAGCCAGTGGTCAGTCGCGTTCTTGTCACCGGCGCCGGTGGTTTCATCGGGGGTTATTTGACGAAAGCGCTCCTGGATCTTGGGCATGAGGTCAGGTGCGTCGACATCAAGCGACAGGAAAAGTGGTGGCAGTCATGGGACGCCGACAATCGCATCGGTGATCTCCGCGATCCGGAGTTGTGCCGCCTTCTGATGCGGGATGTGGACATGGTCTTCCATCTCGCTTCCGACATGGGCGGCATAGACTACATAAGCCGACACGATTTCAGCTGCGCGTCCTCGGCCGCGATGACCGTCAATTTGTTGCGTGCGGCGACCTATGCGCATGTGTCGACGTTCGTCTTCGCGTCCTCGGCCTGTATCTACCCCAGATCCCTTCAGGGCCCGGACGCGGAACCGCTGGTGGAGAGTCGTGTGCAGCCCGTGGATCCGGAAGGCGGATACGGGTGGGAGAAGCTCTTCTCGGAGCACCTGTGCAGCTATGCGGCCGGGCTGATCCCGAACATCAGGGTGGCGCGTCTGTTCAACGTCTATGGCCCGTACGGGGCATGGAACGACGGCAGGGAGAAGGCTCCTGCCGCGCTCTGCCGCAAGGTCGCGCTCGCCTCCTTACAGGGGCGCACCGGCATCTGCGTCAATGGGGACGGAACTCAGACCAGGAGCTTCCTCTACATCGACGACTGCGTCTCGGGCCTGCTGTCCCTGGCTCGCTCGGAATATGACGCGCCGGTAAACCTCGCCAGTCTGGAGTTGGTTTCCGTCGAGGATCTCGCACTCCTCGTGGGATCCGTCGCGGGAATTCAGATAGACCTTTCCTTCGACGTGACCGCGCCATCCGGTGTTCATTCGCGAGTTCCTGACACGGAGCGTGCTCTTGGCGAGTTAGGCTGGCGGGCGACCACTTCGCTGGAACACGGAATTCGACTGACGTACAAATGGGTAAACGAGCAGCTTCTCCAGGAGCTGGATTCAGATCCTGCTGGGTCTGCCGTAATCTTCGCCGAGTCTGAATGAGTGGTGCCACATGGATCTGTCATGGATCGACGCTGAACTTGGCAGGGCGTTGCACCGCTTCCGGAGTGCCGCACTGGAACCGGTGAAAGTCACCCGTGCCGGCCCCAACGTGCAGACCGACCTGGACCAGCGGACCGATGAGCTCCTCCGTAGAGCTCTCACATCAATCGCGGATGTTCCGATCATGTCGGAGGAGCGCCCCGAGGACTATTTCGGGCGCTCCGGTCACTGCTGGATCGTAGACCCGATCGACGGCACCCTCAACGCCGTTGCCGGCACCGATGACTTCGCCATTTCGGTTTCACTGGTCGATGCGGCGAACCTCAAGTCACTGGCAGGCGCCGTCTATCTTCCCAGGACGGGCGTCCTCTACAAAGCGGTCCAGCGCCGGGGAGCCTTCCGCAACGACAGGGTCCTCGCTGTGCAGGGCGACGAGTGGCAGCGGGTGAGGGAGAGTCAGAAGATTGTCTCCTTCGGCGTCCCCAAGAACGGTTCGGCGGTGGCCCGGCGTATGTCGGATGCGCTCTTCGAGCTGTATTCGGGTGGGTGGATCACCCGTCAGACCGGGGCGGCCTCGATCGATATCTGCCGGGTGGCCGGCGGATCGTGGTCCGCATTCTTTGAATACGGGCTGATGTACTGGGACTTCGCAGCTGCTTCCCTGGTCGCCGAGGAGGCCGGATGCTCGGTGTGTGCCATTCCCAGTACTTCCTACGGAGCCGACCAGATGCCGCTGGAGTACGATCTCATCGTCGCCCGGACACCGGAGATCCTCGATGAGATTGCGGCCGCCGTGGGTCTTTCCAGGACGCATGCGGCAGGCCGCGAATGATCGTTTTCAGCACCATCATGTCCGTCATAGGAGTGCTGCCCGTCATTGCCGCGGTGTGGTACTGGGTGCAGCGATTCGGCAGAGGCCGGCACATTCTGCAGTTCACCCGCGCGTCTCCGATCGACCTCGTCCTGACCACGTCGGCGGTGACCGAGGCCATTCACGGTGCTCCCGCCAGCCGTCCTCTCACGGGGTACGGTCAGGTGCGGGCGGTGGCGAGTTGTGCCGGGGTCCTGGCCTCGCTCTATCCCCGCAAGGACGTCTTCATCCATCTCAGCGGCTTCATTCGGAACCGGCTCGATCGAGACCTGGTCATCCTCGGAGGGCCGGCCAAGAACGAGGCTGCGCGCGCGATGCTGGAGGATCTGGCACTTCACCATGAGATGGCCGACTTCGTCTTCGACGACATCGACGACACGCTGCGGATAGATCTGCAGAACGGTCAGCCGTTCTCCGTCGAATCATTCACACCGGGCATCGTGAACGGTTATCCGGGCAGGGACTGCGGCCTCGTCATCGCCACATATCACCGCGGACAGGGCGGCAGATATCATCGGCGCATACTGTGCGCAGGATTCACCACCTACGGCACCTATGTGGCGGCTGAATACCTCTTCGGTGACCTGATCAAGATCTCGCTGCGGCGGCTTTCGACCATGGTGGGGAGCCGGCGCATCGGAAGCCGGTTCGCCTTTGTCTGTGTGGTGTCCGCCCGGTTCTCCCGAGGTGAGTGCATAGAGATACAGCCCATGTACATGGCGGAGTTGCGTCTGCGCGGGTGAGCGTTCACAGCCAACCCTGCCGCCGGGCCTCCCGCAGGGCCTCCATGTGGTTGCCGGCCCCGGTCTTGGCGGTGGCGGAGGTGAGGCAGGCGTGGACCGTTGGCTCGGGGAGGTTCAGACGGGTGGCGATGTCGACCGGTGCCGTGCCGTCGGCCGCCGCCTTGAGGACGTCGCACTCCTGGGGGCTCAGTGGATTGGGGGTGGCGTTGCGGGCCGTCGCGGCGAAGGCCGGGTCGATCACCGTCTCGCCGGTCAGGACCCGGCGGATCGAGGCCGCCAGCTCCTCCACGGGGGCGTCCTTCACCAGGAAACCGGCGGCGCCCGCGTCCATGGCACGGTGGAGGTGGCCGGGGCGGGCGTGGGTGGTCAGGAGCAGTACCCGGCAGTCGGGCGCCTGGTCGCGCAGCTCGGCCGCGGCGTCGAGGCCGCTCATGCCCGGGAGTTCGATGTCGAGGAGGGCGACGTCGGGGCGGTGCGTGAGGGCGGCGTCCACGATCGCGTCCCCGGCCGGCACCTGTGCCACGACCGAGATGTCCGGCTCCATCCCGAGCAGTAAGGCAAGCGCCCCGTGCGTCATGCCCTGGTCCCCGGCGAGCAGAACCCTGATGGACTTCGCGGGCCGGTGGTCCCGCGGCATTTCGTTCACGGGGCCAGCGTATGGGGAACCGGCCTGGCGAGAGCCAGGTGGCGCGGCCCCGGCGGGAACCGGTTTTCGAGCCGCGCCCCCGTCGCGATCACGTCGGCGCGACGGCGCTCGCGCGGAAGCCGCCGCCCCGATCCAGCGAACCGATCTGATGCGGCGTCAGGAGGCTTCACAAGTGTGGTGCCCTCGGCTATACAGAGGGCGCCGGACTGGAACGCGTTCTAGAACGGCCCGTGACGACCTCGGTGCGGCCGACGGTGCGGACGGCCGTACCGGGGTCTTGCGTCCGCCACTGCCAGGTACCTCGCCCCCACCCCGTACTCCACTCCGCCGCCCGTACCGCGCCCCGTACTCCGTCACCGTCAGGAGCCGTATGCCCATCGACGCAGCCAAGGCCCTCGCCGCCGAGCCACGCAGCGGTGAGATCTCCTGGGACTCCAGGGACGTCCAGCTCTACCACCTCGGCATCGGCGCCGGCGCGAATCCCGACAAGGGCAGCCCGGCCACCGACCCCGACGAACTGCGCTACACCCTGGAGTCCCGGCTGCACGTCCTGCCGAGCTTCGCCACCGTCGCGGGGGCCGGCTCGCCCGGAGTGATCAGCGGGCTGTCCATGCCCGGCATCGAGGTCGACCTCGCCCGCGTCCTGCACGGCGGCCAGAGCCTGGTGATCCACCGGCCCATCCCGGCGACGGGCACGGCCACCGCGGTCAACCGGCTCGCCGCCGTGTACGACAAGGGCAAGGCGGCCGTCCTCGTGCTGCGTACCGAAGTCGCCGACGACGAGGGCCCGTTGTGGACCAACGACGCCCAGATCTTCGTCCGCGGAGAAGGCGGCTGGGGCGGCGACCGAGGCCCCTCGGCCCGTCTCGAACCGCCGGTCGGCGAGCCCGCCCGCACCGTCGAGCGGCCCGTCCGCGAGGACCAGGCCCTCCTCTACCGCCTCTCCGGCGACTGGAACCCCCTGCACGCCGACCCGGAGTTCGCCAAGGTCGCCGGATTCGAACGGCCCATCCTGCACGGCCTGTGCACCTACGGCATCACGCTCAAGGCGGTCGTCGACACGCTGCTCGGCGGGGACGTGACCCGGGTGCGCTCGTACGTCACCCGGTTCGCCGGGGTCGTGTACCCGGGGGAGACCCTGCGCATCCGCATGTGGCCCGGCGAGGGCACGGTGCGGGTCGCCGTGAGCGCGGTCGAGCGGGAGGACGCGCCCGTCCTCGCCGACACCGTCGTCGAACACACCTGAGTCCAGCACGCCGTATCAGGCCAGCACGTCGTATGAGGGGAGTCCGCACCATGCGCGCAGCCGTACTGCACGAGACCGGCCAGGACAAGCTCGAAATGCTCGACGACGTCGAGGCGGTGGGCTTCGGTCCCGGCCGGGTGAGGGTCCGGGTGCGGGCGACCGGGCTGTGCCACTCGGACCTGTCCGCGATGGCGGGGGTGCTCCCGCAGCCGGCGCCGTTCGTGCCCGGTCACGAGGGCGCGGGCGAGATCCTCGAAGTCGGGGAAGGCGTACGGAACCTGAAGCCCGGCGACCGGGTCGTCGTCTGCTGGCTCCCCGCCTGCGGTGCCTGCCCCGCCTGCAAGCGCGGCCAGACCGAACTGTGCCTGGCCGGGTTCATGAACGCCGGCACCCCGAACTTCAAGCGCCCCGGCGGTGATGTCTTCGGCTTCGCCGGCACCGGCACCTTCGCCGAGGAGGTCGTCGTCGACGCCGGCTGCGCGGTGCCCATCCCCGACGACGTCCCCTTCGACATCGCCGCCCTCATCGGCTGCGGGGTGACGACCGGACTCGGCGCCGCCCTCAACACCGCCGATCTGGAGGCCGGTTCGTCGGTCGCCGTCATCGGCTGCGGGGGCGTGGGCATCTCCGCGATCCAGGGTGCCCGGCTCAAGGGCGCCGCCGAGATAGTCGCCGTCGACCCGGTCGCCTCGCGCCGCGAGTCCGCGCTCAGGTTCGGGGCCACCAAAGCCGTCTCGCCGGACGAACTGCCCGACGCCAAACAGCAGGTCACCGCGGGCGAGGGCTTCGACTATGTCTTCGAGGTCGTCGGCAGGTCGGCCACCGCCCGCACGGCGTACGAGAACACCCGCCGCGGCGGCACCCTCGTCATCGTGGGCGCGGGCGCCATGGACGACTTCCTCCAGCTCAACATGTTCGAGCTGTTCTTCGACGAGAAGCGGATCCTGCCGTCCATGTACGGCGGCGGCGACGTCCTGCGCTCCTACGAGCGGACGATCGCCCTCTGGCGCGCGGGCCGCATCGACCTGGCCGGCCTGATCACCCACCGGGTGCCGCTGAGCGAGATCAACGAGGCCCTGGACCAGATGCGCACGGGCACCGCGCTGCGTACGTGCATCGAGATCTGAACCCACCCGCTGCGAAGGGGCGTTGATGTCACTGCCACTCGAAGGCCTGTCCGCGATCGTCACCGGCGCCGGACGCGGTCTGGGCCGGGCCGAGGCACTGGAGCTCGGCCGGCTCGGCGCGGCCGTCGTCGTCAACGACTACGGACAGCCCGGCCGGGACGGCTCCGGCGAGGCCTCCACCGGCCCCGCCGAACAGGTCGCCGCCGAGATCCGCGCCGCGGGCGGCCGGGCACTCGCCCACACCGGGGACGTCGCCGACCACCAACAGGCCGCCGCACTGGTCGAGTTGGCTATCGGCGAGTACGGCAAGCTGGACATCCTGGTCAACAACGCGGGCATCCTGCGCGACCGCATGGTCTTCTCCATGACGGAGGAGGAGTGGGACTCGGTGATCCGGGTTCACCTCAAGGGCCACTTCAACACCACCCGCTTCGCCGCCGCGCACTGGCGGGAGCGGTCCAAGGCAGCGGGGGGACCGGTGTACGGGCGGATCGTGAACACCTCCTCCGAGGCGTTCCTCGCCGGTTCCGCCGGACAGCCCAACTACGCGGCGGCCAAGGGCGGAATCGTCGGGCTCACCACCTCCACCGCCCTCGCCCTCGCCAAATACGGCGTGACCGCCAACGTCATCTGCCCGCGCGCCCGCACCCGGATGACCGAGGACGTCTTCGCCGGCCTCGAACAGCCACCGGACAGCCTCGACCCGCTCGCCCCCGAGCATGTCGCCCCACTGGTCGGCTACCTGGCCTCCCCGGCCGCCGCCCGGATCAACGGCCAACTGCTCGTCGTCCACGGCGGCATGGTCGCCGTCGTCGAACGGCCGCGGGTCGCCGCCCAGTTCGACAGCAAGCAGGATGCCTTCACCTACGACGAGCTCGACGCGCTGCTCACCGCGCACTACGCGGAGCGGCCGTCGGGGGAGACCTTCGGGGCGGCCGAGGTGCTCGGCCTGAAACGAGGCTGGACCGGAGGGCATCGGGACGATTAGACGGCGGACGGCCAGACGGCGCGACGGCGAATCCGCCGGACACGGGAACGGCCCTGCTCCTCCAGGAGGAACAGGGCCGCATACCGTTGCTCGCGCGCGGCGTCAGGCTGCCTTCTCGGACTCCTCGACCTGCTTGCGGTGACGGCCGCGAGGGGCCGTCTCGCTGTCGTGGGCCGAGACCGGGCCCCGGTGCCTGCCGTGGCCGGCGGCCTCCTGGACGTCGGACGACGGCTGGGTCGTGCTGGCGTTGCTCATCGGTAAAGCTCACCCCGTCGACATGATCTTTCAAACAGCCGGGCGAGTTTAACCGGCGCCCTACCGGCCGAATCCAGGCGGCCACGCCAACCGGCACTACTTCGTTACAAGATTCCCCAACGGGGCTTGCTGCAACGGCACAGGGCGGGACACGACGGGATCCGGAGGCTCCGTTTCCGCCGGCTCGCCTGCCGACGATTCAGGTCTCGCATCCGGTTCCGGCACCTGTTCGGCCTCCGCCGAGGGCGCCTCCACCCGAGCAACCCCACACCGTACCTCCCGCGTGGCATAGGGCAGTTGAAGCACCCCGTCCCGAGTCCACAACCCCGCCCCCGTCAACCACCCCTCGGGCGCCGCGAGATGACGCACCTGCCGTTCGGCGGGCCGCCACACACCGACCCAGCTCCCCACCGGCCCGTCGATGCGCAGCGCGACCCCGCAGCTCTCCGGCGTCAGCACCTGCCCCGGCTGGATCGCGAACGGCGTCACCGCGCACTCCGGCATCCGCAGACACTCCGGGAAACGCACCGGCAGCGTGCTGCCCAGCACCCCCCAGCCCAACCGTTCCTGCCCGGGCGACGGCGCGTCCGAGCGGATCAGCAGCAGCCCGCTGTCCGGGTCGGCCAGCAGTACGCGGTCGTCGCTGGCGTCCGCGATCTGCAGCAACGGCGACACCTCGCCGCCCCGTGCCAGATCGACCACGACGGCCTTCGTACGGCCCCCCGACTCCCGGTCGAGGGCCAGCATCCGCCCGCCCCGGTCCAGCCACACCCCACCCGAGCAGCGACCGGGAACCTCCGCGACCTGCTCGGGCCCGAAGGCACCCCCCGCCACCTGCCACACCACGCTGGAGCGCCGACCCACCGCGAGGGCGTACGCCTCGTCGCCGCCCGGCGTCGGGGGCAGCATCCGCAGCCGGGTCCCCTCTTCCGGGCACTGGACCGCACCCAGCAGCAGCTCACCGGTGCCGGGTCCGGTCGGGTAGAGCAGCGAGAAGATGTGCCGTCCGTCGGTGCGGCGGCGGATGAGGACCCGCCCGTCGCCCATGGGCTGCACCTCGGTGCCGGGCTCCTCCGGCTGGTGGGCGGGGAGCGGCACGGCGTAGGGCTCGGGGCCGTCCAGGGTCCAGCGCTCCGGGAACCAGCAGTCGCCGGCCGGCGCGAGGCGGGCGGCGTAGGAGCCGTCCACCGTGATGGTGCATTCCGGTCGAGACGCGTCGCCGTCCTCGTGCTCCGCCGCGGGCTCGATCGCACAGGCCGTCATGGTCCGGTCACCTCCGGTTACGAAGCTAGTTTTCGCACGCACAGACGTGGGATCGGCGACGTTTCCCTTCACACAAAGGGGTGGCCGAGGAACGATTCGCCTGAGGAAATAGGGGTGTCTGTGCTGGGGCGGGCGCGCGAGCCGGGTCGGCGGACGGCGACGTAACTCTCGCGAAGATCACCGCAACCAATAATTGAGGAGCCACGACGGCGAGCAGCCACGTCCGCGAGAGCGGCGCCGGTTTAGGCGCAAAGAAGGGCCAGGTAGCCTTGCCTTCGTGCCCCGTCTGTCTGAAGTCATCGCCGCGCTGGAGAACCTGTGGCCCGCCGAGCGGGCCGAGTCCTGGGACGCGGTCGGCACCGTCGTGGGCGACCCCGACCAGGAGGTCTCCCGGGTCCTGTTCGCCGTCGACCCGGTCCAGGAGATCGTGGACGAGGCGGTGAAGCTGGGCGCCGACCTGCTGGTCACCCACCACCCGCTCTACCTGCGCGGTACGACGACGGTCGCCGCCTCCACCTTCAAGGGCCGGGTCGTCCACACGCTGATCAAGAACGACATCGCGCTGCACGTGGCGCACACCAACGCCGACACCGCCGACCCGGGAGTCAGCGACGCGCTGGCCGGTGCGCTGGACCTGCGTGTCGTACGACCGCTGGTGCCCGACCCGGCCGACCCGGACGGCCGCCGGGGCCTCGGCCGTGTCTGCGAGCTCGACCACCCGCTGACCGTCCGTGAACTCGCCGCCCGCGCCGCCGAGCGGCTGCCCGCCACCGCGCAGGGCATCCGCGTGGCCGGCGACCCCGAGGCGACGGTCCGTACGATCGCGGTCAGCGGCGGCTCCGGCGACAGCCTCTTCGACCAGGTGCGCGCCGCCGGCGTCGACGCCTTCCTCACCGCGGACCTGCGCCACCACCCGGCCGCAGAATTCACGGCGGCTGTGGCCCCCAGACATCTCGCGCTGCTCGACGCGGCGCACTGGGCCACCGAATGGCCCTGGTGCGAGCTGGCCGCCGCCCAGCTCGACGAGATCTCCGACCGCCATGGCTGGGACCTGCGGGTCCATGTCTCCAAGACGGTCACCGACCCCTGGACCGCCCACGCGGCGTCCAACCCGCCCACTAGTACTACTGGAGCCCCCAACTGAACGCCGCGCCGGCCGACCAGATCCGACTCCTCGACGTCCAGGCCCTGGACGTCCGCCTGCAGCAGCTTGCGCACAAGCGGAAGTCCCTGCCCGAGCACGCCGAGATCGAGTCGCTCACCAAGGACCACACGCAGCTGCGCGACCTGCTCGTGGCCGCGCAGACCGAGGAGAGCGACACTGCCCGCGACCAGACCAAGGCCGAGCAGGACGTGGACCAGGTGCGCCAGCGCGCCGCCCGCGACCAGCAGCGCCTGGACTCCGGCGCCATCACCTCGCCGAAGGACCTGGAGAACCTCCAGCACGAGATCGCATCCCTCGCCAAGCGCCAGGGCGACCTGGAGGACATCGTCCTGGAGGTCATGGAGCGCCGTGAGTCCGCGCAGGAGCGGGTCACGGAGCTGACCGAGCGGGTCGGCTCCGTGCAGTCGAAGATCGACGACGCGATCGGCCGCCGGGACGCCGCGTTCGAGGAGATCGACGGCGAGGTGGCGACGGTGACGAAGGAGCGCGAGGTCATCGCGGCCGCCGTCCCGGCCGACCTCCTCAAGCTCTACGACAAGCTGCGCCAGCAGCAGGGCGGCATCGGCGCGGCCAAGCTGTACCAGCGCACCTGCCAGGGCTGCCGCCAGGAGCTCGCCATCACCGAGCTCAGCGAGATCCGCCAGGCGGCGCCGGACACGGTGGTGCGCTGTGAGAACTGCCGCCGGATTCTGGTGCGTACGGCGGAGTCGGGGCTGTAGGCGGGTAGCGGCTGAGGTAACGGCTGCGGTAGCGGGTTTTCGGTAAGGGGCGCTGGTCGTGCGGGAGTTCATCGTCGAGGCCGACGGCGGGTCACGGGGCAACCCGGGGCCCGCGGGCTACGGTGCGGTCGTCATCGACGCGACCACGGGGCAGACGCTGGCCGAGGCGGCCGAGTACATCGGCGTCGCCACGAACAACGTCGCCGAGTACCGGGGCCTGGTGGCGGGCCTGCGCGCCGCGCACGAACTCGACCCCGCGGCCACCGTCCATGTCCGTATGGACTCCAAGCTGGTCATCGAGCAGATGTCGGGCCGCTGGAAGATCAAGCACCCCGACATGAAGCCGCTGGCCTTCGAGGCGGCGCGGGTCTTTCCGGCTCCTCAGGTGACGTACGAGTGGATCCCCCGGGAGCAGAACAAGCACGCGGACCGGCTGGCCAACGAGGCGATGGATGCCGGGAAGCGGGGGGAACAGTGGTCGGCGTCGGCTTCCACGGCGGAGCTTCAGGCGGCTGACGCACAGGCCGCTCGCTCTGCGAAGGCCGCGCGGGCTGCGGCCGAGCATGAGCCGTCGGGCCCGCCGGGAGACGCTGCCGCGGGTGCGGCGCGAGCGCGGGCGGCGCTGGCGGAGGGGCGTGCGGCCGGCGATCCCTCCGCCGCCTCCGCTCCTTCTGGTGGCGCAGCCGCGAAGGCCGAGGCCGATGTCAGGGCCGCGCGGAGCGTGGCCACGGTGGGGACCGGCTGGGGCCCCGCCGACATGGGGGCGCCGGCCACCTTCGTGCTGTTGCGGCACGGGGAGACGCCGCTCACGCCGCAGAAGCGCTTCTCGGGAAGCGGCGGCAGCGATCCGTCCCTCTCCGACGTCGGCCGGGAGCAGGCCGAGCGGGCCGGGGCCGCGCTCGCCCGGCGCGGTACCATCCAGGCCGTCGTGGCGTCGCCGCTGACCCGCACCCGGGAGACCGCCGGTATCGTCGCCGCCCACCTCGGACTCGACGTGAGCATCGACGACGGCCTGCGCGAGACCGATTTCGGCGCCTGGGAGGGCCTCACCTTCGGCGAGGTCCGCGAACGCCACCCCGACGACCTCACCGCCTGGCTCGCCGACCCCGAGGCCCGCCCCACCGGCGACGGCGAGAGCTTCGCCGCGACGGCGACCCGTATCGCCGCCACCCGCGACAAGCTGGTCGCGGCGTACGCCGGCCGTACGGTCCTCCTCGTCACGCACGTCACCCCGATCAAGACGTTCGTACGCCTCGCCCTGGGCGCCCCGCCCGAGTCCCTGTTCCGCATGGAACTCTCGGCGGCCTCCCTCTCGGCGATCGCGTACTACGCCGACGGCAACGCCAGCGTCCGCCTCGTCAACGACACCTCACACCTGCGCGCCTGACCCCCGCGCGCCTGACCCCTGCGTTCCTGACCCCTGCGTTCCTGACCCCTGCGTTCCTGAGTCCCGCGCGCCTGACCCCCGCGCGCCTGACCCCCGCGCGCCTGACCCCCGCGCGCCTGAGCCCTGTGTTCCCGACCCCTGCGTTCCTGAGCCCTTGAGCCCGGCCGCCTCCCGCGCCAGCGCCTCGATGCGCCCCCAGTCCCGCGCCGCCACCGCGTCCGCCGGAAGCATCCAACTGCCGCCCACGCAGCCGACGTTGGGGAGGGCGAGGTAGTCGGGGGCCGACGCCGGGCCGATCCCGCCCGTCGGGCAGAAACGGGCCTGCGGGAGCGGGCCGTACAGCGACTTCAGGTACGCCGTGCCGCCCGCCGCCTCCGCCGGGAAGAACTTCATCTCCCGCACCCCGCGCTCCAGCAGCGCCACCACCTCGGACGTGGTCGACACCCCCGGCAGATACGGCACCCCGGACGCGCGCATCGCCGCCAGCAGTACGTCCGTCCAGCCGGGGCTCACCAGAAAGCGCGCCCCCGCCGTGACCGCGTCCGTCACCTGCTCCGGCGTGATCACCGTGCCGGCCCCGACCACCGCGCCCGGCACGGCCTCCGCGATCGCCCGGATCGCCGCCGGCGCGGCCGGCGTCCGCAACGTCACCTCGATCGCGGGCAGCCCGCCCTCGACCAGCGCCCGGGCCAGCGGTACGGCGTCGGAGGGGTCGTCGACCACCACGACGGGGACGACGGGCGCGAGATCCAGGACTGACGTCATGGGCCTCATCCTGCCCAGGGTGAGCACACTGCGCAAAGGTCGTTGCGCATGTTGCAATCCCGATGCGACGGGATGCGGCGGGATGCGGCAGTCGCGGCAGGATGCGGTCGGTGCAGGACCGGGCTCAGTGGATCTCCGTCACCAGCACATCCAGCGTCCAGGCCTTCCCGCCCTTCACGGGCGCCTCGACCTCCACCTCGTACCCGAGGTCCCGCAGCGCCTCCACCAGCTCGGCCGGGTTTTTCGGCGCGGCGCCCTCCGCCAGCAGGCTCCGCACGATTCGCCCCTTCGTCGCCTTGTTGAAGTGGCTGACGACCTTCCGGGTCGGCGCGTGCAGCACCCGTACCGACGCCGTCCGCCCGGCCACCTCGCCCTTCGGCTTCCACGCCGCCGTGTACGCCGACGACCGCAGATCCAGCACCAGCCCATCCCCGGCCGCCTCCGGCAGCACGTCCGCCATCGGCGCCCGCCAGTGCGTGCCGAGCGCGCCGAGGCCGGGGAGCTTCACGCCCATCGAGCAGCGGTAGGAGGGGATCTTGTCGGTGACCCTGACGGCACCCCACAGCCCGGAGAAGACGAGCAGCGACCGGGCCGCCCGCCGCTTCGCCGCCGTGTCCAGCGACGCCAGGTCGAGGGCGTCGTACAGCACCCCGGTGTAGATCTCCCCGGCGGGCCGCGCCCCCGCCGTCCGCAGCTCGGCGTTCTTGGCGACCTCGCCCCGCAGCCCCTCGCTCAGCCCGAGTACGTCGCGTGCCTTGTCCTCGTCGCCCGTGCACAGCTCGACCAGTTCAGTCAGCACGGCCTCCCGGGCCTCGCTCAGCCCCGGCGAGGACAGCGACTCCAGCTTCAGCGGCGCACCCCGACCGGACGAGGCCTTGCCTTCGGAAGGCGGCAGCAGGACAAGCACACGTACTCCTTAGATCGAACTCCGCCACAGCGTACGGCGTGCCACCGGAACACCCCGGCCCTACGCTCGTCGTATGCCCCGCCGCCACATCCGCGTGACCGGCGCCCCCGAGGCCCCCCTCCGGGCCGCCCTCACCGCGCTGCGTAACGAACTCGGCGTCTCGGGAGGCTTCCCGCCCGAGGTGCTCGCCGAGGCCGAGCGGGCCGCGAAGGCTCCCGTCCTCCCTCCCTATGTGGCCTCCGACTCCCACGACGCCTCCGACTCCCACGGCGCCTCCGGCTCCCACGGCGCCTCCGGCTCCCACGGCGCCTCCGGCTCCTACGACGCCACCGACATCCCCTTCTTCACGGTCGACCCTCCCGCCTCCACCGACCTCGACCAGGCGATTCACCTGTCCCGGCAGGGCGCCGGATACCGCGTCCGGTACGCCATCGCGGACGTCGCCGCCTTCGTCGTATCGTCGGGCGCGCTCGACCGGGAGGCGCACCGGCGGGTGACCACCCTCTACTTCCCCGACGAGCGGGTCCCGCTCCACCCCGAGCTGCTGAGCGAGGGCGCGGCGAGCCTGCTCCCGGACCAGGACCGGCTGGCCGTGCTGTGGACGATCGACCTCGACGGGGACGGCCGTACCCTCGCCGTCGACGTCCGCCGCGCCCTCGTCCGCAGCCGGGCCAAGCTGGACTACGCGGGGGTGCAGCAGCGGATCGACGCAGGGACCGCCGAGGAACCGCTGTCGCTGCTGAAGGAGGTCGGGGAGCTGCGGGAGCGGCTGGAGGTGGAGCGGGGCGGGATCTCGCTGCGCGTCCCCGAGCAGGAGATCGTCGAGCGCGACCGTGACCACACCTACGAACTCGCCTACCGCGCACCCCTGCCCGCCGACGGCTGGAACGCCCAGCTCTCCCTGCTGACCGGAATGGCCGCCGCCGACCTGATGCTGGCCCACGGCACCGGCATCCTGCGCACCCTCCCCGCCGCCCCCGACGGCGCGGTCGGCCGACTGCGCCGTACCGCACACGCCCTGCACATCGAGTGGCCGCACCACGTCTCGTACGCCGAGCTCGTCCGCTCCCTCGACCCGCACCGCCCGCACCACGCGGCGTTCCTCCAGGAGTGCACGACGCTGCTGCGCGGCGCCGGCTACACGGTCTTCAGGGACGGGGCGCTGCCCGACATCACCACCCACTCCGCCGTCGCCGCCCCCTACGCCCACTGCACGGCACCCCTGCGCCGCCTCGCCGACCGGTACGCGTCCGAGATCTGCCTCGCGGCCGCTGCCGGTCGGACGGTCCCCGACTGGGTGTCGGCCGCCCTCGACACGCTGCCCGCCCGGATGGCCGAGGGCACGCGGCGCGCGGGCACGGTCGAGCGTGAGTGCGTCGACATCGTGGAGGCGGCGCTGCTCGGGGACCGGGTGGGGGAGGTGTTCGACGGCTGGGTGGTGGAGGTCGAGGAGCGCCGACCCGGCGTCGGGACCGTGCAGTTGGAGTCCCCGGCGATCATCGGCCGGATCGAGGCCGGGCGCGGGGACCGGCTGCCGCTGGGGGAGCGGCTGCGGGCCCGTCTCACCCAGGCAGATCCGCAAGCGGGTCCGGGAGCGGCGAAGGTGCGCTTCGCGCCTGCCTGATCGCCTTGATCTCCCTCAGGAGGCGGTCGGCGTCGTCGGCGTGGCGGCGGACGGGGCGTATGTCCCGACGGCGGCCGAGGGAGGTGAAGTGGCGTACGTGCTCGGTGAGTTCGAGCGTCACGGTGGTCTGCGCCCCGATGGCGACGTCGAGCTCGCCGTTGGCCCGCTCATGGGTGCACGACGGCATGCCGCAGCGTGTGGTCCCGGGTAGTCCCGGTATCCGTTCGACCGCCGCTCGGGCTCGGGCAGCAGCCCTGGTGGTGGTAGTGCCGCACGGTGCGCCTGGTGACGCCGACGGCGGCGGCGAGTTCCCCGATCCGCATGGGATCAGTAGAGACGTTGAGGTTGACGTTGACGTTGCGGCAGGGGCAAGCGAACGCCTCCGGCGAAATGGAACCCGGACCGCCAGGTGTTACCCGGATCAGGTGTTACCCGGATCAGGTGTTGCCCGGATACGAGACAGGGGGTGCGATGTGGGTGAACAGGCGCGGTGGACCAGGGCGCGGCTCGGCCGGGGCGGGCCCCCGCTCGATCTGCTGACCGCACGTTTCGACCGGCATGTGTACGCCCCGCACGCCCATGACGAGTTCACGATCGGCGTCTGCGTCGGCGGCAGCGAGGTCATCGACTACCGCGGCGGCCGGATCCGTCCCGGCCCGGGCTCCATCGTCGTACTGGCACCGGGAGAGATGCACACGGGCCGCCCGGCGGCCACCGAGGGCTACGCCTACCGGGCCCTGTACGCCGGGACGCCACTGCTGACCGACGGCACCCTCGGCACCGCCGTCCCGCACTTCCACGACCCCCTCCTCGACGACCCCGAACTGGCCACCGCCCTACGCCTCACGCACACCGAACTCGCCGCCTGCCCCGACCCCTTGGAGGCCGAGTCCCGCATCCCCTGGCTGCTGACCGCCCTGGCCCGCCGCCACTCCACGGCCCGCGCGGCGAGCGACACGGTCCCCGGCGCTTCCGGCATCGCGCACGCCGTACGCGACCGCCTCGCCGACGAGCTCACGGCCCCGCCCTCCCTCGCCGCCCTGGCCACGGACCTCGGCCTCTCCCGCTACCAGCTCCTGCGCGCCTTCCGTACGACGATGGGGGTGCCGCCCTACGCGTGGCTCGCCCAGTACCGGGTGAACCGGGCGCGCGGTCTGCTGGAGTCGGGCCTGCGCCCGGCGGAGGTCGCGGGGCTGGTCGGCTTCGCGGACCAGGCGCACCTCACCCGCTGGTTCCGCCGCGTACTCGGCGTGACCCCGGCGGCGTACCGCAACAGCGTTCAAGACAGCGGACGCGGGCCCGGCCGACACTCGGCCGCATGACTGCACGTGGCTGGTTTCTGTTCGCCCTGATGGGCGTGGTCTGGGGCATCCCGTATCTGCTGATCAAGGTGGCGGTGGGGGCGGTCTCCCCGTCGGTGGTGGTGTTCACGCGATGCGCGCTGGCCGCCGCGCTCCTGCTCCCCTTCGCGATCCGGCAGGGCGGCCTGACCCGGACGGTACGACGCCACTGGCGCCCGATGCTCGCCTTCGCCTGCATAGAGATCATCGGCCCCTGGTGGACCCTGACCGACGCCGAACGCCACCTCTCCAGCTCCACGGCAGGCCTGCTGATCGCGGGCGTGCCGATCGTCGGCATCGCGCTCGCCCGCTTCTTCGGCAGCGACGAGCATCTGGGCGGTCGGCGCCTGACCGGCCTCGGCCTCGGCCTGGCCGGCGTGGCGGTCCTCACCGTCCCGCACCTCACCGGCGGCGACGCCCGCTCGCTGGGCGAGGTGCTGCTGACGGTGCTCGGCTACGCCACGGCCCCCTTGATCGCGGCGCGCCGGCTGAAGGACGTACCGTCCCTCCAGCTCACGGCACCGTGCCTGGCGCTGGCCGCGCTGGTCTACGCGCCCGCGGCGGCCCTGACCCGGCCGTCCTCGCTCCCCTCGGCCGAGGTCCTGACGGCGCTGGCCGCCCTGGGCGTGATCTGCACGGCGGTCGCCTTCGTGGCCTTCCTGGAGCTGATCAAGGAGGTGGGTCCGACGCGGGCGACGGTCTTCACCTACGTCAACCCGGCGGTCGCGGTGGCGGCGGGGGCGGTGTTCCTGGACGAGCCGCTGACCACCGGCATCGTGGCGGCCTTCGCCCTGATCCTCGCGGGATCGGTGCTGGCGACGAGCGGTGGCCCGAAGAGGGATGCCCGCCCGGTAACATGGTCGACACGGCAGACGAGCCGGGCGGACGGCCGCGTGGAGGCCCTTGTGGACCTCCCCGAGGAACGTCCGGGCTCCACAGGGCAGGGTGATGGCTAACGGCCACCCGGGGTGACCCGCGGGACAGTGCCACAGAAAGCAAACCGCCCAGCGCTTCGGCGCTGGGTAAGGGTGAAACGGTGGTGTAAGAGACCACCAGTGCCCAGGGCGACCTGGGCAGCTAGGTAAACCCCACCCGGAGCAAGGTCAAGAAGGGGCCGCCTTCTCGCAAGAGGGGCGACCCTGCGCGGACGTTCGAGGGCTGCCCGCCCGAGTCCGCGGGTAGACCGCACGAGGCCGGCGGCAACGCCGACCCTAGATGGATGGCCGTCGCCCAGGGCTCCGCGAGGAACCCTGGGAACAGAACCCGGCGTACAGCCCGACTCGTCTGCCGCTCCGCGTCCTGTCGGGCGATGAGCGGGTCCAGGCGATGAGCGGGCCGGTCCTTCAGCGCCCGGCGGCCTGTCAGAGTGCGTCCACCGCGCTCACCTTCCACCCGTCGTCCGTCCGCGACATCGTCATCCGCACCCGGTTCAGGTCCAGCCGCGAGCCCGAGACCTGCGTGCTCTCGGTGACCTGGTTGACGAAGAGGAGGATCACGACCTTGTCCGGGGCGGCCGAGACGACGGAGGCGGCCGGGGAGCCGCCGGAGGCAGGGGCGGCGACCGTCGCCTTCACCACGCCGCGGTACTTCTCGGCGGTCGGGCCGACCACGGTCTTCGTGGTCTTCCCGTACTCGTCGCGGAAGTCCCCGGTCAGATGGGTGCGGGCCCTCGCGAAGTCCCGGTCCAGGTGGCGGTAGTCGTACGACAGGACGGCCGGTGCCGCCTGGCGAGCCGCCGCGACCGCCTCGGCCCGGGCGCTCTCCGTCAGGTGTCCGTCCCGGTACTGCCACCCCAGGACGGCCGCCGCCACCAGGCCCGCCGCGAGCAGGACCGCGAGCAGTGCGGTGAGCACTGCGGTGAGCGGCCTTTGGTGCCTGGACGTGCCAGGCTCCTCCGACGGGTCGGCCCCCTCGGACTCGAAGGACTCCGGCGACGGCTCGGGCGGGTCGGTCCAGCCGTTCTTCGGGGCGTCGATGAGTACGGTGCGTCCGGCGGCCGTGGGCGCCGGGTCCGGTTCGCGGTGGCCGCGCTCCGCGCGCTTGGCCGCCGCGCGGGCCGCCGCCGTCATCGTGCGCCGGGTGGTGGTGCCGGGGGTGCGGGCGGTGGTTGTCTTCGGCATCGTCGTGCTCCTGAGTGATGTCCTTGCCGGTGGTGCCGGTGGTGCCGGTGGTGTCGGTCAGCCGACGAACTCGACGTCCGACGTCAGCCAGCGGCCGTCCCGGTGGACCAGGTCGAGCTGCAGGCGGTAGTTGCGCGCCTCGCCCTTCGGCGCCGCCGTGTTGGTCACCTTGCTGTCGGCCACCACCAGGACGCGGGCCGAGTCCTCGTCGGAGCGGACGATGCCCGCCTCCAGGACCTGGCCCTCGGAGACGGACCTGTTCGTCGCGACCAGCCGCGTCAGCTGCTGCGTCTGTGCCGCGAACTGCTTCTTGAAGTCGCCGGTCGCGCCCGCCAGGACGTTCGCGCTGTCGCGGTCGTAGTGCCGGTAGTCGAGCGAGGTGAAGTTCAGTGCCGACTGGCGGGCCGCGGACAGGATGTCCTGGTGGCGCCGGTCCGTCTCGTGTTGTGCGTAGAGGCCCAGGGACAGCCAGATCGTCAGGGCTGTGGTCAGGGCGGTCGCCGTGACGAGGGCGGCCGTCAGCCTCCTCGGTCGCTTCAGCTTCATGCCATGGGGCCAACGAGCAGCCATTGCCACGACTCCTTTCCGAACACGGCCCGCTGGCCGCCCGTCGTGCCGATCTTCAGGGCCCTTCCGTCCGGGCCGGTGGTGGTGCCGGTCTGTGGGTCGTACGGGGTGACGTACGCCGCCTGGTTCGCGCCGCCGTACGAGGTCGATGCGCCGGGGGCGTTCTGCGCGCCCCTCACCGACGACTCGCTTCCGCGCGGCAGTGTGCAGCGGGCGTCCGTGTTCGCCTCGCGTGTGCTGGTGTCCGCCGGGTCGCGGCGCCTCGTGCCGTAGCCCTGGGTGCAGGCCGGCGGGTCGTCGGCGTTCACGACCAGGCCGAAGTGGGTCGTGCCGTCGCCTGGGATCACCGTGTAGCTGCCCGCCACCATCGCAGGGAAGGTGACCAGGGCCTGTTCCACGCCGGGCAGCCGGGCCAGCGTCACCCGGCCGCCGCTGATCAGATTGGCCAGCAGGACCGACAGGCGCGGCGAGAGCGACTTGAGCAGGGAGTTGACCTCCTGTGCCGCCGGTCTCGCGTTGCCGATCAGCTTGCGCAGGTCCCCGTCGCTCGCCTTCAACTGGGCCGACAGGGCGGCCAGATCGTGTGCGAAGGACTTGATCGAAGAGCCCTGGTCGGCCTGTGTCTTCAGGACCTTCCGGGAGTCCTCGATCAGCGCGATCGTCTCCGGCAGCGCGTCCGACGCCGACTCCACCAGCTCGTTGCCCGAGTTCACCAGGCGGCTCAGGTCCGGGCCGGTTCCGGCGAAGGCCTCGCCCAACTCGTCGACCGTCACCCGCAGGTCCTTCTTGCCGACCGAGTTGAGCAGGCGGTCCAGGCTGAGGACCAGGTCGGTCGTCGGCAGCGGTACGCGGGTGTTCCGACGCGGGATGCCGCTGCCGTCCAGCAGGTACGGGCCGTGCGAGGCGCGCGGCTGCAGGTCTACGTACTGCTCGCCCACCGCCGAGCGGTTCGCCACCACGGCGAGGGTGTCCGCCGGGATGCGGGGCGCGTCGTCGTCCAGGTCCAGGGCGATCGACACCCCGTCCTTGCCCGACAGGTGCAGGGTGCCCACCTTCCCCACCGGCACCCCGCGATACGTCACCTCGGCGCCGGGGAAGAGGCCCCCGGAGTCGGCGAAGTCCGCGCGGACCGTGTAGCCGCGGTCCAGGACGTCGTCCACCAGCCCCGTGTACTCGGCGCCCACGTACGACACTCCCACGGCGGTGAGGGTGGCGAAGGCCAGCAGTTGGATCTTGACGGTACGGGTGATCATGGCCGGACCCCCTTCAGCATCAGCTCGGCGAGTTCGAGGTCGATGCCCTCGGGCCAGTCGCCCTCGGCCATGTAGTTGGCCGTGCACACCGGCGGGCAGAGCAGGTCCTCGCCGCCTCCGGACGGGGCCGACGGCGCGCTCGGGCCGTTCGGCAACGCCGTGGGCGTCGGCACACCCGGCAGCTCAGGGGCGTTCGGGAGATCGGGTACGTCCGGGGTCCCGGGGAGCTCGGGGCCCTCCTCGCCCCCGTCTCCGCCGTCCCCGCCCGGCCTGCCCGTCAGGTTGCCGTAGATCCCCGCCAGGTCGAGGTCCGCCGTGATGTGCAGGTTGACGTAGTCGCCCTTGATGGCGTCCACGGCGTTCCGGGGGAACGGGTAAGTCGTCAGCAACTCAAGGGAGTTGGGCAGGTCATCGCCCGCCCTGTTGAGCTGTTGCAGGATCGGGCGGAGCTGTCTGAGGTTGGCGACCGCGTCGTCGTGGGAGGCGTCGACCACCTTGGTGCCCGTCCGGCCCAGCTTCGACAGGGCCGTCAGCATCCTCGTCAGGTCGCGGCGCTGGTCGGCCAGGACCTTGAGAGCCGGCGGCATCTCCTCCACCGCCTCGGCGATGGTCTCCTTCTCCTTGCCGAGGCGCTTGGCGAGTCGGTCCACGGCCTTCAGCGCGCGGACGATGTCCGCCTTCTGCCTGTCCAGGCCGCCCAGGAAGACGTCCAGCTCCTTCAGCAGCGACCTGACCCGGTTCTCCCGTCCGGCCAGCGCCTTGTTCAGCTCCACGGTGATCGTCTTGAGCTGGGCCACCCCGCCGCCGTTGAGCAGCGCCGACAGCGCGGACAGCACCTCCTCGATCTCCGGGTTGCGGCCACTGCGGGACAGGGGGATCACAGCGCCGTCGCTCAGACGGCCGACCGACGCCGTGCCCGTCGGCTTCGACAGCGCCACGTACTTCTCGCCCAGCATGCTGGTCTGACGTAGCTCCGCGATCGCGTTGCCGGGCAGCTTCACCGAGTCGGCGACCCGGAGGCGTACCTTCGCGTGCCAGCCCTGCAACTCCACCTTCTCGACGGCGCCGACCGTGACGTTGTTGACCTTCACCGCCGACTGCGGCACCAGGTCCAGTACGTCACGGAACTCGACGGTCACGTGGTACGCGTGGCCGTCCGAGGCCGCGCCGCCGGGCAGTTGGACGTCGTACCAGCCGTTGAACCCGCAGCCGGAGAGGAACAGCGAGCCGACCGCCGCCCAGGCCACCGCCCCGCCCTTGCGCAGCCCGCTCATGCGCTCGCCCCCAGGATTCCGCCGAGGGTGCGGTCGACCGTGCCGGTGACCGCCGGTCCCTGGGGCACCTCGGGCAGGGAGGCGAAGAGGTCCCTCAGGTCCCGGCAGTCGGTCTTCTCCCCGGTCGTCCTCAGGATCGAGCACAGCAGCGACGCCGGATCCTGCGCCTGGTCGGCGTTGTTGCGGGTGTCGAGGGTGCCGGACGACGGGTTGTAGGCGTTGTTGAGGTTGGACAGGCCGGTCGGGGCCACCTCCAGCAGCTCCTGCAGCGCCGCCCGTTGGGTGACGAGCACCTTGGTCACCTTGCTGAGCCCCTCCACGTTCGAGGTCAGGGAGTTCTTGTTCCTCTTCACGAAGGCCGACACGTCACCCAGCGCCGTCCCCAGGTTCTTCAGCGCGGCCGCCAAGTCCTCGCGTTCGCCCGCCAGCTGCCCGGCGACCTTCGCGAGGCTGCTGTTGAACGACCGCACGCTCCGGTCGTCCGCCGCCAGCGCCGCCGTGAACACCTGGAGGTTGCGGATCGTGCCGAACAGGTCGGTGCGGCCGTCGGAGAGCGTCGTGACCGCCGCCGACAGGTCCTCGACCGTCTGGTTGAGGTTCTTGCCCTGGCCGTCCAGGTTGTCCGCGCTCACCCCGAGCAGCCGGGACAGGGCGCCGTCCTTGTTGGCGCCCTTGGGGCCGAGCGCCTCGGCGGTGGTGTGGAGGGAGTCGAAGACCCGGTCCAGTTCCACGGGTACGGCCGTACGCGACTCGGGGATCTCGTCCCCGGTCCGCAGCACCGGACCGCCGCCCCGGTACACCGGCAGCAGCTGTACGTAACGGTCGCTGACCACCGAGGAGTTGATGATCGCGGCCTGGGCGTCCGCCGGGACCTTGCGGTCCGCGTCGTACTCCAGCTCCACCCGTACCCGGCCGCCCTCCGGCGTGATCCCCTTGACCTCACCGATCCGGACACCCAGGACGCGGACGTCCGAGCCGGGGTAGATGCCGACCGTGCGCGGGAAGTACGCGGTGACACGGACCGGCTCGGGGCGCGGCCACAGGACGTACATGAGCGCGGCGATCAGGGTCAGTACGGCGAGCAGGGCCGCGCGCCTCTTCCAACGGCCGCTCATCGCACCCCTCCCGTCCTCGGCTCCACCGGAGCGGCGACCAGGTTCTGGACGTAGGAGTCGAACCAGCGGCCGTTGCCCAGGGTGTTGGTGAAGAGCCGTACGTACGGCGCGAGGAGCCTGATGCTCCGGTCCAGACTGGATTGGTTCCGTTCGAGCATGTCCACCACGCCGTTCAGGCCCTTGAGCGCGGGCCCGATCTCCTTGTCGTTGTCCTGGACCAGGCCGGAGAGCTGGATGCCGAGCGCGGCGGAGCTCCTCAGCAGCCGGTGGATGGCCTCGCGCCGCCTGCTGATCTCCTTGAACAGCTTGTCGCCGTCCTTGACCAGGGCCGTGAAGTCCCCGGAGCGGTCGGCCAGGACGCCCGTGACGCCGTTCGCGTGGCCGAGCAACTCGCGCAGCGCCTTGTCGCGCGAGGCCACGGTCCGGGAGATCCGCGACAGGCCCTTGAGGGAGGCCTGCACCTCGTCCGGTGAGTCCTCGAAGGTGGCGGAGAGGGTGTCCAGGGCCTTCGCCACGCGGTCGGTGTCGACGTCCTCGGTCGTCGTCGTGAGGTCGCTGAAGGCCTGTACGACGTCGTAGGCCGGGACTGTGCGCTTCAGCGGTATCTCGCTGCCGGGCTTCAACTGGCCCTTCCCCCTGGGGTGCAGGGCCAGGTACTTGGCGCCGAGGATCGTCTTGACCCGGATCGACGCGCCGGTGTCGCCGCCGAAGCCGGGCTCGCCCTTGATTTTGAAGGTGACCTTGACGTGGTCGCCGTCCAGATCGACCTCCTCCACCTTGCCGACCTTGACCCCGGCGATCCGCACCTCGTCACCCGGCTTGAGCCCGCCAGCCTCCGCGAAGGCCGCGCTGTACGTCTCGCCGTCGCCGATCAGCGGGAGGCGGTCGGCGTTGAAGGCGGCCACCGTCAGCAACGCCAGGACAGTGAGGCCGACCGCGCCGATGACGACGGGATTGCTCCCCCACTGCCTGAAAGGCGTGGGAGGTGCCCCCACACGGAACGGGGACAGGTGCGGGCGGCGGATGCGCGGGAGCCGTATGCGAGGCGGCTCGACGTGCACCTTGAACAGCGGCTGCCGGCGGGGCCTGCGGCGCGGCAGGAGCCGTACCTTCGGCAGACGGATCTTCGGTAGCCTCGGCGGCTCGACCCGCACCCTGAACAACGGCTCCGGACGCTGCTTGCGGCTCATGCCCCGCACCTCGCCCTCGCCACATGCATCTCGGGCGTGAGCACCTGCTGGGACGTCGACTCCGTCTTCGGCAGCACGATCCGGCCGTCGAAGTCGCACAGGTAGAAGTTGAACCACGAGCCGTAGGACGCCGTCCCCGTCAGCTCGCCCAGCTTGTTCGGCAGCCGCTTCAGCACGCCCTCCACGGTCTTCTCGTTGTCGTTCAGCGTTCCGGTGAGGTCGGTCAGCTCGGCGAGGTCGTCCTTCAGCGGTGGACGCGCGTCCTTCAGCAGCCCCGAGGTGGCGTCCGTCAGGTCGCCGATGCTCACCAGGGACTGCCCGATCGGTTTGCGGTCCGCGGACAGACCCGAGATGACCCGGCGCAACTGCTTGAGCAGCCCGGAGAAACGGGCGCCGCGCTTGTCGAGGGTCTCCAGCACGGTGCCGAGGTTGTCGATCACCGAGCCGATCAGCTTGTCGCGGCCGGCCAGCGTCGAAGTGAGCGACGCCGTGTGCATGAGCAGGCTGTTGACGGTGCCACCCTCGCCCTGGAGCGTCCTGATGATCTCGGTGGCGAGCTGGTTGACGTCGTTCGGGCTGAGCGCGGCGAACAGCGGCTTGAAGCCGTTCAGCAGCGCGTTGAGGTCAAGGGCGGGCCGGGTGCGCGACAGCGGGATCGTCGCGCCGGGGCGCAGCAGCCGGGTGCCGTCGCCCGTGCCCTCGGTGAGTGCGACGTACCGCTGGCCGACCAGGTTGCGGTACCGGATGACCGCACCCGTGCTGGTCGGCAGCGGCCGGTCCTGGCTGACCGTGAAGGTGACCTCGGCCAGCGTCCGGTCCTTGATCCGGATGCCCTCGACCTCGCCGACCCGAACCCCGGCCACCCGGATGTCGTCGCCCTCCGCCAGGCCGGTGACGTCGCTGAACACCGCGTGGTAGCGATGCTCCGGGGTGAGGGAGATGTTCACGATGGTGGCGGCCAGCAGGGCCGTCGCCACCACCGTCACCAGCGCGAAGAGGCTGAACTTGATGAGCGGGGCGGCCGTCTGCCGGGCCCCTCCCGTGCTCCTCATGCCACACTCACCGCCGTCCCGCGCGCCAACGGCCCGAACAGCAGCGTCGCGACCGGCGGCACCTCGTCGGCGGGCACGCCCAGGACGGGCGCCACCAGCGAGCCGACGGCCCGCTGCTCGGCCCGGGTGGCGGACGCGCCGAGCGGGCCGGACGCGGCCGAACCCCCTGACCGTGAACCGTCGTTGAGGTGAGCGCCGGGTGCCGGCACCGGCGGATTCGGCAGATCGCGGCAATCGGGCCCCGACCGCTCGCCGTAGCGCGGCTCCTCACCGGGTTCGTACGCCCCCTGCTGCCGTACGACCTCCAGGGTGATGTGCATCTTCCCGCCCCGGAACGCCCCCTCCGAGGCCCTCTCCTGCCGGACCAGACCGGCCAGCAGACACGGGTACTCGGGGGAGTACCGGGCAAACAGCTCCAGCGTCGGGCGCGAGACCCGGCCGAGGGTGATCAGCCGGCCGCCGTTCACGTCGAGGAAGTCCTCGGCCGTGCCCGCGACGGTCGCCGTGGTCTTCAGTGCGGCCGCCAGCCGGTCCTTGTTCTCGACCAGCGTGCGGCTGGTGGTGACCGTGTTGCGCAGGAGCTCCATCAGGTCGGGCGCCGCGTCGCCGTACAGCTCGGCGACCTCGGCGAAGCGGGCGATGTCCGCGGTGAGGGACGGCAGATGGGGGTTGATGCGGCGCAGGTAGGCCTCCAGGCGGGTGAGGTTGTCGCCGATGCGGTCGCCGCGGCCTTCGAGGGCGGTGGCGAAGGCGGAGAGCGTGGCGTTGAGCCGGCCGGGCCGCACGGTGCGCAGCAGGGGCAGCAGGTCGTTCATCAGCTGCTGCACCTCGATACCGACCCGGGTGCGGTCCTGGGTGATGACGTCGCCGGCCCGGATCGGGCGGGCGGACGAGGCGCCGGCACCGGCGGGCGGCACCAGGTCGACGTACTTCTCGCCGAACAGCGTCTTCGGCAGCAGCCGCGCGTGCACGTCCGACGGGATGTACGCGACGTGCTCCGGCCTGAGCGCGATGTCGAGCGTCGCCTTCGTCCCGTCGGCCCGCACCTCGCGCACCTCGCCGACCAGCAGTCCGCGCAGCTTGACGTCGGCCCGTGGATCGAGCTGGTTGCCGAGGCTGTCGGCCTCCAGGGTGATCCGCACGACCGGCGTGAAGGCCTGGCGGTAGACGGCGACCGACAGCCCCAGCAGCAGGGCGAGCACGGCGATGAACACCACGCCGTACAGCCGCAGTCTCAGCACCCTCATACGGCGCACCCTCATTCGGCGGCTCACCCCGCGATCCGTACGGTCGTGCTGGCGCCCCAGATCGCCAGCGACAGGAAGAAGTCCAGGACGTTGATCGCCACGATCGAGGTCCGCACCGCGCGGCCCACGGCGACGCCGACGCCCGCCGGGCCGCCGCTCGCGTGGTAGCCGTAGAAGCAGTGCACCAGGATGATCAGCACGGCGAAGACGAGCACTTTGCCGAACGACCACAGCACGTCGACCGGTGGCAGGTACTGCTGGAAGTAGTGGTCGTAGGTGCCCGCGGACTGGCCGTAGTAGCCGGTGGTGATGGTGCGGGCGGCCAGGTAGGAGGAGAGCAGGCCGATCACGTAAAGCGGGATCACGGCCACGAACCCGGCGATCATCCGCGTCGTCACCAGGAACGGCAGCGAGGGCACGCCCATGACTTCGAGGGCGTCGGTCTCCTCGCTGATCCGCATCGCGCCCAGCTGCGCCGTGAACCCGGCGCCGACCGTCGCCGAGAGCGCGAGTCCCGCCACCAGCGGGGCGATCTCGCGGGTGTTGAAGTACGCCGAGAGGAAGGCGACGAAGTTCGAGGTGCCGAGCTGGTTGAGGGCCGCGTAGCCCTGGAGACCGACCTCCGTGCCGGTGAAGAAGGACAGGAAGGCGATCACACCGACCGTGCCGCCCACCACCGCGAGGGCGCCCCGGCCGAAGCTCACCTCGGCGAGCAGCCGCAGGATCTCCTTCTTGTAGCGGCGCAGGGTGCGGCCGGTCCACGCCAACGAGCGGCCGTAGAAGACCAGTTGGCTGCCCAGCTGCTCAAGACGGTTCAACAGCGCCATGCCTCAGCCCCTCTGCGGGACGACTTGGAAGTACACCGCGGTCATCACGAAGTTGGTCACGAACAGCAACATGAAGGTGATCACCACCGACTGGTTCACCGCGTCGCCCACACCCTTCGGGCCGCCCTTCGCCGTGAGCCCCTTGTACGAGGCGACGATCGCGGCGATCGCGCCGAACACGAGTGCCTTGACCTCCGCCGCCCACAGGTCGGAGAGCTGGGCGAGCGTGGTGAAGGAGGCGAGGTAGGCGCCGGGGGTGCCGTTCTGCAGGACGACGTTGAAGAAGTACCCGCCTGCCACGCCGACCACCGACACCAGGCCGTTGAGCAGCACGGCCACGACCATCGACGCCAGCACCCGCGGCACCACCAGCCGGTGGATCGGGTCGATGCCCAGCACCTGCATCGCGTCGATCTCGTCCCGGATCTTCCGCGCCCCGAGGTCCGCACAGATCGCCGTGCCGCCCGCACCCGCGATCAGGAGCGCCGTGACGATCGGCGAGGCCTCCCGCAGCACCGCCAGCACGGAGGCGGCCCCGGAGAAGGACTGGGCGCCCAACTGCCGGGTCAGACTGCCGATCTGGAGCGCGATGACCGCCCCGAAGGGGATGGAGACGAGCGCCGTCGGCAGGATCGTCACGCTCGCGACGAACCACGCCTGCTGGATGAACTCCCTTGCCTGGAAGGGCCGTCGGGGGACGGTCCGGACGACGTCCAGCGCCATCGCGAACAGGCTCCCCGAGTGCCGCAGCGCTCCGATCGGAGACAGACGTGACAGGCTCATGCGCCGGCCCCCGCCTTCTGGTGCAGCGCCGCCTCGCGCCGGGCGATCGCCTCCCAGCGCGGTGGGCGCGGGATGCCCGGCCCCGGCAGCAGGCGGGGAGTCAGTGCCTGAGCGCCGGGAGAGCGTGGGCCCCTGCCGTCGGCGCCGAGGGCGGCCAGCTCCTGCTCGACCTGGGCCGCGTCCTTCTCCTCCGCCATGCCGATCGGGCCCTGCATCCTGCCGTTCAGGAACTGCCGTACGACGGGCTCGCCGCTGGTCAGCAGCTCCTCGCGGGGCCCGAACATGACCAGCTCGCGGCGGAACAGCAGCCCGATGTTGTCCGGCACCTGGCGGGCCGAGGCGATGTCGTGCGTGACGATCAGGAAGGTCGCGTCGATCTGGGCGTTGAGGTCGACGATCAACTGGTTGAGGTAGGCCACCCGAACCGGGTCGAGGCCCGAGTCCGGCTCGTCGAACAGGATGATCTCCGGATCGAGCACCAGTGCCCGGGCCAGCCCGGCCCGCTTGCGCATCCCGCCGGAGATCTCGCCGGGCAGCTTCCCCTCGGCGCCGATCAGCCCGACCATGTCCATCTTCTCCAGCACGATGCGCCGGATCTCGCTCTCGGACTTACGGGTGTGCTCGCGCAGCGGGAACGCGATGTTGTCGTACAGGTTCATCGACCCGAACAGCGCGCCGTCCTGGAACAGCACGCCGAACAGCTTCCGCACCTCGTACAGCTCGTGCTCGCGCAGCCTGGTGATGTCCCGGCCCTGGATCGTGATCGAGCCACGCTCCGGCTTCAGCAGTCCCACGAGCGTCTTGAGGAAGACCGACTTGCCCGTGCCCGAGGGGCCGAGCATGACCGAGACCTCCCCGGCGGGCAGCGTCAGCGAGACGTCCTGCCAGATGACCTGGTGACCGAAGGACTTGGTCAGCCCTTCCACACAGATCTCGACACCCATCCGGTCCACCCTTCGGCCCCTGGAGCAGCTCTGACATCTGCTCTACGGGGAGGGGCGGGGTGTCCGTCGCCGGGATGGCGGATTTTTTTCGAGCGGGTTACGGCAGTGGGGTCGCGGTAGGGAGGGGAAGAGGGGCGGAGGGCTCGACCGACGGCTCCGGGACCTCGGGCAGCTCCGGGACCTCGGGCACCTGCGGGACCTCCGGCGTGGTCAGCACCGGCAGGGGGGTCACCGAGACCGCGGGAACCGATACGTCCGGCACTTCCGGGAGCTTCGGCACGTCCGGTACGTCCGGTATGTTCGGCACTTCCAGCACGGACAGCGGCCGGAACGATTCTCCCGGCGTCGCCCCGGCCGACTTCCGCCCGGCCGCCGTGGCGGAGGCGCGGTTCCCCCGAGGGGCGCCCTCGGTCGTGCCGTCCGTCCGCAGCGCCTCCACACCCGGTGTGGCGACGACGGGCCGCGGAGCCGTACCGCCCCCGCCCTGACCCCCGCCCCCGTCGAGCGCGTACGGCAGCACGAACCCCGCCACCACCAGCGTCGCCGCCGTCGAGGCCACCGCCACGGCCTGCACCTTGCCGGCGCCGCGGGGCCGACCCCACCCGATGAGGAACAGCGCGAACCCGAGCGTCGCGGCCAGCGACTGCCGCAGTGTCCGTCGCGCCCGGGCCAGCAGCGACTCGACGGTCCGGTAGCTGAGCCCCATCCGGACGGCGACCTGCCCGACGTCCAGGTCCTCCGACTTCAGCCGCAGCGCCTCGGCCTGCCGCGCGGGCAGCTCACCGCTGCGCACCGCCAGCCACTTCGCCTCGGCCCGGTCGCACACCGCCTCCTCGACGGGCACGGGGCCGGGGGCGACGAGGGTCGGGCTGGTGCGTACCTCGGCCTCGCGGTTCACCTGCCGGTAGCGGTCGACGCACAGCCGCATCGTGACCGTCGTCAGCCAGGCCGCCAGGCGCTCGTCGTCCAGGTCGGGGCGTTCCGCGGCGCGCAGCATCGCCTCGTGCACCGCGTCCTCGGCGTCCTCCGCACTCATCGACCTGCGCCGGGCCACCTTGAGCAGCTGCTCGCGGTGACTCCACATGAGCCGCCAACGCTCGTCGGTGCCGTGCGGCATCGCAAGTGTCCGTGCACATGTCTCCGCAGAGGTCTCTGCGAGCTTGTTCGCAGGCTTGTCCGCAGGCATGTCCGTCGCCATGAGGGCCCCTTCGCACTCATCCCGCCGGTCTCGTGCCGTCCGGCGGGGGGCGACATTACCGCCGGGTATCGGAGGTTGTGGAGGGGGGAGCGGTGATCGATTTCGCGCTGTTACTGGTCAGCGGGGCGTCGTCGGAGAGCAGGTCGTCGGCGACGTGCTCGATGTCCGGGGTGGGGAGGGGGAGTTGGGGCTCCGTCGTCTCCTCCGGCTCCTCGGGGGCGGTGGCCGGACGGGTTGGGACGGGCGCCGACGGGGTGGGGCTCGGGTGGGCGGAGGGGCGCGGCGACGAGACCTCCCTCGGCTTCGAGGGCGTCCGCGGCGGCTCAGGACGTATCACTGAATCAGCTGAACTGTCCGGTACCACCCGGTGCCCGTCCAGGAAGTACGCGTACCAGGCCCGCACCGTGCGCAGATAGGCCGCCGACTGGTTGTAGCCGAGGATCGCCCGGTCCAGCTCGGCCGGGACGGACAGATCCCGCCCGCCCGCGCACAGGTAGCGCCCGGCGGCGAGGGCCGCGTCGAAGACGTTGTTCGGATCCGCGCGCCCGTCGCCGTTGCCGTCGGCGCCCCAGCGGGCCCACGTCGACGGGATGAACTGCATCGGCCCGACCGCGCGGTCGTACACCGCGTCCCCGTCATGGGCGCCGCCGTCGGTGTCCCGGATCCGTGCGAAGGCCACGCCGTCCAGCCGAGGTCCGAGGATCGGCGTCACGGTCGTACCGTCCGACGTCACCCGTCCGCCCCGGGCCTGGCCGGACTCCACCTGCCCGATCGCCGCCAGCAACTGCCAGCGCAGCCGACAGCCGGGTGCCTCGCGCGCGAGCCGGTCCTCGGCGCGGCGGTACGCGGCGAACACGCTCGCCGGAAGCGGGGCGCCCGCGACGGCCGGTGCCGCGTCGCCGCCGTGTTTCGAGGTCCGCAGGGGTGGCAGTTCGGTGCGGAACGGGGTGTCGCCGGAGACGCTGGGGCCTTGCTCGGCGAGTGGCTGTCTCTGGTCCGAGGCTCGTTCCGCGACCACCCCCGGCGCCCCTGACGCGGTCAGCGCGACCATCGCCGCGACCGCGGCCGCCGTACCCCTCGCGGCTCTGACTCCGTGCCCTGCCACTTGCTGTCCCCTCCCCGCAGACGGATGCCTGTCGTCTGCTCTACGGGGCGGGGCGGCAGGTCCGTCGCACGGGTTCGCGCGGCGTCCCGCCGCTACGGCTTCCGCACGCCGCTCAGCGCCTCCTCCGCCCGCTGGTCGACGATGTGCGTGACCAGGTGCTGGGCCGCTCCGAAGACGATCGACCAGCCGATGATCTGGGCGGAGCTGTCGAGGTTGCTCAGGCCGGGGACGAAGGCGCCCTTGATGAGCAGGATTCCGGCGACGGCGGACAGGGCGCCCATGGGGAACTTCAGTACGGCGGCGGCGAGCGGCAGCCGGAACTGGTACTGGGTGGCGTGGTTCGGCTGGATCCGGCGCACCGCCGTGACCACGGTGAGGGACGCTCCGATGAGCCCCGCGAACTCCACGGTGAGGACGTCCTGGTTCCTGGCGTAGTTGCCGGTGACGACGTCCGTGACGGCGGGGGCCTCGGCCAAGGGGGGCGGGCCCTCGGGAGGGACCTCGTGCTCGCCGGTGGGGCAGACCACCCGGTTGCCGGGCGGCTGCGGCTGGAAGCACAGGTCCACGGCGTCCTCGTCGGCGTAGCCCCACGCCGCCAGTGCGATCAGGCCCAGGACCGCCGCCCCCGTGAAGATCCAGAGCAGGTCCGCCAGGACGCGTACGCGTCGGTGTCTGCCGCCCAGGGACGCGTAGGCGAAGGCGAGCGCCCTGACCAGGGTGCTCCGGTCCTGGGCCGTGAGGGGGGCCGGGCCGGCCTCGACCTTGTCGGCGACATCCTGCACGGCCTGCCGCTGCGGGCTGGTCTCCGACAGGTTCCGGCGCACCATGCCCAGGATCTCCGGGGTCCTCGCGCGGACCTCGTCGTCGCAGGCGATGGAGAGCAGATCGGCGTCGGCGGCCCGGATGTTCGACCAGATGCGCTCCAGGGTGCCGGCTCTGGGCTGGAACCTCGGCACGTTCAGACACGCCGCCTCGGCTTGGTCGAGATGCCCCCGCGCCCCGTCGAGCACCGCCCGGCGCCGGCCGTCGTCGTCCCCCGCACCACCGCTCTCCTCCATGGCCAGCTGGGTGCGCAGCCGGGAGATCACGGTCAGCGGCAGCTCCAGCCAGGGCGCGAGATTGATCCTCTGCCGCGCGGACATCCGGGCCTCCGTGGCTTCCCTCGGGAACCTCCAGTACGACACGCCCGCACCTGGCACGACCAGGCGGCCTGCTCCCCACGGGTGACACGCCCCCCACATCACCGTTCCGGGCTATTCCTGGAGGCCGAAGTTCCGGGATTCATCTACTCAGGAGAGATGGCCCCGGTGCTTTTGGAGGCAAGGCGTGGACGACAACCGCGACAAGAACGACAACCGCAAACTCCCCATCGTCTACGTCCGGGGATTCGCCGGCGGCACGAGCGGGATCAACAAGGCCGTGGACGACCCCTTCTACGGCTTCAACGAGGGCTCCACCCACGTCCGCGTCGGCGCCGACAACCAGCCGCTCTTCCACCAGTTCGAGAGCCCGCTGCTGCGGCTGATGCAGGAAGAGGGCTACGACCTCCTCGTGAAGGGTGACCAGCGGGCCTATCTGGCCGGCCGCCAGGCGAACGAGGTCCGCCCCGACACCATCTGGATCCACCGCTTCTACGACCGCTCGGCCTCGACCTGGGGCGGCAGCCCTCAGGAGTACCGGCTGGAGGACGCCGCCGCCGATCTGCGCGACCTGATCGACGAACTCCGTGTGAAGACCGGCGCGCCCGCCGTCATCCTCGTGGCCCACTCGATGGGCGGCCTGATCTGCCGCTGCCTGCTCCAGAAGATCCTGCCCGACCAGGGGCGCGCGGCCGCCGACTGCGTCGCCAAGTTCTTCACCTACGGCACCCCGCACGGCGGCATCTCCTTCGACCTCGGGGGCGGGCTGCTGGAGAAGATGCGGGACACCTTCGGCATCCAGGGCGCGGACATCTTCGGGCCCCGGCGGATGTACGAGTACCTCACCCCGCAGGCCGAGCTGGACCGGACGCCTCACCGGCCCGGCGGGTGGGACGCCCGTCCGATGCCGCAGGGGCCGGGGGCGCTGCCCGTCGAGCGGATCTTCTGCCTCGTGGGGACCAACCCGGCCGACTACGACGTCGCCCTCGGCCTGTCCTCGGCCGCCGTCGGGCCGCACAGCGACGGACTCGTGCAGATCGAGAACGCGTATGTGCCGGGCGCGCAACGGGCCTTCGTGCACCGCAGCCACAGCGGGCGTTACGGCATGGTCAACTCCGAGGAGGGTTACCAGAACCTGCGGCGGTTCCTGTTCGGGGACACCCGGATCGAGGCGTCGCTGGTCGGCTACCGGCTGCCCGATGACGACGACATCGTGTGGCAGGCCGAGTCCCGGCTGTCGGTGCGCGGGCTGCCCGTGATGATGCACGAGCGGCTCGCGGCCCACTGGTGCCCCATCCAGCTCGACGGACGCCGGGCAGGGGAGGACGCCTCGGTCTCGCTGGCCACCACCTTCCTCAACAGCGGCCTGCGGGCCCCCACGGCCACCGACGAGCCCATGCGGTTCATCCTCGACCTGCGGCTGATCTCCCTGCGCGAGCGGGGCGGCTTCCTCGGTCTCGGCGACCACCTGGAGCAGTCCGCCGACTTCTCCGACACGCTCGTCATCGACGTCGGCCCACCGGACGCCGGCCCCGGCATCTGGGCCACCTGGAACTCGGAGATCGAAGGCGCCATCCGTGACCACCGGGCCGCCGGCTCGCCCCGCTCCGACGAGGACCCCGCCGCCGGCCGCTGGGTCGCCCACATCCCGCTGCCCGCCACCACCGCACGCCTCGTCGGCGCCGACGCGAGGATCCGGCTCGTCGCGACGCCCTGGACGTGAGGCGCGGCCACGCGGACGGGAGCGCGGCCTACGCAGACGGTGGCGCGGCCTACGCAGACGGTGGCGCGGCCTACGCAGACGGTGGCGCGGCCCACGCAGACGGTGGCGCGGCCGTGTCGCCGCCGCGGCCGGGACTTACTTGCCTGAGGCAACCCGCAGGTAAGCTGACCGCATGCCGAAACCGCCGTCGACCGACGCGGTACCGGATGTCCTGCTCGTCCTCGGCGATGCCGCACCTGTGAGCCGTTCTCCGCACTGCTGGAGCTGACCGGTCACCGGACCGTCGCGGTGGGCCGCGGCACCGAGGCCACCGCCCTGCTCGCCGAGCGCCGGTTCGATCTGGTCATCATCGATGTGACGCTGCCGGAGGAGACGGGGCCGCGCAGGCTGCGGGCCGTGTCGCTGACGACGGGGGAGTCCCGCGTCGACGCGGAGGACCTGCCGGTCGGGGCGCCGCGGGGGGGGGGGGGCGTCCCGCGTGCGGAACCCGCTCTCTTCGCAGGCGGGATGCCGGGGATGGCCCGTCGCTTCGCCGGGCTGGCGGTGGGGGCGGACGGGACCTTGCTGCTGTCGGCGAACGGGGAGGGGACGGTGCTGCGGCTGACGCCTGCGCGGTAACCGGTTGAGATGCCGCCGTACGTCGGTGAGGGTCTGGAGGCATGGAGTACTTCTGCTACCACCGAGACCGGCCCGGCTCGCTCACCCTGCGCGACGAGTTGCTGGAAGAGCACTGGTCCTACATGGACCGGTACGCGAAGGAGATGATCGCCCGCGGCCCCACCTTCGCCGACGACGGCGAGACACCCACCGGCAGTGTGCACATCGTCGACCTGCCCGATGCCGCCGCCGCCCGCGCCTTCGCCTTCGACGAGCCCAACCACCAGGCGGGCGTGTACCGGGACGTGCTCCTGCGCCGGTGGCGCAATCTGCTGGGGCGCACCATGTGGGACTTCCCCGGCGGCCCGAGCGGGGGCAACCGGTACCTGGTGCTCGGCCTGGGACAACACGTCCTGGCCGCGGGCCGGGCCGACGACCTCGCCGGGCCGGCCGACCGGGACGCGCTGATCGCGTACGGGCCTCTGCTGTCCGACGACGGCAGCGCCTGGCTGGGTACGGCCGTGCTGCTCCGGGCGCCGGACCCGGACACCGCACGCGCCGTGCTGATACCGGACCGGTATGCCGACATCGAGGTCCACGAGTGGGAGTTCGGCGGGCGGCGGCCCTGAGCCGACCCACTCCACCTGCTCGCTACTCGCCGAACAACGGCTCCTGTCCCTCGAACGCCGCCGCTCCGTCCTCCTTCTCCGGCCTGTCCAGCCTCCTGTTCCGTGCCCCCACCACCAGGGCCGTCACGGCCGCCGTCGCCGCGAGGGCGGTGGGGACCATCCAGCCGCGGTCGAGGACGTGGCCCAGGGCGTGGTCGAGGGAGAGGCGGCCGGGGCCGGTGATCGCGAGGCCGGTCGCGGCCAGGCCCAGGGTGGCGGCGTACTCGTAGCCGCCGCCCTGGTTGAAGAAGCCGTTCGGGGCGTGCACCGCGGACGCCCCGGCCATCGCCCCGGCCGCCGCCGCGCCCGCACCGGGCGTCGCCAGCCCCAGCGCCAGCAGTGTGCCGCCGCCGGTCTCCGCGAGGCCCGCGGCGGTCGCGCTCACCTTGCCGGGGCGGTAGCCGACCGACTCCATGAACTCGCCGGTCCCGTGGATGCCGTGGCCGCCGAACCAGCCGAACAGCTTCTGGGTGCCGTGCGCGACCAGCACCCCGCCGGCACCCAGCCGGAGCAGCAGCAGACCCAGATCACGCCGGCCGAGGGCCTTACCGGCACACACAGCACTCCCAGTACTCACAGCGACTCCCGGAACAGTCAGCAGGGACAGGTCCCCTCCCGCGTATCCACCGTGGCATCGAAGACACTCAACCGGCCCGCCTTCGCCGCCGTTCGGGTGGCGGACCGCCGGGGGCGGTGTGAGGGTGACCGGTATGACGATTCAGACGTCCAAACTCAGCGATCCGGCCGTCCGCGCCTTCGTCACCGCCGTCAACGCCCATGACCGCGAGGGCTTCCTGAACGTCCTCGCGCCCGGCGCGACCATGGCGGACGACGGCACCGACCGCGACCTCGCCGACTGGATCGAGCAGGAAATCTTCTCGTCCAACGGCCACATGGAGGTCGACAACGAGTCGAACCACGGCCGCGACCTCCTCGCCAGCTACCGCAACGACGCCTGGGGCGAGATGCGCACCCGGTGGCACTTCGAGATCGAGGACGACGGCAGGATCTCCCGCTTCGAGACCGGTCAGGCGTAACGGGCGGAGGCTCAGGAGAATTTCCGTAAGCGCTTGCCCTCGTGTGCGCTCCAACTTCTAACGTCCCGCCTCATGGAGACCAAGAGGACTTTGGGACGCACCGGCATCGAGGTGAGCGCGCTCGGCTTCGGCCGCTGGGCCATCGGGGGATGGGGGTCCCCCCCGCGCGAGCGCATTCGAGCGTGGGGGCGGCAGTCCACCGACGGGCAGCCACTGGGCTGGGGCAAGGTCGACGACGAGGAGTCGGTACGGGCGGTGCGGCGCGCCCTCGACCTGGGCGTCACCTTCTTCGACACCGCCGACACCTACGGCGCCGGGCACCGTACAGCACATGGCCAATGTGCTCCAGGACGCGCCGGAGATGTTCGCCCTGTGCGAGGAGCTGGAGCTGGCGAGCGTCAACCGCAGCCCGCTGGCGATGGGCCTGCTCACCGGCAGGCGCAGGAGCGGTCAGGCCCTGGAGGCCGGGGACATCCGCAGCCGGCCGCCGCAGTGGCTGCAGGGCTTCGAGGACGGATCGGGCGCCGCCCCGGACTGGGTCGCCCGCGTCGACGCGCTGAAGGGCGTGCTCACCAGCGGCGGCCGCACCCTCGGACAGGGCGCCCTCGCGTGGCTGTGGGCCCGCAGCCCCCGCTCCGTGCCGATCCCGGGATTCCGCTCCGTCGCCCAGGCCGAGCAGAACGCGGGCGCGCTCGCGAAGGGTCCGCTGACGGCGGAGCAGATGACCGAGGTCGACCGGGTCCTGGGCCGCTGAGCCCCGGGCGCTGCAACGCCCTGAGGGGCGCGGGGCTGAGTCGATATGCGGCTCCGCCGCGTGGGCGCGACCAGCCACAACGGCGCGGCAGACAACCGACGGCCGATCGCGGCACTCACAGCGGAGCGCCTACGCGGCAGCCGTTCCACGCACCGGTGTGTACCTCGCGGTCCCACGCGAGATCCACCCCCACCCGGTGATCGTGGAACGGCTGCCGCCTCCCCCCTCGGAGTGGTCTGCGGAAGCCTCGTGCTCCAAATGTGAAGCTCTGGTGCACGAGAAGTTGAGCATATGCCTCCGACCGGCTGCGATGCGGCGGAATTCTGGACTCCGGTTGTGCAAGTTGTGGAGATGGCGAGGGTGCGCCGGAACCTCAGCCGCGTCCCACGTACGGCATGGCCGTCGCCAGCACCGTCGCGAACTGCACGTTCGCCTCCAGCGGCAGCTCCGCCATGTGCCGCACGGTCCGCGCCACGTCGGTGACGTCCATGACCGGCTCGGGGACCACGGACCCGTTGGCCTGTAGTGCGCCCGTCTGCATCCGGGCGGTCATGTCGGTCGCCGCGTTGCCGATGTCGATCTGGCCGACGGCGATGTCGTACGGCCGTCCGTCCAGCGACAGCGACTTGGTCAGGCCGGTCAGTGCGTGCTTGGTCGCCGTGTAGGGCGCCGAGCGCGGGCGGGGTGTGTGTGCGGAGATCGAGCCGTTGTTGATGATCCGGCCGCCGTGCGGGTCCTGCTCCTTCATCTGCCGGAACGCCGCCTGCGCGCAGAGGAACGCCCCGTTGAGGTTGGTGTCCACGACATGCCGCCACGCGTCGTACGACAGCTCCTCGAACGGCACCCCGCCGGGCCCGAACGTCCCCGCGTTGTTGAACAGCAGGTCAACCCGCCCGAACCGCTCCACGGTGGCGGCGAACAGTGCGGCCACGTCCTCCTGCCGCGCCACGTCCGTCCGTACGGCGAGCGCGGCCCCGTCGGGCACCAGCCTCGCCGTCTCCTCCAGCGTCTCCACGCGCCGCCCGGCCAGCGCCACCGACCAGCCCGCGCGCAGCAGTTCCACCGCGACCGCCCGCCCGATGCCGGATCCGGCGCCGGTCACCACGGCGATCCTCGTGTCCGTTTGCCTGTTCGTCATGGGCCCGCAGCGTAGGCGAGGGTCCGCCATCCGGAACTCATCCATCCGCCATCCGGGTGTTGTGTACGCGCCAAGCGAGTGTCGTCCCCGGCCACTCCAATGCCTCATGCATCCATCAGGCAGGGGAGGACCGGATGACAATCACACCAAACGCGCCCCAGCACACACCCGAACTTCGTGCCGCCGCCCGGCACATCGGCCGCCGCCGCTTCCTGACACTCACCGGCGCCGCCGCCGCGCTCGCCTTCGCCGTCAATCTGCCGGCCGCGGGCGCGGCGAGCGCCGCCCGGCTCGACCCCCGCAAGATCACCGACAACCCCTTCACCCTCGGCGTCGCCTCCGGCGACCCGCTGCCCGGGTCCGTCGTCCTGTGGACCCGCCTGGCCCCCGCCCCGTACCAGCCCGACGGCGGACTGCCCGCCGAACGCGTCACCGTCCAGTGGGAGCTGGCCCACGACGAGCAGTTCAGCACCATCGTCAGACGGGGCACCGCCACCGCGCACCCCGAGTTCCACCACACGGTTCACGTCGAGGTCGACCACCTGGACGCGGACCGCGTATTCCATTACCGCTTCCGCACCGGCGACTGGATCAGCGAGACGGGCCGCACCCGCACCGCGCCCCTCGCGGACGCCGACACGAGCTCGCTGACCCTGGCGGCCGTCTCCTGCCAGGCCTACACCGACGGCTACTACACGCCGTACCGGCATCTCGCGCAGGACGACGTGGACCTCGTCTTCCACCTCGGTGACTACCTGTACGAGTACGCGGTCAACTCCGTCGGCGGCTACCGCAACTACACCGACCGCACCCTCCCCGCGGTGTTCAACCGCGAGACGGTGACCCTGGAGGACTACCGCCTGCGCTACGCCCTGTTCAAGACCGACCCCGACCTCAGGGCCGCGCACGCCGCGCACCCCTTCGTCGTCACCTGGGACGACCACGAGACCGAGAACAACTACGCTGACGACACCCCCGAGAACAACGTCCCGCCGGAGGAGTTCCTGCTTCGCCGCGCCTCCGCCTACCGGGCCTACTGGGAGAACCAGCCGCTGCGCAGCCCCCAGCAGCCCACGGGCCCCGACATGCAGCTCTACCGGCGCCTGAGCTGGGGCCGGCTCGCCCAGTTCGACGTGCTGGACACCCGCCAGTACCGCTCCAACCAGGCCTATGGCGACGGCTCCCAGATCCCCGGCCCGGACGTCGACGACCCGGCGCGCACCATGACCGGCGAGGCCCAGGAGAAGTGGCTGCTCGACGGCTGGCGCGAGTCCACGGCGCTGTGGAACGTCGTTCCGCAGCAGGTCACCTTCTCCCAGCGCAGGTTCGACACCCCCGCGCCCTCACGGGTGTCGATGGACGCCTGGGACGGCTACCGCGCCTCCCGGCGCCGGGTACTGGACGGGGCCAGGGCGGCCGGCATCGAGAACCTGATGGTGCTCACCGGTGACGTCCACGTCGGCTACGGCTTCGACATCAAGGACGACTTCGACGACCCCGCCTCCGCCACCCTCGGCACGGAGATCGTGGCCACGTCGATCGCCAGCGGCCGGGACGGCATCGACAAGCCCGCCAACTGGGACGCGTACATGCAGGCCAACCCGCACATGAAGTTCTACAACGGCCGTCGCGGCTACGTCACCGTCGCGCTGGGGGAGGCGCAGGCCCGGGCCGACTTCAAGACGGTGCCGTACGTGACCCGGCCCGGGGCGCCGATCTCGACGGCCGCGTCCTTCGTCACGCAGGCCGGGGAGCCGGGGCTCACACCGGCGTGAGCGCGGGCGCCTCGGGCGCCGCGTCCCCGTCGGGGGCCTCGCCCGGGTAGCGGACGCCGACGCGGTCCCGTATCGCGTCGAGCGTCCGCATCACCGCGAGCGTGCCGTCCAGCGGGACCAGCGGCGATTCGGTCTCCCCCGCACGCAGCGCCCGCATCACCTCGGTGGCCTCGTGCCGCAGGCTGCCCCGGGGCCCGTCCGCCGGGTCGGCCGTGAACTCCTCGGGGTCACGGCCGTCGCGGTGCAGCACGAAACGGTCCGGGAAGAAGAAGCCGTTCGGCACATCGATACGGCCGCCCGCGCCGGTCACGGACGCCGAGGTGGCCGTACCGCCGACGATGGAGCAGTGCAGCGAGGCGAGCGCGCCGCCGTCCCAGGAGAGCAGGGCCCCCGTCTGGAGGTCGACGCCCTCCGCGGACAGCGTGGCGCGCGCCGTCACGTCCGTCGGCTCCCCGAGCAGCAGCTGGGCGAAGGAGACCGGGTAGACGCCGAGGTCCAGCAGGGCGCCGCCGCCCTGTGCCGGGTCCCGCAGCCGGTGCGAAGGCGGGAAGGGGCCGGCCAGCCCGAAGTCGGCCTGCACATGACGCACTTCGCCGATCGCGCCGTCGTCCACCATGGCCTTGAGGCGCCGGATCAGCGGGTTGCAGTACATCCACATGGCTTCCATCAGGAAGCTTCCGCGCGCCTGCGCCAGCGCGACCAGTTCCCCGGCCTCGCGGGCGTTCAGCGTGAACGCCTTCTCGCACAGCACGTTGCGCCCGGCCTCCAGACACAGACCGGCGGCCGTGCGGTGTGCCGAGTGCGGGGTGGCGACGTACACGACATCGATGTCCTCGTCCTGGGCGAGCGCCTCCCAGTCGCCGTAGGCCCGCGCAATCCCGAACCGCTCGGCGAACGCGTCGGCCGAGTCCTGCCGCCGGGAGGCGACGGCCACCACATCGGCGTCGGGCAGATCGACCAGATCGGCCGTGAAGGCGGCCGCGATCCCGCCGGTCGCCAGAATCCCCCACCGCACGTTCTGTTCCGCCACTGCGGCCCCACCCCTCGCTCATGTGACCCTGGGCACTCTGTACGAGCTGAGAGCATAGAGGGCGGATCACTTGGAGAGGGAGGGGCGCATGGGAGACCATGGGGGGCCGATACCAGACATACCGCAGTCGGCGACACGGGACGTGGCGCAATCCGCGACACCGGCATCGGCACCGACGCGGACACCGGCAGCGAAGCGACCCTCCACCCGCTCCCTGCGCCGCACCGGCTTCCTCGTCACCTTCATCCTCGGCGGTCTGACGGCCACGCCCCCGCTGGCGATGGACATGTACCTCCCGGCGCTCCCCGAGGTCACCGGGGCCCTGCACGCACCCGCCGCGACCGTCCAGCTCACGCTCACCGCCTGCCTGGCCGGCATGGCGCTCGGGCAGCTGGTGGTCGGCCCGATGAGCGACCGATGGGGCCGCAGACGCCCGTTGCTGGCCGGGCTGGCCGTGTACATCGTGGCCACCGCGCTCTGCGCGTTCGCACCCACGGTCGAGTTCCTGGTCGCCTTCCGGCTGGCGCAGGGCCTCGCGGGCGCGGCGGCGATCGTGATCGCGCGGGCGGTCGTACGCGACCTCTACGACGGCGTGGCCATGGCCCGCTTCTTCTCCACCCTCATGCTGATCTCTGGGGTCGCCCCGATCGTGGCGCCGCTCATCGGCGGGCAGATCCTGCGGGTGACCGACTGGCGGGGCGTGTTCGCCGTGCTCACGGTGGTCGGGGCGCTGCTCGCCGGGCTGGTCTGGCGGCGGCTCCCGGAGACCCTGGCGCCGGAGGAACGGCACGGCGGCGGGGTCGGTGAGGCGCTGCGCGCGATGCGGGGTCTGCTCGCCGACCGCGCCTTCGCCGGGTACATGCTGGCCGGCGGGTTCGCCTTCGCCGCCCTCTTCGCCTACATAGCGGCGTCGCCGTTCGTGGTCCAGGAGATCTACGGAGCCTCGCCGCAGACCTTCAGCCTGCTGTTCGGGCTCAACTCGGTCGGGCTGGTGATCGTCGGCCAGATCAACGGCAAGGTGCTGGTGGGCCGGGTCAGTCTGGACCGGGTGCTGGGCGCGGGCCTGACGGTGGTGATCGTGGCGGCCACGGCGCTGCTGCTGATGTCCGCCGGCGTCTTCGGCGAGGTCGGGCTGCTGCCGGTGGCCGCCGCGCTGTTCGTGCTGATGTCCGCGATGGGGGTGACACTCCCCAACACCCAGGCCCTCGCCCTGCTGCGCACCAAGCACGCCGCCGGATCCGCGTCCGCGCTCCTCGGTACGTCGTCCTTCCTCATCGGAGCGGTCGCCTCGCCCCTCGTGGGCATCGCCGGGGAGGACACCGCCGTTCCGATGGCCGTCGTCCAACTGGCCGCAGCACTGGTGGCGCTGGCCTGCTTCATGGGAATGTGCCGTCCCTGGAACACGCGTGCGGACAGACGTTCGGACGGACGGGCGGCTGCGGAGGGAGCAGGGAGCTGAGCGCGCCGAGACTGCGCGGGGACACGCCGGAAAGGGCCGGACTCGACCCCGAGGAGATCAGTCATCTCGTCCGCGAGGTCCACGACCTCACCACCGGCGCCCGCCCTTGGGCGGCCGGTGCGGTGCTGGCCGTGGGGCGGGGGCCGTATCTCGCCGTCGAGGAGGCGGCGGGCTGGGCGGTGCGATATGCCGCCTACGACGAGGAGAAGGACTCGGGCGTGGAGCTCCCGCCCGACTCCCGGGTCCCGATGACCCCGTCGACCCCTTTCGACCTGGCCTCCCTCACCAAGCTGTTCACCTCGGTGGCCGCCGTGCAGCAGATCGAGCGCGGCACCCTCGGCATCGACGCGCGGGTCGGCGCGTACCTGCCGGACTTCCGCGCGGCGTCCCGGCACGACATCACCATGCGCCAGCTGCTCACCCACACGTCCGGGCTGCGCCCCGAACTCCCGCTGTACGACTGCGCGGACGACGCGGAGCGCCTGGAACTGCTGCGCGCCGAGCCGCCGATCGGAGTCCCCGGCACCTACTGCTACTCCGACCTGAACCTGCTCCTGCTCCAGCACGTCCTGGAACGCATCACGGGCCGCACGCTCGACGTCCTGATCCACGACGGCATCACCCGCCCGCTCGGCATGACGGCGACCCGCTTCGGCCCCTGCCCGGCGGCGGCAGCGACGGAGGACCAGCGCCGCCCCTGGGCCAAGGCGGACCGCGGCATGCTCCGAGGCGTCGTCCACGACGAGAACGCCTGGTCCCTGGGCGGCGTCGCAGGCCACGCGGGCCTGTTCTCCACCGCCCGCGACCTCGCGGTCTTCTCCCGCACGCTGCTCTCCGGCGGCTCATACGGCCCCGCCCGCATCCTCGGCCCCGACTTCGTGGAGCTCCTGCTCACCCCACCCGGCCTGGGCTTCGCGGTCGACCAGCCGTGGTTCATGGGGGAGCTGGCGGGACAGGGGGCCGCGGGCCACACCGGGTTCACGGGTACCTCCCTGGTCCTGGACCCGGCGACGGACACGTTCCTGGTGCTGCTGGCGAACACGGTGCATCCGCGGAGGCAGGCAGCGGACAGCCGGCCACGGGCGCGAGCCGGGACGCGGTTGGCTCGGGCCGTGCGGGGGATGGAGTGATGTGGGTGGACCGTCGAGTGCTGCACGGGGGCGTAGTTGAGCGAGCCGAACCGATCACCGGCTGACGGCGGCGCCGTCCCGGGGCCCCGGCCGATCCGGGGTGCCCTGGAGATCGCGGTGACGTCTTCCAACCCCGAAACAGTGGCGGGAACGGACTTCTCCATCTTCGTCGTGGTGCGGAACCCGTTCGACGTTCCCATCACCCTGCACGAAGTGCAGACGCACATCCCGGTGGAGCTCATGGACGTGAACAGGCTGCGACTCCTTCGGGCTGCTCAGCCGCCAAGACCCGGCGGACTGGTCCCTTCCGTAAGGAGTTGGAGGGCATGGCGAAGGCTGGTCCGCCAGCAGAACAACGGTGTGGCCACGGCGGTCGGCACAGAATTCTCGCCCGAGAGTTCCGCGAGCGCCATTGAGACCAGTATCAGAATCGGGGGTGGGGTGGGCGACGGGGCGACGGTAGCCGGTGTCCAGTTCAATTTTCCCGACAATCCGAGCCCCGAAGAACTTGATCAGCTGTTCCGGCGGCTGCTCGAATACCGGCGTGGTGTCACCCCGGTCACACTTCAACCGGGAAACTCCGTGGTCCGGCAGTTTGTCCTGCGGACGCGTTCGTGGCTCTTCTTCAGGCCGCTGGCCCATACATTCGAGATCCAGGTCAGCTTTTCGCTCGACGGCGCCGATCAGACCACCACCGTCGCACACGACGTGCTGATCAACGCTCCCCTGCCGGCGACGGTGACGGGCGGCATGTTCGGCAGCGTGGTCGGTACGACTCTCCGCGTCCTGGGAACCTCGCCGACGCCTGGCGGGGCAACGCTGTTCCGGGGGATCTTCACCGGAATTCTGGCCAGCCTTGTCGTGGTCGTGGCTTTTGCCCGGAAGTCCTCTGCCCAGCCGTTCGTCGCGATCGAAGACTTCTGGGGAGGGGCAATCATCGGATTCTCGGTGGGGTACTTCGGATTCCAGGGTTTCGCCGACTTGCTGAAACCGCCCGATTAGCGGGGCGCATCCGCCGTTTCCCGGCAGCGCGGCCCCGGGCGTGAGCGCAGGTCTTGTCGTCTTCGGGGCACCGTAGAATCACCGCGTGAACGCCCCGTTTTCCCCAGCTGACACGCTGCGTGCCGCCCTGGCCGGGTTGCTCGACGGGCTGCCCCCGAAGCGGGCCGCCCAGGCCGTCGACCGGCTGATCGCCAACTACCGGGGCGCCACCCCCACCGACGCCCCGATCCTCCGCGACCGCGCGGACGTGGCCGCTTACGCCGCCTACCGGATGCCCGCGACCTTCGAGGCGGTGCGCGCGGCGCTGGAGGCGTTCGCGCAGGCCGTGCCGGAGTGGGTGCCCGCCAGTCATGTGGACGTGGGCGGGGGCACCGGCGCCGCGATCTGGGCCGCCACCGCCACCTGGCCCGGCGAGCGCGACGTCACCGTGCTGGACTGGGCCGAGCCCGCGCTGGCCATCGGCCGGGACATCGCCACCGCCAACCCGGCGCTGAAGAACACCCGTTGGCAGCGAGCGCGGATCGGTTCGGCGCTCGCCCTCGACCCCGCCGACCTCGTCACCGTCTCCTACGTCCTCAACGAACTCACCGCCCCCGACCGCACCATCCTCGTCGACGCCGTCGCCGCCGCGGCCCAGTCCGTCGTGATCGTCGAACCAGGCACCCCCGACGGCTACACCCGTGTCATCGAGGCCCGCGACCGCCTCGTCACCGCCGGCTTCCGCATCGCCGCACCCTGTCCGCACAGCGCCGCCTGCCCCATCGTCCCCGGCACGGACTGGTGCCACTTCTCGGCCAGGGTCAGCCGCTCCTCGCTCCACCGCCAGATCAAGGGCGGCTCCCTCGCCTACGAGGACGAGAAGTTCAGCTACGTCGCCGCGACCCGCCTCCCGGTCACCCCGGCCCCCGCCCGCGTCGTACGCAAGCCCCAGATCCGCAAGGGCCAGGTCCTCCTCGACCTGTGCGAGACCGAACCCTCCCTGCGCCGCACCACGGTCACCAAACGCCACGGCGACCTCTACAAGGCGGCCCGCGACGCGGACTGGGGCGACGCCTGGCCGCCGGAGTCCGACTAGGACGACTCCTCGGCGTGCTTCTCCCGGAGCTTGCGCAGCAGCTCCCGTTTCTGCGCCGTGGGGTCCGTCCCGCCGCCGATCCGGTCACCTCGGCCGCCGCCGCGCAGCGCCTTGCGGCCGAGGTTGCGCCGCGTCCCGCCGACTCCCAGCATCTTTCCGGCTCCGCTTCGGGCCATGGCGAGCTCCTCTCGTCATCAGTCAAGGGAACGAGACGTACCGTCTCGAACCGAACTCCTCCAGGTTCCGGCGAGACGCTCCGTCTTGTCAACCTGATAAAATCGAGCCATGGCAGCCCAGAAGTCCGCCCAGTCCGAGCCCAACTCCAGCCGCCGCAGCGAGAAGTCCCGTCGCGCCATCTACGAAGCCGCCCTCGCCCTCGTCGGGGAGGTCGGCTACCCCAGGACCACCATCGAGGGCATCGCCGCCCGCGCCGGCGTCGGCAAGCAGACGATCTACCGCTGGTGGTCGTCGAAGGCGGACGTCCTGCTGGAGGCCTTCCTCGACCTGAGTGAGCAGGCGTCCCGGGACGCGGGCCCGGAGTACGAGTTCGCCATCCCGGACACCGGCGATCTCGCGGCCGACCTCAAGGCCGTGCTGCGCCTCACCGTCGACCAGCTCAAGGACCCCCGCTTCGAGATCCCGTCCCGCGCCCTGGCCGCCGAGGGCGTGGTCAACGAGCAGGTCGGCCGGATCTTCATGACCAAGCTCCTCGAACCCTCGCTCCAGCTCTATGTCGACCGGGTGCGCGCCGCCCAGAAGGCCGGCCAGGTCCGCCAGGAGGTCGACCCGCGCATCGCCCTCGAACTCTGGGTCTCGCCCCTCGCCCAGCGCTGGCTCCAGTACACGGGCCCGATCTCGTACGAATACACGGACACCCTCGTCGAGTACGCACTCCACGGCATCGCACCGCGTACTCGGTAGGGGCGTAAATCACGCCAAAGCCGTCCATTACCCCTGATCACGGTGCTGTGTACACCTCGCCCCACCTGGCCTGGTTGTCCGCTACTGCCCCCCGAGGCGCACGATGGTGGGACCATAGGGCATGCTGTTCCGCACGACAGCGAGGCGAGGCGATAGATGAGCGCGGAGTTGGGCGGCCGGACCGGCCTGCAGGGCAAACTCTCCCAGTGGCTGCGTGGACGCCGCCCGAAGGAGGCCGCCGCGGACAGCGGCGGTCGTGAGGCCCTGCTGCTGGCCGCCGCCGGAGCGGGCCTGCCGCTCGCGCCCGCCGCGTACCCCGCCCCCGGCTACCGCTGCTCCTGCGACCGCGTCGGCTGTCCCACGCCCGCCCGGCACCCGGTGTCCTTCGCCTGGCAGACGCAGTCCACCACCGACCGCGCCCAGATCGAGCGCTGGGCCCGCCACCAGCCCCAGGCCAACTTCATCACCGCCACCGGCATGGTCCACGACGTCCTCGACGTACCGCTGGAAGCCGGGCGCGAGGCGCTGGAGCGGCTGCTCGGCGCGGAGATCGAGGTCGGCCCGGTCGCCGAGAGCGACGACGGCCGGCTGCTGTTCTTCACCCTCACCCGCGGTACCCCCGAGGACGAGGACGAGTGGTGGCCGTGCGAGCTGGACTGCCACCCCGAGACCATGGACGAGCACCCGGGACTGCGCTGGCACTGCCGCGGGTCGTATGTCCTCGTACCGCCCGCCCAACTGCCCGGCGACGGACAGACCGTGCACTGGGTGCGCGGACTCGAACACCCGCTGCCCGACCCGCTGAGCCTGCTCGAAGTCCTCACCGACGCCTGCGGCCGCCACGTCGGCGAGGAGCCCGACCACGCCTCCACGGCCTGGCCCCTGCGCCACTGATCGCTGCGCGGGCTGTGCCGACAGGCGGCTCCGCCGCGGGGCCGTGATGTGCCGTCGTTCGTCTGCGGCTCCGTCGTGGCTCGTCGCGCCCACGCGGCGGAGCCGCACATTCACCGCAGCCTCGCGCCCCTTGGGGGCGTTGCCCAACCGCCCCGTCCAGGACCCGCTACTCGCCCTTCGCCGACGTCAGGCCCTGGGTGCGGCCGATGACCTGCACCTTCCCCGAGCCCTTCGGGTCCAGTGCCACCTCGTTGGAGACGATCTCCATCGTGAGTGACTGCTTGATCTCGCCCGTCGTCAGCGCCTCCACGCCCTTGCCCGGCGAGGGGATGTTGGTGCCCGCGTAGGCCGTCTGCTTCTCGTAGTAGCGCGTGGTGAAGAACACCAGCGCGCCGCCGTCCGTGGTGCGCAGCGCCAGCGGGGCGTAGTCGCCCTCGGTCAGCGGCTCGTCGATGAACTGGCTGACCCGGCCCGGCCGCTTGGCGTCCTTCTCCCGGTCGGCACGCCACTCGCTGGTGTGGCGACCGGGCGCGAAGGCACCCGTGCCGTCCTTGAGGTAGCCGGCGTACGCCTTGCTCAAGCCCTCCGGCGGCACGGCCAGTTCGGTCGAGTTCGCGGGGACGGCCTCGGCCCAGCCGTCCTTGTCGGTCTTGAACCTCGGCACGTCGCCGGGGGCCACCAGCGTCAGATACGTCGCTTCCCACGGCTCCGCCAGGCCGCCCCGGGTGAACACGAAGATCCAGCGCGCGCTGCCGTACTTGTTGGCGGCCGCGTCGGCGACGAACCAGCGTGGCCAGCCCGCCTTCTTCGGGATCGTGTACTTGACGTCCGACAGCTTCAGCGGGGTGTGCGACGCGTTGCCGCTGGGGCTGATCGCCTTGCCCGCCTTCAGCCGGGCGCTGTCGATGTCGCTCAGGGCGCCGGTGACGTGGTCGGCGTCCAGGGAGCTGTCGTACGCCTTGTCCGCCTTGTTGTACGCGGCCGTGAACTGCTGGAGCGCCTTGGCGGCCTCCGCCCTGGTGGCCGAGGGGAGGATCTCCCGCTCCCCGTGGACCACCACGCAACCGCTCGCCGTCAACGACAAAGCGGTCACGGATGCCGCTATCAGTGCGCTCCGGTCAAGCCTGCGGAGCTTTCGAGGGCCGCGTTCCCTGCTCATCAGGTGCCTTCACCTTCCCCTTCCCGGAGGCGAACCCTACCGGGGCCAGGAACAGTGCGAGCGTCGGGATCAGGTACAGCAGCCACACCGTGACCTGGAGGACGGTCGGATCGGGCTGGAAGTTGAAGACACCCTTCAGCAGGGTGCCGTACCAACTCGACGGATCGACGGTGTCGCTGATGTCGAAGGCCAGCGTCTTCAGGCCCGGTACCCAGCGGGCTTCCTGCAGATCGTGGAAGCCGTACGCCAGCACGCCCGCCGCCACGACGACCAGCATGCCGCCGGTCCAGGTGAAGAATTTGGAGAGGTTGATGCGCAGGGCGCCCCGGTAGAACAGCCAGCCCAGCACGATCGCCGTGGCGATGCCGAGGGCGACGCCGACCAGCGGGCGCGGGCTGCCGTCACCGGCCGCGCGCACCGACGCCCACACGAACAGGGCCGTCTCCAGGCCCTCCCGGCCCACTGCCAGGAACGCGGTCGCCACCAGCGCGCCCGTGCCCATCTGCAGGGCCGCGTCCAGTTTGCCGTGCAGCTCGGCCTTCAGATGCCGGGCGGTGCGCCGCATCCAGAAGACCATCCACGTCACCAGGCCGACGGCGAGGATCGACAGGGACCCGCCGAGTGCCTCCTGCGCCTCGAACGTCAGCTCCTGCGAGCCGAATTCGAGCGCGCAGCCGAAGCCGAGCGCGAGGGCGAGGGCGACGCCGATACCGATCCAGATGGGTTTGAGGGCGTCCCTGCGGTCCGTCTTCACCAGATAGGCGATGAGGATGCAGACGACGAGCGACGCCTCCAGACCCTCGCGCAGCCCGATCAGATAGTTGGAGAACACGGGCCCCTACGCCTCCTTCCCGAACAGCGTCCGGCCCCACCAGTCGTCCTTGTCGCGGACGCCGGGCGGGACCGCGAAGAGCGCCGAACCCACGTGCTGGATGTACTCGTTGAGCGAGTCGATGGCCAGGTTGCGCTGGATCCGGATGAACCCGGTGCGCGGGTCGCGCTGGTAGGCCAGGAAGAACAGGCCCGCGTCCAGCCGGCCCAGGCCGTCGGTGCCGTCGGTGAAGGAGTAGCCGCGGCGCAGGATCGTCGCCCCGTCGTTGGACTCGGGGTGCGCGAGCCGGACGTGCGCGTCGGGCAGCATCGCCTTCAGGAACGGCTTGTCGCGCTCCTTGGCCTTGCCGACCGGGGCGCCCTCGCCCTTGTCGCGGCCGATGATGTCCTCCTGCTCCTGCAGGGAGGTGCGGTCCCAGGTCTCGATGTGCATCCGGATGCGCCGGGCGACGAGGTAGGAGCCGCCGGCCATCCACTCCGGCCCGTCCTTCTCGCCGACCCACACGAACTTCTTCAGCCGGTCGGTCTCGGTCCCCGCGATGTTGCGGGTGCCGTCCTTGAAGCCCATGAGGTTGCGCGGGGTCTGCTCCTCGGGGGTGGTGGAGGAGGTCTTCCCGAAGCCGAGCTGGGACCACTTGATGACGACCTTGCCGAAGCCGATGCGCGCCAGGTTGCGGATCGCGTGCACGGCGACCTGCGGGTCGTCCGCGCAGGCCTGGACGCACAGGTCGCCGCCGCTGCGGTTCTTGTCGAGGTTGTCGCCGGAGAAGTGCGGCAGCTCGACGAGGGCCTCGGGCCGCTGCTCGGCGAGGTCGAACTTCTCGAACAGCGACGGGCCGAACCCGATGGTGAGCGTTAGCCGCGACGGCTTCAGCCCCAGCGCCTCACCGGTGTCGTCCGGCGGCGCCTCGGCCAGACCGCCGTACGCGCCCTCGCCGACCGCGTGCCCGGCGGTCATCCGGCGTGCGGCGGCCGTCCAGTCCTTCAGCATCTGCACGAACTCGGCGCGGTCGTCGGTCTTCACGTCGAACGCGGCGAAGTGCAGCCGGTCCTGCACCGGGGTGGCGATGCCCGCCTGCTTCTCGCCGTGGAAGGGGATCGCGGCGCCCGTCTCGGCGGCGGCCGGATCCACGTCGTTGCCCGTACGGGTCATCGCCACGGCACCGCCGGCCGCGACGGCACCGAGCGCGAGCCCGGCACCTCCCCAGCCGATCAGTGCACGACGGGAGGTGGTTCCCTCAGTCGATTCCGTTGATTCCGTCATGGCCCAGCCCCTACTTCACGACGACGGCGGCGGCGAGCTTGGACAGCGGCTCCGCGAGGGAGTTGACACCGTCCGACAGCTCCTTGCGGTCGGCGTCGCCGACCTTGTCGTACGAGGTGAAGACGTACGACGACTTGTCCGCCCGGTACTTGTCGAGCAGCGTGTTCAGCGCGGCGAACTGCTTGTCGAGCTCGGTGACCAGCGCGGGGTCGTTCTCCTTGGCGACCGTCTTGAGCAGCTCGTACGACTTCTGCGCGCCCTCGACGTTGGCCTTGAAGTCGACCAGGTCGGTGTGCGAGTAGCGCTCCTCCTCGCCGGTGACCTTGCCGGTGGCGACCTCGTCGAGCAGCTCCTTGGCGCCGTTGGCCATGGTGGTCGGGTTGATCTCGGCCTTGCCGACCCGCTTCTGCCAGTCCTTGAGGTCGGTGATCAGCTGGTCGGCGAGCTTCTTGTCGCGGTCGGTGAGCTTCTTGTTCTTCCAGAGCGACCGCTCCAGGTAGTGCCAGCCGGTCCAGTCCTTCTCCAGTTCCTGGCCCGGCTTCAGGCCGTCCTCGCGCAGGTCGACCTTCGGGTCGATGTCGCCGAACGACTCGGCGACCGGCTCGGTGCGCTCCCAGCCGATACGGGAGGTGGCGTAGGCCTTCTTGGCGGCCTCGATGTCACCGTCCTTGACGGCCTTGGCGAACGCCTCCGCCTTCGGCAGCGTCTCGTCGGCCTGGGTCTGCGCGTACTCGCGGTAGGCGGCGACGGCCTTGTCCAGCCGCGGGTCGCGCTTGGCGGCCGAGCCCTTGCCGGTGGCCTTGACGGCCTGCCGGATGCCGTCGCCCTTCATGCCGGGCTTGCAGGCGATCGTGTAGTCGCCGGCCTTCACCTCGGCGGTGACGGTCTGCTTGGTGCCGGGGCCTATGTTCTCGCGCTCGGTGACGATGCGGTCGTCCGGGAAGAGGACGTAGACCTCGGTGACCTTGGACCCCTTGTTCTCGATGGCGAGTTCGACGTGCCCGGCCGGGAACTCCTTCTTCGACACCTCGCACTTGTCGTCCGTGGAGGTCACGTTGACGACCCGGTCACCGTCCGCGGAACTGCCCTTCTCGGTGCATCCCGTGACGGCGGTCAGCGCCGCCACGGCGGCGATGGCGGTGGTGACGGAGAGTCTGGCGGCGCGCATGAAGGCTCCAGGAGGTGGCCGGAAAGTGTGCGTGACGGGCCTCACATCTAGGAAGGTGAGGCTCGCCTAACGGAGATAAGGATTACCTAAGTGGCCAAAATTGATCCCATAGAAAGGTCAAAGGAACGTCAAAGATTGCGTCGAGGGGCCGCCAGCAGTGCTCGCGTTCGAGGATGCGAAAGCACTTCGACGGGCTGGTCGTAGACCTCCGACAGGAGCCGCTCGGAGAAGACCTCGGCGGGCGGCCCGTCCGCCGCGACCTTTCCGGCGCACAGAATCGCGACCTGGTGCGCGTACGCCGCCGCGAGCCCCAGGTCGTGCAGTACGGCGACGACGGCGTCCCCGGCCCGCGCCCGCTCCCGGCACACCCGCAGCACCAGCTCCTGGTGCCGGAGGTCCAGCGCCGACGTTCCAGAGCACCGACTCGGCGACTCGGTCGAGTTCGGTGCCGCCGAGGCCGGCGCGGTGTTGGAGGGAGGTGAGGACGTCGCCGACCGGTACCGGGTAGGCGCCGGTGCCCGCGGCGACCGGGACGAGGACGAGCAGGGCGACGAGCAGGCCGGCGCTCAGCGGCAGGCTGGTGCTGTGGCGTCTGGACGATGGGCCGTCCAGGGCGGTGGCCTCGGGGGTGGGCTTCTCCAGTACGGTCACGCGCAAAACTTAGGTTAGCCTTACCTTCGCTTGCTGCCGGTCATCGCGTCCGTCGCCCCGGAGGACCCCCATGCCCTCACAGGTGCCCTTCGCCTCCCTCTCCCTCGGCGGGATCGGCATCGGCGGCGACGGCGGTGTCCCGATCCTGCCCATCGCCCTCACGGCCCTCGCCGTACTGCTGACGTCCGGCGTCGGCACCCTGGTCCTGCGCGGCCACCGCGATGACGGCGCGACGCCGGACACGGCCCACGACGAAGACCGACCCGAAGTCTGATCCCGTGACTACGTAAGACTGTCCCCGTGCACAGGGGACACAGGGGACACAGAGAACTGCTGGGGCCGGGACGGCTCGTGCTCACCGCACAGGGCCGTCCGGATCCGCCGCCGCTGCGCTTCGAGACGGCGGGCGACGGCCGGATCCTGCTGCGGCAGGGGGAGCGGCCCCTGCTGCTGGGCCGTTCGGTGGGCGAGGGCTGTTGCCCGGAGCTGTATCTGCACCGCCTCGACGGCTACCGCTCGCCGTTGCCGCCGCTGCGCTCGACGACCATGCGCTCGTCCGTCGACTGGACGCACCAGTACGCCCGTTGGCTGGAGCAGTCGGATGGGACCCCCTTGCGGGACGGGCGCTGGGAGCTGGCCCGCCGCACCCGCTTCCCGCCAGGCATCTGGACCGACGACTTCGTACGGGACTGGCCGGGCGGCCGACTGGAGCTGTCGTGTGGCGGCGGCTGGCACGGAGTCCTCCCCCTGCGCCCGCTCTCGCCCCCGGACGCCGGGCGGGTGAAGGCGTACCGCAAACACGCCCGCGAGGGCACCCTCGCGCCCGTCCTGCTGTGGTGGGTGACCTTCCTCGACGGCTGGGTCGTCCTCGACGGCCACGACCGGGCGGTGGCGGCACTGGCGGAGGAGCGGACACCGGAGTGCGTGGAGCTGAGCCAGGTGCCCGACGAGGAGGACTGGCGGCGGGGGGTCGCAGGGGTGACCGAGGGGCACGAGCACCGCATGCGACAACTGGAGGCTCTCCCCGACGATCCGGCCACGGAACGCCAACGGGCCGCCATGGAAAGGGCGTACGCCGAAACGATCGCCTCGCTGCCCTACGGTGTGCCTCCCTCGCGCTTCCTTCCGCTCCCCGGCGGCGCCCCCGCCTGGGACGACCTCGCCGCTCGGGTGATGTTTCAATTTCCCCGTGACTGACTACGACGTCCTCCGCGTCTTCTGCGGCCCCAAGGGCGGCTACGGCAACGAACTCGGTGTCGTCCGGGACGGCTCGGTGGTTCCCGAGCGCAGTGACCGGCAGGCGATGGCGGCGAAGTTCGGCTTCAGCGAGACCGTGTTCGTAGACGATCCCGAGCGCGGGGTCATCGACATCTACACGCCCTCCGTGCGGCTGCCGTTCGCCGGCTACCCCTGTGTCGGTACGGCCTGGCTGCTCGACGTGCCCGAACTGGTCACCCCGGCCGGAGTGGTGGGCGCGCGGCTGGACGGGGAGTTCAGCTGGATCGAGGCGCGGGCGGAGTGGGCGCCGCCGCGCACCCTGCGGCAGTACGCGACCGCCGCCGAGGTGGAGGAGCTCGCGGTACCCCCGGCCGGTGAGTGGATCTACGCCTGGGCGTGGGAGGACGAGGCCGCCGGACGTGTCCGTGCCCGTGGCTTCCCCGGCCGGGGTGACGGCGTCGAGGAGGACGAGGCGACCGGTGCGGCGGCCATCCAGCTCACCCACAAGCTGGGCCGCGCCCTCAACATCACGCAGGGCTCCGGCTCGCAGCTCCTCACCGCCCCGCAGCCCGGGGACTGGGTCGAACTCGGCGGCCGGGTCGTCCTGGAGCAGTGAGCGCCCCTGGGGCGCAGGGGCGCGGGGGGCGCGGGCACCCTGTCGTTCAGGCGCTCAGTGGGAACTCCTCGCCCAGTGCCCTGAACACCGCCGTGTTCAGGGCGAACGCCCTCTTGCACTCGGTCACGATCCGCTGCTTCTCCAGGTCGTCCGCGCGGACCCCGTCCAGCAGTTCGCGGTAACCCCGCTTGAACGCCGCCGGGTTGGAGATCTCCTCGAAGACGTAGAAACGGACGCCGTCTCCCTTGCGGGCGAAGCCCCAGGTCTTCTCCGCCTTGTCGCGGATGATCTGACCGCCGGAGAGGTCGCCGAGGTAGCGGGTGTAGTGGTGGGCGATGTAGCCGGCAGGCCAGTCTCGGGCGCACTCCCGCACCCGGTCCGCGTAGGCCCGAGTGGCCGGCAGCGCGGACACGCCTGTTCGCCAGTCCGGACCCCGCAGATGCGCCAGGTCCCGCTCCAGTGACGTCAGCCGGAACAGCTCCGGCTGGATGAAGGGGCCGGTCACCGGGTCCGACGCCAGCCGCTCGGTGCCGGTCTCCAGGGCCTCGTACACGAACCACAGCTGCTCGGTGTAGCGCGCGTACGCGTCGACGCCGAGCCGTCCGCCGAGCAGGTCGCTCATGAACGTGGAGGTCTCGGCCTCCACGTGCTGTTCATGGGACGCGGTGCGGATGAGTGTCGAGAAGGACTCCATGGGCCACATCCTCTAAGGTAAGGCTTACCTAAGTCAATAGCTTGCCGACACCCTGTCGGTAAAAGCGTACAAGAGAAAGCCCGCCTTGGCAGGGCGGGCTCGGTGATCGATGATCAGGGCAGTGTGAGGATCTCCGTCCCCGTCTCCGTCACCACCAGCGTGTGCTCGAACTGGGCCGTCCGCTTCCGGTCCTTCGTGACGACCGTCCAGCCGTCGTCCCACATGTCGTACTCGTGTGTGCCCAGCGTCAGCATCGGCTCGATCGTGAACGTCATCCCGGGCTGGATCACTGTCGTCGCGTGCGGGCTGTCGTAGTGCGGGATGATCAGGCCCGAGTGGAACGACGAGTTGATGCCGTGGCCGGTGAAGTCGCGGACCACGCCGTAGCCGAAGCGTTTGGCGTACGACTCGATCACGCGGCCGATGACATTGATCTGGCGGCCCGGCTTGACCGCCTTGATCGCGCGGTTCAGGGACTCGCGGGTGCGCTCCACCAGCAGGCGGCTCTCCTCGTCCACGTCGCCCACCAGGTACGTGGCGTTGTTGTCGCCGTGCACCCCGCCGATGTACGCCGTCACGTCGAGGTTGATGATGTCGCCGTCGCGCAGCACCGTGGAGTCGGGGATCCCGTGGCAGATCACCTCGTTGACGCTCGTGCACAGCGACTTGGGGAAGTTGCGGTATCCGAGCGTCGAGGGGTAGGCGCCGTGGTCGCACATGTACTCGTGCGCCACCTTGTCCAGCTCGTCCGTCGTCACACCGGGCGCGATCAGCTTCGCGGCCTCCGCCATCGCCCGCGCGGCGATCCGCCCGGCGACACGCATCGCCTCGACGGTCTCCGGGGTCTGCACCTCCGGACCCGTGTACGGCGTCGGCGCGGGCTTGCCGACATACTCGGGGCGACGGATGTTTCCGGGCACGGAACGGGTGGGGGACAGTTCCCCGGGCACGAGCAGCGACTGGCCAGACATGCAGCGAGTCTAACCAGCGGCCATGGGGGAACATGACGGTGGCGAGAGGAGCCGGTCATGGCCTTGTTCAAGAAGCGCACGGTGGGGAAGCCGGGGGAGTGGTACTACTGCCTCGTCCACAAGAAGGTCGAGGAGGGCCCGGAGTGCCCGGCCAAGGACCGCTTCGGGCCGTACGCCACCCGCGAGGAGGCCCAGCAGGCGATGGACCTGGCGCGGGAGCGGAACCTGGAGTGGGAGAACGACCCCAGGTGGCACGACGCCCCGACGGGCCCGGCGGACGAGAGCTGATCAGCTCTCCGCCGGTGATGCCGCCGGAGACGCCGCAGGTGAGGGCGCGGGGGCGGCAGCGGCCGATGTCGCCGCCCGCTGTTCCCGCACCCGTACCGCGTGCTCGTTCGTGCGCGCGTCGTACGACATCAGCTTCGGCAGACACAGCGCCAGCAGCCCCACCGCGCCCACGCACACCAGCCCGCCCGACCAGATCGACGTCCTGACGCCCTTCCAGGCGGCGACGCCACCCGTGTAGGTCTGGCCGAGCTGCGGGCCCACCGAGTACGAGAGCAACTCGATCCCGGCGAGCCGGCCGCGCAGCTCGTCCGGGATCGTCTGGTTCCACATCACCCCGCGGAAGAGGCCGCTGACCATGTCGGCGGCGCCGCCCAGGGTCAGGAACAGCAGCACCAGCCAGACGTTTCCCGAGACGCCGGCGGCGGCGATCGCCACGCCCCACAGCGCCGCCGACAGCACGACGGCCCGCCCGTGCCGGTGCACCCGCGAGGTCCAGCCGCTGGTCAGACTCACCAGCATCGCCCCGGCCGGGACGGCGGCGTACATCAGGCCCAGCGACCAAGGAGCATCCAACTCGTCGGCGAGGAACGGCAGTACGGCGAGCGGCAGCGCGAACAGCATCGCCACGATGTCGATGACATACGTGCCGAGCAGCTCCTTGCGGCTCCAGGCGTACCGGGCGCCCTCGGCGATGGCCTTGAGCGACGGCTTCGCGGCCTCGTGGGACGCGGGGGAGGGGGCGATGCCGAGCGTGAGCAGCACGGAGGCGGCGAAGGTCAGCAGGTCCGCGCCGTATGCCCAGCCGAGCCCCGCGTACGCGACGACCACACCGGCCAGGGCCGGGCCCGCCACACCGCCGGCCTGCCAGCGCAGCGCGTTCAGCGAGGCGGCGGCCGGGAGATGGTCGTGGGCCACGATCCGGGGCCACAGGGCGTCCAGGGCGGGGCGCTGCACCGAGACCAGCGCGGACGACAGGGCGGCGACGGCGTACAGCGGCCAGAGGGCGGGGCTCGGCAGCAGCGCGTTGACCAGCAGCGCCGCGCTCAGCAGGCCCTGCCCGACCTCCGTCCACAGGATCAGCTTCCGCTTGTCGAGGGCGTCGGCGAGCGCGCCCCCGTACAGCCCGAAGACGATCAGCGGCACCAGCTCCACGGCCCCGATCGCCCCCACCGCCGCCGCGGACCCGGTGAGCTCCTTGATCTGCACGGGCAGCGCGACGAACGTCAGAAAGCTCCCGAAGTACGAGATCAACCCCGCCAGCCACAGCTTCCGGAAGTCGGCGGAGGCGCGCCAAGGGGTGAGGTCGGGGAGTACGGCACGCAGACGGGAGCGCGACGCCGGGGTGGGGGGATCGTCGGTCACGAGGGGCCATGCTCGGGTGGGCGGGTACTGGAGGCAAACGGTTTTGCGGGCTCGGGTACCGAATGGGACGGCGCGCTACGAGACGGGCTCGCTACCAGCGGGCAGGCGGCGGTGCCGTCAGCGATTCGGCCAGGCGGGCCAGGCGGTCGCGCAGGCGTCGGCGTCCCCTCGGACAGGGCAGCGCGTTCTCGCCGGCCGCCGCGCTCACCAGGTGCTGCACGGTGTCCAGGTCCAGCTCCGCCCCCTCCGGCACGGCCAGCGTCTCGTGCGCCATGGCCGTCAGCTCCCCCTCCCCGGGGCCGAGCGCCAGCACCGTCGCCCCGGCCTGCCGCGCGTCGTGCACCCGTTCCAGAAGCGGTGCTCCCGGCCCTCCCGGCGACACCACCAGCAGCGTCTCCCCGCGCCGCGCCGCCGCCAACCGCCCGAGGCCGACCGCCAGATGCGCCGGATCCGAGGCGCGCGCGTCGTGCCGTACGAGTGTCGGGGCCAGCTCCGGCATCCCGGACCACGCGGCCTCGTCCACCAGATGGGCCGCCAGATGCCACGGCTCGTACTCCCGCGTGCCGACCAGCAGCAGCCCGCCCCCGTGCGCCACCGCCGACGCCCGCAGCGTCCCCGCGAACCGCCGTGTGGCCCCCAGCCACTCGGTCCCGGCGAGTACTTCGCGCAGCAACGCGACCCGTACGGCATCCATGCGACCGCATCCTGCCGCAACCGACCGTTCGTGACCGGGAGTTCACCACGAATTCGCCCAACCTGGGCAGACCGATTCGTTATCCGCGCAACCACCCGCACAACTGTCCGAAGTCGTTCGCACAGTCGTCCGTACGGCCGCCCGTACGCGGTCGCGGCGACCGGCCCGAGGAGCCCTGATGACAGTGACCAGCGTCCCCTTCCGCGCCGGCCGCGAGGGCTATGCGAGCTTCCGTATCCCGGCCGTCGTCGCCACCGCCACCGGTACGCTCCTCGCCTTCTGCGAGGGCCGGGTCGACTCCGCCGCCGACCACGGGCACATCGACATCGTGCTGAAGCGCTCGACGGACGGCGGCCGCACCTGGAGCCCCCTCCGGGTCGCCGCCGACAACAACTGGCACCTCGCCGGCAACCCCGCCCCCGTCGTCCTCGACACCGGCCGCATCCTGCTCGTCTACATCCGCAACCACGCCACCGCCACCGAGGACGGCATCCTGCGCGGTGAGGTCGGCGACGCCGACGGCCGCCGGATCTGGGTGCGGTACAGCGACGACGACGGCGTCACCTGGTCCAGCTCGAAGGAGATCACCGCGCAGGTCAAGCGGGCGGACTGGCGGTGGTACGCCACCACGCCCGGCCATGCGATCCAGCTGGGCACCGGCCGGGTCGTCGTCCCCGCCAACCACACCATCCCGCCCACCGGCACCGACATCGGCACCGAGGCCAGATACAACAGCGGCCACTGTCTGCTCAGCGACGACCGGGGCGCGACCTGGCGCATCGGGTACATCGACGAGAACACCGACGGCTACATCAACGTCAACGAGACCACCGCCGCCGAACTCCCGGACGGCCGCGTCTACTTCAACACCCGCAACGACTCCGTGTCCCCCGGCAACCGCGCCGACGCCTGCTCGCAGGACGGCGGCGAGACGCTGGTGAAGCCCTTCCGCCCGCAGGCGGGCCTCGTCGCCCCCGTCTGCCAGGCCAGTGTGCTGCAGCTCCGCGATCCCGACGTGCTGCTCTTCTCCGGCCCCGCCGACCCCGTCGCCCGCGCCCTGATGACCATCCGCGCCTCCACCGACCACGGCGTCACCTGGCGGCCCGCGCACACCGTGGACGGACTGCCCGCCGCGTACTCGGACCTGGTCCGCATCGACGCCGGCACGGTCGGACTCCTCTACGAGACCGGCGACTTCGGTCCGTACGAGAGCATCACCTTCCGACGGGTGCCCGTGACGGAGCTCACCTGACCCATCGGGGCGCGCGCGGCGGACGTAAAGTCGGGCCATGACCTCTACCGACAGTGCACAGCAGCCCACCGACGCCCCCGCGAAGGCCCCGGCCAAGGACCCCTGGGACCTTCCCGATGTCTCCGGGCTCGTCGTCGGCGTGCTCGGTGGGACCGGGCCGCAGGGCAAGGGCCTGGCCTACCGGCTCGCCCGGGCCGGCCAGAAGGTGATCATCGGCTCGCGGGCCGCCGAGCGTGCGCAGGCCGCCGCCGAGGAACTCGGGCACGGTGTCGAGGGAGCCGACAACGCCGAGTGCGCGCGGCGCAGCGACATCGTGATCGTCGCCGTGCCGTGGGAGGGTCACGGCAAGACGCTGGAGTCCCTGCGCGAGGACCTGGTCGGCAAGCTGGTCGTCGACTGCGTCAACCCGCTCGGCTTCGACAAGAAGGGCGCCTACGCGCTCAAGCCGGAGGAGGGCAGCGCCGCCGAGCAGGCCGCCGCCCTGCTGCCTCAGTCGCGGGTGACGGCCGCCTTCCACCATCTGTCGGCGGTACTGCTCCAGGACCCGGAGATCGAGGAGATCGACACGGACGTCATGGTGCTGGGCGAGGTCCGCGCCGACGTCGAGATCGTCCAGGCGCTCGCCGGCCGTATCCCCGGCATGCGCGGCATCTTCTCCGGGCGGCTGCGCAACGCCCACCAGGTGGAGTCGCTGGTCGCGAACCTGATCTCGGTGAACCGCCGCTACAAGGCACACGCCGGGCTCCGCGTCACGGACGTATGAGAGAGCCTGTCCGCAAGCCCCCGCCTGCGCTGTGACGCCCGGCACGCGCCCCCCAGAGGGGGGACCCCAGCCGTGTTGCCGAACCGCCCACGTGGCTCCTCCCCCACGCTCGAACCGCGCTTCGCACGGCTCGCGCGGGGGCACCCCCATCGAGGGCGCTCCGGCGCCTTGCGATCGCACGCTCCCCCACCCTCGAACCGCGCTTCGCACGGCTCGGGCGGGAGGTACCCCCACGACGCCGCAGCGCCCGCCCTTGGGGCGGACGACGGGGGCTTGCGGACGGGCTCTCAGGGGATGGGGGACACTGGTCGTCATAGCAGTGTCCCCCGAAGGAGCCGACTGAAATGCCCCGCCTTGGTCTCTATGCCCTGATCGTCTGTGTGCTCGCCGTGGCCGCGGCCGTCGTCTCCTTCTCGCAGGGCAGCTGGCTCGGGGTCGTCTGGGTGCTGCTGGCGGGGCTGTCGTCCAACATGACCTGGTACTACCTCAAGCGCGCCAAGGACACCCGAGGGGGCTCCGCCGCCGGCTGACGTCCGTCCGGCGTCCGTTACGAGCTGATCGAGCAGAGCTCGTTGGAGTCCCGCCAGAAGCGGAACAGGTCGTAGCCGCAGTAGGTGTCGAAGTCGCTGATGCCGAGGCCGCGCAGCATGGCGTCGATCATGTCGAAGAACACGCTGTTGATCTCCGGCACCCACAGCAGCGCGAACACGAACAGCAGGCCGAACGGCGCGAACGGCTCCACCTGGCGCTTGACGCTCCGCGACAGCCAGGGCTCGATGACGCCGTAGCCGTCCAGACCCGGGACCGGCAGGAAGTTCAGGATCGCGGCCGTGACCTGGAGCAGCGCCAGGAAGGCGAGCGCGAACCGGAAGTCCCGGGGCACGTCGTCGAGCGCGTCCAGCCAGAACGGCGCCGTGCACACGACGGCGAACAGGACGTTGGTCAGGGGACCCGCCGCCGAGATCAGACTGTGCCGCCAGCGGCCCTTGATCCGCCCGTGCTCGATGAAGACGGCACCGCCGGGGAGACCGATGCCGCCCATGATCACGAAGACGACGGGGAGCACGATGCTGAGCAGCGCGTGCGTGTACTTCAGCGGGTTGAGCGTGAGATAGCCCTTCGCGCCGACCGAGATGTCACCGCTGTGCAGGGCGGTACGCGCGTGCGCGTACTCGTGCAGACACAGGGAGACGATCCAGGCGGCGGTCACGAACAGGAACACGGCCAGGCCCGGTTGCTCGGCGAACCCGGTCCAGGTGGCCCAGCCCGTCACCGCCGTGACGGCCAGGATCCCGAGGAAGACGGGACTGATCCGCCGCTCGCTGCGGCGGGTGAGGGCGGTGGTCATGAAGGGGGGCTCCTGAGGTGACGGGTAGGGCGATGGCCGTGCACTGCCGTGCTGTCACAGCCCTCGCAAGTCTGGACCGTGTCCCCCGGGACTGTCATCCTAGGCGTCGTTGATCTTCTTGGCCTTGGCCACCCGCTGGTCGATGTTCTCGCGCACATCGACGAGGGTTTTCCGGTACTCCTTCACGACGTCATTCTGGTATTGCTCGGTCAGATGGCCGGCGACTCCCAGGTAGTTCACCTTCTGCTGGCAGAGGGCGTCCTGGTGCGCGAGCCCGCGTTCCCGCTCGGACGGGGCTCCGGAGGCCGTCGGGGCCATTTCCGAGGCCGCGGTCCGCGCGTCCGAGGGTGTCGGGTACGGATGACCGGCTTTTCGCATGCACGAAGCCCAGGACGAGACCATGGACCGATAGCGAGGGTCGCTTTCCACCTTCTCGGACGCCCGGGACTTCAGGTCCAGTATCAGGTTCAGGATCTCGGTCGACGAGGTGACCTTGTGATCACCGTTGATGCGGGGCCGCATCGTGTTCGCCATGAGCCGGGAATCGGATTCTCCGAGGCAACCGGTGCGGGCCACCGTATGGCCCCGGTAGCTGCGCAGAGCCTGTTCCTTTGGCGTGTTGGCCCAGCCGTTCATCACCGCGTCGATGGTCTGGCGCTCGCTCGCCGTCATGGCGTGACGCGTGGTGTTCTTGCCGGTTGCCGACGGCGCCGATACCCCTTCGCTGGGCGCCCGGTATCCGTACCGGGTTGCGTCGCGCTCGGTGAGGTGGAGGGGTACGGGATTCCGGATCATCTCGGTGGTGGGGTCGACCAGATCGGTCTGTGGCGGCAGTCCGTAGCGGTTCATGCACTGGGCCGCCAGCTTGGTTCGGGCTTCGAGGATGATGGAATCCTCTTCAGAGGTCTGGAAGTACCTGTTTATCGGTGCGTTGACCTCGTTGAGCGAGGAGAGTCGTGGAATCTCGGGCCCCGGATCCGACCCCTGCCCGTCGTCAGGAGCGGAGCATCCATAAATGGCGGCGCAAGAAAAGAAGACGACCGCGGCTATTCCGGAGCGTATACGCCGGCTCATCTGCTCGGTTCCCTCCTTTGCCTGTTCTGGGCAGGGGCCCGCCCGCTGTGCCGGTGCGGGCCCCTGCTCGGCACGTCGGCCGTTACGAGATGGCGGACTTGAGGTCGGAGCACGACTTCAAGTTGTTGTGCTTGTCCACCGTGCAGGCGCGGTAACGGAGGGGCAGGTTTTCGCTCAGGTCGTACTTGACCGGTACGCCCGTGTTGTTGCCCTTCTTGTTGACGGCGAAGTTCGGGCACGGCGGGTTGAGGCCGCCGCAGGGCGTCATCACGGCCCACACCGCGGCGGTGGAGTAGCCGTCCTTCTTCCAGTCGCCGACCCAGAACGTGTCACGGTTCGACTGGAACCATGCGGAGGCCGAACCGTTGGGGTTCTTGACCAAAGGGCCGTCCTGGCCGGCGGAGGCGGTGCCGGCGCCGAAGGCGAGCGTGGCTGCGGTGGCGACTCCGACGAACGCGAAACTGGCCTTGCGGAGAGTGCTGAGCATTTCATCTCCCTTGTCCATTTGTGCCGTCGGGGACGGATCGCCCAGACGGCATCTGGGAATGCAGACGCTGGCTTTCCCGGCGATCGAAGCCATCAGGTCGATTCGCGCAGAAAAGAGCGGTCTTTTGATCGAGGTGGAATACCTCATGGCGCAGGGGTGCGCCGCAATACAGGCAGCGCGACAGAACACCGATGGTGTGCCCGTGCGTAAAGGCTGACGCGATGATTGGTCAGATGGTGACGCAGTGGCGTCTTGGCCGGTCATTGGCATGAGTGGTCAGCTCATGCGACCGCGCCCTTCCCCGTTTCCCCCTTGGAATGTCGAGCGGTGCTGACGAGATCAATTATGCGCGATTTCGATTCGGTGATCAATGGTAATTAGCTCAGAAGTAGCTCAGATTCCAGTGGTGCGATTGTGAATCGGTCAATCTGCTCAAAGCATGGATATGGTGTTTTGCAGGCGAACGCCGGTCCTGTCCGCATGTTCGGGGACAGGACCGGCGGCTTCGAGGTCATCGTCGGGAGGCTGCTCAGTCGGCGGCGTTGAATCTGCGGAGAGCGACCGGAGCCGCCACCGCTGTGATGGCCGCGGTCCAGAACAACGTCATCCACAGATCGAACGTGACCGGCCCGCTCGTCATCAGGCCCCGGGCCGCGTCGGCCAGGTTGGACAGCGGGTTGTAGTCGGTGAACGTCTGCAACCAGCCCGGCATGGAGTTCGGGGGCGCGAAGATCGACGAGCCGAACTGCAAGGGCATCAGGATCAGAAAGCCCATCCCCTGGACCGACTGGGCGCTCTTCAACGTCACCCCGAGCAGCAGGAACACCCACATGAGGGACGAGCCGAACGCGATGGACAGACTCACAGCGGCGAACAGACCGGGCCAGTTGGTGATGTCGAAGCCGACGAGAACGCCGACCACGAGCAGGATCGCTGTGGCGAACAGCATCCGCAGCAGCTCGACCGCGATCTTGGCCAGCAGCACTGAGCCACGGCCGATGGGCAGTGAGCGGAAGCGGTCCATGACGCCGCTGTTGAAGTCCTGGTTGAAGCCCGTTCCGATTCCTTGGGACATGGTCATGCTCGTCATGGCAAGCAGGCCGGGCACGACGTACTGCACGTAGTCCCCCTGGTCGCCGCCGAGCGCCTGCCCGATCGAGCCGCCGAAGACGTACACGAACAGCAGGGTGAAGACGATCGGCATCAGGATGGCGTCGAACATCGACTCCGGGTCCTGCCGGATCCACAGGAGGTTGCGGCGCATCAGTGCGCCGGTGTGCCGCAGATGTGCCCGCAGCGGAATACGGGCGTCGGAGACGGTGGCAGTGGCGGCGGCGCTCATACGGCGACCTCCTCGCGGTCGTCGGTGGGCAGGGCATCCTGCGGGGCACTGGCGCGGTGGCCCGTGAGGGACAGGAACACCTCGTCCAGGCTGGGCAGTTCGGTGGTGATGGAGGCGAGCGTGATGCCGAGCGCGGTGATGGCGCCGACGATGGCGGTGAGCTGCTCGTCGCTGAGGACCGGGACGAGCAGCGTGCCGGTCTCGGTGTCCACGGTGGTGGTGGCGAGCCCGGTGATGCCGAGCTCGTCCAGGTACCCGGCGAGCGGCCGCAGTTGCAGGGCGTCGGTCGGCCGGACGCGCAGGGTGCGCCCGCCGACCTTGGCCTTGAGCTCCTCGATGCCGCCGCCCGCGATGACCTTGCCCCGGTCCACGACGGTCAGTTCGGAGGCGAGCTGCTCGGCCTCCTCCATGTACTGGGTGGTCAGCAGCACGGTCACGCCGTCCCCGACCATGGCCTTGACCTCGTCCCACACCTCGTTGCGGGTCCGCGGGTCGAGCCCCGTGGTCGGCTCGTCGAGGAACAGCACCTTGGGCCGCCCGATCATCGAGGCGGCCAGGTCGAGCCGCCGCCGCATACCGCCGGAGTAGGTGCCGGCCGGCCGCTTGGCGGCCTCGGTCAGCGAGAACCGCTCCAGCAGTGCGTCGGCACGCGCGCGTGCCTCCTTGCGGGGCAGGTCCAGGAGCCGCCCGATCAGATACAGGTTCTCCCAGCCGGGGAGCTTCTCGTCGACCGAGGCGTACTGCCCGGTCAGCCCGATCACCCGGCGCAGCTGCCGGGGCTGGCGCAGCACGTCGTAACCGGCGACGGTGGCCTCACCGGCGTCCGGCGCGAGCAGCGTGGACAGGATCCGCACCAGGGTGGTCTTCCCGGCGCCGTTCGGCCCGAGCACGCCCATGACGGTGCCCTCGCGCACCATGAGGTCAACACCGTCCAGAGCCTTGGTCTCGCCGTAGTGCTTGACCAACCCCCGCACGGACACGGCGCTGCTCACGCCGCCGGGGTTCTTGTCGATTCGCGTCATGCCGACGACGGTGTCAGGGAGTACCGACAAACGGCCGACAGATCGCCGACATGGCCTACACGGCGCCGACAGTGGCGGTTCGGCCGCGCCCCGAAGGGGCACGGGGCTGCTGTCGATCTGCGGCTACCGCCGTGTGAGCGCGACCAGCCACGACGGGCCCGCAGGTGATCGACGGCCGATCGCGGCTCTGCCCGCGGAGCGCTCAGGCCCGCGTCACTGGCCCACCCGTCCGTCGACGCACTCGCGCAGCAGGTCGGCGTGGCCGCAGTGCCGGGCGTACTCCTCGATCCGGTGCACCAGCAGCTCCCGGACCGCGAACCCCTCCTTGCCCAGCCGCTCGCCCAGATCCGGGTGCCTGGCCAGCGCGGCGTCGGTCGCGGCCTGCTCGCGCTCCAGATCGGCGTACGCGGCGTCGACCACGGACTGCTCGGCGACGGCTCCCAGGAAGTCCCCGTCGGGATCGCCGTACAGCTTCGGCAGCGGCTCGCCCTCGGTGATCCAGTTGCGCCAGTCCCGTTCCACCTCGGCGAGGTGCCGGACCAGGCCGAGCAGCGACATCGTCGAGGGCGGCACCGACCGGCGGGCCAGTTGCTCCGCGTCCAGGCCCTCGCACTTCATCCGCAGGGTGATGCGGTAGTTCGTGAGGAAGTCCAGCAGCGTCCCGAGCTCGCCGTCCGGACTGACTCCGTCGTTGTTGCGGGGGTCGTCGTCCGGGTCGACCCACATGTCGGGGTAGGTGGTCGCGCGGCTCCATCGTGCGGGTTCGTCAGTCATGCGGACCATGCTGCTGCGGGAGGAGCGGGGCCCGCCATCGAGTTTCGGCCCGGGCAAGGGCACGCCCCGCCGACGGGGGAAGATCGGCGGGGCGCTCGGTGCCGCAGTGGTTCAGGGGCGTCGGCCCGGTGGTGGTCGTCAGTGGACGGAGTGCTCCTCCTGCGGGAACGTTCCGCCGACCACATCCTCCGCGAACGCCTTCGCCGCGCTGCCCATGACCTCGCGCAGGTCGGCGTACTGCTTGACGAACTTGGGGACGCGGCCGCCGGTCAGACCCAGCATGTCCGTCCAGACCAGGACCTGTGCGTCCGTCTCCGGTCCGGCGCCGATGCCGACCGTCGGGATGTGCAGGACCCGCGTCACCTCGGCCGCCAGCTCGGCCGGCACCAGCTCCAGGACGACCGCGAACGCGCCCGCGTCCTGGACCGCCTTCGCGTCCCGCAGCAGCTGCGCGGCCGCCTCCTCGCCGCGGCCCTGGACGCGGTAGCCCATGGCGTTGACGGACTGGGGGGTCAGGCCGATGTGGGCCATCACCGGGATGCCGGACTCGACCAGCAGCCGGATCTGGTCGTACGAGCGCTCGCCGCCCTCCAGCTTCACCGCGCCGACCCCGGCCTCCTTGACCATCCGGGTCGCCGAGCGCAGCGCCTGCACCGGGCCCTCCTGGTAGGAGCCGAAGGGCAGGTCGCCGACGATCAGGGCGCGCGAGGTGCCCCGTACGACGGCGGCCGACAGCATGGTCATCTCGTCGAGCGTGACGGGCACGGTGCTCTCGTACCCGAGGTGACAGTTGCCCGCGGAGTCCCCGACGAGCATGACCGGGATGCCGGCCTCGTCGAACACGGACGCGGTCATCGCGTCGTACGCGGTGAGCATGGGCCACTTCTCGCCGCGTTCCTTGGCGAGGGCGATGTCCCGGACAGTGATGCGGCGGGTGCCCTTCCCTCCGTACAGCGCCTTGCTGCCGTCGGAGGTCTTCGCCTGAGGCGTCTGGGCAGCCGAAAGCTGCGTCATTGCAACGGCTCCTTCTTGTCATCTCGAAGCGCCCTGACGGCGTCCCCGGATCTCCTCCATGGTGGCACTTCGTGCCGACCAGAGCCAGGCCCCCCTATGTGAGTTCCGCCCCGCAGGGGTGCCACGTAAGGTCTCGGTAAAAACTTACGATACGAGACGGTGCCGTATCGAAACTCGCCTAGGCTCGACGACATGACTTCTCCCGCCCCTGACACCGGCCCCCGGATACCCGAGGCCGTGCACCGGCGCCGCTGGGCGATCCTCGGCGTGCTGATGCTCAGCCTGCTGATCGTCGTCCTCGACAACTCGATCCTGAACGTCGCCATCAAGACCATCTCGACCCCCGCGCCGACCGGCCTCGGCGCCACCCAGAGTGAGCTGGAGTGGGCGATCAACGCCTACACCCTCGTCTTCGCCGGCCTCCTGTTCAGCGCCGGTCTCCTCGGTGACCGGCTCGGCCGCAAGAAGGTCCTGCTCGGCGGGCTCACCGTGTTCGGCATCGGCTCCGCGCTCGCCGCGTTCTCCGGCTCGCCCGGCGAACTCATCGCCTTCCGCGCGGTGATGGGCCTCGGTGCCGCCTTCGTCATGCCGGCCACCCTCGCCGTCCTCATGAACGTCTTCGAGCGCGACGAGCAGCCCAAGGCCATCGGCATCTGGGCCGGCGGCGTCGGACTCGCCATCGCCATCGGGCCCATCACGGGCGGTGTGCTGCTCGACCACTTCTGGTGGGGGTCCGTCTTCCTCATCAACGTGCCGATCGTGCTGCTCGCGCTCGCGCTGATGCTGTGGCTCGTGCCCGACTCCCGAGACCCGAACCCGGGGCGGATCGACCCGATCGGGGTCGTGCTCTCCGTCGTCGGACTCGTCCTGCTGGTCTACGGCATCATCAAGGGCGGTCAGCTCGCCGACTTCACCGACCCGACGGTGCTCGCGACGATCGCCGCCGGTCTCGCCGTCCTGGCCGGGTTCGTCGTCTTCGAGAAGCGCAGCGACCATCCGTCCATCGACGTCACGTACTTCAGGAACAAGGTCTTCTCGGCCGCCGTCGGCGTCATCGCGCTGGTCTTCTTCGCCCTCATGGGCGTGACCTTCTTCTCGGTCTTCTACACCCAGAGCGTGCGCGGCTACTCGCCCCTGCAGACCGGTCTGCTGATGCTGCCGCTCGCCGCCGCCCAGATGATCTTCGCGCCGCGCGCCCGGCTCCTGGTCGACCGGTTCGGCAACCGGGCCACGACCACCGGCGCCATGCTGCTCATCGCCGCCACCCTGGCCGCGTTCGCGACGTTCGAGACGGACACGCCGATCTGGCTCCTGGAGGTCGTGTTCTTCCTGATGGGCGCCGCGATGGCACACATCATGACCCCGATCAGCGTGGTCATCATGCAGGCCCTGCCCCGTGAGAAGGCCGGCGCCGCGTCCGCGCTCAGCAACACCTTCCGCCAGGTCGGCGGCGCCCTCGGCATCGCCGTACTGGGCTCGGTCCTGTCGACCGCCTACCGCAGCGGCATCGAGGACCGGCTCACGGTGCTGCCGGAAGGCGTACGGCACACCGCGGGCGAGTCCGTCGAGGCCACCCTCGGTGTCGCCGCCAGGCTCGGACAGCAGGGCGAGGCCCTCGTCCGTCCGGCCCACGACGCCTTCCTGCACGCCATGCATGTGACGGCGTTGTGGGGAGCGGGCGTCGCGGTGCTCGGCGCGGTGGTGGTGGCGCTGTTCCTGCCGGGGCGGCCGACGGAGCCTCAGGAGGGAGAGCCGGAGCGGGAGTTGGCGGCCACGGAGTAGGACGAGGACACGCGCCGCCGTTGTCCTCGCACACGACGGCGCCGTACCCGGGGGAGAATCAGCCCAGCCCACGGAAAGGACCGAACCCAGTGAGCCTCGCCGACAGCCAGCCCCGGCCGGACGGCCCCACCCGGGGCCGCCCCCGCAGCGAGGCCGTGGAGCGGTCCATCATCGAGGGCGTCATGAAGCTGCTGGAGGAAGGCGTACCGCTCGCGGAGCTCTCCATCGAGCGCATCGCTCGCACGGCCGGCGTCGGCAAAGCCACCATCTACCGTCGCTGGAGCGGCAAGGAGGAGCTCTTCATCGACGTCGTACGCACCGCGGAACCGCCGGACCCCGAACTCCCGGGCACCTCGCTGCGGGACGACCTCGTGGCGTTCCTGGAGCAGATGCGCCAGCGAGGGCTGATGACCCGCTCGTCGGCCCTGCTGCGCAGCGTCTTCGCCCAGGTGAAGAGCAGTCCGAAGCTCTGGGACGCCTACCACACGATCGTCGTCGAGCCGCGCCGCAGAAAGCAGGTCGCGCTGCTGCTGCGCGCGCAGGAGAACGGCGAACTGCGCGCCGACATCGACGCCGAGTTGATGAACGACCTGTTCATAGGGCCGATGCTGATGCGCACCGTGATGCGCGCGGACACCGTGATGCGCGCGGACGGTGACCTCCCGGAGGGACTGTCGGAGCAGATCGTCGACGCCGTCCTCGAAGGTCTACGACCCGTCAGTTCGCGCACCCCGTAGATCGCATGTGCGCGTTTCGTCACAGAGCGCGCTTTCCCCTGCCGTGACCGGAACTCGGGAAGGCGACTTGTACGTCCTCGCCCCCGTACGGCCGTCATGGGACGGCGGGATCGGAACCGATCATCCCCTAGGGTTTCTGTGGGCGCGGGGGGACGACGGTGTGCACGGCAGGTAGTGAGGCGACGGTATGGCGCAGCAGGCGTACGTGACGGAGACGGACAACGGCGGCTCGGGGCCCGAGCGCCAGGGATCCGGGCTTCGGCGCCTGAAGAACCGCCTGAAGGGCCTGGTGGCCGGCTGGCGAGGTGATCCCGGTATCTGGCGGCGGGGCGTCGTACTGGCCGCCCTCGCGGTGATCCTCGCGCTGGTGATGCTGTTGCACGCGCAGATCCCGAACGCGGTCGGCAACCTCGGCAGCCTCATCGAGACGTTCCTGCCCTGGCTGGGGCTGCTCGTCCCGCTGCTGCTCGTGCTGGGCCTGGTCCGCAGGTCCGCGACCGCGCTGATCGCCGTGCTGCTCCCGGCGATCGTGTGGCTGAACCTCTTCGGCGGCCTCCTCGTCGACCGGAGCGGCGCCGGCGGCGACCTCACGGTGGCCACGCACAACGTCAACGCGGACAACACCGACCCGTCCGGCACCGCCCGGGACGTGGCCGCGTCCGGCGCGGACGTGGTGGCCCTGGAGGAGCTGACGGCCACCGCCGTGCCCATGTACGAGAAGGCGCTGGCGTCGACGTACAAGTACCACTCGGTGCAGGGCACCGTCGGGCTGTGGAGCAAGTACCCGCTGACCGGGGTCAAGCCCGTCGACATCAAGCTGGGCTGGACTCGCGCCATGCGGGCCGTGGTGACGGCGCCTGCCGGGCAGGTCGCGGTGTACGTCGCCCACCTGCCGTCGGTGCGGGTGAAGGTGGAGGCCGGGTTCACCGCCAGGCAGCGCGACAAGAGCGCCGACGCGCTGGGCGAGGCCATCGCCGACGAGCCGCAGCAGCGGGTGGTCCTGCTCGGCGACCTGAACGGCACGATGAACGACCGCGCGCTCAACGCGGTGACCGCCCAGATGCGCTCCACGCAGGGCGCGGCGGGCAGCGGGTTCGGGTTCAGCTGGCCGGCCTCGTTCCCGATGGCGCGGATCGACCAGATCATGGTGAAGGGCGTCGAGCCGGAGAGCTCGTGGACGCTGCCCCAGACGGGCAGTGACCACCTTCCGGTGGCCGCCCGTGTGAAGGTCGACACGTCCTCGTAACCCGAGGAATACCGGGGGCGAGCCCTTTTGTTCCCAAGCTGAACATAAGCTTCGTACGGAACACCCGCTCCCCCCCCGAAAGGTACGGCTCTCTTCATGCCCCTGGCCCTGCTCGCCCTCGCCGTGGGCGCCTTCGGCATCGGTACCACCGAGTTCGTGATGATGGGCCTGCTGCCCGAAGTCGCGGACGACCTGCACATATCCATCCCCACCGCCGGACACCTGGTCTCCGCGTACGCGCTCGGCGTCGTCATCGGCGCCCCGCTGCTGGCGGCCGTGACCGCCCGTATGCCGCGCCGTACGGTCCTGATCGCGCTGATGGCGCTGTTCGTGGCGGGCAACGCGGCGTCGGCGCTCGCGCCGGACCACTCCTGGCTCCTCGTGGCCCGCTTCGTGTCCGGCCTGCCGCACGGTGCCTTCTTCGGCGTCGGCGCGGTCGTCGCCACGGGCATGGTCGCGCCGGAACGCAAGGCCCGGTCGGTGTCGCTGATGTTCCTCGGCCTGACCGTCGCGAACATCGCGGGCGTGCCGGTCGCCACGCTCATGGGGCAGCACCTGGGGTGGCGGGCGACCTTCCTGGGCGTCAGCGCGATCGGCCTGGCCGCGATCGCCTCGCTCGCGCTGCTGATCCCGCGCGACAGGGTGCCGGCGCCGTCCGCCGGACTGCGGGGCGAGCTGGCCGCGCTGAGGTCCCTGCCGGTGTGGCTCGCCCTGGCTACGACGGTCGCGGGCTTCGGCGCGCTGTTCGCCGCGTACAGCTACGTCACACCGATGCTGACCGACGCCGCCGGGTACGCCGACGCCAGCGTGACGGTGCTGCTGGCGCTGTTCGGGGTGGGAGCGACCATCGGCAACCTGCTGGGCGGGCGGCTGGCGGACCATGCGATGCGCAAGACGCTGTTCGGGGGCCTGCTCTCCCTGGTCGCGGTCCTGGCGCTGTTCCCGCTGCTGATGTCCACGGCGTGGAGCGCGGCCCTGGCGGTGACCCTGCTCGGCATGGCGGCGTTCGTGACCGGCTCCCCGCTCAACCTGATGGTGATGGAGAAGGCGTCCTCGGCCCCGTCCCTGGCCTCCTCGGCCAACCAGGCCGCCTTCAACCTCGCCAACGCCGGCGGCGCCTGGATCGGCGGCCTGGCCCTCGCGGCCGGCTTCGGCGTGACGTCCCCGGCACTGGCGGGCGCGGTCCTGGCCGCGCTGGGCCTGGGCGTCGCGGGCGCCGCATACGCGGTGGACCGCCGCCGCGTCGCCGCACCGCGGCCCGGCCGGGAGCGGGTCGTCGCCGGGCACGTTCCCCGGCAGGAGGAGACGGTGCGGTCCTGAGACCAGATCCGGGGCCCGTGCCGAAGGCTTCACGACTGCTACGACGAGGGGGGGGGGGGGGGGGGGGGGGGGGGCGCGCGGGGGGGGGGGG
>NZ_JAQMYP010000130.1 GCF_028369295.1 Streptomyces sp. HD
CGGACTGGGCGACGTAGTGGTTGGCGTCCGTCGAGTCGTACAGGACGTGGAAGAGCATCCCGGACTGAAGAGGGGTGAGCTTGTAGATGTCTTCGACGTTGCTCACTTCGAGAACCTTTCAAGAACGGAGGCCAGGCCCGTTTCGTCGAGGCCGGCGAGCGGAAAACTTGAACTGGACGCGGGCCCGTGGGTCTCCCGGGACTTCTCCTCCAGCAGTTCCTTCAGGTACTTCTGCAGGTTTCGGACAAGGTCCTGGACCGTGTTCGGGTCATGGCTGTGTTCTGCGTAGGCGAGTTCGAGTGCGAGTTCCTTGGCGTCGAGCCGGGCGGTCACCTCGACAGAGTTCGCCGGAACGCGAACCGGTCCGCGGTCCTCGGGCCAGGGGAGGGCAAGGTCGCTTGCGAATGCCGTGGGAAGCCGACGATCTTCGCGCACCACGGTGAGTGCGACGGCGGGCCGGGGGGCGTCGGAGCTGAAGACGTCGGCCGGCGACGCGGCCAGTTGCTCTCGTACGCCCGACAGGGACGAGTGCACGTCCGCGGCGTCCGTGGCCGACGGCTCGATGCGGAGGCAGCGTGTCAGGCAACCGACGGTGCGGGTGAGATTCATGCCCTCGCCGGGATGCTCACGGCCGCTGACCCGAAGCTCCACCGGCACGGGCTCCCTCAGCCAGTCACGGGCCGCCGACTGCAGCGCCGTGAGCACCACCTCGGTCAGCCGGATGTGCCGTTCCTCGGAGGTGTCGCCCGCCGAGGAGCCGAACACGGCCATGTCCGCCGGATCCATGTCCACCCGCGTCCGCAGATGCGCGGCTGTGTCTCCTGCCGTAAGGGGCGGCTCGTCGGCCGGCTCTGTGAACCGGGCCGACCAGGCGGCGAAGGATGTGCCCCGCAACGGCAGGACGACCTCCTCGTCCGCCGCCAGGGCCTGACAGGCCAGTTCCAGGCTGTCCAGCAGAATGGGCCAGGATTCCTCGTCCATGACGGCGGCATGAGCGACCAGGAGCAAGTACCTGCCGAGCCCACCGCCCAGGTCGAACAGGGCGCCACGCACCAGCGGCCCGTCCCACGGCCCCTGCGCCAAGTCCTGCGCGGCCGTGTTCAACAGTCTCCGGCTGTCTTCCGCTGTCCGGTCCGTGAGGTCCTGGTACGGCAGGTCCACGCTGTCACCGGCGATCGGGCACAACCGCTGGGAACCGTCCGGGGCCCGGTGCAGACTCAGCGCGTCATGGTGGCGGACCACCGCCGTGAGAGCCCGCCGCAGCAGTTCGCGGTCGAAGCCGGGGCAGGCCAGGAGTCGGTCGACCGTGCGACCGTATGTGAGGAGCGTGCGCTGGTACGGGGTCGCGGGCACGTCGTCGGCTGCCGTGGTGTCGGTGGATTCCTCGGGCCCCGCGTGGGCCGCCAGTTGCTCGACCGTGGGGTGCCGGAACACCATCGGCGGCGTGAGCTCAAGGCCGTACCGTCGTGCGCGGGTGATGAACTGGATGCTGAGGACGGAATCGCCGCCCAGCTCGAAGAAGTTGTCGTGGACGCCGACCCGGTCCACTCGAAGGACATCCCGCCAGAGGCGGGCGATCGCCTTCTCGGCCGGGGTGCGCGGAGCCACATAGCTCCCCTCCAGCTCGGGACGCAGTCCGTCCGGAGCGGGCAGCGCCTTACGGTCGATCTTCTTGTTCGCCGTGAGCGGCAGCTCGTCCAGCAGGACGAACGTGCTTGGCACCATGTACTCGGGCAGGCCGCGCGTGCACCACGCCCTCAGTACGGTCGTGTCCGGCCGGTCCGTGCCATGGGCGGGCACGCAGTACGCGACGAGTCGCTTGTTCCCGGGGGTGTCCTCCCGGACGACGACCACCGCGGTGTCCACGGCCTCGTGTGCCATCAGGGTGGACTCGACTTCTCCGAGTTCTATCCGGTGCCCGCGGACCTTGACCTGGTGGTCCATCCGTCCGAGGTACTCGATCGCTCCATCGGCCCGCCGCCGGACCAGGTCACCGGTGCGGTACACGCGGGCGTCGGGGTCGCTGGAGAAGGGGTGCGGGACGAATCGTTCCGCCGTGAGCTCCGGGCGGTTCAGATAGCCACGGGCGACTCCGGTCCCGCCGATCCACAGCTCGCCGGGCACTCCAACGGGAGCCGGCTGGTGGCCGCGGTCCATCACGAACAGCTCCGTGTTCGCGATCGGGCCTCCGATGGTCACCGAATCCGCACCGGGTTCGATGTCCGCGGCCAGGGACCAGATGGTGGTCTCGGTGGGGCCGTAGAGATTGGTGACGCGGCCGGCCCGGGACGTGAGGCGTGCGGCCAGATCCGCGGAGAGTGCCTCGCCACCGGTCAGCACGTGCAGGTCGCTGCTCCGGCCGGGCATGACGTCCACCACCATCTGCCACACGGACGGCGTGGCCTGCATGAGGGTGATCTTCCGCTGCTCCAGCAGGGTGACGAGCTCACGGGGATCCCGGACCTGTTCCCTGCCGGCCAGCACAACCGCGCCCCCGGTGACCAGCGGCAGGTACAACTCCAGGTTGGAGATGTCGAACATGACCGTCGTCACCGACAGCAGCCGGTCCTCGGCCGTGACACCCAGACGGTCCCGCATGGCGAGGAGGAGGTTTGTCAGGGCCTTGCGGGGTACGCCCACGCCCTTCGGGGTGCCGGTCGAACCCGACGTGTAGATGACATATGCAAGGTCGTCGGGAGTGGCCCGGGACACCACGTCCAGCCCCGGATCCTCAGCCGACTCGCTCAGCACCGGCGCGTCCACACAGACCACCACCGCCCCGGTGTCCGGCAGCCGGTCTCGCAGCA
>NZ_JAQMYP010000131.1 GCF_028369295.1 Streptomyces sp. HD
CAGTTCCAGCACGCTCGTGGCGACCGCGTGGGCGGCCGCCGGATCGCTGGCGAGAGGACGCTCGACCCGCACCAGCACGTCACCGGCCGTGGGCTCGTCCGGTGCGGGCAGACCGGGGCCCACCGCGGGGGCCGGTCCGGCGTCCGCCGGCACCCGCACCCAGTCGACCTGGAACAGCCCGTCCCTAGGCCCTCCGTCGGCCGAACCGAGGCCGCCGACCGCCTCACGCAGCACGAGTGAGTCCACGGAGGCCACCGCGCCGCCGGTGCTGTCCGCCAGTTCCAATGCCACGGCGTCCGCGCCCACTGGGGCCACGCGCGCCCTCAGCTCGCGCGCGCCCGTGGCCCACAGCGACACCCCGCTCCACGAGAACGGCAGCCGCAGCGACCCGTCGGTACCGAACACGCCCCGCAGGACGGCGTGCAGGACGGAGTCCAGCAGCGCCGGGTGCATCCCGAAACGTTCCGCGAGGTCCTCGTGTGCGTCGGGCAGCGCGACCTCGGCGAACACCTCGTCGCCGCGCCGCCACAGCGCACGCAGTCCCTGGAACACCGGTCCGTACGTCAGCCCCAGTCCGCCGAGACGCTCGTACGCATCCTCGACCGGTTCCGCCACCGCCCCTAGGGGCGGCCACACACCGAAGTCGAACTCGAAGGAGCCGTCCGGACGCGGAACGGCCGCCTGGGTGCTCACCGCGCCGGTGGCGTTGAGGGTCCACGCCTCGTCCTCCGAGGCGTTGTCGGGGCGGGAGAAGACACTGACGCCTCGGCGCCCGGACTCGTCCGGGCCGTTCACCAGCACCTGGACCCGCACACCGCCGTACTCGGAGAGCACCAGCGGAACCGCGATCGTCAGTTCCTCCACCCGGTCGCACCCGACCTGGTCGGCCGCGCGCAGGACGAGTTCCAGGAAGCCGGTGCCGGGGAACACGACCGAGCCGGAGACCACATGGTCCCGCAGCCACGGATGGCTCTGCAGCGACAGGCGACCGGTGAACACCAGGCCTTGGGAGTCGGCCGGCGCCACCGCGGCTCCGAGCAACGGGTGATCGGCGCCCGTGAGCCCGAGGGCGGAGATGTCGCCGCCGAGCCGTTGTGCGTCCGGGGTCGGCCAGTAGCTCCTCCGCTGGAACGCGTACGTCGGCAGCTCAAGCGTGCGTGCTCCGCTCCCGGCGAAGATCGCGCGCCACTCCACCTCACCGCCATGAGTGAACAGCGCGGCGACCGCGGCCAGCGTCGCCTCCGCCTCGGGCCGGTCCTTGCGCAGGCAGGGCAGCAGCAGAGCGCCCTCACTGTCCCCGTCCAGACAGCCCTGGGCGAGCGCGGTCAGTGTGCCGTCCGGGCCCAGCTCCACGAACCGCGAGACGCCCCGCTCGGCGAGCGTGCGCACGGCGTCGCCATAGCGGACGGCCTGGCGGACGTGCCGCACCCAGTAGTCGGGGGTCATGAGCTCGTCGGGGTCCGCGGACGTCCCGGTGAGTGTGGAGACGAGAGCCATCTGCGGTTCGCCATGCGTCAGCCCCTCCGCCACCGCGCGGAAGTCGGCCAGCATCGGCTCCATCAGCGGGGAGTGGAAGGCATGGCTGACCCGGAGAGGTGTGGTCTTGCGGCCCTCGGCACGGAAATGCGCGGCCACCTCCTCCACCGCGTCCGCGGTGCCCGCCACGACCACTGCCCGCGGGCCGTTGACCGCCGCAAGACCCACCTGGTCGTTCAGCAGCGGCAGGACCTCGTCCTCCGTCGCCTGTACGGCGACCATCGCGCCGCCGGCCGGGAGCGCCTGCATCAACCGGCCCCGAGCCGCCACCAGACGGCAGGCATCCGCCAGCGACCACACCCCCGCCACATGCGCGGCGGCGATCTCCCCGATGGAGTGACCGGCCAGCACATCGGGGCGCACACCCCAGGACTCCAGCAGCCGGAAGAGGGCGACTTCCAGGGCGAACAGGGCGGGCTGGGCGTACTCGGTTTGGTTCAGCAGGTCCGCGTCCTCACCGAACACCACGTCCCGCAGGTTGAACGGGAGTTCCGCGTCCACGGCGTCGAAGGCGGCCGCGAAGACGGGGTATGTCTCGTACAACTCCCGGCCCATACCGAGCCGTTGGGAACCCTGCCCGGCGAACAGGAACGCCGTACGACCGCCCCCGGTAACCGCGGCACCGGTGACCACATGCCCCACCGACTCCTGCTCGGCCACTGCCCGCAGACCAGACAGGGCCTGCTCCCGGTCGGCGGCCACGACCGCGGCACGATGCTCCAGCGCGGAACGCGTCGTCACCAGCGACAGCGCGACATCACGGTGCGACAGCCCGGAATCCGACGACAGCCACGCCGCCAGCCGCTCCGCCTGCCCCCGCAACGCCGCCGCACTCGCACCCGACACCACCACCGGCACCAGCCCCGGCTCGGACGGCGCCTCGACCACCTCCGCCGACACCTCGGGCGCCTCTTCGAGGATGACGTGGGCATTGGTGCCGCTGATACCGAAGGACGACACACCCGCCCGACGGAAACGGTCCTCCGACCGCGGCCACTCCACGCCGTCGGTCAGCAGGGTGAT
>NZ_JAQMYP010000132.1 GCF_028369295.1 Streptomyces sp. HD
CGTCGTACACGACGGTCCCGACGGTCCCGAGCTGAAGCTCACGTTGAGCCGGCCGGCGGCGCTCCTGGACGAGCAGGCGGTCGAGGAGCTGGGCCGGGCATGGCTGGCCCTGCTCGCCGGGCTCGCCGCGCACACGACCAGCCCCGCCGCGGGCGGTCACACGTCCTCCGACTTCACGCTCGTCGACCTCGCGCAGGACGAGGTGGACGAACTCGAAGCCGGATTCACCGGTGGCGTCTCCTGACCGGACACCACGCCTTGAGGAGAGAAGCGATGACCCGATCCGCAGTCGAGGACGTGTGGCCCCTGTCTCCGCTTCAGGAGGGGCTGTTGTTCCACGCCGCCTTCGAGGACGAGGGACCCGACGTCTACCAGGGCCAGCGGCTGTTCGACCTGACCGGACCGCTGGACGCGGGACGGCTGCGGACGGCGTGGGAGACGCTCCTGGCCCGGCACCCGGCGCTGCGTGCGGGCTTCCGGCGGCGCAAGTCGGGAGAGGCGATGCAGGTCGTCGCCCGGGACGTCGAGCTGCCATGGCGGGAGGCCGACCTCTCCGGACTCCCCGAGGCCGAAGTGGCGCCCGGCCTGGACAAACTGGCCGAGGCCGAGCGGTCGGAACGGTTCCGGCTTGCGGTCCCGCCGCTGCTGCGGCTGCTGCTGATCAAGCTGGGTGAGAAGCGGCACCGCCTGGTGCTCACCAGCCATCACGTCCTCATGGACGGCTGGTCCCTGCCCGTGCTGCTCAGGGAACTGAGGGAGCTGTACGCGGCCGACGGCGACACCGCGGTCCTGCCGGCGCCCGTCTCGTACCGGGACTACCTGGTGTGGCTCGGCCGTCAGGACAAGGACGCGGCGCGCACCGCCTGGCAGGAGGAACTGGCCGGCACGGAGGAGCCGACCCTCGTGGCTCCGGCCGCCCCGAGCAGGGCACCCGTGGCCCCGGAGATCCTGACCCGCGAGGTACCCGCGCGCCTGGCCGAGGACGTGACGACCTTCGCCCGTCGGCACGGCCTGACGGTGAACACCGTGGTGCAGGGCGCGTGGGCGCTGGTGCTCGCCCGGCTGTCCGGCCGTACGGACGTCGTCTTCGGCGCGACCGTGGCGGGCCGCCCGGCGGAGCTGCCGGGCGTCGAGTCGATGGTCGGTCTGTTCATCAACACCGTTCCCGTGCGGGTGCGTCTCGACGGGGCGCAGCATGTGGTGCGCCTGCTCGCCGAACTCCAGGAGCGCCAGAAGAACCTCATCGGCCACCAACACCTCGGCCTGTCGGAGGTCCAGCAACTCACGGGCCCCGGAGCGACCTTCGACACGCTCCTCGTCTACGAGAACTACCCGCGCACGCCGGCCCGGACATCCGCCCACGACACCTTCGACCTGCGGGTCATCGCCGGCGAGGAGACGGCGCACTACCCCTACACCCTCGTCGTGTCCCCGGGCACTCCGATGCGCTGCAAGCTCGACTACCGGCCGGACCTGTTCGACCGCGACACCGCCGAGTCGGTGTTCACCAGGTTCTTCGCGGTCCTCGCGCAGATGGTCGCGGACCCCTCGGTGCTCGTGGGCCGGGTGGGTGTGCTGGACGCGGTGGAGCGGGCGGCCGTGCTGGGTGCGTCGAGTGGGGCTGTGGGTGAGGACTTGGTCCGTTCTGTGCCGGAGTTGATCGGGGAGCGGGTGCGGGTGGCGCCGGGTGCGGTTGCGGTGTTGGAGGGTGACCGGTCGTTGTCGTATGGGGAGTTGTGGGCGGCGTCGGGGCGCGTGGCCTCGTACTTGGCGGGTCGTGCGGGGGTACGGCGTGGTGATCGGGTCGCGGTGGTGATGGACCGGTCGGTGGATCTGGTGCCGGTGCTGTTGGGGGTGTGGCGTGCGGGGGCGGCCTACGTCCCCGTGGATGCGGGGTCTCCGGTTGAGCGGGTGTCGCTGGTCCTGGAGGACTGTGCTCCGGCCGTGGTGCTGTGCTCGCAGGCGACGCGTGCGGTGGTGCCGGAGGGCGTTGGTGGGCGGGTCGTGGTCGTGGACGAGCCCGCCACGTCGGCCGAGGTGGCGGGGTGCGCCGATGAGTGCCGGGTGCCGGTGGCTGCGGGTGACGTGGCGTACGTGATGTACACGTCGGGGTCCACCGGCGTGCCGAAGGGCGTGGCCGTGCCGCACGGGAGTGCGGCCGCGCTGGTCGGCGAAGGCGCGTGGCATGTAGGGCCGGGGGATGCGGTGTTGATGCATGCGCCGCATGCGTTTGATGTT
>NZ_JAQMYP010000133.1 GCF_028369295.1 Streptomyces sp. HD
TGCCGTGGAGCTGCTGGCCGAGGAGCGAGAGTGGCTGAGGGAGGAGGACCGGCCGCGCCGTGCCGCCGTGTCCGCCTTCGGGCTCAGCGGTACCAACGCACACGTCGTCCTGGAGGAGCCGCTCCCCGCCGACGCCCCCGAGCCTGCACCCGCTCCGCAGCCCCCCGCGGCCACCGTGCCCTGGCTGGTCTCGGGGCGCAGCGACGAGGCACTGCGTGCGCAGGCCGTACGGCTGGCCGGTCACATCGAGGCCCACCCGGAGATCAGCCCCGCCGTGGTGGGGCACGCGCTCGCCACCTCCCGGACTCCCTTCGAGCATCGCGCCGCCGTCGTCGGCGAGGACCGCGACGACCTCCTCGCCGCTCTGAAGGCCGTCGGCCGAGGCGAACCCTCACCCGCCGCTGCCGTGGGCACCGCCGACTCCGAGGGCGGCCTGGCCTTCCTCTTCGCGGGCCAGGGCTCCCAGCGGCTCGGCATGGGCCGCGAACTGTACGAGACCTTCGGGGTGTTCGCGGAGGCGTTCGACGCCGTCTGCGCCCACTTGGACAACGAACTCGGCCGCAGCCTGCGCCAGATCGTCTTCGGCGACGGCGAAGACGATGAAAAAGCCCTGAACCGCACCGAGTTCACCCAGCCCGCCCTGTTCGCCTTCGAGGTGGCGTTGTTCCGGCTGCTGGAGTCCTGGGGGGTTCGCCCCGACGTGCTCGCCGGGCACTCCATCGGCGAACTGGCGGCGGCCTACGTCGCGGGCGTGTGGTCCCTGGAGGACGCCTGCCGCTTGGTCGCCGCCCGCGGCCGGCTCATGCAGGCGCTGCCCGAGGGCGGCGCCATGGTCGCGGTGCAGGCGTCGGAGGAGGAGGTGCTGCCGCTGCTGGCCGGCCGGGAGGCCGAGGTCGGCATCGCCGCCGTCAACGGGCCGCAGTCCGTCGTGGTCTCCGGCACCGAGGGCGGCGTCACGCACATCGCCGGACACTTCGCGGCCCTCGGCCGCCGGACCACCCGGCTCCGGGTCAGCCACGCCTTCCACTCGCCGCTGATGGAACCGATGCTCCGGGACTTCCTGCGCGTCGCCGAGAGCCTCACCTACCACCGCCCGCAGATCCCGATCGTCTCCGACGTCACCGGCACCCTGGCCGATCCCGGCGAACTGTGCGTGGCCGGCTACTGGGCCGCCCACGTCCGCCAACCCGTGCGCTTCGCCGACGACGTACGCCGCCTGCGGGAGCAGGGCGTCACCCGCTACCTCGAACTCGGCGCCGACGGCACCCTGACCGCCCTCGCCCGCGCCTGCCTCACCGACGCCCCGGCGGCCGGCCCCGGCCCGCTGCTCGTCACCGCGCTGCGCAAGGACCGTCCCGAGGTCCCCAGCCTGTACGCGGCCCTCGCCCAACTGCACGTCAATGGCGTCGACATCGACTGGTCCCCGGCGTTCGGCGCCGCCCCCGCCACCCGGGCGGTGGAGCTGCCGACCTACGCCTTCCAGCACGCGCGCTACTGGCTCGACCACGGCACCGCAGCCGCGGGCGGGGCCGCGGAATCCGCCCGGACCGCCGCCGACACCGCCGACGACCGCTTCTGGGAGGCCGTCGAGTGCGAGGACGTCGACGCGCTGACCCACAGCCTGGGCCTGGCGGCCGAGCAGATCGGAGCGGTCGTACCGGCGCTGGCCTCCTGGCGCAAGCGACAGCAGCAACAGACCGCCGTCGACGCCCTGTACTACCAGGTGGCGTGGAAGCCCGCCGCGATCGAACCGGCTTCCGCCGCACGGGACTTGGCCGACCACCGTCGGCTGCTGGTCCTTCCGGGCGATCCGGACGGCGACGACCCGACGGTCACCACCCTCACCACGGCCCTGGGCGGCCCGGACCGCGTCGTCACCGTCCACGTCACCGGCAGCGCCCGCACGGACCGTGCCGCGCTCGCCGACCTGCTCCGGGAGGCGACCGCAGGACACCTCGTCGAGGGCGTTCTCGCCTTGGCCGGACTCGCGGGCGCCGACGCCGACGGACTCCCGCTCGGCCCAGCCGCCGTTG
>NZ_JAQMYP010000134.1 GCF_028369295.1 Streptomyces sp. HD
TGACCGCGCCGCACGCCTGTGCGGCGTCATCCAGGGCACCGGTGACGAGAACGACCCCGGAGACTCCGTCGCCGGAATGGGCCTCCAACTGCCGTGCGAGGGAGGCACGTTCAGGTGCGGCGGGGAGCTCGACGACCACGGGGTCGGCGCCGCGCGCGGTGAGTTCGGCCGTGATGGTGTCGGTGTCGGCGTCGTGAGCCGCGCTCTCGGGGAGGAGAGCGATCCAGCGGCCGGAGAGCACGGTGGCGGACGACGGGTCGAGCGGCTTCCAGTGCGTCCGGTAGAGCCACTGGTCCGCCCGGGAGCGTTCCTGGCTACGGCGCCGCCAGGACGACAGGGCCGGGACGAGGCCGTTCAGGGACTCCTCGGCGAGCCCCAGCGACTCGGCCAGGGAGCCGAGCTCACCACGCTCGACGGCGTTCCAGAACTCGGTCTCGGCGGAGCCACCGGTCGACTGCTCGCCGTTGACACCGCTGCGTGCGGCGGGGCGGCTCTGGTCCGCCAGCCAGTAGCGCTGGTGCTGGAAGGCGTACGTGGGCAGCTCGACCCGGCGTCCCTCGGGGAGGACGGCCTCCCAGGTGACCGTGGCGCCGTGGGTGTGCAGGCGGGTCAGTGCCGTGACCGCGCTGACGGGCTCGTTCCGGTCCTTGCGCAGGGTCGGTGAGAACAGAGTGCCGCCGGCGGTGTCGCCTGCGGCGACGGCCTCCGGGCAGGCTTGGGCCAGCGCGGTGAGGGTGCCGTCGGGCCCGAGTTCGAGGTAGCGGGTGGTACCGCGCGCGGCGAGGGTGCGTACGGCATCGGCGAAGCGGACCGTGTCCCGGACGTGCCGCACCCAGTACTGCGGGGAGCGCAGTTCCTCGGCGGTGGCGGTCGTGCCCGTGAGGGTGGAGACGATCGGGAGTGTCGGTTCCGCGTACTCCAGGCTCTCGGCCACTTCCCGAAAGTCGTCGAGCATCGGCTCCATCAGCGGGGAGTGGAAGGCATGGCTCACCCGCAGCGCCGTCACCTTGCGGTCCTGGGCGCGGAAACGGTCCGCGATCTCGTCGACAGCCTCCGCCGCACCCGAAATCACCACCGACTGCGGGCCGTTGACGGCGGCGATGCCCGCCCGGTCATCGAGCAGGGGCAGCACCTCGTCCTCGGACGCCTGGAGCGCGACCATCGCGCCGCCGGCCGGGAGCGCCTGCATCAACCGGCCCCGCGCCATCACCAGACGGCACGCGTCCGCCAGCGACCACACACCGGCCAGGTGCGCGGCGGCCAGCTCACCGATGGAATGCCCGGCCAGTACATCCGGCCGGACACCCCACGACTCCAGCAGCCGGAACAGCGCCACTTCCAGCGCGAACAGGGCGGGCTGGGCGTACTCCGTACGGTTCAGCAGGTCCGCGTCCGCACCGAACACGACCTCCCGCAGACCGAACGGCAGCTCCGCGTCGACCGCGTCGACGGCGGCGGCGAAGACGGGGTACGTGGCGTACAACTCCCGCCCCATGCCGAGCCGTTGGGAGCCCTGCCCCGCGAAGAGGAACGCGGTACGGCCGTCGGGCTGGGCGGTGCCGGTGACGATGCGGTCGGCGCTGTCGCCGCCTGCGAACGTGGTGAGGGCCTCGACGAGTTCGGCGCGACCGGCGCCGATGACGGCGGCCCGGTACGGCAGCGCCGATCGGTGCGCGGCCAGCGACCAGGCGAGGTCGAGAGGGGTGTCGCCGGGGTGCTCCCTCAGGTGCGCGAGGAGACGCGCGGCCTGGACAGGCAGGGCCTCGGGGGTACGGGCGGACAGGACCCAGGGCAGCACCCGGGGTGCCCTGTCCTGCGATGCGGGAGTAGCGGCGGGCGCGGAGTCGTCGTCGGCGAGTGCCTCGGGGTTCTCGGGGGCCTCCTCGCGGGGTGCTTCCTCGAGGACCGCGTGGGCGTTGGTGCCGCTCACACCAAAGGCGGACACGGCGGCACGGCGCGGCCGGTCATCCTCCCTCAGCCAGTCCCGCTCGTCCGTCAACAGCTCCACGGCC
>NZ_JAQMYP010000135.1 GCF_028369295.1 Streptomyces sp. HD
GTGAAGGTCCACAGCAGGTTGGTGCTGCTGCCGTCGGTCCACTGTTTGGTGACGGAGCCCGGGGAGGCGTTGCCGCCGCCGTCGAGGACCAGGCCGGTGGTGCGGTTGGCGATGGAGTAGCTGTCGCCGCTCCGGTGGGTGATCTTCCACTGCTGGTTGGTGCCGCCGTTCCAGGGGGCCTGTCGGGCCGGAGAGCCGTTGTCGGTGGCGCCCCAGCCGTCGGCGACCATGCCGTTCGTGCGGTTGACCAGCCGGTAGTAGCCGCCTGGGACCGGCTCGGCGTGCCACTGGAGGTTGTTGCTGCCGTCCCAGGTCCACTGCTTGAGGTTGGCGCCGGAGGCGACGTTGCCGCCGCTGTCCAGGGCGAGGCCGTTGGTGGCGTTGGTGATCCGGAAGTACGTCGCCGGGTTGAACTGGACCTTCAGTGAGGTGATCTGGTCGTTGTTGCCGGTGGCTCTGAGGTCGGGGTTGTCGGCGGTGAAGGTCCAGGAGGTGCCGGTGAAGTTGTCTGCGGTGTAGCCGATCACCTGGTAGCCGGGGGCCGGCCGGAGGGAGGAGAGGGTGGCCGCGCCCAGTCCGGTCGCGGTCAGGTCGGCCGCGGTGTGCTCGCCCACGGTGAGCAGGGCATGGCCGCCGGTGTAGTTGACGTCCTTGAAACCGATGGCGCCGGCGAGCGGCCGCAGGCCCGGGATGGTGCCGGAGAAGCTGAGTTTCAGGACGTAGGCGTTCGCGTTGTACGGCGCGGAGGATGGCAGGGTGATGGTGAGGCCGGAGGAGTTCTGGGTCGGCGTGGGCAGGTCGATGTAGGTGCCGGCGGTGGTGCCGAGGAGTTTGACCGAGGTCAGCGGCGAGAGGTTGATCCGGTCCGTGCCGAGGGTTTTGATCGTCAGTGAGCTGCCGGGCCAGCCCAGGACGGTGGCGTACAGGGCGTTGTTGGCCTTGTTGCGGGTGAAGCGGATGTCCTGTGGGGTGCCGGCGTGCGGGGTGGTGAAGGAGCCGCCGCCCATCTTCGTCGGGCCCTCGCCGTAGGCCGTCCAGGCGCGGGTCGCGTACAGCGACTCGCCGAAGCGTTTCAGGTGGTCGCCGATGCCGAGCAGGATGTCTTTTTGCGGCTGGGGGATGGTGCCGTCGGCCATCGGCGCGATGTTCAGCAGCATGTTGCCGTTCTTGCTGACCCGGTCGATGAGGGAGTGCAGCATCTGCTGGATCGTGTAGTAGCCGATGCCCTGGGTGTAGCACCAGCTGCTGCTGGAGATGCTGTCGTCGGTCAGCCAGTACGGGCTGGTGATGTCGGCCGGGCCGCCGCGTTCGTAGTCGAAGACCTCGCCCTTGCCGTTCATGCCGTCCTTGTAGGTGGCGACGACCTCGCGGCCCCAGCTGCCCGCCTGGTTGTAGTAGTAGGCCAGGAAGTTCAGGCGCTGCTGCTCGTCGACGGCGTCCAGATTGAAGTCCTGCCACAGGATGTCGGGCTGGGCGCGGTCGATGATCTCCTTGAGCTTGTCGAACCAGAGCTGGTTGGCCGCGGCCGAGTCCAGCTGCCCGTACAGCTTTTTGAGGCTGGGGTCCGTCTGGGCGGGGGCGAACTCGTAGAAGCCGGTGAAGTTGTACGCGTGGTGCATGGCCACCAGCAGTTTCAGGCCCTTGGCGCGGATGGCCGTGGTGAAGAGTTTCAGCAGGTCCAGTCCCGGGCCCTTGTTCACCGAGTTCCACTCGTTGGCCTGGCTGTCCCACATGGAGAAGCCGTCGTGGTGCTCGGCGACGGGGCCGGCGAACCTGGCGCCGGCGTCGGCGAAGAGTTGCACCCACTCGTCGGGGTCGAACTTCCCGCCGGCCGACTTCAGCTTCGGCGCGAACTTCACGAAGTTGCCCGCCAGGTCCTGAGCGCCGTTGATGAAGTTGTGGTACGGCCACGCCGACGGCTGGCCGTAGGTCGCGATGTGGTGCTGGTTGGCGCCGTCTCCGGCCCGGTACATGTTGCGCGGGTACCACTCGTTGCCGAAGGC
>NZ_JAQMYP010000136.1 GCF_028369295.1 Streptomyces sp. HD
CTCGGAGTCGTCCTTGACGGGTTCGGGTGAGGCGAAGGACTCGCCGACCATGCCCGCGGTGAGCGTGGTGCCGTCGCTGGGGTCGATCAGGATGAACGAGCCGGTGCGGCGCGAGTCGGCGTAGGAGTCGACCGGCAGCGGCTCGGCGGTACGGATCTTGACCCGGCCGATGTCGTTGGCGACGAGCTGCCCCGGGTGCGGGTGCAGCGACAGGTCGTCCAGCGTGAGCCGGGACGGGATGTCCTTGACGATCGCCTTGACCGTGCGGGTGCCGTGCTTGAGCAGCACCCGGTGGCCCACGGTCAGCGGCGCGTCGGCGACGTGGCACACGGTCGCCTCGATGTCCTGCGTGGTCGGCGGCGCGTCCTTCGTCGGCACGATCAGGTCGCCGCGCGAGATGTCGATGTCGTCCTCCAGCAGGACGGTCACCGACTGCGTGGTCCACGCGATGTCGACCGGCTCGCCCAGCAGGTCGATCCCGGAGATCCTCGACGCACGGCCGGACGGCAGCACCGTCACCGGCTCGCCCACGCGGAACGACCCCGCGGCGATCTGACCGGCGTAGCCGCGGTAGTCGGGGTGCTCGGCGGTCTGCGGCCGGATCACGTACTGCACCGGCAGCCGGGCGTGGCAGTGGCTCAGGTCGTGGGTGACCGGCACCGTCTCCAGGTGCTCCAGGAAGGTCGGCCCGCCGTACCAGTCCATGTTCGCGGAGGGGTCCACCACGTTGTCGCCGGCCAGCGCCGAGATCGGGATGGCGGTGATCTCCGGGACGCCCAGCTCCAGCGCGTACGCCGTGAACTCCTCGGCGATCGCGGCGAACACGGACTCGGTGTAGTCGACCAGGTCCATCTTGTTCACGGCGAGCACGACGTGCGGCACCCGCAGCAGCGCGGCGATCGCGGCGTGCCGGCGGGTCTGCTCCACGACGCCGTTGCGGGCGTCGACCAGGATCACCGTCAGCTCGGCCGTCGACGCGCCGGTGACCATGTTCCGGGTGTACTGCACATGGCCCGGGGTGTCGGCCAGGATGAACCGGCGCCGGGGCGTGGCGAAGTAACGGTACGCCACATCGATGGTGATGCCCTGTTCCCGCTCGGCGCGCAGGCCGTCGGTGAGCAGCGCGAGGTCCGGGGCGTCCTGCCCGCGCGAGGCGGACGCGCGCTCCACGGCCTCCAGCTGGTCGACGAGGACCGACTTGGAGTCGTGCAGCAGCCGGCCGACGAGCGTGGACTTGCCGTCGTCGACGGAGCCCGCGGTGGCGAACCGCAGCAGGGTCGTCTCGGAGAGTTCCGTGGTCGTGCTCATGCTTAGAAGTACCCCTCGCGCTTACGGTCTTCCATCGCGGCCTCGGACATCTTGTCGTCGGCGCGGGTCGCGCCGCGCTCGGTCAGCCGGGACGCGGCGATCTCGGTGATGACCTGCTCCAGGGTCACGGCGTCCGAGTCGACGGCACCGGTGCAGGACATGTCACCGACGGTCCGGTAGCGCACGAGACGCCTCTCCACGCTCTCGCCGTCCTTCGGACCGCCCCACTCACCGGCCGTCAGCCACATACCGCTGCGCGCGAACACCTCACGCTCGTGCGCGAAGTAGATCTCCGGCAGCTCGATGCCCTCGCGGGCGATGTACTGCCACACGTCCAGCTCGGTCCAGTTGGACAGCGGGAACACACGCACGTGCTCACCGGGGGCGTGCCGGCCGTTGTACAGATTCCACAGCTCGGGCCGCTGACGGCGCGGATCCCACTGCGAGAACTCGTCCCGCAGCGAGAAGACCCGCTCCTTGGCCCGGGCCTTCTCCTCGTCCCGGCGTCCACCGCCGAAGACCGCGTCGAACCTCTCGCTCTGGATCTTCTCCGTCAGCGGCAGCGTCTGGAGCGGATTCCGCGTCCCGTC
>NZ_JAQMYP010000137.1 GCF_028369295.1 Streptomyces sp. HD
CCGCAGCAGCTGGCCACCCAGCTGCGCACGGAACTCGTCGAAGGTGTACCCGGATCCGGTTCCGTGGCGACGGCGGCCCGGCCGGTGGACGACGAACCGCTCGCGATCGTCGGTATGGCCTGCCGTTACCCCGGCGGCGTTCGCGACGCCGAGGACCTGTGGCGGCTGCTCTCCGAAGGCCGCGACGAACTGTCCGACTTCCCCACCGACCGTGGTTGGGACCGCTGGGGCGCGCCCGCCGTCGGCCAGGCCGGGTTCCTGCACGAGGCCGGGGAGTTCGACGCCGGGTTCTTCGGGATCTCGCCGCGTGAGGCCCTGACCATGGACCCGCAGCAGCGGCTGCTCCTTGAGACCTCGTGGGAGGCGCTGGAGCAGTCCGGCATCGACCCGCACTCCCTGCGGGGCAGCTCCACCGGTGTCTTCGTCGGCGGTGGCCCGCAGGACTATCCCACCGTGCTGATGGGATCGACCGAGGCCGGCAGCGGATACGGCATGACCGGCGCGCTCGGCAGCGTGATGTCCGGCCGGGTGTCCTACGTGCTGGGCCTGGAGGGCCCCGCGGTCACCGTGGATACGGCGTGCTCGTCGTCGCTGGTCGCCCTCCATCTGGCCGCGCAGTCCCTGCACAACGGCGAATGCGACCTGGCCGTCGCCGGCGGCGTGACCATCATGGCCACGCCGAGCGCCTTCACCGGCTTCGACAACCTCGGTGGCATGGCCGGCGACGGCCGCTGCAAGGCCTTCGCGGCGTCCGCCGACGGCACCGGCTGGGGCGAGGGCATCGGCATGGTGGTCGTCGAGCGGCTGTCGGACGCGCGCCGCAACGGGCACGAAGTGCTCGCGGTGATCCGCGGCTCGGCGATCAACCAGGACGGTGCGTCGAACGGCCTGAGCGCCCCGAACGGCCCCGCGCAGCAGCGGGTGATCCGGCAGGCGCTGGCGAACGCGGGCCTGGCGGCCGCGGATGTGGACATGGTGGAGGCGCACGGTACGGGTACGACGCTGGGCGACCCGATCGAGGCGCAGGCGCTGCTGGCGACGTACGGTCAGGACCGCCCCGCCGACCGGCCGCTGTGGCTGGGGTCCGTCAAGTCCAACTTCGGGCACACGGGTGCCGCGGCCGGCGTGGCCGGCGTGATCAAGAGCGTGTTGGCGCTCCAGAACGAGGTGTTGCCGAAGACGCTGCACGTGGACGAGCCGACACCGAAGGTGGACTGGTCGGCGGGTGCGGTGGAGCTGCTGACCGAGGCCCGGGAGTGGGCGCGGGCGGAACGTCCGCGGCGTGCGGGTGTGTCGTCGTTCGGGATCAGCGGCACCAACGCCCACATGATCCTCGAAGAGGCTCCGGAGCCGGAGCCCGTGGAGCCGGCCGGGGCGGGCCGTCCCGTGTTGGAGGGGCCGGTGCCGTGGCTGGTGTCGGCCCGGGGTGAGGCGGCGTTGCGTGCGCAGGCGCGTCGGCTGCTGGAGCGGCTTGTGGAGCATCCCGGGTTGAGTCCGTTGGATGTGGGTTTCTCGTTGGCGGGGACGCGGTCGGCGTTCGAGCAGCGGGCGGTGGTGCTGGGCGGGGACCGGGAGGAGCTGGTCGCCGGGCTGCGGTCGGTGGCCGAGGGTGCCTCGGTGGCGGGTGCGGTGACCGGCCGGGCCGTCGATGCCGGTGCGGGAGCGGTGTTCGTGTTCCCGGGTCAGGGGTCGCAGTGGGTCGGTATGGGGCGTGAGTTGTGGGATGCCTCGC
>NZ_JAQMYP010000138.1 GCF_028369295.1 Streptomyces sp. HD
TGCCGTTCTCCGGGCTCCGGCCCCGAACAAGTCGTTGGCAGGCAAGGAGACGTGGGAAAAGTGAGACGGAAGAAGATTCTGGCGGTGGTGACCAACCAGGCCACCTACGGGGCGAGCGAGCACCGGACCGGCCTGTGGCTGGCTGAACTCGTCCACTTTTACGACAAGGCGGTGAAGGCCGGCCACACCGTGGATGTGGAGAGTCCGGCGGGCGGCGAGGTGCCGCTCGACCCTCGAAGCCTGGGCCGGTTGTTCGTCGACCGGACGGTTCGCGGGTATCTCGACGACCCGGCCTTCATGGCCTCCCTGAAGTCCACCGCTGCCATTGCCGACGCAGATCCGGACGACTACTCCGCGGTCTTCTTCACCGGCGGCCACGGCACCATGTGGGACTTCCCCGACAGCGCCGACCTGCAGCGAACAGCCCAGGCCATCTACGCCGACGGCGGCATCGTCTCCTCGGTCTGCCACGGCGCCTGCGCCCTCATCAACCTCCGCGACGCCGACGGGAACCCGCTCGTACGGAACCGCACTGTCACCGGCTTCGCGACGGTCGAGGAAAGGCTGGCCGGGGTGAAGGGCAGGGTGCCGTTCCTGCTGGAGGACGAACTGCGCTCCAAGGGGGCCAAGTACGTGCGCTCCACCATCCCGATGACACCGCACGCCGTGCGGGACGGCCGCCTGATCACAGGCCAGAACCCGGTCTCCACCAAGGCCGTCAGCGATCTGATTCTCGCTGCGTTGGCCGAGACCGAATAGGCCGTGCGGTCACCTGGGCGCCCCGCGCCGTCACCACTGTCCGCGGCCCCGAGCGGACTGCCAGGACATGAGCCCTCGGCGCCGACTTCGCGATCAACCGCCGCACCGAGGGCTTCGCCGAGCACGGTACCTACGCCTCCCGAGGAGGGTGTCGACCACGCCGGAAGCAGGGGTCACGGGCGGGGTCTGCGGGCGTGGAGGACGAAGGCCGGGGGTGTGTTGCGCCATATGGTGCGGCTGGGGACGACTTCCTCCACTTCGCGTAGTAGCCGTAGACAGTCTTGAAGGGCGGGAAGTCGTGCGGCAGGTACTCCCACGGAATCCCGGTCCGGTTGACGTAGAGGATCGCGTTGACGATCTCCCGCAGATCGTGCACCCGGGCCGTCGTGCCCGGCCCGGCCCGGTCCGTCTCGCCCGCCAGGCGGTGAAGACCGGCTCGATCAGAGCCCACCGGGCATCAGAGACATCACCGCGGTAAGGACGACGCACGCTCACGCCCGTCCTAACGACCGCCCACACCAGCCGTCACAAAATCATCCCTAACTACCAACTACCTAGATCAGATGCTCTCTAAGCGAAAGGCACTTGCGGGGCCCTGGTCGGCGCAGCAGTTACTGCTCGATGGTTTGGCGGACCAGCACCCGCACAGCACGCATCAGTGCGGGAAGACGACCGTCAGCAGGCGGAAGAGTTCGGCGCGCTCCGTGTCGGACAGCTGGTCCAGGCCCGTCTGGGTCTGCTCCATGCGCTCGCGGATCGTGTCGATCGTCTTCTCGCCCGCCTCGGTGAGGGCGACGTTCTTCACCCGGCGGTCGGTGGTGCTGACCTCACGGTGGACCAGGTCGCGCTTTTCGAGGCGGTCGATGATTCCGGTCATGTTCGACGCGTCGCAGGCCAGGGTGTGTGCGAGTGAGCGCATCGAGGCGGGAGCA
>NZ_JAQMYP010000139.1 GCF_028369295.1 Streptomyces sp. HD
GCCGCGTAGATGGTGGCCATCTGGATCGGCGTGACCAGGGTGTCGCCCTGCCCGATGGAGTAGTTCACCGAGTCACCCGCACGCATCCGGTTGCCTTCGAGACAGTTCTCGTAGGCGATCTTCTCCGCGTAACTGCCGTCCTTCTTGCCGTACTTGCACCAGGCGTCCTTGTTCGCCCGCCAGTACTGCTGCTTCCACTGCCGGTCCGGCACCCGCCCGGTCACCTCGTTCGGCAGATCGATCCCCGTCTCCGCCCCCAGCCCGAACTGATGCGCCGTCTTGTAGAACCAGTCATGCGCGCTCTTCTTCGGCGAAGTCCCGCCGTCACGCTTCCACTCCTCGTGCGACAACCGGTAGAAGACGGTGTCGCAGGACACCTCCAGCGCCCGCCCCAGACTGATCGGCCCATACCCCTTGGACTCGAAGTTCTTGAACACCTGCCCGCCGATCGAGTACGAACTGGAGCACTCATACGGCCCGTCGAAGGGGTAGCCGGCCTGGATCGCCGCCGCCGTCGGGACCACCTTGAAGACGGAGCCCGGCGCGGACTGGCCCTGGATCGCCCGGTTGAGCAGCGGGTAGTTGGAGTCCTTGCCGGTCAGCCTCTGGTAGTCCTTGGCGGAGATGCCGCCCACCCAGGCGTTGGGGTCGTAGGCCGGGTTGGACGCCATCGCGACCACCCGCCCGGTCTTGGCCTCCATCACCACCACCGCACCCGAGTCCGCCTTGTAACGCTCGTTGGTGTTGCGGTCCCACTCCTTGCGGGCCTGCTTCATCGCCTCGTTCAGCTCGAACTCCGCCACCCGCTGCACCCGCGCGTCGATGCTGGTGACGAGATTCGAACCGGCCTGCGCCGGATCCGCCTGCGCCTGCCCGATCACCCGCCCGAGATTGTCCACCTCATACCGGGTCACCCCCGCCTTGCCCCGCAACTCCTTGTCGTACTCCCGCTCCAGACCCGAGCGCCCCACCTGGTCCGAGCGCAGATACGGCGAATCGGAATCCTTCGCCTGCGTGATCTCCTCATCCGTCACCGGCGAGAGATACCCCAGCACCTGCGCGGTGTTCGCCTTCCCCGGACCCGCATACCGGCGCACCGCCTGCGGCTCCGCGGTGATCCCCGGAAAGTCCTCCGCCCGCTCCCGGATCTGCAACGCCTGCTTCGCCGTCGCCTCATCGGTGATCGGGATCGGCTGGTACGGCGAGCCGTTCCAGCACGGCTGCGGCGTCTGCGCATCACACAGCCGGACCTTGTCCTGCACCTCCCGCACACTCATGCCCAGCACCCCGGCCAGCTTCGCCAGCACACCCCTGCCGTCATCGGGCATCTTCAGCAGATCCGTCCGCGACGCGGACACCACCAGCCGCGTCTCGTTGTCCGCCAGCGCCACCCCCCGCGCATCCAGGATCGAGCCACGCACCGCGGGCTGCACCACCTGCTGCACATGATTGCCCGACGCCTCCTTGGCATAGGCGTCGCCCTCACGGATCTGCAGATACCACAGCCGCCCACCCAACGTGCCCAGCAGAGAGAGGACCAGGACTTGAATGACAACGAGCCGGATCTGGACACGCGGCGTCCGGCCCGTCTCAGGGAT
>NZ_JAQMYP010000014.1 GCF_028369295.1 Streptomyces sp. HD
ACCGTCAGCTGTCGCTCTTCGGCTGCGTCAGGTCGTAGAACGTGGTGCCGTCGACCGTCACCGACTCGAAGTTCTCCTGGACCCAGGAGGTGATCTGCGAGGAGGTGCCGTTGCTGCTGCCACCCATGCCGCCGCCGCTGCCACTGGCGATGAAGTAGTGGATCTTGCCGTCCGCCACGTACTTCTTGAACTCGGCCGGCGTCGGGGACGGGTCGGTGCCGTTGAAACCGCCGATCGCCATCACCGGGTCGCCGGTGGAGAGCTGGTAGCTCGCCGCGTTCTGGGCGCCGATGGCCGCGGCCGCCCAGGTGTAGTCACCGGCGTTCTTCTCCAGCAGCGCCTTGGCCTCGTCGCTGACGCCGGCACCGTTGAGCAGACCGCCCACGCCGCCACCGCCGCCCATGCCACCGCCGTCACCCGTCTGACCACCGCCGGGCATGCCGCCCTGCTTCTGGCCCTGGCCCTGGTTCTGGCCCTGGTTCTGGCCCTGACCCTGGGTGTTGCCGTTGCCGTTCTGCCGGCCGGGCATGCCCCCGCCGGGGAAGCCGTTGCCGTTCTGCTGGTTCTGGCCGCCCTGCTGACCTTGCTGGCCCTGCTGGCCCTGGCCGGGCATGCCGCCCCCGCCGGGGCCACCGCCCATGCCGCCGCCACCGCCGGGGCCGCCACGGCCACCCGCGACCGCGGGACCGGCCGTGACGATCGAGCCGGTGTGCCCCTCGTTCACCGTGGTGAGGGTGTACGCGGTCGGCCCGGCCAGCGCAGCGGCGAGGCCCAACCCGACGACGCCCATGGTCAGTTGACGTCCCAGCTTCGAGGCGAAGACCAGGCCCAGCGCGGCGGCGAGACCGCCGACCAGCACGGCCCACTTCAGCCACGGCAGGTAGTCGGAGGAGCGGTTGAGCAGGACGTACCCCCAGGCCGCCGTGGCCGTCATCGCACCCGCGAGCGTCAGGGACGCCCAGGCCTTCTCCCGCTTCTCCCAGAGCAGCGCCGCGCCCATGCCGATCAACGGGGCGATGTAGGGGGCGAGGGCGACCGTGTAGTACTCGTGGAAGATGCCCTGCATGTAGCTGAAGACCAGCATGGTCGTGACCAGCGCGCCGCCCCAGACCAGGAACGACCCGCGCGTCACCGACGTACGGCGTGCCATGGGGGTCCCCCCGCTTGAGCGCATTCGAGAGTGGGGGAGCGTCGCCACCAGGCCCGCGACCAGCAGGATCAGGGCGGCCGGGATCAGCCAGGAGACCTGGCCGCCGATGCTGGAGCCGAAGAGACGGTCCCAGCCGGTCTCGCCCCAGTTGCCGCCGCCGTTTCCGCCTCCGCCTCCACCGCCACCGCCACCGCCGACACTGCCGGTCTCGTCGCCGTTCAGGCGGCCGAGGCCGTTGTAACCGAAGGTCAGTTCAAGGAAGGAGTTGTTCTGCGAGCCGCCGATGTAGGGGCGGGAGGAGGCGGGCCACAGCTCGACTACGGCGACCCACCAGCCGCCGGAGACGACGATCGCCACCAGCCCCGCGGTCAGCTGGCCGATGCGCTTCTTCACCGACACCGGCGCGCAGACCGCGTACACGATCGCGAGCGGCGGCAGGATCAGGAAGGCCTGCAGGGTCTTGGCGAGGAACGCGAAGCCGATCGCGACACCGGCCCACACCAGCCACCTGGTACGGCCGTCCTCCAGGCCCCGGATGACGAAGTAGCAGGCCACGGCCATCAGCAGGGCCAGCATCGCGTCCGGGTTGTTGAACCGGAACATAAGCGCCGCCACGGGGGTGAGCGCGAGCACCGCGCCCGAGATCAGACCGGCGGCGGGGCTGAAGCGACGGCGTACCGCCGCGTACACCACGGCCACCGTGCCGACGCCCATCAGGACCTCGGGGAGCAGGATCGCCCAGGAGTGGAGGCCGAAGAGGCGGACCGACAGGGCCATCGGCCACAGGGAGGCCGGGGGCTTGTCGACGGTGATGGCGTTGGCCGCGTCCAGCGAGCCGAAGAAGAAGGCCTTCCAGGACTGGCTGCCGGCCTGGACGGCCGCCGAGTAGAAGGAGTTGGCGTAGCCGGAGGCGCTCAGGTTGTAGAGGTAGAGCAGGAGGGTGGCGAGGAGGAGGCCGAGGAAGGCGGGGCGGGCCCAGCGCGGGTCCTCGGGGCGGCCGCGCCACAGCCGTCGTACGAAGGGCTGCTTGGGTTCACCGGAGTCGGGGGCCGGTGCGGCGGCGGGCGGTGCGGCCTGGGGTGGGCCCCAGGCGGCGGGGCTCGTGTCTCTGCCGTAGGACTCGTTGGTCCCGTGGTTCTCGTGGGTCTGCTGGTCGTGGTGGACGGTCATCGGGAGTCCCTTGAGTCGGTGTCGTGCGGGCGCACCGGCTGCAGCTGCATGGTGGCGTCCCGCCAGGTGCCGTCCGCGGCTTCACCGGCGCGGAACTGTGCGGTTTCGTACGGGTGGTGGGGCACCCGGCGCTGCGGGAGCGGGCCGTGGTGGCCTGGCTGCTGCGCCAGGGAGATGGTCTGCGAGGACGGGTTGTGGGGCGGCGTGTGGGGCGGCGTGTGCGAGGCGGCCACCATGGACTCGGTGTCGCGCCGGTCCGGGAACACCCACGCCCGGAAGAGCAGGAAGCGCAGCACGGTCGCCGCGAGGTTGGCGGCGATGAGGACCGCGAGTTCGGTGGAGTGCGCCGGGTTGCTGCTGGCCGCGTTGAGGGCGGCGAGCGAGCCGCTGGTCAGGGCGAGTCCGATGCCGAAGACGACCAGGCCCTGCGCCTGGTGCCGTACGGCGCCGCCGCGGCCGCGCACTCCGAAGGTGAGGCGCCGGTTGGCGGCCGTGTTGGCGATCGCGGAGACCAGCAGGGCGAGTGCGTTGGCGATCTGCGAGCCGGTGAAGACCCGGAAGCCGCTGTACAACAGCAGATAGAACAGGGTGGACAGGGCGCCGACGACGCAGAAGCCGACGAGCTGACGGGCCAGGCCCCGGGGGACGTCCTGGACGTCACGGTCGCGGGGGTCGTCGCCGAACGGGCGGGTGAGCCGGTCCAGCGGAAGCGCGCCGCTGGCGAGGGCCTTGCCCACCCGCCACACGCCCTTGAGGTCGTCGGTCGCCGTCTTCACGATGTGGACCGTGGAGTCGGGGTCGTCGACCCAGTCGACGGGGACTTCGTGGATACGGAGTCCGGCCCGCTCGGCGAGTACGAGCATCTCGGTGTCGAAGAACCAGCCGGTGTCCTCCACCAGCGGCAGCAGAACCTGCGCGACATCGCGGCGTATCGCCTTGAAGCCGCACTGGGCGTCCGAGAAGCGGGCCTGGAGCGAGCCGCGCAGGATGAGGTTGTACGAGCGGCTGATGAACTCCCGCTTCGCCCCGCGCACCACGCGCGAGGAGCGGGAGAGACGGGAGCCGATCGCGAGGTCCGAGTGACCCGAGATCAGCGGGGCCACCAGGGGGAGCAGCGCGTTGAGGTCGGTGGACAGGTCCACGTCCATGTAGGCGAGGATCGGGGCGTCCGAGGCGGCCCAGACGGTCCGCAGCGCCCGGCCGCGGCCCTTCTGCTCCAGCCGGAACGCCCTGACCTCCGGGAGCTCCGCCTCCAGCCGCTGCGACACCTGGGGGGTGGTGTCGGTCGACGCGTTGTCCGCGATCGTGATGCGGAACGCGTACGGGAACGTGCGCTTGAGGTGATCATGCAGTCTCAGCACACACGGCTGGAGGTCCTTCTCCTCGTTGTAAACGGGGATCACTACGTCCAGGACAGGCGTACCGGCATCGCCGGCCGGGAGGTGCTCCCGCACCGGCAGGGTGCCGGGAGAAGAGTCGGTTCGCATGGAACCGACTTTCGTCAGGCGCCCTGTTCCACCGATGTGGTGACGCTGTGCTGTGCCTGTGAGTGCTGTTGCCAGCTCATTTCGGGGCTCGGCGGCGCGGGGAGCGCCGGCAGATGCACCGTGAAGACGGTACGCCCGGGCACGCTGTCGACGGTCACGGCACCGCCGTGCGCGGTGGCCACGGCCTGCACAATGGCCAGGCCGAGGCCGGTCGAGCCGGTGGCACGGGAGCGCGCGGAGTCGCCGCGGGCGAACCGTTCGAAGACATGCGGCAGCAGATCCGGCGGGATTCCCTGCCCGTTGTCCTCGACGTCCACGCACAGCCATGGACCGCGCCGCTGAACACGGGCAGTGACGGTCGTACCGGGTGGGGTGTGGTTGCGGGCGTTGCAGAGGAGATTGACCAGCACCTGTTGCAGACGTGCCGCGTCCGCCGAGACGAGCGCGGGTTCGTCGGGCAGGTCGAGCCGCCAGTTGTGGTCCATGCCGGCGGCGCGGGCGTCGCTGATGGTGTCCACGACGAGCGGGATGAGATCGGTCTGCCCGAACTGGAGGGGGCGGCCCGCGTCGAGACGCGCGAGCAGCAGGAGATCCTCGACGAGGAGGGTCATCCGCCCGGCCTCGGACTCGATCCGGCCGAGGGCGTGCTTGGTGTCCGGACCGACGTCCTCTCTGCCGCGTCGGGTCAGCTCGGCGTACCCGCGGATGGAGGCGAGGGGAGTGCGCAGCTCATGACTTGCGTCGGCCACGAACTGCCGGACCCGCATCTCGCTCTGCTGGCGGGAGTGCAGGGCGCCGTGGACGTGGTCCAGCATCCGGTTGAGCGCGGCACCGACCCGGCCGACCTCGGTGTGCGGGTCGGTCTCGGACTCGGGGACACGTTCGCTGAGGTTGACCTCGCCGGTGTGCAGGGGGAGTTCGGAGACCCGGGTGGCGGTGGCGGCGACCCGGCGCAGGGGGCGGGTGGCGACGCCGACGATCACGGTGCCGGCGATACCGGCGGCGACGAGGGCGGCTGCGGTGACGCTGGCCTCGATGAGCATGAGGGTGCCGAGGGTGTTGTCGACGCTCTCGGTGGGGATGGCGACGTAATAGCTGCGGGTGCCGTCGGCGGTCTTCCGGTACTGGACGCGATAGCCGCCGAGGCTGTCCAGGTCGACCGCGTGCTTCTCGCCGTCCTGGGCAACCTCGTTGAGCGCCGCTTCCTGGGCCTCGGTGAGGTCCATGGCTTCCATACCGAAACTGTCGGCGGTGGCGCTGTCATTCGTCTTCTTGCCGATCTTGGCGTCGGTGATGACGCCGTTCTGGACCAGGGCGATGACAGCGCCGGACGACCCCGGGCCGCCGATGCGCTTGGCGAACTCGCCGAGGTTGAGGGTCTGGGCGGTCTGGTCGGGCGCGTCGTTCTTGTTGGGGTCGCTCTTGCCGGGGCCGTCACCGGGCGGCTTACCGGTGGCCCGATTGACCGCCTCGGTCAGCTGAGTGTCCAGCTGGCCGTACAGATGGGTCCGCAGGGCGATGGTCGTCACCGTACCGATCACCGCACACACCACGGCGATCAGCACCACGGACGCGACGACGAGCCGTGTCCGCAGGGTACGCGGCTGGCCCGCCCGCCTCTTCTGCGCACGCGGTCGTCGTCGCCCGCTCATGACGCCGCGGGCTTGATCAGGTAACCGGCTCCACGCCGGGTGTGGATCATGGGCTCACGACCGGCGTCGATCTTCCGGCGCAGGTAGGAGATGTAGAGCTCGACGACATTGGCCTGCCCGCCGAAGTCGTAGGACCAGACCCGGTCGAGTATCTGGGCCTTGCTGAGCACACGCCGCGGATTGCGCATGAGGAAGCGCAGCAGTTCGAACTCGGTGGCGGTGAGGTGGATGGACTGGCCGCCCCGCGAGACTTCGTGGCTGTCCTCGTCCAGTGTCAGGTCGCCGACCACGAGCACGGAGTCGGACCGCCGATCGGCGGCGCCGGACCGCCGGATGAGCCCACGCAGCCGGGCGACGACCTCCTCCAGGCTGAACGGCTTGGTGACGTAGTCGTCGCCACCGGCGGTGAGCCCGGCGATACGGTCCTCGACCGCGTCCTTGGCGGTGAGGAACAGGACGGGAACGTCCGGCAGCTCACGGCGCAGGCGCCCCAGGACGGTCAGCCCGTCCATGTCCGGCAGCATCATGTCCAGGACGACGGCATCGGGCCGGAAGTCCCGGGCGGTCTGTATCGCGCCGGTGCCGTCACCGGCACTCCGGATCTGCCATCCCTCATAGCGAAGGGCCATGGACAGCAGTTCGGTGATCGACATCTCGTCGTCCACCACAAGCACTCGGACGGGGCTCCCGTCCGGCCTCAGCAGTTCGGTGCGCCCCTGGGGCGAGGTCGTGGTCATGCTGGAAACAATGTCGAGGTCCTCTTAGAACACGCTTTCCGAAACCTGTGAATCTCCTGAGAAACGCACAGGAACCTCTAAGAGGGCACTTGGGTGATCGACACGGGAGACCCACGGTCACACCCGAGCGGCGGCAGTGACCGTCGCCCCGCGATGGCGGGTCAGGGCGCGCAGGGGCTCCCGCTCGGAGCCCTTCCTCCTTCCCGGCTCAGAACAGGCTGTCCTGCGCACTCTCCTCGCGCTTGAACTCCCTTGTCGGCAGGGTGAGTTCGCCCTCTTCTGCCGGAGCCCCGACCGGAACCAGCTCCCACCCCCGCATCAACCGCGTGTCCAGTACGACGACCCCGCTCCCGACCATCAGATGCAGATCCGGCCCCGCAGCCGCCGCCAACCGCCCGCTCACCACCCCGCCCGCGACAAGCTCGGTCACCTCCCCGACGGCATCCGGCAGCTCCGCCAGCCCGAACGCCCCGGCGTGGTCGACCGGTTGGCAGGGCTCAGGGGTGAGGGACTCCGGCCAGTCGGGCAGGGCAACCGCCCTCGCGTGCAGGTCCGCGACCTCGGCCGCCCGCTCCGCCGCCGACGTCGGCAGCGCGGACCGTACCGCCCGCTTGTCGACGTACGGAATCCGGTCCGGGACACGCAGTGCCGCCCGCAGCAGCTCCTCGGCGCGCCGTGCCGCCATCAGCGGGCCGGCGCCGAGCCAGGTGAAGCAGACCGCACCCTGCTCCAGCAGCCGTGCCGAGCCGCGGTCAAGGGCGGTGATGCCGACCTTGGTCATCCCGGGGCCGAACCACGCCAGATATACGTGGTACGGGCGTGGATCGTCCGCGATCGTGTCCGCGGCCACCGAGTGCGCCCGGTCCAGCCGCGCACACTCCTCGCACCGCACCCCCGTACTCCGCCCCGGCACGACCGCTCGTACCGGACACGCATGTCCCCGCGCTCCCACGCATGTCCGCACACCCCCTTCCGCGACCCCGAAGGCCACCCGTTTCCCCCAGGTCAGCGCGGAGCGCCGACCGCCGTCCCACGCCAGCTCAGGGCCGTCCGCCGACCACCGCAGCCCCGAGCATCTCCATGCCTGTGCCATCGCTCTCCGAGCCTAGGCGCTGCCACTGACAACGCCCCTTCAGTGACCGACTGGCCCGACTGGCCCGGCTGACCCGACTGACGCGGCTGACCCGGCTGGCCCCACTGGCCCGACCGACCCGACTGACCCGGCTGACCCCACTGGCCCGACTGACCCGGCTGGCCCGACCGACCCCACTGGCCCGACTGACCCGGCTGGCCCGACCGACCCGACCGACCCGGCTGGCCCGACCGACCCGGCTGGCCCCACTGGCCCGACCGACCCCCTGGCCTGACCGACCGACCCCGCCGGCCTGACCGACCGGCCCTCCCGACTCGACCGACTCGACCGCGCCGCCCGGCTCAACCGGCTTCCGCGACAGCGGGCTTCGGCTCCGGCTTCGGCTCCCCCGCCACAGCCCCCGCCACGGGCACCACACCGATGGACGCCCCCACGCCCGCACGCCGCCCCCGCCCCGCCAGCCGGCACCCCCAGCAGTCCGCATGCCCGGCCCGCGCCGCCGGATCACGCGCCCCCATCCGCCACTCACCGCGCGGCCGGACGCCCGGAGGCTTGCCCCACCCGGTCAGGTGCAGGGCCCAGGTGACGAGGACGCTCGCCGCCAGGATCCCCAGGCCGCCCACGATCAGCGCGGCCGAGACCATGCAGATCCCCGCCCCCACCACGGCGGAACCGAACGTCGCGATCGCGGTTCCGGTCCACCCCGCGACCGTGTGCCCCTCGTCATACTGGCTCACGTGCCCTCCTCCCGAGAATCTCTCACATCGTAAGAAGTTTAGGCACTAAATCTCTCACGAGCTAAGGTAATACGGAAGATGCAAGCCACGCCCCGTCCCACCGCCACCCCTGCCCAGGCGCTGGAGGCGATGGACTCCCTCATCGCCGCCCACCTGCTCGGCCAGCAGGAGATGGCCCAGCGGCTGGGCCTGAACATCACCGACCTGCTCTGTTTCGCCTGCGTCCTGAAGGCCGGCGAGAACCTGCTCACGGCGGGCGAACTCGCCGAGCACGCCCACGTCACGACCGGCGCCATGACCGGCATCCTCAACCGCCTGGAACGCGCCGGCTTCATCACCCGCCGCCCGGACCCGACGGACCGCCGACGCGTCCGCGTGGCCGCGGTACCGGACGCGACCGCCCGCGCCGAGGAGCTCTACGGCCCCTACTACGCCCGCCTCAACGACCTCTTCGCCTCCTACTCCACGGACGAGATCGCCGTACTCACGGACTGGTTCACCCGCACGACGGGGCTCGCGCAGACGTACATCGACGAGATGCGCGACCAAGACCGAGACCAGGACGGCGATCGGAGCCGCGACCAGGACCACGACCGGGCCCCGGACAAGGCCTGACCTCCGCCCGGCCGCCAGTCCGCCTTCGGTCGCCCGCCAGTCCGCCCGTCCGCCGGCCCTCCGCCCGTCCGCCCGTCCGCCCGTCCGCCCGTCCGCCCCCGCATGGTGGAGCCCGCTCCACTCCCGCTCCGGTAGATCACTCCATCGTTTCCGCGCACGCACGACGGCATCGTTGGGCCCGGTTGATCCCGGCTGAAGCCAGGACGACACCGGCTGAAGCCCGACTGAGGCCCCCCTGAAGCCGTGCCGGGATGAGCTGAATCCCTCAGAGATTCAGGTCCGCCCGGAAGGAAGCCGCCATGGAGTCGCAGCACCCGTCGAAGCCGAGCGCGTCCCGGCCGGGCCCCCTCGCCTCCTTCGCCCGGTTCGTGGTGTGCGGGGGCGGCGTCGGGCTGCTGGCCGGGATCGTCGTACCGCTGCTGGCCACGGCGGTGCCCTGGGCGCTGGCGAACGCCCTGATCACCGTCGCCTCCACCCTCCTGTGCACCGAGCTGCACGCCCTGTTCACCTTCGGCACCGGACACCGGCCGGGCCTGCGCGAACACCTCCAGTCGGCGAGCTCGGCCACCGCCGCGTATCTCGTGACGACGGCCGCGATGCTCATGCTCCACGCGGTCCAGCCGTCCCCCACGCTGCTCCAGGAGCAGGCCGTCTACCTCACCACCTCCGGCCTCGCCGGTATCGGCCGGTTCCTGGTCCTGCGGCTTTTCGTGTTCTCCGAGCGGAAGAAGGAGGCGACCCCTGTGCCTGTGAGCCGGCCTCTGTCCAGTCCTGCCCAGCCGTCCTCAAGGCTGTCCTCAAGGCCGTTCACCTCGCCCCGCGAGATAGTCCATGACCTGGCCGATCGGCCACACCTCGCCGATCTTGTGCCGGATGTCGAAGAGGTTCGCCGCGTGCACGTCCGGGTCCCGGTCGCCCACCGCCTCCTCCACGACCACGGGGACGAACCCGTGCTGCATCGCGTCGAGCGCGGTGGCGCGTACGCAACCGCTCGTGGAGAGCCCCGCGATCAGCACCGTATCGACTCTGTTCGCGGTGAGGTATGCCGCCAGCGACGTGCCGAAGAAGGCGCTCGGGTACTGCTTGGTCACCGTCAACTCGTCTGCCGTGGGCGACAGTCCGTCGATGAAGTCGCCGTACGGGCTTCCCTCGGCGAACACCCGAAGCGTCGGCACCTTGCGGAAGAAGACACCGCCGTCGCTCCCGTCGGCCCGGAACCGCACCCGCGTGACGACCACCGAGATCCCCGCCCGCCGCGCGCCCGCCAGCAGCTCCTTCATCGCGTCGACGGCCGGTTCGACCCCGGCGTACAGGGGGCAGTCGGGGTCCACGTAGGCGCGGGCCGGGTCCACCAGTAGCAGGGCGGGGGACGTACCGGGGACGAGCCGTCCGGCCAGTCCGGCACGCTCGTAGTCCTCGTCCTGCGAGGCATCCCCTTCGCGCGAGGACTCCCGGTCACGCGAGGACTCCCGTTCGCGCGAGGCTTCTGGATCCCGCGAGCCCGGCCGCCCTGACCCGCTCACGCCCGGCGGCACTTCATCAGCGGCTGAATACGCGTACCGAAGTTCTCGATGCCCGCCAGGAAGTCGTCGAAGACCAGCATGATCCCCTTGGTGCCGTCGACCTCGGCGACCTCGTCGAGCATCCGCGCCACACTCTCGTACGACCCCACGAGCGTGCCCATGTTGAAGTTCACCGCGCCCTCGGGCAGCACGATGGTGCGGGCCGTCGAGGAGTCGTCGGCGGTGGTGTCCGAGGCGGATTCACCCGCCATGTAGGCGAGAGCGGCACGGTCGGCGTTGTCGTGGTAGTCCCGCCACTTGGCCTGCGCCGCCTCGTCGGTCTCGTCGGCGATGACCATGAACAGGGAGAGCGCCCCGACGTCCCGGCCGCTCTCACGCGCCGCGTCCACCAGCGTGGCCGTGGTGTCGGAGAAGGCGAGCGGGGTGTTGACGCCGCTGCCCAGGATGAAGTTGTAGTCGGCGTGCTCGGCGGCGAACCGCATACCGGTGTTGCTCTGGCCGGCGGCGACGATGTCGATGTGCCCGTTCGCCGGGCGCGGCGACAGCACGCAGTCGTCCATCTCGTAGAACTCGCCCTTGAAGTCGCTGACGCCGTCGCGCCACAGCTCCTTCATCACGGTGACGTACTCGACGGCCCGGTCGTAGCGGTTGCCGAAGTGCTCATCGCCGGGCCACAGACCCATCTGGGAGTACTCGCCGGGTGCCCAGCCGGTGACGATGTTGATACCGAAGCGGCCGGGGGCGATCGAGTCGACCGTCGTGGCCATGCGGGCGACGATCGCGGGCGGCAGGACCAGGATCGGCGTGGAGGCGTACAGCTTGATCCGCTCCGTGACCGCGGCCAGGCCCGCCATCAGCGTGAACGACTCCAGGCAGTGGTCCCAGAACTCGGTCTCGCCGCCGAACCCCTTCAGCTTGATCATCGACAGCGCGAAGTCGAGCCCGTGCTCCTCGGCCTTCTGCACGATGGCCTTGTTCAGCTCGAAGGTGGGCAGGTACTGGGGGGAACTCTTCGATATGAGCCAGCCGTTGTTGCCGATGGGGATGAAGACACCGATGTCCATGCCGCTCCTCCAAGATCGTGAACCGCAATCAACATTTCAACTTATCGCTTCAACTCCACGCTAATCATTGCCGGTTGACGGCCTGTCGAGCAGCAGAGTGAGGGGCGTAAGGATCTTGCGAAGCACCGATTCGGTTGAGCATGGAACGGTAAAGTCCGCACCATGAACGCTCGGCTGGCACTGCTCGGCACGGTGGCCCCCGGTGTCGCGGAAAGCGAAGTCTTCCGGCTGGCCCTGCAGCATGCGGTGGGCGAACTGGGCGCGCTCGGCGGCATGATCCATCTCCGGGGCCCGATGTCCGCGCTGCGCCTGGTGTCGACGGCCGGGCTCCCGCCCGCCCTCACCCACGGCTGGGAGATCATCGACCAGGAAGGCCCGCTGGCCCCGGCCCGCGCACTGCACGAGGGCAACGGCGTCTGGGTCCCGCTGAGCCCGTCCGGAGCGGTCGACACCCCGGACGCCGCCTGGCCCGGCACCGGCCTCGCCGCGCTGCCGATGTACAGCAACAACCGCAGCACCGGGGCCCTCAGCGTCCTGATGGGCGACGAGGGCGAACCGACCTTCGAGCACTGGGAGTTCCTGCGCGCCCTCATCGCCTGGACCGAGGACCGTATGGTCCAGGCACCACCGCCCATCGGGCCCGCACAGCCGGAGCCGAACGGCGAGCGGCTGCGCCAGGCGCTGAAGGAGGTCAGCGTCGGCTCCTGGGACTGGAACATCCGCACCGGCGACCTGATCTGGGACGAGGCGGCGCTGGAGCTGTACGGCACCCGCCCGCAGGACTACACCGGCAAGGTCGACAACTGGATGCGCTGCGTCCACCCCGACGACCTCGCGCCGACGCTCGCGGCGGTCGACCGGGCGATCCGCGACGACGCCGTCTTCGAGGCCGAGTACCGGGTGCGCAAGCTCGACGGCAGCTGGGGCTGGACACAGGCCCGCGGCAGGGCGACGTACGACGACAGCGGTGAGCCGCACCGGATGATCGGCGTGGGCTGGGACAGCGACGAGCCCCGGTCCGCCCGTGACGCGCTCGGCCGGGCGCTGCGCCATATGAGCGACGGCTTCCTGGCCATGGACGACGACTGGCGGATCACCTTCGCCAACGTGGAGGCCGAACGCACCCTGGGCTTCTCCGAGGAGGAGCTGTTCGGCCGGCTGCTGTGGGACCTGCCCGCCGCGGAGCAGGTGCCCGGCCTGGAGATCCGCTGCCGGCAGGCCGCCGCCGCGGAGAAGTCGGTCAGCTTCGACGTACGGCTGCCGAACGGGCGCCTGTGCCATCTGCGGCTGGTCCCGGGCCCCGACGGGCGCACGATCTACTTCACCGACGTCACCGAGCGGCGGCGGCTGGAGGAGGAACGCCGGTGCGCCGAGCGGGCCGCGTCCGAACGGGCCGCGCGGATAGCGGAGTTGACGACCGCGCTCGCCAAGGCGACGACCTCGAAGGACGTGGTGGACGCGGTCGCCCGCAGGGTGCTGCCGCCGTTCGAGGCGACCGGCCTGGTGGTGCAGGCCGTGGAGGGCGACCGGCTGCACACCGTCGGATCCGTCGGCTACCCGGAGGACATCCTCGCCGTCCTCGACGGCCGCGAACGCACCGAACCCAGCCCGCTGTGGGACGCCATACTGGCCGGCGCCCCGCTGTTCATGTCCTCCCCGCAGGAATTCGCCGCCCGCTACCCGGAGATCGCCGACCTGCCCGAACGGGCCGGCAAGCAGGCCTGGGCACTGCTCCCGCTCACCGCCTCCGGCCACACCTTCGGCATCTGCGCGGTCACCTTCGACCACCCGCGCCGCCTCACCGACGAGGAGCGCACCCTGCTCACCGCGACCAGCGCCCTGGTCGCCCAGGCCCTGGAGCGGGCCCGCCTCTTCGACGCCGAACACACCCGGTCCCGCGAACTGCAGCGCAGCCTGCTCCCCCGCGACCTGCCCGCCCACCCCGCCTGCACGGCCGCGGCCCGCTACCTCCCGGCCGGCCAGGGCATGGACGTCGGCGGCGACTGGTACGACATCATCCCGCTCTCCGGCGGCCAGGTGGCGCTGGTCGTGGGCGACGTGATGGGCCACGGCCTCCCCGAGGCGGCGACGATGGGCCGTCTGCGCACGGCCGTCCACACCCTGGCCGACCTCGAACTGCCGCCCGACGAGATCATGAGCCATCTCAACGACATCGTCGGCGCGATGGGCGAGGAGTCGTACGTGACATGCCTCTACGCCTTGTACGACTCCACGACCAGGGTCTGCTCCATAGCGAGGGCGGGCCACCCGCCACCCGCCCTGCTCCACCCGGACGGCACGGTCGTGTACCCGGCCCTGTCGGCCGACCCGCCCCTGGGCGCGGCGGAACCCCCCTTCGAGACGACGGAGATCCCGGTCCCCGAGGGCAGCGTGCTCGCCCTCTACACCGACGGCCTGGTCGAGTCGTCCAAGCGCGAGATGGACGAAGGCATGGCGGCCCTGGCCGACGTCCTCGGCACCTCCCACACGGACGGCACGGCCAAGGATCTGGAACAGCTCTGCGAGCGCGTCACGGCCACCCTCCTCCCCGCCGACCACCAGGCCGCCGACGACGCGGCCCTCCTCCTGGCCCGCCTGCACGCCCTGCCCACGTCCCGCATGGCCTCCTGGCCCCTCTCCAAGGACCCCAGAGCGGCGGGCCAGGCGCGCGCCCTGATCCGCGACCAACTGGCGACCTGGGGCCTGGACGCCCTCACCCCCACCACCGAACTCCTGGCCAGCGAGTTGGTCGGCAACGTCATCCGGCACGCCAAGGGCCCTCTCCGCCTACGCCTCCTGCACGGCGCCACGCTCATCTGCGAAGTCTTCGACGGCAGCCTGACTATGCCCCGCATACGCCGCGCGACGGAAACCGACGAGGGCGGCCGCGGCCTCCAACTGGTCACGGCACTGACCCAACGCTGGGGCACCCGCTACACCCCGACCGGCAAGTGCATCTGGACGGAACAGACCCTGCACACCCCGGAGCCACTCCGCGAGGAACCCCCCGCCGACTCCCTGGAACGGATGTTCCTGAGCCTGCCGGGCCTGGGCGAGGACTTCGACGGCGACTTGGAGTCGCTGGCCTTCGGGGACCAGGAGTTGTAGACACGACGACCACGGGCGTACGGGCAACAGCCCGTACGCCCGTCCGGTCCCGCAAAGGCGCCCGACGACAGAAAACGCCAGAGGCCCCGGATCTCTCCGGGGCCTCTGACCTGTGTGCACTCGGCAGGATTCGAACCTGCAACCTTCTGATCCGTAGTCAGATGCTCTATCCGTTAAGCTACGAGTGCTTGTTCTGTTTTCTCGCCGCTCCCGGCCCTTTCGGCCCGCTCGCGGCGACAGGAAGAACATTACATGACCGGCGCCGCCATGTGAAATCCGTTTGCCATACCCCTTGCGACCTGGGGAAACACCGTCTTGGGCGGGTGATGGGCGGGCTGTGAACGACGAAGCCCCGGTCCAGTGGACCGGGGCTTCGTGATCGAGCGCGGAGGCGGAGGGATTTGAACCCTCGATGGGCTTTAAGGCCCAAACCGCATTAGCAGTGCGGCGCCATAGACCGGACTAGGCGACGCCTCCAGCACAGCCGCTCGCGCGAGCGCGATTGGTGCGTGCAGATGATGACACAGTCGAGCGTGGTGTCACCAATCGACGTCCACGGTACTAGGCGGGGAGGCCACAGGGCAAAGCCCTTCCCGGCGTGCTTCGCGTCGCGCAACGTCGGGGGGCGCGCGACGTTAGTCAGGTCATGTTGCAGGTCAATCGTTCCGCCACGCCCGGGCGCCTCCGCCGGCTCCTCTTTCTCGCCGCCGGGTCCCTCGTCGCCGTCGGCTCCGCCACCGCCGCGCCGGCCTCCGCCCACGCCCAGGCCGCGCCGCTCCCCCTGACACCCCCGCCGCCCCATGAGCCCGGCCGCTCCGGCGACCACCTCACGATCACCGTCCGCGACGCCGGCGACGGCGCCGACGGCACCTTCGAGCTGCACTGCCACCCCGGCGGCGGCGATCACCCCGACGTCGCCGACGCCTGCGCCACGCTCGATCGCGGCACCCGGTGGGGCAAGGACGCCTTCGCACCCGTACCGGAAGGCACCCTCTGCACCATGCAGTACGGCGGGCCGGCCACCGCGCATGTCACCGGGACCTGGGCCGGGCGGCCCGTCGACGCTCGGTACGACCGTGGTGACGGGTGTCAGATCGGCCGGTGGGACCGGCTTGTGCCGGTACTGCCCGATCTGCGGCAGGAAGGTCAGTCGTAGGCCCAGGCGGGGAAGCGGGGGCTCCGGTACGTGGGTGTAGTGGATGCACAGGTGTCGTACAGACTTTCCAAGGGGGACGCACCGGCTCCGTAAATGTCCCGCGGAGGTCTCGCGAAAACGGAAGGTTGCTGGAAGGAGGCGGGCAGGACGTCTGCACCGGCAGTCATACGTTCTGGGTCACTTCGTCGTGCGACGTCCCTCTCATCCGGCGTCGCGAGCGCAACCCCAGCCCTTAGACTCCCTCGCGTGACACGCTGCGGGCCGGTTGGCAAGATGGCCCGAGCGGTCGGCAAGGTGCGGTAACAGGGAGGAAGCGTCTCGTGAGCAGCAGGCCATCCCGAGGCGCTGCTCGCCTCGCAGCCATACTCGACGCGCTTCCCGATGCGTTGCTGCTGGTCAACGCCAATGGGACCGTCGTCAACGCCAACACCATCGCCCTGGAGGCCTTCGAGGCACCCGGGACCGCGTTGGTCGGGCGCGGGCTGCTCGATCTGCTGCCGCACTTCGACTCCAAGCTCATCCCGGGGTCCATGCGGCGCCCCGATCACATGGACCCGCAGGGGCGGACCAAGCCGACCCGGATGATGGCCCGGCGGACGGACGGCAGCGAGTTCCCGGTCGAAGTCACGTCCGCGAATCTTGAGAACGGGCAACAGGCCTACGACGGCTACGGCTACACCGGTGACGAGCTGCTCATGCTCGTCGTGCGGGACCTCTCCGGGACCGTCGACACCGAGGCCGAGCTGGCTCGTTCACAGCGGCAGACCGAGATGATCCTGCGGGCCGCGTCCGAGGGTGTGGTCGGGACCGACACCGACGGGCGGATCGTCCTCGTGAACCCGGCGGCCGCTCAGATACTGGGTTATCGGGCCAGTGACCTGGGGGGCCGGGAGCTCCACACACTCGTACTCCACTCTCGTGCCGACGGGTCGCCCTTCCCGTACGAGGAGTCCGCGCTCGCCGACACCCTGCGCTCCGGGCGCAAGCACCGGGTGCGCGGGCAGGTGCTGTGGTCCAAGGGCGGGGACAAGGTCTCCGTCGATCTGACGACCGCGCCCGTGCGCGACGGGGACCAGCTCGTCGGCGCCGTGATGACCTTCGCCGACCGTCGGCCCTACGACACCCTCGCCGAGGAGAAGGAGGCCGCGCAGCAGCGGCACGAGGAGGAGCTGGAGCGGCTCGCCGAGGAGCACGCCTCCGAGCTGACCGCCCTGCGGCAGAAGCACGTGGCCGAGGTCGAGGAGCTGCAGGAGCGGCACCAGGAGGAGCTGGCCGCCGGTGAGGACCGGTACGCCGCGCTCGGGGAGCGGGAGAAGGACCGGTTCGAGGCGCTGGCGGCCCGGCACGAACAGCTGCTGACGCTGCTCGGGCGTTCGCTGCGCGGTCCGCTCGACGAGCTGCGCCGTGAGCTTGCCGCGCTCGCCTTGGACGACGCGGGGCAGTTGTGGCCCGAGGCCAACCAGGTGCTGCATCACCTGTCGGCCGGGTACTCGCGGATCACCACGCTGATCGACAACGTCCTCGGGTACCAGCGGCTCGACACGGGTGGCGACACGGTCTCCCGTACCAAGGTGATGCTCGACGCCGTCGTCGCCGCGGGTGTCGACGGAGCCGTGGAGCTCATCGGACCGGGGCGGGTGCAGTTCGCCGTGCACGCGCCGCCCATCGAGGCCGAGGTCGACCCGCAGGCCCTCGCCACCGCGCTCGCGCATCTCGTCGCGGACGTCGCGGGGGTCGACGCGACCGGCAACGCGCCCGTGTCGGCGGGCGGTTACATGGACAACACCGTCGTCGTCGCGGCGGCGCAGCGCGGTGAGGTCGTACGGATCGAGGTGCGTGGGCCGTACGCCGGGGGAGACCCGGTGCACGAGCCGATCGTGCGCGGGATCGTGCGGGCCCACGGCGGTGTGCTGCAGACGCATGAGGTGCCGGGGATGAGCGGCAACGCGTACGTCCTCGAAGTGCCGATCGGGGCCGGGGCCGGGGCCGTTGTCGCCGACGCCGTCGACCCCGCTGCCGGTGCGGCGAGTGAGGCAGCCGGGGCCGGTGACGGGACCGAGGGTGCCGAGGGCGGTGCCGCGCAGGGCGCCGGGAGCGGTCGGCGGCGGGCCCGGCGGTCCTCCGTGGACGCCTTCCTGGACAGTGGCGACGTGCCCGAGGCCGACGCGGGCGCCGATGCCGAGGGCGCGGCGCCCACCGGACGGCGGCGCAGGCGTGCGGCCCCGCCGGAGCTCTCCCAGGGCGCGGGGGACGGTGCCGGCGAGGTCTCCGGCGGTACGGGACGACGCCGCGGGCGTCCTGCCGAGGACGGCGGGGACGGTGTCGCCGAGGGCGCCGTCGTCACGGCCGCCGAGCATGCGGCGGGCACTGCGGCCACCGGCAACGGCCTGGGCGGGACCGTGCCGCCGCAGGGCGTACCCGCGCCCACCGGACGACGTGCCCGGCGGGACGGGGAGCAGCACGCTCTGCCGCCCGCGCTGCCCGCGGGTGGTGACGGCGCCCAGCAGGCTTCCGCGCCCGGTTCGGGTACGGGTGCGGGTGCGGCAGCAGGCTCCGGTGACGCCGCTCAGCCGACCGGGCGGCGTCGGCGTGCCCTGGCGGCCGCGTCGGAGCGAGCTGCCGCGCAGGCGCAGGCTCAGGAGGCGGGGCCGCGGAAAGTGTTCGCGCTGCCGCCCGCCGAGGCGGACCGGGGTGGCGCGCCCGGAACCGAGGGGCAGGGTGGTGGCCCTGAGCCGAGCGCGGTTCCGGCACCCGCTGCGGCTGCGGCTACGGCTATGACTGCGGCGCCCGCTGCTTCGGCTGGGGCTCCCGCGCAGGTTCCGGGTGGGGTTCCGGGGCAGGCTCCGGGTCCGGGTCCGGGTGCCGTGCAGGCTCAGCAGCCTTCGGCGCAGGGCCACGCGCAGGCGCACGGCCACTCGGCGGCTCCGGCTCCGGTTCCCGGGCAGGGCGCTCCCGCCGACGTCCTCGTCGACGAGGGCCGGCACGACGCCGTACCGCACGACCAGGCCGACGACCACACCCCGCCGCAGCCGCATCCGACCAGCGCGCCGACCGGGCGTCGCCGACGGGCCGTGGGCCAGCCGGCCGGTGCGACCAGTGCGGCCGGGACGTCTGCGCAGGAGGTCGCGGCGCAGAGCGGGCAAGGGCAGGCGCAGGCGCAGGGCGTTCCGGCGCAGGCCGCCGCCGCTCAGGAGACCGGGCAGACGGCTTCGGGGCAGGTGGCTCCGGGGCAACCGGTGCAGGGGCAGCCCCGCCCGGTGCCCGGTCAGGCCGCGGCCGCGCAGGCGGTTCCGGGGCAGGCCCTGCCCGCCGAGGCGCCCCCCGGTCAGGGCGTACCCGCGCTGGGCGCGCCTGTCCAGGGCGCGCCGGTCCAGGGCGCCCCGGCCCCGCAGCCGTGGCCCGCTGCCGACGACACGCCCGGCGCCGGGACCGCCGTACCGTCGAACGGCGCCGCCGCACCCGTACCGCCGAATCCGGCCGCCGCTCAGCAGGCCCAGCCCCAGCCCGCCCCCGGCACGCCGGCTCCGGGCACGCCGCTGCCCGCCGAAGCGGTTCCGGCCGCCCAGCAGCAGCGTGCGGCGCAGCCGCTCCCGGCAGAGGCCGCCGCTCCGGGTGCGGCCGGGGCCCCCGTCGACCCGAACTCGACGCAGGGGCGGGCGATCAGTGTGCGGACCTTGGGGCAGGGGGTGCCGTTCACGCGGCAGGCGGCGCAGGTGCAGCAGCCCTCGCAGCCCGCGCTTCCGCAGGCGCCTCAGCCGTCACAGACGTCGCAGTCGTCGGCCACGCCTCCCCCGCATCAGACCGCGGGCGGCGGACGGCGTCGCAAGCTGGGTACGCCGCCCGACCCCGCCGCTCGGGCGTCCGCCTCGGCGGAGCAGACGGCACGGCCGCATCCGCCGGCCGAGAAGCCGGTGCCCGCGCAGCCGGCGCCCTCCCAGCAAGTGCCCGCGCAGCCGTCGCTCGGCGGGCAGCAGCAGCCGTCGCTGGCCGGGCAGTCGCGGCTGGCGCCGTTGACCGAGGGTGCCGGGCGGTCGTACGCCATAGGCGCGCCGGACGAGAACGCCGCAGAGGGGCCCGAGCCGCTGGACGGGCCGGGCGGCGCCATCGAGGTGGCCGACACACCGCGCCCGCAGCCGTTGGACGACGAGCTGCCGCCGGAGCCGCTCGACAACCCGCGTCGGCTGCTGGTGTGGCCCGCGCCGGATGTGACGACCCAGCAGGCGCTGAGCGACCGCGGCTACCGGCCCGTCATCGTGCACTCGCGCGAGGAGGTCGACGCACAGATCGCGGCGTTCCCGGCCGCGCTGTTCGTCGACCCGCTGACCGGGCCGATCACCCGGACCGCGCTGCAGTCTCTGCGGCAGGCCGCCGTCGCGGCCGAGGTGCCGGTGATGGTGACGGCGGGGCTCGGACAGGCCTCGCGGGAGGCCGCGTACGGCGCCGACCCTGCCGTACTGCTGAAGGCGCTGGCGCCTCGGGACAGCGAGCAGCACCCGCCGCGCGTCCTGCTCATCGAGGAGCATGCCGAGATCGCGCTGGCGCTGACGGCGACGCTGGAGCGGCGCGGGATGCAGGTGGCACGGGCCGCGAGCGACACCGACGCGGTGACGCTGGCGGGTGACTTCCGGCCGAACCTGGTCGTGATGGACCTGATGCAGGTGCATCGCCGCCGGGCCGGGATCGTCGACTGGCTGCGCGCGAACGGGCAGCTCAACCGCACCCCGCTCGTCGTCTACACCGCCGCCGTCGACCAGGCCGACCTGCCGCGCCTGGCCTCCGGCGAGACGGTCCTGTTCCTCGCCGAACGGTCCACCAGCGCCGAGGTCCAGGCCCGGATCGTGGACCTGCTGTCGCGGATCGGCACCAACTGACGCAGCACCGCCGCGACTTCGGGCCGTGGGGTTGTGCGGGCCGCGGTGCCGGTGACAGGCAGCGTGACGAGTTGTACGACGGTGACGGTGCCGCACGGCCGTCGGCCGTACGGCGGTGCGGGCGTTCCACGGCGGCGGGCGCTCCACAGCGGTGAAGCGCTCGACGGCGGTGAAGCGCTCGACGGCCGGGACGAGGTCGCCCCGGCCGTCGACGTATGTGGGTCAGAGCTGGGTGATGTCCAGGCTGCCCTCGGCGTACTGCCTGCGCAGCACCTTCTTGTCGAACTTGCCGACGCTCGTCTTCGGCACTGCCGGGATGACCGACCAGCGCTCCGGGAGCTGCCACTTGGCGATCTTGCCCTCGTCGGCGAGGAAGGCGCGCAGGGTCTCGAAGTCGGCGGTGGCGCCCTCCTTGAGGACGACCGTGGCCAGCGGGCGCTCGCCCCACTTGTCGTCGGGGACGGCGACGACGGCTGCCTCGGCGACGTCCGGGTGGGACATCAGCGCGTTCTCCAGCTCGACCGAGGAGATCCACTCGCCGCCGGACTTGATGACGTCCTTGGCGCGGTCGGTGAGGGTGAGGAAGCCGTCGGCGGAGATGGTGCCGACGTCGCCGGTCTTCAGCCAGCCGTCCTGGCTGAACTTGTCGGCGGGGCGCAGCGGCTCGGCGTCGGGGCCGTTGTAGTAGGCGCCCGCGATCCAGGGGCCGCGCACCTCCAGCTCGCCGGCGGACTCGCCGTCCCAGGGGAGGCGTTCGCCGCCGGGGCCGGTGAGGCGGGCCTCGACGGAGGCGGGGAAACGGCCCTGGGTCAGGCGGTACCCGAACTCCTCCTCCGTGCCGACCGCGTGGGCCGGCGGACGGGCGATCGTGCCGAGGGGGGAGGTCTCTGTCATGCCCCAGGCGTGGCAGACCCGCATGCCCAGCTTGTCGAACGCCTTCATGAGGGAGGGCGGACAGGCCGAGCCGCCGATGGTGACCTGGCCGAGGGTGGAGACGTCCCGCGGCTTCGCGGTCAGCTCGGCGAGCAGGCCCTGCCAGATGGTGGGCACGGCGGCCGCGTGGGTCGGCTTCTCACCCTCGATCATCTCGGCGAGGGGCGCGGGCTGCAGGAAGCGGTCCGGCATCAGCATGTTGACGCCGGTCATGAAGGTGGCGTGCGGCAGACCCCAGGCGTTGACGTGGAACTGCGGGACCACGACGAGCGAGGTGTCCTGGTCGGTCAGCCCCATCGACTGGGTCATGTTGACCTGCATGGAGTGCAGGTAGATCGAGCGGTGGGAGTAGACCACGCCCTTCGGGTCGCCGGTGGTGCCGGAGGTGTAGCACATGGCGGCGGCCTGCCGCTCGTCCAGCTCGGGCCAGTCGTACGTGATCGGCTTGCCGGCGATCAGTTCCTCGTACTCGTGCACCTGGACTCCCGCGTCCGCGAGGGCGGAGCGGTCACCCGGCCCCGACACGACCACGTGCTCGACCGTCTTGAGGTGCGGGAGCAGCGGGGCGAGCAGGGGGAGGAGGGAACCGTTGGCGATGACGATCCGGTCGGCGGCGTGGTTGACGATCCAGGCCAGCTGCTCGGCCGGGAGACGGAGGTTGAGGGTGTGCAGCACCGCACCCATGGAGGGAATCGCGAAGTATGCCTCGACATGCTCCGAGTTGTTCCACATCAGGGTCGCGACTCGTTCGTCGTCGGCCACGCCCAGGTCCTCGCGCAGGGCGTGCGCCAGCTGCGCTGCACGGGTACCGATCTCGGCGAAGGAACGGCGGTGCGGCTCGGCCTCGCCGGTCCAGGTGGTGACCTGCGATGTGCCGTGGATCGTAGACCCGTGGGTCAGGATCCTGGAGATCAGCAGCGGTACGTCCTGCATGGTGCTCAGCACGGCGTCCTCCCGGGGGCGACATTGCCTACGCGGTGGTATGGGATGCGCTGATTCTGCTCACATACCGCTTGGTATGTCACTAGGTGCCGCTGATCGATCAAGTCACGTTGACAAAGACAGCCTGTCTGGGGGGCGGCCGGCTCCAGGGGGCGGGGCTTGCGCCGACCCAGTCCCCTATCGGGCGAGGCCCAGCTCGGGATCCTCGCGCAGCTTGCCCAGCGCACGCGACACGGCCGACTTCACCGTGCCCACGGACACCCCGAGCACCTCGGCCGTCTGAACCTCGCTGAGGTCCTCGTAGTACCGCAGGACGACCATCGCCCGCTGCCGCGCCGGCAGCCGCATGATCGCGCGCCACATGGCGTCGTGCAGCGCCTGCTGCTCGGCCGGGTCGTCGTGCCGGCCGGGCGCGGGCTCCGGCTCGGGCAGCTCGTCGCAGGCGAACTCGTCGACCTTGCGCTTGCGCCACTGCGACGTCCTTGTGTTCAGCAGTGCCCTGCGCACATAGCCGTCGAGCGCACGGTGGTCCTCAATGCGCTCCCAGGCCACGTATGTCTTGGCGAGTGCGGTCTGCAGCAGGTCCTCCGCGTCGCTCGGGTTCGCGGTCAGCGACCGGGCGGTACGCAGCAGCACCGGCTGACGGGCCCGCACATACGACGTGAAGGAGGGGTACGTCGCGTTCGGAAAGGTCTGCCTCGCCGATGTAGCGGCCTCGGAAGCGCTGGTGCAGACGGGTGTGGTCATGGCTCCACGCTATGAGCGACCCCTCCTTGAGCGGATCGGCCGCAGGTGCCGAAGAAGCGTCCGCCTCAGGTTGTAGGGGTGGGGCTCACTCCACCTCCTGAAGGTGGACGAGCGGGGGACACCTACTGCGGGATTACCCCTGGGGGTCATCCCTCGGCGGCAAGCACCAGACCCGACGTCGGCACGCCCGTACCGGCCGTCACCAGCACCCGTCCCGCCCCGGCTATCTGGTTCACGGACGTACCCCGCACCTGCCTCACCCCCTCCGCGATTCCGTTCATCCCATGCAGATACGCCTCCCCGAGCTGCCCCCCGTGGGTGTTGAGCGGCAGCCGCTCCTCGGCCACGAAGTCGGCGGCCTCTCCCTTTCCGCAGAACCCGAACTCCTCTAGCTGCATCAGCACGAACGGCGTGAAGTGGTCGTAGAGGATCCCCACGTCGATCTCCCCCGGCCCCAGCCCCGCCGTCCGCCACAGCTGCCGCGCCACCACGGCCATCTCCGGCAGGCCGGTGAGGTCGTCCCGGTAGAAGCTCGTCATCTGCTCCTGCCCCCGGCCGGCCCCCTGGGCCGCCGCCGCTATCACGGCCGGTGGATGGGGCAGGTCACGGGCCCGGTCGACGGACGTGACGACGAGCGCCTGGCCGCCGTCCGTCTCCTGGCAGCAGTCCAGCAGCCGCAGCGGCTCGACGATCCAGCGCGAGGCCGCGTGGTCGGCGAGGGTGATGGGTCTGCCGTGGAAGTAGGCGGCCGGGTTGGTCGCCGCGTACTTGCGGTCCATCACCGCCACATGCCCGAACGCCTCAGGCGTCAGTCCGTACGTGTGCAGATACCGCTGGGCCGTCATCGCCACCCAGGACGCCGGTGTGAGCAACCCGAACGGCAGCGACCAGCCCAGCGCCGCGCCTTCCGCCGACGGCTCCCGGTGCCGCACCCCCGAGCCGAAGCGCCGCCCCGACCGCTCGTTGAACGCCCGGTAGCAGACCACCACCTCCGCGACCCCCGTCGCCACGGCGAGCGCCGCCTGCTGGACGGTCGCGCAGGCCGCGCCCCCTCCGTAGTGGACGCGGGAGAAGAAGGACAGCTCACCCATCCCGCAGGCCTGGGCCACAGTGATCTCCGGGCTGGTGTCCATCGTGAACGTCACCATCCCGTCCACGTCCCCCGGCGCCAGCCCCGCGTCGTCCAGCGCGGCCCGCACCGCCTCCACGGCCAGCCGAAGCTCACTGCGCCCCGAGTCCTTGGAGAACTCGGTGGCCCCGACACCGACAATCGCCGCCTGCCCGCCAAGGGCATCCCGCCCGCGCACGCTCATGCCGGGTCCTCCGGGGCCTCCGGGGCCTCCGGGGCCTCCGGGGCCTCCGGGGCCTCCGGGGCCTCGGTGCCTGTGGCCGGTGCGGGCGTGGTGGGTGCCGATTCCGTCGCCGACCTCGTCGTCTCCGGTGACCTCTGTGCCTCTGGTGACTCCGGTAGTTCCGGTGGTTCCGGTGGTGGTTCAGCCGACCCCAGAGACCCCGATGCCCCCAGCGACCCCGGTGGGACCGTCACCGTCACCGTGCCGGTGACGTGCTTGCCGATGCCATTGGCCCCGACCACTCGTACCGTCGCCGTGTCGCCGTCGACCTCCTCGACTCTGCCCGTCAACACCATCGTGTCCCCCGGGTAGTTGGGCGCCCCGAGCCGTATGGCCACCTTGCGCAGCACGGCCGTCGGTCCGAAGTGGTCGGTGATGTAGCGGCCGACCAGGCCGTTTGTCGTCAGGATGTTCATGAAGATGTCCGGGGAGCCCTTCTGGCGGGCCAACTCCGCGTCGTGGTGCACGTCCTGGTAGTCCCGGGAGGCGAGGGCACCGGCGACGATCAGCGTGCGGGTGATCGGGATCTCCAGCGGGGGCATCTCGTCACCGGCGTTCATGTGTCCCCTCCTCAGCACACCAGACCGGCAGCACCAACTCCTCCTCGTACTCCCGGAATTCGAGCCGCACCGGCAGCCCGATGCGCACCTTGTCGCACGGCACCCCCACCACATTGCCGATCATCCGCACTCCCTCGGCCAGTTCGACCAGGCCGACCGCGTAGGGCGGGTCGAAGGCCGGGAAGGGCGGGTGGTGCATCACGACGTACGAATAGACCGTCCCCTCACCGCTCGCCTCGACCGTGTCCCAGTCCAGGCCGCCGCAGGCGTTGCAGCCGGGCAGCCAGGGGTGGCGCAGGGTGCCGCAGCCGGTGCAGCGCTGGATGAGCAGTCTGCGGCGCTGGACGCCCTCCCAGAAGCCGGCGTTGTCGCGGTTGACGACGGGGCGGGGGCGGGCGGGTTTCTGCGGCCGGCCCCCGTCGTCCTGCTCCGATGGCTTCTGCCGCCGACCGTCGGCGCCCTGCTTTGACGGCTTTCGTTGCCGGTCCGGCTGCCCTGCCCGGCGTATGGGTGCGTACTTGAGGATGCGGAAGCGGTGTGTACCCGCGAGGTCGGGGCCGACGTGGATGTCCATGCGGGTCGTGACGAAGTAACCCGTGCCGAGCTTCGTGGTCTTCCTCTCCGACACCGACTCGATCATCGAGTCGAAGGTGATCTCGTCCCCCGGCTGCAGGGGGCGCAGATACTCCTGCTCGCAGTCGGTGGCGACGACCGAGGTGTAGCCCGCCTCGTCGAGCAGGCCGAGCAGCTCGTCGTACGCGTGTGTGCGTGCCGTATGGCCGGAGAGGCCGGCCATGGTCCACGCCTGGAGCATGGTGGGGGGTGCGATGGCGTCCGGCCCCAGATACGCCGGGTTGGTGTCACCCATCGCCTCGCACCAGTGCCGGATCATGGGCGCGTTGACGGGGTCCCGGCCCGCGCGTGCCACAGCGGCCGACTGCCCCTCGTACGCCTTCAGCCGCGCCTCGAACTCCTCGCCCGCTTCCACCCGCTGGCTCGCCTCCGGCCCGTAGCTCACCGTCGTCCCCTCACCCTCATCGCCCCACGGCGTATCGCAATGTCACTTCTGGTACACCGCGACCACCGATCCGGTTCCCACCCGGCTCCGGAAACTTCGGGACAGACCCCTAGAGAGATTTCTGACTGTCCGTCAGATACGACGCACTGTCAAGGCCGACGAAAAACGCCTGCGCGGCGGCACCGAAGTACCGCCGCGCAGGCGCGTTTCACCCCACAGAGCACACCCGACACAATCCGAGGGAGCCGATGCCTGAGCACCGGGGCACCGGCCCCCTCAGCTCACCACCAGAGCGGCGTGAAGTTGACGGACGTGTTGTCGTTGCCCTGGTTGACGGCCGTGAACGCCGAGCCGTTGACCTGGGCGGTGTTGCTCTGGTTCGAGGCGCCGGAGCCGGTCGCCTGCTGCTGGGTGGTGGACGAGGTGCCGTAGTTGTCGCCGCCGACCCCGCTGCCGAGGAGGCCCTGGGCGGCGTTCGTGACGGCCGCGCTGGATCCGTTGTCCGCGATGGCGCCATTGTCCGCCGTCGCGACGCCGGAGAACAGGGCGACAGCGAGCGGAAGGGCGGAGACGGCGGCGATGACGCGGGCGGTACGGATGCTTGCCATGTTTGTTCCTCCAGAACACGTGCGCCCAGGCTCCCCGCCGGACGCATAGATAGTGCATGAAGTACTGGTCATCCCAAGGCAGTTGGCCGACCGCCTCGGAGTCGTTCACGACGTCGCGAGATCAGAGTTGCCCACCGAATCCCCGGCGAACCACCCCGGAAGCCTCGATTCGCCCTGAAGCGTGATGACAAGTCGATAAACCCCTTTCGCCACTCCTTCCTCCCGGGTCGGGGCAGTACGGACAGCTCCACCCCAGGGCCCACAACGGGGTAAGCGTTCCTGCGCACTTCCGGCCAATCTCCGCCACCCGGCGAGTCGCCCGGCGGGTCACACCCATTTCCCCTTTCTTTTTTCGAACACTCGTACGAAAATGGAGGCATGGCCACCACCGACCGGCAGGCCACGACGCTGGCCCTCGCACACGCCCTGTCAGCCGCCGAGCGCGGACTGGCCGTCATCCCCCTGTCCCGGACGAAGCTCCCGGCCCTGCGCTCCCCGCACCGCGACGACCCCCAACCCGCGCCCTGCCACGGCGAGTGCGGTCGCTTCGGGCACGGGGTCTACGACGCCTCCTCCAACCCCGCCCGCATCCGCGAACTCTTCGCCGCCGCGCCCTGGGCGACGGGCTACGGCATCGCCTGCGGACTGCCTCCGCACCACCTCATCGGCATCGACCTCGACACGAAATCCGGTACGGACTCCTCCGCCGCCCTGCGCGAACTCGCGCTGCGCCACCTGTTCACGATCCCGCCCACGGTGGTCGTGCTGACCCCGAGCGGCGGCCGCCACCTCTGGCTGACCGGCCCGGCCGACGTCGTCGTCCCCAACTCGGCGGGCCGTCTCGCGCCCGGCATCGACATCCGGGGCGCCGGCGGTTACCTCGTCGGCCCCGGCTCCCGAACCGACCACGGCGTCTACAGCACCGCTCCCGGAACGGCCCACATCGCCCCCGCGCCCTGCCCGCGCGCCCTTCTGCGCCTCCTGCTCCCGCCGCCCCGCACACACCACCCCACGCTCCCGTCGGCCGGCCGTCACGGTCAGGGGCTCGTCCAGTTCGTGCTCGCCGCGCACGAGGGGCAACGCAACACCCGCCTGTTCTGGGCGGCCTGCCGCGCCTACGAGGACGGCATCGGCCCCGCTCTCGTCGACCCTCTCGTGGAGGCGGCCCTCAACACCGGCCTCACCGAACGCGAGGCCCGCGCGACGATCGCGTCGGCCGCGCGGATGACGGGGCACCGGCCCTGATCCTGACCAGCGCCGGCGCCTGACGGGCTCGGCAATTCACGGGGCCTTGAAATTCACGGGAGCTCGATGCGCCACCGCCCTAGAGTGCCGACCATGTCGCTGACCCGCGTCATCCTCACGTCCGGCCGCTCGCTCGACCTGTCCGAACTGCGGTTCTCCTCGACATACGGCGGAATGCTGGAGGGCTACCCCTGCAAGCCCGTCAACGACATGAAGATCAAGGGCCTCGTCCGCACGGCCGAGCAGGCCCGCCCCTCCGCGCCGGTGCACCTCGTCCCGCCGCCGCGCGAGTACCCCGACCAGTACGCGGGCGGCTTCGGTCCCGTCGAGGTGCTGCCGCCGGTGGCCTGCGTCGGAGCCTTCCACTCCACCGCCCTCGACCGCACCCACGACCCGGTCCTCTACCGCTCTACCCTGACGATCATCTGGTTCCAGCCGACCCCACGGGTGCCGTCCGGCTGCGATGCGGAGGAGGGGCTGCGGGAGGTGCCTTGGGAAGAGCTGGCACATGATTACGAGCTCTGAGCCCTGAAGCCCCCGAAGCCCCCGAAGCCCGAAGCCCCGAAGCCCCGAAGCCCTGAAGCCCTGAAGCCCTGAAGCCCTGAAGAACAGGCTCTCAAGGACAAGCTCTGAGACACGAGCTCGGGCACAGGCGTCCCGAAAACCGGCTTGCCCCGGAGGGGAGCGCCTGTGCCAGGGTCGGCCGATGAGCGTTTCCCGACGTGATCTGATGCGCTGGCAGTTCGAAGTCACCTGGGCGTTGTTCGAGTATCACCTCGATCGGCTGCAGCCCGAGGACTTCCTGTGGGAGCCGGCGCCGCACTGCTGGACGGTGCGCCCGGCCGTCGACGGCAGCTGGGTTCCGGACTGGGCGGAGACCGAGCCCGACCCCGTCCCCGTGCCGACCATCGCCTGGGTGAGCTGGCACATCGGCTGGTGGTGGAGCGTGGCCGCCGACCATCTGCGGGGCCGCCAGCCACGCGAGCGGACCGACGTCATCTGGCCGGGCGACGGAAAGGCGACCGTCGCCTGGCTGCGTGACCTGCGCACCGACTGGCTGGCGGGACTGGACCGGCTCGACGACACGGACCTGGACGCCACGGCGCCGTTCCCCTGGCCGAACGACCCGCAGTACACCATGGCCCACATGATCGGCTGGGTGAACTCCGAGCTGATGAAGAACGCCGCGGAGATCGGTCAGTTGCGGCTGCTCCGGGTCCAGCAGCCCGGGCCCTGACCCACGCGACAAGATGTCCAACCCGACACATGGCCCCAAAATGGTGACTATCGGCATTGTCTGCTGCTCTGCCGCTCTGCCGCTCTGCTGGATCGGAGACGCCATGAAGGACCTCAAGCTTGAGCAGAAGCGCTCGCTGTCCCGCCTTGAGGCGGCCGATCAGCTTGAGGCGCTCGCGGCCGCGCTGAGGCAGGGCGGGGAGGCCGAACTGGAACTCGATCCCTGGACGCTGAGCCTGCGGATCCCCTCCGACCTCCGCACCGAGCTTGAGGTCGAGGTCAGCGAGGGGGAGATCGAGCTGGAGATCGAGTTCAAGTGGCCGACGACAGCCGCGCGCGGGTCGTCAGCGCAGGGGGCGGCAGGGACGGCAGCGGCGACCGGGGCGGCGAAGACAACTGGGGCGGCGAAGGCAGCTGGGGCGGGCGGGGCAGCGAAGGCCGGGGGCAGGCGCAAGAGCGCGTCTTCGGGTTCCGGGCGCACCAGCACCAGCACCAGCACTGCCACCGCCAAGGCCACCGGCAGAGGCAGAACCACGAAGCGGACGGCCGCGAAGAAATCCTGACCCGCGACCATGAGCAAGGGGTGCCCCGAATTCAGGACACCCCTTCTGACCAGCGCGTTCACTGCGCCGTGGCGGTGGGTGTGGGATTTGAACCCACGGTGACATCGCTGCCACGACGGTTTTCAAGACCGCCGCGCCGTCGCGACATTTACATGCTCTGACCTGCACTGATACGTCAACCATGCGGAGAATCAGGTACGTTGGCCCACGTATGGCCCACGGACTTGGCGCTGAGTACGCGACCTCTTCGCCCCGAAGCAACTGAGGCGGGCGGTCGGCCTTGGGCTGGTGTGGCTCTCACCTGCTGTGGTGGGCCGCAGGTGTGCGTGGGTGTTCGTTGCTATGCGCGGGCGTTGTCACACAGTTAGACACTCGTAGGGGCTCTCATCGCAAAGCCGCGATGAGAGCCCCTACGCCCATGAGTAGCGTCCCTACGCCCACCATCAGCGCACTGGCGTTGACCTTGGATTTGTTACTAGGCTCGGGGTTGGAGGGAGCGGTCATATACACGTCGTTCCTCTCTGTGCGGCCCTAGTAGGGCAGCGTCTGATTACCCCGCCCCGGTCTGGCGAGACGTGAGGGGCGGGGTTCTCTTGTCCGCCAATGAACGTACAACATCGCTGACCTGCGAATTCGTCTAGTCGAATCGATTTCGGCTGCCCCGATAAAAGGCTCCCGTCAGGTGGTTAGCCACCTCTGAACTCGGACATGACCCTCATGGTCATGTCTTGAATGCTGGCTTTCGTCGGTAATATTCACGTATGGGCAATGGGTGAAGGTGGCTGAATCTCACGTATGCCCGCAGTCGTGTACGCGGTCGGTTGCCGGGTTCCCCAGCTTGAGGGCTGATCGTACGGCGCATGGGTGATCTCGGTTGATAAGGTTGCGTCTGCTGTTGGTGCACGCCAACAGCAGCGTGAGGTCTGGCGGTTGCAGTTGTGCGCTCGCCTTGTCGTGCGGTCGCAGGGAGTGAACCGATGCCAAGGCCTCAAAGAGGTTGCCCACAGTTCCGGACCAGACCACGTCCACAGTCCTCGCCTTGTTCTCCGACAGCAGTCTGCCGATCCGGGACCTACGAAGAAGACCCTCCCGGGTGAGGTCCGGAACGGCATCCAACCCCGAGCCATCCCCCTCGGGGAGTGAGGGCAATTTCCCATTTATGCAAGATTATGGGAAGTAGCAATGATCACCTTCAATATAAATTGAGGATGCAACTCGATGGCCATGCCAGGCTTACTGGGTTCAGGCCCTCGATAACTACACGGCAATTCCTTCGCAACTTTCCGTTCCATCGATGCGGACCTTGAAAAATCGACTCACCAGGGAGCATGCAAATGGCAAAAATGCGCAGAATAATCGGTCGCACGCTTCTATCGTGCTCGATATTTTTTGGCGGGTTGGCTGCTGCGCCATCAGCATCCGCCGGGGGATACGGCTGCACGGGATCTCAAGTCGCTTCGTACGGCTTGGAAACAATCGACAGCCCTTCGGTTCGTTATGGCACCACATATCTGTATTACGATGCTTCCAGCGGTAAACATTGCGCCGCCGTTGTGGCGAACGCGGCAGGAGGTTACGGAACCGCTAAGCCGATGTATGCAGAAATACACCTGTGTAGAGAGACAGCCCCGGGAAATGGATGCACATCGCTCCAATGGGATCGAGACTCCGGGAATTATAAGCAATATGCGGGGCCCGTCTCCATGAAAGACGGCAGGAACTGCATTTCGGTAGTCGGCTTTATTAACTATAACGGCCGCAAGGCTCGTGGGGAAACCACGACGTCCTGCTAAGGCAAAGGTGGAAGGGAAAGGGCTGGTGGACGCTGCTCTTTCTATAGCCCGCTCGGATCGATCCGGGCGGGCTACTGTGCGAGTCAGGGCTGGACGGATTCCCAAGGTTGCAATCACGGCCGCAGGATCGTCGTCATAAATGAGGTGCGGTTCGTTCGACTCGGGAGGTAAAAAGCGAGTGCGGTACCGCTGAATGTCGCGCTCGGAGAAGTAGAGACTCGGAGGAGTTCACTGGGACCAGCCTGCTCTTGCCGCCCGGCTCCAACTGAGCTCAAGCGCTGTTTACCCCAGGGATGAGTCGACTGGTGAAACCTGCGACGCACAGCTTCTCATAGGCGGCCACGACGGCATCCGGCACAACCTGCTCGATGGCCAGATCCCAGCCTGGGAAGACAAGCACTCGTTGTAGGGCACCTACGATCATGTCGATCACCATACGCACGTCTCCGATGGAATCGGCGTACTCCTCCAAGCCCATCGGAGTGGACGCGCACACCACTTCGACCTCAGGCCAGAGCTTCCGCATCATGGCGTACGAGCGCCGCTCTTCGTACGGCTTGCTCACGAGCAGGACGGACGAGACCTTGACGTCGGCCTCTGCCAACACCGCTTTCGTGAACTCGATGTTCTCGCCAGTATTCGTGGCACGCGGTTCCAGGAATACTGCGGCATCGGGCACCCCTAGCTGCAACGCCCGCTCTCGGTAGTGGACAGCCTCACCGCGCGGCATGCGCGCCCGGGTCGTGGGGCTGGTGGCCCCCGTGAAGACGATGACCGGCGCCATGCGCTGGTGGTACAGCTCCGCCGTCACGTCAGCCACACCAAGGTCGTGGCTGCCGAGACCGACGGCCACCGAACAAGGTCGCGGCTCGTGGTGCATCCGGTGGTAGTCCCATAGAAGTCGAGCATCCGCCCATGCCTGTGCCGAGATCATTCCTGCCCCTTCCTGTGCTGTGCCGAGTCGGGAACCTTGAAGTCGTACTCCCACGCGAAGCGAGAAGCTGCATGGAGGCCAACCGCAAACTCAACCACCGTGCCATCTGCGGTGTACGTGGTCCGGTGCAACTCGACTACGGGCTCACCGACGGGGAGCTGTAGGAGCTGCACTTCGTCCGCCGTCGGGACGCGGGCGAACAGTGCCTCTCGCATGTGGTCGATCTCGTATCCGGCGTCGTAGAGGACCCGGAATCCGCCGCCACGACCGGCAGGGCCCGGGGCAGGGTCCACGATGCGTGTCCCCTCGACGTGCTCCGGCCTGTAGTAGCTGGTCAGGGTGTGTGTCGGCTGCGTCCCCTCTTTCACGAGGCGGGCGCGTGCGTACACCTCCGAGCCGACTGGGACACCAAGCCCTTCGGCTACGAGGCTGTCCGCCTGGACTCGGCTCACAGTCTGCGTCTGCTCGTTCCGCTTGTACGCGCGACCCGATGCGACGCGGTCAGCTATGAACGCGACCTCGTCACCGTCGCGCCACTTCGCCTTGTCGTACCGAGCGATGCCCAGCCGCTTGAGCGGAGCGCGCGGACGCACCACGGTGCCGTGTCCGCGCGTCGACGTCACGAGCCCTTCGGCCTCCAGCGCCTTGTACGCCTGATGGACGGTGGCCTTTGAGCCTTCCCCGGCCTCAACTAGCTCTCTGATCTGGGGCAACTGCGCGCCCGGCGGGTACGCACCGCTCTTGATCTGCTCCGCGAGCCTGTCCGCCAGCTCGCGCCACTTCGGTGCCACGCAGAACTCCTCTCGACGCGAACCAGTGAACCACAGTCCTAGGACTGTTGACAGTCCTAGGACTGCGTGCCATCGTCTTCCCGAGCCGCTCGCAGTCCTAGGACAGCGAATCGGGAGGGGCCTTCTTTGGGCTGCTTCCAGGTAGTGCCGGTTCGGGATAGCTCGCCTTCATGTGGGGCCCTGAGTTGGTCGTTCCCTGAGAACTGAACAGAGGGCGCACCGCAACCTGGACACGGGAAGAGCGGCCGTCAGAAGCATCAGGCAACAGCGACAAGCCGTAGGCCCTGCCGCACGAGCAGCAAGCACCTTCTCCCATGCCGTCCCTACAGGGCGGACAAGTGATCCACACGTGCGGTGAGACAAGGGCAAAGATCGCGGAGCCCCGAAGGCAGCCTGACCGGTTCGAGTCCGGTCCGGGGCACTCCGGCCGCTGCTCAATGGCCGCGCCGCGCGAGGTTCGCGCGACTTCACCACCAACGGCGTGCACCCCCGGAGCGGCAACTCCGGGGGTGCTGTTCGGGCCGTTCCCACCTTCGAGAGGAACACGACCCATGAGGCACATCGGTGCTGTTCAGACGGTTGTTACCACCGACGAGTTCGACCGCGAGCCGACGGCCGCAGAGCTGGACGCCATCGCGTACGAGACGCCGCTCATCGACGCGGAAGTCGAGTTGCTGGACGTCCGCATCGCCCTGATGGACCGCACGCCGACCGAGCTGGACGAGCGGCGGCTGCGCAAGGCGGTGCACAAGGTGCTGGCCGAACGCGTTGCCCTGGCCAACCGCGCGACCGCGGGGGAGGCGGCGTGATCCGCATCGTCACCGCAGCGCGCCTGGAACGGCTGGACGCCGACGCGGGCACGGCCCGCGAGCACGCCCGGCAGACCAGCGGCGCGGCGACCGAGGCGTTCGGCCGGCACGTGCGGGAGCTGTACGCCACCACCGGCCGTGCGGAGCGCGCGGAGGCGACCGCTACCGAGGTGGGGGAGCTCCTGGCCCACGCGATGGCGGAGCTGTCCGTCGCGCAGCAGGAACTGCTGCTGAAGGACATCGAGATCCGGCGGCTTCGCGAGGAGCCGGAGGGTGAGTCGATGGAGGGGCGGACGCTGTCGGTGCTGTTGCACTACGGCGAGCCGCACACCATCTACGCCTCGTGCGAGGAGGCTCACGCCGACGCCGCCACGCACGGCGTGCCGACGGGCCACGTGTGGAAGCGGTGCGGTGAACGCCCGGCTGCCGAGTTCAAGTGGCGCTGTGAGGCGTTCATCTACAACGCCGCCTCCAACGGGTTCCGCCGCGCTTCCCTGCCCGCCGTGAAGCCTGTGGGGGAGGCGGCGTGAACAGTGTTCAGACCCGTTCAGCGGAGCGCGCCCTGTCGGGCGGCACGTGGCTGATCGTGTGCGGGGCGATGCTCTACTCGATCCTCACCGTGACGCCGCTGATGGCCGCGCACACGGCCGATGAGTGGGACTGGACGGCGCCGATCCTGCCCCTTGTGGTGGATGCCGCCGTGGTCATCGTGGTCAAGCTCGATGACGTGCTGGCCCGCCTGGGCGGGCACGGCGGACGCTGGCCCGTCATCCTGCGCTGGATGACCGGTCTCATGACGCTCGCCCTCAACACGGCCGACTCCGCGCTGAATAAAGACCTGGTCGGCGTGGCTGTCCACTCGGTTGCGCCGCTGCTGCTGATCGTCACGGCGGAGACCAGCCTCGCCTACCGGAGGGCCATCGCCCACGCCGTGGCGGCCCTGGAAGCCGAGCGGAAAGCGGAAAGGGAACGGCGCGAGCAGACGGCCCGCGAGCGTGCCGCGCAGGCCCGTGCCGAGGCTCGGGAGGAGCGCGAGCACGCGGTGATGCTGGCGCGTGAACAGCGTGAACACGAAGCCGCGTTGGCCCGTGAGGCAGACGAGCGGGCAGAGCGCCGGCGCCGTGAGGAGCGTGAGGCCCGGGAGCGGGCCGAGGCGGCCGAGCGGGAGAGCCGTGAACGCCGTGAACGCGAGCGTGAACAGCGTGAACAGGCCGAGCGTGATCGTGAACAGCGCGCTGCCCGGGAGGCGGAAGCCGAGCGCCGTCAGCGTGAGGAGGCCGCCCGTCGTGAACACGCGGCGCTGCTGGATGGTCCGCCCGTGAACACCAAGCTGCCCGAGGAGCACGCCCGGCGGATCATCGTCGCCGCCGTAGCTGAGGGAGCCTCCGTGCGGCGCGCGGCGGACCTGTGTGGCTGGTCCGTGGGCTGGGTTTCCGCCCGCTACGCCGAACACCGCGAGCCCGGCAGGGACAGCGCTGAGCTGGCCGTCGCGAGCGGCTGATGGGTGCCGTTCCGGTCTACCCGTGGCGGCTTGCGCCGGAGGGTCTTGCCACTCGCCGTCAGCTCCGTGCGCAAGAGCTCCGGCCGGTGGTCAGGACGTGGTGGCACAGATCGAGCGCCCGCGCCGCCGGCGTCCGCCGCTGGTCGCCTATCTCTACCGGATCGACCAGGCCAAGCCCGTGCGGCCCATGACCCCCGCGAAATGGCGGGCGCTGGAGAAGGCCAACGCTGCCCGCCGGACCTGCCCGCAGTGCCGCACCGACGCGGGCTACACCATCCCCGTCTCGGTCGGCATGTGCGTGCCCTGCGCTTTCCCCGACGACGAACCGCGCGCCGCCTGACCCTTCAACCTCCGGGAGACACACTCCATGCGCGCCACGATTGCCTGGCCCGAGGGCGTCATCGCCCGCTACCTCACCCACGCCGCTGAGCTGCTGCACGACGCGGAGCTGACGGTGGACGTCACCTACGGCGACGCGAAGTCGACCGCCACCTGCCGGGGCTGCGGTGACTGCTGGAGCAACGACTCCTACTACACGAACACGGTCAAGAACTGGGCGCAGCAGCATGCCGAGAAGTGCCGCGCGCTGCCCCGCCCGACCGCGTGAACACCCCCGCTACCTCCACTTTCCTTCTCTCACCCGGGAGTTGTGCTGTGTCCAGCCGTACCCGCACCCGCGCTGTGAAGACCGGCGCGAGTGTCCACACCGTCCGTATCCCCCGCCAGCGTGGCCGCCGCCGGAGTGACCCGTTCGTGGTCGTGGTGCCCGAACGCCCCTCCCTGACCCGCGAAGCGCTCGGCTTCCTGGGCCGCGCGCTGTGGAGCTCCCGCGCATCGCTCGCCCCGACGGGCTTTGCCCTGCTGGCGCTGGTCGTGACCGCGCTCCTGCACGTGCTGGGCTGGTGGTCCGGCCTGGTGCTCACGCCCCTGGCCGTGACCTCGGTTGTGTGGCTCGGCATCGTCCAGCGCCGTCGGCCCGCGCAGGGTTCCGCGCTGGCCTGGCGCATCGCCCTGGCCGTGTTCGCCACGCTCTCGGGCGCCTGGCTGGCGCTGGCCGCCGGGTTCGGCCCGTTCGCGGGCCCGCTGGGACTGGTCTGGCTGCTCATCCTGATTGCCGCTCAGACCGCGTGGCTCATCGTCCGCCGCACCCACTGACTGAGGAGACTGCCTGATGGCTCAGACCAGCAACGGCCAGCGTCGGCGTCCGCCGACGAACAACAACAGCAACGGTGCGGCCAACAAGCCGAACAAGTTCGCCAACGCCGGTGCCGCCGCCGGCGGGTTCGTCGGCGCGCTGGGCGGCTCGATGGTCCCGCCGATCAACGTCACCGTGAACAACAACAAGAACGCGGCCCGTGGCCGCGGTGGTCGGTCGGGTGCCCAATCCCTGCTGCCGGCACCGGAGTTCGGTTCCCCGGCGCAGGTGCGGAACTACTGCAACACCCTGCGTGCGGCGTGCGTGACGCTGTCCATCGAGGTGGCGATGGGTGCCGAGATCTTCAACAGCGTGTTGGCGGCCGTGCCGGACCCGGATGGGCGTGCGTTCGGCTCGCGGGTCCGGGCGCGGAAGGTGGCCCGCAAGATGCGCAAGTCCGCCGACAGCCTGCGGGACGCGGCGAAGAACGCCGCTGCCTGCTACTCGACCTTCCAGCAGGAGTTCGAGGAAGAGATCAACCGTGTCCGTCACCGTGCCCGCAAGCCGCAGCAGCCGGTCATGAACTGGGCTCAGCAGTAAGGAGGTTGGACCATGGCTCGCAAGTGGACTGACCAGGACGGACAGACCTACCCTCTTCGGGTTGACGCCCTGCACGAGGCTCAATCCAGCTCCGGAGGCACGGTGCGGGCGTACCTGCTGCACCGGGCCAAGCCCCATCTGCCGCCGTGGCTCGGGCTGGCCGGTACCGGCGTGGCCGGGGCGCTGGGGCATTGGCACTGGGGGGACAGCGCGGCGGCCGGCGTGGGCCTGACCCTTGCCTCCGTGGCGCTGACCGGTGCCACGTGGCTGATGGGCAAGTCCACCACCAAGCAGCGCCGCATCCATTCGGCTGTCACCGTCGCGTGCGGGTCGGCGTGGCTGACGGCCGCCTGCCTGGCCGGACCGACCGCCGGTCCGGTCGATGACCTGTACCTGATGGGCGGGCCGGTCGTGGCCCTGTCGTGGAACGTGCGCATGGTCCTGCGGCACAGCCCCGAGGGCGCCGCGGGCGGTAGCGGGGATGGGGGTCTGCTGGAGAAGGTGGGTCTGGCGCGGGCGCAGATCGGGCAGGCGAAGGTGGACCCCAACCGGGTCACCGCGCCGCTCGCGCTGGAGCCCGGTGAGCAGACCAACGACGACGTCACCAAGGCCCTGGCGCGGATCGCGTCCGCGCTGGACCTGCCGAAGTCCGCCGTGCGGTATTCGCCTGATCCGGACTCTGAACGGCGCGGTGACCTGGTCATCGTGCCCGAGGACATGCTGTCCGAGGTGGTGGAGTGGGAGGGCCCCTCGAACCTGGGTGGCTCGATCGCCGAACCGCTGGTCATCGGCCGTTACGACGACGGAGCCGAGCTGGTGATGTGGCTGCCCGGGGACCCGGACGCGGGCCGCAACTCCACGCACGGCCTGATCGCGGGCGGCACGGGGTCCGGCAAGGGCGATGCAGCGCTGAACCTGCTGACCGAGATCCTCTCCCGCCGGGACGTGATCGTGTGGTTCTCCGACCCCAAGGCGTTCCAGGACTTCGCGCCGCTGCGGGCGGGTCTGGACTGGGGTGTTGAGGGCGGCACGCAGACGGAGGTGATGGTGGCGGGTGTTGAGGCCGCCATCCCCGCCCGGACGCGCTGGCTGGGTGCCCACGGCTACCGCCAGTGGGTCCCCGAGGCCGCACAGACCCAGAACAGCCCTGAGCACACCTGCCGCGACGACGGCCGGGCGTGCGGCTGTGAGGGCATGCCGTTCCTGGTGGCCTGGTTCGAGGAAGCCGCCAACACCCTGCGGGCACTGGGCGACGACGTGTTCACCGGCATCGCCCAGGAAGCCCGGTCGGCGGGCATCTCGCTGATCGTGTCGCTTCAACGGCCGTCGTACGACCAGATGTCCACCTCCACCCGTGCCTCCCTGCCGTCCGTGATCGCGCTCGGCTGCGACCCGCGCGACGAGGGGTTCTCACTGCCGGAGACGGTCATCGACGCGGGTGCCCACCCCGGAGCGTGGGGCAACCGGCGCCCCGGATACTGCTACGTCGTCTCGCCGGGCATCGATGAATCCCGCTACCCGTCCCCGGGCCGCACCCGCCGCTTCACCATCCGCGCCGTGCCCGTCATGGAACGCCTGGCCGCGTGGGCGCAGCACAACGGCGCCACCGCCGACCCGATCACCGCCGGAGCCGTATCCGGGGTGGCCGGCCGCGCCTACACCGGCCGCTCCGATGCCGACAGCAAGTCTGCCCGGCAGCCGGTCGCGTTGCGGGCCGTGCCCGAGGAGGACGACATGGAGTACGGCGGTCTGCTGGTCGATCCGGAGGACGCCGATATCGACCCCGAGGCGGAACTCCCGGAGGCGGAGGAGGGCGACGACTCCCCGATCTTCGGGCAGGAAGCCGGGCACAAGCCCTCCCCCGAGGAGGCGCGGCAGCTGTTCTCCGAAGCGCTGGAGGAGTTCGAGGACGAGGGCCGCATGGTCGTCGGTCCGAAGGACTTCACCGACTGGTGCGACCGCCACCACCTCTCCCGCTCCTGGGTCTCCCTGCGACTCAAGGAAGCCGCGCAGGAGGGACGGCTGGACGCCACGAACACCACCGGCCGGTGGCGTATCGTGCCCGCCCTCACGGCCGCCTGACACCCGTAACGCGTTACGCCCGCCTAACACCCAAACCCCTAGGCAGGCGCACGTGTTACCCGCCCTAACAGCGGCCGATCACACCCCCTAACACCGTCACGTAACACCCGCCCGCGGGCCCGTCTCACACCTGGTGGCGCGGGCCTGCGGCTGTTCCCGAAGGGAGCCCCTCGTGGCGCACCTCGAACGGCGGCCCGCACCGGTCGAACTCCACCACCCCGAGCCTCTCGCCCCCTACGTCCCCACCGCCGCATCGGTGGAGCTGTACGGCGAGCGGGAAGCGGTGGTGTGGGTGCCCGACGCCTACGGCCGCATGGTCCCCATGCCCAAGCACCTCGCCCCGCCCCCGATGGTCCGCCCCGAGCCGCGCGACCTGACCCCGCTCCCGCTCTTGGACCCGATCGCGCAGCGCTTCGTCGGCGCGGGGATCGGCGGGGGCGTGCTGTCCGCCGGCGTCGGCTACGGCGTCGGCGAGATCATCAGTGCCGCCGCCGGGTTCGGCTCCGGCGCCGCGATGTGGATCGCCCTCATCGTCCTCGCCCTGCGTATGCCCGCTCGCACCATCACGGGCGGCGCGAGCGGCAGCACCGTCAACATCCGCAAAGCCGTGATCAAGCGCAGCCACTTCCACGGCTAGCTACGCCAAGGGCGGCCCCCGCATCTCGCCAAAGAACCGGGGCCGCCCTTGTCCAACCCGTCCTCAACAGACCTGTTGGAGGTCTCCAGCATGACCCAACCCACCGACAACCGGCGAGTATGCGACTCAAGGCCGCGTCTGCCGGACGCGTTCTCTCGACAGGCCGACGTGAGCAAGCATCTGCGGACCGCGTTGGAATTGGCGGCGGCCGGCGTGCCGCCGCTGCCTCTGCGCGAGGGCAAGGTGCCGTTCGGCAACTGCCGTGCCTGTGGCGACAACGCCTGTGGCGGGCGCCCTCACATGAAGAGCGCAGGTACCTGCCAGTGTCCCGCGGTGTGCCACGCGTGGGCCGCCGCCACGACCGACACCAGGGTCCTGACCTCGCCCGAATGGGTGTCTGCGTGGCGGCAGGCTCGGGCGGTCGCCTATCACCCCGGCGGGGCAGGGCTGACCGTCGTGGACCTGGACGACGCGCGGGCGATCGCATGGGCGAGGGGGACCCTGCCGCCCACCCGGACTGTGCGCACCACCCGTGGCGAGCACTGGATCTACCTCGGGACCATGTCGTCAGCCAACTCGGTACGTCCCGGCGTGGACATCAAATCCCGCAGTCAGTACGTCCGTTGGCTCGGACCCGGCACGGGGCGCATGCAGCCCCTACCTCCGGCCGTCCGCGCCCTGGTCGAAGGGGAAGAGACCACCCCCGCCCGGGGCAGGGTGGTCTCTTCCCTCCCCGAGCGCGCCGTGTGGGACGCGACCGTGGCCACCGGATGCCGTCACACCGCCAGCTACGTCCGCACAGGCCTGGCCCGCGGCGTGGCCATGGTGCTCTCCCGCACCGAATCCGGCGCCGGATCGCAGGCGTTCGGGGTCGCTCAGTTCATGTCCAGGCAGCACGCGCAGTGCCCCGGACCGTGCGGCCTGGAGGAGATCGGCCGTCAGATCGTCGCCGCGGCCGTCGCCGTGGGCGTCCCTCAGTCGTACGCGGAACGGGCCGTTACCAACGGTCTGGCAGGCGCCTCCGCGCACCTACCGCAAGCCGCCCGACCCACTCCGTCGGCAACGACCGTGGGCGCGAAAGACGCCGCCCGCCAGGGCGTCCGAAAAGCCCTTGTCACTGACCTTCACCTGCCAGACGGAGGGATGCCCGCATGAGCACGAACGACGTTGCCCCGGACCTGTGGGAAGGGTTCGACCTGACCGCCGAGGACATCACCGGGCCCGCCTGGGACGAACCGGTGCCCCTCAAGTCCCGCCCCCCGCTCCCGCCGTTCCCCGTTGATGCTCTGCCACCATGGCTGGGCAACATGGTCCGCGGCGTGGCGGAGGAGACCCAGACCCCCGCCGACCTCGCCGGATGCCTCGCCCTCGCCGTGATCGCCACCGCCGCCGGCGGACGCGTCAAGGTGTGCGTGCGCGGCCACTGGCGCGAGCCCGTCAACATCTACACCGCCGTAGCGTTGGACCCCGGCAACCGCAAGAGCGCCGTGTTCGACCTCATGGTCCGCCCCCTGCTCGCCGCCGAAAAGTCTCTGATTGAGCTCTCCGGGCCGATTCGGGCAGAGGCAGAGACCACCATCCGCCTGGCCAAGTCCGCAGCCGACAAGGCCGCGGGTCGCGCCGCGGGCGCCGAACCGGACGAGCGGGGCACGCTGACCGCGGAAGCCGTCCAACTCGCCCAAGCGGTCGATGAGATGAGCGTTCCGGCCGTACCGCAGCTTGTCGCGGACGATGTGACGCCGGAGAACATCGGGACCCTGCTGGATCAGCAGGGCGGGCGGATCTCCTGCCTGAGCGCCGAGGGCGAGCTGTTCGACATCATCGCCGGCCGCTACAGCGGCAAGCCCAACATGGGCATGTTCCTCAAGGGCCACGCAGGCGACATGATCCGCGTCAACCGGCAGGGACGCGAAGCCCAGCACATCGACATGCCCGCCGTCACCATCGGCCTCGCCGTGCAGCCCGAGGTCCTGGACGCCCTCTCCCGCATCGACGGAGCCGACGGCCGCGGCCTGCTCGCCCGCTTCCTCTACTCCAAGCCCCTGTCCCTAGTCGGTCGCCGCAACCTCGCCCCGGACCTGCTGGACGAGGAGGTCGCCGCCACCTATGCCCGGCAGTTGGGCGGTCTCACCCTGGCTCTGGCCGACTGGACCGACCCCGCCCTGCTCCAGCTCACCCCCGAGGCGGACGCGGTCCTGCTCGCGTTCCAGAAGGTCACCGAGTCCCGGCTCGGACCGGACGGAAGCTACGCGCCGATCGTGAAATGGGCGTCCAAGCGGGATGGGGCCGTGGCCCGTATCGCCGGACTGCTGCACCTCGCCGCGCACCCCGAGGACGGATGGCACAAGCCCATCGACGCCGCCATCATGGCCGCGGCCACCATCTTGGGCGACTACTTCACCGCGCACGCCCTGGACGTGTTCGACACCATGAGCGCCGACCCCGCCCACGACTCCGCCCTCACCGCGCTTGCCCAGATCGTCACGGGCAGCCTGGCGCGGTTCACGAAGCGGGAGTTGTTCCGCATGCTCCGGCGGGCGGACTTCCCCGCCATCGGTGACCTGGACCCCGCCCTCGCCCTGCTCGAAGAACACGGGTGGATCCGGCAGGTTCCGCCGCCCCCGCGGACCGGACGCGGTGGCCGACCGCCCTCGCCCCGCTACGAAACCCACCCCCGCATCGCCCGCGCCGCCTGACACAACCCCCAGAGCGCCGACACAACTGACAGAACCTCCCATGCAAGCTGCTGACCTGCAAAAACAACCATGATCACGGTTTTGACAGAACCTAGTTAAAACTCGACAGAACCTCCGGCCCCCGCGACGGCGGCCCTCTGACAGAACCCCGCCCATCGAGGTTCTGTCAGGTTTTAATTCGGTTCTGTCAAAGATCACTGGAGCATCGAAACCGCAGGTCAGCGACCTAGCGGCGAGGTTCTGTCAGTTGTGTCAGCGGATTCCCGGTTCCCGCAGGATCTGAGAAGGAGTCCCCATCGTGGCCCGCCCCGAGAAGCTCAAGCTCGCTGAAGTCCTCGCAGAAATCAAGATGAGCCGCGCGGCGTTCTACCGCATGCGCGCCCGTGGCCAAGCCCCCCGCATTCACAAGCTCCCCAACGGCCAACTCCGTGTCAACCGCGCAGACCTCGACGCCTGGTGGGAGCGCTGCGGACAGAGTGCCGCGGCCTGAACCCACCCCTGCAAATCAACCAAGGGCTCGCCGTACGGCGGGCCCTTTTCCGTGGGAGACCCATGCTCACGTACGACGTCGATATCTGGTCCATCCGCAAGCGAGCAGGACGCCCGAAGCCCTACGAACTGCGTTGGCGCGTCGGGGCACGGCCGCACTCCAAGAGCTTCAGGCTCAAGCCGCAGGCAGACGGCCGTCGTTCCGAGCTGATGACCGCTCTCCGGGAGCGCGAGCAGTTCGACGAGGACACGGGCCTGCCGGCACGGGAGTTGGCCGTGCGTACCTCGCCCACCTGGTACGACCACGCCACCGCGTACGCGCTCATGAAGTGGCCACGCGCCGCGGCCAAGCACCGGGCCGGAATCGCCGAAGCGCTCGCGGTCGTCATCCCGACGCTGGTCACGACGACTCGCGGTGCACCGGATTCCAGGACCCTGCGGGCCGCTCTCTATCAGTGGGCATTCCGCGCGGTGCCAGGCCCTGACGGTCAACTGACCGCACGCCACACCGTGGATGAGCCGCCCCAAGAGATTCGATCGGCCCTGTCCTGGCTCTCCGAGCACTCCATGAAGGTCGTGGCTCTGGAAGACCCCGCACTCCTGCGTCCGGCCCTCGAAGCGCTCTCACGCCGCATGGACGGGAAGAAAGCTGCGGAGAACACCGCCCGGCGAAAGCGCATGGTCCTGAGCAATTTCCTCCGGTACACGGTGGAGGAGAAGGGACTCCTGTCCGCCAACCCCCTCCTGCGCGTCGACTGGACGCCACCGGAGACGGATGACGAGATCGATTTCCGGTACGTACCTGGCCCGCCCCTGGCCCGTTCGTTCATCACCGCCGTGCGGAACTCCGGAGCCCGCGGGCAACACCTCGAAGCGTTCTTCGGATGCCTGTACTACGCCGTGATGCGCCCCGCCGAAATCGCCTCGCTGAAGGCCTCGGACTGCACCCTGCCCCCGGACACCGAGGAAACTGCGGAGCAGTGGGGGGAGCTATTGCTTGGGGAGAGCCGCCCGGAGGTCGGGGGAGGCTGGACGGATGACGGCGCGTCCTATGAGGCACGCAGTCTCAAGCGCCGGGCCCGTGGGGCGACGCGGTCCGTTCCGATTCCGCCGATCCTCGTGCGAATGCTGCGGGACCACATCGCGGCCTATGGGACGGCCCCGGACGGCCGTCTCTTCCGCGCGGCGCAGGGCGGTCGGGTCCGGTCGACCGAGTACTGCGATCTGTGGGACGCGGCACGCGCTGCGGTGCTGTCGAAGGAGGACGCGGCAACGCCCCTCGCTCAAGTGCCGTACTCGCTCAGGCACGCAGGGGTGTCCCTGTGGATCAAATCCGGAGTGGACCCCGTGGAAGTCGCGCGGCGAGCCGGCCACAGCATCGCCGTGCTGTTCCGCTTCTACGCCAAGATCCTCCGAGGCGAGCAATCCCGCTCCAATCAGCTCATCGCGCAGGAGCTGAACAAGGGCGGGTAGGCGGGGCCCACATTGGCCCACAGATGGCCCATACGCACTGGTCAAACGTGAGACACGGGCGAGCCAGGGTGAGACAGGGTGCATGCAGAAGGGGTGCCGCTCCGGCGAGTGGCACCCCTTCTGACCTGCATAGCTTCTGACCTGCGCGGTGGGTGTGGGATTTGAACCCACGGTGACATCGCTGCCACGACGGTTTTCAAGACCGTTCCCTTAGGCCGCTCGGGCAACCCACCTCGGCCCCGGCCCACCAGGGGCGGAGCGGGTACAGCGTACCGGCCGAACGCGGGGTGCGGGGTTCGTGGGTCGGATGGGGTGGCTCAAGAGCCGTTGCCCAAGGGGCGTTGGTCAGGAGCCGTTGGTCAGGAGCTGTCGCTCAGGCGGACACCGTTGACCGCGTTGTCGAAGGCCGGGCGGTACTCGTGCCATTGGTTGTCCGGAGCGGAGAGGTAGATCACGTACTGGGTGCCGTCGGTGCTCGCGAAGGCCAGTTCCGCGCCGCGGTACTTGCGTGCCCTGCCCTCGAAGGTGAACTCCCAGTACGCGGCGGGCCGCCCTCGGAAGGTCGTTTCGGACATCCGCACCCGTTCGTAGCCGGCGTTGTCGCGGGCGGTCTGTTCCTCTTCGGTGTCACGCCAGTGCTGCAGCGGGTCGGTACCCGCGAACTCGATGACGTTGACCCGCAGGCCCACCAGTCCCGACGGGTCGATGTAGCCGACCTCGCCGCCGGACAGCGTCTTGTATTTCCAGCCGTCCCGCACGGGCACGGAGATGCCGCTGTCCGGCTCTTCGATGTGGTATCCGGCGGGCACCGGCGGCGGCTCGGTGGAGCCGGTGCTGCCGGAGCTGGTGTTCGGGGAGGGGGTGGACGCCCCGGCATCGGCGGAATCGCCAGGACCGTTGGAATCGGCGGAATCGGTGGAATCGGCCGAACCAGTGGGCGTCTCGGAATCGGACGCGTGCGTGCTCGGTCCGTCCGCTCTGCCGTTGAGCCACCACAGCGTGCCGCCCGCCAGGGAAGCGGTGAGCGCCACGGCCAGGGCAGACAGCAGCACCGTACGGCGGCGTTTGCCGCTGCCCTTCCGGCCGGTCCGGCCGGGCGGTGTGAGGGCATCGGCGCGGTCCGGGCGGGTGGGTGGGTCCAGGGGTGCGGTTCGGGTGCCGGCGATGTCGTCGAGGCGGCGTTCGACCTCGTGGACGTCCATGCGCTGCTCGGGGTCCTTGACGAGCAGGCCCTCGATCACCGGGGTCAGGTCCCCGGCACTGCGCGGCGGCTCGTACGCGTCGGTGGCGATCGCGTACGCGGTCTCGATCGGGGTGTTGCGGCGGAACGGGTCCTGCCCCTCGACCGCCTGGTACAGCGTCGCGCCCAGGGCCCACAGGTCACTGGCGGGACCGGTCTCGGGATGCGCACCCCGGAGCCGTTCGGGCGCCAGATAGCCGATGGAGCCGATCAACTCGCCGGGCTTGGTCAGCGACGACGTTCCCGACTCCATGGCGATCCCGAAGTCGGTGAGGACGATCCGCCCGCCGTCACCGAGCAGCACGTTGGCGGGCTTGATGTCCCGGTGCAGGACCCCCGCGTCGTGGGCGGCGCGCACGGCCGAGGTCATGGCGCGGCCGATCCGTGCGGCCTCGTCGGGCGGCAACGCGCCCCGCCGCTTCAGTACGTCGCTCAGCGTGACCGAGGGTATGTACTCCATGACGATGCACGGCAGGCCGTCGTCGTCGACCACGTCGTGCACGACGATCACATTGGGATGGGTGATCCGCGCGGCACTGCGGGCCTCACGGCGGGTGCGCTCATAGAGCGTGCGGACCTCGTCGTCCTGCAGGTGTGGTGGGATGCGCAGTTTCTTCACGGCGACCTGGCGGCCGAGCATCTTGTCCTCGGCACGCCACACGGTGCCCATGCCGCCGCTGCCCACCCGCTCCACGAGCAGGTACCGGCCGGCGACGAGCCGCCCCAGATCGGTCACCGCGAGACCGTCCCCTTCTCTGCTTCCCATCCGCGGCTCTGCTTCCCATTCGCGAACAGTCGAGGTCGAGAAGGCACGATAGCCCATCCGAACATGCCCATCCGAACACCTGGACGCGGGCACCGACCGGTCGGCAACTGTCGCCAAGTCCCGTGCAGTCCGTGCCTCACAAGCCGTTCACATCCGGACGAACAGCTTCCTGGCCGTCCGCCCCATGCAGCAGCCGATGCCGCAGCCATCGGTTTGCCGGCCGACTCTGCGAATCCGTTCTGCGAACCCGTTCTATGAACCCGTTCTGTGAAACGAATGGGGAAGTGCACGGGCGCCTTCCGGCGGGGAGGACGAGGATTCCTCGCCCCCGGTTCCCGCCCCGCCCCTTTTGAACGGGCACGCGCGCGTGCCCGTCGTGTCAGCTGTCGCCCGTGCGGGCACCCAGGGTGAGTTCGACCGTCTGGGTCTTGCCGTCTCGCTCGTAGGTGATCGTGACCTGGTCGCCGGGCTGGTGGGTCCAGATCTCGCCGATCAGGGTGGGGCCGGAGTCGATCACCCGGTCGTCGAGCTTGGTGATGACGTCGCCGGGCTTGAGGCCGGCCTTGGCGGCGGGGCCGCCCGCCTCGATCGCCTCCGAGCCACCGGCGGTGCCCCGGTCGATGATCTTGGCGCCGTTGGTGGTGTCCTCGGTGGAGACCGAGGCGCCGATCTTGGCGTAGACCGGCTTGCCGGTCTTGATCAGCTGCTGGGCGACGTACTTGGCCTGGTTGATCGGGATGGCGAAGCCGAGGCCGATCGAGCCGGACTGGCTGGTGCCGCCCAGGCCGTTGGCGGCGGACTGGATCGCGGAGTTGATGCCGATGACGTTGCCCTGCGCGTCCAGCAGCGGCCCGCCGGAGTTGCCGGGGTTGATCGAGGCGTCGGTCTGCAGGGCGCTCATGTAGGAGGCGTTGGAGCCGCTGCCGTCGCTGGAGGCGACCGGGCGGTTCTTGGCGCTGATGATGCCCGTGGTGACCGTGTTGGAGAGGCCGAAGGGGGCGCCGATCGCGATCGTCGAGTCGCCGACGGCCACCTTCTCGGAGTCACCCAGCGTCAGCGGCTTGAGGTCGGACGGGGCGTTCTTGAGCTTGATGACCGCCACGTCGTAGCCCTGCGCGTGGCCGACGACCTCCGCGTCGTACTTCTTGCCGCTCGGGAAGGTCGCCGTGAGCTTGCCGCCGTCGACCGCTTCGGCCACCACGTGGTTGTTGGTGAGGATGTGGCCCTCGGCGTCGAAGACGAAGCCGGTGCCGGTGCCGCCCTCGCCCGCGCTGCTCTCGGCCTGGATGGTGACGGTGCTCGGCAGCGCCTTGGCGGCCACGCCCGCGACGGTGCCCGGGTCGCGCTTGAAAGAGCCACCGCTGTCGGAGGCGGAGACGGTCGTCGACGAGGTGTTGTCGTCGTTCTTGGCCAGCGTGTAGCCGAGGCCGCCGCCCAGGCCGCCCGCGACCAGGGCGGCGATGAGAACCGCGGCGAGCAGACCACCGCGGCCGGACTTCGGCGCAGGCTGCTGATACGTCGCACCCCAGCCGGAGCCCGCACCGGCACCGCCCGCCGCACCACCCGCAGCACCGGCGCCGACACCACCCGCGCCGACACCGGCAGCGCCATTGTCGGCGTACGGCGGCGTACCGGGCGGCGGCGGGGGCGGCCAGGAGGCGTCCGGGGCCGAGCCCTGGGTGGCGGGCGGGTAAGGCTCGTTCGAGGCCGCCGGGGCGGCGTACGGCTGGGTGCCGTTCGAGCTCTCAGAAGCGCCGTTGGCGCTTGACGTGCCGTTCGCACCCGACGTGCCGTGGTGGCTCGCCGTGCCGTGGGAACCCGCCGGTGCGCCGCCCGGCACGGGCGGGAGCGGAGCGGTAGGGGCGGCATCGCCCTCGGCCGCCGGGCGCTCCTGGGACGCCGGAGCAGCAGGAGCATCCACCGGCACAGGGGGTGCGGACGGGGCCGGGGGTACCGCGGCGCCCTCGTTCTCGGTGCTCACAGCTTCTCTCCTCGATCCACGGCTGTTGTCTTCGGTCGCACTCGGTCACGCCCGTCCACGCTTGCCCGTACTTGTGGGCCAGTTCCTGGCTTGTCGGCCCGTACTTGTCAGCGGTCGGTGCGCTTCAGCTGTGCAGATATTTGTATGCCGTCAGCTTTTCCCACGAGCCGTCAGAGCACCATAAGCGGTCGCTGTGCATCCACGGCCAACCTTTATATTGCCCATGAAGGACTAAACGGGCGCAATCCCAGCGCTCTCGCGACTCCTCCGGTCGCACGCCTACCCAGGTGCGGTGGCACCATGACGCCGTGACCCACGCACGGCAGCACCAGATCCAAGTCGTCGCCCATCGCGGAGCCTCCGAAGACGCTCCCGAGCACACCCTGGCCGCGTACAAGAAGGCGATCGAGGACGGTGCGGACGCCCTTGAGTGCGATGTACGCCTCACCGCGGACGGCCATCTCGTCTGTGTCCACGACCGTCGCGTCAACCGTACGTCCAACGGCCGCGGCGCGGTCTCGGCGCTGGAGCTCGCCGAGCTCGCGGCACTGGACTTCGGCTCCCGCAAGAACCACGACTCCTGGAAGAACCGGACCGAGGAGCCCGACTGGGAGTTCCGGCCCGAGGACCCGGAGGACACCTCCGTACTGACCCTGGAACGACTGCTGGAGCTCGTCGCCGACGCGGGGCGGCGGGTGGAGCTGGCGATCGAGACCAAGCACCCGACCCGGTGGGCCGGGCAGGTCGAGGAGCGACTGCTGCTTCTGCTGAAGCGGTTCGGGCTCGACACGCCCGCCTCGGCCGCCGAGTCCCCGGTGCGCGTGATGAGCTTCTCGGCGCGCTCGCTGCATCGCGTGCGTGCCGCCTCGCCGACGCTGCCGACGGTCTATCTGATGCAGTTCGTCTCACCCAGACTGCGGGACGGCCGACTGCCCGCGGGCGTCCATATCGCCGGGCCCTCCATCCGCATCGTGCGCAACCATCCGACGTACGTGGAGCGCCTCAAGCGAGCCGGTCACCAGGTGCACGTCTGGACCGTGAACGAGCCCCAGGACGTCGACCTCTGCGCCGAACTCGGCGTCGACGCCATCATCACCAACCGCCCGCGCGCGGTGCTGCACCAGCTCGGCCGCTGACGCACGCGCGCATGCCCACAGCAAACCCCGCACCCGGAAACTCCTAAAACCTCATCAATCCCTGCACAACCTATTGACCCCGTAGCCCCATCAGCCTCATCCTCCACTCTCGGCCACACCGAAGAATTCCAGCCATCTCGATTACAGGGAGTGCTCCGGCGCGTTCGGTCCGTATTCGATCGTTCCGAATGCGTCACCGGACGTTGATTGGCCGGTTTCCGGTACAGGCCAATGGGGCATCCACACCGTGGCGTGGGGCAAAGGAGGTCTCGGGGGTGGCGTTGGTGGTGGCACAGGAGGTGCCCACGTCGTCGAGCATGGCCGTACCCCATGGTCCTGCAGGCGTGGGGGAAGCGAGACACCGTATGCGCTCTCAGTTGCGCAGGGGCGGGGTCACGGAATCGGTCATCGACGATGCCGTATTGATTCTTTCCGAACTCTTGAGCAACGCGTGCAAACACGGCCGACCGCTGGGTGACGCGCTGTCCGGGGACGGCGATGTCCGCGCCGCATGGCGCGTGGACGTGGGCGGCAGGCTCACGGTGGAGGTCACGGACGGAGGCGGGCCCACCCGCCCTGCTCCGGCCACGCCCTCGGTCACCGCACACGGCGGCCGCGGGCTGAACATCATCACCGCCCTGGCCGACGACTGGGGTGTACGGGACGACGCCCGCGGCGAGGTCACGGTCTGGGTCGTGGTGCACGACGCCGTCCACGATCCTGGCGCCGGGCACCGTCGCGACGATTTCGCTACGCGCGTCGCAGCACCGTCGGTGGGGGCGATATCCGGCCTCGACTTCGCGGACGCCTTCGACGACCTGGACTGACGGCGCCCGGCACGACCCGTGGGTTGTCCACAGGCTCCCGTCGGCCATGGCGTGAACGGCTAGGCTCGCGCCCGTACCAGACGAGCCGTAACCGGGAGACACCCACGATGGCCAAGAAGCGAGTCCAGACCAAGGCCAAGCGCCCGCAGATCTCTGACGGAGCCCGCGCCGGAGGCGCTGATGGACCCATTCCGGTTGTCGGTGCGCGCGAGCCCTGCCCCTGCGGCAGCGGCCGCCGCTACAAGGCCTGCCACGGCCGGGCCGCCGCACAAGCGGTGACGGAGCTGGTTCAGCGTCCGTTCGAGGGACTCCCCGGCGAGTGCGACTGGGTGGCCCTGCGTGAACTGGTGCCGGCCGCCACCGCCGAGCTCACCCTCAAGGGCGGCCTCCCCGAGGGCGTCCCGTCCGTCAGCCTCGCCACCGTGCTGCCGATGGCCTGGCCGGCCCTGCGCCGCGACGACGGCTCGGTGCTGCTCGGCCTGCAGAACGACACGGCGTCGGGCGACATCAGCCGCGATCTCGCCGACACCCTCCAGCAGGCCCTCGCCGCGCAGCCGGGCACCCCGGTGCAGGGTCGGCGCGCCCCGGCCGACGGTCCGCGGCTGCAGGATCTGCTCGACCCGGAAGGCACGTTCGAGCCAGTTGTGCACCCGGGCTTCGAGTTCTGGGTCCCGGACGCGGAGAACGCCACTCCGGAGGTGGCCGCCTCCCTGGAGCGGGCCAACGCCGCGGCCATTCCGACGGTGAAGCTGACCGGGGTGGACGCCGCCTACTGGTGCCGGACACCGGAGAAGAACCACCTGCGCTGGGTCATGCCGCACCCCGAGGAGCAGCTTCTGGACGCCCTCGCGCGACTGCACGCGGCGGGCCGTTCGAGCCTCGGCGAGGGCACCCGACTGGTCGGTTCCTTCCGTGCTCACGGCCTCACGGTGCCGGTCTGGGACCTGCCGAGCGAGGTCGGCGCGGAGGATGTGGAGAAGCCGGCGGCCGAGTTCGCCGAGCGCCTCGCCGCGGCCCTCGCCACGGACGCCCCGCTCACGCCGGACGAGCGTCGCGCGCGCGGCGGTCTGACCAACCGGCAGGTCACGCTGAGCTGACGCGGGTCGCGGAGATCGGGTTCGGCTGAACGGCCGTTCAGCCGAACCGGCCCCCTCGGGAGGGGTGAATCCGATCACAACTCCCATGCGGAGCAAGGGAATCCGTGACTGGAAAGCCCAGATCGAATTTGCGAACAGCCGATCTCTTGTTACCGTTCCATTAGCCCGGTTGCTGGTGCATCCCCCGTCGCCAGCAACCGGGTCTTTTCATGTGCGCAGTCATTTACGGAATGACATCGCGTGTCAACCCCCCGTGGGCGCCCCGGAATTGTCCGGCGCCGAGTTGCTCGCGGAGCGCAGCAGCAGTGGCCCGTTCCCGGCCCGCGCGGCGAACTCCGCGACCGCCGTGTAGGCGTCCAGATTCCCTCGGGTGCGCTCCCGGGGCGTCTCGCACGTCCCCGGCTCGTCCTCGACGCCCTCGGCGCAGCGCATCTGCACCGTGCGCCCACCCGGCCCCATGAGACTCAGTACGGAGTCCAGCTCACCGCCGGTCGCATTGCGGAAGTAGGTGCGCGCCCAGGTCTCCGCGCCCTGGGTGAGGACACAGGTCTGCGCCTCGATGCCCTCGGGCGAGGTGAGCTCGGGCCCGCAGCGGGTGGCGGTGGCCAGGCCCAGGCCGAGCAGCAGGGGGGACTCGACGGGCCCGACCGCGGGCCCCTTCGCGTCGGGGGCGGGGGAGGGAGGTGCCGAAGGACGCGCGGCCTTGCGGGACGTATGGCCGTGGGCGCGGTCCTGCTCGCCCACGGGTCCCGCGGAGGCCACGGCAAGCGGCAGCGCGACGGCGCCCACCACGACGCCGGCGAGGGCGAACAGACGGATCTTTGAGCCTGAGCGGCGTGTCTCAGCGTGACGGGGCATACACGGAATGTAACGACCGTGCACGTGTGCCCCGTTCCGCGCACGCCGGTGTGGCCTACAACTCGGGCGCGCTCACACCCGTACGAGTGAGGGCCTCGACCACGGCGTCGACAACGGCCTCCACATCGGGTACCCACGGGGAGGCCGAGCCGGGCAGCGGAGCGCGCTGCCAGCTGATCTGCCCCGGGCCCGTCTCGGACGGGGGCAGGGCGACGTAGCCACCCTCGCCGTGGAAGCGCAGGGAGCCGGGGACGAAGTCCTTGGCGTAGAGCAGTTCGCCCAACTGTTCCATCGAGTACGGCTTCACCAGGATCGCCCAGCGGGTGGGCGAGGCGACGACCGGGCCGAGGCGCATGCCCATGCGGTCGAGTGCGGTGAGGGCGTGGGCGGCCGGCAGGGCCGGGAGGCTGACCGCGCAGGGCGCCTTGCCGCCGGTGGCGAGGATGATCGGGGCCGCGGGCCGGTTGCCCCACCACCAGCGCACCATGCGCTCGTCGGTGGTAGCCGCGAGGAGGCCGGGGTCGAAGGGATGGGCACCGGGCACCGTGCACTCGGGATCCGGGCAGCCGCAGCGGTCACGCCGCTGCGGATCCGCCGCCACTCCCGGGAGTACGGGCCACTGCCATTGAGTCGCGAAGGTCAGGGCCGCGCTGATCAATTCAGGCTTCCCGTCGCCGCGCAGGAGCCTGCGTCGCCTTCCGAGGATCTCGCGCATGAGCGCTCGTTCCTTTCCGTTGCACCGCTGGCAACACCGTGGACCACATCACACCATGTGTCGATCACTTCACTGTGCGTACCTAATGGCGCATCACACCCCTGCTGTGAGCAAGGGAAACCCCTATGGGCCGAGCGTTGGCTGCTTCCGCGGCAACCTCGCCCATACTGCGTCTACCAAAAACATGGGCGTGGCGTGGGGTGGCGAAGTCTGGCGTTTACCGTCGCGCGTATTTCTCTTCGCCTCCGCCACGGGAGGATGGGGCCGGTCGTCGGTGGCTAAGACGCCCGGGTCCGTCGCCAGGTTCCGGGTGGCTGTCAACCACCCCTGGCCTTCTCCGAGTACGTACCCATCACGACCGCTGTGACGCTCTGTGGAGCGAAACCAGTCGACCGCAATACCCCGTTCCCTGAAGCAGTTTTAAGCCAACTTTGCCTTTGCGCAAGAGGTCTACGACGAGCGCTCTGGTTACCCACGGACACCAGGAATCCCGGCAGGACAATGCTGGACATCCCCTTACGAGTGCGTGTAGATGTGGAGACACTGCTAGCGGCGCAGAATGACATGGGGGTTTGCGATGCTTTTGAGCAATACGCACCGGTCGGAAAGCCGGACGCCATGAACGCCCCTCACCCTTCGAAAGTGGCCGGAATCGATGCGACGGTTCCTTCACCCGCACACACTGTCGCGCCCGCGACCCCGGGCGGCTCAGCGGTCCCCTCACCCAACGCACCGGGCCTCGTGCTCCAGGACCGGCTCGCCGGCTGGGTGTCCGACCTCACGACACTCCACGAACTCACCGAACGCCTGGCCCGCACGGACGCACTCGCCGACGCCCTCCAGGAACTGCTGCGCGCCGGAGCCGCCCTCGTGGGTGCCCGGCGCGGACTCGTCGTACTGGAACCGGCCGACGGCCTGGGACCGGACACGACCATCGGGCTCGGCCTGGCCCGCGCCGACCTGGGGCACATCGAGACCGTGCCGCGCAGCGCGATGTCGTACGGACGGATCCTCGACGGACTGCCGGGTGGTGACGGCGAGATCGCCCAGCCGGATCTGATGTCCGAGGACGGGCTCGACCCCCGCCACCGCGAGGTGGCCGCACGCCTCGGCTACGCCGCGTGCTACGCACTCCCCCTGTCCACCGACGCCGCCGGCCGCCTCGGTGCCGCCGTGTGGCTGTACGACGAGCCCGCCGAACCGGCCGAGCGCCAGCGGCACCTCGTCGGTCTGTACACCCGCTACGCCACCGAGCACCTGGCCCGGCTCCTCGAAGTCGAGCGCACGCGCGCGTGCATGCGGACGATGGCCGAGGAACTACTTCCCTCCCGTCTGCCGCGCATGGCCGGCGTCCAGCTCGCCGCCCGGCATCGCACCGGCCCGCGCGGGGGCGGCGACTGGTACGACGCGCTGCCGCTGCCGGACGCCGCGCTCGGCCTCGCGGTCGGCTCGGTTACCGGGGCCGGGCCCAGCGCGGTCGCCGCGATGGGACGGCTGAGGGCCAGCCTGCGGGCGTACGCCGTGATGGAGGGCGAGGACCCGGTCGCGGTCCTGTCCGACCTGGAGCTGCTGCTCAGACTCACCGAGCCGGCCCGCTCCGCCACCGCCCTGTTCGCCTACTGCGAGCCCGCCCTGCGCAAGATCACGCTGGCCGGCGCCGGACACACCCCGCCGCTGCTGATCGGCGACCGGCGCACCGAGTTCGTGGAGACCTCCGTGTCCGCGCCGCTGGGCATGCTGGCCTGCTGGGAGGCGCCGAGCGTGGAGCTGACCGCAGAAGCCGGAGAGACGGTTCTGCTGTACACCGACGGGCTGCTGCACCGCACCGGCGACCCCACCGACCGCGCCTTCGCACGGCTGCACGCGGCAGCGGCCGGGGTGCCCCGGGCGATCCGGCACGACCCGGACGCCGTCGTCGACCACGTCCTGCGGACCGTACTGCCGGACGGGCTCGACCGGGCGGACAGCGAGGAGGACGTCGTACTGCTCGCCGCTCGCTTCGAGTAGTCGCGGGGCACACACGCGTAGTCCGCGTAGTCGCTCGGCACGCGCGCGTAGCGCTCATCGGAAAGCACCCATAACAGGCGAGTGATCTCGGCCATAACAGCGGCGCCCGAGCGCCGGGTGACCGGTCCTACGACCCTGGGTTCCGTCCTGCACGTCCGTACGATGGACGAGGTCCAGTGCCGTATCGAGGAGGATGACCGTGGCCGACGAGCTCACCCCGGCCGAGTCCATTGCTGCTACCGCAGCGGGCCCGGAAGAGTCTGAAGAGCCGATCAAGCAGCGCAAGAACGGCCTGTACCCGGGCGTGTCCGACGAGCTCGCCGAGAGCATGAAGTCCGGCTGGGCCGACACGGAGCTGCATGACCTGCGGCCGATCCCCCAGGCCGCCGAGACCGCCGCGCGCCGCTCCGCGCTGTCGGCGCGGTTCCCGGGCGAGCGTCTGGTGATCCCGGCGGGCAACCTGAAGACCCGCTCCAACGACACCGAGTACCCCTTCCGCGCGTCGGTCGAGTACGCGTACCTCACCGGCAACCAGACCGAGGACGGCGTGCTCGTCCTGGAGCCCGTCGCGGACGGCCACCGGGCGACGATCTACCTGCTGCCCCGCTCCGACCGTGAGAACGGCGAGTTCTGGCTCTCCGGCCAGGGCGAGCTGTGGGTCGGCCGCCGGCACTCGCTCACCGAGGCGGAGAAGCTGTACGGCATCCCGGCCTCCGACGTGCGCGAGCTGACGGACCGGCTGCGCGAGGCGACGGGGCCGGTGCGTGTCGTCCGTGGCTACGACGCCGGTGTCGAGGCCGCGCTGACCGACAAGGTCACCGCCGAGCGGGACGAGGAGCTGCGCGTCTTCCTGTCCGAGGCACGACTGGTCAAGGACGACTTCGAGATCGGCGAGCTGCAGAAGGCCGTCGACTCGACCGTGCGCGGCTTCGAGGATGTCGTGAAGGTCCTCGACAAGGCCGAGGCGACCTCCGAGCGCTACATCGAGGGCACGTTCTTCCTCCGCGCGCGCGTGGAGGGCAACGACGTCGGCTACGGCTCCATCTGCGCCGCCGGTCCGCACGCCTGCACGCTGCACTGGGTGCGCAACGACGGGCCCGTGCGCTCGGGTGATCTGCTGCTGCTCGACGCGGGCGTGGAGACGCACACGTACTACACCGCCGACGTCACGCGCACGCTGCCGATCAACGGCCGCTACAGCGAGATCCAGAAGAAGATCTACGACGCCGTGTACGACGCCCAGGAGGCCGGGATCGCGGCCGTGAAGCCTGGCGCGAAGTACCGGGACTTCCATGACGCCTCGCAGCGGGTGCTCGCCGAGCGGCTCGTCGAGTGGGGGCTTGTCGAGGGGCCCGTGGAGCGGGTGCTGGAGCTCGGGCTGCAGCGACGGTGGACGCTGCACGGGACCGGGCACATGCTCGGCATGGACGTGCATGACTGTGCTGCCGCGCGCGTGGAGTCGTACGTCGACGGCACGCTGGAGGCGGGCGTGGTGCTGACCGTCGAGCCGGGGCTGTACTTCCAGGCCGACGACCTGACGGTGCCGGAGGAGTACCGGGGGATCGGCGTCCGGATCGAGGACGACATTCTGGTGACGGCGGAGGGCAACCGGAACCTGAGCGCTGCGCTGCCTCGGCGGTCGGACGAGGTCGAGAGCTGGATGGCCTCTCTCAAGGGCTGACGTTGGATCGATGGCCGGATGCCAGAGGGGTGTCCGGCCATCGTCGCGGTCTGCGGGTTGTGGGGGCTGGTCGCGCCCACGCGGCGGAGCCGCATATCGGTACAGTCGCGCGCCCCTGAGGGGGTTGGGGTGGACCTGCACTTGGAAACCGACGTCGGTGAAGGGCGTCGGGCGGGGCTGGAGCGAGCGCTGCGTGATGCCGTGCGCGAGGGGCGGTTGACGCCCGGGGAGCGGCTGCCTGCCACGCGCCGGCTCGCGGACCAGCTCGGGGTCTCCCGGAACACCGTGAAGGCGGCGTACGACCAGCTTGTCGCCGAGGGCTACCTCACCGCCCGGCAAGGAGCCGGTACGCAGGTCGCCCCGCTGCTCCCGGTCCACGCCGAACCGTCGGAGGCCGCCGCACGCGCGCGTGAGCCGCGGTTCGATCTGCGGCCCGGCAGCCCGGACGTGGGGGCGTTTCCGGCCGCCGCATGGTTGCGGGCGTTGCGCAGGGCGATCGCCACGGCGCCCTCGTTGGCGTACGACTACGGCGATCCGCGTGGGCGTATCGAGCTGCGGAACGCGCTGTCCGGGTATCTGGGGCGCGCGCGTGGAGTCATCGCGCCGCCGGAGCGGATCGTGGTCACCTCCGGGTATGTACAGGGGCTGGCGCTGCTCACGCGCGTGCTGGAGGGCGGCGCCGTGGGCATGGAGGATCCGGGGCTGCCGTTCCACCGGGAGGTGGTGCGGCGCAACGGGGGTGCCGTCGTGCCCGTGCGGGTCGACGAACGGGGCGCGCGTGCAGGGGAGTTGGGGGACTGTGCCGCCGTTGTCGTGACACCCGCGCATCAGTATCCGACCGGGGTGACGCTGCATCCCGAACGGCGGCGGGCGCTCACCGACTGGGCACGCGTGCGTGGCGGGCTGATCGTCGAGGACGACTATGACGGGGAGTTCCGGTACGACCGCCAGCCCGTCGGCGCGCTGCAGGGCATGGCGCCTGGGCAGGTCGTGTATCTGGGGACGGCCTCGAAGACCCTCGGGCCGGCGCTGCGGCTCGGCTGGATGGTGCTGCCGCCGCGCCTGGTCGACGCCGTGGCCGACGCCAAGCTGCACAGCGATCATCACACCGAGTCCATCGGTCAGTTGGCGCTCACCGAACTGATCGAGAGCCATGCGTACGACCGTCATGTGCGGGCCTGCCGGCTGCGGTACCGGCGGCGCCGGGACCAGCTCCTGGACCGGCTGGGGGCGCGGCGGCGCGTGCGTGGGATCGCGGCCGGGCTGCATGCGCTGGTGGAGGTCGAGGACGAGGCGGAGGTGCTGGCGCGGGCCGAGGCGGCGGGGCTCGCGGTGGGGTGTCTGGGGGAGCACTGGCACACGGCGCGCGGCGGCGGTGGCGGCAGCGGCGGTGCCGGGGGCCGCGGCGAGGGGCGGCCGCAGGGGCTGGTCGTGGGGTACGGGACGCCTCGGGAGCGGGTGTATCCGGAGGCGTTGGAGGTGTTGGGGAAGGTCCTGGAGGGCGGCTGAGGGGGTGGTCGGCCCTTCGGGCGGGCCGCTGAATGCTATTGGGCCACTGATATGCATCGGTATTGGGCCTGCCGAAGGGCCCACCGGGTCCATAACGTCGTTGGCATGACAACCCGTCTCCTCCCGCCCGCGGGACCGCAACGCGTCCTGGCCTCCGCCCAGTTGGCCAACTCGGTCGGCGACGGCGCCTACTACGTGACGTCGGCGTTGTACTTCACCCATGTCGTCGGCCTCGCGCCCGCGCGCGTGGGGCTGGGGCTGACCGTCGCGTGGGCCGTCGGTTCGCTGGCGGGGGTGCCGCTCGGGCGACTCGCCGACCGGCGCGGGGCGCGTGGCACGGCGGTGCTGCTCGCGCTGGCGACGGCGCTGGCGGTGGGGTCCTTCCTCGTCGTCCGTGGCTTCGTGCCGTTCGTCGTGGCCGCGTGCGCGTACGCGACCGCGCAATCGGGGCTGGCGGCGGCCCGGCAGGCGCTCCTGGCCGGGCTGGTGTCCGCCGGGGACCGGACCGGGCTGCTCGCGCATCTGCAGTCCACGCTCAACGCCGGGCTGGCGGTGGGAGCCGGACTGGGCGGGCTGGCGTTGAACTCCGGGACGCGGGAGGCGTATCTGGCCGTGTTCGCGTTGGACGCGGTGAGCTTCGTGGTGTGTGCGGGTGTGCTGGTGAAGCTGCCGGCGGTGGCGCCCGTCGCCGTACGGACGCGGGACTCGCTCGGTGTGCTGCGGGATCGGCCGTACGCCCTGGTCACGCTCCTCAACACCGTCCTGCTGCTGCGGATGCCGCTGCTCAGCCTCGGGCTGCCGTTGTGGATCGCCGAGCGGACGGAGGCGCCGGCCTGGCTGGTCTCGGTGCTGTTCGTGCTCAACACCGGGGCCGTGATGGTCTTCCAGGTACGGATGGCGCACGGCGTGACCGGGCTTGCGTCGGCCACGCGCGCGGTGCGGCGGTCGGGGTGGGTGATGCTGGCGGCGTGCGTGGTCCTCGCGCTGTCGGCGGGAGCCTCGCCGTGGGTGGCCGCCGGTGTGCTGGTCGTCGGGGCGGTGCTGCAGGTCGTCGCCGAGATGGGGCAGTCGGCGGGGTCGTGGCAGCTGTCCTTCGAGTTGGCGCCCGCCGATCGGGTGGGTGAGTACCAAGGGTTCTTCGGTACGGGCGTGACGGTGGCGCGGACTCTGGGGCCGCTTGTGCTGACCTCGCTGCTGGTGGGGTGGGGGACCGCGGGGTGGCTGCTGCTGGGGGTCGTGACGCTGGGCGCGTCGTATGCGATGGGGCCGGCGGGGAGGCGGGCCGCCGGCGCCCGGGCGGGGCGGGAGGGCAGGCCCGCCTTGGTCGCGCCGTGAAGTCGGGCGGGCCTGCGCTCGTGCCGTGAGTTCGCGCGCCCGGGCTCATTTCGTGAGCTCAGTGGCCCTCGGTTAATGCGTCGGCTCAAGCAGCTCTCGGTTAATCCGGCAGCTCAAGCCGCCCTCGCTCCCACCCCGACCGGCAGTGCGTCCAGGAACAGTGCCCCCGCCAGCAGTCCCGCACTCCCCCGTGGGCTCCACGCGCGTGCGGGGAGGTCGGCGTCGAGGGTGGTCAGGGCCTCCGCGCCCGCCTTCGTGGCCGTGCCGCCCGCCTCCAGGACCGTGCGGGCGCCGGCCTGGACGTGGCGGAGGCCGATCGGGCCCGCGGTGTAGAGGAGTTCGGTGTCCTGGAGGGTGGACATCACGGTGAGCAGGGCGTCCAGGCGGGCCTGCTCCTCCGTGGCGCCGGCCGAGCGGGCGTCGGTAAGGGCGTCCAACGCCCGCCGTACGTGCGGGAATCCGGCCCGTGCCTCGCCGCGCGCTCCGGCGGCGCCGTACTTCGCGGACACCGAGGAGCCCCGGGAGGGCCTGCGGGGGGCGCCCATGTCGGTGTGCGCGGCGATGCGCTTGGCGGTCGCGGCGACGTCCCGCGCCTCGGCCCGGGGGTCGAGCGCTGCCGCGGCGACCAGCAGGCCGAGTGCCCAGAGGGCGCCCCGGTGGCCGCCGCCCGCGAGGCCCACCGAGTGCTCGGTGCACCTGCCGATCGCGCCGAGTTCCGTACGGAGCCCGGGCGTCGGCTCACCCGTGCGCCGGGCTGCCGCGGCCACCGCCACGAGGCCCGGCGCGAGGGCCTTGGCCGACCAGCGCAGCATGCAGTGGTCCCGGCGGCTGATGCGGGCGCCGAGGTCGCGCGGGTCGGGAGGCCCGGCTTGGGTGCCAGGGCCAGCTGCCCGGTGAGCGCGGTCACGGCGGCGTAGGCCAGCGCCTCGTCCCCGCGGCTGCTCATGGCGTCCCCCTATGAGGAGGCCGAGGACGCCGAGGCCGTCGGGGCGTCGCTGGGCGGGGTGCCCGTCGGGGCGTCGCTGGGTGGGGAGCCCGTCGGGGCGTCGCTGGGTGGGGAGCCCGTCGGGGCGTCGCTGGGTGGGGTGCCCGTCGGGGCGTCGCCCGGCGGCGTGCCGCCCTCGCCGCCACCGCCGCTGCCCGCGCCGGTGTTCTCGGCGTCGGGGTCGACGCCGATGGTGAGGAAGCCCTTGTAGCCCTTGGACGGATCCTTCTTGTGCGCGGCCTTCAGGGTCAGCAGGTCGCTGGCGGCGCCGCCGCCGTCGTAGACCATGTCGTTGTCGAGGGTGGTGTAGCTGCCGGAGTGCTTCGAGTAGGGCTCCAGCGTGAAGATCTCCTGGGCGACCTCGTCGGCGAAGAACAGCTGGCCGGTGTAGTTGACCTTGCCGCCCTCGTAGATGCCGTCCTCCTTCTGGCCGCCCGTGTGCACCTTGAGGTGGATGTGGCAGGTGCGCGGGGTGTACCAGCCCGGGAAGATCGTCTCGAACTTGACGACCCCGTTGGCGTTGGCGATCTGGTAGCCGCGCAGATAGGTGTTGTCGTTGGCGGTCGAGCCGTCCTCGCTCTCGGCGGGCGCGGAGCCGCCGGGGTTGGCCGTGGTGTAGCCGGAGTAGTAGCCCCAGGCGTCGCAGTGCCAGATCCCCACGGCGGCGCCGGAGACCGGGGTGCAGCTGTCGGTGGCGTCCACGACGGTGAGGCGCAGCGTCAGCGGGACTCCGCTCTTGCCCTCGGTGATGTCCTTTCTCACCAGGGCGTTGTCGAGGTAGTAGGGGCCTTCGGTGACGCTGGACATCAGCGTCATGCAGCCGGATCCCTCCGATGCGGTCGCGGAGGTCGTCGACGCCGCCGCGTCGGTCGTGGTCGTGGCGGTGTCGGCGAAGGCCGTCTGGTAACCGGCGACGGCGAGCCCGCCCGCCGCAACCGTGCCTCCGGTCACCGAGATGGCGCGACGCCGGGTGATCGACTTGTCCCTGTGGTTTCCCGTCATGCCCGGGAAGTTAGGGACGCCACCCGTCAGCAGCTTGAGGTGGCGCTGTGCGGTGGCTGTGAGTCATGAGGAAGCTGAAGTCGACTGCCCTTGTGGTCCATTGATGCACCGGTCACCCGTAAAGCGCAGCATATTCCCCCAAATGCCAAGGTTCCGATGGCTTTGCGGACTCTCTCGGGCAAAGAGAACTGGGCACTTCCCGATCTGCCCAGCCCCGGAGAGCGAGACGATGACCCGAGCGCAGACGATGCCCCCTGCACGGACGACGACCCACGCACGGACGACGACCCGCGTACGGAGGACGCCCGGTTCACCCGTACGCGCACACCCGTCCCGGTCCCTCCGTTCCGTGCTGCCCGCCGTCGCCACCGTCCTGTCCTTGGTGACCGCACTCCTCGTCGGCGGTGCGACACCGGCCGCCGCGCTGACCAAACCGGTCGTCAACGGGCCCGTCTTCAACAACCCGCTGGGCACCCCGGCCCAGCAGAAGGCGATCTTCACCCAGCTCGTACGGCTGATCGACGCGACGCCGGCCGGGGCGCAGATCCGCGGCTCGATGTACGAGTTCCTCGACCAGGAGGTCGCGAACGCGCTGATCGCCGCCCACGCGCGCGGTGTCGACGTCAGACTCATCGTCGACGACTCGACCTATGTGGGCCCCGGCGGCGCCGAGTTCAACAACCCGGCCTTTCTGTCGCTCAGGTCCGCGCTCGGCACCAGCACAGCCGCCCGCTCCTGGATCGTCGTCTGCGACGACAGGTTCGAGGACGCCGACGGTGTGGACGACGTCCAGCGCGGCTGCCTTGCCGTGGCTCCGCCCCAACCGGCGTACAACCACAACAAGTTCTTCCTCTTCTCCAGGATCGGGCCCTTCGACGACGGCACGAGCTATTCGAACGTCGTCTTCCAGACCTCCTCGAACCTCACCGACTGGTACAAGGTCGAGTCCTTCAACGACGCGGTCACCTTCACGAACAGCACGGTCTACAACGGCTACGTCTCGTACCACGCGCAGCTCCGCCAGGGCCGCACCCTCGTAGGCGGCAACAACAACGCGTACTTCTCCACCCCGACCGGTTCGACGTACCGCGGCTACTTCTTCCCGCGAGGTGACGCGTCGTACAACAACCCGGCCACCGACACCATCGTCAACGCGCTGAACGAGATCAGCTGCGCCTACACCGGCGCGGACGGGCTACGGCACCAGACCGACATCCGCGTCCTGACGCACAGCTTCTTCGGCTCCCGCCGCCAGGTCGCCGACAAGCTGGCCCAGCTGCGCGGCCGGGGCTGCTGGGTCGACGTCATCTACGCCGACAGCGACGCCGCGATCACCGGCCGCCTGAACGCCGCCGGCATCCAGCACCGCAGATGCCGGATCCCCAACGGCCCCGGAATCGACGTCCGCCCGCACAACAAGCAGATCCTCGTCGACGGCGACTACAACGGCGACCTGACGCCACGCGTGTACACGGGAAGCGCCAACCTGACCGGGTCGTCGCTGCGGTCGGCGGACGAGGCGGTCGTGCGGATCACCAGCGGGGCGTATCACGCGCGGTACCTGAGCACGTTCTACGCGGTTCGGTCCGCCTGCGGTGGTTGACGCCGACGCCTCCCGGTGGCGGCCGGGAGGCGTGCGGCCGGCCCTTACACGGCCATCAACGGTGTGTCCTTGCGCCACTTCAAGATCTTGTCGAAGCTCACCACCGCCCCGGCCCGCCCCGGTGTGTTGCCGATCTGGACATGGTCGGCGAGTTCCTGGATCAGGCAGAGACCCCGGCCGTGTTCGGCGTCGGTGGACGCCGGGCGGGGCGTGCGGGGTGGGGTGGTGAAGCCGGGGCCCGAGTCGGTGACCTCGATGTGGCACTTCTCGCCGTCCAGATACGCCGTCACGCGATACGCCTGCGGGGAGTCGCCGGACGCGCCGGCGCCGCCGTGCTCGACGGCGTTCGCGCAGGCCTCGCTGAGGGCGACGGAGAGGTCGTAGGACACGTCCGGGTCGACGCCCGCCGTCTCCATCGTGCCGATCAGCAACCGCCGGGCGAGCGGCACGCTCGCGGCTTCCCGCCGCAGATGGAGTGACCACCAGATGCTCATGCTCCAGCCTCCTGGCCGCGGCTCGACATACCGTTACGTATTGCCGCGAGTGCCCACCTGTAAGCACATCATTGACGTGATGCCGCCCATATGGTCGATGCGCCCACACGGTAATCGGTGTATGTGGGGGCGGCCCACATCAGAAGGTGATCTTCCGGTCGTACAGTCTTCTTCTCCCCGTACGTCCTGAATCGCCCGTTCCTCATCTTGCGGACCTGCCGTATGGCGGTCATAAGGCCAGTGCGATGATGAGCCCGCCATGCCTGCCCCCCACCCGCGCACAGCGCGCTCCGGGAGTGATCTCCGGATACTGCGGGCCGCGGTGTTCGCCGCGGTCTGCGTCGTGCTGGCCGGGGTCGGCCACGCGCTGGGCTCCTGCGCGACGATTCCGCTGTGGACGCTGGGAGGCGGGTTCCTGGGGGTTTTCCTGGTCGCGGTGCCGTTCGCGGGGCGGGAGCGTTCGCTGCCCGGGATCGCGGTGCTGCTCGCGGTCGGCCAGACCGTCCTGCACACGCTGTTCGGGCTCGGGCAGCACGGGGTGAGCGCCGGGGCGGCCGCCGCCACCGGGACCTCCGCCGCAGCCACGTCCTCCGCGTCCGACGCCGCGCTCGTCGAGCTGGCCGCGCGGCTCGTCTGCGGAACCGCCACGGCGGCGATCAGCCCCGCCCAGGCCCAGCGGATCCTCACCGAGGCACGACTGCACCCGGCCATGGGGGCGCACGCCTCGCACCGGTCGGCGGACACGATGTCCACCGTCGCGAACTCCGCCACGGATGCCTCCGTGTCGCTTCTGCCTTCCCTGCCCATGCTGCTCGCCCACGTCCTAGCGGCGGTCGCCGCGGGGTGGCTGCTGCGGCGCGGGGACCTGGCCCTGCTGCGCATCGTCGAGATGTCGGCCCTGTCGGCGCATTCGGTCGCCGAGGGGGCTTTCGTACGATCCCTGCGCGGGGCGCTCGCTCTGGTGCGCGCCCTGCGTGCCGGACTGCCGGGCGCACCCGAGGCGGGCCCGCTTGTCCTGTGCGTCGGGGGGTTCGGTCCGGCCGAGCCACGCACTCTCGCGCTCCAGCACACGGTGGTCAGGCGGGGCCCGCCGGCCGGTGCCGTACTCGTCCTCGCCGCCTGACACGACGCGACCGCCATCACTCCACTGCGTGGGACTGAGGGGCCGCCGTCGTGCGGCACGCGTGCGTGCGCGAGTTCTCCGATCACGGGATCTCCCTTGTCCGGCTTCGCCGACTCTGCCGGCCTTCGCCGACTCGCAGGCTTCGCCAACCGGTCGCGGCCTCGCGGGCTTTCCCGCTGATCGGGCACCCCTGCGCGCGTACTCCTCTTCACCACCGGAATCCCGAATCTCACTCACAGTGGAGTGCTTCGCATGAAGGTCTCTCGTTTCGCCGCCGCTGGCGCCCTCGCCGGCACGGCCGTGCTCGCTCTGTCCGCCCCCGCGTTCGCCCACGTCAGCGTGCAGCCCGAGGGCACGGCAGCCAAGGGCGGCTACGCGGTCGTCGACTTCAAGGTGCCCAATGAGCGCGACGACGCGTCGACCACCAAGCTGGAGGTGACCTTCCCGACCGACCACCCGCTGGCCTCCGCGATGCCGGAGCCGGTCAACGGCTGGGACATCAAGGTCACCAAGTCCGAGCTCGACAAGCCTCTTGAGATGCACGGCGAGAAGATCACCCAGGCCGTCTCCAAGATCACCTGGACCGCCACCGGCGACGGCATCAGGGCGGGCTTCTTCCAGAAGTTCCCCGTCTCCATCGGCCAGCTCCCCGAGGACACCGACGAACTCGTCTTCAAGGCGCTCCAGACGTACTCCAACGACGAGGTCGTGCGCTGGATCGAGGTGCCGCAGGAGGGCCAGGAGGAGCCCGAGAACCCGGCGCCGGTGCTCGCGCTGTCCGCCGCCGAGGAGGGCCACCACGGCTCGTCCTCCGCCGGCAAGGCCTCCGACTCCGACAACACCGAGGCGGCCTCCGCCAAGACCGCCGCCGACGAGCCCGCCGACAGCAGCGACACCACCGCCCGCGTCCTGGGCGTGGTCGGCATCGTCGTAGGCGCGCTGGGTGTGGCGTACGGCGTACTCGCCGGCCGTCGGCGCACCGAGGCCTGACGGCCTCTTCGGTTCACGGCGCGCGCCGGGGGCACGCCTCCGGTGCGCGCCGGATCCTCACCACTGAGACAGCCGGAACGACACAGCCGGAACAGCACGGCCGGAACAGCACAGCCGGAACAACTGGGACATTTTTCTATGTGTAAGAAGACTTGCCATGCGTAAGAAGACCTTCGCCGCGGCCGCCCTGCTCGCCGCCGCCACCCTCACCCTCTCCGCCTGCGGTAACGGTGACGACAGCGCCCAGCCCGTCACCGTGGTCTCCGAGGAGGCCGGGTCGGACAAGGCGGCCATCGTCCTCGACAAGCCGTTCGAGAAGCCGGACCTGGTCCTCAGCGACACGAACGGCAAGAAGTACGACCTCCGCAAGGAGACCCAGGGCAAGCCGACGCTGATCTACTTCGGCTACACCAACTGCCCCGACGTCTGCCCGCTGACGATGAACAACCTCGCCGTCGCCAAGAAGCAGCTGTCCAAGGCGGAGCAGGACGAGCTGCGCGTCGTGTTCGTCACCACCGACCCGGAGCGCGACACGGCGCCCGCGCTCGGCAAGTGGCTGAAAGGCATCGACCCGCAGGTCGTCGGCCTGACCGGCGCATTCGACACCATCCAGGCCGGCGCACGCACCCTCGGCATCTCCATCGAGCCGCCACACAAGGACAAGAACGGCAAGATGGTCTCCACCCATGGCACCCAGGTCGTCGCGTTCTCGCCGAAGACCGACAAGGGGTACGTCCTCTACACCGAGGACGCCGAGGTCGCCGACTACACCAAGGACCTCCCCAAGCTGATCAAGGGGGAGAAGCCGTGAGGCGGTTCACCCCGGTGACCGTGGTGATGGCCGGCGCACTCGTCCTGGCGGGCTGCGGTTCCGAGGACTCCAAGGCGGAGGTGTCCGTCAGCGGCGCCTATATGCCGCAGCCGGTGTCCGACTCGATGGCGGCCGGTTTCCTGACGGTCACCAACAAGGGCGGTACGAAGGACGAGTTGACCTCCGTCACCAGCGACGTCGGCGAGGTCACCGCCCACGAGACCGTGAACTCGTCGATGCAGGAGGCCAAGGAGCTCGCCGTCCCCGCCCACGGTCAACTCGTGTTCAAGAGCGGCGGCAGCCATCTGATGTTCGAGAAGCTGAAGCGAAAGCCGAAGCAGGGCGAGAAGGTGACCGTGCGGCTCCACTTCGCCGAGTCCGGCACGGTCACGGTTGAGATGCCGGTGAAGTCCGCGACGTACAACCCGAAGACCGGACACTGAGGGAGAGATCGCCTTGACCCAGCCCATCGCCCCCCGCGTCCGGCCCGGCATCCGGCCTCGGGTGCCGCTGCGGGTCCGGAACGTGGTGCCGCCGCGCATCCGGACGCGTGTGCCGCTGCGCGTTCGGAACCTGGTGCTGCTGCTCCTGGCCGTCACCGGTCTGCTTCTCGCCGGTGCCGGGACGGTCTCCGCGCACGCCGCGCTGACCGGCAGCGACCCCCAGCAGGGGGCGGTGGTGGACAAGGCCCCGACGCAGGTCTCGCTGACCTTCTCCGAGAAGGTCGCCCTGTCCGACGACTCCGTGCGGGTACTCGACCCCAAGGGCAAGCGCATCGACCGCGGCGACCCGGCCAACGTGAACGGCACGACGTACGCCGTGAAACTCCACAGCGGCCTGCCCGACGGCACGTACACCGTCACCTACCAGGTGGTGTCCGAGGACAGCCATCCCGTCGCCGGCGCCTACACCTTCTCCATCGGCGCCCCCTCCCAGACCACCGTCTCGGTCTCCGGCCAGGAAGTCGGCGGCGGGGTCGTCGGCTGGCTCTACGGGTTCGGGCGGTATGCGTCGTACGCCGGGTTCATCGTCCTGGTCGGCGGCGCCGCATTCGTGCTCGCCTGCTGGCAGCGCGGGGCCGGCGTACGGGCGCTGCAACGGCTCGTCGTCTCCGGCTGGCTGGCCCTGACTGCCGCGACACTCGCCCTGCTCCTCCTGCGCGGCTCGTACACCAGCACCGGGAAGGTCGGCGACATCTTCGACCTGGAGCTGCTCGGCCAGGTCCTGCAGACCAAGACGGGTGCGGCGCTGGTGTCCCGGCTGCTGCTGCTCGCCGCGGCGGCGCTGTTCATCGCGGTGCTGTTCGGGGCGTATGACAAGCGGGAGGACGAGGAGAAGCGGGACCTCACCTTCGGGCTCGCCATCGGCGGCACCGTGGTGGCCGCGGGCCTCGCCGCGAGCTGGGCGATGTCCGAGCACGCCTCGACCGGACTCCAGGCCGGCATCGCGATGCCGGTCGACGTCCTGCATCTGCTGGCCGTCGCGGGCTGGCTCGGCGGCCTCACCGCACTGCTCTTCGCCCTGTACCGGGCGCCCGCGGAGACCCCGCTCGACGCCTCCGCCGTACGCCGGTTCTCACGCCTCGCCTTCGGCAGCGTGCTGGCACTGGTCGCGACCGGCGTCTACCAGTCGTGGCGGCAGCTCGGGTCGTGGCCGGCGTTCACCGGGACGCGGTACGGGCAGCTGCTGCTGGTCAAGATCGCGCTCGTGATGCTGCTGGTCGGGATCGCGTGGATCTCACGGCGGTGGACGGCGCGACTGACGGACACGGCTGCGGTGACTTCGCGGGAGGGGACGCGGGCCGGCGAGGACGGGGAGGACGGCGAAGGCAGGGAGGACAGGGAGCAAGCGGCAGTCGAGGAGGCGGTCGGCGGGGAAGCGGTCGGCGAGGAAGCGGTCGGCGAGGAAGCGGTCGGCGAGGAGGCGGTCGAGGGTGAGGGCGAGAAGGCGCACGCCGCTGCCCGGGCGGGTACCTCCGCCGCCTCCGCTTCCGGCAGGAAGGCCGACTCCCCCGCCACCTCCGCCTCTGTCACCGCCTCCGCCTTCGGCAAGAACGGCGCCTCGGCCGCCGCGTCCGGCAAGGACGACTCCGAGCGCGCCGCCCAGCTCGCCCGGCAGCAGGCCGCGATCGACACGGCACGGCAGAAGCAGCAGCGGGACGCCGACCCGAACCGGTTCGGACTGCGCCGCTCTGTGCTCGCCGAGGCGGGCGTCGCGGTCGTCCTGCTCGCCGTCACCACCATGCTGACGTCGACCGAGCCGGGGCGTACGGAGGAGCAGGCCAGGGCGGCGGCATCGTCCTCCGCCACTGCCGATGCCTCGTCGTCCGGGGCGCTGACCCTGGACATGTCCTTCGACACCGGCGGCGAGGACGGCAAGGGGGTCGTACGGATCGACCTCGATCCCGCGCGCGTGGGCGGCAACGAAATGCACGTCTACGTACAGCGACCCAATGGCCGCGCCTTTGACATCCCCGAGGTGAAGGTCGCCTTCACCCTGGAGTCCCAGGACATCGGGCCACTGCCCGTCGTCCCGGACCACATCTCCACCGGACACTGGTCGGCGAGCGGAGTACAGATCCCCGTGGCGGGCGAGTGGAAGATCGCCGTGACCGTGCGGACCTCCGACATCGACCAGGCCACCGTCTCCAAGAACGCGCAGATCGGCTGAACCTCACCATGGCTGACCAGTCCATTCCGGAGGCTCCTACTCCTAGGACTCCCGGGACCTCCAAGACCTCCGGGACGTCCCAGGCTTCCGGAACCTCCGGGTCTTCCGAAACGGCACTTAATGACGGCGTTTCCGAAAACGCCGTAGAGGGCGCTGCTGAAAAGGCCGCTGTTAATGAGGGCATTTCGCGGCGCAGTCTGCTCGGGACTGCTGGTGCCACCGGGCTGGTGCTCGGAGCGGCGGGCGGGGCGGTGGGATACGCCGCGCGGCCGGCCGAAGCGACGCCGCTCACCTCGCTGGGCGCCGGTCAGGTGATGTTTCACGGGAAACATCAGCCCGGCATCCTCCAAGGGCTCCAGGCCCGCGGCCACGTCGTCGCCTTCGACCTGGCGGCGGGCGCGGGCCGCAAGGAGGCGGCGGCGTTGCTGCGTCGCTGGTCGGAGACGGCTGGGCGGCTGATGGCCGGCGCGGCGGCCAAGCAGGACGACACGGATGTCGCCCGTGACGCCGGTCCGTCCTCGCTGACGATCACCTTCGGCTTCGGGCACAGCTTCTTCGCACGGACCGGTCTGGAGAAGCAGCGCCCGGTCTCCCTGGACCCCCTGCCCGACTTCTCCTCCGACCAGCTCGACAAGGCACGCAGCAACGGCGATCTGTGGGTGCAGATCGGCGCCGACGACGCCCTGGTCGCCTTCCACGCCCTGCGCGCGATCCAGAAGGACGCGGGCCAGGCGGCCAAGGTGCGCTGGCAGATGAACGGCTTCAACCGCTCGCCGGGCGCCACCGCGCACCGCATGACGGCCCGCAACCTGATGGGCCAGATGGACGGCACCCGCAACCCGAAGCCGACGGACAACGACTTCGACCAGCGGATCTTCGTGCCCGAGTCCGGCTCGAAGGACCCGGCCTGGATGGCGAACGGCTCCTACGCCGTCGTACGCCGCATCCGGATGCTCCTCGACGACTGGGAGCAGCTCTCGGTCAAGGAGCAGGAGGACGTCATCGGGCGCCGCAAGTCCGACGGGGCGCCGCTGTCCGGGGGCACCGAGACGACCGCGATGGACCTGGAGAAGACCGACAAGGCAGGGAATCTGGTCGTCCCCATCAACGCCCACGCCCGCATCACCCGCCCCGACCAGAACGGCGGGGCGGCCATGCTGCGACGCCCGTTCTCGTACCACGACGGCATCGACACGGACGGCGTGCCCGACGCGGGTCTCCTCTTCATCTGCTGGCAGGCCGACCCCCTGCTCGGCTTCGTCACCGTGCAACGCAAGCTCGACCGGGGCGACGCCCTGTCGAAGTACATCCGGCACGAGGCGAGCGGGTTGTTCGCCGTGCCGGGTGGCGCGGCGGAGGGGGAGTACGTGGGGCAGCGGTTGCTGGAGGGGTGAGCGCGTGCCAGGGCCCGCGACACCGGCGTGATCCAAACGACGGGCCCTGGGTGCCGGGGCATCCTCCCTTGCGGTGACCGGGTGAGATGCGTGCCCGCCGTTTCGCAAGGCCCATTAGGGTGAGGTCATGCCAGCGAGCTATGCCTATCTCGGCCCCGAGGGCACCTTCACCGAGGCCGCCCTGCGCACACTTCCCGAGGCCGCGACCCGGGAGCTGATCCCCTACGTGTCCGTGCAGTCCGCGCTGGACGCGGTGCGCGTCGGCGAGGCCGAGGCCGCGTTCGTGCCGATCGAGAACTCCGTCGAGGGCGGCATCACGACCACGCTCGACGAGCTGGTCGCGGGCGCGCCGTTGATGATCTACCGCGAGGTGTTGCTGTCGATCACCTTCGCGCTGCTGGTCAGGCCGGGCACGAAGCTGTCGGACATCAAGACGGTCTCCGCACACCCGGCCGCCCAGCCGCAGGTGCGCAACTGGCTCAAGAACAACCTCCCCGACGCCCACTGGGAGTCGGCCGCGTCGAACGCGGACGCCGCCCGTCTGGTGCAGGAGGGCCAGTACGACGCGGCCTTCGCGGGCGAGTTCGCCGCCGCGCTGTACGGCCTGGAGGCCCTGGAGACCGGGATCCACGACGCGGAGAACGCCCAGACCCGGTTCGTCCTGGTGGGCCGGCCCGCACGGCCCGCCGCTCCGTCCGGTGCCGACAAGACGTCCGTCGTGCTGTGGCAGCGCGACGACCATCCCGGCGGGCTGCGTGACCTCCTGGGTGAGTTCGCCACCCGCGGCATCAACCTGATGCTGCTGCAGTCCCGGCCGACCGGCGCGGGCATCGGCAATTACTGCTTCTGCATCGACGCCGAGGGGCATATCTCCGATCGCCGGGTGGCCGAGGCGCTGATGGGGCTGAAGCGGATCTGCCTTGAGGTGCGGTTCCTGGGCTCGTATCCGCGCGCGGACATGAAGCCGGGGGATATGCGGCCCCCTCGCTCGGGGACGTCGGACGAGGAGTTCGTGTCGGCGGCGGACTGGGTGGCGCGGTGCCAGGACGGGCGGTTCTGAGCGGATCCGGTGCGGGTCAGCGGATCCGGTGCGGGTTTCAGCCGGTACTACCAGCCGATTATCGTTATCCACAGGGGTTATCCACAGGTCCTCATCTCGACCTGGGGACAAGTCGACAGAGAAGCATGAGTCTGTCGACAAATCGCCCTCCAGGCCCTTCCGGCCTCCACCATCGCGCAAGTCACCCTTCGTCCACTCTTTTCCTTTGAGCAATCCTTTGGGGCGACCACTTTCCACCCGAAAGCAGGGACGGAGGCGGTTTGTCCTGGGAATTCTCAACTTGATCACCGCATTACGGAGTGATCAATTCCGACATCCACAGTCCATCCACACAGCCTGTGGATAACTCTTCGGAGCCTGGGGATACCTGTGGACAACCGTGACCCAAGTCCCGTTCTCCACAAGGGAATCGAGTCAACCGGCCGCCTCGCGCCTGCCCCGTTCCAGGGAGTGGGACGCCTTTTATTGACACGGCTCGCAATTACCCCATAGCGGAACGTAAGCCGCGGCTCGGAATAGTGAGTCGTGGGCTGTCACCCCACCCCGGTAGCCTTGAGCGCGTGATTGACCTTCGCCTGCTCCGTGAGGACCCCGACCGAGTGCGCGCCTCGCAGCGCGCCCGTGGAGAGGACGTCGCGCTCGTCGACTCCCTCCTGTCTGCCGACGAGCGGCGCAGGTCGTCGGGCGTCCGCTTCGACGAGCTTCGTGCCGAGCAGAGGCAGCTCGGCAAGCTCATCCCCAAGGCCTCCGGGGACGAGAAGGCCGAGCTCCTGAAGAAGGCGAGCCAGTTGGCCGCCGACGTCAAGGCTGCCGACGCCGAGCGCGACGCCGCCGCTGCCGAGACCCAGGAGCTGCTGGTCCAGCTCGGCAACCTCGTGCACCCGGACGTCCCGGTCGGCGGCGAGGAGGACTTCGTCACGCTGGAGACGCACGGCGAGATCCGCGACTTCACGGCCGAGGGCTTCGAGCCGAAGGACCACCTGGAGCTCGGCAGCCTCCTCGGCGCCATCGACGTCGAGCGCGGCGCGAAGGTCTCCGGTTCCCGCTTCTACTTCCTCACCGGCGTCGGCGCCCTGCTGGAGCTGGCCCTGGTCAACGCCGCGATGGCGCAGGCCACGGCGGCCGGCTTCACCCCGATGCTGACCCCGGCGCTGGTCCGCCCCCAGTCGATGGCGGGCACCGGCTTCCTCGGCCAGGCCGCGCAGGACGTCTACCACCTCGACAAGGACGACCTCTACCTGGTCGGCACCTCCGAGGTCGCCCTCGCCGCGTACCACATGGACGAGATCCTCGACGCCGACAAGCTGCCGCTGCGCTACGCGGGCTTCTCGCCCTGCTTCCGCCGCGAGGCCGGCTCGCACGGCAAGGACACCCGCGGCATCTTCCGCGTGCACCAGTTCGACAAGGTCGAGATGTTCTCCTACGTCGCTCCCGAGGACTCGCAGGCCGAGCACCAGCGCCTGCTGGAGTGGGAGAAGCAGTGGCTGACGTCGCTGGAGCTGCCGTTCCGCGTGATCGACGTGGCCTCGGGCGACCTGGGCTCCTCGGCCTCCCGCAAGTTCGACTGCGAGGCGTGGATCCCGACGCAGGGCAAGTACCGCGAGCTGACGTCGACCTCGGACTGCACCGAGTTCCAGTCCCGCCGCCTGTCGATCCGCGTCCGTGACGGCAAGCAGGTCAAGCCGCTGGCCACGCTCAACGGCACCCTGTGCGCCGTACCGCGCACCATCGTGGCGATCCTGGAGAACCACCAGCAGGCCGACGGCTCCGTCCGGGTCCCCGAGGTGCTGCGCCCGTACCTGGGCGGCCGGGAGGTCCTGGAGCCGGTCGCGAAGTGAGCTCCACGTCTCCCGCTGAAGGGTTCCCCTACAGGCTGATCGCGACCGACCTCGACGGAACGCTCCTGCGCTCCGACGAGTCGGTCGCGCAGCGCACCCGTGACGCCCTCGTCGCGGCCACTGAGGCCGGTGCCGCGCACATCGTGGTGACCGGCCGCGCGGTGCCATGGACCCGCCACATCCTCGACGACCTCGGCTATCAGGGCCTCGCGGTGTGCGGCCAGGGCGCGCAGGTCTACGACGCCGGCGAGCACCGCCTGCTGACCGCGGTGACCCTGGACCGGCAGCTGGCGGGCGTGGCCCTGGCCAAGATCGAGGCGGAGGTCGGCCCCCTCTTCCTGGCGGCGAGCCGCGCCGGCCTGGACGGTGACGTCCTGGTCGGCCCCGGCTACGCGGTCACGGGCACGCTCCCGGCGACGCCGTTCACGGACGTGTCGGATCTGTGGGCCGCCCCGCTGAACAAGATCTACATACAGCACCCGGCGCTGTCGGACGACGAACTGGCAGAGGCCGCCCGCCAGGCCGCCGGCGGCTTCGTCACGGTGGCCATGGCGGGCGAGGGCATCGTGGAACTCCTCCCCCTCGGCCTGTCCAAGGCCACGGGCCTGTCCCTGGCGGCCCGCCGCCTGGGCATGAAGGCCGCGGACACGATCGCCTTCGGCGACATGCCCAACGACATCCCGATGTTCGCCTGGGCAGCGAGGGGTGTGGCCATGGCCAACGCCCACGAGGAGCTGAAGGCGGTGGCGGACGAGGTGACCGCCTCCAACGAGGAGGACGGCATCGCGGTGGTGCTGGAGCGGTTGCTCGGCTGAGGTCCGGGGTGCCGGGTGTCTCCCCGACGCACCTCGCCCCTCCTGCCCTCGGCCGAGCCGAAGTGGCGACGTCTTGCGGAGGATGCACGGATCGAACGTGCGCGGGCTTTCCAGCCCGACCATGGCTTAGCAAGCCAGTGCCTTACCACTCGGCCAATCCTCCGGGTGGGCGGCCCACGCGAGAGCGACATCGCGTGCTCGAAGCGGCCGCCCCGGGCAGCTCCGTGTGCGGAGCGGGGTCGACGGTGGGGTAACTACACCGTAACCCGCCGCGGACTGCCCTGTCGGGAGCTGGACGTACTGCCGTGCATGGACATCGCCCAACTCCTCTCCCAGAACGTGGCGCCGAACTCACCGTCCGGCGATGTGGACACAACCACTGTGCCTGTACGGCGAGTTGGGCGCCACTGATTAAAACGCCCGGGAATGGCCCTGAACGCCCGCTAACGGCGCCGCCACTTGCGTCGGCGCCCCTTGCTGAAGAACCACCCGGCAGGCGGCTCGTCCGAGCGCCACGGCTGCGGCTCGGGCTCCTCACGGCGCCAGCGCTCGGCCAGCATCCGGGCCCGGGCGGACGGCTCGGACGTCTCGGCGGACCGTATGAAGTCCTCGTCCAGGACGAGGTCGTCCCAGTCGTCTGCCATCCCCGTCCTCCAGTTCGTGCAGTGCGTCCTGTTTGCCCAGTGTGCCCGGACAGAGGTGAAGCCTTCGTCAGGAGCGGGCCCGCTCAGGGGCCCGCTCCTTTACTCCTCGCCGGCGCCGTCCTACTCCTCGCCGGCAAGCGTCAGCGACCGCAGCTTCTGTCCCGCGTACCAGGTCGCCAGGACGGTGACCACCGCCAGCAGCACCGTCGCCGTGGGCAGGGCGACGTCGGACGTCACCATGTCCCCGCCGGCGACCTTCTGCGCCACCGCCAGCGCCCACTGCTGGACGCTCAGCGTGCGCGCGCCGGACACCAGGGAGCCGAACAGGGCCTCCCAGACGAGCGCGTAGACGAGCCCGAAGACCACCGCGTGCCGGGACACCGTGCCCAGCAGCAGGAAGATCGCGGCGTAGGCGATGGAGGCGACGAGTGCGGCCACCGTGTAGGCGACGGCGATCTGCTGGCCGTTGCCGTTGAGGATGAGGCCCGCGATGAAGGTGGGCAGCGCCGAGAAGACCATCGTCACGGCGATCGCCACGATCAGCTTGGTGAAGATGATCGTCGGCCGTTTCACCGGCTTGGACAGCAGATACACCACCGAGCCGTCGTCGATCTCCGGCCCGATCGCGCCCGTGCCGGCGATGACGCCGATGATCGGCACCATGGTGGCGAGGGCGAGCCCGCCGAGCAGGTCCGACGCGGTCTGGTCGTCGGCTCCGGCGAGACCGCGCACCAGCGCGGCGATCACGATGAGCAGCAGCGGCAACGCGCCCAGGATGAGGGCCCGACGGCGGCCGAGCAGAGCCCGGTATGTGAGCCGGGCGACTGTGGGGTCGTACATCTTCGGCCTCCTACGCCGCGACCAGATACGAGAAGACGGACTCAAGGGACTCGTCGGACGGCGAGACCGTGAACAGGCGGATGCCGTGGTCGCGCGCCACCCTCGGCAGCAGGGCGGTGAAGCGGCCGAAGTCGACGGCCTGGATGTGCAGCGCGCCCTCGGTCAGGTCGACCTCGATGCCGGACGTCGACGGGTCGGCGATCAGCGCGGCCGCGAGGGTGCGGTCGTCGCTGGAGCGCACCAGGTAGCGGTGCGGGCGGTCGGTCATCAGGCGGCGGATCTTGCGGAAGTCACCGCTGGCCGCGTGCCGTCCGGCGACCACGACCTCGATGTGCCAGGCGAGTTGCTCGACCTCTTCGAGGATGTGGGACGAGAACAGCACCGTGCGTCCCTCGTCGCCCATGCGTCGCAGCAGGTCCATGAGCTGCATGCGCTGACGCGGATCCATGCCGTTGAAGGGCTCGTCGAGCAGCAGGAGGGACGGGTCGTGCACCAGGGCGCTCGCCATCTTCACGCGCTGCCGCATGCCCTTGGAGTACGTGGAGATCTTGCGGTCCTGGGCGTACTCCATCTCGACCGTGGCCAGCGCCTTCTGGGCGGCCTTGGCTCCCAGCCCGTGCAACTCGGCGTTGGCGACGACGAATTCGCGGCCGGTGAGGAAGTCGTACATCGCCTCGCGCTCGGGGACGATGCCGATGTGCTTGTAGATCGACTCGTTGCGCCAGACCTGCTGGCCGTCGAGGGTGACGGTGCCGGTGGAGGGGGCCAGGAAGCCGGCCATCATGTTGATGAGGGTGGACTTTCCGGCGCCGTTGGGGCCGAGGAGGCCGGTGACGCCGGGGCCGATCGTCATGGTGATGTCGTTGACGGCGACCACGTTGCCGAACCAGCGGGAGACGTGGTCGATCTGGAGCGTGGTCACAGTCCCACCTTCTTGTAGCGGCGCATCAGGAGGCCGTAGCCGGCGGCGATCAGGCCCAGGGTGACGAGGACGTAGACCACGCCCACGCCGTTGCTCGGGCCCACTCCACCGGGGAACGCGGAGCTCGCGCCCAGGAAGGCGGACTGCACCCCGTCGATGAGTGTGACGGGCGAGAAGAGGCCGATCCAGGCGATGGCGCCGCTGCTGCCCCCGCCGTCGCCGAGGGACTGCGCGTCGGCGATGGCCTGGAGTGTGGACACCGCGCCGTAGGAGATGGTCAGTACGGCGATCACGGCCGCGATGCCGAAGCCGCGGCGGGGGGTGATCGACGCGATGACCAGGCCGATGCCTGCGAACAGCAGTGAGAGCAGTGTCACGGACACGAGTCCCTGCGCGAATCCCTTGGTCTGGTCGGCGAAGTCGAGCTTGGCCAGCAGCGCGCCCACATAGAGCACCAGCAGCGGGGCCGCGGTGAGGATGAACAGCGCGGAGGCCAGCGCCGCGAACTTCGCGCGGACGTAGTCGGCGGTCTCGATCGGCCGCGAGAAATACAGCGGCACGGTCTTGAAGCGCAGGTCGCGCGAGACCGACTGCGGTGCCTGCGAGGCGACGTACAGGCTGATCACGGCCTGCATGATGATCGCGTAGCGCGTGTAGTCGACGGGCAGGTCGTTGGCCTTGGTGGCGACCGCGACGGCGACCATGATGGCGGCGGGCACGCACATCACCACGAACAGCAGCATCGGCAGCACCTTGGACTTCACCGAGCGGCCGAGGCCGTAGGCGCCGCGCAGGGACTGCGAGTACAGCGACCGGGTCGCGTAGGAGCGGCCGAGGCGGGGGCCGTCGTACGCGCGGTAGCCGATGTTGTGGATACGGGTCTGGTCACCCGACTGCGAGGCTGGTGCCCCCATGGGCTGCTCAACCGCCATGGCCGACCGCCTCCTTCCGCTGTGCGTCGGCGCTCTGCTCGTCGTCGGTGAAGACCTCGGAGATGTGGTGCCGGCGCTGTTCCATGCGCACCAGGCCGAGGCCGAGGTCGGCGACCACGTCGCGCACCAGGTCGTAGGTCTCCTCGCCCTGTGCGGTGAGCAGCAGGATGTGTCCGGCGCCCGGGAGGCCGCCGCTGCCGTCGAGAACGTCCACCCCGCGCGCGTGGAGCGCGTCGCGCACCGCGCGGGTGCCGTCCGGGTGGTCGTCGGTGTCGGTGACCTCGATGGCGAGGGTCGTCGTGGTCTGGGTGAAGTCGGTGGTGGAGCTGGAGCGCAGCAGTTTGCCGCCGTCGATGACGACGACGTGGTCGCAGGTGCGCTCCAGCTCGCCCAGCAGGTGGGAGGTGACCAGGACCGAGATGCCGAAGTCGGTGTGGATACGGCGGATCAGGCCGAGCATGTCGTCGCGGCCGACCGGGTCGAGGCCATTGGTCGGCTCGTCCAGGAAGACCAGCTGCGGGTCGTGGACGAGGGCCTGCGCCAGCTTCACGCGCTGCTTCATGCCGGTCGAGTAGCCGCCGATGGGGCGGTAGCGCTCCTCGTACAGGCCGACGTGGCGCAGGGTGTCCGCGGTGCGCTCGCGCGCGGCGGCGGGCGGGAGGCCGGACATGCGGGCCATGTGCACGACGAACTCGGTGGCCGAGACGTCGGGCGGCAGGCAGTCGTGCTCCGGCATGTACCCGACGCGCTCACGGATGGCGGCGCCCTTGGTGGCGACGTCGAGTCCGAGCACTTCGGCACGGCCCTCGGTAGCAGGGGACAGACCCAGAAGGATCTTGATCATGGTGGACTTGCCGGCTCCATTGGCTCCGACGAGTCCGGTCACCCCGGGCCCGATGTCCATGGTCAGCCGGTCAAGCGCGGTCACCCTGGGGAACCGCTTGCTCAGGCTTTCGGTCGCGATCACAGTCACACCACGAAGGTAGTGACGCGGACCACGCCGGTCGTCACCCCGCAGAGCTGTCTTGGGGTCAGACTCCAGGACTACGGGACCCTAGGGGTCACCCTGAAGTCGAACAACGGGGCCTCGGTTTCCACATCGGCGAGGTTTTCCACAGCTCTCGACAGCCCTATTGACGCAGCCTCTAACAACTGTCACATTCACCAGTGTCAAGTTACGGGCACGTACCGCAGTCAGCGTGGACAAAGTGGGGCGGTGGCATGACTACGGCGGCGACAGGCGAACTCCGTACCGAATCCGTGGAACTGCAGGGGTTCAGAAGGGTCCAGCGGCTGGCGTACGAGTGTGCGGAGGCCGTCGCGGCCCAGTTGGAGCCGGGCATCACCGAGCGCGAGGCGGCGCGCATGCAGCGCCAGTGGCTGCGTGAGCGCGGGGTACGGGACTGGTTCCACCTGCCGTTCGCCTGGTTCGGGGACCGCACCGCGTTCGTGGACTTCCGCATCCCGCTGCAGTTCTTCCCCACCAACCGCCGGCTGGAGCCCGGGATGCCGTTCATCCTGGACATGGCTCCGGTGTACGACGGCTACACGGCCGACATCGGCTACTCGGGCTCGCTCGGCATCAACCCGGTGCAGGACAAACTGATGGCCGACCTGGAGGCGCACCGGGAGCTGATCCTGCGCGAAGTGCGCGAGCGACGGCCACTGCGGGAGATCTACGAGGACGTTGACCGCCTCATGGTCCGCCAGGGCTACGCCAACCGGCACCGCGCCTACCCCTTCGGCGTGATCGCGCACAAGGTCGACCGGGTGCAGCAACGCCGCTGGTCAGCGCATGTCTTCGGGTTCGGCACCCAGTCCCTGAAGGGCCTGGCGAGCGACGCGCTGCACGGTCACCGCGAGGGCTGGTCCCCGCTGTGGTCGCCGTACCGCTTCTCCGACCACCCGCCGCAGCCGGGCCTGTGGGCGGTCGAACCCCACCTGGGTTTCCGGGGCACGGGCGCCAAGTTCGAGGAGATCCTGGTCGTCACCGACTCCGCGGACCCCGAGCAGAGCGCCTTCTGGCTGGACGACGATCTGCCGCACGTGCGGCGCTGGGCGGAGGAGAAGTGACGGTGCCGGTGACTCTTCAGGGCGCGCGCGAGCGCCTCGTACGGACCGGCGGCGTCGAGCTGTGCGTCGCCGAGCTGGGCGACCCCGGGCAGCCCACGGTGATCCTGGTGCACGGCTATCCGGACAGCAAGGAGGTGTGGTCCGAGGTCGCGCCTCGGCTCGCCGGACGCTTCCATGTCGTGCTGTACGACGTCCGGGGCCATGGCCGGTCGACGGCGCCGAAGCCGCTGCGGGGCGGGTTCACTCTGGAGAAGCTGACGGACGACTTCCTGGCCGTGGCGGAGGCGGTGAGCCCGGACCGGCCCGTGCATCTGGTGGGACACGACTGGGGCTCGGTGCAGGCCTGGGAGTTCGCCACGGTCAAGCGCACCGAGGGGCGGATCGCCTCCTTCACCTCGATGTCCGGACCGTCCCTGGACCACTTCGGCCACTGGATCAACCAGCGCGTCAAGCGCCCCACCCCGCGGCGCGTCGGCCAGCTCCTCGGCCAGGGCGCCAAGTCCTGGTACGTCTACGCGCTGCACACGCCCGTGCTGCCCGAACTGGCCTGGCGCGGCCCCCTCGGCAAGCGCTGGCCGAGGCTGCTGGAGCGCTTCGAGAAGGTGCCCAGCAATGGTTACCCGACCTCGTCACTGCCGACGGACGCGGCACACGGCGCATGGCTGTACCGCGACAACATCAGGGCCCGGCTGACCCGTCCGCGCGCCGACGCGTACGCACACGCGCCCGTGCAGCTCATCACCCCCCTGGGGGACGCGTTTCTGTCGGAGAAGCTCTACGACGAACTGGAGCTGTGGGTTCCGCAGTTGACCCGGCGCACCCTTCCGGCGAAGCACTGGATACCGCGCAGCCGTCCCGATCAACTGGCCTCCTGGATCACCGAGTTCATCACCTCCGTCGAGGGCGGGCGCCCGGAAGGGGTGACGGCGACCGGGAAGTACGCCGACCGCTTCGGCGGGCAGCTCGTCCTCGTGACCGGTGCCGGCAGCGGCATCGGACGGGCGACGGCGTACGCGTTCGCCGAGGCCGGCGCGCGCGTGGTGGCCGTCGACCGGGACGGCGAGGCCGCGTCCCGCACCGCCGAGATGTCCCGGCTGATCGGCGCGCCCGAGGCCTGGGCGGAGACGGTCGACGTCTCCGACGAGCAGGCCATGGAGAAGCTCGCCGCGAGGGTCGCCGCCGAGTACGGCGTGGTGGACATCCTGGTGAACAACGCCGGGATCGGCCTGTCGGGCTCCTTCTTCGACACCACGCCCGAGGACTGGAAGAAGGTCCTCGACGTCAATCTGTGGGGCGTCATCCACGGCTGCCGGCTCTTCGGCAAGCAGATGGCCGAGCGCGGACAGGGCGGCCACATCGTCAACACCGCGTCGGCGGCGGCGTACCAGCCCTCCAAGGCGCTGCCCGCGTACAGCACCTCCAAGGCGGCCGTACTGATGCTGAGCGAGTGCCTGCGCGCGGAGCTGGCAGGCCAGGGCATCGGCGTCACCGCGATTTGCCCGGGCATCGTCAACACCAACATCACCTCGACCGCGCACTTCGCCGGGGTCGACGCCGAGGAGCAGAAACGGCGCCAGAAGAAGTCCGCGCGGCTGTACGGGCTGCGGAACTATCCGCCGGAGAAGGTCGCCGACGCCATCCTGCGGGCGGTGGTGCGCGGTGAGGCCGTCGTTCCGGTGACGCCGGAGGCGCGCGGGGCGTATCTCATGGCGCGCTTCACACCGAAGGCGCTGCGCAGGGTCGCGCGGATGGAGCCACCGCTGTGAGTTCGAGGACCCTGCTGTGAGTTCGAGGCCAAAGTGCTGAGTTCGAGGCTCTGCTGTGAGTTCGGAGCCCCGGCTTTGAATTCAAGGCCCCTGCTGGGAGTTCGGGTCCACTGCAGTGAGTTGAGAGTCACCTCCGCGAGTTGGGAGCCGCCGCTATGAGCGAGGTCAGACGCTCAACCGACCGGCGCGGTGAGGTCGGCCATGTGGCCGACGGGCCGGCCTCGCCCGGCTACCGGATCGAGGATCTCGCGCACCTCAGCGGCGCCACCGTTCGCACCATCCGCGCCTACCAGGACCGCGGCCTGCTCCCCCGCCCCGAGCGCCGGGGCCGTGCCAACGTCTACTCCGACGCCCACCTCGTCCGCCTGCGGCAGATCGCCGACCTCCTCGACCGCGGCTACACCCTGGCCTCCATAAAGGAGCTCCTGGAGGCCTGGGACGCCGGTCGTGGCCTCGGCGGGGTGCTCGGGCTGGCCGCCGAGGTGGACGGGCCGTGGACCGACGAGGAGGCGGTCCGGATCTCGCGCGCCGAGCTGGACGAGCGCTTCGGCGGAGCCCCGGACGACGCGGCGGTGGCCGACGCCGTGGAACTCGGTGTGCTGGAACCCGTCTCCGGCGACGCGGACACCTTCGTCGTGCCGAGTCCTCAAGAGCTGGCCGTGGCAGTCGAGTTGCACGCGGCGGGGGTGCCGCTGTCCGCGATCTCGGGCCACCTACGGGAGTTGAGGGGGCAGGTCGAGCACATCGCCGCCCGTTTCCTGGAGTTCACCACCGAGCACGTCTTCGCCCGCTACCTCGACGGACCGCACCGTCCGACGGACTCCGACGCGTCCGAGGCGGCCTCACTCGTACGTCGACTGCGTCCGCTGGCGCAGCAGACGGTGGACGCTGAACTCGCTCGGGCGATGCGGCTGTTGGCGGTCCGGCACCTGCGGCAGCGGCTGGGCGGGAACGAGGAGCCGGATCTCCGCAAAACCACTCGAAATGTTGCGATTCCGGTGAAGGCAATGCAGGCCGTGGAGGCCCTGGTTGGCCCGGAGCAAGCCGCCGAGTTCATCACACTGGCCGCCGAACGAGAGGTGCGGGCACGGGCTTTGGACCGGCTGGCCGCAAATCACAGCTCATCAGCTGAACTTGACGAAACCCTTTGAAACGACGGCTCGTTGTCCACAGAATCGCCAATTCCCCTGTGGATAACCGCACTTGGTTGTGGACCAAACATCGAGAGCGAAATCATTCGCGTGATTCACCTCGCTCCCGGCAGTCTGGTGGCATGGACGAAAGACGCACCGTGAAGGTGTCGAAGTACCTCTCGAAGCACCTGCGCCATCAGCCGGAGCGCATCGGACTGATCCTCGACGAGGGCGGCTGGGTCGAGATCGACACACTGATCACCGCCGCGGCCGCGCACGGATTCCGGTTCACCCGGGAAGAGCTGGACCACGTGGTCGCCTCGAACGACAAGAAGCGCTTCGCGATCGAGGGCACGCGTATCCGCGCCAGCCAGGGCCACAGCATCGACGTCGACCTCGGACTGCCCCCGGCCACGCCACCGCAGTATCTCTACCACGGCACCGTGGCGCCCCATCTGGAAGCGATCCGCCGCGAGGGCCTCAGGCCCATGAACAGGCACGACGTGCACCTCTCAGCCAACCGTGAGACCGCGACACGGGTCGGCTCCCGACGCGGCCGCCCGGTTGTGCTCTCCGTGGACGCCGGCGCCATGCACCGCGACGGCCATGTCTTCCACCTCAGCGCGAACGGGGTGTGGCTGGCGAAGGCGGTACCGCCGGAGTACCTGCGCTTTCCCGAGTCCCGTTGACCCGCCTTCCGGCGTGATCCGAACCCCGGCGTGAACGTCAGTCTTGATCCGCATCAGCCTCACTCCGTGGCTGGGCAGCCGCGTGCGGTGACTGTTTCACGTGAAACCCGTTCGGCCGCATAGGCTCGAAACATGAGTCTGCGCCTGAGCACCGTGATCCTCCCGTACCGCCGCTGGTCAGAGGGGGGTCGTGAGACATGGCAGCGCGCGGAGCAGCTCGGCTTCCACGCCGCCTACACCTACGACCACCTGTCCTGGCGCACCTTCCGGGACGGCCCCTGGTTCGGTGCCGTGCCGACACTGACCGCCGCCGCGGCCGTCACCGACGATCTGCGCCTGGGCACCCTGGTGACCTCGCCGAACTTCCGGCACCCGGTGCCTTTCGCCAAGGAGCTGATCTCCCTCGACGATGTCTCCGGTGGCCGTTTCACCCTCGGTGTCGGTGCCGGTGGCTCCGGGTTCGACGCCACGGTGCTCGGCCAGGACCCGTGGACGCCGCGCGAGCGCGCCGACCGCTTCGCCGAGTTCGTCCAGCTCCTGGACGGGCTGCTGACCGAGGACTCGGTGTCGTACGAGGGCGACTTCTACTCGGCGCACGAGGCGCGCAACATCCCCGGGTGTGTACAGCGCCCCCGGCTGCCGTTCGCGGTCGCCGCGACCGGGCCGCGCGGCCTGCGGCTCGCGGCTCGCTTCGGGCAGGCATGGGTGACCACGGGTGACCCCAAGCTGTACGAGAACGGCACTCCTGAACAGTCGGTTCAAGCCATTCGCGGACAGGCCGAGAAGCTGGCCGACGCCTGCGCCGAGATCGGTCGGGACGTGTCCGGGATCGACAAGATCCTGCTCACCGGTTTCACCCCGGACCGCAGCCGTCCGCTGGAGTCGCTGAACGCCTTCGTGGACTTCGCCGGGCGCCACCAGGAACTGGGTTTCACCGAGATCGTGGTCCACTGGCCGATCCCCGACTCGGACTTCGCAGCCGACGAAAAGACCTTCGAGCAGATCGCCATGGACGCGGCCGCTCAGCTCCGATGAGATCGGCACGCACAACAGTGCTGGTGAGGCGGCTGTCGGCGGCGTCGGCAGGGACGGTTTCTCCTCAGGTGCCGCCTCAGATGTGCGCACACGCGCACGGTCGTGCAGGCATATGCGGGAGAATGGGCCAGTGACCTCAGCGACTCGACAGCCCCAGACCCCGGCTTCCCCCGAGTTCTCGGCCGCGCTCGGACAGGGCGGTACACCCGCCGTCCGCCCGCGGCTCATCGCCACCGACCTGGACGGCACACTGCTGCGGGACGACAAGTCGGTCTCCCCCCGCACGGTCGCCGCGCTGGCCGCCGCCGAGGAGGCGGGCATCGAGGTGTTCTTCGTCACCGGCCGCCCGGCCCGCTGGATGGACGTCGTCAGCGACCACGTCCACGGTCACGGCCTGGCGATCTGCGGCAACGGCGCCGCGGTGGTCGACCTGCACGGCGGCCCCGGCGCCCACCGGTTCGTGAAGGTGCGCGAGCTGGCGCGGGAGAACGCGCTGGACGCCGTGCGACTGCTGCGGGACGCGGCGCCGGGCACGGTGTACGCGGTGGAGCAGACGTACGGCTTCCACCAGGAGCCGGACTATCCCAAGCTGCACATGGAGATACCGGACGAGCTCGCGCCGGCCGAGGCCCTCCTGGCGCCGGACGGCCCCGGTGCCGACGAACCGGTGATCAAGATCCTCGCCTACCACCCCACCCTCGACCCCGACGCCTTCCTCACCCTCGCCCGCCTCAGCATCGGCGACCGCGCCAATGTCACCCGCTCCAGCCCCAGCGCCCTGCTGGAGATCAGCGGCCCCGGTGTATCCAAGGCCAGCACACTCGCCCTGTGCTGCGCCGAGCGCGGTATCTCGCACGAGGAGGTCGTGGCCTTCGGGGACATGCCCAACGACGTCGAGATGCTGACCTGGGCGGGCCGGTCGTACGCGATGGGCAACGCGCACCCGGATGTCATCGCCGCCGCGTCGGGGCGGACCGTCGCCAACAACGAGGACGGTGTGGCGGTCGTGATCGAACAGCTGCTGGCGGAGCGGGAGTAGCCCTACCCGAGTCGCACTCCCCGCGCCGTCAACCACGGCACCGGGTCCAGCGCCGAGCCCATCTCCGGGGTGATCCGCACCTCGAAGTGCAGATGAGGGCCGGTGGAGTTGCCGGACGTGCCCGTCTGACCGATCCACTGCCCGGCCTCGACCCGCTCGCCCTGGTCGACAGCGACGGCGGCGAGATGGGCGTACTGCGTGTAGTAGCCGTCCGCGTGCCGGAGGACGACCTCCATGCCGAAGGCGCCCCCGCACGACACCCTGACCACTCTCCCGTCCCCGACCGCGCGCACCGGCGTGCCGATCGGCACCGCGAAGTCCTGCCCGGTGTGCAGGTTCGCCCACCGCAGGCCGCCGCTGCCGAACGCCGCGGACAGTTCGTACGACTCCACCGGCGTGACCCACTCGGTCGTGCCGTCGGTCTTCGGCTGGTCGAGCCGGACGGCACCGCGGCAGGCGCCGGCGGCCACGGAGGCGTCGGCCTGCCCCTGCAGCTGCCAGCGCGCCTCTTCGAGCTTCTGCTCGATGCCCTTCTTCAGTTCGGCGAGTTCGGCGTTGCGTTTCTCCAGGCTCTGCCAGGACGCCGCGGCCTTGGCCTCGTCCCTGCTGAGCCGGGCCTCGGCGCGTCGGCTCTTCTCGATGGCGTTGCCGACGACCAGGTTCGTCTGTGAGAAGACGCGCTGACCTCGCATCAGCTGGTCCGGGCTCTTCGCGAGGATGATCTGCGCGGTCAGCGGCATCCCGCCGCTCGTGCGGTACTGGGCACGCGCGATCCGGCCCAGATCCTCGCGCAGGACACCGATCTCCCGCCGCTCACGCTCCAGCAGCGCCTCCATCCGCTGTGCCTTGGCCCGCTGTACGTCGGCCTCCCGCCGTCCCGCCTCGTACCGCTGCGTCGCCAGGGCCGCATCCGCGTACAGCTGCACCACCTGCGCACTGAGAACGGAGTCTCCGCCGGTTCCGGTGCCATTGCGCCCGGTGCCCTTCCCGTCGCCGGAGGCGGCGGGCCCGGCCGCCAGTGCGGCGAGCGCGCACAGCAGCGCCGGAACGAGCAGGAGACGGCGACGGTATGAGCGCATGTCAGCGATCGTGACCTGCGGACCGGGGAATGGCCCTGTTCAAGTCGTACGCCCGGGGGACGTGTTGCTGCGGACGGGTCAGTACTGATGTTGACGCGAGCGCCGACAGGACCGTCCCGGTATCGTTCGTCCACCCCCGATAGCCCCCCTTGGAGCTGGGAGCCCGGGCGCTACCGCGTCCCCACCAGCAGGTCCGCCGCTTCCTCCCGCGCCACCATCTCCCGCAGCGGCCCCTCCGCAGCGGCCAGCTCCGCGAACGCGCCCCGCTGCACCACGCGTCCCTGGTCCAGGACGACCACCTCGTCCACGGCCTCCAGACCGGCCAGCCGGTGGGTGATCAGCAGGGTCGTACGGCCCTCGGTGGCGGCCAGCAGATCGGCGGTGAGGGCGTCGGCGGTGGGCAGGTCCAGGTGCTCGGCGGGCTCGTCGAGGACGAGGACGGGGAAGTCGGCGAGCAGTGCGCGGGCCAGCGCGAGCCGCTGGCGCTGCCCGCCGGACAGCCGCGCCCCATGCTCGCCCACGAGCGTGTCGAGACCGTCGGGCAGCCCGTCGGCCCAGTCGAGCAGTCGGGCGCGCTTCAGGGCGTCGCGCAGTTCGTCCTCGGTGGCGTCCTTCTTGGCGAGGAGCAGGTTCTCGCGCACGGAGCTGTCGAAGAGGTGCGCGTCCTGCGCGCACAACCCGACCAGGCGTCGTACGTCGTCGCCGTCCAGCGCGTACGCGTCCACTCCGCCCAGCGTGTACGAGCCGGCCGCCGGGTCCAGGAAGCGCAGCAGCACCTGCGCCAGTGTGGTCTTGCCGGACCCGGAGGGCCCGACCACCGCGATCCGGCGGCCCTCCTCCAGACTCAGGTCGAAACCGGCGAGCGCATCGCGGTCCTGCCCTGCGTGGCGGGCGGTCAGGCCCCTGACGGCGACCGGGAACGGCGACGCGGGCGCCTGCCTGGGCCGCTCCGGTTCCCGTACGGGTTCGGGGGCGTCCAGCACCTCGTGGACGCGCTCGGCGCTCTTGCGCACCCGCTGCCGGTACTGCACGGCCAGCGGCAGCCCCAGGACGGCCTCGAAGGCTGCCAGCGGGGCCAGGACGACGACGGCCATCGTCACGCCGCCCAGCCTGCCGTCGGCGACCGCCTGGGCGCCCACGAGGGCGGTGGCGGCGACGGTGAGCCCGGAGACCAACGCGGTGAGTCCGTCGCCGAGCGCGGTGGCGGTGGCGGCCCGCGAGGCGATCCGGGTGAGCGCCCTGTCGGCCCGCCGCGCCTCGGCCGTACGGCCGGGCAGGGCGCCGGCGACGGTCAGCTCGGCGGTGCCGGTGAGCAGATCGGTGACCCGCGTCGCGAGCACGCCCCGGGCGGGGGCCAGCCTGCGCTCGGCGCGGCGGGCGACGGCACCCGTGACGAGCGGGACCCCGGCGCCGGCCGCGAGGAGCCCGACGGCGAGCACGGCACCGGCCTCGGGCAGCAGCCAGGTGGTGAAGCCGACGGCCCCGGCGGACACCAGGCCCGCGGCAGCCGCGGGCAACAGCCACCGCAGCCAGTAGTCCTGCAGCGCGTCCACATCCGCGACGAGCCTCGACAGCAGGTCGCCCCGGCGCGTGCGGCACAGCCCGGCGGGGGCCAGCCGCTCCAGCCGCCGGTAGACGGCGACCCGGGTGTCGGCCAGCATCCGCAGCACCGCGTCGTGCGACACCAGCCGCTCGGCGTAGCGGAACACGGCCCGCCCGATACCGAAGGCCCGCGTCGCCGTCACGGCCACCATCAGATACAGCACGGGCGGCTGCTGCGAGGCCCGTGAGATGAGCCACCCGGACGTGGCCATGAGCCCCACCGCGCTGCCGAGCGCGAGACTCCCGAGCAGCAGCGCGAGGGCGAGGCGGCCACGTCGCGGGCCGGACATGGCACGGACGCGGGCGAGAACACCCCGCGCGTCCGCCGCACGCGGCACAGCCTCCGCCTCGGCGGGAGCCTCCCCTCCGGACGCTTCGCCGCCCTCGTTCGGACGGGCGACGGACGCCTCGGCCGACTTCCCGGCCGACGCCTCGGCAGAAGCCTCGACAGACTCCTTGGGCAGGGCCGCCGCCCCATCAGGCGCCACGGCCTCGGCGAGCCGCACCACCCGGTCCGCCACTCCCAGCAGCGCCGGCCGGTGCACGACCAGCAGTACCGTCCGCCCCGCCGACAGCCTCCGCACGGCCGCCACGACCTCGGCCTCGGTGGCCCCGTCGAGCGCGGCCGTCGGCTCGTCCAACAGCAGCACGGGCCGGTCCGCGAGGAACGCCCGGGCCAGTGCGAGCCGTTGCCGCTGCCCCGCCGACAGCCCGGCCCCGTCCTCACCGAGCTCGGTGTCGACGCCCCGCGGCAGCGCGTCCACGAACTCCAGCGCCCCGGCGTCCCCCAACGCCCGTCGTACGGCGGCGTCGTCCGCGTCGGGACGCGCCAGCCGTACGTTCCCGGCGATCGTCCCGGCGTACAGGTGCGGCCGCTGCGGCACCCAGGCGATCCGCGAGCGCCACTCCTCCAGGTCCAGCTCGGCGAGATCGGCTCCGCGGACGAGCACCCGCCCCTCGGCGGGCCGCACGAACCCCAGCAGCACGCTCAGCAGCGTCGACTTGCCCGCGCCGCTCGGCCCGACGAGGGCGACCGTCTCCCCGGGTTCGACGGCGAAGGACACACCCGTCACGGCGTCGGCGGTCCGTCCGGGGTAGCGGACCGAGACTCCCTCGAACTCGAACGACACCGTCCCCGTCGGCATCGCCGCGGTCCCGGAGACCGGCACCGGAGTCTCCAGCACCTCGAAGATCTCCTCGGCCGCGGACAGTCCCTCGGCCGCAGCGTGGTACTGCGCGCCGACCTGGCGCAGCGGCAGATAGGCCTCGGGCGCCAGCACGAGGATGACCAGGCCGTCGTACAGATGCATCTCGCCGTGGACGAGCCGCATGCCGATCGTGACGGCGACCAGTGCCACCGAGAGCGTCGAGAGCAGCTCCAGCGCGAAGGACGAGATGAAGGCGATCCGCAGGGTTCGCATGGTCGCCCTGCGGTACTCGCCGGTGATCCGCCGGATGGACTCGGCCTGCGCCTTGGCGCGCCCGAACACCTTCAGGGTCGGCAGCCCTGCGACGACGTCCAGGAAGTGCCCGGACAGCCGGGACAGCAGCTGCCACTGACGGTCCATCCGGGACTGCGTGGCCCAGCCGATCAGCATCATGAAGATCGGGATGAGCGGCAGGGTGCCGACGATGATGGCCGCCGAGACCCAGTCCTCGGTCACGATCCGCGCCAGCACCGCCACCGGCACGACGACCGCGAGTCCCAGCTGCGGCAGATAGCGCGAGAAGTAGTCGTCGAGGGCGTCAACGCCTCGTGTGGCGAGGGCGACGAGCGATCCGGTCCGCTGTCCGCTCAGCCAACCGGGACCCAGCTCGGCCGCCCGCTCCAGCAGCCGCCCCCGCAGCTCCGCCTTCACCGCCGCGCTGGCACGGTGCGCGGCGAGTTCGGTGAGCCAGGCGACCACCGCGCGGCCGACCGCGACAGCCGCCAACAGCAGCAGGGGAGTGCGCAGTTCAGCGGCGGACATCCCGTGCTGGAACGCACCCACGACCGCCTCGGCGATGAGCATCGCCTGCGCGATGACCAGCCCCGCGCCGACCGCGCCCAGACCCACGACCGCGATCAGGAAGAGGCGCGTGGCGCGGGCGTATCGGAGGAGACGCGGGTCGATTGGTTTCACGTGAAACACACCCTCAGTGCACGGTTTCAGCGATGTGCTGCGTACCGATCCGCTTGCGGAAGACCCAGTATGTCCAGCCCTGGTAGAGCATGACGATCGGTGTGGCGATGACCGCGCACCAGGTCATGATCTTCAGGGTGTAAGGGCTCGACGAGGCATTGGTGACCGTGAGGCTCCAGTCCTCATTGAGCGATGACGGCATGACGTTCGGGAAGAGCGCCAGGAAGAGCATCGCCACGGCCGCCACGATGGTGACACCGGAGAAGGCGAACGACCATCCTTCACGCCCGGCCTGGTTCGCCGCCAGAGCCGCGACCAGCGCCGCAACGGCCACGATGAGGGCAACCAGGCTCTGTCCGTCGCCGTTCTCGACCTGCGTCCAGAGCAGGAAGATCACGGCCAGGACGGCCGTCGCGAGGCCGACCCACAGCGCCAGCCGCCGCGCCCGCTCCCGGATCTCCCCCACGGTCTTCAGCGCGGTGAACACCGCACCGTGGAACGTGAACAGCGTCAGCGTCACCAGGCCGCCGAGGAGCGCGTACGGGTTGAGCAGGTCCAGGACGGTGCCGACGTACTCATGGCTCCGGTCGAGCTTCACGCCCCGCACGATGTTGGCGAAGGCCACACCCCACAGGAACGCCGGGAGCAGCGAGCACCAGAAGATGGCGTGCTCCCAGTTGCGCTGCCAGTTCTCCTCGGGCCGCTTCGCCCGGTACTCGAAGGCGACACCCCGGACGATCAGGCAGACCAGGATGAGCAGCAGCGGCAGATAGAAGCCGGAGAAGAGCGTGGCGTACCACTCGGGGAAGGCGGCGAAGGTGGCACCGCCCGCCGAGAGCAGCCACACCTCGTTGCCGTCCCAGACAGGGCCGATGGTGTTGATCAGCACCCGCCGCTCGGGCCGGTTGCGGGCGAGCAGCTTGGTGAGGACGCCGACCCCGAAGTCGAAGCCCTCCAGGAAGAAGTAGCCGATCCACAGGACGGCGATCAGGACGAACCAGACGTCGTGAAGTTCCATGACTGTGCAGCTCCCTCGGCCTAGTACGAGAAGGCCATCGGCTTGTCGGCGTCTGGGGAGTCGCCGCCGATCTTCGTGGGCGGGTTCAGGTCGGCCTCGGTCAGCTCGGGCGGGCCGGCCTTGACGTACTTCGCGAGGAGCTTGACCTCGACGACGGCGAGGATGGCGTAGAGCGCCGTGAAGACGATCATCGAGGTGAGGACCTCGCCCTGAGAGACGCCGGGGGAGACCGCGTCACGGGTGCGCAGGACGCCGTAGACGACCCAGGGCTGGCGGCCCATCTCGGTGAAGATCCAGCCCCAGGAGTTGGCGATCAGCGGGAAGGCGAGGGTCCAGATGGCGATCCGCCAGTACCACTTGGTCAGCTTCGGGCCGAGTGCCTTCTTCGGGAGCAGCACCAGATGCGGTACCTCGTCGTCACCGACCCTGAGGTGCTGCGGCAGCATGAACTTCTTGCGGGTCAGCCAGAGTCCGATCAGGCCGATGGTGAACGACGCCATGCCGAAGCCGATCATCCAGCGGAAGCCCCAGTAGGCGACGGGGATGTTGGGCCGGTAGTCACCGGGACCGTACTTCTCCTGCTCGGCCTTGTTGATGTCGTTGATGCCGGGGACGTACGAGGTGAAGTCGTCCTTGGCCAGGAAGGACAGCAGGCCCGGGATCTCTATGGCGACCTTGTTGTGGCCCTTGTCGACGTCACCTACGGCGAAGACCGAGAAGGGCGCCGGCTCCTCGCCGTCCCACAGCGCCTCGGCCGCGGCCATCTTCATCGGCTGCTGCTCGTACATGATCTTGCCGAGTACGTCGCCGCTGATCGCGGTGAGCATGCCGCCGATGACGACGGTGACCAGGCCGAGCCGCAGCGAGGTCTTCATCTCGCGGATGTGCTTCTTGCGCAGCAGGTGGAAGGCGGAGATGCCGACCATGAACGCGCCACCGGTGAGGAAGGCCGCGGAGAGGGTGTGGAAGGCCTGGGCCAGGGCGGTGTTCTGGGTCAGCACGAGCCAGAAGTCCGTGAGCTCGGCGCGCCCCTTCGCCTCGTTGATCCGGTAGCCGACGGGGTGCTGCATCCACGAGTTGGCCGCGAGGATGAAGTACGCCGACAGGATCGTGCCGATGGAGACCATCCACATACAGGCCAGGTGGATCTTCTTCGGCAGCTTGTCCCAGCCGAAGATCCACAGCCCGATGAAGGTGGACTCGAAGAAGAAGGCGATCAGCGCCTCGAAGGCGAGCGGGGCACCGAAGACGTCACCGACGAAGCGCGAGTAGTCGGACCAGTTCATGCCGAACTGGAACTCCTGCACGATGCCGGTGACCACACCCATCGCGATGTTGATCAGGAAGAGCTTGCCCCAGAACTTCGTCGCTCTGAGGTACTTCTCCTTCTCCGTGCGCACCCAGGCGGTCTGCAGCCCGGCCGTGAGGGCGGCCAGCGAGATCGTCAGGGGGACGAACAGAAAGTGGTAGACGGTGGTGATACCGAACTGCCAGCGCGCCAGAGTCTCCGGCGCCAAAGCCAGGTCCACGTCGCCGCTCCTTACCTACGCTTGTGAAAGCGTTCACATTCACAAGCAATTATGCAGCACGGACCTTTCCAGCCACGAAGGGGGGTCCCTCATTCAGCTCAACCCCTTGGCGCGAACTTCAACACATTGTTGAATCTCCTGCATGCAGACTCAGACATCGCTCCACATACTGATCTCCTGGCCCGCCGGACACCTCACCGCTGTCCTGGACGACACCCCGACCGCACAAGCCCTCGCCAAGGCCCTGCCACTCGCCTCAACCGCCCACACCTGGGGCGAGGAGGTGTACTTCGACACGGGAGTGTCCGTTTCACGTGAAACGGATGCCCGGCAGGTCGTGGAGCCGGGCACGGTCGCCTTCTGGACCGACGGAGACGCACTTGCGCTCCCCTACGGACCCACGCCGATCTCGCGAGGCGACGAGTGCCGCCTCGCGAGCCCGTGCAATGTCCTGGGCCGCATCGACGGCGACCCCCGCCTGCTGTCCACGGTCCGCGACGGCGACCCCGTACGCGTGGAACTCGTGGACGCCTGAGCACACTTGAGCGCTGAGGCGCTTGCCACTTGAGCGTGCCTGCGGAGCCCTACAGCTCCTTCCGGAACCCTTCCGCCACCTTCAGGAAGATGTCGTTCGCCTCGGCCTCTCCGACCGTCACGCGCACACCCTCGCCCGGGAACGGTCGGACCACCACGCCGGCCTGCTCACACGCCTGCGCGAAGGCGACCGTGCGCTCCCCCAGCCGCAGCCACACGAAGTTGGCCTGGGTCTCCGGCACCGTCCAGCCCTGGGCGCGCAGCCCGTCGACCACACGGGCGCGCTCGCACACCAACGAGCCGACCCGGCCGAGCAGTTCGTCCTCGGCACGCAGCGAGGCGATGGCCGCTTCCTGCGCGAGCTGGCTCACGCCGAAGGGCACGGCCGTCTTGCGCAGCGCCGCCGCGACCGGCTCATGGGCGATCGCGAAACCGACCCGGAGACCGGCCAGGCCGTACGCCTTGGAGAAGGTCCGCAGGACACAGACGTTCGGCCGCTCACGGTAGATCTCCACACCGTCCGGCACCTCGGCATCGCGGATGAACTCGCGGTACGCCTCGTCCAGCACCACCAGGACGTCGTTCGGCACCCGGTCGAGGAACCGCTCCAGCTCGGCCCTCTTCACCACCGTGCCCGTCGGGTTGTTGGGGTTGCATACGAAGATCAGCCTGGTCCGCTCGGTGATGGCGGCGGCCATCGCGTCCAGGTCGTGCACATCCCCCGCCGTCAGCGGCACCCGCACCGAGGTGGCGCCGCTGATCTGCGTGATGATCGGGTACGCCTCGAAGGAGCGCCAGGCGTAGATGACCTCGTCCCCCGGGCCGGAGGTGGCCTGCAGCAGCTGCTGGGCGACGCCGACCGAGCCGGTGCCTGTGGCCAGATGGGAGGCCGGGACGCCGAAGCGCTCGGACAGCTCGTTCATCAGCCCCGTGCACATCATGTCCGGGTAGCGGTTGAAGGACGAAGCGGCGACCGTCACGGACTCCATCACGCCGGGCAGCGGCGGATAGGGGTTCTCGTTGGAGGAGAGCTTGTAGGCCACCGGGCCACCGACCGCGGCAGGCTTGCCCGGCTTGTAGGTAGGGATACCCTCCAGCTCGGCGCGCAGCTTGGGGCTCGTCTCGCTCACCGCAGTCCTCCTCGCGACCACCGGCGGCCCATCATCACCGCCGGCTCCAATACTTCTCACCTTATGAGGATTCCGCGCCGATGCGTACAGGTGCGGCGCCCTCGACTGCAGACCTCTTCCGTCACACCTGCATCAGGGGCATCACCGTACGAAGGCGTACGAATCGAGGGGCGCGCCACACATATATCTACGCGCCGGTGGCTCGCGCCGTGGCGCGCATCCCTCGTGAAGGTGAGTTGAGACCTCTTCGAAACATCGTGCACTTGGCAGGCCCATGCGTGCCGACAAGTCAGGTCTTGCCATTGGATCGTTCAACTCCCTTGATTTCCAAGGAATTTGATGCCTGATGACCTTGCAGAAACGTGCCTGTCAACGGGTGCATATGCGTCCGCACTACCCCACCGCATGAGCCCTACTATCGGCTCGCCATGACAGCAGCAGGGAAGCACCAGGTGAGCCGCGCGGAAACCTCACGCCGAGGCAGTCGGCCCGGACGGGCGGGGATCAGAGATGTGGCCGCCGCTGCCGGAGTCTCCATCACTACCGTCTCCGACGCCCTCAACGGCAAGGGCAGGCTCCCCGACGCCACCCGACGCCATGTCCGAGAGGTCGCCGACCGGCTGGGCTACCGGCCCTCGGCCGCCGCTCGCACGCTCCGTACCGGCAAATCGGGCCTGATCGGCCTGACCGTGACGACGTACGGGGATGAACCTTTCACCTTCACCGAGTTCGCGTACTTCGCCGAGATGGCCCGCGCGGCCACGTCGGCCGCGCTCGCCCGCGGCTACGCCCTCGTGATCCTCCCCGCGACGTCGCGCCACGATGTCTGGTCGAACGTCGCCCTCGACGGCACGGTCGTCATCGACCCGTCCGACCACGACCCGGTCGTAAGCGAGCTGGTCAAACAGGGCCTGCCGGTCGTCTCCGACGGACGCCCGGCCGGCTCGCTCCCGGTCACCGCCTGGGTCGACAACGACCACGAGGCCGCCGTACTCGGCATCCTCGACCATCTGGCCGACGCGGGAGCCCGCCGGATCGGTCTGCTGACGGGCACCACGACGGACACGTACACCCATCTGTCGACCACCGCGTATCTGCGCTGGTGCGAGCGGGTCGGCCAGGACCCGGTGTACGAGGCCTACCCGGCGCACGACCCGTGCGCCGGCGCCGTCGCCGCGGACCGGCTGCTCGCCCGCCCCGACCGGCCCGACGCCGTCTACGGCCTGTTCGACCCGAACGGCACCGACCTGCTCGCCGCCGCCCGTCGCTACGGCCTGCGCGTACCGGACGACCTGCTTCTGGTCTGCTGCAGCGAGTCCACCGTGTACGCCAACACCGAGCCGCCCATCACCACGCTCTCCCTGAAGCCGCGCCGCATCGGCACGGCCGTGGTCCAGCTCCTCATCGACGCGATCGAAGGGCTGGAGTCGGACGAGCCGCTGCAGCAGGTGATACCGACCGAGCTGATCGTGCGTACCTCGTCCCAGCGACGACCGCCGCGTACGACAGTCAGCCCGCCCCGGTCTCCCGAGGACCGTTAGAAGCAGGTCGGGGGAGATGGCAGCGGCAGGTCGGCGGAGGGCTGAGAGCAGCTCCGGGAGCGTCGAGAACAGGTCGAGGGGCGACGAGGAGCACGGTCGTCGGACGGCCTAAGCCCGGCTCAATCGGGGCGAAAGCCGCGGTGGACAGGAGTCCTGCTCCGATTCACCACCCCTGGGTCATCACATGGCGCGATCGGCATTCCTATGATGGGCCCACGACACCCACGGGCCGCTGCGACCAGGCAGTCCGATGCGGTGCAGCTGCGGCGCGATGGTGGAGGGGTCTGATGACTCAGGGGGCCGGTCAGGGACCCGAGGTGGAGCGGACGGCGACGTTGCGCGACTTCCGGGTGCCCGCGTACGTCCACGAGACCGGTCCGTACGCCCACAGCATGCTCCCGGGCGAGGTCGCCCCGGCCCTCGCCGAGACGTATCCGGAGGAGTACACACCGACGCAGCGCGACCTGCCCGTCATCAACCGCGGTGACACGGTTCAGGTGCATGTCGACCCCGCCGCCCTGCCGGTCCCGCAGTCGACGGACGCTCCCGGCCCGCTGTTCGTGGTCGGCGACGTGCACGGCTACCTCGACGAGTTGGTGGCCGCTCTCCAGGAGAAGGGCCTGATCGACTCGGCGGGGAACTGGTGCGCGGGCACCGCCCGGCTGTGGTTCCTCGGCGACTTCACCGACCGCGGCCCGGACGGCATCGGCGTCATCGACCTCGTGATGCGGCTGTCCGCGGAGGCCGCCGCGGCAGGCGGCTACTGCAAGGCCCTCATGGGCAACCACGAGCTGTTGCTGATCGGTGCCAAGCGGTACGGCGACACCCCCGTCAACTCCGGCGCGGGCACCGCCACCTTCCAGGCGGCCTGGCTGCTCAACGGCGGCCAGAAGACCGACATGGACCGTCTCCAGGACCACCACATGCAGTGGATGGCGCGGCTGGACGCCATGGAGGAGGTCGACGGGCATCTGCTCGTGCACTCGGACACCACCGCCTATCTCGACTACGGCGACTCGATCGAGGCGGTCAACGACACCGTCCGCGAGACGCTCACCCGCAACGACGCCGACGAAGTCTGGGATCTCTTCCGCAAGTTCACCAAGCGCTTCTCCTTCCGCGACCAGGGCGGCGCCGACCATGTGCGTTCCCTGCTCGATACGTACGGCGGCACCCGCATCGTTCACGGCCACAGCCCTATTCCGTACCTGCTGGGCGAGGTCGGCTCCGAGGAGACCGAGGACAGCACCGGGCCCCTCATCGAGGGACCGCACGTCTACGCCGAAGGCCTCGCCATCGCGATGGACGGCGGCGTGACCATGGCCGGAAAGCTGCTGGTCCAGCAACTCCCCCTGGATATCTGAACGTTCATCGGGCAGACGTCCCTCCATCTCCATCACACAGCGGCGGAGGACGGCGCAGGCCAGGGCCCAATTTTGGCAAACCCCCTGTCACCGTGTGCCGTCACCGCTCTACCATCGGCTTATCCGTAGCAGGCTCCCCTCCGTTTCTGCCCGACGGCTCGTTGCCATGCGAGCCCCAAGCCCTACGGAGCATCGGGGGATGCACATGAACAGCGTTCCGCAGCACCTGCTCAGCGAGGACCGCCAGGATTACGAGCGGATCCTCGACGAGGCGCTGCGCTCCGCACCACACCGCCCGGAACTGACCGCTGTCGGACAGCGGCTCAACCCCGAACAGCTGCGCACCATGGCGCTCAACGCCACCGCACTCATCACGGCGGCCGCGGCGACCGAGTACCAGCATTATGTGAAGGTCCGCGAGGAACTGCGCCGGCCGGCGCCGTCCACCCCGTCGCCCACCAGCGAGTCCGGCTCCGCCGAGTCGGGCACGGGCGCGATGGGGCTCGCCGCCACCATGGGAGAGGTCGCCGAGACCGCCGGCCCCGGTGTCATAGCCGTGGTCGCCGTCCTGGCCCCTGTCCTCGCCGGCACCGCAGCGGCGATCTTCCTGCTCGTGGGTTACATCCTGAGGATGCTCAACCCCGAGCCGGCGTTCGCCCAGACGATGCTCACCACCGGATGGGTCTTCGGCGCCGTCGCAGCGGCCGCGATCCTGGTCGCCGCGGTCGGACTTCTGCTCACCGCCCTGCGCAACCAGCCCGCGTTCGTCGGCGGACCCTACGGCGAACTGAGCGAGGAGGTGTCCCGGGCCAGGGAAGCCTGGCGCGAGGCCCTGCTGGAGCGCGGCATCCTGCCCTTCCTGCGAGAGGCACTCGCCGACCCCGGCACGGCATCGGCCCTGCACCGCATGCCACCGTCGACGCCGGCCGGCCGCATCCCGGCTCTCGGATACGACCGCCCGGGTTTCAGCAGCCCGGGCGACGGACCCACCTCCGGCCCGCGACCGAGCTTCTCCAGTCCGGACTACACGAGCCCGGACTTCGGAGGGCCGGATCACCAGCCGGAGTAGCCCCTCGGCTTGCGCCCCCGCCGTAGGAGAGCCCTCTGTCAGGGGACCCTCCGCCTCGACGGAGCCCCGGGGAAACCTCCTCGGGGAGGCGCAAGCCAACGCCTGGCAGCACGCCCGAACGGGACAGCACGCCCGGCAACAGGACAGCGCACCCGACAGCCGGGCAGCACGCCGGACGCCGGGGCATTGCGCCCCGGGTCACGACGTCGACGTCAGTCCACGATCGGCAGGTACACCCGGTTGCCCGCCGCCGCGAACTCCCTCGGCTTCTGAGCCATGCCCTCCTCGATCTCGGCCCGGGCCCCGCCGTGTTGGCGAGGTCGTCCAGCAGATCCAGGTAGTCACCAGGTGTCACAACGAGGCATCGGTCGTACCGGTATCCCCATGACCATCAACCACCTCGCGGGCCACATCCCTCACCAAACGCTGACGTGAACGGGCGTGTTTGCGCAAGAGGTCGAAGGCCTCGTCCACGGTCACCCCTCTGCGGGACGCGAGCATGCCCTTGGCCTGTTCGATGATCACTCGGCCGGTGAGCGCCTGCTCAAGTTGGGCGGTAAGTGTCTGGCTGCGGTCGGCTTCGCGAGCACGTTCCAGGATGACGGCCGTGAAGTCCGCCATGGACTGGCCAAGCGCGAGTGCGTCCGGGGCGAAGCGGCGCCGTTCGCTGGACAGTAGGACGAGGGCTCCGCTCGTTCCGGTGGGTTCGCGCATGGGGAGAGCCGCCACGCGCGTGTACCCCAGTCGCAGAGCCTGGGGAGTGTAGTGCGGCCAGCGTTGCCTGGCGGGGAGGTTGTCGAGCGACGCCTGGTTTTCACGTCTGCGGGCGTGGTGGCAGTCGTGTCCGGGGCCTTCGCGCCACCCGACGGCTTCGTGTTCCAGACGGAACAGTTCGGGCTGCGAGCCTGTCACCTGCGCCGTCTCGTAGCCGTCGGGGGCGAACACCACGGTCGCGGCGCAGGCGCCGAGCAGGGGCGGTGCACGGTTCGCCAGGACGGAGAGGGTTCCGTGCACGTCCAACGGACCGTCAGCTGTGCTACCGGCCAAGGCCACGAATACATCGGCCAGCCGCTGTTCGGGCGTCATGGCACCTCTTCAGCTGAGTTTCAGGTCTCCGTGCACGATCTGCCGGGCGATTGTCTCGATGGATACGTCCTCAGCGAACGCCCGGGCCTTGATGAGCGCCAGCGCGTCGGCGACGGGGCGACCGAGCTGCTCGGAAAGCATGCCCGTCGCCTGGAGAACGATGGCGCGGATGTCAATTTCGCCATAGAGGCCCGCGTCGGCGTCGGGGCCGAGGAGCACGATGCGGGTGAGGGCGGCGGCGACTTCTGTGAGGTCGGCGCGTCTCACGGGTGCGAGCCGTGGATCGAAGACCGTCAGCACCCCCATACATCGGTCCTGCGACGGGAGCGGTAGGGCTGCCACCGAGGCTAGACCCAGGGAAGCGAGGCCGACACCGTAGCCGGGCCAGCGTGCCTCGATCGCCCGCCCGGACACATGGAGCGGACGGCGTGCCGACGCCGCGTCACGAGTCGGCCCGTCGCCGAGCACGTACTCCAGTTCCTGGGCTGCCCGGGACTGTTCGTCAGACACCGCGATGGCGAGCTGGTTCTGGCCGGCGTCGACCAGCGTGACTGCCGCGCTGCTCATGCCGCATGCCTCGGCGACACCGGTCATGAACCGCGGTCGGGTGCCGTACCCCCGGTCCCATTGCGCCGCGCGGAGGGCGAAGTCCTCCTGGAGCCGCTGCGACGCACGGTGACACGCGGCTGTTCTGCGGTGCGTCTGAGCGATCTGGGCGTGGAAGTCCCGTCCGGGTTCCTTTGCCAGGAGTTCATGCCGCTGGGCGGCCGCCTCCGCCCGCTCCGCGCGCTCGCGGGCCAGCGCGGCCCGACGTCGTGCCACTGCTGCCAGGCCGAGGTGCTCCTCGTGCCCCTGCGGGTCCATGCGGCTCACATTACGCCGCGGAGTCAGGCGGGGGTACCACTCCGGCTCTCTTCCATCATCAGGACGACACCGCCGTTGTGTACGCCGAACGGGGAGAAGAAAACATCGCAGGTGATGGGTCGGCCGATGCGGCTCAGGGCCTCCACAGCGACCGGGCCGGAGCGCTGGCGGGTCTCCAGGCACCGCTGCACGACGGGAAGCAGCTCATCTGTGGGCAACCCGAAGTCCAGCTCGAAGAAGGGCTCTTCCATCACCTCGTCGGCGCGCAGTCCCCACAGGTCGACAGCACCCCGGTTCCAGCTCCTGACCTTCAGATCCTTGTCCAGGACCACCACTCCCGCCGCGATGCTCGTCAGAACCGCTTCCAGAAACGCCCTGGCCTCGTCCAGTTCGTCGGTGCGGATGCGCATTTCCTCGTTCATCGTCTCCAGCTCCTCGTTGCCCGACTGGAGCTCTTCGTTGGTGGTTTCCAACTCCTCGTTGGTGGACTGCAGTTCCTCGTTGGTCGTCTCCAGCTCTTCGATACTGGACTGGAGTTCCTCGTTGGTGGTTTCCAACTCCTCGTTGGTGGACTGCAGTTCCTCGTACGCCGTCTCCAGGTCCTCCCGGATCCTCTTGACCTCGGCCTTCAACTGCGTGGCGACGGTGACATCGGTGAAGGAGATCGTGGTGGCGACGTGCACGCCGCTGGGCCCGGAAAGCGGCTGGATGAGGATGTCGAAGTACTGGACGTCCTCGCCCATCCTGCGCTCGACCCCGTTGACCCGCAGGGTCCGGCGCTCGTGCGTGGACTGGTCGATCAGGGAGCGGAGTTCGACCGGGCGGTAGGAGATTTCCAGGTCCTGAACGGGACGGCCGATGTCGGTGGTGCTCAGGCCGAATTGGATCCTCGCCTGACTGTTGATCACCACGACGGTTCCGTCGCTGTCGAGGGCGATCGACGGGACCGGTCCGGCATCGAGGACGAGGCCACGCAGCTGACGGGCGTGCGCGACAGAGTGCAGTTCGACGCCCACGCCCGATCTGATCTTCAAGGGTGTCGGGTGGTACGGCAGCGCGGTGTCGCCGGCCCGGCGTCGGAAGACGCGCTGGCGCATGTTCACGACCTCGAACCGCTCGGCGTCGTTGAGCAGCATCTCCGCCTTGCCCAGGAAGAGGCAACCGTTCGGGCGCAGGGCGAAGTGGAATCGGTCGACGATCTGCGTCTGGGCCTCGACGTTGAAATACATCAGGGTGTTGCGGCAGACCAGCAGATCGAGCCGGGAGATCGGGGCGTCCCGGGTGATGTCGTGGCGCCCGAAGATCACACGCCGCCGTAGATCGGGTCGGAAGGTGAACTGCGTACCGCTCTGCTCGAAGTACTTCTCCCGCAGATCCGCGGAGAGCGGTTCCAGGGACTTCGCCGGGTACAGCCCCGACCGGGCCTCGCGCAACGCCTCCTCGTCGACATCCGTGGCGTAGATCTTGACCCGGCGCAGGCACTCGTCGAGACCGAGTGCCTCCGCGAACATGATCGCCAGCGAGTACGGCTCCTCACCGCTGGAGCAGCCCGCGCTCCATACCCGGATCTCATAGTCCGGTGCGAGGGACACGAGGAGCTCGGAGACGACCTTGTTCTGGAGAAAGGTCCATGCCTCCGGGTCGCGGAAGAAGGAGGTGACGTTGATCAAGATCGTGTTGAAGAGGGCATCGAACTCGTCCGAATTGGTCTCCAGGAGATCCTGGTAATCCAGGTAGGAGCCGATGCCGACGTCGGTCATCCGCTTGTGGATGCGCCGGGCCAGCGTGGAGCGCTTGTATCCGGTGAAGTCGAAGCCGCGGGCCTCCCGGATGAACCCGAGCAGTTCCTCCAGCACCTCTTTGTCCCCGGCGTCCCGTGGTTCGCCCATCAACCCATCACTGCCTCTTAGCCCCGACAAGTCCGCGCACGACCGCGGCGATCTCCTCAAGAGGTAGCACGAAGTCCACCCCTCCTGTGTCCATCGCCGCCTGCGGCATACCCGGAAAATCCGCGGACTGCGGATCCTGGACGATCACGGTGCCGCCGCGCGACTTCACGGCCTCGACCCCCATGGCGCCGTCTCTGCCGGTCCCGGTAAGCACGCAGGCGATCGCCTCCGCCCCGTAGGCACCGGCGACCGACTCGAAAAGGAGGTCAGCGGAGGGACGTACGAAGTGGACGAGCTCGGTGCTGGTCAGGGTCATGACGCCCTCGGAGCCGACGAGGAGGTGCCGGTCGGGCGGGGCAATGTAGACGGTGCCGGGCAGCGCACGCTCCTCCGCCTCGGCGAGCTTGACCCGAAGCACGGTACGGCGGGCAAGGACCTCGGCAAGCACCGTCCGGTGCCGGGGATCGAGGTGTTGGACGACCAGCACCGGCACCGGCAGATCTGGGCCCAGTGCCCCGAGCAGCACACTCAGCCCTTGGATACCGCCCGCGGAGGACGCGACGGCAACGATGCCGTAGTGATCCGTGGATGGCTGGTCGGCCGTCACACCATGAGCCTATCGAAATCTGGGCCGACCGGTGAGACGTGCAAGCAGCCGACACAGCAGGCACAGCGGCGGGCGGCGCTTCAGACCTACCCCCTGGGCGCTTGTCAATGGAATCCGAAGATATTTCCTTCCAAAGAAGGAACGCTCTTGCGGGTGAAGCGTTTCTGTTTGAATCTCGGCCCGCCTCAGGTGTGCATCGTCCTAGGGTCGCGTTGTCGTCACCCGTGCTCCCGGTGACTGTGGACCTTCGTCGTCGCCCGCTTCGGTACTGACGCGGGCAGCTCCCTGAACCCACGGTGATGTCGCCATGCCCGGGAACGCCGCTCCTCCCACCCAGAACGTTCGCACTTACGAGACGGCAGGACGAACGATCATCGAGCTGCTCGGTGACATCGACATCGCCGTCGCCCTCCGCATCTCCGCACAGCTGGACGCGACGACGGGCCGCCCGGAAACCTTGCTCGTGATCGATCTGAGTCCTGTCGAGTTCTTGGACTGCTCTGGGCTGAGGCTGCTGTGCCGCGCACGACGACGCGTCGAGGAACGGGGCGGACACCTGACCCTCGTCTGCCCCCACCCCGTCATCCGCAAGCTGCTCCGGATCGTCGGACTCAGCCAGGTCTTCGCACTGACAGGCACGCTGGACGAGGCACTCGACAGCGGTACATCCGCGGACTGAGAACGGACGCGCGCCAGGGCGGATGTGTTCCCCCAGAGGCTGGATCGGACTCTTGCCCTCCGTGCCGCTCGCTCTAGGCTGTCACGGGAGACGTACTGCTCATCGAAGCAGCAGCACCGGCCTGTGCAACGGGCCATCGCCGACCCCGTGCCCCCGGGTCAGGAAAGACACACTCGTCAGGAGGCCGGAGCCCCAGTCCCGCAATGGACATGAACGGACTCCGCCCCTCGTTCTCCCGGCCTGTTCTCGAATTGGGGCACACTCCCGCGTCGCCCCGATCAGCCGTGAGGACGATCCGCGCGCGAGGACCTCGCTCACGACAGGGGGGACGAGGTCCGCGCGCCGGCGGCCGTCGCCGACGCCCGGCGACGGCCGCCAACATATGCGGCCAGTGGGGAACCGGATTCCAGACGAGGGGCCCGCATCCCCAACTCGGCCATGGCCAGGCCGGGAACGCGGACTACTCGCAGGTCAGGTTCAGTCGGCGATCGGCAGGTACACCCGGTTCCCGCTGGCCGCGAACTCCTTCGACTTCTGGAGCATGCCCTCGGCGACCTCGTCGGGCGACGCCCCCTCAGCCGCACCACCGAACTGCTTTGTGATGCTTTGGCTAATCTTCATCGAGCAGAACTTCGGCCCGCACATGGAGCAGAAGTGGGCCGTCTTGGCGGGCTCGGCCGGCAGTGTCTCGTCGTGGAACTCCCGTGCCGTGTCCGGGTCGAGAGCCAGGTTGAACTGGTCCTCCCACCGGAACTCGAAGCGGGCGTCGGACAACGCGTCGTCCCACTCCTGCGCGCCGGGGTGTCCCTTGGCGAGGTCGGCCGCGTGGGCGGCGATCTTGTAGGTGATCACGCCCGTCTTGACGTCGTCACGGTTGGGCAGGCCCAGGTGCTCCTTGGGCGTCACGTAGCAGAGCATGGCCGTGCCCCACCAGGCGATCATCGCGGCACCGATGCCGGAGGTGATGTGGTCGTACGCCGGAGCGACGTCCGTGGTCAGCGGGCCGAGCGTATAGAACGGAGCTTCATCGCAGATCTCCTGCTGAAGGTCGATGTTCTCCTTGATCTTGTGCATCGGGACATGTCCCGGGCCCTCGATCATGGTCTGAACATTGAAGCGCTTCGCGATCCGGTTGAGTTCCCCGAGCGTGCGCAGCTCAGCGAACTGCGCCTCGTCGTTGGCGTCCGCGATCGAGCCCGGCCTGAGGCCGTCGCCCAGCGAGTACGTGACGTCGTACGCCGCGAGGATCTCGCAGAGTTCCTCGAAGTTCTCGTACAGGAACGACTCCCTGTGGTGCGCCAGGCACCACGCGGCCATGATCGAGCCGCCGCGCGAGACGATGCCGGTCTTGCGGTTGGCGGTGAGCGGCACGTACGGCAGGCGCACACCCGCGTGGACCGTCATGTAGTCCACGCCCTGCTCGGCCTGCTCGATGACCGTGTCCTTGTAGATCTCCCAGGTCAGCTCCTCGGCGCGGCCGTCGACCTTCTCCAGCGCCTGGTAGAGCGGCACGGTGCCGATGGGCACGGGGGAGTTGCGCAACACCCACTCGCGGGTGGTGTGGATGTTGCGGCCGGTCGACAGGTCCATGACCGTGTCGGCGCCCCAGCGGGTCGCCCAGGTCATCTTCTCGACCTCTTCCTCGATGGAGGAGGTGACCGCGGAGTTGCCGATGTTGGCGTTGACCTTCACCAGGAACCGCTTGCCGATGATCATCGGCTCGATCTCCGGGTGGTTGACGTTGGCGGGCAGCACAGCCCGGCCCGCGGCGATCTCGTCGCGGACCACTTCGGGGGAGACGTTCTCCCGGATGGCCACGTACTCCATCTCGGGCGTGATCTCGCCGCGTCGCGCGTAGGCGAGCTGGGTGACCGCCGTGCCGTCGCGGCCGCGACGAGGCTGGCGCGGCCGTCCGGGGAAGACGGCGTCGAGGTTGCGCAGGCCACCGCGCGGCGAGGTGTGCTTGATCCCGTCGTCCTCGGGACGAACGGGGCGCCCCGCGTACTCCTCGGTGTCGCCCCGGGCGATGATCCAGTTCTCCCGTAGCGGGGGCAGCCCCCTGCGGACGTCGGTATCGGTCAGTGGATCGGTGTACGGGCCCGACGTGTCGTACAGCGTGACCGACTGCCCGTTGGTGAGGTGCACCTGGCGGACCGGCACCCGCAGGTCAGGGCGTGAACCCTCGACATACGCCTTGTGCCAGCCGATGGACTTCCCGGCCTCCGGGGACGTTTCACCCTGAATGGGCTGTTCGTCCTGGCTGGAGGCAGGCGTGCGCGCGTCCTTGATGGTCATGAGACCTACTCCCTACGCCGGCATTACCCGGTAACAGGTTCGGCGGTCGACGCAGCGGTATCCGTCTGCCGACGTTTCGTGTGAAACATCACTCGTGGTGAGTGATGTTTCATGTGAAACATCGCTGGGACGGAGGTCAGCGCCCTCTCAGCCCGGTGCTCCGAGCTCCCGCGTGTACAAAGGTGGCACCACGCTAGCGTCAATTCGGGCGCGGTGAACAGAGGGCCCCAGTCGTTCTTGCGATGATCGGGCGGTGACCTCGACGCATGAACCTCCGTACCCACCGCCCGAGCGGCCCCGTGGATCCGGCGCCGGAAACGGCCCCGTGCGGGGCAACGACCGTACAGACGGCCGGGGTTCAGGGGTCACCGGAGGGAGATACGACGGTGGATACGGCCGGGGCCCTGTGGGCGGCGGTCACGAAGGCCAGTCGGCCGGCGATCAGACGACTGGCAATCACATGACTGGGGCCGGCGGCTGGCACGAGCACGGCCCCAGGGCCGGTGGCCAACATGAGCACGGTCCGGGATCCAGCGGCTCACCAGGGCGCGGGTTCGGCCCGGGTGACGAGCACAATCACGGTGTCGGTGCTGGTCAAGGGCACGGTGTCGGACACGGCGGCCCGCGCGGCGGCGGTGACGGTGGCGGGGACGATCACGGTCAAGGTAACGGGCATGGGCATGGGCACAGTCACGCCCACGGTCCTGCGGCGCCCGTCTCCCGGCATCTGCGCAAGGTCATCGCGGCGATCCTGATCCCGTTCGCCGCGGCGGTGGTGGTGGGGCTCGCGGTGCTGTGGCCGGGTGGTGCCCCGCCGCACGAGCGCACGGGGGTCGGCTTCGACCGGCAGACCCAGCAGGCCACGGTCACCAAGGTGGTCGAGCTGAGCTGCAAGGACGTGGGGGCCTCTGGAGTGCCGCCGACCGGTGACACCTCCACCGCCGAGGGTTCCTCCGCCGTGCAGCAGGAGAAGGGCACCTGCAAGAAGGCGACGATCCGCGTCGACACGGGCAAGGACAAGGGCCGTACGTTCACCGAGATCGTGCAGCCCGACCAGTCACGGCAGTTGCACGAGGGCCAGGAGGTCGTGGTCGCGTACGAGCCCTCCGCGCCCAAGGACCTGCAGTACTCGGTCACCGATGTGAACCGTGGGTTCCCGATGATGCTGCTCGCCGGCATCTTCGCGCTCGCCGTCGTGGTGGTGGGCCGGATGCGCGGTGTCATGGCGCTGGTCGCGCTGGCCATCAGCTTCATGGTGCTGACCTTCTTCATCCTGCCGGCGATCCTCCAGGGCTCGAACCCGCTGGTGGTGGCGGTGGTCGGGGCGAGTGCGATCATGCTGATCGCCCTCTACATGTGCCACGGCCTGTCCGCCCGTACGTCCGTGGCGGTGCTCGGCACGCTGCTCTCGCTGCTCCTGATCGGCCTCCTGGGCTCGGGGTTCATCGACTGGGCCGCACTCACCGGCAACACGGACGACAACACCGGGCTGATCCACGGGCTGTACCCGTCGATCGACATGAGCGGTCTGCTGCTGGCCGGCGTCATCATCGGTTCCCTCGGTGTCCTCGACGATGTGACGGTCACCCAGACCTCCGCGGTCTGGGAGTTGCACGAGGCCAACCCGACGATGGGCTGGCGTGGGCTATACCGCTCAGCCATCCGGATCGGCCGCGACCACATCGCGTCCGTGGTCAACACGCTCGTCCTCGCCTACGCGGGCGCCGCGCTGCCGTTGCTGCTGCTCTTCTCGATCGCGCAGAGCGGCGTCGGCACGGTCGCCAACAGTGAGCTGGTGGCCGAGGAGATCGTGCGCACGCTGGTCGGCTCCATCGGCCTGGTCGCCTCGGTGCCGGTCACCACGGCCCTCGCGGCCCTCGTGGTCTCGGCCGACCGGCCGGAGAAGGCGACGGCGCCGACGGGCTCCCAGCCGGCCTCGGCGGGTGCGCAGGCGGCCTCGGGACGCGGCGGGGGGCGTGGGCGCCGGCGGAAGCGGTGACGAGACGCCAGTCGCAGCGGCCAGGCGATGACGGCGGCGGCGCGACGAAGCGGTGACGACGGTGACGACAGCGGAGCGGTGGCGCATACGGCCTCCGAGCCGGGTCAGTCGGTGCCGCCCGTCCGGCGGAGCGCGAAGCACACCCGGCGTTGAGGAAGCGCTCCCACGCGCCCCTTGTGCGCCGCTGAAGCGTTACGCCACCACCCTCTCCGGTGCGCCGCTTCAGCCGGCGCTCTGCTCCTCCGCCAGGATGCGGTCCAGGGCCTCGTCGAGGTGGGCGTCGAAGTCGGCGAGCGTACCCTCCTGCCCGAGCGGCACCAGCTTGTCCGTGCGGTCCAGGAAGGCCACGAGCGGGGCCACCGAGGAGCGGAACAGCGCCTGGTCGGCACCGACCTGAAGGCGGATCAGAACGTCACCCAGCGTCTCGGAACCCGCCGGGGAGACCCGTACATCGCCCTCCCCGCACGGCCGACCCACCCCGTCGACCAGCAGCTCGCGGCCGAATGCCCAGGTCACCGGGGCATCGCCGGGCAGATGGAAGGTCAGACGTACGGCATAGGGATCGCAGGTCTCGTAGCGCAGCTCCACCGGGATGCGGAAGGAAAGCTCCTCCGAGACGAGAAAGCTCATCATGACCTCTGCCTGTACGGACTCGCGCATCGCCTACCCCGTCGTTTGCCTTCGACTGGCCGGGAACGGAACCCGACACTGGTGGAATCTTGCTGAACGTACACGAGAGATCACAAGGAGTGAGTTTTCACATACTGATAGAGATCGAGAGTGACCCCAGGAGCCGCCCGACCTCGTCCTGCAGCTGCCGCGCCGCCGACAGCAGTCGGTCGCCCTGATGGGCCGGCAGGGAAATGGCCATCGTCGCGGCCGTGGTGCCCACGGTGATCGGGATCGCTGCGCACACCGTGCCCAGCGCGTACTCCTGGCGCTCGGTCACCGTCTCCATTCGCCGGATCCGTTCCAGGCGTCGCAGCAGGGTGCGGCTGTCGCGCACCGTGTACGGCGTGATGGCCTGCACAGGATGGCGGGCGAGGTGGTCCCGGCGGGCGTCCTCGTCCAGCTGGGACAGCAGACACTGGCCGATGGCGTGCGCATGGCCCGTCTCACGGAAGTCGGCCCACTCCTCGACCGCCGGAGTGCTCGGGCTGTCGGAGACGCACATGACCTCGATCTCGCCGTCGCGGTAGAGGGCGTAGTACACGGGGACGCCGATGGCGTCACGGCACTGGGCGAGCGCGTCGGCGACCGTGCTGCGACGTTTCTGCTGGGCTCCGCTGCTGCTCAGCCGCACAGCGGCTTCGCCGAGGAAGAACAGCCCTTTGTCGCGGCGCAGATAGCCCTCGTGCACCAGGGTGCGCAACAGGTGGTACGCGGTGGGCAGCGCCAGGCCCGTCTCGCGGGCGAGTTGCTTGGCGGGAGCGCCGTACTCGTGCCCGGCGACGCATTCCAGCAGGCGCATCGCGCGCTGGACGGACCCGATGAGCGTCGCGGAGTGCGGCTGCTCGGGGGGTGTCGGTGGGGGTGTCGGGGACGCCTGCCGCGGTACCTGGGGTACTGAGGACGGCGGTCGTCGTAGGGGTGCGTGGGGTCCTGAGAGTGCGGTGTCAACCGTGGCCAAGGGTTACTCCCGAAGCGCGAGGGGGGAACCCGTGCTGGGAAACACGGGAGGGGTGCACGCCGCTCGCGGGGTCGTCCCCCGCGTCGATTTCCGGACTCTATTCGTCCGTCACCGCGCGCTGACGCCCTGCTCGGGAAACTTCCCTCGCCCGAGGGAACCGGTGATTCCTGTTACCGCCTCCCGGTTCCCACGGCCCTCACAGCCCTCACCAGTCGCTGCGCGACGAGGAGCTCGACGTGAACTTCCGTACGACGTAGATCAGTCCACCGACCAGGGCCACGAACACCAGCACCTTGAAAAGCAGTCCGATGACGAACCCGACGACGCTGGCTATCAGCCCGCCGAACACAACCAGAGCGATGACCGGCACCGCGATCCACTTCACCCACCACGGCAGTCCTGCGAAGATCTCACGCATCGCCCTCGTCCTTACCTCTCCGCCCGTCCTGAGCCGGGTCCTGATTCTGCGAATCTGCTGATTCCCTGCACTCGATGCTAGGGCGGGCAGGTGCCCCGGCGGGGGCCTCGCAGCCCTTGTCCTCCCCTGATCGATCCCCTAGGGAACCCCGAGACCGAGGGTCAGCTCTCAGGCGGAGAGAACACCACGAGCACCCTCAGATCCTCGCTGATGTGGTGGAACTTGTGGGCGACCCCGGCCGGCACGTACACCACGCTGCCCCGCGCCACCTGCGTGGTCTCCATGCCGACGGTGATCTGCGCGCGGCCGCTCACAACGAAGTAGACCTCGTCCTGATTGTGCGGCTTCTGTGGATCGTGCTCGCCGGCGTTGAGCGCGTACAGACCGACCGACATGTTCCGCTCCCGCAGAAACTGCAGGTAGGCGCCCTCGTTGGCGGCGCGCTCCGCCTCCAGTTCATCCAGCCGGAATGCCTTCATCGCAGTCGTCCGCCCTCATCCCCGTGCTCATGGCCGATTTCGTCTGCCACGATCAGACACATGAAGAATTTCGTAGTCAAGACGATCGCCAACGCGGGCGCCCTGGCGGTCGCCGTCTGGCTGCTCGACAAGATCACCCTCACCGGTGACAGCACGGGCAAGAAGGTCGGCACCCTGGTCCTCGTCGCGCTGATCTTCGGCGTGGTGAACTTCCTGGTGAAGCCAATAGTCAAGCTCCTGAGCCTGCCACTGCTCATCCTGACGCTCGGCCTGTTCACCCTGATCGTCAACGCGCTGATGCTGCTGCTGACCTCGTGGTTCGCCGACAAGCTCGACCTGAGCTTCCATGTCGAGGGCTTCTGGACGGCCGTGGTCGGCGGCCTGATCATCTCGATCGTCTCCTGGGCGCTCAACCTCGCCCTGCCCGACGGGGACTGAGCATCCGATGACCTACCGCGTCTGCTTCGTCTGCACCGGCAACATCTGCCGCTCCCCGATGGCCGAGTCCGTCTTCCGCGCCCGTGTCGAAGAGGCCGGGCTCGGCGGACTCGTCGAGGTCGACAGCGCCGGCACAGGCGGCTGGCACGAGGGCGACCCGGCCGACCCGCGTACCGCCTCCGTCCTCGAAGAGCACGGCTACGACAGCGGCCACGCGGCCCGGCAGTTCCAGCAGTCCTGGTTCGCCCGCCTCGACCTCGTCATCGCGCTCGACGCCGGCCACCTCAAGGCCCTGCGCCGCCTCGCGCCCTCCCCGGAGGACGCGGCGAAGGTGCGCCTGCTGCGTTCCTACGACCCCGCGGCCGGCGACGACCTGGACGTGCCGGACCCGTACTACGGCGGCCGGGACGGCTTCGAGGAGTGCCTGGAGATGGTGGAGGCGGCAAGCACGGACCTGCTCGCGGCGGTTCGCGAGCAGGTGGAGGGACGGGCGGCATGAGCGGCACACGGGCGCAGGGGCCGCCCTACGGCGACGGAGACGGCACGCGCGCGGTGCGGGCCGGGCTACCGGAGCCGGCCAAGTACGAGCCCACTCTGCCGGGCCCGGTGTTCGCCGCCCACTACCACCTGCCTGGCGAGCCCACGGGACCGTACACCTACGGCCGCGACGACAACCCGACCTGGACCCATCTGGAGCGCGCCATCGGCGAGTTGGAGGCGTCGGGGGAGGACGGCGTCGAGACGCTGGTCTTCGCGTCGGGCATGGCCGCCATCTCGTCGGTGCTCTTCTCCCAGCTGCGCGCCGGGGACGCGGTCGTCCTGCCCAGCGACGGCTATCAGGCGCTGCCCCTGGTGCGCGGGCAGTTGGAGGCGTACGGCATCGAGGTGCGCACGGCGCCGACCGGCGGGAACGCCCAGCTCGGCGTCCTGGACGGCGCGAAGCTGCTGTGGATCGAGACGCCGTCCAACCCCGGTCTCGACGTGTGCGACATCCGACACCTGGTCTCGGAGGCACACGCGCGTGGCGCCCTCGTCGCCGTCGACAACACGCTTGCGACGCCGCTCGGGCAGCGTCCGCTGGAGCTCGGTGCCGACTTCTCGGTGGCCAGCGGCACCAAGCAGCTGACCGGACACGGCGACCTGCTGCTGGGATACGTCACCGGACGCGACGCCGACGCCATGACCGCCGTACGGCGCTGGCGCAAGATCGTCGGGGCGATTCCGGGGCCCATGGAGGCCTGGCTCGCGCACCGTTCCCTCGCCACCCTCCATCTGCGTGTGGAGCGGCAGAACGCCAATGCCCTGGCGGTCGCCGAGGCGCTGCGGGACTGGCCGGAGGAGCTCGGGGTGCGCTATCCGGGGCTGCCCGGCGATGCCTCGCACCCGATCGCCTCGCAGCAGATGCGGCGCTACGGCTGCGTGGTCTCCTTCACGCTGCCCACGCGCGCGCGTGCCGAGCGTTTCCTGAACGCCCTGAAGCTCGTCGACGACGCGACCAGCTTCGGCGGGGTGCGGTCCACGGCCGAGCGGCGCGGACGCTGGGGCGGCGACGCCGTACCGGACGGCTTCGTCCGAATGTCGGTCGGCGCGGAGGATCCCGAGGACCTGGTGGCGGATGTGCTGCATGCACTGGACGAATCGGGGCACTGACCCGGGGTGCCCCCGCGTCCGCCGCTGTCCGGCTACGTAGAACGGACGGTCCGAGCCTCCCCCCTCGTGGCTCGGACCGCCCTCGGTTCTGCGCGCGAAGAACCGCGCGAACAAGGCTAGTTGACTCTCTGTCAGTGTCCAATCACAGTAGCGACAGCGACCTATCGACTTATTTATAGTTGGGCCCTTCCCTGAGGGCGGGGAGAAGGGCGGGGACAGGGAGGGCGTCGCATGGATCTGGCCTTGTTGCGCACCTTTGTGACCGTGCACCGGGCCGGCTCCTTCACCCGCGCCGCCGCGCTGCTCGGCCTGTCACAACCGGCCGTGACGTCACAGATCCGCACCCTGGAACGGCAGTTGGGCCGCCCGCTGTTTCTGCGGCAGGCCCGCGGGGTGACACCGACGACCATCGGCGACGAGCTCGCCCACAAGGCAGCCCCGCACCTTGACGCCCTGGTGGAGATCGCCGAGACCGGCCTCGACGACGAGTCCTCCTTACGGTCCCTGCACCTCGCCGGCCCACCTGAGTTCACCGCCGAGCGGGCGCTGCCCGCGCTCACCGCGCTGACCAGCGAGGACGGCCAGGGCTTCGCGTTGCGCGCATCCTTCGGCAACGCCGAGGAGATACTCGAAGGACTCGCCGCCGGGCATCATGATCTGGCCATCAGTACGGCCCGTCCACGCGGCGCTCTGCTCACCGCGACTCCGCTCTGCGACGAGGAACACGTCCTGATCGCCGCTCCCCGTTGGGCCGACGGGATCGGCGCGGGCGTGCTGCACAGCAAGGGCGCGCACGCACTGGAGGACATCCCGGTGGTGGAGGTGCACGAGTCCCTGCCCTTCGTCTCCCGTTACTGGGCTTCGGTCTACGACTCCCGTCCCGCCGCTCCAGGCACTGTGATCGTCCCCGACCTGCGCGCGGTCCTCGCCTGTACGACCGCGGGGGCCGGGCTCGCGGTGTTGCCCCGCTATCTGTGCTCGACCGCCCTGGAGCGCGGCCATGTCATCGCCCTGCACGAACCGCCGGTGCCGCCCCTGCGGACGTACTTCCTGGTGGTCCGCACCGGCACGCTGGCGATGTCGCACATCGCGCGTGCCCACGAGTGGCTGTTGCGGGCGGCTTCGGACTGGGCTTGAGCTGCGATTTCCAGCTGACTTGAGTCCCGCCTCCCACTGGGCTTGAGCAGGGATTTCGTGGCCGTCACGCCATGGGCTCGACCGGTGACGCTTCGCGATGTTTCACGTGGAACCAGCCGGGCCACATTTCTCCCATGACCGTCCGACCCGTGGTCAAGCGCACCGCCCGCGCCGTTCTGCTGGACGGCGACGACCTGGTCCTGATCAAGCGCACCAAGCCCGGCATGGATCCCTACTGGCTCACACCCGGTGGCGGGGTCGAGCCGACGGACACGACTGTCGTCGACGCCCTGCACCGTGAGGTGTACGAGGAGCTCGGTGCCAAGATCATCGATGTGGTGCCCTGCTTCGTCGACACCGTCGAGCACATCGGCGAGGACGGTGGGGCGACCGGGGTGAAGGTACAGCACTTCTTCGTCTGCAGACTGGAGTCGATGGACCCGTCCTTGCGGCACGGACCCGAGGTGGACGAGCCCATCGGCGAGTACGAGATCGTGCGGGTGCCGTTCACCCGGGTCGGGATCGCCTCTGTCCATCTCGTCCCGCTGTCGCTACGGCACTACCTGGACGGGAACATCGAGGGCGTCCGCGCCATGCACGCCCCCGACCTGGGCTGATACCGCCGGTCGGCTGCGGCTGCGGCTGCGGCTGCGGCTGCGGCTGCGGCTGCGGCTGCGGCTGCGGCTGCGGCTGCGGCTGCGGCAAGAGCTCGTCAGCTCCCGGTGGGGGCGAGTTCCTCCACCGAGTCATGGCGTATGCGATCGGTCGGGATGCCGATGTCCCTCAGCGCGTCCACCCCGCTGCGGATCATGCCGGGCGGTCCGGAGACATAGACGTCGTACTCGATCCAGGGCCCGAACTCCCGTATGGCGTGCGGAAGCTGGAGCAGTCCGTGCTGGTCCACCACGGGGCGGACCTCCAGCCACGGGTGGGACTGCTGGAGCCTGAGCATCGTGTCGATGTCGTACAGGTCCTGATTGGTGCGGGCACCGTAGAAGACCTCGACCGGCCGCCGTTCACCGTGCTCGGCGACGTCCTCGACCAGTGCCTTGATGGGCGCTATACCGGTGCCTCCGCCCAGGCAGAGCAGACCGCTGTCCGTGGTGTGGTCGACGGTCATCGAACCGGCCGGCGGGCCGAGCCGGACGATGTCCCCCGGCCGGGCGCGGTGCACCAGCGCGTTGGAGACCCAGCCCGCGGGCACGGCCTTCACATGGAACGTCAGCAGGCCGTCCGAGCGGGGCGCGGAGGCGAAGGAGTAGTGCCGCCAGATCCTGGGCCACCAGGGCGTCTCCAGGCTCGTGTACTGCCCGGCGAGGAAGGGGTAGGGCTGGTCGGGGCGGACGGTGAGGACCGCGATGTCCGAGGTCCTGAGTTCGTGCGACACGACCTCCGCGTACCACCAGGCGGGGGCGCGCAGTTCGTCCGCCGCGGCAGCGTCGATCATGACCTGCGAGATCGTCGTGTACGCCCGGACCCAGGCGGCTTCCATCTCCCCGTCCCAGACGCCGGCGGCGTACTTGCTCAGCGAGCCGATGAGGCATTCACCGACGGCCGGGTAGTGCTCGGCCCGCGTGCCGTACTTGCGGTGGCCGCGGCCGAGGTTCTGCAGGTACTCGACAAGGACGGGCTTGTTGTCGATGTGCTCGGCGGCGGTGAGCAGGGCCTTGAGCAGCCGGTCGCGCTGGGTGTCCATCGCGGCCGGGAACAGGGAGCGCAGGTCGGGATGGCGTACGAAGAGCAGCGCGTAGAAGTACGAGGTGACCTTGTCGGCCACGGGGCCGACCTCGGCCATCGTCCGGCGGATCAGCATGGCGTCCGGGGAGGCGGGCTGGGCCGGGGCGGGGCGCTGGGCCGGAACGCTCAGTTGGGGGGACGGCGGGGGCATCGAGGCGAGGCCCGACATCGCGGGGCGCGCGGTGGTGGCCTGGGCCGTGGCCAGGGGCTCCTGGCTCGGTATCTCGGCGAAGGCGGGAAGCTCTTGGCCTGGAGCGGGGGTGGGGGGCGGCGGAGGCGCCATGTGGCTGGGGGCGGGCGGGGCGGGAGCCGGGGGTGGAGCCACGTGACTCGGGGCAGGCGGGGCAGGAGCCGACGGTGGAACCACGTGACTCGGGGCAGGCGGAGCGGGGGGCGCTATCGCTGCTGGTGCGCCTGGTTCCGGGGCGGGGTGGGCGGCGGGATGCGATGTGGCGGGTCCGGGGCCGGAGCCGTCGTCCGCGAGGTTCGTCTCTGCCGGGCCGTCCGTCGTGGCGGTCTGTGTGCTGTCCCCCTGGGCCGACGGGGCCGTGCCGGTGCCCGTCGCCGTCCTGCCGACCGGGCGCATCGCGGTCAGTCGGCGGCCCTCGGCCGTCTCCTGTTCGGTGCCCGGAGTGGCGGTCGCCGGCTTCTTGCGCGGGATGAACCAGCCGCCCCCGCCGCCGGAAGTGCCGTTGTCGGCCGACGTGGTGGTCGGAGCGTCCATGGTGTGCCTCGCCTCGAACATCTTTCGGTCGGTCTGCGCACTTCCTCAGTCGGAAGGTGCCTGCTTCCCCCGCGCGGCTTGTTTTCCCCGTTCGTTGCCGTGGCCAAGGAGGCCACATTCAACCCGCATTCGTACCCAGTACGGACAAGTAAGGCGAGAGTGTGACATTGGCCGCAGCACCCTCACCGCAGCATCCCACCGCGCATGGGCGCCTCGGCCCCATACCCGAGAATGCGGGTCTTCGATCTCTCCGTCCCGTTAGGCTGCGTTGCCTTGCGTTCGCTCCACGCCGGGAGCCTGCATCACAGCTCGGACACGAACCGGAGTCGACCCTACCGGCCGACGCCCCGATCACAAGTCCCCCCTGGCTCTCTCACTAATGGGGCGAGGAGGCGAACGGGCAATTCCTTCGATTACCGACTGCTGCACACCAATTCATAGGCTTCCCACAGATCCATCCCCATATAAGAGTGGGTCGCGAGTCCGGCCAGATGACGGTCCGCGTTGACCGCGACGGAAACGGGGACGGCACCGAACAGGTCCTTGTCCGACAGCGAGTCGCCATAGGCGACACAGTCGGCACGGGTCACCCCGAACTCATCGCAGAGCCGGTCGGCGATGCGGACCTTGGCCGGGGCACTGAGCACTCCCGCCGGGTCGACGGGCTCCGTGAACGGCACGGCTGGAAAACGGGAACCGTACGCCGCATGCGCGCCCCAAGCCGTCAGCCGCTCCACGAAGAAGGAGGGCGAGAGCGATACGACGGCGCAGTAGTCGCCCTGTCCCCTGATCTCCTCCCAGACGTCACGGATCCGGGCCAGCCAGGGAGCACCCTCGAAAGCGGTCGTCACATGGGCCTCGGTGAGATCCGCCCAGAGTGCGTGCACCCGCGTCGCATACTCCGGAGGCCCGATCAACCCCGCCGAGATCTCCCGGTCGAGTGCCACGGTCTCCGCTTCCAGCCCGAGTTGCCGTGATATCTCCACGGGGGCGGATGTTCCGTGCAGGAGCGTGCCGTCGAGGTCGAAGAGATGAAGTCTCGCCATGAGGCATGAGGCTAATGCGAGGCACTGTCGCTCCCTTGGGCGGAGATCGGGAACCACTGGGCCGGGCGTCGATCGAAGGAAATCGGCGGAGCCCCCATGCCTCCGTGATCGCCACATGGTCGGGCGAACGTCACTTATCTCGGCGAGCGCCACTTGTCTCGGCGAATGCCATTTGGCTCGGCGAACGCTCGCCGAACTCCCTTCGCGGCCACCGATGGACGCTCTCCTGACGGACGCCCGCCGTTCGTCCACGTTTCACGTGAAACACCCGGCGTCACTCGGCACGCTGTGCGGTCGGCCATGACATGGCCAAAAGCTCGTACGTCTCCCCGGAAACAGCTGGACGACCAGGGCAGTCGTCAGACAGCCTGACCTGCGTGCCGACTCCTTTCCTCGCCGCTCTGCCCATCCGCCGTCTGACGGTTCGCGACCTCACCGCCTGCGCCGACTTGTCCGAGGACCGGGGTTGGCCCCGCGAGGAACACAAGTGGGGATTCCTCCTCACAGCCGGGAAGGGCTACGGCATCGACGACCCCGACGGCGGCCTGGTCAGCGCCTGCGTTGTCACGACCTACGGGCCTCTGGACCGACCCGACTTCGGGGCCATCGGCATGGTCCTGGTGGCCGAGCGGCATGCCCGCCGAGGGATCGGACGCCGACTGATGCACCACGTCATCTCCGCGATGGGGACGACCCCGCTGACACTGCACGCGACGCCGAAGGGGCGCCCTCTCTACGAGGAACTCGGCTTCAAGGCCACCGGCCGGGCAGAGATGCTGAGCGGGCACTTCAAGCCCGGCGCATCGACACCCGAGGTCTCCACACGGGCAGCCACCGCCGAGGACCTCACCACGATCCTCCGGCTGGATGAAGAGGTGTTCGGCGCCGACCGCACGCACATCATCACGCGGTTGCCCGCATTCACCGACCAGCTGCGCGTCGCCGAGGAGAACGGCAGGATCATCGGATACGCGGGTGCCTGGCCCAACATGAGTACGCAGGTCGTGGGCCCGCTGATCGCCCGTGACACGGAGACCGCGAAGGCCCTCATCACCTCCCTCGCCGCCCACACCGACCGCCCGTTGCGCACCGACATCGACGTGCGCCATGAGGAGCTTCTCGCCTGGGCGAAGGAGCGCGGCCTGGCCTCCATCGCCTTCAACGCGGTCATGACGTACGGCATCTCGGAACTGCCGGGCGACTGGACCCGGCGTTTCGCTCCACTGACGGTGGCAGCCGGCTGAGGCACTCAGCTACGGGTCGCGACACCCATGGGTAACGCCGGTCCCCCTTTGGGAACCGGCGTTTCGTCGTCGACAGGGAGGCGCTGTCAGACGAGAGCATCGATCGCGGCGGTAGCGAACTGGTGATCCTGCTCCGGCGCGCCGCCGCCGACCCCGATCGCCCCGATCAGCCGACCGTCCCGATGGACCGGCACGCCCCCTGCGATGAAGAGCAGCGGTCGGTCGAGCGCGGTGGGCAGGGTGTGGAAGGGGCCACCAGGCTGTACGGCGTCGACGAGCTCGGCGGTAGGGGCGTCGAGCTGGAGTGCCGTGTACGCCTTGCGGGTGCTGGTCTCCCCGGCGATCAGGACCGCGCGGTCGTCGCGCCGGAAGGCGAGCAGATGGCCTCCGGCATCCAGGACCGTGACGCTGACGTCCACTCCGGCGGCCTCGGCGGCCTGGTGGGCAGCTGCGACGAGTACGTCGGCATCCTGCGTGGTCAGCGGGGCGACGGCGTTGGTGGTGCTCATGAGGGGGTCTCCTTGCGGCGTGGTGCTGAGGTGGAACGGTGTGGGTGCTGAGAGGGGCTATCACGGGGCGGCTTGTGCCGAGGGCGGCCCTGACCCCGCACCTGGGTTGGCTCAGTGGTGTACGGCGGCTCGCTGCTCGACTGACGCTGTGCCCGTGACGACGGTGCCGGGGGCTGCTCCGTCGCGGCGCTCCAGTACGGCCGACAGGAACGCGAGCAGCAGCGCGGCCGCGGCGAGGGCGGCGCCGACCCAGTTGGGGGAGGTGTAGCCGAAGCCGGCCGCGATGACGAGGCCGCCGAGCCAGGCCGAGAGGGCGTTGCCCAGGTTGAAGGCGCCGATGTTCACGGCCGAGGCCAGCGTCGGGGCGCCGTGTGCCTGGTCGAGGACACGCTTCTGCAGCGGAGGGACGGTGGCGAAGCCCAGGGCGCCGATCAGCGCGATGGTGACGGCCGCGAGGAGCTTGTTGTGCGCGGTGAACGTGAAGAGCGCGAGCACAACGGCCAGGGCGCCCAGGGAGACGTACAGCATGGGCATCAGCGCGCGGTCGGCGTACTTGCCGCCGATCAGGTTGCCGCCGACCATGCCGAGCCCGAAGAGGACCAGCAGCCAAGTCACGGAGCCGTCGGCGAAGCCGGCGACATGGGTCATCATCGGCGCGATGTAGGTGATGGCCGCGAAGACGCCGCCGAAGCCGAGGACTGTCATCGCCATGGCGAGCAGGACCTGGGCGTTCTTGAACGCGGCCAGCTCATGGCGCAGCCGTGCGCCTTCAGCCCTGGGCATGTCGGGGACGAGCTTGGCGATGCCGACCAGGCCGACGACGCCGAGGGCGGCGACGATGCCGAAGGTGACGCGCCAGCCGGCGGACTGCCCGACGAACGTACCCAGCGGGACGCCGACGACGTTGGCGACCGTCAGCCCGGTGAACATCATCGCGATGGCTCCGGCCTTCTTGTCCGGAGCGACCAGGTCGGCCGCCACGACCGAGCCGATGCCGAAGAAGGCACCGTGGGCGAGCGAGGCGACGACACGGCCGATCAGCATGGCGGCGAACGTGGGGGCGAGGGCGGACAGCAGGTTGCCGACGATGAAGAGTCCCATCAGCAGCATCAGCATCCGCTTGCGGGACACCTTGGTGCCGAGCACGGTCATCAGGGGTGCGCCGAGGACCACGCCGAGTGCGTAGCCGGTCACCAGCAGCCCGGCGGTGGGGATGGAGACGCCGAAGTCGCCCGCGACCTCGGGCAGCAGGCCCATGATCACGAACTCGGTCGTTCCGATTCCGAAGGCCCCGATCGCGAGGGCCAGAAGCGCGAGAGGCATGGAGGGGGACACCTTCCAAAAGATTGCAGGAGCGCTTTACATTCGAAGACAATACTTGCAGACGCGTGATACTTGCAAGCGAGGTCTATTGCGATCCTGCTCTACCCTGACTTCCAGCTGCTCCGGGACGGAGGAACAAGATGACCGCCACGGACCCCGCACTCACCGCCCTCGCCCAGGGCTGGTGCGCCCTCTCCCTGCTGCACGGCAGGATCGAGGCGCACATCGAGCGCGCTCTGCAGGCCGGGCACGACCTGAGCGTGCGCGAGTACTCGCTGCTGGACGTGCTCAGCCGACAGCACGACGGCGAGGGCGGCCACCTGCAGATGAAGCAGGTCGCCGACGCGGTCGTCCTCAGCCAGAGCGCCACCACCCGGCTCGTCACGCGCCTGGAGGACCGCGGCCTGCTCGCCCGCTACCTGTGCCCCACCGACCGCCGCGGCATCTACACCAACGTCACCGAAGCAGGCCTGAAGCTCCTCACAGAGGCACGCCCCACCAACGACACGGCCCTGCGTGAGGCCCTCGACACGGCAGCCAAGAGTCCGGAGCTGGCCCCACTGGTACGGGTCGTGGAGTCACTTCCGGCGTCCACATAGAGTGCCGACATGGGAGATCTTGAAGTACGACCCGCCATCGCCGATGACATTCCCGCGATCGTCGCCATGCTCGCGGACGATCCATTGGGCGCCCAGCGTGAGTCACTGAACGACCTGACCCCCTACCTGGCCGCGCTCAAGCGGCTCAGCAGCGACCCGAACCAGCACCTGGTCGTCGCAGTCCGCGAGGGCCGCGTCGTCGGCACACTCCAGCTCACGGTCATTCCCGGGCTGTCCCGACAGGGCTCCACCAGGTCGATCATCGAAGCCGTACGCGTTCACGCCGACGAACGAGGCAGCGGGCTCGGTACCCAACTCATCGAGTGGGCGATCGCCGAATCCAAGCGCCAGAACTGCCAATTGGTACAGCTGACCTCCGACAAGACACGTACGGATGCCCACCGCTTCTATGAGCGGCTCGGCTTCACGGCCTCGCACGTGGGCTTCAAGCTCCCGCTGTGACACAGCGGGCGCTGTTTCACGTGAAACAGCGCCCGTCGCACCGTCAGAACGAACCGCTGCCCCGCCACCCGTCGGGATCCACACCGCCCGGCACAGCAGCCCCCTCCTCGTACGGCTGACGCGTGAAGACGAACGACCCGAGGTCCAGATGGTCCACGGCTCCGTCCGGGCGTCGTACGGCCTTCAGGAGCTCGCCCGCGTAGTAGCCCTCCAAGCCGGTCCATGTGCCGTCGCCGTTTGCTCGGAACCGCGAGCGGCGCCCCTTCCCGGACAGCGGCTCCAGCGAGACGAGTCCATCTGCGGTCAGCCGCAGGGCGAATGCGTGCGTCCCCCAGTACCACTGGCCCGCCAGCTCAAGGACCGCCGGGTCGACTTCGGTCATCGGTCGCCAGGGTTCGGGGATCCGTGGCTCGGCCTCCGCGACGATGCGGACGAGGTCGGCAGCGACCAGGGAGACCAGCAGACCGGAGGTGCAGTTGGCCAGCACCACGGCGGCCACATCGTCCTCCACGCTGATGGTCAGACTCGCCAGGAAGCCCGGCAGCGACCCACCGTGCCCCACGAGAAGCCGTCCGTCCCGACGCTGGACCTGCATGCCGAGGCCGTACGCCGCACCGTCCACCACATCGGCCGCCTCGGGCGGCGCCGCAGGTGTACGCATCTCCCGTACGGTTGCCGGACTCAGCACCCGGTCGTCTCCCTGCGCCAGGAAGACAGCGAACCGCGCCAAGTCACCTGTCGTCGACCACAGTTGACCGGCCGGCGCCATCAGTCCGAGATCCTCGACCGACTCGGGGAGCATCGCATCGGCCCAGGGATGCACCGCCCAGCCTCCGGCGTGCGGCGCCTGTGGTCGTGAACTCGTACGCTTCAGGCCCAGGGGTTCGAGCACTTCACGCCGGAGTACGTCCTCCCATGGAGCCCCACGCAGCTTCTCCACCAGCGCACCCAGCAGTGTGTAACCGGGGTTCGAGTAGTGGAACCGTCGGCCGGAGGGATGCAGGAAGGGCTGGTCGCCCAGGACATCGGAGAGCTCGGGCCGCAGTGACGCGGGGCTCCGCTCCCACCACGGCGCGGGCGACTCCGCCGCCAACCCACTGGTGTGCGCAAGCAGTTCGGCGATGGTCGCCTCCCCCACGCCGGTCTCCGGCAGGTGCTTCTCCAGCGGGTCGCCAAGGTCGAGCAGGCCCTCGTCCCGCAGCCGCAGGACGAGAACAGCGGTGAAGGTCTTGGTGATCGAGCCGATCCGGTACTGCACATGCTCGTCCGGCCCATGCCCGTCCACCGAAGTGCGCGAGCCGTGCCACACGGCCCGCCCGCCCCGCACGACTGCGGCAACCAGAGAGGGCGCGCGCCCTTCGGCCTGGGCCACGGCGATCCGGTGCAGCAGCGCCCGGCGTGTGGTGGGAAGCAGCTCATCCTGAGATGTCGTCATGCCCCCAGTCCACCCCGGCGGCCTCTCAGGAGTCGAGCGCATATCCCCCGAGAAGGCGGATCAGGTCTGCGCCATGTCCACGAATCGTGAGTAGTGGCCCTGGAAAGCGACCGTGATCGTCGCCGTCGGGCCATTACGGTGCTTGCCCACGATGATGTCCGCCTCGCCCGCGCGGGGCGACTCCTTCTCGTAGGCGTCCTCGCGGTGCAGCAGGATGACCATGTCGGCGTCCTGCTCGATGGAGCCCGACTCACGCAGGTCGGACACCATCGGCTTCTTGTCCGTACGCTGCTCGGGACCACGGTTGAGCTGCGAAAGCGCGATGACCGGGACCTCAAGCTCCTTCGCCAGGAGCTTGAGGTTACGGGACATGTCCGAGACCTCCTGCTGACGGCTCTCGGAACGCTTCGAACCACCGGCCTGCATCAGCTGCAGATAGTCGATGATCACGAGCTTGATGTCATTGCGCTGCTTCAGCCGACGGCATTTCGCTCGGATCTCCATCATCGACAGGTTCGGGGAGTCGTCGATGTAGAGCGGCGCCGCCGAGACCTCGGGCATCCGCCGCGCCAGACGCGTCCAGTCCTCGTCCGTCATGGTGCCGGAACGCATGTGGTGCAGGGCCACGCGAGCCTCAGCCGACAGCAGACGCATCGCGATCTCGTTGCGCCCCATTTCGAGGGAGAAGATGACGCTCGGAAGGTTGTGCTTGATCGACGCGGCCCGGGCGAAGTCCAGCGCGAGCGTGGACTTACCCATCGCGGGACGGGCGGCAATGACGATCATCTGACCCGGGTGCAGGCCGTTGGTGAGCGAGTCGAAGTCGGTGAACCCCGTGGGGACACCGGTCATCTCGCCGGAGCGGGAGCCGATCGCCTCGATCTCGTCGAGCGCGCCCTCCATGATGTCGCCGAGCGGCAGATAGTCCTCGCTGGTGCGCTGCTCAGTGACCGCGTAAATCTCGGCTTGGGCACGGTTGACGATCTCGTCGACGTCGTCGTCGGCCGCGTATCCCATCTGAGTGATGCGGGTGCCGGCCTCAACCAGGCGGCGCAGCACCGCGCGCTCGTGGACGATCTCGGCGTAGTACTCGGCGTTCGCCGCCGTCGGCACCGTCTGAACGAGGGTGTGGAGATACGAGGCGCCGCCGACCTTGTTGATCTCGCCGCGCTTGGTGAGCTCGGCGGCAATGGTGATGGGGTCGGCCGGCTCGCCCTTGGCGTAGACGTCTAGGATCGCCTGGAAGATCGTCTCGTGCGCGGGCTTGTAGAAGTCGTGGCCCTTGATGACCTCGACGACATCGGCGATGGCGTCCTTGGACAGCAGCATGCCGCCGAGGACGGACTGCTCGGCGTCGAGGTCCTGCGGGGGTACCCGCTCGAAGGCCGAACCGCCGCCTTCCCACTCCCCGTTGTCCCGGCCGCGATCATGCTGCTCGTCACGGCCCCGGCCACCGTCGCCACGTCGGCGGGAGGCAGGCAGACGATCACTGGGACCACTGTCGGCCCACGGGTCGTCCAAGGGCTCGGAAATACTCACCGAGCCACCTCCTCCCGTCCGCCGAGCGGACCTTCGCCGTGCCCCTCAGTTCTACGGCACGCCACTGACAAATAAGAGGCCCAACTCCGGTTCTGGCACGTCGGCTTTGTGACGCTTTCACGGCCGACAGACGGAGTGGGCGCCGGACCACGGTAGGCCCGCGGGCACCGTCAGCCAATCTGGTTATCCACAGGCCATGTGGACGACGGCCCTGATGCTGTGGAGAACTCCGCAAAACCTGTGCACGACACGGTGGACAGCCCTGTGAACAAGCATCACGCAATTCGCGGACACCGCCTTTGACCTGCGCATCTACCATCCACCGGCTGTGTAGAAGAAAAACTTCCTCAGTCGGACCAAGATCGCTTCGAACGGTGCACAGAAGCGCACACCAAGAGACGATAGGTAAGGGTCACAACGCGATTGCATCTCTTACCTGTGGACGATTAGATTGGTGGCCATGACACAGGCTCCCGCGACCCCCAAGGCCGCCCGACGACAGCACGACCGAGAGATCGTGGCACTGGCCGTCCCGGCCTTCGGCGCACTCGTCGCCGAGCCCCTCTTCGTCATGGCCGACAGCGCCATCGTCGGCCATCTCGGCACCGCACAGCTCGCCGGTCTCGGAGTCGCCTCGGCCCTTCTCATGACGGCCGTAAGCGTCTTCGTCTTCCTCGCCTACGCCACCACGGCAGCCGTAGCCCGACGAGTTGGTGCCGGCGACCTCCAAGCCGCCATCCGCCAAGGCATGGACGGCATCTGGCTGGCCCTCCTCCTCGGCGCCACCGTCGTCGCGGTCGTCCTGCCCACCGCACCGGCCCTCGTCGAACTCTTCGGCGCCTCGGACACCGCCGCCCCGTACGCAACCACCTATCTGCGAATCTCGGCGCTCGGCATACCGGCCATGCTCATCGTGCTCGCCGCCACAGGTGTTCTTCGCGGCCTGCAGGACACCAAGACACCTCTCTATGTCGCCATCGCCGGCTTCATCGCCAACGCCGTCCTCAACGTGGGTCTCGTCTACGGTGCCGACCTCGGGATCGCGGGTTCCGCCTGGGGCACCGTCATCGCCCAGTGCGGCATGGCCTCGGTCTATCTCGTGGTCGTCGTCAGGGGCGCCCGAAAGCACGGTGCCTCCCTGCGCCCTGACGCCGCCGGAATAAGGGCCTCGGCACAGGCCGGAGCACCCCTGCTGGTCCGCACCCTCTCGCTGCGGGCGATCCTGATGATCGCCACGGCCGTCGCGGCCCGCCTCGGGGACGCCGATATCGCCGCACACCAGATCATCCTGTCGCTGTGGAGCCTGCTCGCCTTCGCACTGGACGCCATCGCCATCGCTGGGCAAGCCATCATCGGCAGATATCTCGGTGCCGACGACGCCGAGGGCGCCAGAGCAGCCTGCCGCCGCATGGTGGAATGGGGCATCGCGGCGGGCGTCGTACTCGGCCTGCTTGTAGTGATCGCCCGGCCCCTCTTCCTGCCGCTGTTCACCAGCGATTCAGTCGTCAAGGACGCTGCCTTCCCCGCCCTCCTTGTGGTGGCACTCTCCCAGCCGATCTGCGGCGTCGTCTTCGTCCTGGACGGCGTTCTGATGGGAGCGGGCGACGGGCCCTACCTCGCCTGGGCGATGGTCCTCACCCTGGCAGTGTTCACTCCGGTCGCGCTACTTGTCCCCATGCTCGGCGGCGGCCTCACCGCTCTCTGGGCGGCCATGACACTGATGATGGCGGTGCGCATGCTGACGCTCTGGCTACGCTCTCGCTCGGGCCGCTGGATCGTCACGGGGGCGACGCGCTGACTGTTTCACGTGAAACACGCTGTTTCACGTGAAACGGGCGCGATCCGTCCTCTGCACAGGTTGCACAGCGAAGGGGCCGTACCTCAGCGGGTACGGCCCCTTCGTTCAGCTGTTCAAGCCGGATGCGGCGATCAGGCCGCGATGACCTCGATGTTGACCTTGGCGGCAACCTCGGGGTGCAGACGCACGGACGTCTCGTGGGCGCCCAGGGTCTTGATCGGCGTGCCGAGCTCGATGCGGCGCTTGTCGACCTCGGGGCCACCGGCAGCCTTGATCGCGGAGGCGATGTCGGCCGGGGTGACGGAACCGAAGAGACGACCGGCGTCGCCGGAGCGGACGGCCAGGCGGACCTTCACACCCTCAAGCTGGGCCTTGACAGCGTTGGCCTGCTCGATGGTCTGGATCTCGTGGATCTTGCGAGCACGACGGATCTGCTCGACGTCCTTCTCGCCACCCTTGGTCCAGCGGATAGCGAACTTCCGCGGGATGAGGTAGTTGCGAGCGTAACCGTCCTTGACGTCCACGACGTCGCCCGCGGCGCCGAGGCCGGAGACCTCGTGGGTGAGGATGATCTTCATGTGTCGGTCACCCTTCCCTTATCGCGCGGTGGAGGTGTAGGGCAGCAGCGCCATCTCACGGCTGTTCTTGACGGCCGTGGCGACGTCACGCTGGTGCTGCGTGCAGTTGCCGGTCACGCGGCGGGCACGGATCTTGCCGCGGTCGGAAATGAACTTCCGCAGCATGTTCGTGTCCTTGTAGTCCACGTACGTGACCTTGTCCTTGCAGAAAGCGCAGACCTTTTTCTTCGGCTTGCGCACAGGCGGCTTCGCCATGGTGTTTCTCCTGTGTGATCAAGAAGTTTGGGTACGACCCGCCCTTTGACCCGGACCGGCCCGGAGGCCGGGCCCGAAGGCCTAGAAGGGGGGCTCGTCCGAGTAGCCGCCGCCCTGCTGGCCGCCGCCGGAGTTTCCACCCCAGCCGCCGCCACCGCCACCGCCGCCCTGCTGGCCACCGGCGGGAGCGCCGGTCGCCCACGGGTCGTCGGCAGGAGCACCGCCGCCCTGCTGGCCGCCGCCGGAGTTTCCACCCCAGCCGCCACCACCCTGGCCGCCACCGCCGCTGTAACCGCCCTGGCCACCTCGGCCGGCGGTCTTGGTGACCTTGGCCGTGGCGTTGCGCAGGCTGGCGCCGACTTCCTCGACGTCCAGCTCGTAGACCGTGCGCTTGACGCCCTCACGGTCCTCGTAGGACCGCTGCTTCAGCCGGCCCTGCACGATGACGCGCATGCCTCGCTGGAGCGATTCGGCGACGTTCTCCGCCGCCTGACGCCAGACCGAGCAGGTCAGGAACAGGCTCTCGCCGTCCTTCCACTCATTCGTCTGACGGTCGAAGGTGCGGGGAGTGGACGCGACACGGAACTTCGCGACCGCCGCACCGGAGGGGGTGAAGCGCAGCTCGGGGTCGTCGACAAGATTGCCGACGACCGTGATGACGGTCTCGCCTGCCATGGGGAACCTCTCGGCGGGTTTGCTCTGGCTGCTTGGTTGCTGCTACTCGAATCCCGAGATCAGCTGAGCGGAGGCGCTCAGTGGGTCTCGGGGCGGAGGACCTTGGTCCGGAGGACCGACTCGTTCAGGTTCATCTGGCGGTCGAGCTCCTTGACGACCGCAGGCTCGGCCTGCAGGTCGATGACCGAGTAGATGCCCTCAGGCTTCTTCTTGATCTCGTACGAGAGACGACGACGGCCCCAGGTGTCGACCTTCTCGACCTTGCCGTTGCCCTCACGGACGACGGAGAGGAAGTTCTCGATCAGGGGGGCGACAGCGCGCTCCTCCAGATCGGGGTCGAGGATGACCATCACCTCGTAGTGACGCATGTGGAACCCACCTCCTTTGGACTCAGCGGCCACGGTCGTTCCGTGGCAGGAGGGTCGTGATGCGTACGCAACGGTATCGGCCGCCACTGACAATCGGGGGCCGGCTGGCGGTTCCCCTGCGTGAACTGGACGAACTCCCTGGCATGGCCTGGGCAGACACCGGTGCAGACGGTACAGAGTACCTGCACACGTGCTTCCGGTTGAAATCAGCCCACGGAGCCCGTCAATCTGTACACATCGGGTGTGTATGGCGCTACGATGCGCCGCTTTTCGCAGGAGGTGCCCTATGGCACAAGCATTGCGACCCAACACCGTCGGAGGCCTCTTCGCCACGGACGGAAAGCCCCACCCTCTCCAGGACACCCTGCTCGCGGTGACCCTGGTGCTGGGCATCACATCTTTCGTCACGGCTATGTTCCACAGCCTGCATCTGCTCAGCTCCTGGACCGGCCTGGTGGGCATCCTCACCGGCGCGTACGGCCAGTGGATCTCGGAGACGACCCGCGAGCGCTTCGGACTGATCATCGGTCTCGGCGCCTCGGCGGTCGGCTTCTTCCTGGGCATGGCGCACGGAGGTCTCTTCGGCGGGGTCTTCTGACGCCAAGGGCACCGTCCTCCCCAAGCCGGCCTCGGAGGCTGTCCTCCGCACACCGGTAGAACAGCACATAGAACACCGTCGAACGCCTCGGCGGCCCACAGGCCGGGGCGAAGCTGCTGTACGCCCAGCCGGGGCGCTCCGCAGGCGCAGTAGGCTTCGGCGCGAGAGCCGGAGCCCCTGTACCCATGGGGACACACCAGCCCGAGGAGCGCCCCGAATGAGCCTGACCCTGAGGACGATCAGTCGCGAGCAGCATCTGGCGTACATCCAGAGCCTGCCAGCGGCGAGCCACATGCAGGTTCCGGCCTGGGCCGACGTGAAGGCGGAGTGGCGCTCGGAGAGCCTCGGTTGGTTCGACAAGTCGGGTGAGCTGGTCGGCGCGGGTCTCGTCCTCTACCGGCAGCTTCCCAAGATCAAGCGCTATCTCGCCTATCTGCCCGAGGGCCCGGTCATCAACTGGTTCGCGCCAAACCTGACCGACTGGCTGGAACCGATGCTGGCGCATCTGAAGAACCAGGGTGCCTTCTCCGTGAAGATGGGCCCGCCGGTGATCATCCGGCGCTGGGAGGCCACCTCCATCAAGGCGGGCATCCAGAACCCGGACGTGAAGCGACTGCGCGACGTCGAGGCCGACTTCATCGAGCCGCGCGCCTTCGAGGTGGCCGACAAGCTGCGCCGTATGGGCTGGCAGCAGGGCGAGGACGGTGGCGCCGGCTTCGGCGACGTCCAGCCGCGCTACGTCTACCAGGTGCCGCTGGCGAACCGCTCCCTGGAAGAGGTCCACAAGAACTTCAACCAGCTGTGGCGGCGCAACATCAAGAAGGCCGAGAAGGCCGGCGTCGAGGTCGTCCAGGGCGGCTACCAGGACCTTGAGGAGTGGCAGCGGCTGTACGAGATCACGGCCGTGCGCGACCACTTCCGGCCGCGCCCGCTGTCGTACTTCCAGCGCATGTGGACGGCCCTCAACAACGAGGACCCGAACCGCATGCGGCTGTACTTCGCCCGCCATGAGGGTGTGAACCTGTCGGCGGCGACGATGCTGATCGTCGGCGGCCACGTCTGGTACTCCTACGGCGCCTCCGACAACATCGGCCGTGAGGTCAGGCCCTCGAACGCGATGCAGTGGCGGATGCTGCGCGACGCCTACGCACTCGGCGCGACCGTCTACGACCTGCGTGGCATCTCCGACTCGCTGGACGAGACAGACCACCTCTTCGGTCTGATCCAGTTCAAGGTGGGCACGGGCGGTCAGGCCGCGGAGTACCTCGGCGAGTGGGACTTCCCGCTGAACAAACTGCTCCACAAGGCGCTCGACATCTACATGTCGCGTCGCTGACCACGCTTTCCCTGCTTCGATACCGTCAACAGCTGCATCGGCAATAGCTTCCATACCTCTGATACACCGCAGCCACGAGAAAGGTTCCAGGTCCGGCCATGGCGCTCACGCTCTACGTCGACACCGCGCGCTGGCGGGCGCACCACAAGCACGTGCAGGAGCAGTTCCCAGGACTCGTCCCGGTCTGCAAGGGCAACGGCTACGGGTTCGGGCACGAGCGGCTGGCGGAGGAGGCCACGCGGCTGGGCTCGGACGTCCTCGCCGTCGGCACGACGTACGAGGCCGCACGCATCAAGGACTACTTCGGCGGTGACCTGCTGGTGCTGACGCCGTACCGGCGCGGCGAGGAGCCGGTGCCGCTGCCCGATCGCGTCATCCGCTCGGTGTCGTCGGTGGACGGGGTGTACGGCCTCGTCGGCGCCCGGGTCGTCATCGAGGTGATGTCCTCGATGAAGCGGCACGGCGTGAACGAGCGCGACCTGCCCCAGCTGCACGCCGCCATAGAGAATGTCCGGCTGGAGGGCTTCGCCATCCATCTGCCGCTGGACCGCACCGACGGCTCGGACGCCGTCGAGGAGGTCATCGGCTGGATGGACCGGCTGCGTGCGGCCCGGCTGCCGCTGCACACGATGTTCGTCAGCCACCTCAAGGCCGAGGAACTCGCACGCCTGCAGCAGCAGTTCCCGCAGACCCGCTTCCGCGCCCGCATCGGCACCCGGCTGTGGCTGGGGGACCACGAGGCCACCGAGTACCGCGGCGCGGTCCTGGACGTCACGCACGTCTCCAAGGGCGACCGCTTCGGCTACCGGCAGCAGAAGGCGGCCTCGGACGGCTTCCTGGTGGTCGTCGCGGGCGGTACGTCGCACGGGGTGGGCCTGGAGGCTCCCAAGGCCCTGCACGGCGTCATGCCGCGTGCCAAGGGCGTCGCCCGGGCCGGCCTCGCCACGGTCAACCGGAACCTTTCTCCGTTCGTCTGGGGCGGCAAGCAGCGCTGGTTCGCGGAGCCACCGCACATGCAGGTCTCGATCCTGTTCGTCCCGTCGGACGCCCCTGAGCCGAAGGTCGGCGACGAGCTGGTAGCCCATCTGCGGCACACCACCACGCAGTTCGACCGGCTCCTCGACCGCTGAACCACTGCCCTTCGGCAGCTGAAGAACCACCGCTCGGCAACGCCGCAGCCGTAAAAGGCCGTACACGGATCCCTCCGTGTACGGCCTTTTACGTGCGCTTCCTACACCCTGTTCGCTCAGAGCGAACTATCCCTCGCCTCCTGCTTGCCCCACGCCACCTGCGGTCCGTCGAAGTGGGCCGCGTGCCGCGGTGGATGGGCCGCTGAGCCGAACACGAACACGTCCTCGGCCCCGTCGAGCACCCCGCCCGAGGGGTCGTCGCCGCCGGCCCTGCGCACCGGATCCCGCTCCGGCATGAGGATGTCCCGTACGACGACGGCGCACAGGTACAGCGTCCCCAGCAGGTGCACGCCGATGGCCCAGTGGTAGCCGTCGGGCGGCAGTCCCTTGTGGGCGTCCCCGCTGGTCGTGTACGCGAGGTACAGCCAGATCCCCAGGAAGTACGCCACCTCGCAGGCCTGCCAGATGAGGAAGTCCCGCCAGCGCGGCCGGGCCAGCACGGCAAGGGGCACCAGCCACAGGACGTACTGCGGCGAGTAGACCTTGTTGGTCAGGATGAACGCCGCGACGATCAGGAAGGCCAGCTGAGCGAAGCGTGGACGCCTCGGCGCGGTGAGCGTGAGCGCGGCGACGCCGGCACAGCACAGCAGCATCAGCAGCGTGGCGAGCGTGTTGACGGTCTCCGTGCTCAACGGGTCGCTTGAGTTCTGAGCCAGGATCAGCCAGAAGGATCCGAAGTCGACGCCCCGCTCCTGACTGAACCGGTAGAACTGCGACCACCCGTCCCAGGCCAGCAGCATCACCGGAATGTTCACGACCAGCCAGGCAAGCACGGTGCCGCCCAGTGCCTTGCCGAAGTCCCGCCACTTGCCCGCGCGCCAGCACAGCACGAACAGCGGGCCGAGCAGGAAGACCGGATAGAGCTTCGCGGCCGTTGCCAGCCCCAGCAGGACACCGAAGGCGACCGAGCGGCCGCGCGACCACATCAGCATCGCCGCGGCCGTCAGGGCGACGGCCAGCAGGTCCCAGTTGATGGTCGCGGTCAGCGCGACGGCGGGGGCCAGGGCGACCAGCAGGCCGTCCCAGGGGCGCCTGGCGTGCGTACGGGACACACAGACGGCGATGACGGCCGCGCACACCATCAGCATCCCGGCGTTGACCATCCAGTACCACTGCTCCTGGTCCTGGATGCTGCCGCTGCCCGGTGTGAGCCAGGACGCGACCTCCATGAACACACCGGTCAGTACCGGGTATTCGAGGTACTCCATGTCACCGGCGAGCTTGTCGAAGTACGGCACAAGCCCATCGGCGAAGCCACGCCCCTGGTAGAGGTGCGGAATGTCCGAGTAGCAGGCATGCGTGTACTGCGAGCTGGCGCCGAAGAACCAGGCGCCGTTGTAGCAGGGGGCCTTCTGAACCAGACCGAGGGCGAACATACCGATCGCCACGAGCGCGACGATGCGCACGGGGGTCCACCAGGACGTGCCGAGCAGGGCGCGCCGTCCGATGGGACCACCGATCAGCTCACTCCCGCTCGCAGCGACCTCGTCGTCCTTGGTCGGCCGCACCGGGTCCGGCTCGTGCACGCTCGTGGGCGTCGTCTCTGCACTGGGCATGGGGCACATCCTGCCGTACGTGTCTGAGAACGGTGCCAGGACGAGGTGACTGCGACAGCTGTGTGTTTCACGTGAAACCGACGTTTCACGTGAAACACGCCGCCATCCGAGACGACGAAAGGCCGGTGGCCGACACCCCGCTTCTTGGGTGCCGGCCACCGGCCTTCGCGCAGCGAATAAGCCGTTGATCAGCCTGACGGTCCGCCGAAGATGCCTCCGTTGCCGTTGGCATTGCCGTTGCTGTTGCCGTCCGTGGATGTTTCCGTGGGCGTCGGCGACGAGGTCACGCCTCCGTCCGTGCCGCCGTTGTCCGAGCCTCCGATGTCATTGCACTGGAAGCCGAAACAGGTCTCGGTCGGCGTGGGCGTCGGCGAGGTCAGCGACTCGCTCGGCGTCGGGCTCGGAGACGGGCTGGACTCCTCGGTCTCGGTCGGCGTAGGAGCAGCCGTCGGGGTCGGGATGTCGTTGATGATCTCGCCGATGGGCTCCGGGACCGGGAACGGCTCCGGCTTCTTGCCCTTCAGCGCCTGCTCCATGTAGTCGTGCCAGATCAGGGACGGGAACGAGGCACCGTGGATCTTCTTCTGGCCGCCCGTGCCGTACATCTCCAGGAACTCGCGGTTCTGGTTCTTCTCGTTGTCGTCCAGCCTGAACATCGAGATCGCAGTGGACAGCTGCGGGGTGTAGCCCACGAACCAGGCGGAGCGGTTGCCGTCGGTCGTACCGGTCTTGCCGGCCACCTCCCGGCCGGTGAGCTGGGCGTTGGTACCCGTACCCCGCTCGACCACAGTCTTCAGGACGTCCGTGACGTTGTCGGCCACCTGTGCGGTGAAGGCATTCTTGGTCACGGTCTCGTGGGTGTAGACCTCGCCGTCCTTGTCGGTGACCTTCTCGACCGAGAACGGGGAGCGCTGCTTTCCGCTGGTGGCGAAGGTGGCGTACGCACCCGCCATACGGATGGCACTGGGCTGAGACGTACCGATGGAGAAGGACGGGTAGTCGGTACCGGTCAGGCTGCTCTCCAGGACGCCGGCGTCCACGGCCGCCTCCTTCACCTTGTCCAGCCCGACGTCCATGCCGAGCTGCACGAAGGCGGAGTTCACCGACTCCCTCATCGCCTCACGAAGGTCGATCTTGTACTGCGGGGGACTGCCGAGTGACTGATCGCCGTCATTGACCTGGTTCCACTCCTCCCCCTTCTCGTTGCGCCAGATGTCGCCCTTGTAGTCCCTGATCTTGAGCTTGTTCTTGCCGCTGTACAGGCTCTTCGGGGAGACCTTGGTGCGTTCGTCCTGAGCCTGGTCCGGACCGAGGTTCTTGTCCCGCACACCCCACTTCATCGCCGCCGCGAGCACGAATGGCTTGAACGTCGAACCGACCTGAGCACCCGTCTCGTTGGCGTTGTTGGTGAAGTGCTTCGTCGCGTCCTCACCGCCGTAGATGGCCTCGATGGCTCCTGTTGCCGGACTCACCGAAGCCCCGCCGAACTGGACGTGGGTGTCCGTCTCCGGGCGCTCCTTGGGCTTGATACTCGCCTTCTGGACCTTCTTCACCGCCTTCTCAAGCTCATTGACCTTCTTCTTGTCGAAGGTCGTGTAGATCGAGAGGCCGCCGTCCCGCAGCTTCTGCTCGGTGATCCCGGTGTCCTTGCTGTTGTTGACCAGGTAGCTGTTGGCAAGGTCAACGAGATAACCGACCTGGCCGCTGAGAGCGGTGTTGAAGCGCGGGTTCTTCCAGTTGGGCAGCTTGGTGTATTTGGCTCGCACGTCGGGGCTCAGATGCCCGTACTCGACCATCTTGTCAAGGGTGTCCTGCATCTGAACCAGGGCCCGCTTGCTGTTGGCCTGGGCACTGGCCTTCGCGTCGATGGAGGGGGAACCCGCCGGGTCGTAGTACGTGGCGCCCTTGAGCATGGCCGCCAGGAAGGCGCACTCGCCCTCGTTGAGCTTGATGGCGTCCTTGTTGAAGTACGCCCGTGCGGCGGCCTGGATCCCGTATGCGTTACGCCCGTAATAGGCGGAGTTCAGGTAGCCGGCCATGATGTCGTCCTTCGACACCGTGGTGCCCACCTTGACCGAGATGAAGATCTCCTTGAACTTACGCGAGATCGTCTGCGACTGGTCTCCCAGCCTCGCGTTCTTCACGTACTGCTGGGTGATGGTGGAGCCACCCTGCGTCTCGCCACCGGTGGCCATGTTGAACACGGCGCGGGCGATGCCCTTGGGGTCGATGCCGCTGTCGGAGTAGAAGGTCTTGTTCTCCTGCGAGATCACGGCGTTCTGCATCGCCTTGGGGATCTGCGACAGGTTCACGATCTGCCGGTTCGTCTCACCGCCGGTGGAGACCATCTCGGACTTGTCGGACCAGTAGTAGACGTTGTTCTGCGCCTTGGCGGTCTCGTCGATCTGAGGGACACCCACCATGGCGTAACCGATACCGGCCACGGCCACCAGGCTCCCCAGGAAGGCGAGGAAGAGGCCCGACACGAGCTTCCACGACGGCACCCAGCGCCTGACGCCGTACTTGCCGGCGCGCGGATAGTCGATGAAGCGCTTCTTCCCAGGGGGAGCGGTCCGCCCACGGCCCCTCCCGGGACCGTGGGGCCCGCCCGGAGCGCCACGCTGGCCGCTCCGGCCCGGTTCGGCCGCTCTACGGCGGCCCCCACTTCTCTGGGCCGCGCGTCGTGCCTCGGCGCGGCCGCCGTACTGACGTTCCTCGCCTCCCGAACCGGCGGGTCCCGACCCATACGAGTCGGAAGGAGATCCGGTGGCGCCTCGCGGTGCCGCTCGGCGGCCGGAGGACGAGCCGGACTGGCCGCGTCGGGCCGCGGCACGTCCGCCTCCCTGCGGCTGCGGCGGTTTGCGACGGTGCTCGCTCATCGAACGACTACTCCTCGGGCCGGCGCACCCCTGCGCGCCTGGCAACGGCGGCTGTTTTCCGGTCCCCCCGAAGTACGGATGCGGTCGGTTCCGCATTCACCCGTACTGCACCAAGGACAACGACGCCCTCATGGGCCGCTCGGTTCCCGGTGATGTGCATGGCGCACAGACTACGCACCGTCAAAGTGCACCGAGCCCCGAACTTCACCCCAAATCGGGCAACCCGCTCCACATGAATCGTTGATGTGATCCCGTTCACCGTTCCCCCACTTGTCGCGTCCGGAAGGTCGTTCTATCGTCGTGATGTATCGAGTCGATACATCAGCGCGGCATACGACGAGGAGGCGAGGGGATGAGCCGACGTTCCGGGATCCTTGAGTTCGCCGTTCTCGGACTGCTGCGCGAGTCCCCGATGCACGGCTACGAGCTGCGCAAACGACTCAATACATCGCTCGGCGTGTTCCGTGCATTCAGCTACGGCACGCTCTATCCCTGCCTCAAGACGCTGGTCGCCAACGGCTGGTTGATCGAGGAACCGGGGAACACCACCGAGGACGCTCTTGCCGCACCACTCGCGGGGCGTCGCGCCAAAATCGTCTACCGGTTGACGGCAGAAGGTAAGGAGCACTTCGAGGAGCTGCTCTCGCAGACGGGGCCCGACGCGTACGAGGACGAGCACTTCGCTGCCCGATTTGCTTTCTTCGGACGCACGCCACAGGACGTACGTATGCGCGTGCTGGAGGGCCGTCGCAGCCGGCTGGAGGAGCGCCTGGAGAAGATGCGCGCCTCCCTGGCTCGCACCCGGGAGCGCCTCGACGACTACACGCTTGAGCTCCAGCGCCACGGGATGGAGTCCGTGGAGCGCGAAGTGCGCTGGCTGAACGAGCTCATCGAGAGCGAGCGGGCCGGGCGGGACCTGAAGGGTTCCGCCTCCGGGGGGTCCGACTCGCGGGACACCACATCTGGAGCGCCGGGCGGCCTGCCCCGGCCGGGGGACGCCCCCCGGCCGGATACGCCCGACGACACCGCCACGTGAGCGCCCACTCAGGGCCTCACTCGTACACACAGGGAGCAACCGGAATGGGTTCGGTTCGCGTAGCCGTCGTAGGCGTGGGCAACTGCGCCGCGTCGCTGGTTCAGGGAGTCGAGTACTACAAGGACGCCGACCCGGCGTCGAAGGTCCCCGGCCTCATGCACGTGCAGTTCGGCGAGTACCACGTCCGGGACGTCGAGTTCGTCGCCGCCTTCGATGTCGACGCGAAGAAGGTCGGCCTCGACCTCGCCGACGCCATCGGCGCCAGCGAGAACAACACCATCAAGATCTGCGATGTGCCGCGCACCGGCGTGACCGTCCAGCGCGGCCACACCCTCGACGGCCTCGGCAAGTACTACCGCGAGACCATCGAGGAGTCCGCCGAGGCCCCGGTCGACGTCGTCCAGATCCTCAAGGACAAGCAGGTCGACGTCCTCGTCTGCTACCTGCCCGTCGGCTCCGAGGACGCGGCGAAGTTCTACGCCCAGTGCGCCATCGACGCCAAGGTCGCCTTCGTCAACGCCCTGCCGGTCTTCATCGCCGGTACGAAGGAGTGGGCGGACAAGTTCACCGAGGCGGGCGTCCCGATCGTCGGCGACGACATTAAGTCCCAGGTCGGCGCCACCATCACGCACCGCGTCATGGCGAAGCTGTTCGAGGACCGCGGCGTCATCCTGGACCGCACGATGCAGCTGAACGTCGGCGGCAACATGGACTTCAAGAACATGCTGGAGCGCGACCGCCTGGAGTCCAAGAAGATCTCCAAGACGCAGGCCGTCACGTCCCAGATCCCCGACCGCGAGCTCGGCGAGAAGAACGTCCACATCGGCCCGTCCGACTACGTCGCCTGGCTCGACGACCGCAAGTGGGCCTACGTCCGCCTCGAAGGCCGCGCCTTCGGCGACGTCCCGCTGAACCTGGAGTACAAGCTTGAGGTCTGGGACTCCCCGAACTCCGCAGGCGTCATCATCGACGCCCTGCGCGCCGCGAAGATCGCCAAGGACCGCGGCATCGGCGGCCCGATCCTGTCCGCGTCCTCCTACTTCATGAAGTCCCCGCCGGTCCAGTACTTCGACGACGTGGCCCGCGAGAACGTCGAGAAGTTCATCAAGGGCGAAGTCGAGCGCTAGCAAGACCAGTTGCCGCGCACCGAGCACGAAGCGCCGCACCAGAACGCTCCTGCCAGAGCTGCCGAGGGTCCCCGGGTTGTACCGCCCGGGGACCCTTCCCGTGTGTGAGGCTGTGCCCCATGTCCGTCGTACGCGACCTGCGGGTCCTGCTGCGCTTCCGGAACTTCCGGCGCCTGCTCGTCGTACGCCTGCTCTCACAGGGCGCCGACGGCGTCTACCAGACCGCGCTCGCCACGTACGTCGTCTTCTCCCCGGAGAAACAGACCTCGGCCACCGCGATCGCCTCCGCGATGGCGGTGCTCCTCCTGCCGTACTCCCTGGTGGGCCCCTTCTCCGGCGTCCTGCTGGACCGCTGGCGCCGCCGCCAGGTCCTTCTGTACGGCAGTCTGCTGCGCACCGTCCTGGCCTCGGCGACCGCCGCCCTGATCGTCACCCAGGTTCCGGACTGGCTCTTCTACGTGTCCGCCCTGTGCGTCACCGCCGTCAACCGCTTCGTTCTGTCCGGCCTGTCCGCCGCACTGCCCCGCGTGGTCGACGAGGAGCGGCTCGTCATCGCCAACTCCCTCTCCCCGACCGCCGGCACACTCGCCGCGATCGTGGGCGCCGGCCTGGCCTTCCTCGTACGGCTCGTGGTCTGGGACTCCGATGCCGCCGTGGTCCTCCTCGGAGCCGTCCTGTACCTGTGCGCGGGCCTGGCGTCGCTGCGCATGACACCGGAACTACTCGGCCCCGATCGCGACTTGGTGCAACCGCGCCTCGCGGCGGCCCTCTCCGGCACCGCGCGCGATCTGGCGGCGGGGGTGCGGCATCTCGCCGCTCCGCAGCGCCGGGAGGCCGCCTGGGCGCTGTTCTCCATGACTCTGATGCGCTTCTGCTACGGCGCCCTGCTGGTCATGCTGCTGATGCTCTGCCGCTACGCCTTCTCCTCCAACGCCGATGACGGACTCGCCCTGCTGGGGCTGGCGTTGGCCGTCTCCGGCGCCGGATTCTTCGCCGCTGCAGTGGCAACCCCCTGGTCGGCGGGGCGGCTTGGCGCCGGCCGCTGGATCGTGGTGTGCGCGGCGGCAGCGGCGATCCTCGTGCCGGCGCTGGGTCTCCCGTTCGCCACAACTCCCATGCTGGTGGCGGCATTCGTCCTCGGCCTGATGACACAGGGGGCGAAAATCGCGACGGACACGATCGTGCAGACCTCGGTCGAGGACGGCTTCCGCGGCCGGATCTTCTCCGTCTACGACGTGCTGTTCAACGTCGCGTTCGTCAGTGCTGCCGGAGTGGCCGCGCTGGTACTGCCGCCGGACGGCCGCTCGGGACCGCTCGTGGTCACGGTCGCCGTTATCTACGCGGTAGTTGCGGTGGCTATGGCCCGCTTTGAGTACCGCTCTGTGTCACATCAATGACACAGAGCCACTCCCGGGTGAGGAGTTGTCAGTGGGGCCCGGTAGCTTACGTGGGTCTTATTTCGCGCCAATGTTCGCGATCACACAGCCATGTTCTAGGGGGACCCCCAAGTGACAACTCCGCCGCCCCAGGGCAACCCGTTCGCCCAGGGCCAGAACCCGTACGGACAGGGGCAGCAGCCCTACGGCCAGCCCCAGGGCCAGGCCCCGTACCCGCCCCAGGGCGGCTACCCGCAGCAGCCGGGCCAGCCGGGATTCCCGCCGCAGGGCGGGGCGCCGTATGCCCCGGTTCCGCCGCAGCAGCCTGGCCGCAGGTTCAGCTTCAAGAAGATCAAGAACATCGCCATCGTCGTGATCGCCGGCATCATGATGATCGTCGGCTACATAATCAGCCTGGACGATGCCGAGAACGCCGCGGTGGGCGACTGCCTGAAGTCCGCCTCAACGGCGACGGCCTCGAAGCCCCGTATGGAGGTCGTGGACTGCTCCTCCTCCGAGGCCGAGGCCAAGGTGCTCAAGAAGATCGACGGAACCTACACCTCGATCACCGCCGAGAGCGAGTGCCGCAAGGTCAGTGGCGCCACCAGCTTCTACGCCCAGACCGGCGACGGCGACAACTTCCTGCTGTGCCTCTCGGCTGTCTGATCTGACCTCTCCGCGCATCGAGGGCTGTGTTTCACGTGAAACACAGCCCTCGATGCGTACCGCTCTCTATGTAATCGGGGTCATGTTTCACGTGAAACATGACCCCGTTCCACGACCGCTTCAGCTCTGCTCGGCCCACCACTCCTTGAGCGCGGCCACCGCCTCGTCATGTTCCATCGGCCCGTTCTCCAGCCGCAGCTCAAGCATGTGCTTGTACGCACGACCGATGACCGGGCCAGGACCGATGCCGAGAACCTCCATGATCTGGTTGCCGTCGAGGTCGGGGCGGATGGAGTCCAGTTCCTCCTGCTCCTGGAGCTGGGCGATCCGCTCCTCCAGGCCGTCGTAAGCGCGGGACAGCGTGGCCGCCTTGCGCTTGTTCCGCGTGGTGCAGTCGGAGCGGGTCAGCTTGTGGAGTCGGTCAAGGAGCGGACCGGCGTCACGGACGTAGCGGCGGACAGCGGAGTCCGTCCACTCTCCCGTGCCGTAGCCGTGGAAACGCAGGTGAAGCTCGACCAGACGTGAGACGTCCCTCACCAGCTCGTTGGAGTACTTGAGCGCCGTCATGCGCTTCTTGGTCATCTTCGCGCCGACCACCTCGTGGTGATGGAACGAGACCCGGCCGTCATTCTCGAAGCGACGGGTACGCGGCTTGCCGATGTCGTGCAGCAGCGCGGCCAGCCGGAGAGTCAGATCGGGACCGTTCTCCTCCAGAGCCATCGCCTGCTCCAGGACGATCAGCGTGTGCTCGTAGACGTCCTTGTGCCGGTGGTGCTCGTCACGCTCCAGCCGGAGGGCCGGCAGCTCGGGCAGCACATGTTCGGCGAGCCCGGTGTCGACCAGCAGCGTCAGGCCCTTGCGCGGGTGAGCGGAGAGAACGAGCTTGTTCAGCTCCTCCCGAACCCGCTCCGCCGAGACGATCTCGATACGCCCGGCCATCTCCGTCATGGCCGTCACCACCTCGGGAGCCACCTCGAAGTCGAGCTGCGCCGCGAAGCGTGCCGCCCGCATCATGCGCAGCGGGTCGTCCGAGAACGACTCCTCCGGGGTGCCCGGCGTGCGCAGCACACGCTCCGCGAGGTCCTCCAGCCCGCCGTGCGGGTCGACGAACTCCTTCTCCGGCAGCGCGACGGCCATCGCGTTGACCGTGAAGTCGCGCCGGACGAGGTCCTCCTCGATGGAGTCGCCATACGACACCTCGGGCTTGCGCGAGGTCCGGTCGTACGCCTCCGAGCGGTAGGTCGTCACCTCGATCTCAAAGCATCGATCAACGTCTCCGACGCGGGCGTTCTTCTGGGCACCGACCGTGCCGAAGGCGATCCCGACGTCCCACACCGCGTCGGCCCATGGACGGACGATCTTCAGTACGTCCTCGGGGCGGGCGTCGGTCGTGAAGTCCAGGTCGTTGCCGAGCCGGCCGAGCAGCGCGTCCCGGACCGATCCGCCGACCAGGGCGAGTGAGAACCCGGCATCCTGGAATCGGCGGGCGAGGTCGTCGGCGACAGGGGCGACCCGCAGCAGTTCGCTCACCGCGCGGTGCTGCACCTGACTCAGGGCACTGGGCTTGTCTTCGTTGGCGTTCGGCACAACAGAAGAGGGTACGTGGCCACGGCGGCCACGAGCGCCTCCATTAAACGTGCACACCGCGTGCACGGACACCTCTATCCATACGTGCACAAGGACTGCTCTTGAGGCACAGGGAAACGCTCCTCTTTATACCTGCACATACGGGACAGTCCGATGGGTGCGGCCCGATCTTGTGGAGCACACCGCGGCACTTCCCCTCAGCGCGCATCGTTACCATGCGTGGACGCACATTCCGACGACCACTGACGACGACGAGGGACGGGCGAGCGCGTGGCCGAGGCGGCAGACTTCCAGGGGACGAGTGCCTCACCTGCCCGCCGGTGGCTGCGGCGGACAGGAACCCTCCTTGCCGCAGCGCCTCTGCTGGCGGGCCTGCTCCAGCTGCCCGGTGCGGCCCCTGTGCACGCCGCCGGGCAGGGCTCCCTGAAGGCCGCTGCCGGCTCGGACCCCGTATCCGTCGCCGTGGACTCGCTCACCCCGGCCGTCCCCGGTGAGGGCGACACACTGACCGTGTCCGGCACGGTGACCAACGAGGGCAAGCAGGCCGTCACGGACGCCCATGTGGACCTGCGTCTGGGGCCGGCGCTGAACACGCGCTCCGACGTCGACGCGGCCTCCAACCGCGGCGACTACCAGGACGGCCTCGACGGCGCCCCGGTGGGCGGGAAGTACGTCAAGGAGTTCACCAAGCTCACTCCGGGTGTCGCCCAGCGCTTCAGCATCTCCGTGCCGGTCGACAAGCTGGACCTCGGCGGGAACGGCGTCTACCAGTTCGCCGTATCCCTGTCCGGCGAGACGTCCGCGCAGCCGTGGGAGAAGGTGCTCGGCATCCAGCGGACCTTCCTGCCGTGGCAGCCCGACGAGGCCAACCCGAAGACCCGGACGACCATCCTGTGGCCGCTCGTCTCCACCGCGCGCATGACGGCCCAGACGGGCTCGGACGAATCACAGACGCCCGTCTTCCACGACGACGACCTCGCCAAGGAGATCGCCCCGGGCGGCCGGCTGCAGCAGCTGGTGTCGCTGGGCAAGGAACTCGACGTCACCTGGGTGATCGACCCGGATCTGCTGGCCTCCGTGGACGCGATGACCGAGAGCTACCGCCTCCAGGGCGAGGGCGACACGACCACGGCGGGCACCCATCAGGGGGTCGCCAACCAGTGGCTGGCCGAGCTCCAGGAGGCGGTGCAGGACAAGGAGGTCGTGGCCCTGCCCTTCGGCGACCCCGACCTCGCCTCCGTCGCCCACAACGGCACGAACGTCACCGGCTCGCTGAGCCACCTCAAGGAGGCCACCGACGTCGCCGCTGACACGGTCGACTCGATCCTGCACGTGGAGGCGATCACCGACTTCGCCTGGCCCGTGAACGGCGCCGTCGACCCGTCCATCGTCAAGGTCGCCACCTCCGCCGGCGCGGACAAGGTGATCGCCCGCAGTGACAGCCTGGTGGAGACGGGCGGCTTGCCGTACACACCCTCCGCGGCCCGCCCCATCGGCGGCGGCACGACGGCGGTCGTCTCGGACGCGCGGATGTCGACGGTGTTCCAGGGCAACCTGACGAGGGCGTCGAGCTCGACGCTCGCCGTGCAGAGGTTCCTGGCCCAGAGCCTGGCCCTCAACCACCAGGCGGACAGGCAGCGCAGCATCGTCGTCGCCCCGCAGCGGATGCCTACGGCCAGCCAGGCCCAGGCGATGGCCGCGGCGGTGACGGCGCTCCAGGGCGGCACCTGGTCCCAGTCCCAGGAACTCACGGCCGCCGCCACGGCCAAGCCGGACTCCGGAGCCACCACCAAGGTGCCGGCGGCGTCCAGTTACCCCTCCTCGCTGCGCAAGCAGGAGCTGCCGCGGGCGGCCTTCGAGCAGACCGAGAACACGCAGGACAAGCTCGACAAGTTCAAGGTGATCCTCACCCGTGAGTCCCGGGTCGTGACCCCCTTCGGGCGGGCCATGAACCGCGAGATGTCCACGTCGTGGCGCGGCCGTTCCGCGGACGCGGCCGACTACCGCAACACCGTCGAGGCGTACATCAACTCGCTGGTCGACCAGGTGACGCTGATCGAGAAGTCCGACACCAAGCTCTCCGGACGCAGCGCCACGATCCCCGTCACCGTGCAGAACAACCTCGTGCAGGGCGTCGATCACCTGGTACTGCGGCTCACCTCGACCAGCCCGAGGCGCCTTGAGATCGATGGTGAGGCCTACTCCGAACAGCGGGTCACGGTCTCCGGCGGGCACAGCCAGACGGTGAAGTTCCCCACGTCGGCTCAGGCCAACGGCCAGGCCGAGGTGATCGCCCAGCTGTACACGGAGGACGGCCAGGCGTACGGCGCACCCGTCAGGTTCGACGTGAAGGTCACCGAGTTCACGGCCACCGTGATGCTGGTCATCGGCGGCGGCTTCCTGCTTCTCGTCCTCGCCGGATTCCGTATGTACACGCAGCGCAAGCGCGCGGCGGCCCGAGAAGCCGAGGAGGACGGCGTCCAGGAGACGAGCGAGACCGACGGCGACCCGGAAGGCCCCGAGGACCGTCTCACGCCCGAGAGCCATCTTGAGGAGGAGTCCGTCACCGGAACCCGGGCAGACGCCCCGGAGCAGCCGAGTGACCCGACACCGGACACCGCAGCGGAAAGCGCCGACCCGTCCGGCACGGGTGAGAGAGTGGACCGTTGAGCGATGTCGTGGCCGGTGGGCCCGGGACGATGAGGTGGGGTAACCATGAACGCGCCGTACGACGGTGACCGCGGCCAGGCCGCGGGCAGCTCGGGGCACCCCGAGGGCCCGCCGCCCGAGCCGGGCCAGGTGCCGCCGCAGCACCCCGCGGACATGTACCTCCAGGGCGCCTACGACCAGGACCCCTACCGAGCACAGGACCTCTCCACCCAGGACCCGGTCGCCGAAGCGCTCTACGACCGTGCCGCCCACCCGCCGCCCCCGCCGGGCACCTACGAGCCCCAGCAGCCGCTGTACTCCCAGCCGCCCCAGTCGCCGTACGCCCCCGACCCGAACGTGTGGGCCCAGACACCGGCTCCCGAGCCGGAGAGCCCGAGCCAGTACCTGCCGTACGGCGACGACCCCCGCACGACCCAGTACGTGGGTGTCGACGACCTCGTCACGCACTCCACCGAGGAGCGGCACGAGCACGACGCCTTCGCGCACCTCTTCCGCGACCAGCAGCAGGGCGGCCACCCCCACTACCAGCCGCCCACGGTCCCCGGCCCCTCATCGGCACCCGGCGAGCCCCCGCACCAGGGGCCGACGCCGCCTCCCGTGGCAGCGCCCGGCGTGCCGGCATCCGCCCCCGCGCCTGAGCAGGCACCTGCTCAGGCGCCTGCCGCGAAGAAGGGCGGGCGCGTCGGCGGACTGATGAAGTCGAGCGCCGTGATGGCGGCCGGCACGATGGTCTCCCGGCTCACCGGGTTCGTCCGGTCCGCGATGATCGTCTCGGCACTGGGCCTCGGGCTGTTGGGCGAATCGTTCCAAGTGGCGTACCAGTTGCCGACGATGATCTACATCCTGACCGTAGGCGGCGGCCTCAACTCCGTCTTCGTGCCCCAGCTCGTGCGCGCCATGAAGGACGACGAGGACGGCGGAGAGGCGTACGCGAACCGTCTGCTGACAGTGGTGATGGTGGCTCTGGCCGCGCTCACCGCTCTGGCGTGGTTCGGTGCGCCGCTCCTGGTCCGTGCACTGTCCACCCCGCTGGCCAACGATCCTGCGGCCAACGAGACGGCTGTCACCCTCACCCGGTACTTCCTGCCCTCGATCTTCTTCATGGGCGTTCACGTGGTGATGGGGCAGATCCTGAACGCCCGTGGACGTTTCGGCGCGATGATGTGGACGCCGGTCCTGAACAACATCGTCATCATCGTGACGCTCGGCGCGTTCCTGTGGGTGTACGGCACCGCCGAGCACTCCGGCATGAAGGTCACCACCATTCCGCCCGAGGGCGTTCAGTTGCTCGGCGTCGGCGTCCTCCTCGGCCTCGTCGTCCAAGCCCTGGCGATGATCCCTTACCTGCGCGAGACCGGGTTCAGGCTGCGGCTCCGGTTCGACTGGAAGGGCCACGGCCTTGGCAAGGCCGCGATGCTCGCCAAGTGGACGATCCTTTTCGTCCTCGCCAACCAGGCCGGCGCCCTAGTCGTCACGCAGCTGGCGACAGCAGCCATCACGGACTCCGGCGTCGCCGGCACCGGTTTCAGCGCCTACGCCAACGCCCAGCTCATCTGGGGCCTTCCGCAGGCCATCATCACCGTCTCTCTGATGGCCGCCCTGCTGCCCCGCATCTCCCGCTCGGCCGCCGAGGACGACCCGGGCGCCGTACGCGACGACATCTCCCAGGGCCTGCGCACGACAGCGGTGGCGATCGTGCCACTCGCGTTCGGCTTCCTGGCACTCGGCATCCCGATGTGCACGCTGATGTTCGGCTCCTCGGGCACGAGCGAGGCCACCAACATGGGCTACATGCTGATGGCCTTCGGCCTCGGCCTGATCCCGTACTCCGTGCAGTACGTCGTCCTGCGCGCCTTCTACGCGTACGAGGACACCCGCACCCCCTTCTACAACACGGTGATCGTGGCGGCAGGCAACGCCGCAGCGTCCGCCGTCTGCTACTTCGTTCTCCCGGCCCGCTGGGCCGTGGTCGGCATGGCCGCCTCGTACGGCCTGGCCTACGCGATCGGCGTCGGCGTCGCCTGGGGCCGGCTGCGCAAGAAGCTCGGCGGCGACCTGGACGGTGCACGGGTGATGCGGACGTACGCCAGGCTCTGCATCGCCTCGGTGCCCGCGGTGCTGCTCAGCGGTGCGGCCTGCTACGGGATCGCCAAGACCCTCGGTCAGGGCGTCCTCGGCTCCTTCGCGGCGCTGCTGGGCGGCGGAGCCGTGCTGCTCGGGGTCTTCTTCATCGCCGCTCGCAGGATGCGTATCGAGGAGCTGAACTCACTGGTCGGCATGGTTCGCGGACGCCTGGGTCGCTGAAACGGGGGGTACGCGCACAACCATCGTCCGCCACCGTGTGTCGTGCATAGCGGCGGACTGTGGGCACAATTGGTTTCGGCGTCGGACGGCGCGCACGGTTGTCGGACGGCGCGCAACGGATGGGGAGGCAGGAACGACGGTGGCGGAACGGAGCACGGCTGCCGTCGACGTGGCAGACAACAGCGGCGACGAGCCGCTGACCGCACAAGCGGACCAGTCCACGGCCGACGGGGTGGCCAAGAATCGGGAGCGGGACACGGACACCGACGAGGCACAGGGGAGCGGCGGGACCGAGGGTCCCGGGAAAGCCTCACCACCGGAGCTGCACAGCGGCCACAAGCTCGCCAGACGCTACCGCCTTGAGGAGTGCGTCACCCGTCTGGACGGTTTCAGCAGCTGGCGTGCGGTCGACGAGAAACTCCGTCGCGCCGTCGGCGTTCACATCCTGCCCGCTGACCACACGCGGGCCCGCTCCGTCCTGGCCTCGGCCCGCTCGTCCGCGCTGCTGGGCGACCCCCGCTTCGTCCAGGTCCTCGACGCCGTCGAGGAGAACGACCTGGTCTACGTCGTTCATGAGTGGCTCCCCGACGCCACCGAGCTGACCACCCTCCTCGCCCCCGGACCGCTGGAGGTCTACGAGGCGTACCAGATGGTCACTCAGGTGTCCGCCGCGATGGCCGCCGCCCACCGTGAGGGGCTGGCCCATCTCCGGCTCAACCCGAACGCCGTGCTGCGCACCTCCTCCGGGCAGTGGCGCATCCGCGGCCTGGCCGTGAACGCCGCGCTGCGCGGCATCAGCTCCGACACCCCGCAGCGCACCGACACCGAGGCCATCGGCGCCCTGCTGTACGCCGCGCTCACCCAGCGCTGGCCGTACGAGAGCGACGCCTACGGTCTGTCCGGGCTGCCCAAGGACGTCGGTCTGATCGCCCCCGACCAGGTGCGTGCCGGCGTTCACCGCGGCCTGTCCGAGCTCACCATGCGCGCGCTGGCCAACAACGGCGCGACCGCTTCCCGGCACGAGTCCGCGTGCACGACGCCGGAAGAGCTGGTGAAGGCGATCGGCGAGATGCCCCGCATCCGCCCGCCGGAGCCCTCGTTCACCGCCCCGCCCGACTATCAGCGCACGACGTACCAGCAGGGCACGTACGGCCGTCAGTCGCAGCATCCTGGCGCCACCCAGCCGGTACCGACGCCGCCTGCCCCGCTGCAGAGCCGTACCGGCAAGGCCCTGAAGTGGGCCGTCTCGGCGCTCCTGATCGCCGCGCTGGGTCTGGGCAGCTGGCAGCTGGCGGACGCGCTCATGGACCAGGGCGGCAAGTCCGAGGACCCCAATCAGACGCAGACGTCGGAAGACGACGACAAGGGCCAGGCGAAGCCGGTCAGCAAGCCGATCGCCATCCAGGGTGTCCGCGACTTCGATCCGCTCGGCTCGGACGGCTCCGAGAACCCGAGAGACATAGACAAGATCTACGACACCGCTCCGGACACGTACTGGCAGACGAGCTTCTACACCAGCTCCGACTTCGGACGGTTGAAGTCGGGCGTCGGAGTCATCCTCGATCTCGGCAAGGTCCAGCAGGTCGGCAAGGTGGCCATCACCTTCGTCGGCGACACCTCCGTGGAACTGCGCGCCGCCTCGGGTGACACCGGTAGCGAACCGACGAGCCTGGAGAGCTACGCCAAGGTGGCCGAAGGGTCCGGCTCAAGCGTGACACTCAAGCCCGGCGAGACCACCAAGGCCCGCTATCTTCTGGTCTGGCTGACCGATCTGCCGCGACAGGCCGACGACGGTCAGTTCCGCGGCAGGATCATGGACGTCAAGGTCAACAGCTGAGAGTGAGGGGGAGGGGGTCCGATGGCAGATGGCAGCGCATACGGCGACACAAGCGATCAGGACCTTCTCGCCCAGCATGTAGAGGGTGACCCCGACGCCTTCGGTGAGCTTGTGCGGCGCCACCGTGACCGGCTCTGGGCGGTGGCGCTACGGACGCTCGGCGACCGCGAGGAGGCCGCTGACGCCGTCCAGGACGCCCTCGTCTCCGCTTACCGGGCCGCCCACACCTTCCGGGGCCAGTCGGCCGTCACGACGTGGCTGCACCGGATCACCGTGAACGCCTGTCTGGACCGCGCCCGCAAGGCGGCCTCCCGGAAGACCTCCCCCGTCGACGACACCGAGCGCCTTGAGCAGCTGCTTGAGCCGCACGAGTCCGCCTCGGCGCCCGCAGAACGCAACGATCTCCACCGCCAGCTGCTGGAGGCTCTCGGCACTCTCCCACCCGACCAGCGTGCGGCGCTCGTCCTGGTGGACATGCAGGGCTATCCGGTCGCGGAGGCGGCCCGGGTCCTGGATGTGCCGACCGGCACGGTCAAGAGCCGATGTGCGCGCGGCAGAGCCAGACTCCTGCCTCTCGTCACCCATCTACGGCCGGAAAGCGCCAGTGACGGCAAGGACTCCGGCGAGAGGCGGAACCGGACCCAGGGGACATCCGTCCCACCGGCAGCGGGTCCACGTGTCACAGAACAGGGCACGGAGCCACGCGACACAGGGCCGAGTGATTCAGCTGCAGTGAAGGGCGGAGGTGGGCGAGCGTGACATCCACGACTGACACGGCCGGGCACCCGGACGTCGCCGAGATCTCCGACCTCACCGAGGGCCTTCTCCCCCCGTCCAGGACCGCCGACGTACGGCGGCATCTGGACGAGTGTGTGCTGTGCGCGGACGTCCACGCCTCGCTGGAGGAGATCCGGGGACTGCTCGGCAGCGTTACCGGCCCGCCGCGGATGCCCGCCGATGTCGCGGGGCGGATCGATGCCGCTCTCGCCGCCGAGGCTCTGCTGAACGCCACGGCGCCCGACGACGTCGACGCACCGACGCAGACCGGCGACGCCCGCCCGGTCTCCGGCGCGGACGGCGGCGTTCATGTTTCACGTGAAACGTCGCCAGCGGCAGACCGTCCGGCAGGCCGCGCGCGCTCCTCGACGACTGGCCCCGGCCGGAAGGACCGCAAAAAGGCAGGACGACGCAAGGTCGCTGTACTGAGCGCTGCCTTCACGGCCGCCGCTCTGGGACTCGGCTCGGTGCTGCTGACGTCGCTGATGGGTGGTGGAGGGGCCGGCCCGTCCGCCGACGGGGGCGCCACCGCCGCCGACACCTTCTCCGCGGCGAAGCTGGAGAAGCACGTCGTTGATCTCCTCGCCAAGAACGAGAGCGCGACAGGCGGCGCCCGCACTCCGGACGGCAGCGTAGGCGTCAGGGGCGGGCCCGACACCAAGATGCTGCGCGACATCACGGTGCCCGAATGCGTCCGGAAGGGAATCGGTCGCACCAACGCGGCACTCGCCGCTGAGAAGGGCGTCTACAAGGGCAGGGACGCACTGCTCGTCGTGCTGCCCGCTGCCTCTGACGACAGCCGGGTCACCGTCTACCTCATGGACGCGACCTGTGTGAACCAGCATTCTTCCACCGCGGCCGAAGTCCTCCTGAAGGACACCTACCCGCGTTCCTGATATTCCGGCGGGTTCGTCTCCGCCGGCCTGGCAGCCTCTGCGGTGTGGCCTCACCGTGTGCCCGGACACAGTGGGAATGCGCGCCCCTTAGGATCCGTTGGGTGGGGTGAGAGTCCTCAAAGGGTCTCCCACCGGTCCGACGACGTATTCCAGAGACGAGGAATCAAGCCGTGAGCGACGTCCGTAACGTGATCATCATCGGCTCCGGGCCCGCCGGCTACACGGCGGCGCTCTACACTGCGCGCGCGTCGCTGAAGCCGCTGGTGTTCGAGGGCGCCGTCACCGCCGGTGGCGCGCTGATGAACACCACCGAGGTGGAGAACTTCCCCGGCTTCCAGGACGGCATCATGGGCCCCGAGCTCATGGACAACATGCGCGGCCAGGCCGAGCGTTTCGGCGCCGAGCTCATCCCCGACGACATCGTCAACGTCGACCTCGCCGGTGAGATCAAGACCGTCACCGACACCGCAGGCACGGTCCACCGGGCGAAGGCCGTCATCGTCGCCACCGGCTCTCAGCACCGCAAGCTGGGTCTGCCGAACGAGGACGCTCTCTCCGGCCGCGGCGTCTCCTGGTGCGCCACCTGTGACGGGTTCTTCTTCAAGGACCAGGACATTGCCGTGATCGGCGGCGGTGACACCGCGATGGAGGAGGCCACCTTCCTCTCACGCTTCGCCAAGTCCGTGACGATCGTCCACCGCCGTGACACGCTGCGCGCCTCGAAGGCCATGCAGGACCGCGCCTTCGCCGACCCGAAGATCAAGTTCGTCTGGGACAGCGAGGTTGCCGAGGTCCAGGGCGAGCAGAAGCTCTCCGGCCTGAAGCTGCGCAACGTCAAGACCGGCGAGCTCTCGGACCTGGCGGTCACCGGCCTGTTCATCGCGATCGGCCACGACCCGCGCACCGAGCTGTTCAAGGGCCAGCTGGAGCTGGACGAGGAGGGCTACCTCAAGGTCGACGCCCCCTCCACACGCACCAACGTGACCGGTGTCTTCGCTGCCGGCGACGTGGTCGACCACACCTACCGCCAGGCGATCACCGCGGCCGGCACCGGCTGCTCCGCCGCCCTCGACTCCGAGCGTTTCCTCGCCGCCCTCGCGGACGAGGAGCAGGCCGAGCCCGAGAAGACCTCTGTCTGACCCCCACCCGCCCCACGCACCAAACAGTTAAGGAGCCCGCCGTGGCCGGCACCCTGAAGAATGTGACTGACGACTCCTTCGAGCAGGACGTCCTCAAGAGCGACAAGCCCGTCCTGGTGGACTTCTGGGCCGCCTGGTGCGGCCCGTGCCGCCAGATCGCGCCGTCCCTCGAAGCGATCGCCGCCGAGCACGGTGACAAGATCGAGATCGTCAAGCTCAACATTGACGAGAACCCGGGTACGGCCGCCAAGTACGGCGTCATGTCCATTCCGACGCTGAACGTGTACCACAACGGTGAGGTCGCCAAGACCATCGTCGGTGCGAAGCCGAAGGCCGCGATCCTCCGCGACCTTGAGGACTTCATCGCCGAGTGACGTTTCACGTGAAACACGAATGGGCCAACCCCAGAGGGTTGGCCCATTCGCTTTAGAGCGACAGCGTGCCTCAGAGAGGTCTCAGCGCCGGTTCCTTCTGTACAGCCCCCAGCAGCCGGTCGATCGCCATCTCCACGTCTTCCTTCCACGACAGCGTCGTTCGCAGCTCCAGTCGCAGACGCGGAGAGGTGGGGTGCGGGCGAACCGTCTTGAAGCCCACGGCCAGGAGATGATCCGCGGGCAGCACACACGCCGGCTCTTTCCAACGAGCGTCGCCGAAGGCCTCGATCGCTTTGAAGCCGCGCCGCAGCAGATCCTTGGCGACCGTCTGCACCATCACCCGCCCCAGTCCCTGACCCTGGTAGCCCGGCATGATGAACGCGGTCATCAGCTGCACCGCGTCCGGCGACACGGGGCTCGTGGGGAACGCCGTCGAGCGGGGCACGTAAGCCGGGGGCGCGTACAGCACGTAGCCCACCGGTACATCGTCGACGTAGACGACCCGGCCGCAGGAGCCCCAGTCCAACAGGACAGCGGAGATCCAGGCTTCCTTCTCCAGGGCGGGTGTCCCCGCTCTTACCGAGGCTTCACCGCTGACCGGGTCCAACTCCCAGAAGACACACGCGCGGCAGCGCTTGGGAAGGTCCGGAAGGTTGTCCAGCGTGAGCGGTACGAGCCGACGCCCCATGAAGGCTGTTCCTCGCTTCCTTCGCCCGCGGCATCACGAGCGGCTGTCAGGGCGCTGCGTTCCCTGAGCAGGCTGCCGACGAATCCGCCGACCGCGCCCAGCCCAAGACCCGCGCTCACCAGTCCGGTGCGGCTCACCGTTCGCATGGCCCCCGCCTCCCCTAAGAGGTCTGCCAGGTAGATGCGCCATACCCGAACGCATCGTATCCACGATGTGATTCCATCGATACCGCCAGGAAGCAAAGAGCGGGCCGTGTCCGGACACACCGGACACGACCCGCGTGGCGATGAGGCCGGGAAGTATCTCCCGGACCCACCAGGGCTCAGTCCTCGAATTCCTCGGCGTCAGCCTCCAGAAGGCTCTGCTGGAGGGCCAGCTTCTCGCCGGGAGCGAGTGTGCTGAGGATCCGCTCAAGGTCGTCCGGAGAGGCGAACTCGACGGTGATCTTGCCCTTCTTCTGCCCCAGCTCGACCTTCACTCGCGTCTCGAAGCGATCCGAGAGCCGGGTGGCGAGGTCGGACAGCGCCGGGGAGGGAACAGAGCCGGCCCGCGGCCCCCTGGAGCGCTGGGTCTTCTGCGGGCGTGAGCCCATCAGGGTCACGATCTCTTCCACTGACCGGACCGACAGCCCCTCGGCCACCACGCGGTAGGCCAGCCGCTCCTGCTCCTCCGGGTCTTCGACGGAGAGGAGCGCCCGCGCATGTCCGGCGGAGAGGACACCGGCGGCCACCCGGTTCTGGACCTTGGGCGAGAGCTTCAGCAGACGCAGAGTGTTGGAGACCTGCGGCCGGGAACGCCCAATGCGGTCCGCCAGCTGGTCGTGCGTGCAGTTGAAGTCCTTCAGCAGTTGATCGTAGGCAGCGGCCTCTTCGATCGGGTTCAGCTGAGCGCGGTGCAGGTTCTCCAAGAGCGCGTCCAGGAGAAGCTTCTCGTCGTCCGTGGCCCGCACGATCGCCGGGATCGCGTCGAGCCCGGCCTCGCGGCAGGCCCTCCAGCGACGCTCACCCATGATGAGTTCGTAGCGGGCGGGACCGACCTGTCGTACGACGACGGGCTGGAGGAGACCGACCTCCTGGATGGAGGTGACCAGCTCCTGCAACGCATCCTCGTCGAAGACCTCACGCGGCTGGCGCGGGTTCGGCGTGATGGTGTCGAGAGGGATCTCGGCGAAGTGGGCGCCCATGGGAGGGGCAGGAACCTCCGCGCCTCCGATCGGCGAGAGCTCCTCGGTTTCACGTGAAACAGGCGGCAGCGTGGCCACCTTCGCCGCGGCCACCCCGCGGTCGTTCAGCAGCGGCACAGCTGCCGGGGACGCGGAAGCAGCGTTCCCCACCCCAGGCGAAGCCACTGTCGCCTCTGTCGCCGCTGCAGGGATCAGTGCGCCTAGACCACGGCCCAAACCCCTCCGTCGCTCGCTCACTGGATCCCCTCCACCATGCTCGGGTTGCTCTGGGCGCCGATATGGGCATGCGTCGGGTCGTAACTGACACCGACACCCTTCAGCGCGATTTCTCGTGCCGCCTCAAGATAGGACAGGGCACCGCTCGACCCCGGATCGTAGGTCAGCACCGTCTGTCCATAGCTCGGCGCCTCGGAGATACGGACCGAGCGGGGAATGCTCGTTCGCAGCACCTCCTCGCCGAAGTGGCTGCGCACCTCGTCCGCGACCTGAGACGCGAGACGCGTTCGGCCGTCGTACATGGTGAGCAGGATCGTCGATACATGCAGCGAGGGGTTGAGATGCCCCCGCACCAGATCGACGTTGCGCAGCAGCTGCCCCAGGCCCTCCAGCGCGTAGTACTCGCACTGGATCGGGATCAGGACCTCCTGGCCGGCCACCAGCGCATTGACGGTCAGCAGGCCGAGCGAGGGCGGACAGTCGATGAGGATGTAGTCCAGCGGCTGCTCGTAGGCCTGGATCGCCCGCTGCAACCGGCTCTCGCGTGCCACCAGAGACACCAGCTCGATCTCCGCACCGGCGAGATCGATCGTGGCGGGGGCGCAGAAGAGACCCTCGACATCCGGGACCGGCTGGACGACTTCCGAGAGCGGCCTGCTCTCGACCAACACGTCATAGATGGAAGGAACTTCCGCGTGATGGTCGATCCCCAAGGCAGTGGACGCGTTGCCCTGCGGGTCGAGATCGATGACCAGCACACGGCCACCATGAAGGGCCAATGACGCGGCAAGGTTGACGGTCGTCGTCGTCTTGCCCACGCCCCCCTTCTGGTTGGCGACCACCATGACACGGGTCTGCTCGGGCCGCGGCAGGCCCTCGCCGGCGCGGCCTAGAGCCTCCACCGCCAGTTGGGCAGCACGACCGATGGGAGTGTCGTCCATCGGGGGCGGTGTTTCACGTGAAACATCCTCCCCCATCGACTCGGTACGGGGACCGGGGACCGGATCGGTCATCGGTCCCGCGATGTTGGCGTCGGACCGCAAGGATTCACTCTCCTCGACTTCAGGCTCGCAATGAACAGAGCCTCCCATGCCTTCGGGGTGGTGAACCAGTGAGGCCTGTTGTTCTGTGGAGAAATCCACCTCTGTGGACAACTCCGTGCCCCGCAAGGGGGACGGAGTGTCATCGGGAGGCCCCTCTCCTAGAGAACCTAGGGGCTTTCGGTCGCGAGGTTCGGCGGCGCGGCCGCGACTGATGATGCCGTGCAGCAGTGAGCGACGTTTCACGTGAAACACGATGCACAGCGGCCCTGGCTGAACTGCCGCGACACTCCGGCACGCATAGGTTTGGCAGCTTGTGTGGAGTACGTCTCGTCGTCAGGACGGATCAGCGTCGGCGGCGTGCCCGCCCCGTGCGAGCCGCCTTGGCTCGCTTCGCCGCGAAGCGCACACCGCCGGGGCTCTCGCCCACCTCGACCCGCACGACCGTCGACAGAGGATCCACCACGCCCTCGCCGACATGGAGGATCGAGGTCTCGACAGCGCCGAGCTTGCTCAGAGCGGTGGATGCGCTCTTCAGCTCCTCCTCGGCGGTGTCTCCCTTGAGAGCGAGCATCTCGCCATAGGGGCGCAGCAGCGGGATGCCCCAGGTGGCCAGCCGGTCCAGCGGGGCCACCGCACGCGCGGTCACGACATGCACCGGCGGCAGCTTCCCCATGACTTCCTCGGCACGCCCTCTCACCACGGTCACATGGTCCAGCCCCAGCAGCTCCACGACCTCCGTCAGGAAGTTCGTACGCCTCAGCAAGGGCTCCAACAGCGTGATCTTCAAGTCCTCCCTGACAAGCGCCAGGGGAATGCCGGGCAGGCCGGCACCCGAGCCCACATCGCACACCATCACACTCTCGGGAACGACCTCGGAGAGCACCGCACAGTTCAGCAGATGCCGCTCCCACAGGCGGGGCACCTCACGCGGGCCGATCAGACCGCGCTGTACACCTGCCTCGGCGAGCAGTTCGGCGTACCGGACCGCATCAGCGAAGCGATCGCCGAACACCTCACGTGCCTGCTCAGGAGCAGGGGGAAGCTCCGCTGCCTCCGTCACGGGGGACCGTCCTTCCGTACCGCGCCGACGCACCGGGCGCCGACGTCAGAACCACCAGAACTATCAGGCTGACAAAGTTCGGCCCCGCCTGCGGGCAGACGGGGCCGGGAGAACGTACGAGCCGATCAGGCGGGAAGCACAACGACGAACCGCTGCGGTTCCTCGCCCTCCGACTCGCTACGCAGCCCCGCGGCCTTGACCGCGTCGTGCACGACTTTGCGCTCGAACGGCGTCATCGGCTTCAGCTTCACAGGCTCACCGGAGCTCTTCACCTCGGCGGCGGCCTTGGCACCCAGCTCGGAGAGCTCGGCACGCTTCTTGGCCCGGTAGCCCGCGATGTCCAGCATCAGCCGGCTGCGGTCCCCGGTCTCCCGATGCACCGCCAGGCGCGTGAGCTCCTGGAGCGCCTCCAGCACCTCGCCGTCCCGCCCGACCAGCTTCTGCAGGTCTCGGCCGCCCGCGTCGCTGATGATCGAGACAGCGGCGCGATCGGCCTCGACGTCCATGTCGATGTCGCCGTCGAGATCGGCGATGTCGAGCAGACCTTCGAGGTAGTCCGCCGCGATCTCGCCTTCCTGCTCCAGGCGAGTCAGGGTGTCTACACCCTCGGCAGCGGCGGAGGTGGTGCCTTCCGTCACGGGATGGGCTCCTTCTTACTTCTTGGACGGGGACTTGGGGCGCTGCGGGCCGCCCTTGCGCTGCCCGGACTGGGCCTTGCTGCGGCCACCGCTGCCGGGCTTCTGCGCGGTCTTCTTGGCAGCTCCAGGCTTGGCGTCCTCGGGCTCCTCGGACTTCTCCAGCGACATCGGCTCGTCGGCAGCCTTCGAGGTGCCGGACTGACGCTGGGCCTTGGACTGCCGCTTGGGCTGCTGCCGCTTGGGAGTCGCGGCGGTGGTCGGCGTACCGTCCTCGGCCACGGTGGCGACGGCGCCCTCGCTCTTCACCACGGTGCCATCGGCCTGCGCGGCGAGACCGGCCTTGCTCAGGCCGTTGATGAACTTGCGCTCGTGCTCGTTGCGGTCGCGGCCCTTGGCGACGATGGCCTTGACGATGGCGCGCTCGCCACGGCTGCGGGTCTTGCCGTGGTTCGTGACGTGCTTGGTCAAGCGCTCCAGGTAGGCGGCCTGCGCCTTGGAACCCGGGGTCGGGTTGTTGTGGATCACGTACATCTGCTGGCCCATGGTCCACACGTTGGTGGTCAGCCAGTAGACGAGGACACCGACCGGGAAGTTGATGCCGAAGACGGCGAACATGACCGGGAAGACGTACATCAGCATCTTCTGCTGCTGCATGAACGGCGTCTTCACCGTGGTGTCGACGTTCTTCGTCATCAGCTGACGCTGCGTGTAGAACTGCGACGCCGACATCAGGACGATCATGACCGCGGTGACGATGCGGACGGTGGTCAGCGAGGCGTTGAGCGCGGCGACATCGGCAGCGCTGTCGGTGAACTTCGCGGCCAACGGGGCCCCGAAGATATGCGCCTCCTGCGCACTCTTCAGCAAGCTCTCGTTGATGACACCGATGGTGTCGTTGTTCGCGATGCTGTTGAGCACGTGGTACAGGGCGAAGAAGAACGGTGACTGCGCCAGGATGGGAAGGCACGAGGAGAGCGGGTTGGTGCCCGTCTCCTTGTACAGCTTCATCATCTCTTCGGACTGACGCTGCTTGTCGTTCTTGTAGCGCTCCTGGATCTTCTTCATCTCAGGCTGGAGCGTCTGCATCGCCCGCGTCGCCTTGATCTGCTTCACGAAGAGCGGGATCAGGCAGATACGGATCAGAATCACCAGGGACACGATGGACAGGCCCCAGGCCCACCCGGTGTCGGGGCCGAAGATGGCGCCGTACACCGTGTGGAACTGGACGATGACCCAGGAGACAGGTGTCGTGATGAAGCTGAAGAGGCTGGCAATCGTGTCCACTAATCATGCTCCTTGGGCATGGGACGGTGTCTCTGCGGCCGGGCTCGAAGGACTATGTCCTTCGGTGGCCGTTTCGGCGGCGGAGGGCCCGCCCTTGCGTGCGCGCCACGCGTTGCGCAGCATCTCGTGCCACCGCGGGCGCTTGCGCGGCGGGACATGGTCCACACCGCCCAGCGACCACGGGTTGCACCGCAGGATGCGCCAGGCAGTGAGCGCCGTGCCCTTGATCGCACCGTGCCGGTCGACGGCCGTATAGCCGTAGTGCGAACACGACGGGTAGTACTTGCACACCGGCCCGAGCAGCGGACTGATCGTCCACTGGTACAGCTTGATCAGAGCCAGCAGTGGGTACTTCATCGCGCGCCCCCTCCCAGCAGCCGCTGCAGAGCGGCATCCAGGTCTTGGGCCAGCTGTGCATGGTCGGCGTCGCCCGCACCGGGCAGCGCTCGTACGACTACCAGGCTACCGGGGGGCAGCCGGTCGACTCGGTCGCGCATCAGATGGCGAAGCCTGCGCTTCACCTTGTTGCGGACGACCGCGCCGCCCACTGCCTTGCTCACGACGAAACCCGCACGCGTCGGGGGAGCGCTCTCCCCAGGCGCGTGCGGGTCCGTGGCACCGCTACGAAGGTGGACGACGAGGTGCTGGCGTCCTGCCCGGCGTCCTCGTCGTACCGCGGTCGCGAAGTCTTCGCGCCGCCTCAGCCGATGCTCGGTAGGCAGCACGACGTCATGACCTGATCAGAATCAGGCGGACAGGCTGGCGCGACCCTTGCTACGGCGGTTCGCGAGAATCGCGCGGCCGGCACGGGTACGCATCCGCAGGCGGAAGCCGTGGGTCTTCGCGCGACGACGGTTGTTCGGCTGGAAGGTGCGCTTGCTCACTCGGGGGCTCCAGAAATAAATCGGGGTTTGCGGGTGCCGTCCTGGCTGTCACCGTGCGCCCACGAGAAGCTCGCGTTACGCCCGAGTGCACCGCTTACCGATCACCTTTACGCGATCTGTGCCCATCGGAGGCAGGCGGCAGCAGCCATCGACAACTCGACCTGGTTACGGTACGCGCGGCTACGCCATCCGGTCAAACCAGGGGGCACGGGGAGACACTATCCACAGGCTGGGGACAACAACTTGAACCGCACCCGCCGCCCTGACTACCGTGGCTGGACTCCAATTCGTTCCCTTGTCCCCTTGATTCTGGCTCCATCCGATTGAATCCCGACCCGTCCCACAATCACACGTTCGTGGGACCCGTGAGAGAGCGTGCCCTGTGGCTGACGTACCTGCCGATCTTGCCGCAGTGTGGCCACGAGTACTGGAGCAGCTTCTCGGTGAGGGCCGCGGGCAAGGTGTGGAAGGCAAGGACGAGCACTGGATCCGGCGCTGCCAGCCGCTTGCGCTGGTCGCCGACACCGCTCTGCTCGCCGTACCGAACGAGTTCGCGAAGGGCGTACTGGAGGGCCGCCTGGCCCCGATCGTCAGCGAGACCCTGAGCCGCGAATGCGGGCGTCCCATCCGCATCGCCATCACCGTCGACGACACCGCCGGCGAACCCCCGGCCCCGCCGGTACCCCCCGCGCCGCCCCAGCCGCGCTACGAGGAGCCCGAGCTCCCCTCCTACGACAGCTACGGCCGCCGTCGCAACGACGACCACAGGCCCGGCGCCCCCGCCGACCCGCTGCCCACCGCCCGCCCGGCCTACCCGAGCGAGTACCAGCGCCCCGAGCCCGGACCCGGCAGCTGGCCCCGCCCCACGCAGGACGAGTACGGCTGGCAGCAGCAGCGACTCGGCTTCCCGGAACGGGACCCGTACGCATCGCCGTCGCAGGACTCCTACGCACAGGACTCCTACTCACAGGAGTCCTACGGCCCGCCCTCCCAGGACTACCGCCCGCAGCCGATGGAGCGGCCTTCCTACGACGGCCACCGCCCCGACTACGAGCAGCAGCGGCCCGACTACGACCAGCCGCGCCCCGACTACGACCGTGACAGCCGCCGCGACCTGCCCGAGCCGCCCTCCGGCTCCGGCCATGTGCACCGCGGCGGACCGGTCGGCGCCAACCTGCCCACCACCGGCGCCCCCGGTCCGCTCGCCGCGCAGCCCGCGCCGGCGCCCGGACCCGGTGAGCCCACCGCGCGACTGAACCCGAAGTACCTCTTCGACACATTCGTCATCGGCGCCTCCAACCGCTTCGCCCACGCGGCCGCGGTCGCCGTCGCCGAGGCACCGGCGAAGGCGTACAACCCCCTCTTCATCTACGGGGAGTCGGGCCTCGGCAAGACCCACCTGCTGCACGCGATCGGGCACTACGCGCGCAGCCTCTACCCGGGCACGCGCGTGCGGTACGTGAGCTCGGAGGAGTTCACCAACGAGTTCATCAACTCCATCCGCGACGGCAAGGGCGACAGCTTCCGCAAGCGCTACCGCGAGATGGACATCCTGCTCGTCGACGACATCCAGTTCCTGGCGGACAAGGAGTCGACGCAGGAGGAGTTCTTCCACACGTTCAACACGCTCCACAACGCCAACAAGCAGATCGTCCTCTCCAGCGACCGGCCGCCCAAGCAGCTGGTCACGCTGGAGGACCGGCTGCGGAACCGTTTCGAGTGGGGCCTGATCACCGACGTCCAGCCGCCCGAGCTGGAGACGCGTATCGCGATCCTGCGCAAGAAGGCGGTCCAGGAGCAGCTCAACGCCCCGCCGGAGGTCCTGGAGTTCATCGCCTCCCGCATCTCGCGCAACATCCGCGAGCTGGAGGGCGCGCTGATCCGGGTGACGGCGTTCGCGTCGCTCAACCGGCAGCCGGTGGACCTCGGCCTGACGGAGATCGTCCTGAAGGACCTGATCCCCGGCGGCGACGACGCGACGCCGGAGATCACCTCGACGGCCATCATGAGCGCCACCGCCGACTACTTCGGTCTCACCGTCGAGGACCTCTGCGGCAGCTCCCGCGGCCGCCAGCTGGTCACGGCCCGCCAGATCGCCATGTACCTCTGCCGTGAGCTGACGGACCTCTCGCTGCCGAAGATCGGCGCGCTGTTCGGCGGCCGCGACCACACCACGGTGATGCACGCCGACCGGAAGATCCGCAATCTGATGGCCGAGCGGCGCTCCATCTACAACCAGGTCACCGAGCTGACGAACCGCATCAAGAACGGCTGACTGAGCCGGTCTGCAGACGTCCCGCAGACAGCCCACAGACGGCCGGACGAGGCTGCGTACGACGCCGAGGGCGCCCCCGGAGGAGATTCCGGGGGCGCCCTTCGTCATGCCACGCTCGTCGGCTGTTCGAATAGCTGCCGAGTTACGGCCACTCTCCACAGATTCGGTGAGTTTTTCCCGTCCACACCCTGGGGACTGGGAAGTTGTCCAGACTGTGTCCACAGGGATGCCTGTTGAAAGACCATCAGACCAGGTCACCCGGGTGTGGATTCGTGGACGAACGATCTCCACAGACTGTGGACAGAGCGGAGATCCACAGGCTGTGCATCAAGTTGTCCACGGGCAACCCACAGGTTGGGGCCGGTTGTCCCCAGTGATCGGCGGCTTCTCCACATCGCTGTCCACTGTTCGGCAACCCGACGCGCCTCCTCACCGAGTCGAGTGAAAGCCGTCACATGAAGTTGCCAGGTTGGGCTGTGGGAAAGGTGGGTAAAGCTGGGGACGGCGCTGGGGAGAAGTCGCCTCAGGCTGTGCATGGGGTGTGCAGAACTTTCCGTTCTCCACAGAGACACCCAGTTGTCCACTGCCGTCACCCACAGGCCCGGTGGACAAAATCTCGGCTCTGAGCTGGGCAAACGTGGTTATCCACGGTATCCACAGGCCCTACTACTACTCCCAACTAGAGAGAGCTGGGAATTCGTTTCGAAGAGGGTCCTGTGCACAACTCGCTGTCCGGCTCCCGGCTGCCCCTCGTCACGACTTGACCCCGAGAGGCACCTACTGTCAGTGGGGTGCGTCAGACTGTTCCCGGTGTCCTTCCCCTCACTGGGGCGGACGACACCGAGACAGACGACGAAGCCAGGCAGGCCGAGAAGCGCCGGCAACAGCAGGAGGCGGCAACAGTGAAGATCCGGGTGGAACGCGACGTACTCGCGGAGGCAGTGGCCTGGGCGGCGCGCAGCCTCCCGGCCCGTCCGCCGGCGCCGGTCCTCGCCGGCCTCCTGCTGAAGGCCGAGGAGGGTGCGCTGAGCCTCTCCGGATTCGACTACGAGGTCTCCGCGCGCGTGTCGGTCGAAGCGGAGGTCGAGGAGGAGGGCACGGTCCTCGTCTCCGGCCGACTGCTCGCCGACATCTGCCGCGCTCTCCCCAACCGCCCGGTGGAGATTTCCACAGACGGTGTACGGGCGACCGTGGTCTGTGGCTCCTCGCGGTTCACACTCCACACACTGCCTGTGGAGGAGTACCCGGCCCTGCCGCAGATGCCGAACGCCACGGGCACCGTCCCCGGCGAGGTCTTCGCCTCCGCGGCCGCCCAGGTGGCCATCGCCGCCGGCCGTGACGACACGCTGCCCGTCCTGACCGGTGTGCGCATCGAGATCGAGGGCGACACGGTGACGCTGGCCTCCACCGACCGCTACCGCTTCGCGGTCCGGGAGTTCCTGTGGAAGCCGGAGAACCCGGAGGCCTCCGCGGTCGCCCTGGTGCCCGCCAAGACGCTCCTGGACACCGCCAAGGCGCTGACCAGCGGTGACAGTGTGACTCTGGCGCTGTCCGGCTCGGGCTCGGGTGAGGGCCTGATCGGTTTCGAGGGCGCGGGCCGCCGTACGACGACCCGTCTGCTGGAGGGCGACCTCCCGAAGTACCGCACGCTGTTCCCGACCGAGTTCAACTCCGTCGCCGTGATCGAGACCGCCCCCTTCGTGGAGGCTGTCAAGCGTGTGGCCCTGGTCGCCGAGCGCAACACCCCGGTGCGGCTCAGTTTCGAGCAGGGCGTGCTGATCCTGGAGGCCGGCTCCAGCGATGACGCACAGGCTGTGGAAAGGGTCGACGCGCAGCTGGAGGGCGACGACATCTCGATCGCCTTCAACCCGACGTTCCTGCTGGACGGCCTGAGCGCCATCGACTCCCCGGTGGCCCAGCTGTCGTTCACGACGTCCACGAAGCCGGCGCTGCTGAGCGGCAAGCCCGCGCTGGACGCCGAGGCGGACGAGGCCTACAAGTACCTGATCATGCCGGTGCGGCTGAGCGGCTGAGCGGTCGCGGTCCGACCGGGCGTTGTCCACAGGTTGTGGCCGGAGCGGTCCCGGCCTGTGGGGAAATCCGCAGGTGAGGGCGTACGTCTGAGCGCGTATGCCCACGGATGTGCGCGTGCGTCCGGGTTTAGGCTCGGACCGGGGTACGCAGGTGCCCCAGGGGTGCGAGGGCACCCCGCACGCCACACAGCGACCTAAGGAAAACAACTGATGGAGCTCGGTCTCGTCGGCCTCGGCAAGATGGGCGGCAACATGCGCGAGCGGATCCGCCGCGCAGGCCACACCGTCGTCGGATACGACCGCAACGCGGACCTCGCGGATGTCCACAGCCTGGAAGAACTTGTGGGCAAGCTTTCGGGCCCGCGCGTGGTCTGGGTGATGGTCCCGGCGGGCGCGCCGACCCAGTCGACCATCGACGAGCTGGCCGAACTGCTGGAGCCCGGTGACGTCGTCGTGGACGGCGGCAACTCGCGCTGGACGGATGACGAGCGGCACGCCGAGGAGCTGGCGGCCAAGGGCATCGGCTTCGTGGACTGCGGTGTCTCCGGCGGCGTCTGGGGCCTGGAGAACGGCTATGCGCTGATGTACGGCGGCGATGCGGAGAACGTCGCCAAGGTGCAGCCGGTCTTCGACGCCCTGAAGCCGAAGGGCGACTTCGGTGCGGTGCACGCCGGCAAGGTCGGCGCGGGGCACTTCGCCAAGATGGTCCACAACGGCATCGAGTACGCCATGATGCAGGCCTACGCCGAGGGCTGGGAGCTGCTGGAAAAGGTCGACTCCGTGACCGACGTCCGGGAGGTCTTCCGCTCCTGGCAGGAGGGCACGGTCATCCGTTCCTGGCTGCTGGACCTGACGGTGAACGCCCTCGACGAGGACGAGCACCTGGACAGGCTGAAGGGTTTTGCACAGGACTCCGGTGAGGGACGCTGGACTGTGGAAGCCGCCATCGACCATGCGGTGCCGCTGCCGGCGATCACCGCGTCGCTGTTCGCGCGGTTCTCCTCCCGTCAGGAGGACTCGCCGCAGATGAAGATGATCGCGGCGCTGCGGAACCAGTTCGGCGGCCACGCGGTCGAGAAGAGGTAGTCCGAGAAAGGCCCGGGAGCGCGAAGAGCCCGGGAGGAAGTAATCCACACCCTGGGGATGCCGACCTGGCACCCTCGGGGGTGGCCCGGTTGTCCACAGGCCGTGGATGAGCCGGGGGAGCCCGAAGTACCACGTTGGGGGAGGTCGGCGAACGACCATGCACGTCACGCATCTGTCGCTGGCCGACTTCCGCTCGTACCCCCGGGTCGAGGTTCCGCTCGATCCGGGCGTCACCGCCTTCGTCGGCCCCAACGGCCAGGGCAAGACGAACCTCGTCGAGGCCGTCGGCTATCTGGCCACCCTCGGCAGCCATCGTGTCGCCTCCGACGCCCCCCTCGTCCGCATGGGCGCCGACCGGGCGGTCATCCGGGCGCAGGTACGGCAGGGCGAACGGCAGCAGCTGGTCGAGCTGGAGCTGAACCCCGGCAAGGCCAACCGGGCCCGTATCAACAGGTCCTCGCAGGTCAGACCCCGCGACGTGCTCGGCATCGTGCGGACTGTCCTGTTCGCCCCGGAGGATCTCGCCCTGGTCAAGGGCGACCCCGGGGAGCGGCGCCGTTTCCTCGACGAGCTGATCACCGCGCGCTCCCCGCGCATGGCGGGCGTGCGCTCCGACTACGAGCGGGTGCTCAAGCAGCGCAACACCCTTCTCAAGACGGCCGCGCTGGCCCGCCGTCATGGCGGCCGCACGATGGACCTGTCCACGCTCGACGTCTGGGACCAGCACCTCGCGCGCGTGGGTGCCGAGTTGCTCGCCCAGCGCCTGGACCTGATCGCGACGATCCAGCCGCTGGCCGACAAGGCGTACGAGCAGCTGGCCCCCGGCGGCGGCCCTGTCGCCCTGGACTACAAGCCGTCGGCTCCCGGCGAGGCACACACGCGTGAGGATCTCTTCGAGCAGCTGATGGCGGCGCTCGCCGAGGCACGCAAGCAGGAGATCGAGCGTGGCGTGACGCTCGTAGGCCCTCATCGGGACGATTTGATTCTCAAACTCGGTCAGTTGCCCGCCAAGGGATACGCCTCGCACGGCGAGTCCTGGTCCTACGCGCTGGCGCTGCGCCTGGCGTCCTACGACCTGTTGAGGGCCGAGGGGAACGAGCCGGTGCTGGTCCTGGACGATGTCTTCGCCGAGCTGGACGCCCGGCGCCGCGAGCGTCTGGCCGAGCTGGTGGCCCCCGGTGAGCAGGTGCTGGTCACGGCCGCGGTCGACGACGACGTACCGCATGTGCTGGCAGGGGCGCGGTACGCGGTGTCCGAGGGGACGGTGGAGCGCGTATGAGCGAGAACCCGTCCGAGAACCCGTCCGGGGACGCACCCGACGCTCCCAAGAAGGCCCCTGAACCCTCCGGCGTCGACCTCGCGCGCGTGGCGCTCAGGGCGGCCAAGGAGCAGGCACGCGCGCGTGGGGACGCGGCTCGGCAGACGAAACAGGCGCGGCGCGGGGGCGGCCTGCGTTCCGGCGCGCGGGCCGACGGACGCGACCCTCTGGCGCTCGGCGCTGCCATCAACCGGCTGATCACCGAGCGGGGTTGGGAGACTCCGGCCGCGGTGGGCGGGGTGATGGGCCGCTGGCCGCAGATCGTCGGCGAGGACGTCGCCAAGCACTGTGTGCCGGAGAAGTACGACGAGGACGAGCGGATCCTGGTCGTGCGCTGTGACTCGACGGCCTGGGCGACGAACCTGCGGCTGCTCGCCCCGACGCTGGTCGCCCGCCTCAACGAGGACCTGGGCCATGGCGCGGTGCGCCAGATCAAGGTGCAGGGTCCCGGTGGCCCCGCCCGCCGGTACGGCCCGCTGCGCGCTCCGGGCAGCACGGGGCCCGGCGACACCTACGGCTGATCGGACCGGCCGGACCCGGCTGCGAGGACCCCGCGAGGGCCGGTGAACCGCGCCCTCCGGCTACCCCGAAACCCTCGTCACAGCAGTCCTGACGGCCCCGTCAGCCACAGGTGACCGACATCACATCAATCGTCGTCCGCGGTCACGACATACCGCCGGCGGCCTCCTCGTCGTACGGCCGCACGCGGTGGCGAATCGTGACCTGACTCCGAAGTAGCCAAGGGTTGACGGCCGGAAGCGCTGAGTGGCTCCGTGAGCCTCTCGGAGACCCCATCCGCATATCGGGAGTCGGCCGAGCCGGGTTCAGGGCGGCACATGCGGACTCAGGTACCGGCAAACCCCCATCACTGTCGGCGCTACCGGTAGACTGGAGGCCAATCCCGCCCCAAACGTGGGGACCGTCCGGGAAAAGCTGAGCAACGCTGATCAAGGCTTACCAACGCAACATGCCGCAGCCGCTCCGGCAACCCGCCGGCGAGCCTGGCTAGTGCTGTGCCAGAAAGGGCGCTTCGTGGCCGATTCCGGCAACCCCAACGAGAACATCCCGTCCACCGACGCCGGCGCCGACGGCGCGGTGACCTCGTCGAATGGCGAGGTCACCGCCTCGTACGACGCCAGCGCCATCACCGTCCTTGAGGGTCTGGACGCGGTTCGCAAGCGACCCGGTATGTACATCGGTTCGACCGGCGAGCGCGGACTGCACCACCTCGTGCAGGAGGTCGTCGACAACTCCGTCGACGAGGCGCTGGCCGGGCACGCGGACACGATCGACGTGACGATCCTCGCCGACGGCGGCGTCCGGGTCGTCGACAACGGCCGTGGCATCCCGGTGGGCATCGTGCCGTCCGAGGGCAAGCCGGCCGTCGAGGTCGTGCTGACCGTGCTGCACGCGGGTGGCAAGTTCGGCGGCGGCGGCTACGCGGTCTCCGGCGGTCTGCACGGCGTCGGCGTGTCCGTGGTGAACGCCCTGTCGACGAAGGTCGCCGTCGAGGTCAAGACCGACGGCTACCGCTGGACGCAGGACTACAAGCTCGGTGTCCCGACCGCCCCGCTCGCCCAGCACGAGGCCACCGAGGAGCACGGCACCTCGGTCACCTTCTGGGCCGACCCGGACATCTTCGAGACCACCGACTACTCCTTCGAGACGCTCTCGCGGCGCTTCCAGGAGATGGCGTTCCTCAACAAGGGTTTGCGGATCAAACTCACTGACGAACGCGAGTCGGCCAAGGCGACGTCGGGGGCGGACGAGGCGGGTGCCGACGAGAAGGCCGAGGTCAGGTCGGTCGACTACCACTACGAGGGCGGCATCGTCGACTTCGTGAAGTACCTCAACTCCCGCAAGGGAGACGTGGTGCACCCCACCGTCGTCGACCTTGAGGCCGAGGACAAGGAGCGGAGCCTCTCCCTCGAAGTGGCGATGCAGTGGAACAGCAGCTACACCGAGGGCGTCTACTCCTTCGCCAACATCATCCACACCCACGAGGGCGGTACGCACGAAGAGGGCTTCCGTGCCGCGCTGACCTCGCTGATCAACAAGTACGCGCGCGACAAGAAGCTGCTGCGTGAGAAGGACGACAACCTCACGGGTGACGACATCCGCGAGGGTCTGACCGCGATCATCTCGGTGAAGCTGAGCGAGCCGCAGTTCGAGGGCCAGACGAAGACCAAGCTGGGCAACACCGAGGTGAAGACCTTCGTACAGAAGGTCGTCTACGAGCACCTCGCGGACTGGCTGGACCGCAACCCGAACGAGGCGGCGGACATCATCCGCAAGGGCATCCAGGCGGCCACCGCGCGCGTGGCGGCCCGCAAGGCCCGTGACCTGACGCGTCGCAAGGGTCTGCTGGAGACGGCGTCCCTGCCGGGCAAGCTCTCCGACTGCCAGTCGAACGACCCCATCAAGTGCGAGATCTTCATCGTCGAGGGTGACTCCGCCGGCGGCTCGGCCAAGTCCGGCCGCAACCCGGAGTACCAGGCGATCCTCCCGATCCGAGGAAAGATCCTCAACGTCGAGAAGGCGCGGATCGACAAGATCCTGCAGAACCAGGAGATCCAGGCGCTGATCTCGGCCTTCGGCACCGGAGTCCACGAGGACTTCGGCATCGAGAAGCTGCGCTATCACAAGATCATCCTGATGGCGGACGCCGACGTCGACGGCCAGCACATCAACACCCTGCTGCTGACCTTCCTGTTCCGCTTCATGCGGCCGCTGGTCGAGGCCGGGCACGTGTTCCTGTCCCGTCCCCCGCTCTACAAGATCAAGTGGGGCCGGGACGAGGTCGAGTACGCGTACTCCGACCGCGAGCGCGACGCGCTTCTGGAGATGGGCCGTCAGCGCGGCAAGCGCGTCCGCGAGGACTCGATCCAGCGCTTCAAGGGTCTCGGCGAGATGAACGCCGAGGAACTGCGCATCACGACCATGGACCAGGAGCACCGCGTCCTCGGCCAGGTCACCCTCGACGACGCCGCCCAGGCCGACGACCTGTTCTCGGTCCTCATGGGCGAGGACGTCGAGGCCCGGCGCCAGTTCATCCAGCGCAACGCCAAGGACGTCCGCTTCCTCGACATCTGAGTCGGTCTCAGCTGACCGCACCAGGAAGGACCTTCACCAGCAATGACCGACGAGAACACTCCTGTCACGCCTGACGAGGGACAGACCCTGCGTGTCGAGCCCGTCGGGCTTGAGACGGAGATGCAGCGCTCGTACCTGGACTACGCGATGTCCGTCATCGTGTCCCGCGCGCTGCCCGACGTCCGTGACGGCCTCAAGCCCGTCCACCGCCGCGTCCTGTACGCCATGTACGACGGCGGCTACCGCCCCGAGCGTGGCTTCTACAAGTGCGCGCGCGTGGTCGGCGACGTCATGGGCAACTACCACCCGCACGGCGACTCCTCGATCTACGACGCCCTGGTCCGTCTCGCCCAGCCGTGGTCGATGCGCATGCCGCTCGTCGACTCCAACGGCAACTTCGGCTCTCCGGGCAACGACCCGGCGGCGGCCATGCGCTACACCGAGTGCAAGATGGCGCCGCTGTCGATGGAGATGGTCCGTGACATCGACGAGGAGACCGTCGACTTCACGGACAACTACGACGGCCGCTCCCAGGAGCCGACCGTCCTGCCGGCCCGCTTCCCGAACCTGCTGATCAACGGCTCGGCCGGTATCGCGGTCGGCATGGCCACCAACATCCCGCCGCACAACCTGCGTGAGGTCGCGGCCGGCGCCCAGTGGTACCTGGAGAACCCGGAGGCCTCGCACGAGGAGCTCCTGGATGCCCTCATCGAGCGCATCAAGGGCCCCGACTTCCCGACGGGCGCCCTTGTGGTGGGCCGTAAGGGCATCGAGGAGGCGTACCGCACCGGCCGCGGTTCGATCACCATGCGCGCGGTCGTCGAGGTCGAGGAGATCCAGAACCGCCAGTGCCTGGTGGTCACGGAGCTGCCCTACCAGGTCAACCCCGACAACCTCGCGCAGAAGATCGCCGACCTGGTGAAGGACGGCAAGATCGGCGGCATCGCGGACGTCCGTGACGAGACGTCGTCCCGCACCGGTCAGCGCCTCGTCATCGTGCTCAAGAGGGACGCGGTCGCCAAGGTCGTACTCAACAACCTCTACAAGCACACGGACCTGCAGACGAACTTCGGCGCCAACATGCTGGCGCTCGTCGACGGCGTCCCGCGCACCCTCTCCCTGGACGCGTTCATCCGGCACTGGGTGACGCACCAGATCGAGGTCATCGTCCGCCGTACGAAGTTCCGGCTGCGCAAGGCCGAGGAGCGGGCGCACATCCTGCGCGGCCTGCTGAAGGCCCTGGACGCCATCGACGAGGTCATCGCGCTGATCCGGCGCAGTGACACCGTCGAGATCGCGCGCGGGGGCCTGATGGAGCTCCTGGAGATCGACGAGATCCAGGCCAACGCCATCCTTGAGATGCAGCTGCGCCGACTGGCCGCCCTGGAGCGCCAGAAGATCATCCAGGAGCACGACGAGCTCCAGGCGAAGATCACCGAGTACAACGAGATCCTGGCCTCGCCGGTCCGCCAGCGTGGCATCGTCAGCTCCGAACTCGCCGCGATCGTCGAGAAGTACGGCGACGACCGCAAGACCATGCTGGTGCCCTACGACGGTGACATGTCCATCGAGGACCTGATCGCCGAGGAGGACATCGTCGTCACGGTCTCGCGCGGCGGTTACGTCAAGCGCACCAAGACCGTCGACTACCGGGCGCAGAAGCGCGGCGGCAAGGGCGTACGCGGCACGAAGCTGAAGGAAGACGACATCGTCGACCACTTCTTCGTCTCGACCACGCACCACTGGCTGCTGTTCTTCACCAACAAGGGCCGCGTGTACCGGGCGAAGGCGTACGAGCTCCCGGACGCCGGCCGTGACGCGCGTGGACAGCACGTCGCCAACCTGCTGGCCTTCCAGCCGGACGAGGCCATCGCCGAGATCCTCGCCATCCGCGACTACGATGCGGCGCCGTACCTGGTGCTCGCCACGAAGGCCGGACTTGTGAAGAAGACCTCGCTGAAGGATTACGATTCGCCCCGCTCCGGCGGTGTGATCGCGATCAACCTGCGTGAGCGCGAGGACGGTTCCGACGACGAACTGATCGGCGCCGAACTGGTCTCGGCCGACGACGATCTGCTTCTGATCAGCAAGAAGGCGCAGTCGATCAGGTTCACGGCCACGGACGAGTCGCTGCGTCCCATGGGCCGCGCCACGTCCGGTGTCAAGGGCATGAGCTTCCGTGAGGGAGACGAGCTGCTCTCGATGAATGTTGTTCGAACCGGTACGTTCGTGTTCACTGCCACCGACGGCGGGTACGCGAAGCGGACCCCCGTCGACGAGTACCGCGTCCAGGGTCGCGGTGGCCTCGGAATCAAGGCCGCCAAGATCGTGGAGGACCGCGGATCACTCGTCGGTGCGCTGGTGGTCGAGGAGACCGACGAGATCCTCGCCATCACGCTGGGCGGCGGTGTGATTCGTACGCGAGTCAACGAGGTCAGGGAGACGGGCCGTGACACCATGGGCGTCCAACTGATCAACCTGGGCAAGCGCGATGCCGTGGTCGGCATCGCACGTAACGCCGAGGCGGGGCGCGAGGCGGAGGAGGTCGACGGTGACGTGGCCGTCGACGAGACCGCTGACGATGCCGCGGCCACCGGCACGGACGAGGGTGCGGCACCCTCGTCCGAGTAGCGCGAGGAGAGAGTGATCGTGAGCGGAGCCACGGGCGCCGGATCGTCCGGTACCTCGACCGGTCCTACGGCCGGTAAGGACACGGACGGCGGCGGCCGTGGCTCCGCCGCGCAGGCTGCGGACACGCACACCACCCAGCTGAAAGCGGTCAAGCCGCCTGCGAAGAACTCGCCCTCGCCCGACGCACCTGGATCCCAGGGGGGAACCGTGACGGACACCCGAGGCTCGCAGACCCAGCAGTATGCGGCCGGCGCGGCTCCGGGCGCCCAGCCCCAGCCCGCGGTGGCGCAGCCGCCGGCCCACGCGCCGTCGACGTCGCCGCTGCCCGGGGAACGGCAGTCGCAGCAGGCCGCCGGGCCCTACCACCCGCCGCAGGCCTACCAGACGCCCGCTCCGGCGAGCACGACGCGCAAGCCGCGCACAGGGGCGCGTACGGCGCCCCGCACCCGCAAGGCGCGCCTGCGGGTGGCCAAGGCCGACCCGTGGTCGGTGATGAAGGTCAGCTTCCTGCTCTCCATCGCGCTCGGCATCTGCACCATCGTCGCCTCGGCCGTCCTGTGGATGGTCATGGACGCGATGGGCGTCTTCTCGACGGTCGGCGGCACGATCTCCGAGGCGACCGGCTCGAACGAGTCGAACGGCTTCGACCTGCAGTCCTTCCTGTCGCTGCCGCACGTGCTGATGTTCACGTCGATCATCGCCGTCATCGACGTCGTCCTCGCCACGGCGCTGGCGACACTCGGCGCGTTCATCTACAACCTGTCCGCCGGCTTCGTGGGCGGCGTCGAGCTGACGCTCGCGGAGGACGAGTGACCGTAGCCGCCCCATGGCGGTTTCAAACCTCCCCTGACGGAGCTCCGACAACCGATTTTGGGACTGCCCACCTCGTGCGCTAATCTTCAGGAGTCAGCGCGCGGGACACACACCGCAGAGCGCGGCGGGGCTATAGCTCAGTTGGTTAGAGCGCATCCCTGATAAGGATGAGGCCACAGGTTCAAATCCTGTTAGCCCCACATCGAGAAGGCCCCCAACCGGTCATGGTTGGGGGCCTTTGACGTCACCGGGTGACATCAACCGGCGCGGGCCAGGTCAGGTGGGCGGTCCCGGTACCGGCATCCTCAGTACCGGCACCCTCGGACGTCTCAGGTACCCGCCGGAGCTCTCGTGGCCTTCACTGATCCAAACGCCTCGGCACGGGCCGGAGCAGAAGAAGGGCAGGCCATGAAGAGCCTCTGGAAGCGCGCACTCGTCACCGGAACAGCGGGGATCGCTCTCGCCGGCGGAGTCGGTCTCGCGACCGCCTCACCCGCGGCGGCCGCGGAGGGCAACGTGCTGCAGTGCAACACCTGGATCGCGGACAATGTCGCCTACGGCAACTGCTACAACCCCGGGACGCAGCTGCACGCGTTCTCCGTACGCGCCATCTGCGGCTGGTCCGCCGACGCTTACTCGAACTGGGTATATGTGACGCCGGGCACGAGCAGCAGTATCGGTATCGGCTGCGGCGCCCCGTGGAGCACCGGCGTCGGCGGCGTGGCGATCGAGTACGGCGGCTGAGCGTCCCGGACGCCCGGATCCATCAGAAGCCCGTCAGTACGCTGAGTTGCGCGAGAACCCCCAACCGATCACGGTTGGGGGTTCTGACGTCTGCGGTGGCAGGGCGGTTGTCAGTGCCGGATGAGAGCCTGGCGGCATGATCGTGGAACGGGCCTACGCGCATGTCGCCGAGGGCGAGCTGGAGGAGGGCAGCCAGTGGCCGTGGTCGGTGCCGTGTGTGCGGCAACTGCTGGACGACGGCCTCAGGTTCACCGCGCCGGTCACGTTCCTGGTGGGGGAGAACGGCTCGGGCAAGTCGACCCTGGTCGAGGCACTGGCGGAGGGGTTCGGCCTGGATTCCTGGGGCGGATCCGCGGGCTACCGGTACGCCAGTTGGCGTGAGCCTTCGGCACTGGGCGGGCGGATACGTTTCGAGGCGACAGCGGCCGGGCGTCGAATGTTGCGCGGGCCTCGTACGCGCCGCAGAGGCTTCTTCCTGCGGGCGGAGACGGCGCTGGACGCGCTGGGCCGGGAGCAGCAGACGGGAAGGCTGTCCGGGGCCGTGGACGAGATGAGCCACGGCGAGGGCTTTCTGATGGCCTTCCGCGAGCGGTTCCGGGAGCCGGGACTGTACGTCCTGGACGAGCCCGAGGCCGCGCTGTCCTTCGCTTCCTGTCTTCAACTCGTCGGGCTGCTGCATGAACTGGGGCGTTCCGGTGCGCAGATCATCTGCGCCACGCACTCACCCGTGCTGACGGCGCTGCCCGGCGCCGAGATCATCGAGGTGGGCGACCACGGAATGCGTCCCGCCGGCTGGCGGGATCTGGAGCTCGTCGACCATTGGCGGCGCTACCTCAACGACCCGGGGGCCTACCTCCGGCACATCGTCGGAGGGGGATGAGGTTCGCCGTGGGGGCCGACGTCATGAGAACTACGGCATGGCGTCGTGAAGCGGTACGGCAAGGAGGAACGGCATGCGGTGCTGCAGGAACGTACTGCCTGAGCGGTACTGCTTGAGCGGTGCTGTGTACGCAAGCTTGCTGTGACGGTGCTGTCTGGATAAGAGACGCTGCAGTCGGAGCAGAGTGCTGACGGTTCGGTTCGGGGTGAGCCGGCGGGTCAGCGCTGGTGCGGTACGAGGGGCCGGTCCGGGTCGGCGGCGGAATCGCATCCACCGGTGTCCGAGGTGGCCGTGGCCGTTTCCGATTCCGTGAGCGGGCGGTGGCGGCAGCCGGGGGTCCTGCCGTGCGCCTCGGCTCGGATGCGCTGCTTCATCGTGGGGGGCAGCGATCTGGCGTAGGACCAGGCCCACTGGGGCGTCGCCGGGACCGTCACCTGGGTGTTGCGGTCGCTGTCGTCGCTGCCGGTCCTGCGCGACGTCTCGGTGTGCGCGACGGGTGCGGCGGAGCTGGTCGTGACGAATCCGAGCGCCGTGAACAGCGCGAGGAAGGCGGTGACGATGGTGGTCCACAGGTTCATGACCTTGTTCCTGGCCATGGTCCCTCACTTTCGGGTTGGGCGATTTGCGTACTTTCCTCATGATGTGTATGGGGGCCGCGAAGTCATGGACCGACGCCCGTGGCGCGTCGATCTTCAGATGAACACCACTCGGATGGAGGAAAGAAGCCCGGAAAGTGCCTGAAGTTGCGGGAAGCGCCAGGAAGGGGGGCAAAGTCACTGTCTGTCGGGATGTGATCACCCTCCGATCGGAGCGGCGCCATCCGCTTCTACTGCGCTGTTCCGGACGGCAGTTGAGGCCCGACGTAGGTCACCGATCGGTATCGGTCGGTGTGTATAGTCGGGCGCCAGAGGTCCCCTACGTCAAGGAAAGACGAGGTCGCGCGGTGAAGAAGCTTCTCCTGGTCGCACTGGCCGCCATCGGCGGGCTCCTCGTGTACCGCCAGATCCAGGCGGATCGCGCCGAGCAGGATCTGTGGACGGAGGCGACTGACTCCGTGCCCACGGGTTCGTGAGCCACTACATCGGAATCTGAAGCAGACCCCGGCCGCCGCTGCGGTCGGGGTTTTGTGTGTCCAGGCTCCTTCCTGCCGGCGGCTTCTGTGGTGCGGGGCGCTGTGCAGTGGCGTGGCTTCGAGTTGCAGGGGCCGGTCGGATGCCTTAGACCCGGGCGTTTCGGACGGCCGTACGGAATGCGTGGGTGACGCGCGGCCGGGCTGGGCAGGATGGGCGACGTCCGTGGTCCGGTGAGGGCCACGGATCGGTGACGTCCATGGCCAGGCGCGGCCATGTTCCGGTGACAACGAGGGGTGGCGCGTGATGGGGCGGCGGCGTATGGCGTGGTGGCGCCGCGAGAGGGTGCGGCGTGCTCATCCCCTGCGCTCGGCACGCGCGCGTGCCGCCCTCGTAGGAGCGGCGCTGCTGGTGGGTACGTCGGCCGCCCTGCCGGGCCACCCCGCGCTCGCGGCCGGGATCCCGAGCTCCTACGCCTTCGCGCCGGACGCCCGTCCCGTCACGGGTGCGACGAGCCCGACGGACGCCCCGCCCCTCGCGCCCGGCGCGACGTACAAGAGCTCCCTGCCGAGCAGCGGAGAGATCTACTACAGCCTCGATCTCGACGCCACGTCCGACACGTACATCTCCGTGACGGCGGTCCCCCCTCCCGGCGACGTCCCCGCGAACGACGGCATCAAGGTGGCCGTGGAGGACACGGAAGGTCATTCCTGCTCCTCCGAATCGAAGACCTTCGGCCTCGTCGGCAGCGCCCGCCCGATCGCGGTGTGGGCCGCCCGCGAGGTCTCCGGCAGCCGCCCTCGCTGCAAGAGCGCCGGTACCTACCGCGTGATCGTCAAACGCGTCGCTAGGGCGGACTCCGCGCCGGGCGCCTGGGACCTGGAGCTCTTCACCACCTCGGAGCCGCCCCTGAAGCAGACCGGTGCGACGAGCGCCCCCGAGGCCTGGAACTCCGCCACACCGGACCCCCTCACCGGCGAGAGCGTGCGCCGTGCGGGAGGCTCCGGCTTCGCCTCGGCGGCAACCGTCGGCCAGGGCCTCTGGAGTTCCGACATCAAGCCCGGCCAATCGCTCTTCTACAAGGTCCCCCTCGACTGGGGCCGCCAGCTGTACGCCACCGCCGAACTGGGCGATTCGAGCAGCGGCGACCGCAACGTGAGCAGCGCCTTGGCCGTCGCGCTCTACAACCCCGCGCGCGGCCTCGTCGACGACGCGAGCACCGGCTACCAAGGCCGCCGACGGGCCGTCGAACTCGATCCCCTGCCGCCGGTCGCTTACGAGAACCGGTACGCCATCCCCGACGGGACCAGCAACGTGCGGTTCGCGGGGGCCTACTACCTCGTGGTGCACCTCGCTGCCGAGGTGGCCGAGAAGTACGGCGAAGGGCCGCTCGGGCTGACGCTGAGCGTGCAGGTGGAGGGTACGGCGCAGCCCGGGCCCGAGTATGCGGGGAAGCCCGAGCCGGAGGGCGTCTTCGAGGTTTCGGCGGGCGATCGGGCGGCGGCTGCGGGGGGTGCGGTCGGGGGTGACGGTGACGACGCCGCGATGACCGTACTCGCGGTGAGTGGGATCGGGGCCGGGACTGTGGTGTTGGTGGTGCTGGGGGTGTGGGCTGTGGTGGCGCGGCGGAGGGTTGGGGCCTGGTAGTTGGTGGGGCCGGGCGGGCCTGTGGTCTGGTGGGGGGTGGGGGGAGCTGCGGGTTTTTGTCTGCGGGGATGCGCATGCTCTGTCGCCCTGAACCTCCAGAAGCGTCGAATCCCAGGGGCCTCGAATCCCGGAAGCCTCGAATCCCGGAAGCTCCGAACTCCAGGGGCCTCGAATCCCAGAAAACCCGAGGGCCGAGGGCCCCAGGGATTGAGCTCGGCAGGGTCCGTCGGCTCGGGGCCCTCGGCGGCTCGGCAATGTCAGATGTGGGCCAGCGCCCAGAACCCCACGGCGTAGCAGGCCAGGGCCAGCAGCAGGAGCGGGACCGTCACCTTGGCAGGCGGACCGGGGCGGCGTGCGGCGCGGCGGGCGGCTCGGCGGCCGCCATGGCGGTGCGGCTGCGGAACTGAGGGTGCCGAAGGTGGAACCTGCGGGCTCTGGGCGGTGTACGAAGCAGTAGGGGCATCGACGTGCTGGTGTTGCGTCGGCGTCGAGGGCTGGGCCGGGTACTGCGGTGTGTGCGAATGGGGGGAGGACAGGACGTGGGTGGTGTCGTAGGGGGAGAAGCGAGCGGAGTGGTGCTCGGCGTCCTGGTGGGCCTGGGCCTGGGCCTTCGCCCGTGGCTGCGCATGTGGCTGTGGCCTGGGCGTTTGAGGAGTGGAGCCGGTGTCCTGAGGCGGTGGCAGATGGAAGCTGCCGGTGTCCGACATGCTGCCGGGCCCGCTGCCGTCGCCGGGCCGCGAGGGGACGGACGGCTCCTGGGCAGCCTGCGGTCGGAATCCGGGCGGGGGTGGAGGCGGGGGTGTCCGCGGAGCAGGCATGGACTGGGACGCCGTCACCCCAGAGGCTGGGGTCGGCCCGGCCACGCCGTGGCGCGGATCGCTCGACGCGGGGCCGGATCCGGTGCCGAACGACCCGGACCCACCGCCCAGCGGTGCGGAGCCGATGCCGCTGCCTGCCGGCCCGACACCTGCCCCTCCCGGGCCGCCACCCGCCGATCCGGAGCCGCCACCCGTCCCACCGGTTCCGGAACCCGCACCCGAACCCGCACGGGCACCCGTGCCGAACTGCCGGGAACCGCTCCGGCCCCCTTCGACCCCCGGAGCCGGTTTCAGCGGCCCCTCCTGCGCGTACCCCGGTGGCAGTGGCCCGAGTTGGTCGAAGATCTCGATCATCTCGTCGTCGGGGCCGGGTTCCGGCAGGAGCTCCGCGGCCGAGGCGAGGGCCTTGCGCGCCCCCGTGGCCGTGCGGAACCGCGCATGCGGATCCGGCTGCACCAGCGAGGCCACGACCTGCCACAGCGGCTCAGGAATGCCCTTGGGCGCACTGGGAGTTCCGTGCGCGGCGAAGTACTGGATGAGCGCCTTGGCATCCGGCTTGGCGCCCTCCAGCAGATACAGCGCCACCAGCCCTACGGCGAACAGGTCGGCCGGAAAGTCCGGTTCCGCGCCCATGAGTTGCTCGGGCGCGAGGTAACCGGGCGTCCCCACCACGAGATTGGTCTCGGTCAGCCGGGGCTCGCCCAGGCGCATGGCGATGCCGAAGTCGGACAGGCGTAGCCGCGGACGCGCCGTGCCGGTGGCCTCCAGGAGCAGGTTGGCAGGCTTGATGTCGCGGTGGACGACGCCCTCCGCGTGCACCGCGGCCAGCCCGGCGAGGAGCTGATCGAGGAGCGTGCAGACGAAAGAGGGCGGCAAGGGGCCGTAGTCCCCGATGAGGTGGACCAACGAACCGCCGGCCACCAGGTCCATGGTGAACAGGACCTTGTCGTCGTCGGCGGCCCAGCTGGCGGGCGCGAGTACATGGGGGTGATCGATCCGCAGCGCCTGTTCGCGGACGAACCGCAGCAGCGAGTGCGCGTCGCTCTGCTGCAGCACCTTGGCGGCCACATACCGACGACGGCGGTGGTCCCAGGCACGCCAGACGGCGCCGACGCCCCCGCGTCCGATCGGATCGACCAGTTCGTACCGGCCGGCGAAGACCTCACCCATGGCTGTGCGTCGCTCCTCCCCCTTCGGTTACCCCCCTTGCCTCCCCCTCCACGAGCGATACGACTCCCCCTCGCTCGACCGCATTGGCGGGCTCCCCCGTGCCGCCATGGCGGACCCCCGCCTCCCCGGCCTGCTGCGCGCCCGTCAGGACGCGGGCCGCCGACCCGGCTGCCGAACCCCCTTCGGCGAACCGGGCCTCGGGGTCAGTTCTGGTGGGACTGGTAGTGCGCGACCGCGTCGGAGGTGCGTCCGGCGCCGTACACCCGGAGGAACTCTGCCAGTTCCGGGTGGGTCGGGGCGAGAGTGTCCGCGGCTTCGATGATGTCTCCCGCGGCAGCCACCGAGCGCAGCAGCGACTGGATCTCGCGGACCACCCGCTTGACCGTGGGCGCCCCCGAACTGCTCGTCGTCTGTGTGGTGTTGCTGAGCACCGATCCCCCTTGAGACTTCTTGATCTCCTCCATGCGCTCGGTGGCCTCGGCCGCGCTCACGCTGCCGTCCGCGACCTGCCCCGCCAGGTCCTGCAGCAGCTGCACCCGCTGGACCACGGCGGGATTGCCGATCTTCGCCCGCTGGCCGCTCATCAGCTGCGACAACATCGGTGCGGACAGTCCCAGTACCCCCGCGAGACGAGCCTGGTTGAGACCAAGATCGTCGATGAGCTTACGGAAGAGCGCCCCCAGCGGCTCCCCGTACCAGTTCCGCTGCAGTTCCCGCGCTCTTGCGGTGGCTTCCTGCTGTGCGGCGTCCATTGCGTCTCCCCATCGCTTCCCCATGAACCGTGGTTCGCTGTAGCGAACCACGCCGAGCATCTTACGGAGAGTGGTCGTTCGTCGGGACCCCCAATCTTTTTGCGAGATACGGGGGGCGACCCGGTACTCTGGTCTGCGGCGCCCTCCGGAATGCGGTTCCTCCGGCTGGACGCTTCTCTTCCGGGGCCTTAGCTCAGTTGGTAGAGCGCTGTCTTTGCATGGCAGATGTCAGGGGTTCGACTCCCCTAGGCTCCACCTGTGATAGCCCCTCTGACCTGCGGAAACGCGGATCAGAGGGGCTATTTTCGTGCTGCGGTAGCTTCTGGAGCCCTGATTCATCGGGTTTGCGGGCGACCTCTCTCCCTGGGGTTCCCCTAGGCCTGCGTGGCGTGAGGACGTCCGGAGAGAGCTCCTGGCGCTCCGCCGGGACTGGTGTGGTCGCTGCGTGATCGGGCGGCGAAGTGATCTTGGACAGTGATGGCGTAGCCGCGAGAGCACCACGATCGGCAGAGTCGAGGGCACCGGCCGGGCCGGGCCGAGAACTCTCCCGCTGTTCTGTAGTCGGCTTCCTGGTGGCGCAAGCCGCGTACGGAGCCGAGGGTGATCAGGCTGTCGGCCTCCAGGGATGGGTCGCCCACCGTAGTGGCCGAGGCGGTGTCGGGCCATGGCACGGTTGGCCGGGGGGCCGATGGCGCCCGGTGGTCGGTCGTTTGCGTGGCATGTCTCGATTGCTTCCGTTATGCGGTCCACTGCCTGGTTGAACTCGCCGAGATACGCGTGGCACAGATCGTTCGCTGCTGGGAGACAGGTGGTCAGCGGCCCGCCTGGTGGTGGCGACGCACCGCGAGGGGGACGAAGACGGCGAGGAGGGTCACGGACCACGCGATCGTTGTGAACACCGGGTGGGCCAGTGGCCAGGCGGCGTGCTGGGAGGGGATTCCCGGGTTTCCGAACAGTCGGCGGCAGGCGGCGACCGCCGCGCTCACCGGGTTCCAGTCGGCGATGGTCCGGAGCCAGGCGGGCATGCCGTCGGTCGGGACGAAGGTGTTGGAGATGATGGAGATGGGGAAGATCATCATCACCATGTGGTCGGACGTCTCCTCGTTCTTCACCAGTAGGCCGATGTACGCGCCGAGCCATGTCATGGCGTACCGGAAGAGGATCAATACGGCGAAGCCGCCGACGGCGGACAGTACGCCGTTGTGCACCCGCCAGCCCACCGCGAGGCCGCAGACGACCATGGTGGCCATCTCCAGGGCGCCGATCAGCATGTCCGCGCCGGTCTGCCCGAACGGAACGGCGGAGCGGGCCATCGGCATGGACCGGAAGCGGTCCATGATGCCCTGCTGGGCGTCGCGGGCGATGGCCGCGGACGTGGCCATGATCCCGCTGACCGACAGCATCATGAAGAGGCCCGGCATCAGGAACTCACGGTAATTGCCGCCGCCCGGCACGGCGATGGCGCTGCCGAAGACATAGCCGAACAGCACGATGAAGACGATCGGCACCGCGAGGGTGGAGACGAGTGCGCCGGGTGCGTGCCACAGGTGGACGAGGTTGCGCCGCACCAGGGTGATGCCGTCGGTCAGCGCCCAGCGGAGGCGCGGCAGCCCGGTCGGCGGGGCGGCCCGGAAGTCCAGTTCGCTCATGAGGCGTTGCTCTCCGAGGGGTGGGTGCCGGTGGTGGTGTCCGGGCTGGTGCGGTCGGTGAGGGTGAGGAAGACCTCGTCGAGGGTGGGGCGGCGCATGGTGATGTCCTCCGCCGTCACGCCGGCCGCGTCGAGGGCGCGGACGACGTCGGGCAGGGTGACGGGCCGGGCGGTGGGCGTGCTGATCAGTCGCCCGGCCCGGTCGACGGCCGGTCGGCCGCCCGTCAGCACCTCCATCGCCCGGGCCGCGTCAGCGAGTTGCTCCTCGGCCGCTACGACGTCCACCCGGCCGCCGATGGCGGCCTTGAGTGTGTCGGGGGAGCCGGTGGCGACGACGTGCCCCGCGTCCATGACGGCGATGTGGTCGGCGAGGCGGTCCGCCTCGTCCAGGTACTGGGTGGTGAGCAGTACGGTCGTGCCGTTGCCCACCAGCTCGCGTACCGCCGACCACATGTCCATACGGCTGCGGGGGTCGAGGCCGGTCGTGGGCTCGTCGAGGAAGAGCAGCGGCGGAGACACGATCAGTGAGGCCATCAGGTGCAGGCGGCGCAGCATGCCACCGGAGTAGGTGCCCGCGGCGCGGTCGGCCGCGTGGTCGAGCCCGAACTGGTCGAGCAGTTCGTCCGCCCGGGGGGGGGGGGGGCCCGCCCCCCCCCCCCCC
>NZ_JAQMYP010000140.1 GCF_028369295.1 Streptomyces sp. HD
TGGTCGATCCGTGGGCCAGCACCTGCGCGGCCTCCCCGCGCACCAGCCCCAGCAGCAACGCCTGCTGCTCCACCTCCGCCAGCCCGGCGAGCCGGGCACGCAGTCCCTCGCCCACCGCGTCCTGGGCTTCATCGGTCTCGGTGGCCGCGTTCAGCGCCTGGGCGACGTCGGGGATGTCCTCGATCAGCGGACGACGCCGGGCCATCGTGTACCCCGGCGTGAACAACGACCAGTCCATGTCGGCCACCGTCACCGACACCTCGTCCTGCTCCAACACCTGCCGCAACGCCCGAACCGCCAACTCCGGCTCCAGCAACCGCACACCACGCCGCGACAACTGCTCCGCCGTATCACCCACCGCCATCGCCGTGGCCCGCCAGCCACCCCACGACACCGACGTACCCGCAACACCACGCGCCCGACGGCCCCGAATCAGACCATCCAGGAAACCGCCCGCAGCAGCATTCGCCCCATTACCCGCACTGCCCCACACCGCAGCACCCGACGAGAACACCACGAACGCATCCAGATCCAGGCCCAGTTCGGTGGTCAGCCCGTCCAGATGACGCGCCCCCAGAACACGAGCGGAGAGCACCTCGGTGAAGTGTTCGGAACCGGCAGTGACGAGCTGCTCGTAACCGGACACGCCCGCGGCGTGGAAGACAGCGGTCAGGGGGTGCTCGTCCGGTATCCCGGCCAGCACCTCCGCCAGCGCGGCCCGGTCGGTCACGTCGCACGCGGCGAACGTCACCTCGGCACCCAAGTCACCCAGTTCTGCGGCGAGTTCATCGTTTTCACCGTTTCGGCTGACGAGCAGCAGGCGCTCCGCGCCCTCCTTAGCCAGCCAGCGCGCCAGGTGCCCGCCGACACCACCGGTACCACCGGTGATCAGCACCGTGCCCGACGGGCTCCACTGCCGCACGGGGGCCGGGTTGGCACCCAGAGGGGACCGCACCAGACGACGTCCGTACACGCCCGACGAGCGCACCGCGACCTGGTCCTCACCCTGCCCCGCGGCAAGCACCGCGGCCAGCGAGGACGCCACCCGCTCGTCCCACTCCACCGGAAGGTCGATCAGACCGCCCCAGCTGCCGGGCTGCTCCAAGCCGGCCACCTGCCCGAGCGCCCACACCTGCGTCTGCACCGCGGACACCGGATCATCCGCCGACGACACCGACGCAGCACCCCGCGTCAACACCCACAACGGCGCCTCCAGCCCCGCATCCGCCAGGGCCTGCACCAACTTCACCGAAGCAGCGGACGCGGACTCCTCATCCCAGGCCAGCAGCGACACCACACCCGAGGCATCCGCCAGCACCTCCTGGTCGAGGCCCTCCAGCACGGACACCTCCGCACCGGCAGCCGTCAGCGCTTCCCTGACCTCCTCCACCGGCGCGTCACCACCGGGGGTGACGACCAGCCACGTCCCCGACAACCGGCCCGCCGACGGCACCGTCACCGAACGCCACACCGTCCGATAACGCCACGAATCCAGCACC
>NZ_JAQMYP010000141.1 GCF_028369295.1 Streptomyces sp. HD
GCCGATCGCGTCCCCGCCCTCGCTGACCAGCCGCCACAGCTCCTCCGGCGAACCCACTCCACCCGGGAACCGGCACGCCATCCCCACGATCACCACCGGATCATCGGACGTGCTCGCCGGCGCGGGCAGCAGGTCGGATGCACTCGGTTCCTCGCCGCCGAGGAGCTCCGTCCTGATGTGCCGCACCAGGGCGCTGGGCGTCGGGTAGTCGAAGATCAGGGTGGTGGGCAGCCGCATGCCGGTGGCGGCGTTCAGACGGTTGCACAGATCGACCGAGGTGAGGGAGTCGAAGCCCAGGTCATCGAAGGTGTGGTCTGCGTCGATGTCGGCGGCCGAGGCATGGCCGAGCACGGCCGCCGCGGCGCCGCGCACCAAGTCGGACAGGAGTCGGTCACGGTCGGCCGGCAGGGCGGCCGCCAACTGTGTCCTCACGTCCTGTCGGTGGGCTCCGGTACCGGCCTCGGCCTTGCGACGGGCCCGGACACGGACCAGGGCACGCAGCAGCGCGGGAACGTCCTCCGCCGCCCGCCGACGCAGCCCCGCGAGATCGAGGTCGATCGGCAACACTGCGGCCCGCTCCAACCCGGCGCCCCGCTCCAGCGCAACGTCGAGCAGCCCCAGACCGTGTTCGGGGGCGAGCGGCTGCATGCCGCCGCGTGCCATGCGTCGCAGGTCCGCCTCGGTCAGCTCGGCGGTCATGCCCGCACCCGGTGCCCAGGGGCCCCACGCCAGCGCGGTCGCCGGCAGGCCGGAGGAACGGCGGATGGCGGCGAAGGCGTCCAGGAAGGCGTTGGCGGCCGCGTAGTTGGCCTGCCCCGCGCCGCCGAACGTCCCCGCGACGGAGGAGAAGACGACGAACGCGGACAGATCGGCGTCCCGGGTCAGCTCGTGCAGATGAACGGTCGCGTCGGCCTTCGGCCGCATGACCCTCGCCAGCCGGTCCGGGGTGAGGGAAGCGACCACACCATCGTCCAGGACGCCGGCCGTGTGGACCACGGCGGTCAGCGGGTGGCCGGCGGAAACGGTGTCCAGCATGGCGGCCACCTGGTCGCGGTCGGCGACGTCAACCGCCGCCACCTCGACCTGCGCGCCCAACCCAGCCAATTCAGCGACGAGTTCACCAGCGCCCGGGGCTTCCAGGCCGCGGCGGCTGGCCAGCAGCAGATGCCGGATACCGTGCTCGGTCACCAGGTGCCGGGCCGCCAGCGCACCCAGACCACCCGTACCACCGGTCACCAGCACCGTGCCGTCCGGATCCAGCGGCACCGGGACCGTCAGGACCACCTTGCCGACATGGCGGGCCTGCGACAGATACCGGAACGCCTCCGGAGCGCGCCGCACATCCCAGCACGTCACGGGAAGGGGCTTGAGCACGCCCGCCTCGAACAGGGCGACCAGGTCGGCCAGCATCTGCCCGATCCGCTCCGGCGCCACGTCCATCAGATCAAACGCCCGATAGA
>NZ_JAQMYP010000142.1 GCF_028369295.1 Streptomyces sp. HD
GTCGGTGGGGGTGGCGAAGGGTTTGATGTCGTTGACGAACTCGGTCTCGATCCAGCGGGTGTGGACCGTGAAGGGGTCCTCGCTGCCGGTGAGTTCGGGGGCGAAGGCCGGGTCGGTGACGACCGCGCGATGGAACGGGATCGCGGTGGCCATGCCCTCGACCTGGAACTCGGCCAGGGCACGGGCGGCGCGCTGCAGGGCCTGCTCGCGGGTGGCGCCGGTGACGATCAGCTTGGCCAGCAGGGAGTCCCAGGCCGGACCGATCACGCTGCCGGACTCCACGCCCGCGTCCAGGCGGACACCGGGGCCCGACGGCGGGGCGAACGTGGTGACCGTGCCGGGGGCGGGCAGGAAGCCCCGGCCGGGGTCCTCGCCGTTGATGCGGAACTCGAAGGAATGGCCGCGCAGCGGGGGGTCGTCGTAGCCGAGGTGCTCGCCGTCGGCGATCCGGAACATCTCGCGGACCAGGTCGATGCCGGCGACTTCCTCGGTGACCGGGTGCTCGACCTGCAGGCGGGTGTTGACCTCCAGGAAGGAGATCGTGCCGTCCGCGCCGACCAGGAACTCCACCGTGCCGGCGCCGACGTAGCCGGCCTCCTTCAGGATGGCCTTCGACGACGCGTACAGCTCGGCGACCTGCGCCTCGGACAGGAACGGCGCGGGGGCCTCCTCGACCAGCTTCTGGTGGCGGCGCTGCAGCGAGCAGTCACGCGTGGAGACCACGACGACGTTGCCGTGGCGGTCGGCCAGGCACTGTGTCTCGACGTGGCGGGGCTTGTCGAGGTAGCGCTCGACGAAGCACTCCCCGCGGCCGAACGCGGCGACCGCCTCACGCACCGCCGACTCGTACAGCTCGGGGACTTCTTCCAGGGTGCGGGCGACCTTCAGGCCGCGGCCGCCGCCGCCGAAGGCGGCCTTGATGGCGATCGGCAGCCCGTGCTGCTCGGCGAACGCGACGACCTCGTCGGCGCCGGACACCGGGTCGGGGGTGCCGGCCACCAGCGGGGCGCCGGCGCGCTGGGCGATGTGCCGGGCGGCGACCTTGTCGCCGAGGTCACGGATCGCCTGCGGCGGCGGGCCGATCCAGATCAGGCCCGCGTCCAGGACCGCCTGGGCGAAGTCGGCGTTCTCGGAGAGGAAGCCGTAGCCCGGGTGGATGGCGTCCGCGCCGGACTCGCGCGCGGCGTTCAGCACCTTGTCGATGTCCAGGTAACTGGTCGCCGGGGTGTCACCCCCCAGGGCGAACGCCTCATCCGCGGCGCGGACATGCAGAGCGTCCCGGTCCGGGTCGGCGTATACGGCCACGCTCGCGATCCCGGCATCCCGGCAGGCCCGGGCCACGCGGACAGCGATTTCGCCACGGTTGGCGATGAGCACCTTGCGCACGA
>NZ_JAQMYP010000143.1 GCF_028369295.1 Streptomyces sp. HD
CGAGGCGGAAGCACCCGGCGCCGCTCCGTCGGACAGCTCCGAGAGGAGGTGACGGGCCAGGACCGCGGGCGAGGGGTGGTCGAAGACCAGGGTCGCGGGCAGCCGCATGCCGGTGGCGGAATTCAGGCGGTTGCGCAGTTCCACCGAGGTGAGGGAGTCGAAGCCTAGGGCCTTGAAGGCCTGGTCGGCCTCCACGTCGGCGGCGGACGCATAGCCAAGGACGGAGGCGGCCTGTCCGCAGACGAGGTCCAGCAGGAACTTCTCGCGCTCGGCCTCGGGAAGCCCTGCGATGCGCTGCCCGAGGTCGGTCGCCCCTCCGATCGCCGCCTGTGCCTCGGCGGCCCGGCGCGCGGGCCTGCGGACGAGAGCACGCAGCAGGCTGGGGACCTCGTGTCCGCGCTTGCGGAGGGCAGCGATGTCGAGGTTGATCGGCAGCATCGCTGCCCTTTCGAGGGCCGGCCCGATCTCCAGGACGGTGTCGAGCAGCCCCAGACCTTGTTCGGGGGCGAGCGGCTGCATGCCGCCGCGTGCCATGCGTCGCAGGTCCGCCTCGGTCAGCTCGGCGGTCATGCCCGCACCCGGTGCCCAGGGGCCCCAGGCGAGGGCGGTCGCGGGCAGGCCGGAGGAACGGCGGATGGCGGCGAAGGCGTCCAGGAAGGCGTTGGCGGCCGCGTAGTTGGCCTGCCCCGCGCCGCCGAACGTCCCCGCGACGGAGGAGAAGACCACGAACGCGGACAGGTCGGCGTCCCGGGTCAGCTCGTGCAGGTGTGCCACCGCGTCGGCCTTCGGGCGCATGACCCTCGCCAGCCGGTCCGGGGTGAGGGAAGCCAGCACACCGTCGTCCAGGACGCCGGCCGTGTGGACCACGGCGGTCAGCGGGTGGCCGACGGAAACGATGTCCAGCATGGCGGCCACCTGGTCGCGGTCGGCGACGTCAACCGCCGCCACCTCGACCTGAGCACCCAACCCAGCCAATTCAGCGACGAGTTCACCAGCACCCGGGGCTTCCAGGCCGCGGCGGCTGGCCAGCAGCAGATGCCGGATTCCATGCTCCGTCACCAGGTGCCGGGCCACCAGCGCACCCAGACCACCCGTACCACCGGTCACCAGCACCGTGCCGTCCGGACCCAGCGGCACCGGGACCGTGAGCACGACCTTGCCGACATGGCGGGCCTGCGACAGATACCGGAACGCCTCCGGGGCGCGCCGCACATCCCAGCACGTCACGGGAAGGGGCTTGAGCACGCCCGCCTCGAACAGCGCGACCAGGTCGGCCAGCATCTGCCCGATCCGCTCCGGCGCCACGTCCATCAGGTCGAACGCCCGATAGG
>NZ_JAQMYP010000144.1 GCF_028369295.1 Streptomyces sp. HD
GACGCGGCCGGAGACCACGGACGTGGAGTTGCCGGTCAGCAGGTGGCCGCGTACGTCGTCGGGAACGTCGCCGAGACCGGCGCCGTACTCCTGGTTGCTGCATCCCACGAACACGCCGGCGCGGCCGCCCCGCGCCGACTCCGGGTCGATGCCGGCGTGTTCGAACGCCTCCCATGACGCCTCCAGCAGCAGCCGCTGCTGCGGGTCCATCGCGACGGCCTCACGCGGCGAGATCCCGAAGAATGCCGGGTCGAAGTCTCCGGCGTCGTGGACGAACCCGCCCTCGCGGGCGTAACTGCCGTCCACGCGCCGGGAGTCCGGGTCGTAGAGCGCCTCGGTGTCCCAACCGCGGTCCGTGGGCCACTCGGAGATGGCATCGGCACCGTCGACCAGGAGCTGCCAGTAGTCCTCGGGGGACCGCACCCCGCCGGGGAACCGGCAGCTCATCCCGACGATCGCGATGGGCTCGTCCCCGCGGGACTCCAGCTCCTGGAGCCGCCGACGTGTCTCGGCCAGGTCGGTGGTGACCCACTTGAGGTAGTCCCGGAGCTTGTCTTCATTCGCCATTGGAACTTGCCCCATACGTTGTAGCGGTAGGAACGTTTCGGCCTGCTGCGACGCGGGCGTTCAGGACCTGCCGAGTTCCTGATTGATGAAGTCGAAGATCTCGTCGTCCGAGGCCGCCTCGAGCTGCTGGGAGACAGAGGCTTTGGGATCACCCTCGCTCTGATCATCCAGCTCGGTCAGCATGCTGCGCAGGCGTGCCTTCGCGAGAGTCCTGACGCTGTTATCTGGGGAAAGCCTTGAAATCGTGGAGGCCAGCCGGTCCATCTCGGCCACGAGAGCGGTCTCCGCGTCGGCTTCCTCCGTACCGAACAGCGCGTCGTCGAGGAAGGTCGCCAGATGACGGGGCGTCGGGTGGTCGAAGACGAGGGTGCTGGGCAGCTTCAGGCCCGTCTCGGAGGCGAGCCGGTTGCGCAGTTCCACGGCCGTCAGTGAGTCGACGCCGAGTTCACGGAAGGCCTGGCCCGACCCCACGATGGCGGTGTCGCCGTGTCCCAGTACCTCTGCCGCCCGCTTGCGCACCAGGTCGAGCAGAGCCTGCCGTCGCTCGTCCGCCGGATGTCCACCGAGCTCTTGCCGCAGCTCGGACTCCCGTTCGCTCTCCTGGTGCCCGGATGCTCCCGAGGTGGTGGTGAGGGCCGCGCGTGCTTCGGGCAGGTCGGCGAGCAGTGCGCTCGGGCGGACACTGGTGTACGCGGGGGTGAACCGCGCCCAGTCCACATCCGCCACGACCACAACCGCGTCCGCATCCGACGTCGCA
>NZ_JAQMYP010000145.1 GCF_028369295.1 Streptomyces sp. HD
CGCGCCTGCCTCGATGCGCTCACTCGCGCACACCCTGGCCTGCGACGCGTCGAACATGACCGGAATCATCGACCGCCTCGAAAAGCGCGACCTGGTCCACCGCGAGGTCAGCACCACCGACCGCCGGGTGAAGAACGTCGCCCTCACCGAGACCGGCCAGAAGGCGATCGACACGATCCGCGAGCGCATGGAGCAGACCCAGACGGGCCTGGACCAGCTGTCCGACACGGAGCGCGCCGAACTCTTCCGCCTGCTGACGGTCGTCTTCCCGCGCTGACGCGCACTGTGCGGGTCCCGGTCGGCCGAACAATCGAGCGGCGACCGGGGCGCCGTCCCTGGGCCCGCGAATGAGCTGCGCGTGCAGGTGCGCTGTGGTGCGAGGGTGACGTCGGGCCGCTGATCGAGGGGGGTCAAGGGCGGGGTCTGCGGGCGTGGAGGACGAAGGCCGGAGGTGTGTTGCGCCATATGGTGCGGCTGGGGACGACCTCCTCGAAGCGGTCGGCCAGCAGGTCTCGGAAGCGCCGGGCCGGGGTGAGGGGGACGGCGTGGAGGTAGGTGAACGCGGTGAAGGCACCCGCCGGAGCGAGCACCGTGGCCGTCGCGTGCAGAAGTTGGTGCTGAGTGGCGGTGGGGAAGAGTGCCCAGGGCAGACTGCTGACCACCACGTCGGCGCTCTCGATGCCGCGCTCGTCCAGCAGGTGGCGCAGGTGCACGGCGTCGCGTTGGATCACCTCGGCCCTTGGGTGGCGGCGGCGCAGGCGCTGGGCGAGCAGTGGATCGATCTCGACGGCCAGGTGGCGGCCGCGCCCGCCGAGCCGACGCTGGATCTCGGCGGTCAACGGTCCGGTGCCGGCACCCAGTTCCACCACCACGGGCTCGCCGCGTTCGGGCACCCGGGCGCAGACCGCCTCGGCCAGGTGCCGCGAGCTGGGCGCGATGGCTCCCATCCGGGCCGGTGAGCGCATCCACTGCCGCAGGAAGAGGCTGTAGTCGTTCGGCTCCTGCGGAGGCTTGCAGAACCGGCAGTGCCGGGCTCCTCGGGGCGCGGTGCTGGTGGTCATGTCGAGGCCTTGTCGGGGGTACGGGTGGTCGATCGGGTCGGTGTGGACGGGCGCCGTACGGTGCACCGGGGATCTGCGGCAGTTCTCCACGTGGAGACGGACCTGCCGGACAGTTCAGAACCCAGCAGAAAGACCGGTCGTTTCATCCCCGGTGCACGCGTACGGGCGGCATCGCGAAGCCGGCACCTCGAAGCGATGTGCGACATCGGCCTGCCCACCCAGGGCTGGCGCCTCAGACG
>NZ_JAQMYP010000146.1 GCF_028369295.1 Streptomyces sp. HD
AACGGGCGCGGAGTCCGTTCCGGTGCCCGACAGTTGGCCCTCCAGGTAGCCGGCCACGGCCTCGGGGGTCGGATAGTCGAACAACAGGGAGGAAGGCAGACGCAGTTCGGTCGCGGTCTTGAGCTGGTTGCGCAGATCGACCGAGGTGAGGGAGTCGAAGCCCAGGTCCTTGAAGGTGCGGCGGGGTTCGACCTGGTCCGCGGAGTCGTGGCTGAGGATGCCTGCAGCGTGTGCGCGAACCAGTTCCAACAGGGCGGCATGCCGGTCGCGCGGGGAGAGCCGGGCGAGGCGATCGCGCAGCATGGTGGTGACCTCACCGGCTTCATCGGCGTCCGCGACCGGAACACGCGAGGAGACCGGTCCACCCGCGGAGACCGGTCCTTCGGCGGTCAGGGTGTCGGGCAGCCAGTAGCGGCGGCGCTGAAAGGCGTACGTCGGAAGGTCCACCCGCCCGGCGCCGCGCGCGGCGAAAGTGGGCGACCAGTCGAGGGTGGCCGCCCCGCGTACGCTCAGTTCGGCCAGGGAGGCGAGGAAGCGGCGCGGTCCGCCCTCGCCGCGGCGCAGCGTGCCCGCGACCACGGCATCGTCCAGGTCCAGATCGTCGAGGGTGTCGCGGACGGCGGCGGTGAGCACGGGGTGCGGACTGGACTCGACGAAGACCCGGAAGTCCTGGGCGGCCAGGGCGTGTACGGCCTCGGCGAAACGCACGGTACGGCGCACGTTGTCGTACCAGTACCCGGCGTCGAGATTCCCGGTGTCCAGCCAGTCACAGGTCACCGTGGAGAAGAACGGCACCTCCGCGGCACGCGGCCGCACGGAGGCCAGATCGGTCAGGAGCCGGTCACGGATCTCCTCGACCTGCGCGGAGTGCGAGGCGTAGTCGACCGGTATCTGCCGCGCCTGAACACCCGCGGCGGACCACTCGGCCACCAGGTCGCGTATGGCGTCGGCGTCACCGGAAACAACCACGGAAGCAGGCCCATTGACCGCCGCGACCGAAACCCGCCCCTCCCAACGAGCCAGCCGCTCCTCCACCTCGGCCACCGGCAACAGAACCGACGCCATACCACCACGCCCCGCGAGCGCAGTGATCGCCTTGCTGCGCAGCACGACCACACGCGCCGCATCCTCCAGCGACAGACCCCCGGCCACACACGCGGCGGCGATCTCACCCTGACTGTGACCCACCACCGCATCCGGACGCACACCCCGGGACCGCCACAACCGCGCCAGCGACACCATCGTCACGAACAACAGCGGCTGCACCACATCCACCCGGTCCAGGGTG
>NZ_JAQMYP010000147.1 GCF_028369295.1 Streptomyces sp. HD
TAACAGCTCATCTCAATTGGTGAGCGGAGGCTGAGAAGGGCGCTGGCCGGACAGTGTGCAGCAACGGTTGAATGCCGCCGTGGAGAACATCTGGACGCCAGCGCATCAAGCGGTGGAGAACGAGGACGCAGGGGCTTTGGCTCAGTTGCTGGCCAAGGGAGTCGACCCCGACGAGGTATGCGGCAACATGACGCTCCTGATGCACGCCATTGACGCGGAAGGTGACGGCGCCTTGCAGAGCGGTGGCCCGCTGACGGTGCATACCACCGCTGTGCTCTTGGCCTTCGGTGCTGACCCGCAACTGCCAGGGCCTGACGGGCAAACGCCCATGGACCTCGCCGTGCACTACGGCCATGACCTGGCAGTCAAGCTGTTGCTCCGGCACATCAGCGGGTGAGGCGGCGTAGGCAGATGAGGGTGCAGGCGATGCTGGTGAAGCCGAGGAAGTGTTCGGCCTTGCGTTCGTAGCGGCGATGAAGGCGGCGGCAGCCGGCCAGCCAGGCCACGGTCCGTTCAACGACCCAACGGTGGCGGCCCAGCCGCTGGGAGCTGTCCCTCCCCTTGCGGGCGATCCGGTGCCGGATGCCGCGTGCCGATAACCATCGTCGCAGGTGGGCGTAGTCATATCCCTTGTCGGCGTGAAGCTTTGCCGGTCTGCGCCGCCGAGATCCGCGGCGGGAACGGACAGGCGGGATGCCCTGCACGAGCGGGACCAGGGCCTGGCTGTCGTGGACGTTGGCCGCGGAGATTCCGACAGAAAGGGGCAGACCGTTCCGGTCGGTGATTAGGTGGATCTTCGAGCCGTATTTGCCCCGGTCGACAGGATTCGGACCTGTCAGGTCCCCCTTTTCAGGGCCCGCATGTTGACCGAATCGATCGCGCAGCGGGACCAGTCCAGCTCGCCACGGGAACCGAGTTCGTCGAGGACCAAGCGGTGCAGCTTGGCCCACACCCTGGCCTGCGTCCACTCGGTGAACCGGCGGTGAGCCGTCGCTCCCGACGGTCCGAACGAAGCGGCGGGCAGCTGCTGCCACGTGCAGCCCGACGTCGCCACGAACACGATCGCGGCCAGCACCTCACGGTCACCGTGACGACGCCGACCGCCGCCCTGAGGCCGAGTCGGCGCCTCCGGCACCACCCGCTGGAACAGCCCCCATAGCTCATCTGGCACTAGCCGCTCAACGATCCCCACCACGGGCCACAGCCTATCCAGCCAAATGAGATGAACTGTAAG
>NZ_JAQMYP010000148.1 GCF_028369295.1 Streptomyces sp. HD
CGTGCGCGCGGCCGCTGACGGAAGCCGGCTGGTCACCTGTGGTGAGTGGTGCGGCTGCGGCGGCGGCGCGGTGGGAAGCGGCCGCGGCCCCCGTCGCGGTGGTCCCGTCGTTCGCCGGTGGTCGGTGGCTCGGACCGGTCCGGTCCCACCGGGGGCTGGGGCGTGCCGCGGCCGCGGCGGCCGGGCAGGGGGGCGCTGTACTGGTGCACGGCGATCCTGTCGGCGTGCTGGAGGTTGAGCCGGTGGATCACGTATGCCGCCGCTGCGATGAGGACCACGATGGCGGCGGCTGTCAGGAAGGCGTTCATGGCGGCCACCTCACATGCCGACGATCAGGCGGCTGGCCCGGTCGGGCGGACCGGTCTGCCGGGGAACGGTCGCGGACACCGCGGGGGCGCCGCCCTCGTACTCCCATGCCTCGTCCGGGTCCAGTGGCCCGTCGGTCGCGGAGACGGCGTGCCGGGCCTCGTCCGCGGCGATGAGCGCGCTCGCGGTCAGTGGCGGGCCGTCGTGGTCGGAGGCGGCAGCCATCAGCCGGGCCGCCGACTCCGCCCCGGTCTCGGGCGGGATGACCAGCAGGTCCCAGCGGCCGGTGCCGTAGGAGAGCAGCAGCAGCTTGTGCGGGTCGATCTCCGGGGTGAACCAGCCGACCTTGACGATGTGACCGTCCACGGGAACCTTGCGGGGGATGACCGGCCAGTGCTCCGGGTTGACGGCGATGCGGGTGATGCGGCCCCACAAGGGGTCCAACACGTCGGTGAGCGCCGGAAGTTCGCTCAGCAGATCCCGGGATCGGGGCCACCAGGCCCCGTCCAGGAGTCCACGGGAGGTGCCGTCGGTCTTCAAAGCGAGACGCGCGGCCGGGGCTGCGACGGGCTCGGGGTGCGGCAGGGTTGGGTACAAGGTCGCCGACATGATGCGGACCCGTCTCCGGGCCGCCTCTGCGGCGGCCCGGGTTTCATCTTTCGCCGAGAACGACCCGGCGTGAAAGCCGGTGTGCGAAATGCTCTCGGTACTGTCCACACTACTCCGCGTTCCGCCGCAGCGCGGGGCATGTGGCCGCCGGGATGTGGAGCAGTCGCCGGGTGATCTCCCGGTACTGCCTCAGCGCGAGCCGGAGTTCCTCGGACTGCGGTCCGGGATCCCGGTCCTGCCGGCCGGCGCGCAGGACACGCCGCCGTCCCGCGAAGGCGTTCACGA
>NZ_JAQMYP010000149.1 GCF_028369295.1 Streptomyces sp. HD
GACGCCGAGCTGGAGCGTCAGCAGTCCACCCTGGAGATGATCGCCTCCGAGAACTTCGCGCCGGTCGCGGTGATGGAGGCGCAGGGGTCGGTCCTGACGAACAAGTACGCCGAGGGCTATCCGGGCCGCCGTTACTACGGTGGCTGTGAGCACGTGGATGTGGCCGAGCAGATCGCGATCGACCGGGTCAAGGAGCTGTTCGGCGCCGAGTACGCCAACGTCCAGCCCCACTCCGGTGCCTCGGCCAACCAGGCCGCGCTGTTCGCGCTGGCCCAGCCCGGCGACACCATCCTGGGGCTGGATCTGGCGCACGGTGGGCACCTCACCCACGGGATGCGGCTGAACTTCTCCGGCAAGCAGTTCAACGTGGTCGCCTACCACGTGGAGGCCGGGTCCGGTCTGGTCGACATGGCCGAGGTGGAGCGCCTGGCCAAGGAGCACCGGCCGAAGGTGATCATCGCGGGCTGGTCGGCGTACCCGCGGCAGCTGGACTTCGCGGAGTTCCGGCGGATCGCCGACGAGGTCGGGGCGTTCCTGTGGGTCGACATGGCGCACTTCGCCGGGCTGGTCGCGGCCGGTCTGCACCCCAACCCGGTCGAGCACGCGGACGTGGTCACCTCCACCACCCACAAGACCCTGGGCGGGCCGCGCGGCGGCATCATCCTGGCGAAGCAGGCGTTCGCGAAGAAGCTGAACTCGTCGGTGTTCCCGGGCTTCCAGGGCGGTCCGCTGGAGCATGTGATCGCGGCCAAGGCGGTCTCCTTCAAGGTCGCCGCCTCGGCGGAGTTCAAGGAGCGCCAGCGCCGTACGGTCGAGGGCGCGCGGATCCTCGCCGAGCGGCTGACCGCGCCGGACGCGCGGGCGGCCGGGGTGAACGTGCTCTCCGGCGGCACCGACGTGCACCTGATCCTGGTCGACCTGCGTGAGAGCGAGCTGGACGGGCAGCAGGCCGAGGACCGTCTCCACGAGGTCGGCATCACGGTCAACCGCAACGCCGTACCCAACGACCCGCGCCCGCCGATGGTGACCTCGGGGCTGCGGATCGGCACCCCGGCGCTGGCCACCCGCGGCTTCACCGCCGAGGACTTCACCGAGGTCGCGGACGTCATCGCCGAGACACTCAAGCCGTCCTACGACGCCGACGCGCTCAAGACCCGGGTCAAGGCCCTGGCCGACAAGCACCCGCTGTACCCCGGTCTG
>NZ_JAQMYP010000015.1 GCF_028369295.1 Streptomyces sp. HD
GCCCCCCCCCAACTCCGGCTCACCGCAGAATTGCGGCCCCCGCCCATCGGCTTGACAACAAAGAACCCCCGGGTCTCTGACCTGGGGGTTTCACATGGAGCGGGTGACGAGAATCGAACTCGCGCTCTCAGCTTGGGAAGCGACGGCGCTTGCGGAGGCGAATAGCTTCTGACCTGGGTGTATGTGCTGTGACGTGACGTCCGAGGGCGCAAAATCGCACCGCTGTTGACCGTGGTTTACCGGTCTTATGGGCACGCTATGGGCACGCGGTCGGCTCGGAGGCGCGGGGAGCGCTTCTCACGGGCTGACGGAAAGCCGGCTTCCGGAGACGAGCCTCGGTCGGCAAGGTGCCGTTGCAGGAGCACATGGAATCACCGATGTCCCGGTCGTGCGTGGCGGGTCAAGAGTGGTCGAGAGGTCCGCTACTCCGGCACAGCGACTCCGTTGACCGTCTGCCCGGGCGCAGGCGCCGGGATCTTCTGCATGCCTGGCATCTGGGCGGCATGCGCGTTCCAGCCCGCTCGGAACATGTCGCTCTGCAACAGCGTCACCTCATCGGCCAGCGTCTCCATCTCCTCGACGGAGACGGCAGAGGCGCGATAGCCCAGGCTCTTCTTCAGAGGGTTCATCGCCTCGACGCCGCTGCCGGATTCGGCCGGTGTGTAGAGCGCGTGCACGATGGTGTTGCGCCGGTTGCGGAAGTTCTCTGCGCGGCTGAGCCAAGCCTCGATCGCCGTCACGTCCTCCGCGGGGAGGTGCCCGACCTTGAGAGCCGGCTTGCAGAACTCAATCAGCTGACTGGTGTTGGCCGCGTTCGCGTACATGATCAGCGTGGGTTCGATCGTGATCGCGCCGAGCAGGTGGCGCAGGCTGAAGTCGAGTTCCCCGCCGGCAAGCGTTACGCGGCCGACCGCTTCTGGACACGTTGGGCGGGCAGGGACCACGGTCCCTGCCCGCCCGACGTCAACGCGTGGCTCGATGGAACGCCTACGCATGAGCGGATGGTGCCCCAGTGTTCATGGCTTCCGGATCAGAGGTGCTTCGGTGCGGGCGGCGATGTCCTCGGCGGTGACCCCGGGTGCGGTCTCGACGAGCGCGAGGCCGGCCGGTGTGACGTCCAGTACGCCGAGGTCGGTGATGACCCGGTGGACGCACCGCTCGCCGGTCAGCGGCAGGGTGCACTCCTCGACGATCTTGGGGGTTCCGTCCTTGGCGGTGTGCTCCATCAGGACGATGACGCGCCGGGCGCCGTGGACGAGGTCCATCGCGCCGCCCATGCCCTTGACCATCTTGCCGGGGATCATCCAGTTGGCCAGGTCACCGGCGGCCGACACCTGCATGGCGCCGAGCACGGCGGTGTCGATGTGGCCGCCGCGGATCATCCCGAAGGACAGGGCCGAGTCGAAGAAGGAGGCCCCGGGCAGGACGGTGACGGTCTCCTTGCCGGCGTTGATCAGGTCCGGGTCGACCTCGTCCTCGGTCGGGTAGGGCCCGGTGCCCAGGATGCCGTTCTCGGAGTGCAGCACGACCTCCACGCCGACCGGCAGATGGCCGGGAATCAACGTGGGCAGGCCGATGCCGAGGTTGACGTACGAGCCGTCGGTGAGTTCGGCGGCGGCGCGGGCGGCCATCTGGTCGCGGGTCCAGGCCATCAGGGTCGTACCGTCCTCTTCTCGATCTGCTTGTCGGCCGCCTGTTCAGGAGTGAGGGCCACGATCCGCTGGACGAAGACGCCCGGCAGGTGGACCTCGTCGGGGCTCAACTCACCGGGCTCGACCAGCTCTTCGACCTCGGCGACGGTGGTCCGCCCGGCCATCGCGGCGAGGGGGTTGAAGTTGGCGGCGGCGCGGCGGAAGACCAGGTTGCCGTGGCGGTCGCCGCGCCAGGCCCGTACGAGGGCGAAGTCGGTGGTGATGCCGCGCTCCAGGACGTGCGGGCGGCCGTGGAAGTCGCGGGTCTCCTTGGGAGGGGAGGCGACGGCGACCGAGCCGTCGGGGGCGTACCGCCAGGGCAGACCGCCCCGCGCCACCTGCGTTCCCACTCCCGCCGGGGTGTAGAAGGCGGGGATGCCCGCGCCGCCCGCGCGCAGCCGTTCGGCGAGGGTGCCCTGCGGCACCAACTCCACCTCCAGCTCACCGGACAGGTACTGGCGGGCGAACTCCTTGTTCTCACCGACGTAGGACCCGGTCACCCGGGCGATACGTCCGGCGGCCAGCAGCACGCCCAGCCCGCGCCCGTCGACGCCGCAGTTGTTCGACACGACTTCGAGGCCGGTCGCGCCCTGCTCGTGCAGGGCCCGGATCGCGGCCTCGGGTACACCGCTGAGTCCGAAGCCGCCAACGGCCAGTGACGCACCGTCGGGAATGTCGGCGACCGCCTCGGCCGCGCTCACGCGGACCTTGTCCATGGGTGGGAGGGCCTTTCTGCTGCTACCGGTGAAGGGCGTCGGAGATCGACTTGACGCCGCCGTGCGCCGTGAGGCCGCCGTCGACCGGGATCTCGGCGCCGGTGATGAAGGACGACTCGTCGGATAGAAGGAAGACCACGAGCGGGGCGACCTCCTCGACCGTGCCGGTGCGGCCGAGTGGTGTCTCCCGGATGTTTGCCTCGCGAAAGGCGGGCGCCGCGGAGGCGGTCATGTCCGTCTCGATGAAGCCGGGGTGGATCGTGTTCACGCGGATGCCGCGGGGCCCCAGTTCCATGGCAGCGGTCCGCGACAGGCCGCGCAGCGCCCACTTGCTGGCCGTGTAGGCGACCGGGTAGTGGCCGGTGAGCGCCGCGGACGAGCCGACGTTCACGATCGAGGAGCCGGGCGGCATCAGCGGCGCCAGGTGCTGGATGCCCAGCAGCGGGCCGGTGACATTGACCGCGTGGACCCGGGCCATGTCCTCGGGGCGTACGTCGTCGATCCGGGCCCGCCAGGTGACGCCCGCGTTGTTTACCAGGCCGTGCACCTGCCCATACGCCTCACGCAGGTCGGCGGCGAGTTCCGCCCAGTCCTTCTCGCTCGTGACGTCGATACGGCGGCAGCCGGGTGACTCCGAGACGTCGGTGGCGATCACCCGGGCGCCCTCGCGGGTCAGCGCCTCGGCCTCCGCGGCGCCCTGGCCACCGGCCGCGCCCGTGACCACGACGACCCTGCCGAGGAGCCTTTTGGGATGGAGATCGGTCACGGCCGTTGCCTCGTGCGGCGTCGGGCGACGGGAACGGTCATGGGGTCCGGGCCGGCCACCACGGTGTTGGAGACGGAGCCGATGCCCTCGACGGTGAGGGTGACCGTGTCGCCGGGCTTCAGGGGAGGCGGGGACTGCTCACCCCGTACACCCCACAGCTCGGCGAGGCAGCCGCCGTTTCCGCAGGTCCCGGAACCGAGGATGTCGCCGGGGCGGACGACGGTGCCGCGGGAGGCGTAGGCGGTCATCTCCTCGAAGGTCCAGCTCATGTTGGACAGCAGGTCCTTGCCGACGATCTCGCCGTTCACCGAGGCGGTGAGCGCGAGCCTCAGGAAGCCGTCCGGGTCGCGGTACCTCTCCAGCTCGTCGGCGGTGACCAGGTAGGGACCCAGCGTCGTGGCGGTGTCCTTGCCCTTGCAGGGGCCGAGGCCGACCTTCATCTCGGCGGACTGCAGGTCGCGGGCCGACCAGTCGTTGAAGACGGTGTAGCCGACGATGTGGTCGCGGGCCTGCTCGGGGGTGAGGTCGCGGCCCTCCTTTCCGATCACGGCGGCGACCTCCAGCTCGAAGTCGAGCACGCTCGACCCCGGCGGCATGGGGATGTCGTCGTGCGGCCCGTACATCGCGTAGGGGTTGCCGAAGTAGAACGTCGGGGCCGCGTACCACCGCTCCGGTACCCCGGCAGCCCCGTCCACGGACCGTCGTACGCCCTCGACGTGTTCCTCGAAGGTGACGAAGTCCCGCACGGTGGGCGGCTGGAGCGGCGCCAGCAGGCGTACGTCGGAGACGTGGGGGCCGGCCGGGACGTCGAGGGTCGCGGAGCCCGCGTCGAGCAGTTCGGGCAGGCCGCCACCCTCGGCGAGCAGGCCGGTCAGTGAGCTGACGCCGGGCAGGGGGTGGAGAGTGCCGTCCTCTGAGACGACGGCCACCTGGCATCGGTCGCGGTACTCGTACGTGGCGAAACGCATGGCAGTTTCCTGTCGGCTGTCGGCGTGAGGGGTGGCACGAAGGCCGGGGGCGCGGCAGGGGAGTCAGGGCAGTGACAGGGTCACCGCGCCCCCGGGGACTCAGGGCTTCGCCGATCAGACCGGCGGGGCGACGAAGACGCCGCGGTCGACGTCGTTGAAGGACTCCTTGGTGACCAGTTCGTTCATGGGGTTGGCGGTGCCCCACTGGTCGGTGACCTCGGGCTTCGAGAAGTCGTAGACGTGCGGGTGCCAGGTGTCCTCGTCCAGCAGCTCCAACTCCGTCGTGTACTCGACCGTGTTGCCGTGCGGGTCGAGGAAGTAGGTGAAGGTGTTGTCGCCCGCCATGTGCCGGCCCGGACCCCAGATCTTGCGGGCGCCGGAGCGGATGACACGGCCGGAGCCGCGCATGTACTCGTCGATTCCGCGCATCTCGAAGGAGATGTGGTGCAGCGAGGTGTGCGGGCCCTTGGCGATGGCCATGGAGTGGTGCTGGTTGCTGATCCGCATGAAGTGCATGACGTCGCCGATGTGCGGATGGCCGAGCGTGTCGGACAGCCGGAAGCCGAGGTGCTCCTCGTACCAGGCCTTGGTCTTGTCCAGATCCGGCGAGTTGAGGACGACGTGCGACAGCTTGACCGGGATCGACTCCTTCTCCTCGATCTTGCGGTGCTGCCGCACCTCGACGTCGGCGGAGACCTCGATGGTGCGCCCGTCCACGTCGAAGAACCGGAAGCCGTACCCGCCCCCGGGGGTGTCCACCGTGCCCGGCTGGGAGATCAACTGCACGCCGGCCGCGAGGAGTTGTTCGGCGAGGGTGTCCACGTCGGTCGTGTTCGCGGCGCCGTAGGAGACGAGGTCCAGACGCTTCTCGTCGGCCTTGCGCAGCCGGACGACGTACTGCTCGGGGGAGCCCTCGGCGGCCAGGAAGGAGATGCCGGAGTCCTCGGCGACCTTGGTCAGGCCCCAGACGCCGGCGTAGAAGTCGAGTTGCTTGTCGTAGTCCGGTACGGCGAGATCGACGTGGCGGAGGTGGGTGAGCAGGCGGTTACTCATGGGGGCTCCTCAGTCGAGGTTGAGCAGGGCGGCGGCGTTGCCGCCCCGCACCGCGTGGAAGTCGTGGTCGGGCAGGTCCGCGGCGCGCAGCGCGCCGAGCGGGTCGTCGCTGCCCATGTCGAAGGGGAAGTCGGAGCCGAGCAGGACCCGTTCCGGGCCGACCGCTCGCAGCAGCTCCCGCAGCACCTGAGGGTCGTGGACGAGGGAGTCGAAGTACAGCTGCTTCAGATAGCTGCTCGGTTCCCGCTCACAGCCCTGGGCGTCGGGGCGGGCCCGCCAGGCGTGGTCGGAGCGGCCGATGTGGGTGGGCAGGTAGCCGCCGCCGTGCGCCGCGATCAGCCTCAGACCCGGATGACGGTCCAGAACGCCGGAGAAGATCAGGTGGGAGAGGGCGACCGCGTTCTCGGTGGGCTGGCCGACGGTGTTGGACAGGTACCACCGGTCCAGGCGCTCGTCGAGGGTGCAGCCGAACGGGTGGAGGAAGAGGAAGGCGCCCGTCTCCTCCGCATGGGACCAGAGGGGTTCGTACGCCGGGTCCGACAGTTCGTGGCCGGGCGCGTGCGAGGAGATCTCCACGCCCCTCAGCCCCTGGTCCAGGGCGTGGTCGAGCAAGCCGACCGCGAGGTCGGGATGCTGGAGCGGGACCAGGCCCAGGCCGTGAAGACGGTCGGGAGCCTTCGCACAGTGTGCGGCGGTGCCCTCGTTGGCCAGTCGGCAGACCGTCTCGGCCAGTTGGGGCTCGGCCCAGTAGTGGTAGTGGGACGGCGAGGGGCTGACCAGCTGGATGTCCACGCCCTGCGCGTCCATGGCCGTCAGGCGCACCGCGGCGTCCGTCAGCTTCGGCACGCGCGCGCCGACCATCGGACCGTTCACTGCCAGGGCCGCCGGGCCGTTGCGGCGCGCGTCGAGGGCGCGGGCCGCGGCGAGACCGGGATGACCGGCGACGGCCTCCTCGACCTCCGGGAGCAGGAGGTGGGCGTGGACGTCGATGGTCGGCGCGGAGGATGCGGTGGTGGTCACGGGCGCTCCTTGAGGAGGTTCATGGTGCGGCCGACCAGCCCGGCCATGTCGGCGTCGCGTACGCCGTCCAGCTGCCACTGGCCGATCTGCATGGACGCCTCGACGACGGTGCGCACCCGGGGGATACGGCGGTCGTGGTAGGCCTGGAACAGTTCGTCGTCCCAGTCCCGTCCGCTGGTGAGCAGCTCGGCGAGGACGAGGGCGTCCTCCAGGGACATCGCCGCGCCCTGGGCCAGGGTGGGCGGGCAGCAGTGGGCGGCGTCGCCGATCAGCACGACGCGGCCCCGGTGCCAGGAGTCCTCGACCAGCAGGTGGTCGAACCAGGTGTAGTTGACCTTCTTCGGGTCGGTGATGTGCTCGGTGATCTCCGGCCAGACCCCGCCGTAGCTCTGCGCCAGGCGGCGCATCTCGTCGGCGTAGGTGGCCGGGTCGATCGAGGTGCGGTCGCGGCAGGCTTCGACGACGTACGCGTAGAGGGTGTTCTCGCTGGTGGGGCAGTAGCCGGCGATGTAGGCGGGGCCGCCGTAGGCGAGGTCGGTGCGCGTCACGCTCTCGGGCCGCGGGGCGGCGATGCGCCAGATGGCCATGCCGGTCGGCTCGGGTTTGTCGGTGATGCCGATCGCGGCGCGGGTGGCTGAGTTGAGACCGTCGGCGGCGATCACCAGGTCGTATCTGCCCTCGCTGCCGTCGCTGAAGCGCACCGAGACGCCGTCGGCGTCCTGCTCCAGCGCTTCGGCGGTGGTGCCGAGACGAACGTCGGCGCCGGAGGCGCGGACCGTGTCGATGAGGATCTGCTGCAGCTGGGGGCGCTGCATGCCGAGGGTGGCGGGCAGGTCCTCCCCGCCGGTCTGGATGTCCTCGGCGACGAACAGGACGGTACCGTCGGGAGCGGTCACGCCCAGCGAGCCGAAGGCGTATCCGGAGGCTTTCACCTGTTCCCACACGCCCAGTTCGCGCAGGACCCGCAGGGCGTTGCCCTGGAGGGTGATGCCGGAGCCGGTGGTGGCGTTCCAGTCCGGCTTGGCCTCGATCAGGTCGACGGCGATGCCGGCGCGCCGCAGCAGGATGGTGACGGCGTTGCCTGAGGCGCCCCCGCCGATGACCAGGACGGTGGGTGTGCCCCCGGCCGGAGGCTGGGGGAGAGTGCGGCTGTCAGCCATGTCGGGGATTCCTCCCGGGGTTGGGCCGCGCGACTTCGGGCGGCGGGGGCTGCGGCTCGCCCGCTGCGAGTGCGGGCCAGAGGTGGGGACGGGGGTGCGGGGCCGGATGTGCCGCTGCTGTCCGGGGAACGGCGCATCCGGCAGTGGTGCGGGTTACTTGACGGCGATCGGGCTGACCGGGGAGCCCACGGCGCCGGTGATGGGGAGGGGAGCGGCGGTGAGCCAGAACTCGTACACGCCGTCGTCGGCGCAGTCGGCGGCGAGTGCGTCGAGGTCCCACATCTCGCCGATCAGCAGGCCCATGTTGGGGATGACGACCTGGTGCAGCGGCTGGAAGGCGTCGTCGAACTCGTTCGGCCGAACCTCGAAGCCCCAGGTGTCGGTGGCGATGGCGGCGATCTCGGTGCGGTGCAGCCAGCCGGCGGTGGTGAACGACAGGCCGGGCGCGGGGCCGCCCGCGTAGTCGCCCCAGCCGTCGCGCCTTGCGCGGGCGAGGTGTCCGGTGCGGACGAGCACGATGTCGCCGCGGCCGGCGGTCACCCCGTGGGCCTCGGCGGCCCGGGTGAGGTGCTCCTCGGTGATGGCGAACCCGTCGGGCAGCTCGCCGTCCGTGCCGACGACCTGGCCGACGTCGAGGAGCACGCCGCGTCCGGCGACGTGCGGCGCCATGTGCTCGATGCCGGTGACGAGGTCGCCATCTGAGGTGACCACCTTGTCGGCGCGCCGCCCGTTCCAGGCGAATCCGTGGTCGAAGATGTGGCCGAGTCCGTCCCACTGGGTCGAGCACTGCAGCGGCATTGCGATCACGTCGTCGGCGCCGCCGATGCCGTGCGGGAAACCCTGGTTGCCCAGCGCCGCGTCGGTGCCCGTGTCGAGCATGGTGTGCACCGGGTTGGTCCGCCGGCGCCAGCCCTTCTGCGGGCCGTTCATGTCGAACCGCTGCGACAGCGAGAAGCTGACGCCGCGGCGCACGAGCGCCGCGCCCTCGCGCCGCTTGGCCTCGTCGAGGAAGTTCAGTGTGCCGAGCACGTCGTCCGCACCCCAACGCCCCCAGTTGGAGTACGCCTTGGCTGCCTCGGCTATCGCGTCCTCCGGGTCGCGGCGGTCCAGGCTCATGCCGTTCCCTCCGCGACACAGCGGGTGCGCTGCACGCCCAGACCGGTGATGGAACCCTCCATGACGTCGCCGTCGCGCAGCAGGCGTCCCCAGTGGATGCCGTTGCCGGCCGGGCTGCCGGTCAACACCAGGTCACCGGGTAGGAGTTGAGCCGTCCGCGAGGCGTACGACACCAACCGGGCGACTCCGAAGAGCATGTCCTTGGTGGACTCGTCCTGCATGGTGTCGCCGTTGAGCTTGAGCGTGACCCGCAGGTCACCGGTGTCCGCGATCGACTCGGCCGGTACGAGCCACGGGCCGAGCGGCGTGAAGCCGGGGGCGTTCTTGCTGCGCAGCCAGTCGGTGCCGATGGCCTTCATGTCCCGGCGGAACACGGTGGCGCGGTCGGTGAGGTCGTTGGCGATGGTGTAGCCGGCGACGTACTCCAGGGCCTCCTCGACCGTCACCTGGTAGGCGGGCTTGGCGATGACGGCCGCCAACTCCAGCTCCCAGTCCGGCTTTTCGGCCCAGGCGGGCAGGACCACGTCGTCGTACGGGCCGGTGATCGCGCTCGGCAGACCGATGAAGACGTACGGCAGGTCCTCGGCGGCCCGGCGGTCCATGACCGCGGCGATCTCCTCGCGGGCCTCCTCGACCGTGCGCGGGTCGTCCGGGGAGCGGTGGGCGACCTCCAGGTCGATCACGTGTTGCCGGTAGTTGGCGCCGGACTGGAAGATCTGCCGCGGCTCGATGGGGGCGTGCACCCGCAGGCTCTCCAGTGGCCGCCAGCCGTGCGCGTCCTCGTCCGCCAGGACGCGCAGTACGGGCAGGGCCTCCTTCCACCGCTCCACCACGGCGCGCACGCTGGACGGTGCCCAGGCCAGGACACTGCTCAAGTCGAGTACCCGGCCCTTGGCCAGGAGGCCGGGAAACGACTCCCCGTCCTGAGCGGAGAACGTGCCGAGCGCGAACGGGCCGGCAGGTTGCGCGAGCGTTGCCATCTGATTTCCTCCTGCTGGGTTGCGGTCTACTCTGGCCCCGATCGGTTAATCACGGAAATCAATCCTGTGGATGCGCCGAATCCATGACATGGATGACTCTCGCTGCTAGGTGGTTGCCCGGTGAACCTGTCCCGACTCGACCTCAATCTGGTCCTCGCCCTTCGCGCGCTGCTGGAGGAGCGCAATGTCACCCGGGCCGGCGAGCGCATCGGCCTCAGCCAGCCGGCCATGAGCGCCGCGCTGTCCCGGCTGCGCCGTCATTTCGACGACGAATTGCTCGCCCGCACCGGCAACGCCTACGAGCTGACCCCGCTCGGCGCCGCCCTGCGCGACCGCAGCGCCACCGCGTGCGACCTGCTGGAACGGGTCTTCGCCAGCCAGGCCGACTTCGACCCGGCGGCGGAGTCACGTGAGTTCACCCTGCTCGCCTCCGACTACGGGGCGGCCGTGTTCGGTGCCGCACTCGCCCGCGCCCTGCACGAGGAAGCGCCCGGCATCCGGCTCACCTTCCAGCACCCGGCACCGTCCGTCGTGGAGAACACCGCCGCGGTGCTGAGCACCGTCGACGGACTGCTGATGCCGCACGGCGTCATCGACGGCTTGCCCGCCGTCGACCTCCACCAGGACCGCTGGCTGTTCCTGGTCGCCGACGATCACCCCGAGATCGGTGACGAACTCACCCTGGACCAGCTGGGGCGTCTGCCCTGGGCCGTCTACCAGCGTCCCTACGACGCCCCGGCCGCCCGCCAGCTCAGCATGATAGGGATCAGTCCCCAGGTGGAGGTGTCCGTGCAGACCTTCCAGCTGCTGCCCCACATGGTCGAGGGCACCCGCCGGATCGCGATGATCCAGGAGCGCCTGGCGCGCAAGGCGGTCCGCTCCGCCGCGGTGCGCGTCCTGCCCTGCCCGTTCGAGGCGGTACCGGTGCGGGAGGCGATGTGGTGGCACCCGGTGCACGCGCAGGACGCGGGCCACATCTGGCTGCGGCAGAAGGCCGCGGAGGTGGGCATGACGCTGGCGGGCAACGGCTACAGCAACGGCAAGGGCCCAGGGAAGGCCGTGACCGTCGACCAGAGCGCGGGGCTGCCGCCGGGCCGGCTCTGACCGGGCCCAGCGGCAGCCCGTGAGCGACGCGCTGTCGGCGGGCGGACTGGCCGCCCTCAGAACCACCGCTCCTGGCAACCGCTGGGGACGACACCCGTACAGCGGGCGGACCTTGCTGCCCTCAGGCCAACGCTCCGGCAACAGCCGGGAACGGACGACATCCGTACAACGGCCGGCCCGCGCGCCCTCAGGCCAACCGCTCCAGCAACGGCCAAGGACCGACAGCGCCCGTACACCGGCCTGCCCCCCTCAGGCCAACTGCTCCGGCAACGACCGGGGATCGACGGCACCCGTACGACGGCGGGCCGCCCACAGCCCCGCCGCGACGAGGGCGGCGGCCAGCCCCAGCACGCCCACCGCACCGGGGAGACTGCCGATGGCAGCCTCCCCGGCGAGCAGCACCAGCGGGCAGACGAACTCACCGCCGAAGAAGGCCGCCGTCCACAGCCCCGTGCCACGGCCGCGGTCCTCGAACGACAGACGGGACATGGCACTGGTGAGAAGGGCGGGAAGCAGCATGCCGGTGCCCACACAGTTGACGACCGCCCCGATGACCAGCAGCGGGGCGTTGCCCGCGAGGAACATCACCCCGAAGCCGACCGCGCAGACCGCGAGAACGACGGGAAGCATCGGGTCGGGAGAACGCTTGAGCCGGGCGAAGGTGACCGCTCCCCCCACGGTGGCGGCACTGGCGATCGCGGTGGCCAGTCCGATCACGCCGGTGTTCTCCACCCCGAGGTCGTCGAGCAGGTACGACATCTCCACCGGGACGGTGTAGAAGACGATCGCCCCGAAGAAGGTGAGGGCACAGATGCCCGCCAGCTGCCGCCAGGGGAACGGGCGGCGGGCCTCCGCCTCGGCCGGAGCCGCGGCCGGGACCTCGTCGCCGTCCGCACGGGCCGCCGGGTTGGGCAGGGCGGTTGCCATCAGCGGGGCCAGCAGCAGGCTCACGGCGTACACCCAGAAGGGCATGCGCCAGCCCGCCGATCCGGCGGCGCCGCCGAGCACGAAGAAGACGGTGGCCGATGCCGAGGCGCACATGGTCTGCAGGGCGAGGTACTTCACCCGCTGCCGACCACTGTAGTAGTCGCCGATCAGGGTCGTGCAGGCTGTCATGATCGCGGCCTCGGCGACTCCGACCAGGGCGCGGCTGGCGATGATGCCGCCCAGCGAGTCCAGCCAGAGCGGGGCGGTGCCGAACGCGGCGTACAGCAGGGCCGCCACGACCAGCAGGCGCTTGCGGCCTACCCGGTCCACGATCACACCGGCGAACGGGGCCAGCAGCGCCAGCGCGAGCGCCGGGACCGTCAGCGCGAGGGGCACCAGCGCCTCGGCCCCCGGGACCGACGCGAAGTGGTCCTGCATCTTCGGCAGCACTGGGGCGATCAGCACCGCCCCCAGGATCGGCAGACAGCTGCCCGCCATCAGAAGGGTCACCCGCAGCAGATGGGCCGGGCCCGACACGGCGACGGCTGACGGAGCGGTGGCATCGACCGCGGCGGGAGGCGGCGGGGGCACGGAACCGGGCATGGCGACTCCAGGGAACGGCGTAAGGGAGCGGGCATGCCTCACGGGCGCCGACGACGCACGGCATGCTGGGGACTCGCACGTCGGCGGCATCCGGACAGCGGCGTGCGGTAGCGACGACTATGGGGGCGCCAAGGCGCCGGTGCCATCCCCAGCGCAATCCGAATCCCGTATCCGGGTTATCCACGCGGTGGATGGGATGGGTAACCGTCACGCGGACGAAAGACGTGCACGGCCGTTCCTGCGCGCGAACAGTGGTGTCCCGGAGCTCGGTCGTCCCGGCTCCCGGGACACCGCCCGCAGTCGGCAGTCGGCAGTCGGCAGTCGGCACGGTCGCGCACGCCAGGCAGCGTCAGCGGACAGGCAGCGGCAGGACGCGCCGATAGGCGGCGACGGCGACGACCGCGACCACCACATGCATCACCATGAGCGCAGCGACGGCCAACGGCCCACTGCCGGGCGTGCCGCCACCGAGCAGGGACAGGTCGGGCGCGAACGACACGACCACGAGCACGGGCACCAGCCACCGCAGCAGCCCCGCCGGGTGCTTGGCGAGACGACGGACGACCGCCCAGCCGATGGCGCCGAGGACGACGCCGAACACCGTCAGCGGCGCGTACGCGGAGAGGTGCAGCGCAGCGAAGTCGTCCGACGCCCCCGCCGCGTGGGCGAGCACCGCGACCACCACGTTTCCGAGGACGGCCACGACAGCCGCCGCGAGAAGCCCCGCGACCACGGTCAGGCCGCGGGAGCGCGGCGCGGGCGGGGCGGACGATACGCCTTCGGGGACGGAACCGGACATGGGGACCTCCTGTGGAGAGCTCAAGAACGACAGGTGCAGCGCCAGAAAGACAGGCGTTTGATTCCTCAAACACCGGGGACGCTACTCCAAAGTGTTTGAGCAGACAAACATCTCGGTTAGAGTGGTCGGCATGACATCCCCCCGTTGGCTCACTCCCGAGGAGCTGCGCGCCTGGATCAACCTCCTCGACTGCTCGACGTTGCTGAGCGACTACCTCGATCAGCAGTTGCGGCGCGACGCGGCCATGACACACGCGGACTACAGCCTCCTGGCCCGCCTGTCCGTGGCACCCGACCGCGCCCTGGGGATGTCCTTGCTCGCCGAGCAGTTGAAGTTCACCCGCAGCCGCCTCACGCGCGCGGTGATCCGCCTGGAGGAGTCGGGCTATGTGCGGCGCCGGGAGGATCCGGCTGACGGACGGGGACAGCTGGCCGAACTCACCGAGGCCGGCAGGGAGTTGATGACCAAGGCCGCCCCCGGCCATGTGACTGCCGTCCGCCGCGTGGTGTTCGACGCCCTCAGCCCTGAACAGGTGGAGCAGCTCGCCACCATCACCGCCAGTGTGGTCGCCTCCCTCAAGCAGGCCGGTGAGGAGGACGCCTACCCGTCGGCCCTGCCGTGGCATCGCCGCTGACTCCGAGAACCTCGAAGTCCGACAACCGTCCCAGGTGGCCACAAGGCCACCTGCCCAAGCCCGTTCGGGAGGACGCCATGCGCGTCGCGATCACCGGGTCCACCGGACTCATCGGATCCGCCCTCACCCACTCGCTCCTCACCGACGGCCACCAGGTCGTTCGCCTCGTCCGCGACCGGTCGGCACGCCCCGCGGGGGACGGCAGCGAGGCGGCGCACTGGGATCCGATCGGAGGCCGCGTCCAGCCCGGTGCGCTGGACACTGTGGACGCCGTCGTGCACCTGGCCGGCGCCGGGGTCGGAGACAAGCGCTGGAGCGCCGCGTACAAAGAGGAGATCCGCCGCAGCCGCGCACTGGGAACCCGGACCATCGCGCGGGCCTGCGCCGAATCGTCCACCCCACCCCGCGTCCTTCCTTCCCCTCTCGTCACGTCGTGCACAGTGTGTCGATCTCGGCGCCCAGTTCGACCACGCGGGCGTCGCGGGCGAGGGGGCCGAGGTCGGTTCGTAGCCCCTGGAGTTCACGGGCGACGTATCCGGAGAACGTCGCTCGGGCGAGCTGCAGGGCCTCGCGGCCGTAGGTGAGGACCTGGTCCGGGTGGTGGCGCTTGGCGCCGATGGAGGCGAGGTCGGTCAGGACGGCGCCGCGGCGCCGGAAGGACTGCCCGGAGGCGAGCACGTCCTGGCTCAAAGCGGTGGTGAGGGCCTTCTCGGCGAGGTCGAGGCGGCCGAGTTGGAGGTAGCGGGCGCCGCGTTCCTCGGCGAGGCGGGAGCCGTCGAAGCGCAGCCAGCCGCCGTTGTGGAACGGGCCGTTGAGATGGCGCTCGTCAAGGAGGCCCTGGCCGCCTTACCTCCTCGAAGGCCAGGAGATCCCTGATGGCAACTTCTGGAGCCGTATTGCCCGTGAGATCACTCTGACCGATCTGCTGCGGCACGGCAGGATCACCGCCACCGACAATCTCCAGCACCTCATGCGCGCCGCGATGAGCACATGGAACGCCCGGGTATGCGGCGTAGCCCCCTCCTCCGTCGCCGCTCGCCGTGGCGCAGCCCCCCTGCACTGGACTACGGGCGAGGGAGTCCTGAGCTTCGACGCGCCCGGCTTCGTTCTCACGCTCGCACAGAAGGTCGACCACCTGACATCGGCGGCGGCACGAGCGGCGTACGAACTGCCGGCCCTCGACGAGGTCGGCAATCGTCTGCCGCTCCTAGGGCTGACCCTCAAGGCCATCACACTGGTCAACGGTGGCGGAAAGGTGGCGTACGAAGGAGAGGTGGGCGCCTTGCATGGGGACCGTCTCCGCCACCTCAGTGAATCTCTCGGACCTGGAACCCTGGTCAGGACACTCGAAGCAGCCCTGCCGCCAAGTGGCGTATCGGTGAGGTACAACTTCTCCACCCGGACCGCCTCGGTAAAACCACCCCGCGGCAGTGTCCCCCTACTGGAGCTCGTGAACACGTCCATTCGACTCTTCACGGACCTTTCCCAAGCGGAGGAGGAACGCCTCGTCGAGGTGATCCCGTCGGGCGGCCGCACCCTGCATGCTGGAATCGATCACGACATGCAGGGGACAGAGCCCCCCCCCGCTGACTGACGCGCGGCGGGTCCACAGTGGGCACACCGACACGACTCCACCGCGTGAGGCTCCGTACCACGGGAGGTACTGCCGTACTGCGGGTAGCCATGCCACGCCAGGTTGTCCGTGCCGAACCGACGTACGGCCGTGACGCTCATTTGACGCTTCGGACGCCCGCTGGCCCTCATTCGGGATCCGAAAGCCTCTCTGACCTGCTGTTTTAACGCTTGCGTTCAGGGCGACATGTTTCCGATGACGCATCATGTGGAGTGCGTTGCCATCCTTGAGCCGGTGGCTAAGGGCTCCTGACCTGCGGGTTCGCCAACTGGGTGGCTCCCGCATCGTGGGGCGCTGCCCTGGCGGACGGGGGGGAGTCCAGCACGGCGGCAGCAAACAGAAGAGGCGCGTGGAACGCGCCTTCCCTCGTGAGGGACCCGTTGAAGCGCGTGCGTTTGAGCGGCTGTTGCGATTGGTTCCTGACCAACACCCGCACCGGGTTTCCCAGTGGTCACTACACGCGCCGTCCGTGCCTCGTGCGCGTCCCCTTTGCGCACTGGTTCACCTGAAGGAGCCGTTCCGTGCGGCGTGACCGCCGATCGCGGCTCCGACCAGCCGCCTCTCGAAGGAGAGGAGTATCTGTTCGAGATCCGTCGCGTCGAACGACGTCGCATCAGTCCCGAGACTAATTCCGGCCGTCTCGGACATACCCCACACAACGAAGCAGAGCTTTCCGGAGTACGGGTCGACAGGTTTGGGGAATCGTCTGTAACGGCTCGATTCCATGGCTCGCTCGATGTCCTGCTGTGCCCTGTCCGCGCGAGCTCGGATCAGCGTGCGGGGCGCTATGGGGCGGATGTTGACCACGTACGGGTTGTGCGCGGAGCGGCCCAGTTCGGCGGAGACCTCGGCCAGGGATCGGGCATAGCGGTCGGGCTCCCGCAGGCTGACGGAGGAGGACCTGACGAGCGTCGCGTCGACGGCCCGGCACAGCGCCGGGAACCGGTCGCTGCCCAGGGACGTGTCGACCGGGACGAGGACCCTGCCGGCGATATGGGCCACCGCCTCGCGGGCGAAGGCGGTCTGCCGATTGGCCATCACGGTGTTGAACACGCAGTTGCCGATGCCGAGGTGCTCGGCGAGCGCGCACGCGTACGCGGCTTGCAGGACGGCGGCCACGGATGTCCGGTACCGCGTCGCCAGACCGGCTGCCGCGAGCGCGACCGCCGCCGAGTCGAGGCATACGAAGTTGTAGACGGCGTCCCCGTCGCTGCTCGCGGGCGCGTGGAGTTCGGGCATGACGGACTGACGGAGCATGGCCCGGTCATGGGTGTCGACACGATGGGCGTGGCGCAGCCCCGAGGGACTGGCTTCGAAGCGCGCGATCTGCCGCGGCTGCCACCCCGAACCGAGGTCGGCGCCCGGATCGGCGGACAGTCGGGCTATGCGTTCGGCCACGATCCGGGCGGCCGTCGTGTCCGCCGAGAAGTGGTGCAATGACAGCGCGATGTGGATGGGCCTGCCGTCCGCGGTGACGACGGCGGCCCGCAACGGCAGGTCGTCCGGGGCGAATCCGGGCTCGGCCAGCCGGAAGGTGAAGGCGCTCAGCTCGTCGTAGGTCGCCGGGGCGTCGGAGGCGTACTCGTCGACCTGGAGCACCCCGGAGGCCACGACGACCGCGCGCGGGTGCCCGTCCGCGTCAGGTGGATACAGCGTGCGCAGCGCCTCGAAGTGGGCCATGACCACGGCGAAGGCATGCAGCACCGCGGCCATGTCGGGCGTGCCGTCGAGTGCCCGCCCCATCCGTACGTTCCTGTTGAGGGGGCCGTGGAGATGGGGGTGGCATCCCTCGCGTGCATGGGCCTTCTGCGACCACGTCAGTTCGTGCTCTCCAGCGGTGCCGGCGACGAAGACGACGTCATGGCGCGCGATCTGTCGCATACCCGCCCCGGCCCTCCTCCGCTACGTCGGCGGCGCGCCGCGTCTCGTAGTGCGTGCCGCAAGTCCGCCGACCGGACGGCGTGGAGGCCCTCGATCCCCCACGCCGTACGGCGGTACGACGACGCGGCCGGAGCGCGGGCGCCCCATCTTCAGGCAGAGGATAGGTTCACGCGGACCGCGTGAGTCAATGCTCGGAAGGCATGGAACGCGGCAGCGGCGGACGGTTTCTGCCGCGTCCGGCCGTCACCGTGTCAGGCCGCAGAGCGAGATGCGGCAGATCGTGCACCCCGGCTACCTCCGCGGGCATCGGCGCGCTGACCGTGCGCCAGTCGTACCGGCCGTCGGTGCCCGCGGGGAGGCGGAGGAGCGTCAGCCGGGAGATCAGGTCGTCGACTCGCTGTGCGAGGGGGAGCAGGCGCAGGGTCGTGGAACGGCAGGTCGTTGGTGGGCGGCTCGGGCGGGGCGGCGTACGGCTTTCCTCGATTGCATGTCATGACGTCGAAGCGCTTCAACGTTTGATCTCGCGCTGAGCCCTGCGTCAATCACGTCTCGTCCAGCCGCCGCAAGCCGTTCTCCGAGCGTTGACGTTCCTCTCTGAGAGTTCGCCCAGAGGACAGTTCACCTGGGTAAAAGCCGCATGGAGGCCGGAGCGGGCAATCACCTTTGGCCGTGCCTGTTACCGAAAAGTGACCTGGACGGCCCGTTGTCGTGCCCGGAAACACGGTCTTAGTCTCACCGAAATATCGAAGCGCATCGACACAGCTTTCCTACCGCCGGTCGGATCTCACGAAAACGAAGGGCGGCAAACGGCATGAGCCTCGAAGACGAACCGCCGGGCTGTCCTGAGCAGCAAGAAGGACCTGACCGCCGCCCTGCCCGCCCACGGCCCCAGCACGGTCGGCAATCCGGACATCGCGTCCGTCAGACTCCCCAACGGAGCGGTCACGGAGCCGGGTTACCTGACTTTTCCCGCACGCCCGAAAGGCAAGGACCCGTCATGCCCCATGCCCCGCACCTCTCCCGCCGAGGACTGCTGGCCGCCGGCGCGGCCGCGGCCGCACTCCCTGTGCTCGCCCCCTCCGCTGCCTCCGCCGCGCCCGCCCCCGCGGCCGGGAAGCCCAGACGCACGCCCTACACCTTCCGCAACGCGGACATAGTCGGCGGCGGCTTCGTCACGGGCATCGTCTTCAACCAGTGCGAACCCGGACTGGTGTACGCCCGAACCGACATCGGCGGCGCCTACCGCCTCGACACGGCGTCCCGGCGGTGGATTCCCCTCACCGACTGGATCGGCTGGGACGAGTACGGACACAGCGGCATCATCAGCATCGCCACCGACGAGGTCGACCCCGACCGCGTCTACCTGGCGGCGGGCACCTACACCATGCCCGAATGGGACCCGAGCATGGCGGCGATCCTGCGCTCGACCGACCGCGGCCGCACCTGGAAGACCACTCCCCTGCCGTTCCGGCTGGGCGGCAACATGCCCGGCCGGGGCATCGGCGAGCGGCTGGTGATCGACCCCCACCGCAACAGGATCCTCTACCTGGGAGTGCGCGGGGGCCACGGGCTGTGGCGCAGCACCGACCACGGCAAGACGTTCGCGAAGGTGACGAGCTTTCCCAACGCGGGCAACTTCGTCATCGACCCCACAGACCCCGACGGCTACAACGGCGACAACCTGGGCGTGCTGCAAGTCGTCTTCGACAAGCGCACCGGCAGAGCGGGCAGGGCCACCCGGACCCTCTACGTCACCGTCGCCGACAAGGACAACATCCTGTACCGGTCCACCGACGCGGGAGCGACCTGGGAACGCGTACCCGGGCAGCCCACCGGCTTCATCCCGCACCACGCGGTCTTCGACCACGTCGGCGGCTACCTGTACCTGGCGACCAGCGACACCGCCGGCCCCTACGACGGGTCCAAGGGCGACGTGTGGAAGCTGGACACCGCCACCGACACTTGGACCCGCATCAGCCCGGTCCCGTCCACCAGCGACGACAACAAGTACGGCTACAGCGGCCTGACCATCGACCGGCAGAACCCGGACACCCTGATGGTGTCCACCCAGGTCAAGTGGTCCCCCGACTGCATCCTCTTCCGCTCCACCGACGGCGGCGCGAACTGGACCCCCGCATGGGAACTGGGCCCGAATTCCGAGCGCACCCTGCGCTACGACATCGACATCTCCGCCGCCCCCTGGCTGACCTGGAACGCCTCGCCGTCGCTGCCCGAGATCGCACCGAAGCTGGGCTGGATGATGGAGTCCGTCCAGATCGACCCCTTCGACTCCGACCACTTCATGTACGGAACCGGCGCGACGATCTACGGCGCCGACAACCTGTCCGACTGGGACAGCGGCGGCACCGTGCACCTGTCCGTACGGGCCCAGGGGCTGGAGGAAACCGCGGTCACCTGTGTGATCAGCCCGCCCGCCGGGGCGGCGCACCTCTTCTCCGGCGTGGGCGATGTCGGCGGCTTCCGGCACATGGACTTCCGCAAGGCGCCGAAGATGTACGACAGCCCGACCTTCGGCGCAACCCCTGCCCTGGACTACGCGGAGCTGGCGCCCCACACCATCGTGCGGGTCGGCAACCCCACCAGCGGCTGGACCCAGCACTTCGCCGTTTCCACCGACAGCGGCGACACCTGGAAGCCGTCGGGCAGTGAGCCCTCCGGCGTCACCGGGGCCGGAGTCGACGACCAGGCCGTCGCCATCAGCGCCGACGGCAGGCGGATCGTCTGGTCACCGGCCGGTGCGCCGGTCAGCTGGTCCGACGACCACGGAGCGACCTGGACGGCGTCGAAGGGGCTGCCGGCCGGGGCCCCCGTGCGCTCCGACCGGGTGAACCCGGCGAAGTTCTACGCCTACGACGCCGGCGTCTTCTACCTCAGCACGGACGGCGGCAAGAGCTTCGAGGCCACGGCGGCGACCGGTCTGCCCACCGCGGGGAATGTCCGCTTCAAGCCAGTACCGGGCCACGAGGGCGACATCTGGCTGGCCGGCGGCACCAACAAGCCCACCACCCCCACACCGTACGGGCTGTGGCGGTCGACCGACTCCGGAACGTCCTTCACCAGGTTCACGGCGGTGGACGAGGGCGACGTCGTCGGATTCGGCAAGGCCGCGCCCGGCGCCGAATACCCCGCCGTGTACACCAGCTCCAAGATCCGCGGCGTGCGCGGCATCTTCCGGTCCGACGACGCGGGCCGGCGCTGGGTCCGCATCAACGACGACCGGCACCAGTACGCCTGGACCGGCAACACCATGACCGGAGACCCCCGGGTCCACGGTCGCGTCTACTTCGGGACCAACGGACGCGGAGTCATCTACGGCGACCCGAAGTGAGGTTCGCCTCCCGGGCGCCCCGCTCCGCACCCGCCGTCCCGAAGGGGAGACCGACGTGGCCCTGCCACCATGGCAGGACGACGGACTTCTCCTCTCCCGTGTGATCCCCCCACTCAGCACACATTCCGGAGGGCTGATGAAATTCCGTAGCGGCTGGGCCGCGCTTCTCGCGGCTCTGGCTCTCGTCTTCACCCTGCCGAACTCGGCAGTGGCAGCGTCACAGACGTACTGGTTCAAGCACTACGCGACCGGCGGCAACGCCTCGACGTGGTACAGCAACGACAACTCCTGGGGTGTGAACTCCTCGACAGGCACCGGCTTCGTCGCCATGGTCAACGGCAAGGACTGGGGCTGGACGTCCCCGGTGACCACACTCCCCAAGAAGATCCGCGACGTCAGCCCCACCAACAACACGTGGTTCAGCCAGTCGGCATACCCGAAGTCCGGCTCGTACTACGACGCCGCGTACGACATCTTCATCGACCCGTACCCCGCGCCGACCGACCGCAACTCCAAGACCGAGCTGATGATCTGGCTCAACTGGTACAACACCAAGCCGCTGGCCGACCACTACGACGCGAACGGCAACGCGATCCCGGCCGCGACCAACGTCAGCCTGGGCGGCCGCACCTGGGACATCTACGAGTACACCTGGAGCAACGGCGGCCATACCCTCAGCTTCCTGGACAGGAGCAAGTCCGGCTGGTGGTCCGGCAGCCTCACCCCGTTCTTCAACTACGGCCTGAACAGGGGTTTCTACACCAACGACCACTACCTCAACAGCGTCATGGCCGGCTGGGAATTCGGGCCGGGCGACTACACGGCTCACTCCTGGGGCGCTGTGGGCTTCTGACGCCGCCACAAGCAGAAGGACGGACCGGTGACCGGCCGCCCTCTGCCGGGAAGTACCGCCCGACTCTCCGTACGGAGAGTCGGGCGGCCCGGGAGCAGCGCCCGCCTCTCCACAGGGCGGCATCGTCATGACCACACGCTGCATCACTGCAGAAGACAGCTCTCCGGTCGGCGCTCCCACGTGGCCACGGAGGAGTGGTAATTCCGGCGCCCTGCAGGCGTCCCGCAGAAAGCGACAAGATCCGTAGAGTTCTTGATGACGGTGACGCGTCTGCCGCACCGAAGGCGGGTGCCCAGCGGTTGGACAAGACGCCGGCTCGCCCACGGCGCATGACGGCGGCGGACTGCCGGGCCGCGGTCGCCCGCACACCACACGGACTCTGGGCGCCCTCACGTTGTTCGGCGAGGCGTACGGTGTGGGCGTTTCACGGGTACGCGGACGCGTGGAGCGGGCGTGGCCGGGGGCCGCTGTTGTTCTGGCCGGTGCACGGCGGGCTGGCGCGTCAGCTCGTCCCGCGCACGCAGCGCCAGTACCGCCGCGGTGACGGCCACGCAGAGCAGCACCGCCAGCAGCGCGGTCAGTCGGCGCATGCTCGCGCTGGTGGCGAGGGGCCGCGGTCTGCACCTGACGGTCGCCAACCTCCTGGACCAGGTGCCCTTTCCCGGCCTCGCCGTCGTCCCCGTGCTCGACATGCCGCCCATGGTGGTGGTCCCGGTCTGGCGGTCGACCCGGGAGAACGCGACCATCCGTGCGTTCGTGGCGTCGGCCGCCCGCGTGACCGAGGAGCGGAGCGCCGTGATCACGCGGGGGACGACACTTGCCGGGAGCAGCCGCCCGGTAGCCGCAGGGCTCGCCCCACGCCTTACGGCGTGGTCGCCACCCAGTCGGGGTGGTTCGGCATGGGTGGTGTCGTGGGTCCGTACAGCCAGGGGCGGAGGAAGGACTCCATGTCCTCGCCCGTCGTCGCGGATGCCAGATTGATGAAGTCCTGGGTGCTCGCGGTCTTTCCGCGGTAGTTCGTGAGCCAGGCCCGCTCGATCTTCTGGAAGTTCTCGGCGCCGACCTTCTCGCGCAGCGCGTAGAGCACGAGGGCCGAGCCGTCGTAGCGCATCCGCTTGAACAGGTTGGATTCGGTGGGCTCGGCCGGGGCGCCGAAGTCGCGGCGCCACAGGTTGTGGTTCGTGTACGCCGTCTTCATGGCGGCCTCGAAGCTGTCGCCGCCGTGCTCCTCGGAGTAGAGGCGCTCGTAGAAGCGGGCATGGCCCTCGCTGAGCCACAGGTCCGACCAGGTGCGCAGCGCAACGCTGTCGCCGAACCACTGGTGGGCCAGCTCATGGACGAGAGTGCGCTCGGCGTCCACCGCGGTGCCGAGCAGTTCGGCCTTGGGGACCAGCGAGAGCGTCTGCGTCTCCAGTGCGACCGAGAGGTCGGTGTCCCCGACCAGCACGCCGTACCTCTTGAAGGGGTAGGCGCCGAGGCGCTGTTCGAGCCAGTCGAGGTGCTTCGGGGTGAGGTCGAGATACGCGTCGGTCCGCTCGACGAGGTCGTCGGGTACGTAGTCGCGAAGGGGGACGCCGCCGGTGGTCGGCCGGTCGACGGGGGTCAGCTTGCCGACGGCCATCTGCACCAGCTGGGTGGAGACCGGCTGTTCGGAGTCGTACGTCCAGCGCTCCCGGTCGCCGGGGAGCGGTTCACGCGAGACGAGTCTGCCGTTCGCCACCGCGGTCAGTCCGGCGGGTGCGGAGATGCGGAAGGTGACGGGTGCACGCTGACTCGGGTGATCGTTCGACGGGAAGATCATCTTCGCGCCGTTGGGCTGCGGGTACAGCGCGGTGCCGTTGGGCGTCGGTATCCAGCCGTAGTCCTCGATGGCGTCGTCACGGTGGCGTATCTGCGTGGGGTCGGCGGTGTAGGTGACCGTGACGGTGAAGGCGCCGTTGCGCGGCAGCGCCAGCCAGGGCGTGACGACCAGTTCGTCGCCTTCGCGCACAGCTTCGGCCGGGACGCCGTTCACGGTGACCTTGTGAAGGGTGTTGCCCGCGAAGTCCAGGTTGAAGCTGGACAGTTCCTTGGTGGCGGTGGCCTGGATGGTGGCCTGCGCCTCGAACGGTGTTCTCGGCGCCTGCCAGTCGAAGTCGAGGAGGTAGCGGTTCACCGTGTAGCCGCCATTGCCGTCGAGGGGTAAGAGCGGGTCGCCGAGCCCGGCGCCACCGGGGACGGGGACCGAGTCGCGGCCCGCGGCCGGCGCGGCACCGGCCGCGGGGGCGGTGAGGGCGGCGGTCACGGTGATCGCGGCGGCGAGGGCGAGGTGCAGGGCAAGGCGGGGCTTTACCTGTGGGTTCATCAAAAACCTTCCGGCTGCAGGACGGAGGCGCCCCGCGGAAGAGTTCGGCAGGGCGCCTCGGATCATGACGTGACGGTGTGCCTAGTACGGGTCGTAGTTGCCGTCGGTAGTCGCAACACCCGTGGCGGAGGACACCTGGAAACCGTCCGGAACGGACGGGATGCAGCCGTCGGCGCACTGCGGGGTGACTGCGTCCGCCCGGGCGATGGCGGCCGGGCCGACGAGGAGTGCTGCGGCGACGCCGCCCACGGTCAGGAAGCCTGCGGCCCGGCGAGGAGTCCACTTCAATGTCACTTCTTTCGGATCCCTTCTTCCCCTTCTGGGCCTTCTGATCCCTCTGGTGAAACTCTGCAAGGCAGGGCAGCCCGATCAATGCCTCTTTACTTATGCGGCGATTAGTCGCAGTGAAGGGCGTAGCCTGCCAAACCAGCCGCGGTTGGAGGACCTGGTCATCGGGGCATGATTCGGGTGCGGCAGGAGTACGCGGCCGTCCTCATGACTTCTCCCTGTCCCAGGTGACCGGCAGGCTCTTCACCCCGTAGATGTCCGCGGTCTCCGGACGCAGGCCGACCTCCTCGGCCGGTACGGCCAGGCGCAGCGTGGGGAAACGGTCGACCAGCGCGCGGAACGCGACCCGCATCTCGACGCGGGCCAGTTGCTGACCCAGGCACTGGTGGATGCCGTGGCTGAAGGCCAGGTGCCCGCTCGTGTCCTGCCTCCGCAGGTCGAGCACGTCGGGGTCGGTGAAGCGCTCGGGGTCGCGGTTGGCGGTGTTGAAGGACAGCACGACCGTCGTGCCGGCCTCGATGGTCAGGCCGCCCACCTCGACGTCCTCAAGGGCCGTCCGCATGAACGTCTTGGCGACGCTCAGATACCGCAGCAGTTCCTCCACGGCCTTGTCGGTGAGCGCGGGGTCGGCGCGCAGCGCGGCCAGTTGCGCCGGGTTCTGCAGCAGCGCGAAGGTGCCGAGGGACAGCATGTTCGCGGTGGTGTCGAAACCGGCCGCCAGCAGGATCAGGCTGATCCCCTTCAACTCCTCATCGGTCAGATCGCTGTCGGTGAGTTCGCTGAGCACGTCGTCGGTGGGGTTCGCGCGCTTGGCCGCGACCAGCTTCGCGAGGTACTCCTGGGTCGCCGTGTAGGCCGCTATCAGCTCCTCGTCGCTCGTCTCCCCGCCCATGAACGTGTCGATCTGCTCCTGGAAGGAGCCCCGGTCCTCGTACGGCACGCCCAGCAACTCGCAGATCACGATCGTGGGGATGGGCTTGGCGAATGCGGTCACCAGGTCCGTCGGCGGCCCGGCCTGCTCCATGGCGTCCAGACAGTCGGCGGTGATCTGCTCGATGCGCTCGGTGAGCAGACGCATCCGCCGTACGGTGAACTTGCCCGCCAGCGGCTGGCGGTAGCGCCGGTGCTGTGGGTCGTCCATGAGGAGGAACTCGCCGGGCGGCGCGGGAGGAAGCTCGAAGTCCACGACGTTCAGAAGCTCCTTGCGCGAGCTGAACCGCGGGTCGGCCAGGACCGACCTGACCAGGTCGTACCCGGTGATCAGCCAGCCGGGTTTTCCGCCGGGGTGGGTGAAGCGACTGATGGGTCCGTGGCGGCGGGCTTCGGTCAGCTCCGCCGGAGGGTCGAAGGGGCAGCCGGACCGACGCGTCGTCGGCAGCGTCGTGACGGTGTGGACGGACTCGCTCATGGCCATTCCTCATCTCGCGGCATCACGTGTTTGACGATGCTCGAAAGCTACGTTGCGTTTATGAAAGCGTCAATCACGTAAAGCGCATCTTCCCAGGTGCGTGCCAGGAAATTGATGCAATGGCGAGAGAATTGAATGCAACGTTGCGTTGCAATGGATGGCGGTGAAGGTGATGCGGTCCCACAAGGTGGCCCTCCCGGACGGCAGTCGGTGAGGCGCCCCTGCGTCTGCCGGTGCGGTGATTGCGGAGGCCGGCGCAGGTAAGGGTTGGGTGAGAGCGGAGGGCGGTCGGCTCGCTGGGCATTGGGCATGTACCGGACGAAGAGTAGGGTCGGTTCGATATCGACGACGGCAGAACGGAAGCCGGTGGGAATCCGGCACGGTCGCGCCACTGTGTGCCGGTCCCTGGGAACGGGGCGGCGAGTCAGACCCGTAGCCGTCGTCATGTGCACCACCGAGATGGGACGCGAACTCCCTTAAGGAGGCCCTGCCATGGCCCAGCATGTAGCTCAGCCGACCGCCACCACCCCCGCTCTCCCCGCCAAGCTGCCGATCGGCGCGATCGTCCCGTGGGCGGTCTTCTTCGGCATCCTGATGCTGGTCCTGCTGTACTTCGTCGGCGCCGAGCAGGGCGCCACCGCCGTCGTCTCCGGCGAGGACGTCCACGAGTGGGTGCACGACGCCCGCCATCTGCTCGGCTTCCCCTGCCACTGACCCCGCGGAGTCACCACCCTCATGAACTCCGCAATCGTAAGAAACCTGCTCGTGCGGGGCATGCTGGCGGGTCTCGGTGCGGGTGTGCTCGCGCTGGTCGCCGCCTACTTCCTCGGTGAGCCGAGTGTCGACAAGGCGATCGGCTTCGAGGAGGCGCACGCTCCCGCGCACGAGCACGAGGTCGAACTCGTCTCCCGCAGTCTTCAGTCCACCGCCGGCCTGGCCACCGGTGTGCTGATCTACGGGGTCGCCTTCGGCGGTATCGCCGCCCTCGTCTACTGCTTCGCCCTCGGTCGCGTCGGCCGGTTCACCCCGCGGGCCACCGCGTTGCTGCTGTCCGGCTGCGCGCTGCTCGCCGTCTATGTCGTGCCGTTCCTGAAGTACCCGGCCAACCCGCCGGCCGTCGGTGACCCGGACACCATCGGCAAGCGGACCACGCTGTACTTCCTGATGATGGTGCTGAGCGTGCTCCTCGCGATCGCGGCGACCATCCTGGGCAAGCGGCTCGCCCCGCGGTTCGGGAACTGGTGGGCGACCGTGGCGGCGGTCCTCGCGTTCGCGCTGGCGATCGGGGTGGCGTACGCGTTCCTGCCGGTCGTCAACGAGGTGCCCGCGGACTTCCCGGCCACCGTGCTGTGGCGGTTCCGGCTCTCCGCGCTGGCCATGCAGGCCACCCTGTGGGCAGGGTTCGGGCTCGTCTTCGGCGAGTTGGCCGAGCGGCTGCTGAACCCCGGGCCGGCCGCTGCGGCGTCGGCTTCGACGGCGGCCGCCTCCGGCTGATCAGGACGCGACCATGCGCGAGGGCCCGCGGAACCATCCGGGGGCCCTCTCGCGTTCTTCGGACATCCGACCGACCCCCGGCCAGGACATGACCCGACGATCCGAGCGACCGCACCGACGGGACGGGGACGACCGAGGCGAGCAGCGGAGGACCCCCGTGGCCAAGCACCCTCAGCCCCGCCGTATCACCCTGGGCGGCCGTGAGGCCGTCGCCCTGACGCCGGAGGAGTACCGGCAACTCATCGCGAGCCGACGGCAGATCGGCGGCCAGAGCGCCCGGGTGCGGGTACTCGCCCAGCAGGCGAAGCGCACCGAGGAACTGCTGAGGGAGTTGGAGACCCTGATCGCCGCTCCGGAGGCGGGCCCTGGTGCGCCGGCCGGGAGACCGTCGTCGGACTGCTCCGGGACGTGCCGGGCCGCCGACGTGCCGGGGGAGACGAACACGGACCCGGGCTGTCTGCGTTGCGCCATCGCGGCGCTGCTGCGTCGTCATCGCGACCCGAGCGTCTGAAACCCGCCGCGTCCTCGCGACCCGAGCGTCTGAACCCGCCGCGCTCTCGCGACCCGAGGTCTGAAACCCGCCGTGTCCTCGCGACCCGAGGTCTGAAACCCGCCGTGTCCTCGCGACCCGAGCGTCTGAACCCGCCGCGCTCTCGCGATCCGAGGTCTGAAACCCGCCGTGTCCTCGCGACCCGAGGTCTGAAACCCGCCGTGTCCTCGCGACCCGAGCGTCTGAACCCGCCGCGCTCTCGCGATCCGAGGTCTGAAACCCGCCGTGCCCTCGCGAACCTTCCCGCCCTCACCCGTCGTTGTCGGCCCCCCGCGCGTGCAACGGCTGTCCCAGGCCGAGGTTCCAGCGCCCGGACCGCCCGCTGATCGCCGTCGCCGTCAACGGCGGCACGTCGACCCGCCAGAAGGCCGCCGCCGGCGCGTCCAACACCTGCACCACCACGGCCCGTACGACGTCGGGCTCCACCACGGCGACCGTACGGCCCTCCGTCCGCGCCGCGCCGTCCAGCCACCGCCCGATCCGCAGGCACAGGTCCCGCACGGACTCCCCGCCGTGCGGCGCGGACGCGGGGTCGGCGAGCCACTGACCGACCGCCGCCGGCTCGGCGCCGCTGACCTCGTCAAGAGCAAGGCCCCGCCAACGGCCCACGTCCAGCCCGGCGAGCTCCACACTCGGCTCGCCCGCCCCGAGTTCCAGCGCCTCGGCGGTCTCCCGGCAGCGCACGCTGGGGGACAGGACCACCAGGGCAGCGGGTGGCAGCACCCCGGCCGCCGCGCGCGCTTGCGCCATGCCGATGTCGTCGAGCGAGGTCGTCCCGTCGTCGAAACGGGGCCGACGCAGCGAGGGGTTCATCGCGGGGGAGACGAAGGTGACGCGGCTGGTCATCTGGCTCATCTTTCTGCCGGTGGTCGGGTGGAGGGGGCGCCCGGTGCGCAGTTGGCGCTGCTCGGCACCCGGTTCCGTAGCCCTCGGGTACCACCTTGTCGAAGTGCGGGGGCAGTTGCTCGCCGAGTCACCCGCCGCCTGGTTGGCCCTGCCGTTCATCTGAGTGGAGCAAGATCGCGAGCCCTCGGCGTGGCAGGGGGATATATTGCGACTTTTCCAATTACCCTCTCATCACTGTACGAAGTCGATCCCGCACGGATCGCACCCACCTCACTCCATCGGAGAAAGACATGCACAAGCTTCGCAAGGCTGCCGTCCTGGCCGTCGCCCTCGGCAGCGTCGGACTGCTGGGCGCCGGTACGGCCAACGCCCAGGGTCTCGACGGCGGCGGCAAAGGCGGGGGCCAGGTCAGCGTCCTGCAGAGCTCCAACTGCAAGTCGCACGACCTGAATGTCGACGTCCTCGGCCAGGTCGGCGTCCTCAACGGCGCGCTGGGCAACGCGCTCAACGGTGAGGGCAACGCCGGCGGACAGGCCGGCACCCACCTGGGCTCCGACATGGGGTGCAACAGCAGCGCCTTCTGAGGCGCGTGCTGGAACGGGGCCTCTCGGCCCGGACCGGTGCCCCAAAGGCGGGACCTGCCGGTGGAGTACGGGCCGTGGCACACGGTCCATGGGGTCCCGCTGACGGCAGTGCACCGGCGTCCCGCGAGCCGTGCTGACCGGCCGCAGGGCGATGAGGATGCCGCCGGGTTGACTGCCCCTCGGAAACCGGGCAGGGGTCCGATCCACGACCCTGGATCGCGCCCCTGCCCGGTCTGTCGCGTGGATCAGCGGCGCAACCCCAGCGCCGCCCGCCCCGCGTACCGCGCCTGCGTCCCCAACTCCTCCTCGATACGGACGAGTTGGTTGTACTTGGCGGTGCGGTCGGAGCGCGACAGCGAACCCGTCTTGATCTGGCCGCAGCCGGTGGCGACGGCGAGGTCGGCGATGGTGGTGTCCTCCGTCTCGCCGGAACGGTGGGACATCACGACGGTGTACCCGGCGCGGTGCGCGGTGCCGACGGTGGCCAGCGTCTCGGTGAGGGTGCCGATCTGATTGACCTTCACCAGGATCGAGTTGGCGATGCCGTCCCGGATCCCGGCGCGCAGCAGCGCCTCGTTGGTGCAGAACACGTCGTCGCCGGTGAGCTGACAGCGGTCGCCGAGCCGCGCGGTCAGCGCGCGCCAGCCCTCGTGGTCGTCCTCGGCCATCGGGTCCTCGACGGAGGCGACCGGGTAGGCGTCGACCAGCGCCGCGAGGTAGTCGGCGTGCTCGGTCGGAGTCCGGCGGACGCCCTCGCCCTTGTAGTCGTAGACACCGTCGCGGAAGAACTCCGACGTGGCCGGGTCCATCACCAGGGTGATGTCGGTACCCGGCTTGTAACCGGTCTGCTCGATGGCGCGTACGACGAAGTCCAGCGCCTCCTCGGCGGTGCGCAGGTCGGGTGCGAAGCCGCCCTCGTCGCCGACGTTCACGCTGTGTCCAGCGGCGACCAGGTTGCCGCGCAGGGTGTGGAAGACCTCCGAGCCCATCCGGACCGCCTCGGCGAAGGTGGCCGCACCGATGGGCGCGATCATGAACTCCTGGAAGTCCAGCGGATTGTCGGCGTGGGCACCGCCGTTGACGATGTTCATCATCGGCACCGGCAGTACCCGGGCGTCGACCCCGCCGACATAGCGGTACAGCGGCAGCCGGTGGGAGGCCGCGGCGGCCTTGGCGGCCGCCAGGGAGGCGCCCAGGATCGCGTTCGCGCCGAGACGCGCCTTGTCGGCCGTGCCGTCCAGGTCGATCAGTGCCGCGTCGACGGTCGCCTGGTCGTCGGCGGAGAGTCCGACCACGGCATCGGAGATGGTGTCGTTGACGGCGTCGACGGCGCGCCGCACCCCCTTGCCGTGGAAGCGGCCGGGGTCCCCGTCGCGCAGCTCCACCGCCTCGCGGGCTCCGGTGGAGGCGCCGGACGGGACGGCCGCACGGCCGAGCGATCCGTCCGAGAGCTCCACGTCGACCTCGACGGTCGGGTTGCCCCGGCTGTCGATGATCTCGCGTCCGACGACCCGGCTGATGACCACGGGCACGCTGCAGCTCCTCACGTTCGGTCCGTCGCGCATCACGACGGGGCTAAGTTCCAGTGGGGAACAAAGTGAGTTCCGAAAAGGAACCTACTATGGGTGCATGAGGATGCACAACGCCGACGAGACCTGCGGTATCGCCCAGGCCGCCACGGTTCTGGGCGACTGGTGGAACGTGCTGGTGCTGCGCGAGGTGGCCCGCGGACACGTCCGCTTCGACGCGCTGGCCGCCGAACTCGGCCTGTCCCGCAAGGTCCTCACGGAGCGGCTCGGCCGGCTCGTCGCGAGCGGGGTGCTGCGCCGCAGCCTCTACCAGCGGCGTCCGGTGCGCTACGAGTACCTGCTCACCGACGCCGGCGCCGCGCTGCTGCCGCTGCTCGTCGCGATGCAGGACTGGGGTGACCGGTGGGTCCTGGGGGACGGAAGCCTCACGGGGACGGCCGGGACCGAGAGCGCCGAGCACGCCCGGGTGCACGCCCTGACCGACACCCGACTGCCCGACGGCCTCGAACTGCCCGGCACGCAGGGCGCCGACCTGTCCGGCACGCAGGGCGCCGACCTGTCCGGCACGCAGGGCGCCGACCTGCCCCTCGTCTCCCCGGATGCCGCCGCGACCGTGCTGTTCACCTATCCCGGCACCGGAGTCGTATGGGGCGAGGACATCCCCGGCGCCGACGGCTGCACGCTGGAGAACCGGCTCTTCCGTGAGGCCTGGCCCGAGTTTCGGGCGGCGGGAGTGGACGTGCGGGGAGTCAGCACCCAACTCGTCCACGAGCAGCAGCGGTTCGCCCGCGCCGAGGAGGTCCCCTACGCCCTCCTCTCCGACGCCGCCCACCGGCTCGCCGCCGCCCTGCGGCTGCCGACCTTCCGAGGCGCGGGCCGACTGCGGCACAAACGCCTGATCCTGGTGGTCGACGCCGAACGGACCGTACGGCATGCGCTGTTCCCCGTCGTCGACATCCCCCACGCTGTCGCCGAGAGCCTGCGCCTGGCCGTCCGGCTCACTGGTTCACCGGTGGTGCGGTGAGCAACAGGAATCCGGCCGTCTCGTGCCTGCCGAAGTGAGGCAGTCCCTGGCCGAGCTCGCGAGGATCAAGGCCGAGCCGCGGGAGCCGTTGGCCTCCGAGGTCTCCCGACGGCTGATCGAGCGCGGCCGCCGGCTCGACGGCCCGGGGCCCACCAAGGCGGCGTTCCGTCCCCGCACCGCCGAGCAGGCCGCCGCACTCGTCCCTGACCGTCAGTTCGCGGGCTTGTAGGCGCTGATGACGTAGAGCGCCTCGTCGTCGATCGCGTTCTCCATCCAGTCCACGGAGATCCGCACCGGGTGCCCGTCGGCCGCGTACCGCGCCTCGGCCCTGTCCGCGTCGTCCCGCCGAGCCTGCTCCAGCTCGTCGAGGAGCTCCCCGATGGTGGGCACCGCGTCGGGGATGTCCTTGACGATCCGCCGGGCACTCTCGTCGAGGCCCACCGCCTCGGCCACGGCGCCGTCGCGGACCGTGATCCGGAAGGTGCCGAGCAACGTCCGTTCCCCGGCGCTGGACTGGAGCGTGTAGGTGTACGAGTCGGGCTCCTGCCACGGGGCCCGACTCTGCGTCCCCTTGCTCTTCGTCCCCACCCCCTCCGTCTGCACGCTCTGCGTCCCGTCGCCGCAGGCGGCCACCCCGCAGAGCAGCCCTGCGACCAGTACGGCCCCGGACACGGCACGGGTGGTGCGGGAGGTGAGAGATACGGCGCTCATGGCGGAAGTCCCTTCGAAACGGCTACCGCTATGACGCCGGTCGCCCCGGCAACGTTCGGCCGCCCTTCGCGAACTGTGCGGTCACCGCGCCACTCTCCGTGTTTTGGACGGGCCCTTCTCGTGCCCTTGATCAGCCCTGTACGGACGCTAACCGCTGCTTCGCAACAGTGAGATCACCCGCTCCACCAGGGAAAACATCAGAAGGGAAGAGCGCCATGGGCAGTGTCTCGCGACCGCAGCGCCGAGCCATCCTCACCGGAGGGCTCGTGGCCTCCGCAGCCGTGATCACCGGCTGTTCGTCCAAGACCGGCGGCGACTCGGCGGGGAAGGCCACGGCCGTGGGCGCGCCGGCGGCCCCGTCACCGGCCGCGAGCGCACCCCCCACCACGCCCCGGGCGGCGTACGCGCGGCTGCTTGAGGGCAACGAGCGTTGGGTGAACGGCTCGCTCCAGCGCCCCAACCAGGGCATCGGCCGGCGCCAGTCCGTCGCCGAGGAGCAGGACCCGTACAGCGTCATAGTGTCGTGCATCGACTCCCGGGTGCCGCCGGAGATGGTCTTCGACACCGGCCTGGGCGACCTGTTCGTGATACGCACCGGCGGACAGGTGGTCGCACCGGTGGTCACCGGTTCCGTCGAGTACGGGCCCGTGACGTCGGGGTCCCCGCTGATCCTCGTCCTCGGGCACCAGCGCTGCGGCGCGGTCAAGGCGGCGTACAAGGCGCTGAAGGAGCGCAAGCCGCTGCCGGGCAACCTGCAGTCGATCGTGGAGACGCTGCGCCCCGCGTACGAGGCGATATCCAAGGAGAAGCACGCCGATCCCGTCGACGCCATGATCCGCGGCCACGCCCAGCAGACCGCCGCCGACCTGCGCCGGAGCGCCAATCTCGCTCCGCTGGTGCGGAAGGGCGACCTCGCCGTTGTCAGCGCCTACTACTCGCTCGACACCGGCAAGGTGGAAGTCCTCTCCGGAGCGCCTTCCGCCTGACGAGGGGGATGACCGGCCGTTGTTGGGGGCGGCCGGTCATCGCTCGTGGTCCGGGCACCCGCAACCGGACTCCCGCTCGCCCCACCTCTCTCTCACTCGGGCAGCGCCGACGCCAGCAGTTGCGCCAGGTGGACTGCCTCGTGCCCGCCGCTGTCGAGCTCATGGATCTGCGTACGGCAGCTGAAGCCGTCGGCGAGCACGACCGTTCCGGTGTCCTCCTCCCGCAGCCGAGGCAGCAGGACGCGTTCCGCGCAGGCCCGGCTGACCTCCGAATGGCCCTGCTCGAAGCCGAAGTTGCCGGCCAGCCCGCAGCAGCCGGAGTCGAGCCGCTCGGCGTCGACCCCGGCGCTGCGCAGCAGCTTCGCGTCGGCCTCCCAGCCCAGTACGGCGTGCTGATGGCAGTGCACCTGCGCCACCGCGCGGGCGCCGCGGTCGGGCACCCGTGGGGGCTCGTACCCCGGGCTGTGCTCGGTGAGCAACTCGGCCAGGGTCACCGTCTGTTCCGTCAGCCTGCGCACATCCCGGTCGCCGGGGAACAGCTCCCCCGCGTCCGACCGGAACACGGCGGTACAGCTCGGTTCCAGACCGACCACCAGCCCACCCTCCCGCAGATGACCGCCCAGATGGCGGACGGTCCGGGCCAGGACGCGTTCGGCGATGCCGAGTTGCCCGGTGGAGATCCAGGTCAGGCCACAGCACAGCGGCTCGCTCGGCATCGCCACGCGCCAGCCCGCGTGCTCCAGCAGTTCCACCGCCGCCTGCCCCACGTGCGGGTGGAAGAGGTTGGTGAACGTGTCCGGCCACAGCAGCACCGTCCCCCGCGCCCCGGCGACGGAGCCGTCACGGCGGGCGAACCAGCTCTGCAGCGACTGCCGGGCGAACCACGGCACCTCCCGGTCCGCGACCCCGGCCACCGCGACCGCCAGCCGAGACAACGGCGGTGTGTGGGTGAACGCGTTGACCACCCGCCCGAGCCCGCCCCGCACCACGGCCTGGGCGACGACCGGCAGCCACCCCATCGACAGGTCCGAGCGCGGCCTGCGCCAGGGCCGCCCCGCGTAGTGGTGCGACAGGAACTCCGCCTTGTACGTCGCCATGTCGACATCGGCCGGGCAGTCGCTCTTGCACCCCTTGCAGGCCAGGCACAGATCGAGGGCGTCCTTCACCGCCCGCGAACGCCAGCCGTCGCGGATCGCGCTGTCCCCGTGCCCGTCGAGCATCTCGAACAGCAGCCGGGCCCGGCCCCGCGTGGAGTGCTCCTCCTCCAGCGTGACCTGGTACGACGGGCACATCACCGCTCCGCCCTCGGTGTTCGGACGACGGCATTTGCCCACGCCCACGCACCGGTTGGCGGCCTCGGCGAACGACCCGCCGTCGTGCGGGAAGCGGAAGTGCAGGTCCCGCGGGTCGTACGGCGCCCAGTCGCCGCCGAGGCGGAGGTCCTCGTCGAGCCCGTACGGCGCCACGACCTTCCCGGGGTTCATCCGGTCACCCGGGTCGAAGACGGCCTTGAGCCGCCCGAACGCCGCCACCAGCTCCTCCCCGAACATCCGCGGCAGCAGCTCGCCCCGGCTCTGCCCGTCCCCGTGCTCACCGGAGAGGGACCCGCCGAACTCGACCACGAGATCGGCCGCCCGCTCCATGAACCGCCGGTAGTCGGCCACCCCCTGAGCGCTGTACAGGTCGAACGGGATCCGCGTGTGCACGCACCCCTGCCCGAAGTGGCCGTAGAGACTGGGCCCGGCGTCGCTCAGATACCCGAACTCCTCGAACAGATCGTGCAGCCGCCGCAGATAGTCGCCCAGCCGCTCCGGGGCCACCGCCGAGTCCTCCCAACCCTCCCAGGTGTCCGGGTGCCCGGGGATGTGCGCGGTGGCGCCGAGACCGGCCTCGCGGACCTGCCAGAGCTGCTCCTCGTGGGCGGGGTCGTCCAGGAAGGCGACCTCGGGGTCGTGCTCGGACTCGTGCAGCCCGTCCAGCATCCGGTGGGCGAGCTCGTCGGCCTCCTCGACGGTCCCGCCGCCGAACTGCACCATCAAGAAGGCCTTCCCTTCCGGCAGTTGGGCGATCGCCTGCGGGTTGAGGTGCTTGAGCCGTTCGTCGTGGACGAGGTGGTGATCGACGCCCTCCAGCGCGATCGGCTCGTACGGCAGGATCTCCGGTACGGCGTCCGCGGCGAGCGCGATGTCCGGGAACCCCAGCACCACCAGCGAGCGTTCCCGCACCACGGGGACCAGCTTCAGCTCCGCCCGGAGCACGGTGACCAGCGTCGACTCGCTGCCGACCAGCAGCCCGGCGACGTCGAAGCCGTGTTCGGGGAGCAGTGAGTCCAGGTTGTAGCCGGAGACCCGGCGGGGAATCTCGGGGAAGCGGCGCCGGATGTCGTCGGCGCAGGTGTCGCGCAGGGCGCGCAACTGCCGGTACAGGGTGGCGCGCAGATCACCGTGCCGCTCGATCTCGGCGTACTCCTCGTCGCTCGTCTCCCCGCACCAGAAGCGGGTGCCGTCGTAGAGCAGCACCTCCAGGCGGGCGACGTTGTCGACGACCTTGCCGGTCGCCTGGGCGGTGGCGCCGCAGGAGTTGTTGCCGATCATGCCGCCGATCGTGCAGTTGGCGTGGGTGGCGGGCTCCGGCCCGAAGCGCAGCCCGGTCGGGGCGAGTCGGCGGTTGAGCTCGTCCAGCACGATCCCCGGCTGCACGACACAGGTGCGGGCCTGTGTGTCGACCGACTCCAGGCCCGTGCAGTACTTCGACCAGTCGATCACGACGGCCGTGTTGGCGCACTGCCCGGCCAGGCTGGTCCCGCCGCCCCGCGACAGCACGGGCACGTCGTACTCCCGGGCGACGGCCACCGCCTCCACGGCGGCCTCGGGGGTGTGCGGTACGACCACGCCGATCGGCGTCCGGCGGAAGTTCGAGGCGTCGGTGGAGTACGCGGCCCGGCTCCCGGCGTCGAAACGGACCTCGCCGTCGACGCGCTCGCGCAGGGCCGCCTCCAGGGCCGCCGGGTCGGACGGAGGTGCTGTGTCGCGGCGTACGACGGGGGCGGGCAGGTCCGAGGTGCCCATGAACGCCTCCTCGATGTCGGTGCGGGCCCCGCCCGGGTACCCGCGACCGCGCCGGGGACTACTCCGGTGCCGCCTCCGCCACGACGTCGGGAATCAGCGCGCACATCGCCTGGCGCTGGGTCGGCCCCATGAACCGGGCGAGGGCCTCCTTGACCGTCTCGGCGAGGACCCCGGAAGCCTCCTTGAGCAGGCCACGGGCCTTCTCGGTGAGGGCGACCTCGACGCCCCGCTTGTCCCCGCAGACCGACTTGCGGGTGACCAGGCCGGCGTGCTGGAGGCAGGCGATCTGGTAGGTGAGGCGGGTCTTGGGGCGGCCGAGCAACTCGGCGATCCGCGTCATCCGCAACGCCTCGCCGGGGTCCGCGGCGAGCAGGCACAGGACCAGGAACTCGTCGTGCGAGACGTCCAGCCGCTCCTTGACGACGGTGCGCAGCTCCTGCTCGACGGCTCCGGTCGCGGCCAGCATCAGCATCCAGGCGTGCAGCTCTACGGGCAGGAGTCCGTCGCCGGAGACGGAGGGGCAGTCGGAGCGGTCGGCCATGAATTCCAGTGTAGCTGTTGTTCAAATTTGGAGTATCGATTAGCGTGGAGTCGTCCAAATTTGGATTACAGATCCCCAGCGATCCCCCCGAAGCTCAGGAGTGAACGATCATGACCGTCGCCGTCGAAACCGGAACCTGGCAGCTCGACACCGCCGCCTCCACCGTCGCCGTCCGGCACAGGACGTTCTGGGGCCTGGTCACCGTGAAGGGCACCTTCACCGCGGTCAACGGCAACGGCGAGGTGCGGCCCGACGGCTCCGCCGTCGGCACGATCACCCTGGACGCCGGCTCCCTGGACACCCGTAACGCCAAGCGCGACGAGCACCTGCGCTCCGCCGACTTCTTCGACGCCGCCAACCACCCCGAGATCACCTTCTCGGTCCGCAGCGCCGAGCTGCGCGACGGCGACGAGGTGCAGGTCGTCGGTCAGCTCACCGTCCGGGGCATCAGCCGGCCCCAGTCCGTCACCGCCCGCCTCGTCGGCGCCGACGACCGGTCGCTCACCCTGGACACCGAGTTCACCGTGGACCGCGAGCAGTTCGCCATGGGCTGGAACCAGCTCGGCATGATGCGCGGCCTCACCACGGTCGCCGGCACCCTCCGCTTCACCCGGACCGCGGCAGCCTGACGTCGGCGCTCGACAGAGTCTGCGGTACGGCCGTGAAGGCCCGCAGCCGGATCCGTACGCCCGGACGGGGAAGCCGGAACCAGCCCGCGGGCGGCCGGAGTTCATAGCGTGCCGTCGTGTGGGCGGGCAGCGCGGCCGGGCCCCGTACGACCGTCCAGTACTGGTTCATGCCCTGGCCCGTGGTCAGCGTGAAGTGAGGCGTGAGGGCGGCGGCGTCGGTGTTGGTGACCTCGACCTCCAGCCCGGACACGGCAGTCGGCGTCGCCCACCGCGCCGACGTCACCCGCATGCCCAGCGGAGGCGTCCCCGTCGCCGCCCAGGCCGCGCCCGCCAGGGCCGGGGTGAGCAGCAGCGCGGCCGCAGCGAGCCGTGCCGGGCGCCGGTACAGCGGTCGCGGGCGCGGCTGCCAGGAGGTGGCGAACTCCGACGCCGGTGCGGTGACCGCCGCCGCCAGCCACAGCGGCGTCATCATCAGGTAGTAGCCGTCCTGGGAACGCGTCGCCAGGAAGAACGCGCACCACGGCAGGACGGTGGCCGCCGGCCCCAGCCGCCGGACGAACACCACGAACAGCGCGAGCAGGCCCGCCGCCAGCAGCAGGCTCGCGTGGGAGTACCAGTCGAGCCGGTCGCTGCCGTCCGTGAAGTACAGCGAGATCCCGACCACGCCCTGCCCGTGGATCACCGCGCCCTGCGTCAGCGGCAGCGCTATGCCCCGGATCCAGGTGCCGGGCTCGCTCACGACGAAATACGTGTTGAGCAGCAGCCATACGAGCCCGGCGGCCCCGGCGATCCGCCCCACCACCAGCGCCGCCGCCCGCGCGCCCAGCTCCCCGCGCCGTACGGCGTAGATCCCGGCCAGCAGGAACGGCGCCACGAACCACGGCAGTTGCTGCGCCGCACACGCCGCCCCCAGACACGCCGCCCGCGCCAGCCCGGCCGCGCCCAGCCGTCCGCCCCGCCCGATCCGCGGCCACCGCACCACCACCGGCACCAGCAGGGCCAGCGCCACGATCGCCGGATAGCCGAGGCGGCCGTACGACGGAAGGAAGCCGAAGCCGAGGCAGGCCATGGTCGCCGCCGAGCGCCAGGGCGTGGGCAGCATTCGCCACAGTGCGACCGTGCCAGCGACGAGGGCCGCCGTGCTCACGGCTGTCGCGGGCAGCGCCCCGTGCCCCAGCCACAGCAGCGGAGCCGTGAGCAGCGGGGTCAGGGGCGGATAGCCGTAGGTGAAGTCGTAGCCGCCCGAGACCGTCGGGGTGAGGGCGACTCCGTGGCCGAAGAGCCAGGGCCAGGGCTGCCCGTAGACGGGGCGCCCGGCGACCAGTTCATGGGCGGCCTGGGTGGTGAGGACCGCCTCGTCGCTGCCGGTGTGGTTCATCGCCCACGCGCACAGCGCCAGCGTCACGGCGGTCACCAGGACGCACAGATCCAGCCGTGCCAGCGACCGTGCCCGCCGCACCACCAGCGCCAGCACGCCGCAGCCCAGGATCGAGGCGTAGCACAGCGAGATGACGGCGGCCACGACGAGACGGTGGCTCGCCGCCTGCGTCCAGATCGCGCGGGTGCCGACGAAGAGGCTGATGTCCGCGAGGAGGGTCAGCACGCGGTGCCACTGGGCGGGGGGTTCCGGGACGGCGGGCGCCGGCGAGCTTGTCCGCCGGACCGGTGTCACCGACTGCTGTTCTGCCGACTGCACGCCACCGGACCGTAATCAGGCCTGGTGAGCGAGGTGCCGCCGGAGGTGAAGAGTCCGGTGTGAGGCAGGTGAGAACCGGCCCTCGGGGTCGGTCAGTAGACGTCCCGCACATACCGCTTCGCCGCCGCCAGCTGCTTCACGTACGCCGACGCCTCGGCCTCGTCCAGCCCGCCGTGCGTGACCGCGATGTCCCGGAGCGCCCGGTCCACGTCCTTGGCCATGCGCGAGGCGTCCCCGCACACGTAGAAGTGGGCGCCCTCCTGCAGCCAGCGCCACAGCTCCGGGCCGTGCTCGCGCATCCGGTCCTGGACGTACACCTTGTTGCGCTGGTCGCGGGAGAAGGCGGTGTCGAGCCGGGCGAGGGTGCCCTCGTCGAGCAGCGCGGTCAGCTCGTCCTCGTAGTAGAAGTCACTGGCCCGGTGCTGCTCCCCGAAGAACAGCCAGTTGGGCGCCCGGTGCCCGAGCGCGCGCCGCTCCCGGAGGAAGCCGACGAAGGGCGCGACACCGGTACCCGGACCGACCATCACCATCGGCGTGGCGGCGTCGGCGGGCGGCCTGAAGTGCGGGGAGCGCTGCACGAACACCGGCACCTCGGTACCGGGCCCGGCGTCGGCGAGGAACGGCGAGCAGACCCCGCCGCGCGGCTGGCCTTGCAGGTTCTCGTACCGCACCACGGAGACCGTCAGCGAGACGCTGTGCGGGTCGTCCAGCGGGCTGGACGATATGGAGTACAGCCGCGGCTGGAGCTTCTTCAGCACCCCGGCCCACTCCTCGGCGCCCGCCCGCACCGGGTGCTCGGCGACGACGTCCACGGCCTGCCGCCCCCAGCTCCACTGCGCCAGCCCGTCCTTGTTGTCCGGCCGCAGCAGCCGGCGCAACTCCCGGTCGTCACGGACGCGTTCGGCGACGAAGCGCAGCAGGTCCGAGGTGATCCGCGTGATGTCGAGATGCCGGTGCAGGGCCTCCGCGAACGGGACCGCGCCCACGCCGTCCACCTCCACCGCCGTCGCCCCGTCGACGCCGGTCACCGCGAGCCACTCCTCCACCAGCGCGGGCGAGTTGACCGGCCGCACCCCGAGCGCGTCGCCCGTCTCGTACGTCAGCGGGGTCCCGCTCGTGTCGAAGGTGAAGCGCCGCACCTCCTTGCCCGCACCGGGGCGGCTGAGCAGCCGGTTGCCGACGAGCAGGGCGGTGGTGGGAGCGGGCCTGGGACCGGCCTTCGGCTTCCCGGCAGGTTCCTTCCCGACCGGCTTGTTCCCGGACGGCTTGTTCTCGGTGGCCGGTGCGGCCGTGTCGCCCAGTGCGCCGAGGACCTGGTCGAGCCATGCGTCGGCGGACGGCTCGTAGTCCGGTTCGCAGTCCGTACGGGGGGCCAGGCGTACCCCGCCCAGTTCGTCCAGCCGTGCGTCGAGCCGCCGCCCGTGCCCGCAGAAGTCGTCGTACGACGAGTCGCCGAAGGCGAGCACCGCGTACCGCACCCCGTCCAGTCGCGGAGCGCCCGCGTCGGCCAGCGTGTCCCACAGGCCCGATCCGTTGTCGGGTGCGTCGCCGTCGCCGAACGTGCTGGTGATGAAGAGCAGGTCGGCCGCGCCGGCGAGGGCCGGGACATCGGCCTCGTCCATGCCGACCAGGGTGGTCCGGTGCCCGGCCGCGCCCAGCCGCTCGACGGTGGCGGTGGCGAACTCCTCGGCGTTGCCCGTCTGCGAGGCCCACAGCACGACGACCTCACGGCCCGGACTGTCCGGTACGGCGGGCGCACTCGCCGACCGTGAGTACATCCCGGCGAGCACGCCGTTGACCCACATCGCGTGCTCGGGGCTGAAGGGCGCGTCCGGCGGCAGGACAGGGATGCCGGGCGCGCCGGTCTCGATGCCGGACAGGAAGCCGGTCAGATAGAGGCGTTCCTGTGCGGTCAGGACGGGCGGCGGGGTGGGGGCGAGCCCGAAAGGGTCGGCACCCGGGGTGACGGAGGCGGGGTTGACGGAGGCCGGGGTGACGGAGGCCGGGACGATCACCTGAGCGGGCTCCACCGGAGCCGGGGCCAGGGCCGGCGGCTGCGCCGGCTCGTTGACCTTCGCCAGCGACACGGCGCACACCTTGAACTCCGGCTGGAAAGAGACCGGGTCCACGGCATCGCTGGTCACCGCGTTGACGCTCAGATACTCCCCGAACAGGTCGTTCCAGTGGAACGGCGCGAACGCGCACCCCGGCAATACCCGCTCGGTCACCACGGCCGGCAGCACGGCCCGCCCCCGCCGCGAGGCGACCTCGACCCGGTCCCCCTCGGCGATCCCGAGCGCCCGCGCGTCCTGCGGATGCACCTCCACGAACGGCCCGGGGTTGAGCTTGTTCAGCTTGGCGACCCGCCCCGTCTTGGTCAGCGTGTGCCACTGGTGCTGCACCCGACCGGTGTTGAGCACGAAGGGATAGTCGTCGTCCGGCATCTCGGCGGGCGCCATGTGCGGACGGGCATGGAAGACGCCCCGCCCGCTCGCGGTCGGGAACCGCAGCTCCCCGCCCTCGTCGACGTACCGGATCGGATTGCGCTCCGGTCCGTCCACCTCCGCGGCCGGCCACTGCACGGGCGTGGCCCGCAGCCGCTCGTACGTCACGCCGCGCAGATCCCAGCCGGTCGCCGGGTTCCAGGCCCGCCGTATCTCCTCGAAGACGTCCTCGGCACTGTCGTACGAGAACCCCTTCTCGTACCCCATTGCACATGCGACGGCCGCGATGATCCGCCAGTCCGCCATCGCCTCGCCCGGCGGGTCGGCCACGGGCCGGGTCAGCGTGAGGTTGCGCTCGCTGTTGACGAAGACGCCCTCGCCCTCGGTCCACATGGCGCCGGGCAGCACGACATCGGCGTACGCGTTGGTCTCGGTCTCGCCGAAGACGTCCTGGGTGACGACGAACTCGGCGGCCTCCAGTCCCTCGATGACGGTACGGCGGTTGGCGACCGAGGCGACGGGGTTGGTGCAGATGATCCAGCAGGCCTTGATCTCGCCGTCGGCCATCTTCCGGAACATCTCGACGGTGCCCTTGCCGACCCCGTCGGCGCGCAGGGTGCCCGGCGGCAGCTCCCACAGCTCCTCGACGAAGGCCCGCTCGGCGTCGACGGCGACGGACCGCTGGCCCGGCAGCCCCGGGCCCATGTAGCCCATCTCCCGGCCGCCCATGGCATTCGGCTGCCCGGTGAGGGAGAAGGGACCGGAGCCCGGACGGCAAATGGCACCCGTGGCCAGATGCAGGTTGACCAGGGCGTTCGTGTTCCAGGTGCCGTGCGTGGACTGGTTGAGCCCCATCGTCCAGCAGCTCATCCACTCACCGGCCTCGCCGATCAGCCGGGCGGCGGTGCGCAGGTCGTCCTCGGCGAGCCCGGTGATCTCGGCGACGCCGGCCGGCGCGTAGTCGGCGAGGAAGGCGGGCATCGCCTCCCAGCCCTCGGTGTGGTCGGCGACGAAGTCGGCGTCGGTGTCACCGTTCTCGACGAGCAGATGCAGCAGGCCGTTCAGGAGGGCGAGGTCGGTACCCGGCTTGAGCTGCAGAAACAGGTCGGCCTTGGCCGCGGTGGCGGTACGTCGCGGGTCGACCACGATGAGTTTCGCGCCCGCCTTGACCCGCTCCATCATGCGCAGGAAGAGGATGGGGTGACAGTCGGCCATGTTCGAGCCGATGACCAGGAAGACATCGGCCTTGTCGAAGTCCTCGTACGACCCGGGCGGCCCGTCGGCGCCCAGCGAGAGCTTGTAGCCCATGCCCGCGCTGGCCATGCACAGTCGCGAATTCGACTCGATCTGGTTCGTCCGCACGAACCCCTTGGCCAGCTTGTTGGACAGGTACTGGGCCTCCAGGCTCATCTGCCCGGACACATAGAAGGCGACCGCGTCCGGCCCGTGCTCGTCGACGATCGTGCGCAGGCGGCGGGCCGTCTCGGCGATGGCGTCGGCCATGGGGGAGGGGGCCGGCTCCTCGCCGCGGTCCCTGACCAGCGCGGTGGTCAACCGCCCCGGCGCGGCCAGCATCTCGGCCGTCGTCGCGCCCTTCGTGCACAGCCGGCCCGCGTTCGCCGGGTGCGTCTTGTCGCCGGACGCCTTCAGGACCGTACGCCGCCCGTCGGGCCCCATTCCGACGTCCAGCAGAACCCCGCAGCCGACCCCGCAGTACGTGCAGACCGTCCGGACCTGAGTCGTGGAGGTGGTCGAGGTCACGTGCTGCCCTTCTCCGGCGGACGGGGTCGTGCCTGGAGCGTACGAATTGCCCGTTACGTCGATGTCACATCCCTTGATCATGAGGAGTTACGTCGGCCACACAGCTGCCCGGAGAGCGATGTGAGGGGGGTGCGGTGGCGAGATGTGGGGGGTGTGGGGCGGTGCGGTACGGTCGCGGTCCGTGTCGCTGTTGGGCCGAACGGGTGACTTGGCGTAAGAATTGGCTGGTGCAGGCATTGAAGGCGAGTCAAGGCGGGGGGAGCCGGTGAACAGCCACGACGTCACCGATGAACAGTGGGAAGGGCTCGCCCAGGTCGTGCCGCTGCGCGGCCGGGACGCCTGGCCGTCCGCGGTGGACCACCGGGTGCCTCCGGAGGCGGTGACGGAGCCTCGGCGCCGGTTCGTCGTCCTGCGGGTCAATGTGTTCGCGGACGCCCGTGACGTCGCCGAGACGCTGATGGCGGGAATCCCGGTACTGCTGGATCTGACCGGGGCGGAGACCGAGGTCGCCAAGCGGGTGCTGGACTTCAGCACCGGCGTCGTCTTCGGACTGGCGAGCGGGATGCACCGGGTGGACCGGAACGTGTTCCTGCTCACGCCGCCGGGCACCGAGGTGAGCGGGCTGATGGAGGGGGCGGGGGTGCCGGGCACCTGAGGGTGCCTGGCCGGGCGGTCGCTCGATCGTAGGAAACGCGTCGGGCCGGAACGGTTCGCCTGACGGCAGGGGTCCTACCGTCCGGGAATGGCCGTGTCATCTGTGTCTGGTGTGTCCGGTGTCGTTTCCCTGCCGTCTCAGGCGGGCCCGGCCGAAGAGGACACACCTCCCGGCCGGCCGCACGTCACCGAGCTCAGACTCTCCGCGTTCGCCGGGCATCGGCGGGCCGCTTTTCCGCTGGGTGCGTGCACCCTCCTCGCCGGGCCGAGCGGGTCCGGGAAGACGACCGCGTTACGGGCCTACGAGGCGCTGGCCCGGCTTGGCGGCGGCGCCGGGGTCGGTGAGGTCTTCCCCGACCCCGGGGCCTGTGTTCCGGAGCGGGCCCGGCCCGACGCCCAGCGGCGGCGCGGCTTCCGTATCGGCTGCACGGCCGACGGCCCCGAGGGGCCGGTCCGGCTCGATGTCGCCGTGCAGGCCGAGCCCGGACTGCGGATCGTGGGGGAGCGGTTGAGCGCCGGCGGGCTCGTCCTGCTGGAGACGGCTCTGCGGGATCCGAGCCGGCCCTTCGTACAGGCCGCCTGGCATACGGCCGGTCAGTCGCCGGTGACACGGGCGCCCCTGCCCGACGACCGGCTCGCCACCGCGCTGCTGCCACTGCGGGTGGCCGGCAAGACGGACGGGCAGCGCCGGGTGATCGCCGCCGCCGAACAGATGGTGGTGGCGCTGCGGTCGGTCTTCGCCTGCGACCCCCGTCCCGAGCGGATGCGCCGCCCGGTACCGGTCGGATCCGGGCGGCTGCTCGGCGGCTGCGACAACCTCGCCGACGTGCTGTGGCGGACCCGCGCCGAGTGCGGGCGGCGCCATACGCAGTTCGTGGCCGCGGTGCGGGCGGGGTGTGCCGGGGCCGTCGCGGACGTGGCCGCGGAGGTGCTCGGCGGCGGGAGCGTGCGGGCGGTGCTCGACCGGGGCGACGGCATCCGCACCGAGCTCCGCCGGCTGGGCGACGGCGAACTGCGCTATCTCGCCCTGTCGCTGGTGCTGTTGACCGGCCCCGGGGTGCTGGAGGTCGACCCGGCGGGTGAGGTGCCCGCGGCCATGCAGGCGTTGACCGTGCTGGCGGACGGGCTGGACCGGGGGCTCGATCCCCGGCAGCGGGGGGAGTTGGCGCGGTTGGCGGCCCGGATGTGCGAGCGGGGGCACATCAGGGTGGTCGGGACGGTGAGTGACACGTCGGGGCTGGTGGGGGTGACCGGGGCGGCAGGGACGGCGGAGGCATCGGGGGCGGCGGAAGTGGGTGGGGTGACGGTGGTACACCTGGAGCCGTGACCGAACCTCTTGATGTGGCCAGGCTGCAGCGACGGCTGGCCGAGTTCGCCGCCGCGCGCAACTGGCAGCCGTACCACACACCGAAGAACCTCGTCGCGGCGCTGAGCGTGGAGGCGTCCGAACTCGTCGAGATCTTCCAGTGGTTGACCCCGGAGGAGTCGGCGCGGGTCATGGATGACGCGGACACCGCGGAGCGCGTGACGGACGAGGTCGCGGACGTGCTGGCGTATCTGCTGCAACTGTGCGAGGTGCTGGGGATCGATCCACTGGCGGCGCTCGACGCGAAGATCGACCGGAACGAGCGGCGGTTTCCCGCGCCGTAGTGAGCGGCGGGGGCGGGGGTGGGCTGCGACGGTTGCCGCGCGGGGAGGAATCCAGTCCACTTTCACTCTCCGTATAGATTCGGCTGGCCGTAGCTGAAAAGTTGTCCGCAGATTTCCGTCTTCCTCTGGCTTTTCGTCTCAGAGCCCTTCACTCTGGGTAGTGAACAGGGGAGTTCGGGCGGACGCGTGGGCAGCGCGTCGGGACAGATGGGGACTGCGGATGGACGCGGTGCGGCTCATCGGGACTAGCAGGCGTGCGCTGGCGGGCAGTGGGGGCGCGCCGGACATCATGACCGAGGTGTGGCAGGCGCAGGCCCTGGCTCAGGCCATAGGGAGTCGGCTGGCCGTGTTCGGCCCACCTGAACTGCGGGGCGAGGCGCTGGGACTGACGGAGCTGGCCGGGCGCGGCTGCGGTGTGCTGGACACACCGGAACTCGCGGAGGGCGACTTACGCGCCGCCCAGCTCACGGAGTTGGGGGACGCCCGGCAGGCACTGATGCACCTGGGGAGCCTGCTGGGGGAGGTGGGGATCGCCCTGGTCGGCGTGGCCAGCGGTGCGGACGACGAGACGACGTACTGGCAGTGCATGGAGGCGATCGACGCGGCGGACGAGTCCCGGGACCGGGTGCTGGAGATGCTGCGCAGACTGGCGGACCGGGATCAGGTGCTGGCGGAGAGGGAGGCGGGGTAGAGGGGCGGGGTGGAGGGCGGGCGCCGGGGTGCCCCTGCTCGCAGAGCCGGCGGGGGAGGCACCCCGTCACGCCGGGCCGTGCACCCACCCCCGGCCCGCCCCTCGACCGGCCCTTGGCCCGCCCACGGCCCACCCCGGCGCCGAGCACTCAGTCAGAGCGCGCTGCCTCAGCCGGTCTCCGCGTCCTGCCGCTCGCCCACCCCGGACGCCCCGGTCGACTGCAGATCCGCGTCCAGTGCCGACAGGTCCGCGTTCAGCGCGGCCATCAGCTCCTCCATCTGCTGCAGCAGCCCCTTCGGCTGACCGGCACCACCGGCCTGCTGTGGTGCGAGTTCCTCGGACATGACGGCCTCCTCGGCCTCCGGCCCCCCGGATAGAAGTGGGCCGACAGAGTGACGCTCCGGCGGTCACCGACCGGCGCGGGTGCCGGGCGGTCCGGCTCCGTTCGAGCCAACGATCACCGTCGGGGCCGGTCACTGGCCCGGGCGAACGGCGGCAATCGCACGCACGGAATTCACCCGACCGTGGACGCGGGCGGCGGAGGGACCGGTGCGGCCGACCTTCGCCTCGGCGTGCAGGATGGAGGTATGGATCTTCGCATCTTCACCGAGCCCCAGCAGGGGGCCACCTACGACACCCTCCTCTCCGTGGCGAAGGCCACCGAGGACCTTGGCTTCGACGCGTTCTTCCGGTCGGACCACTATCTGAAGATGGGTTCCGGGGACGGTCTGCCCGGCCCCACCGACGCCTGGATCACGCTCGCCGGCCTCGCCCGCGAGACCAAGCGGATCCGCCTCGGCACCCTGATGACCGCCGGCACCTTCCGCCTGCCCGGCGTGCTCGCCATCCAGGTCGCCCAGGTCGACCAGATGTCCGGCGGCCGCGTCGAACTCGGCCTGGGAGCGGGGTGGTTCGAGGAGGAGCACAAGGCGTACGGCATCCCGTTCCCGAAGGAGAAGTTCGGGCGGCTGGAGGAGCAGCTCGCCATCGTCACGGGGCTGTGGGCCACCGAGGTCGGCCAGACCTTCGACTTCCACGGCACCTACTACGACCTCACCGAGTCGCCCGCCCTGCCCAAGCCCGCCCAGGACAGGATCCCGGTGCTGATCGGCGGGCACGGCGCCACCCGGACGCCGCGGCTGGCCGCCAAGTACGCCGATGAGTTCAACATGCCGTTCGCCTCGATCGAGGACAGCCAGCGGCAGTTCGGGCGGGTGCGGGCCGCCGCCGAGGCGGCCGGGCGCAAGGGCGACGAACTCGTCTACTCCAACGCCCTCGTCGTGTGCGTCGGCAAGGACGACCAGGAGGTCGCCCGCCGCGCCGCCGCGATCGGCCGGGAGGTCGACGAGCTGAAGGTCAACGGGCTCGCCGGCTCCCCCGAGGAGGTCGTCGACAAGATCGGGCGGTACCAGGAGATCGGTACCCGGCGGCTCTACCTCCAGGTCCTCGACCTGGGCGACCTGGATCACCTGGAACTCATCTCGTCCCAGGTCCAGTCGCAGCTGTCGTAGCCCTTCCCCGCCCTTCCCGCCTCTTCCCTCTCCTTCCCTTCCCTTCCCTCCTCCTGGTCCTTCTTCTCTTCCGCTCCCATCCCGTCGCGGCCCTCGGCAGCATCCAGCCGGGGGCCGCGCCGTGGACAGGGGCCGCAGAAGGGGCGAACGAAAAATCCCGGGAGGTTCCGACGTGGGCTCTGTACTTTGGACAGGCTGCGCACAGGCGCAGCTCAGACCCTATTCGAAGGCCGACCCACCGTGTTCCTGACCATCACCACCACCGGGACCCCCGAACGCCCCGCCACAGATCTCGGCTTCCTGCTGCACAAGCACCCCGAGAAATCGCAGGCGTTCTCCACCTCCTACGGCAAGGCGCACGTCCTCTACCCGGAGGCGGACGCCGAACGCTGCACGGCGGCGCTGCTCCTGGAGGTCGACGCGGTGGCGCTGGTCCGGCGCGGGAAGGGCAAGGGCCGCGGCGGGGCGCCCGACGCGGCGCTCGCGCAGTACGTCAACGACCGGCCGTACGCCGCCTCCTCGCTGCTCGCGGTCGCGCTCAGCAGCGTGTTCTCCAGCGCGATGCGCGGCGTGTGCAACGCCCGGCCCGAGCGGGCGGCCGAGCCGCTGCCCCTGCGTATCGAGGTGCCCTCGCTGCCGGCCCGGGGCGGCCCGGAGCTGGTACGCCGTCTGTTCGAGCCGCTCGGCTGGGCGGTGACCGTCGAGCCGGTGCCGCTGGACGTACGGTTCCCGGAGTGGGGCGACTCGCGCTACGTGCGGCTCGTCCTGGACTCCGAGACCCTGACCCTCGCCGAGGCCCTGCGACACCTGTACGTCCTCCTCCCCGTCCTGGACGACGCCAAGCACTACTGGGTCGCCCCCGACGAGGTCGACAAGTTGCTGCGGGTCGGTGAGGGCTGGCTGCCGGACCACCCGGAACAGAAGCTGATCACCAGCCGGTATCTGTCGCGCCGCTGGTCGCTGACCCGCGAGGCGATGGAGCGGCTGGAGCTGGTGCGGCTCGCGGAGGCCGACGACATTGAGGTCGAGGACATCGACAACGCCGTCGAGGCCGAGAGCGAGACGGAGGAGAAGCCGACCCCGCTCGCCGTGCAGCGCCGGGACGCGATCGTGGCCGCGCTGAAGGCGTCCGGTGCCGCGCGCGTGCTCGATCTCGGGTGCGGTCAGGGCCAGTTGGTGCAGGCCCTGCTCAAGGACCCGGCGTTCACCGAGATCGTCGGCGTGGACGTGTCGATGCGGGCACTCACCATCGCCGGACGGCGGTTGAAGCTGGACCGGATGGGCGAGCGGCAGGCCTCGCGCGTGAAGCTCTTCCAGAGCTCCCTCGCCTACACCGACAACCGCCTCAAGGGCTACGACGCCGCCGTGCTCAGCGAGGTCATCGAGCACCTCGACCTGCCCCGCTTGCCCGCCCTGGAGTACGCGGTGTTCGGCGCCGCACGCCCGCGGACGGTCCTCGTGACGACCCCGAACGTCGAGTACAACGTCCGCTGGGAGTCCCTCCCGGCCGGGCATGTCCGGCACGGCGACCACCGGTTCGAGTGGACGCGCGAGGAGTTCCGCGCGTGGGCGCACTCGGTGGCCGAACGGCACGGGTACGGCGTGCAGTTCGTGCCCGTGGGGCCCGACGACCCCGAGGTGGGGCCGCCGACCCAGATGGCCGTCTTCGAAATGAACGCAGCCGTGACGAACGTGAACGACGAGAAGGGGGCGAAGGCCGCATGACTCAGGAAACAAAGGGGCGTGTCCTGCCCGTCACCGACCTCTCCCTCGTCGTGCTCGTCGGCGCCTCCGGCTCCGGCAAGTCCACCTTCGCCCGCCGGCACTTCAAGCCCACCGAGGTGATCTCCTCCGACTTCTGCCGCGGCCTGGTCTCCGACGACGAGAACGACCAGAGCGCGAGCCGGGACGCCTTCGACGTCCTGCACTACATCGCGGGCAAGCGTCTGGCCGCCGGACGCCGCACGGTCGTGGACGCCACCAACGTGCAGCAGGACTCCCGCAAGCAGCTGATCCAGCTCGCCAAGCAGTACGACGTGCTGCCCATCGCGATAGTGCTGGACGTCCCGGAAGAGGTGTGCGCCGAGCGCAATGCCGCCCGCACCGACCGGGCCGACATGCCGCGCCGCGTCATCCAGCGGCACATCCGCGAACTGCGCCGGTCGATCCGGCACCTGGAGCGAGAGGGCTTCCGCAAGGTGCACGTCCTGCGGGGCGTGGAGGACGTCGAGGGCGCCACCGTCGTCACCGAGAAGCGCTTCAACGACCTGACCCACCTCACCGGCCCCTTCGACATCGTCGGCGACATCCACGGCTGCGCGTCCGAACTGGACTCCCTGCTGGGCAAGCTGGGCTACGTCGACGGAGTGCACCCGGACGGCCGTACCGCCGTCTTCGTCGGCGACCTCGTCGACCGCGGCCCGGACAGCCCGGGTGTGCTGCGCCGCGTGATGTCGATGGTGAAGTCGGGCAACGCGCTGTGCGTGCCGGGCAACCACGAGAACAAGTACGGCCGCTACCTCAAGGGCCGCAAGGTCCAGCACACGCACGGACTCGCCGAGACCATCGAGCAGATGGAGACCGAGAGCGAGGAGTTCCGCGCGGAGGTCCGGGAGTTCATCGACGGGCTCGTCAGCCACTACGTCCTCGACGGCGGCAGGCTGGTGGTCTGCCACGCCGGTCTGCCGGAGAAGTACCACGGCCGTACGTCGGGGCGGGTGCGTTCGCACGCGCTGTACGGCGACACCACCGGGGAGACCGACGAGTTCGGGCTGCCGGTGCGCTACCCGTGGGCCGAGGACTACCGGGGCCGCGCGGCCGTGGTGTACGGCCACACCCCGGTGCCGGACGCCACATGGCTGAACAACACCATCTGCCTGGACACCGGTGCCGTCTTCGGCGGCAAGCTGACCGCGCTGCGCTGGCCGGAGCGCGAACTGGTCGACGTACCGGCGGAGCAGGTCTGGTACGAGCCGGCCAAGCCGCTGCGGACGGAGGCACCGGGCGGGCACGACGGACGGCCGCTCGACCTGGGCGACGTACAGGGCCGCAGGGTCGTCGAGACCCGGCACGCGGGCCGGGTGTCGGTCCGTGAGGAGAACGCGGCCGCGGCCCTGGAGGTCATGAGCCGTTTCGCCGTCGACCCGCGCCTGCTGCCGTACCTTCCGCCGACCATGGCGCCCACGGCCACGAGTCACATCGAGGGCTATCTGGAGCACCCGGCGGAGGCCTTCGCGCAGTACGCGGCGGACGGCGTCGAGCGGGTCGTGTGCGAGGAGAAGCACATGGGTTCGCGGGCCGTGGCGCTGGTGTGCCGGGACGCGGACGTGGCGCGCAAGAGGTTCGGTGTGGACGGCCCGACCGGGTCGCTGTACACCCGTACCGGGCGTCCCTTCTTCGACGACGAGTCGGTGACCGAGACGATCCTGGACCGGATCCGGGAGGCCGTCGGCGAGGCCGGTCTCTGGGACGAGCCGGCCACATCCAACAGCGCCTCCGGCGCGGGGGACTGGCTGCTGCTCGACGCCGAGCTCATGCCGTGGTCGCTGAAGGCGGCGGGCCTGCTGCGCTCGCAGTACGCGGCGGTCGGCGCCGCATCCGGGGCCGCGTTCCCGGGTGCGCTGGCCGCGCTGGAGGGCGCTGCCGCGCGCGGCGTCGACGTGTCCGACCTGCTGGCGCGCCAGCGCGAACGCGCGTCGGACGCGGCCGCGTTCACCGAGGCGTACCGCCGCTACTGCTGGACGACGGACGGCCTGGACGGCGTACGCCTGGCACCGTTCCAGATCCTGGCCGCCGAGGGCCGCAGCCTCGCGGCGCTCCCGCACGACGAGCAGCTCGCGCTTCTCGACCGGCTGGTGGAGCACGACGGCAGCGGGCTGCTCCAGACCACCCGACGGCTGTACGTCGACACCGGTGACCCGGAGTCGGTGCAGGCCGGCGTCGACTGGTGGCTGGAGATGACGGGCCGCGGCGGCGAGGGCATGGTCGTCAAGCCGCTCGGTGCGGTGGTGCGCAGTGGGGAGGGCCGCCTCGTGCAGCCCGGCATCAAGTGCCGGGGCCGCGAGTACCTGCGGATCATCTACGGTCCGGAGTACACGCGCCCGGACAACCTGGACCGGCTGCGCAAGCGGTTCCTCAACCACAAGCGGTCCCTCGCCATCCGCGAGTACGCGCTGGGGCTGGAGGCCCTGGACCGGCTGGCCGAGGGCGAGCCGCTGTGGCGGGTGCACGAGGCGGTGTTCGGGGTGCTGGCGCTGGAGTCGGAGCCGGTGGACCCGCGGCTGTGACGGGCAGGGGTGACGATCGGTCGGCTGCGGCGATCGGTGGCTGACCCACGGTCAGTCGACCAGCCGCAGCCGCTCCCGGCACACCCCCACGCGAACCGTCTGGCCCCAGGTCAGCTGGACCGCGTCCGTCTCCATGCCGTCCCCGAACGCCACGAGCCGTTCGGACTCGACGGTGAGCTGCAGACGGGTCGCGGCGGCGAGTTCCCCGGCCACCAGTGACGTACCGGTGGCCGGGGACGGCCAGGCCTCGCGGACGTACCACAACAGGCGGGCCTCGGTCGGGGCGGGCAACCGCAGTCGCCCGCCCCGCTCCTGCCACACCGACCGGATCCAGCCGGTCGCCCCCGTCCCGGTGCCGATGAGCACCCCGGACGAGGCCTGGGCCTCGACGACACCCCCGTCGTCCTCCAGGCCCAGGCGGTATCTGGCCGTCTGGTGGCCGACGGCGCCCAGGTAGATCTCGTTGAGCGCCACCAGCCGCTGTGTGTCGTCGGCGACGGCCTCGACCATGGTGAGTTCGTCGCAGCGGCCCCCTCCGGATTGCGTGGCGGCGAGCAGTGAGCCGGTGTCCTCCGGGCGGTGACGGACCAGGACACCCGGGTTGCGGCCGGGATCGGCGTCGATGCCCAGCACCGGCTGCCCGGCCAGGTACTTGGCCACGTTCGCGACCAGACCGTCCTGCCCGACCACGACCACGACGTCCTCCGGGGCGAACAGGAAACGGTCCAGGTCGGTCCGCTCGACCCGCGCCTGACGCCATGTCATCGGCACGGCGGAGGCGACCTCGGCCAGCGCCCGCCCGGCGCGCTGGTGGCGCTCCGCGATCTCCCGGATGTCGCGGCCCCGGGAGGAGAGGAAGAAGGCGGCCTGGCCGTGAGTGCCGTGCCGGGCCACCAACTCCTCGTACTCCGTGGTGCGATGGACGAGAACGACCCGTGGGGCGAGGCTCACTCCTGCTCCCGCGTCCCGAGCCGGGCGAGCAGCCCCGTCAGCACGTCCGGCGACACCGTCACGCTGTCGATCCGCGGCAGGTTCTCCGCCAGCCGCGTCCCGGTGAGGGCGTGCAGAGTGGCCACGTCCACCTCGGCGTGCACCCGCAGCCAGGCCGCCTGCGCCTGCGCCCGCGCCTCACCGACTTCACGCGCCCCCTCGGCCTCGGCCCGGGCCAGCCGCACGGACCGGGTGGCCTCGGCGTCGGCGAGCCGAACGGTGCGTGCCGCCTCGGCCTCGGCCCTGACCGCGTCGGCCGACGCGTGCTCCTCGGCCTCGCGGCGCGCGTTCGTACCGCGCTGCTCCACCAACTGCTCCTCGCGGCACGCGAGTTCGATCTGGCTGGCCAGTTCGTTCTCGGCGATGGTCCGCTCCCGCTCGACGGCCACCGCCCGCCGTTCGTACGTCGCCCGGTCCGCCTCCTGCTGGATCTGCTCCCGGGCCGGGGTGCGCAACGCCCGCTCCACCTCCGGTTCCGGACGCAGCGCCACGACGCGTACGGCGACCACCTCGATGCCGGTCGCCGGCAGGCGGGGCTCCCCGGCGAGGCCGGCCGCGATCCGCTCTCGCACCGCCGTCAGCCCCGTCTGGTGGGCGTCCAGGGCCGCCGACAGCGGCGTACGCGCGAGGACGTCCAGGGCGTGCTGCTGTGCCGTCTCCGTCAGGAGCGTGCCCAGCTGTTCCAGCGGGGTGCCCCGCCAGGCGCCCGTGTCCGGGTCGATGGAGAAGTCCAGGCGCGTCGCGGCCATCGCCGGGTCGCTGATCCGGTAGGTGACCGTCGCCTGTACGGCCACGTCCTGGAAGTCGGACGTACGGGCATGGAAGGTCATCGCCAACTCCCGGTCGTGGACCGGGACTTCGGAGAGCGCGGCGGTCAGCGCACGGAACCAGAAGCTGAGCCCGGGACCGTCGTGCAGCAGCTTTCCGCCGCGGTGGTGGCGGATGTGCGCCGTGGGTGCGCCGCGCAGATGGCGCCAGCCGAGGCGCCGGGTGATGTCGGCCATGAAGCCCCCTCTTTTTCGTCCCCTTGACGATAAGCGTGAGGCCCACTTGTCGTCAAGGGGACGAAAAGAAGAAGGGGGCAAGTAGGGGGTGAACACGGTCCCCGGTGGTCAGGATGGAGGCATGGCGTTTCATGTCGACTCCGAGGCCGGGCGGCTGCGCCGCGTCATCCTGCACCGGCCGGATCTTGAGCTCAAAAGGCTCACCCCCAGCAACAAGGACGCGCTGCTCTTCGACGACGTGCTGTGGGTCCGCCGGGCGCGCGCCGAGCACGACGGGTTCGCCGACGTGCTGCGCGACCGGGGTGTCACCGTCCATCTCTTCGGCGACCTGCTCACCGAGGCCCTGGAGCTCCCGGCGGCCCGGAGGCTCGTCCTGGAGCGGGTCTTCGACGAGAAGGAGTACGGGGTGCTCGCCACCGACCACCTCCGTGCGGCCTTCGAGGGCCTGCCCTCGCCCGAGCTGGCCGAGGCCCTAGTCGGCGGCATGACCAAGCGGGAGTTCCTGGAGGTGCACCCCGAGCCGACCTCCGTGCGCTTCCATGTCATGGAGCTCGACGACTTCCTCCTCGCACCCCTGCCCAACCACCTCTTCACCCGTGACACCTCCGCCTGGATCTATGACGGCGTCTCGGTCAACGCGATGCGCTGGCCCGCCCGGCAGCGCGAGACCGTGCACTTCGAGGCGATCTACCGACACCATCCGCTGTTCCGCGAGGAAACGTTCCACTTCTGGTCCGAGGGGCAGGCGGACTACCCCTCCACCATCGAGGGAGGGGACGTCCTGGTGATCGGCAACGGCGCGGTGCTGATCGGCATGAGCGAGCGGACGACGCCCCAGGCCGTCGAGATGCTCGCCCACAAGCTGTTCGCCGCCGGGTCGGCGCAGACCATCGTGGCCCTCGACATGCCCAAGCGGCGTGCGCTGATGCATCTCGACACCGTGATGACGATGGTCGACGGCGATGTCTTCACCCAGTACGCCGGGCTCGGCATGCTCCGCTCGTACACCATCGAACCGGGCGCCGGCGACAAGGAACTGAAGGTCACCGACCATCCGCCGGAGCACATGCACCGCGCGATCGCCGCCGCCCTCGGACTGAACGAGATCCGGGTCCTGACCGCGACGCAGGACGTCCACGCGGCCGAGCGCGAGCAGTGGGACGACGGCTGCAATGTGCTCGCCGTCGAGCCGGGTGTCGTAGTGGCCTACGAGCGGAACGCCACCACCAACACGCATCTGCGCAAGCAGGGCGTCGAGGTGATCGAGATTCCGGGCAGCGAGCTGGGGCGGGGGAGGGGTGGGCCGCGCTGTATGAGCTGTCCGGTCGAGAGGGCGGCCGTATAGGGGAGATGTGTGCCAGGTGACGAAGGTCGCCCTGTATAGAAATGCTGATGGTCGTATAGACTTCCAAGGTCCCCTGTACTCGTACCTCTGGAGCGCCCTCATGGCGACTGTCCCGACCGCCCTCGCCGGCCGCCACTTCCTCAAGGAGCTCGACTTCACCGAGCAGGAGTTCCTCGGGCTGGTCGAGCTGGCCGCCGAGCTGAAGGCCGCCAAGAAGGCCGGGGCCGAGACGCAGTACCTGCGGGGCAGGAACATCGCGCTGATCTTCGAGAAGACCTCCACGCGTACGCGCTGCGCCTTCGAGGTGGCCGCCGCCGATCAGGGTGCCTCGACGACGTACCTGGACCCCTCGGGCTCGCAGATCGGCCACAAGGAGTCCGTGAAGGACACCGCGCGCGTGCTGGGGCGGATGTACGACGGGATCGAGTACCGCGGGGACAGCCAGGCGAACGTGGAGGAGCTGGCGCGGTACGCGGGCGTGCCCGTCTTCAACGGCCTGACCGACGACTGGCACCCCACCCAGATGCTGGCCGACGTGCTGACGATGACCGAGCACAGCGGCAGGCCGCCCAAGGAGATCACCTTCGCCTACCTGGGCGACGCCCGCTTCAACATGGGCAACTCGTACCTGATAACCGGCGCGCTGCTCGGCATGGACGTCCGGATCGTCGCGCCCAAGGAGTACTGGCCGGGCGACGAGGTCGTGGCCCGGGCCCGCGAGCTGGCGGAGGGCAGTGGCGCCTTCATCACCCTCACCGAGGACGTTGCCGAAGGAGTGCGCGGCGCCGACTTCGTCGCCACCGACGTGTGGGTGTCCATGGGGGAGCCCAAGGAGGTCTGGGACGAGCGCATCGCCGCGCTCGGCGCCTATGCGGTGACCATGGACGTGCTGCGGGCCACCGGGAACCCCGACGTCAAGTTCCTGCACTGTCTGCCGGCGTTCCATGATCTCGGCACGAAGGTCGGCCGCGAGATCTTCGAGAGCCATGGGCTGCAGTCGCTTGAGGTGACCGACGAGGTCTTCGAGTCGGTGCACTCGGTGGTCTTCGACGAGGCGGAGAACCGGATGCACACGATCAAGGCGGTCTTGGTGGCGACGCTGGGTTGATTCGCGGGGAGCGCCGCAGGGGTGTGGGCGATCCGCCGGCCATCGGTTGGGTGTGGCTCGTCGCGCCCACGCGGCGGTGGCCGCATATTCAGCACAGCCCCGCGCCCCTGAAGTCGGTCAGACAGGGCGGCGTTGAGCAGGTACCGACGGCAGTCGGAACCACACCGCCTTGCCCGAGTCCGTCGGACGGTGGCCGCAGGAGGAGCTCAGGGCGCGGATCAGGAGCAGCCCGCGACCGTGCTCCTGCCAGGGGTCGGGGTCGCCGACGGCCGGGCGGGTCAGGTTGCCCGGCGGGGCCGGGTCCCGGTCGTGCACCTCGACCTGGCAGCCGGACGGCAGCAGCTCCACCACCAGCTCTATCGGGCCGTGGCCCGCGGTGTGCTCCACGGCGTTCGCGACCAGCTCCGCCGTGAGGAGCTCCGCGGTGTCGCTGTCGGCGGCATGCTCCAGCTCGGCCAGCGCCGTACGGACCAATGCACGGGCCACAGGCACGGCCGCGGCGGTGTGCGGCAGCGCGATACGCCAGGAGGCGGAGGCAGCGGAGCGATCTTGCAAGGCGGGTCCGTTCATGAGCAGGCTGTCCTGCTTTCAACCTTATGAATGGTACGGCGCCACTCGGCAGAGGCATCCGACGGGCACCGTTCGGGACCTTCGGCCCCGACTGCTGGGCGGCTTACCCAGGTGAACGGTCGGCCTCGCACGGACGATCCCGCCGTTACCGCGGTGTCGACGAGTCGTGACGGATGTGACGGGGCCAGGTCACATCCAGGCCACACCAAGGTCACACCCGATCGGGTTATCGCGCGGTCGTGACGACGGTCAAAGTTGGGTGATAACTTCGAGGGACAGAGCTCGAAGGGTAGAGCTCAGTGATGCAGTGCCCGCCGTCCGTCCGAGGAGGCCGCACGTCATGAGTCCCTTCACCGGCTCCGCCGCCCGCACCCCCGAGTGGAGGCATCTGCGGGTCGAGCACGCCGACGGGGTCGCCACCGTTACCCTCGCCCGCCCCGAAAAACTCAACGCGCTCACCTTCGGCGCCTACGCCGACCTGCGCGATCTGCTCGCCGAGCTGTCCCGCGAGCGGGCGGTACGGGCGCTGGTACTGGCCGGTGAGGGCCGCGGCTTCTGCTCCGGCGGTGACGTCGACGAGATCATCGGCGCGACCCTGTCCATGGACACCGCCCAGCTGCTCGACTTCAACCGGATGACCGGGCAGGTGGTGCGGGCCGTACGGGAGTGCCCGTTCCCGGTGATCGCGGCGGTGCACGGAGTGGCGGCGGGAGCCGGTGCCGTACTGGCCCTCGCCGCCGACTTCCGCGTCGCCGACCCCACCGCCCGCTTCGCCTTCCTCTTCACCCGGGTGGGCCTGTCGGGCGGCGACATGGGCGCGGCCTATCTGCTGCCGAGGGTGGTCGGCCTCGGCCACGCGACCCGGCTGCTGATGCTGGGCGAACCGGTGAGGGCGCCCGAGGCCGAGCGCATCGGGCTCATCAGCGAGCTGACGGACGAGGGTCGGGTGGACGAGGTCGCGGGGGCACTCGCCCGGCGCCTCGCCGACGGCCCGGCGTTGGCGTACGCCCAGACGAAGGCCCTCCTGACAGCCGAGCTGGACATGCCACTGGCGGCAGCGGTGGAAATGGACGCGTCGACGCAGGCGCTGCTGATGAACGGCGAGGACTACACGGAATTCCACGCGGCGTTCACGGAGAAGCGTCCACCGAAGTGGCGGGGGAGGTAGAGATGCTCTCGGCCAAGGGGGCTGCAACGCCGCCAGGGGCGCGGGGCTGCGTTGAATTTGCGGCTACCGCCGCGCGGGCGCGACCAGCCACATCGAACCCGCAGCCGCCGACGAAGAAGAACCACCCCCTGCGAGTCGCAATCATCGGCGGCGGCCCCGGCGGCCTCTACGCCGCGGCGTTGCTGAAACGCCTCGACCCCAGCCGTGAGGTCACCGTCTGGGAACGCAACGCCCCCGACGACACCTTCGGCTTCGGAGTGGTCCTCTCCGACGAGACCCTCGGCGGCATCGAACACGCCGACCCCGTGGTCTACGAGGCCATGCAATCCCACTTCACCCGCTGGGACGACATCGACATCGTCCACCGAAACTCCCGCCAGACCTCCGGAGGACACGGCTTCGCGGCACTCGGCAGAAAACGCCTCCTGGAAATCCTGCACGACCGCTGCCACACCCTCGGCGTAGAGCTCCGCTTCCGCTCCGAGGCCCCCTACCCCGCCTGGCTGGCGGAGGCATACGACCTCGTCATCGCCGCCGACGGTGTGCACAGCACCACCCGCGAGGCCTACGCCCATGTGTTCCGGCCCCATGTGGCCGAACACCACTGCCGTTACATCTGGCTCGCCGCGGACTTCGCCTTCACATCCTTCCGCTTCGAGATCGCCGAGACCGAGCACGGCGTGATGCAGCTGCACGGATACCCGTACGCGCCCGACGCCTCCACCGTGATCGTCGAGATGCGGGACGAGGTCTGGCAGGCGGCCGGGTTCGCGGAACTCGACGAGCAGGAGTCCGTCGAGCGCTGCGCCAAGATCTTCGCGGAAGCACTCGGCGGACGGCCCCTCAAGTCCAACAAGTCGGCCTGGACGACCTTCCGCACGGTCGTCAACGAGCGCTGGTCGCACGGCAACATCGTCCTGCTCGGCGACGCCGCCCATACCGCTCACTTCTCCATCGGCTCCGGCACCAAACTGGCCGTCGAGGACGCCCTGGCACTCGCCGCCTGCCTGGAGGAACAGCCTTCCCTGGAGCGGGCGTTGGCGGCCTACGAGGAGGAACGCAAGCCGGTCGTCGCCTCCACGCAGCGCGCCGCCCGCGCCAGCCTGGAGTGGTTCGAGAACCTCGGCCTCTACCTCGACCAGCCGCCGCGGCAGTTCGCCTTCAACCTGCTCACCCGCAGCCGCCGCGTCACCCATGACAACCTGCGCCTGCGCGACGCCCACTTCACCGAGTCCGTGGAGGGCGAGTTCGGCTGCCCGCCTGGCACGCCCCCGATGTTCACCCCCTTCCGGCTGCGCGGCCTGACCCTGCGCAACCGGGTCGTCGTCTCCCCGATGGACATGTACTCCGCCACGGACGGCATCCCCGGCGACTTCCACCTCGTCCATCTCGGCGCCCGTGCCCTCGGCGGCGCCGGCCTGGTGATGACCGAGATGGTGTGCGTCAGCCCGGAAGGACGGATCACCCCCGGCTGCGCGGGCCTCTACACCGGCAGGCAGGCCGACGCCTGGAAGCGGATCGTGCAGTTCGTGCACGCCCAGGCACCCGGCACCGCGATCGGCGTGCAGCTCGGCCACAGCGGCCGCAAGGGGTCGACCAAGCTGATGTGGGAGGGCATGGACGAGCCCCTGGAGGACGGCAACTGGCCGCTCGTGGCGCCGTCCCCGATCCCCTACAAGCCGTACAGCCAGACCCCGCGCGAGCTGAGCCGCTCCCAACTCACCGACATCCGGGAGCAGTTCACGGCGGCCGCCTGGCGCGCCGCCCGGGCCGGCTTCGACCTCCTCGAACTGCACTGCGCGCACGGCTATCTGCTCTCCGGCTTCCTCTCCCCGCTCACCAACCGGCGCACCGACGCCTACGGGGGCTCCTTGGAGAAACGGCTCCGCTTCCCACTCGAAGTCTTCGACGCCGTGCGCGGCGTATGGCCGGAGGAACGGCCCATGACCGTCCGTATCTCCGCCACCGACTGGGCCGAGGGCGGCACGACCGGCGACGACGCCGTCGAGATCGCCCGCGCCTTCGCCGCGCACGGCGCCGACGCCGTCGACGTGTCGACCGGGCAGGTCGTGGCCGACGAGCGGCCGGAGTTCGGGCGGTCGTACCAGACGCCGTACGCGGACCGGATCCGCCACATCACCGGCCTCCCGGTGATCGCGGTCGGTGCGATCTCCTCCTGGGACGACGTCAACTCCCTGGTCCTGGCGGGCCGCACGGACCTGTGCGCCCTCGCCCGCCCCCACCTCTACGACCCGCACTGGACGCTGCACGCGGCGGCCGAGCAGGGCTACGTCGGTCCGGGCGTCGTCTGGCCGGCCCCGTACCGGGCGGGCAGCCGCCGCCCGCAGACCGGACGCACAGACGCCCCCAAACCCCGGCTCACGCTGGGAACTTGAGGGGGCATCCGCTCATCGGGGTGTGCTGCAGAGCGGCCATCCCGGCGGTCGGCGTCGTACCGTCCGCAGACGGGCGATCGTGGTCCTGCCCGCGCTCGGCAGCCCCGTCAGCCAGACCGTGGCCCCTGGGCCCTTGACGTGGTGGTCATGCGCAACAGTCCTCATCTCATGGTGTGCCCGAGGTCATAGACCGGCGAACGTCGCTCCCGCGTCGCGCAGACGCGCGTGCAGTCCCCGGAAGACGGCGGCCGAGCGCGCGCCCGGCCAGTCCTCGGGCAGCAGCCGGGCGGGCAGGCCGGGGTCGGTGTACGGGAGATGGCGCCAGGAGTCCAGGGCGAGGAGGTAGTCGCGGTAGGCCTCCTCGGGCGGGGTGTCCTGCCGTCGCTCCCAGCCGTGCAGCACGCGCGCGTGGCGGTCGAGGAACGCCTCGTGCTCCTTGGCGATCGCGGCCAGGTCCCACCAGCGGGCGACGGCCTCGGCGGTCGGCGTGAAGCCGAGGTGCTCGCCGCGGAAGAAGTCGACGTACTCCTCCAGGCGCAGCCGCGCGAGGGTGTGCCGGGCCTCCTCGTACAGCCGCGCCGGCGCGATCCACACACCCGGGGCAGCCGTCCCGAAGCCGAGCCCGGCCAGCCGGGAGCGCAGCACATGCCGCTTCTGCCGCTCCGACTCCGGCACCGAGAACACCGCGAGCACCCAGCCCTCGTCCTCGGGCGGCACGGTCGTGTAGATGCGCCGGTCGCCGTCGTCGAGCAACTGACGTGCGTCCCGCGACAGTTCGTACCCGGCCGCACCCTGCGCCGTACGGGCGGGCAGCAGCAGTCCGCGCCGCTTGAGACGGGACACCGACGAACGTACGGAGGGGGCGTCCACGCCGACCGCGGCCAGGAGTCTGATCAGCTCCGCGACCGGCACCGGGCCGGGCATATGGCGGCCGTAGGCGCCGTAGAGCGTGACGATGAGAGACCGTGGTGCATGCTGGTCGGACACGTTGATCATCTTAGGTCGTACGGGTCACTGCCGGTCACCCCGCGGGTCACTGCCGACGCGCAGCCGGAACCGCTGGAGCTTGCCGGTCGCCGTGCGCGGGAGCGCGTCCAGGAAGACGATCTCACGCGGGCACTTGTACGGCGCCAGCTCGGCCTTGACGAACGCACGCAGCGCCTCCACGTCGCGTCGCGCACCCTCCCTGAGCACCGCGTATGCCACCACGACCTGACCGCGCGCCTCGTCGGGGCGCCCCACCACCGCCGTCTCCAGGACGTCCGGGTGGCGCGACAGGGCCTCCTCGACCTCCGGGCCCGCGATGTTGTAGCCGGCCGAGATGATCATGTCGTCCGCGCGGGCGACATAGCGGAAGTAGCCGTCACTCTCCCGGACGTAGGTGTCGCCGGTGATGTTCCAGCCGTACCGTACGTACTCGCGCTGACGCGGGTCGGTGAGATAGCGGCAGCCGACCGGTCCCCGCACGGCGAGCAGCCCCGGTTCCCCGTCGGGCACTTCCTGGCCGTCCTCGTCGACGACACGCGCGTGCCACCCCGGTACCGGCACGCCCGTCGTCCCGGGCCTGATGTGTTCGTCGGCCGCGGAGATGAAGATGTGCAGCAGCTCGGTGGCGCCGATGCCGTTGATGATGCGCAGCCCGGTCCGCTCGTGCCAGGCCTGCCAGGTTGCGGCGGGCAGGTTCTCGCCCGCGGAGACACAGCGGCGCAGCGAGGTGATGTCGTGCGAGTCGAGCTCGTCCAGCATCGCGCGGTACGCCGTCGGCGCGGTGAACAGCACCGACACCCGGTGTTCGCCGATCGCGGGCAACAGCTGTCTGGGACCGGCCTGTTCGAGGAGCAGGGCGCTGGCGCCGGCCCGCATCGGGAAGATGACGAGTCCACCGAGGCCGAAGGTGAAGCCGAGCGGGGGACTGCCGGCGAAGACATCGCCCACATGTGGTTGCAGCACATGTTCCGAAAAGGTGTCCGCTATGGCGAGCACATCCCGGTGGAAGTGCATACAGCCTTTGGGGCGTCCGGTGGTCCCCGAGGTGAAGGCGATCAGCGCGACGTCGTCGGCCGCGGTGTCGGCGGCGGGATACGGCGCGTCGGGTGCCGGGCGGCGCAGCAGGTCGTCGGGGGCGTCACCGCCGTACGTCGCGATCCGCAGGCCGGGTATCTCGGCCTTGGCGAGGTCGTCGACGGCCCGGATGTCGCACAGCGCGTGCCGCACCTCGGCTATCTCGCACATGGTCGCAAGCTCGTGCGGCCGCTGCTGGGCCAGCACCGTGACGGCGACCGCGCCCGCCTTCAGCACCGCCAGCCAGCAGGCCGCCAGCCACGGTGTCGTCGGGCCGCGCAGCAGCACCCGGTTGCCCGGGACGACGCCGAGGTGGCCGGTGAGCACATGGGCGAGCCGGTCGACGTGGGCGCGCAGTGTGCCGTACGTCCATGTAGGGCCGGACGGGGTGTGGAACACGGGCCGCTCGGCATCGGGGCCGTCGAGCAGTTCGGCGGCGGCGTTGAGCCGTTCGGGGTAACGCAGCCCCGGCAGGTCGAAGCGGAGCTCGGGCCACTGGTCGGGCGGTGGCAGATGCTCGCGGGCGAAGCTGTCGACGTGGGCGGAGCGGTGCAGACCGGCCATGGCGGTTCGCCCCCTTGCCGTGTGGGCTGCCTTATGGGCGTCGTGCTGTGCACGTGGTGCGGGTGGGCATCGCGGTGGGCCAAGCGACCCCGGGGGAGTGTGGGTGCGTTTCCCCGGACCCGCTTACCACAGGGAGCGTATCGTGTTGGTGACGACAGTCAATGGTGCGCGATATCGTCGAGATGGTCCGGCGAAGAGGTCCGTCGAGCAGGTCGTCGCGAGCGTCCGTCGCGGACGGCTCCGCAGGGAGGTCGGCAATGCCCGCATTCTCACTCGATCCGACGCAAACCGCCTGGTGTGCGGAGCTGCGCGCCCTGGCCGCCGAACGTCTGCGCCCGCTCGCGGAGAAGGGCGAACCCGGGCACGTCAACCGCGCGCTCGTCGCCGAACTCGGTCAACTGGGCCTGCTGGAGCGGCTGTTCACCTCCGGCGCGGTCGACCTGTGCCTGATGCGGGAGTCCCTCGCGTACGCCTGCACGGAGGCGGAGACCGCGCTCGCCCTGCAGGGGCTGGGCGCCCACCCCGTGCACGCGTACGGCACCCCGGCCCAGCGGGAGCGCTGGCTGCCCCGGGTGGCCGAGGGCAGTGCGGTGGCGGCCTTCGCGCTGAGCGAGCCGGGCGCCGGGTCGGACGCGGCGGCGCTGGAGCTACGGGCGGAACGGGACGCCGAGGGGGGCGACGGGGAGGGCGCCGGCTCGGACACCGAGGGGGCGAGTAAGGGGGCGACCGAACCGCCCGTCGCCGAGCCCGACGGCCCCGCCCGCTGGCGGCTCACCGGCGAGAAGTGCTGGATCTCCAACGCCCCCGAGGCCGACTTCTACACCGTCTTCGCCCGCACCACCCCAGACGCCGGATCCCGCGGAGTGACCGCCTTCCTGGTCCCCGCCGACCGGCCCGGCCTCACCGGGGCGGGCCTCGACATGCTGTCCCCGCACCCCATCGGCGCCCTCGCCTTCGACTCCGTCCCCGTCACCACCGACGACATGCTCGGCGAGCCCGACCGCGGTTTCCGGGTCGCCATGGGCACCCTCAACCTCTTCCGGCCCAGCGTCGGCGCCTTCGCCGTCGGCATGGCGCAGGCCGCCCTGGACGCGACCCTCGCCCACACGGCCGAGCGGGACGCGTTCGGCGGCAAGTTGAAGGACCTTCAGGCGGTCGCCCACCAGGTCGCCGAGATGGCCCTGCGCACGGAGGCGGCCCGCCTCATGGTGTACGCGGCGGCGACGGCGTACGACGAGAAAGCGGCGGACGTGCCGGGACGGGCGGCGATGGCGAAGCTGCTCGCGACGGAGACCGCGCAGTACGTCGTCGACAAGGCGGTCCAACTGCACGGTGCCCGGGCCCTGCGCCGCGGTCATCTGCTCGAACACCTCTACCGCGAGGTGCGCGCGCCGCGTGTCTACGAGGGCGCCAGCGAAGTCCAACGCGGCATCATCGCAAGGGAGTTGTACGCGACCGTGGAGGCCGGCCAGTGAGCACCGAGCGCGTCAACCCGCCCGACCTGTCCCCGCCCACCGGCTTCTCCCACGCGGTCGTCGCCACCGGCTCACGGGTCGTCTTCCTGGCCGGCCAGACCGCCCTCGACGCGGACGGCAAAGTCACCGGGGCCACCCTGCCCGAGCAGTTCGAGCGGGCCCTGGCCAATCTGCTGGCGGCACTCACCGCGGCCGGCGGCACCCCCGCCGACCTCGCCCGGGTGACGGTCTACGCCACCGATGTCGCCGCGTATCGCACACAGGCCGGCGAACTCGGCCGTGTCTGGCGGCGGTTGGCGGGGCGGGACTATCCGGCGATGGCGGTCGTCGAGGTCGTACGGCTGTGGGACGAAGAGGCGATGGTGGAGCTCGACGGGTTCGCCGTGCTGCCGTAGCTCCCGCTCATGCGAGGGGGCCCCTCATGCGGGGTTCCGTCAATGCGGGGGTCCCGCTCACGCCGCCATCGCGAGGCGCTCGGCCGGCACCCGGTGCGGCGCGACGACGCGGCCGTCGGGCAGCAGCTCACCGCTGTCGTCGAAGACGATCGCCCCGTCGCAGAGCAGGCTCCAGCCCTGCTCGGGGTGTGCCGACACCACATGTGCGCTGTGGTTGCCGGAGGAAGGGCACGAAGGCTGGTGGGAACACATGGCGCACCTCCACATCGGGCGGACGAGCCGTGTGGTTCGTCCATATGGGTAGACCATGCGCCCGCCGCGACCTCATCGGAACGGCCGGTCATGAACCGTGACAACACGCGGACAACACTCTGACCGATCCACGACGGTCGGGGCGGACTCGCCACCGAGTGGGTGACGGTCACGTCCGCGGGCGCACCCGGCGGGTACCAGTGGAAGGCCCCACTCCGCCCACCCGGGAGGTCATCCCATGCCCCTGCGCCCCGCTCTCGCCACCGCCGCCTGCGCCGCGCTGCTCCTGCTGGTCGCCGCGCCCTCGGCCCCCGCTCACTCCGGGGCGGCCGCGGGCCCCGAGGAGATCGTGACCATCGACAACACGGGCCGTATGTCCGCGGACGGCACCGTCACCCTGTCCGGTACCTACCGCTGCGTCGACAGTGTGGGCCCGGTGTTCGTGAGCGCCTCCATCAGCCAGCGGACCGAGACCGTCCGATACGCCATCGGCGGCACCTCTGCCGTGTGCGACGGCAAGCTGCACCGCTGGGAGAACAAGAGCAAGTCCGCCCCGACCACGCTCAAGCACGGCAAGTCGGACGTCGAGGCCACCATCGTGGAGCTCCACCCCGTCGGCATCCTGCCGCTGCCCCGCTTCCACGCACTGCTGAAGGAGAACATCATGCTGAAGAAGGCGTGACGGCGGCCCACCTACCGCACGACGCGGGCCACGCCCCTCCCGGTCGGGAGGGGCGCCGTGTCATCTGCCGCTCGCACGCCCTGACTTATATGTGCGGGTGCCACATAGGCAGTTACCTCATGTGTGGGTGTCACATGTGTGCGTGTCACACGGGTGGGTGGGATACGGGTGGTTGCCCGGCTCACCGCTCGGCCAGGTGAAGAGCCGCATGTTCGTGGCCCGGTGGTCCTGGAACCAGGACGCGACCGCCGCCGTGTCACCCGCGAAGACCCGGCTCATGCTCGCTCCTCGGGGCGTACGGGGACGGACTGTCGTACGGGGACGGACAACGGTGCGGGTGCGGGTGCGGGCTCGGGGTCGGAGCCGCCGTCGGTGCGCGTCTCCAGCGCCCGCAGTACGGCCACCATGTCCTCGCCGCCGTACCCCTGCGCCACCGTCTCCTGGAACAGGCTGTGGCAGACGTCGAGCAGCGGGGAGGCCAGGTCGGCCCTGCGGGCGGCCTCGGCGATCAGGCGGTTGTTCTCCAGGACGTTGGTGACGGCCGCCTGGACGGTGAAGTCGCGGTCCAGCAGCTTGGACCCCTTGGTACGGGAGACGGCGCTGGCCATCGGGCCCGCGTCCAGGACGTCGCGGAGCAGGCGCTGGTCGAGGCCGTGCCGGTCGGCGAAGTGGAACGCCTCGGTCAGCCCGGTGACCAGGGTGATCAGGAAGAGGTTCACCGAGAACTTCATCAGCAACGCGCCCGGGACGGGACCACAGTCGAACATCTCCCGGCACATGGGCGCGAGCAGGGGCCGTACGGCAGTCACGGCGTGTTCGTCACCCGCCAGCATCCCCACCAGTTCGCCCTGCTCGGCCGGGACGCGGGAGCCGGAGACGGGGGCCTCGACATACCTCCCGCCCGCCGCCCGGATGTCACCCTCAAGGCCGCCCGAGTACTCGGCCGAGGTGGTGCCCATGTGGACGACGGTGTGGCCGGCGACGCGCGTGGCGAAGTCCGGGGTGCCGCGCCCCAGCACCGTGTCGACGGCGGCCTCGTCGGCCAGCATCAGGATCACGGTGCCGGCCCGTTCGAAGACCTCGGCGGGGCTCGCCACGACCACGGCTCCGTCGGCGCGCACGGGCTCGCACCGCTCGGGCGTGCGGTTCCACACGACGAGGGGTGTCCCGGCCCGGGCGAGGTTCAGCGCCATGGGCTGCCCCATGACCCCGAGACCGACGAAACCGACGAAATCGACGTGCACGATGAGCGCCCACTCTCGGTTGGCCAGGACTATGACGGCAGTCATAGTAGCCGACCTCTATGACAGTGGTCATAGGATGGGTTGCGGAGAGTTCGACGAAGGGAGAGACCGACGATGTCCGAACGGGGGCCGCGCGAGCGGATGGTCTTCAGCGCGGCTCAGCTCATCCGGCGCGACGGGGTCGCCGCCACCGGGATGCGCGAGGTCGCCGCCCATGCCGGTGCGCCGCGCGGTTCGCTCCAGCACTACTTCCCCGGCGGCAAGGAGCAGCTGGTCAACGAGGCGGTGGGCTGGGCGGGGAGGTACGCGGGGAACCGGGTCGCCCGCTTCCTGGCCGCGTTGCCCGAGCCGACGCCCGGAGGGCTGTTCGCCGAGATGGTGCGGCAGTGGACCGATGAGTACGAGGCGGCCGGGTTCGCCGGGGGCTGTCCCGTGGCCGCCGCCACGGTGGACTGGGCGGAGTCCACCACGTCCACACGGGAGGCCGCGGCAGCCGCCTTCGCCACCTGGACCGGCCCGGTGGCGCGCGCCCTGGCCGACATGGGCGTGCCCGAGGAACGGGCCGGTGCGCTGGCCACGCTCATGATCAGCACCCTGGAGGGAGCGATCCTGATGGCGCGCGCCGAACGGGACGTGCGCGCCCTGACGACCGTTGTCCGGGAACTCGGGCCACTGCTCGACGGGGCGGTGAGCGACGAAGCGGTGGCCGATGGGGCGGTGGGTGACGGGGCGGCGGGCAAGGACGACTGACCGGCCGGGTCACGCGCATCTGGTCGCCGTGGGTCCCTCCAAGTGACGTCCAATCCGGTTGCCGCGAATCGATCTCGCGACCTACCGTCGGCCCATGGCGGACGACGAACCCACGCGCGCGGCCCGGCTGTTGGACGCTCAGGCGAAGGCGGAGCGGCTCTTCGCGGAGATCGGGGAACGCGGGCTCGTCGCGCCCGGCCAGGGGGAGCGGGCGGTCAGTGACCGGGTGCGGGACCTGGCGAACGAACTGTTCGGCACCACCCGGCACTGGCACAAGCGGATCGTGCGCTCGGGGCCGAACACGTTGATGCCGTACCGGGAGAACCCGCCGGACCGGGTGATCGGCGCGGACGACATCGTGTTCGCCGACTTCGGGCCGATCTTCGAGGAGTACGAGGCCGACTTCGGGCGGACCTTCGTGCTGGGCGACGACCCGGTCAAGTGGCGGCTGCGGGACGATCTGCCGGAGGTCTTCGCCGCCGGGAAGCGGTACTTCGAGAGCGATCCCGACATCACCGGGAAGCGGCTCCACGCCGAGGTCGAGCGGCTGGCCGCCGAGGCCGGGTGGGAGTTGGGCGGCTGGCATGCCGGGCACCTGGTCGGGGAGTTCCCGCACGAGTGGATCGACGGCGCCGACGTGGAGTCGTACATCGCGCCCGGCAACGACACCCCGCTGCGCCGTACCGACAAGGCGGGGCGTCGCTGTCACTGGATCCTGGAGATCCATCTCATCGACCGGGGACGGGAGTTCGGCGGGTTCTACGAGGAACTGCTCACTCTCGGCTGACAGATGGGCCAGGCGGGCCAGGCGGCCAGGCGGAACAGGCGGCCAGGCGGAACAGGCGGCCAAGCGGAACAGGCGGCCGGCCGTTCGGCCGGCCGCCTGTGATCTCTGCCCGGTGAGGGGCAGGCCCGCCTAGAAGGCGGTGTTGTTGCAGCCCATCGTCGATCCGAGGTGGTTGGCCTGGCTTCCGGACTGGCCCTCGCCGTTGAGGCCGTTGCCCAGAACGCCGTTGAGCACGCCGACGATGCCCAGGATGTCGAGGTTCAGGTCGTGGGACTTGCACTGGGTGCTCTGCTGCACCTTGACGTTGTTGCCCCGGCCGTCGCCCCGGCCATCGGCGTGGGCGGTGCCTGCGGCCAGGGCTCCGACGCTGGTGAGGGCAGCGACCAGGACGGCGGCCTTGCGAAGCTTGTGCATGTCATCTCCGGTGGAGTGTGGAGTGAGGTGGATGCGGCACGGGAGGAAATGACCCCGTACAATCAGGGAAGATTAATTAGAAATGCCCCAAATCGTCCCTTGGCGCGCCGAGTTTCGTGATCTTGTGTCGGAAACCGGGTGGCCAGGAGGGATCCGATGGAACGTGCGAATCCCGATCCCGCAAGTCCCGTACGCACAGGTGCTGTACCTGCGGAGCCCGCACCTGCGGATCCTGCGCCCATGGACCCCGCACACACCCGCTCAGGACGCATCGACGTCCACCAGCATGTGATCCCGCCCGACCTCGCCCGTGCCGTCACCGGCCGTGCCGCGGCCGTCGGATGGCCCGCCCCCGCCTGGGACGAGCGCAGTGCGATCGCCATGATGGACCGGCGGTCCATCGCCACCGGAGTGCTGTCCTTCGCCGCGCCGCTCGCCGGCCCGGACGACCTCGCCGGAGCACGTGAGGTGGCCCGCGGCGTCAACGAGTACACCGCCGAACTGGTCAGGAACCGCCCCGACCGCTTCGGGCACTTCGCCGCCCTCCCGCTGCCCGACGTGGACGGCGCACTCGCCGAGGCGGCGCACGCCCTGGACGAACTGCACGCGGACGGCGTCGTGGTGCTGTCCAACGTCCACGGCCGCTACCTCGGCGACCCGGCGTTCGAGCCGCTGTGGGCCGAACTCGACGCCCGCGCCGCAGTGGTCCTCGTCCATCCGACGGCGCCGCCCGGCGCCCCCGTCCCCGATGTGCCCCCGCCACTGGCGGACTTCCCCTCCGACACGACCCGCGCCGCCCTGCACTTGACGATGCGCGGCGTCCCGCGCCGTTACCCCCGGATGCGGATGATCCTCCCGCACGCCGGCGGCTTCCTGCCGTACGCCGCCCACCGCTTCGCCCTGGCCGCCCGCCTCCCCAACGGCGAGACCCCCGACGGCCCGCGCCGAACCCCCGAGGACTTCGTCACCGATCTCCGGCGCTTCTACTTCGACACCGCCATCTCCGCCGCCCCGGCGACCCTGCCCTCACTCCTCGCCTTCGCCGCACCCGAGCGCGTCCTCTACGGCAGCGACTTCCCCATGCTCCCGGAGGACTGGGGCACCGGCTTCGACACGGCCCTGGACGAGTACCCGCACTGGGATCCGGGCCGCTTGCACGCCGTCAACCGCGGCAACGCGGAACTTCTCATGCCGTGCCTGGCCGCGGCGACGAAGGGCACACGCGACCTCTGACGAGTCAGCCCACGGCGACGCCCTCGGTCGTGCTCGAACCCGGAGACGGGCTGGGCAGCGTTCCCGTGCAGGTGGCGCGGCCGAAGTCACCGCTGGCGGTGGCGCTCTGCAGATGCCGGCCCCGGACGGCGACGGCGCAGCGGGCCCGGCCGCCCTTCTCGCCGAGCACGATACTCACGACGGGGCTGCGGCCGAGCGGCACCGGCACGGTCTTGCGCCACGGCAGGGCGGCGCCCCGCACGACAGTGGCCTTCCCGGACTCGCTGCGCGCCTGGTAGGTGATGTCGGCGGTGCCGGTGCCTGTCACCTCGTACGTGACCGATGCGGTGGGTACCGCGGGCTTCTTCTTCTCCTCGCCGCCCCCGGAGAGCACCCCGTAGAGCACGAGTCCACTGCACACGGCGAGCGCCACGGCGGCCGTGATCACCCCGGACCGGTCCGGACGGCTCGCACCGGACCTGACCTCGGACCTGGCATCGGACGCGGCATCGGACCTGGCATCGGACCTGACCTCGGACGTGGCATCGGACCTGGCATCGGACCTGACCTCGGACGTGGCATCGGATTTCGCGGTGGAGTCACGCATGAATTTCCCCCCTCGAAAAGTGAATTACCGGTGCACCCAGCTCGCGCGGAGTGATGTCGGGCCGCGTTATACCGCACGGCGTCGGCCGTTTTCCAGCCCCCGGAAAAATCGGACACAAAGCCCCGCCCGTATGGCTGTTTTGGGAGAGCTGGGCCGCCAAGTTGGCGAATTGTCTTGACACTTGACGTGACGTCAGTCAAATCACTAGACCCCGCCTGGAATTCAACGACCTTCGACGGAAAGGTTTGGTGTGAGTCCCAGATTGGGCAAAGCACTGGCGTGCCTCGTGGCGGCTGCCGTGACAAGTTCACTGCTGCCCCAGGTGGCTTATGCAGCGTCCGGTTCCGATGGTGACGGCGGGAGTCTCGTCGACAGTGTCAAGGACTGGTTCGCGGATGACGACGGCCGGGAATCGGAGCAGCCGTCGTCCCACGACGAGGCGGGGGTGGCCGAGCGGCAGAAACTGCCGAAGGGCAAGGTGGCGCCGAAGGCGAAGCGGCTCGCGGAGCTGACCGGGCGGCGCACGGCGAACACCCGCTTCTTCCAGATGTCCGACGGACGGGTGCAGGCCGAGGTGTCGGCCGTACCGACCGCCTACCGGGCGGGCAAGGCGTGGCGGGACATCAGGACCCGGATCGAGAAGTCCGGGCAGGGCGGCTTCGAGTACGCCAACACCAGCAACGCGCTGCGCAGTTGGTTCGACGGCGACGCCGACCGGCTGATGCGGGTCGGGTCCGCCGACGGGCACACCGTGACGCTGGGACTGGAAGGCGCGAAGGGCTTACTGGATCCGGTGGCGAAGGGTGACACGGTCACCTACCGCGATGCGGTGGCCGGCGCGGATCTGTCGTACGAGGTCGGCGCGGGCCGGGTGAAGGAGAACATCACCCTGGCCGAACGCCCCGACGGACCGCTGAAGTTCGTCTTCACCCTGGACACGGACGGGCTGACGCCGAAGGCGGGCAAGGACGGCTCGATCGCCTTCCACGGCGAGGGCACGAACCCCGTCCTGGTCATCCCGGCCCCGTTCATGACGGACGCGCGGAAGGACGCCGAGTCGCCCTACGGCACCGCCTACTCCACCGCGGTACGGCAGCGGCTCACCCGGGACGGCAAGGGCTGGAAGCTGACGGTCGTCCCCGACGCGAAGTGGCTCGCCTCGCCGCGGCGGCAGTATCCGGTGACCATCGACCCGACCATCCAGATCGCCCCGACGCCGGCGACGGCGCAGGACGTGATGATCTCCTCGGACGGCCCGGCGTCGAACTACGACACCAACTGGCGTCTCTCGGTGGGCAACACCGGCACGGGCAGCTCCCGCGCACTGCTGCGGTTCCCGCTCGGCGGGGTCCCCGCGGGCACGAAGCTGGACTCGGCCGACCTGAGGCTCTACTACGACCAGACGCACACCACCGACGACAGCGAGGTGGACCTGGAGGCGCACCGGGCGACCGCGGCCTGGAGCGAGGAGCAGGCGACCTGGAACAACGCGTCCCAGATCACCGGCGAGCTGTCGGGGACGTCGGTCCTGGTGGACGACGGGGACGCGGGCACCACGGCCGCGAAGGGCTCCTGGCCCGCCTCGGGGAACACGGCGTACACGCAGTACGCGGTGAACCAGGACTACCTGTACAACAAGGACACGGTCGCCGGGGACACCTACACCTGGCAGCCGAACCTTCCCGAGGACGGCGACTACCAGGTCCAGGCGCACTATGTGCCCGCCTCGGACCGGGCGACGGCCGCCCCCTACACGGTCACCTACGACGGCGGCAGCAAGGCGTACACCGTCGACCAGCAGGCCGGTTCGGCCGGTGTGTGGAAGACGCTGGGCACCCACCGCTTCAAGGCGGGCACGGCGGGCAGGATCGTGCTCGGCGACGGGCCGGCGTCCGCCACGACGTCGGTGATCGCGGACGCGGTGCGGTTCACCAAGGGCGGTGTGGTCACCAAGCGGCCCTCCGAGCTGAACGTCTGGCACTCCTTCCCGGTGACGAAGACGGTCCAGTCGTGGATCGACGGCGTCAACACCAACCACGGATTCGTGGTCAAGGCCGCCGACGAGTCCGCGAACGCCCCCAAGGGCGGCCCGCGCTACGAGGGCAGTGAGTACGCCTACGAGGGCGAGACCGCCAACTACCCCCGTCTGGTGCTGACCTACGGCCGTCCCGGTGTCGAACTGGAGGCGCCGACGACGATCCACGACACGGGCGCGGAGCTGAAGTGGTCGGCGTACACGGACCCGTCCACCGCGACCGGTGACGACATCGTCGAGTACCAGGTGCACCGCTCGGTCTACCAGACGTTCACGCCCTCGGCGGCGACGCTGGTGGCGCCGGTGTCCAAGTCGCAGACGTCGTACACGGACACCTCGGCCACACCGACCGCGGCGGACAGCGCGGACGAGTTCGGGCGGGCGTACTACTACATGGTCGCGGTCAGGACAGCGGACGGCCAGGTCAGCGGCGCGCCCACCCAGCTGGTGCGACTGCCCAAGGCCGGCCGCACCACGAAGATCGTCGAGGCCGCGCAGGACACCACCCTGTCGCAGACGGAGTCGACCACCCCGCACGACACCCTCACCGACGGCATCGCGCAGAAATGGCTGGGAGTGGGCAACAACTCGCCCACCTACGGCACCACCCGCGCACTGCTGAAGTTCCCCGCCCTGGACATCCCCACGAGCGCCCGGGTGCTGGACGCCACCATGCGGCTGTGGGGCACCCAGACCACCACCGAGAACACCGGCGCCGTCTACGAGATGCGGCCGCTGACCCGCGACTTCGACGAGGCGTCGGCGACCTGGGTGAAGGCGGACGCCACCACCGGCTGGACCACCGCCGGCGGCGACTTCGGCGCCACGGTCGCCGACACCGTCCCCGCGCTGAGCAACGACCCGTCCCGTCACGACTGGAGCGCCGCCTCCCTGGTCCAGAGCTGGGTGCGCACCCCCGGCTCCCGCCAGGCCGTGCTGCTGAAGACGGCGGACGAATCGGTCAAGCAGGAACGCACCGTGTTCCTGTCCTCCGAGGCACCGGAGAAGAAGCTGCGCCCGCGCATGGTCGTCACCTACCTCGACTCCACCACGGACTCGACGTACTACGCGCCCAAGACGCCGGCCCGGATGACGCCGAACTCCGCCTACACGGTCGAGTTCACCCTCACCAACACCACCGACGCGACCTGGACCGCGGCCGACAAGGTGCTGTCCTACACCTGGGCGCTGCCCGACGGCACGGACAGGACCACCGGCGGCAACCAGGTGCAGACCGCGCTGCCCGAGGACGTGGCTCCCGGTGAGACGGTCACGCTGCAGGCGCAGGTCAGGACGCCGATCAACAGCGACAACGGCAACAAGCGCACCGACCACGTGCTGACCTGGGACCTGTTCGACAAGACCGCGGGCACCTGGCTGTCGGCCGGGACCGGCGGTATCCCGGGCCTGAAGCAGAACGTGGCGGTCGAGGACCCGACCTCCAACAGCCTGGGTCTGGAGAAGTTCTACTCCTACACCGGCAAGAACACCGGAGCCGGGTCGACGGTGATGAACAACCTCGCCGCCGGCAACACCGTGTGGTCCTACAACGCGTTCACCAACCCCGGACGCGGCCTGACCACCTTCGCCCGCTTCACCTACAACTCCCTGGACACCTCCGACACCGTGCTCGGCGGCGGGTGGTCCGCGCAGCTCGCCGGTCCGATACGCCTCGGCGCGCCGCTGGACTTCCACCCCAACCCCAGCGCCAACGCGACCGAGATCCGCCTGCCCGACGGTGACGGCACCACCCACACCTTCGCCAAGCAGGCCGACGGCACCTGGAAGGCCCCCGCGGGCGTCCACTACCAGGTGACGATGAAGCCGGGCCTGGACTGCACCCCGGACAAGGACCCCGTCCCGGACGCCTGGACGCTGCTGCGCCCGGACGGCACCCGCTTCCTGTTCGGCTGCGACGGATATCTGACCTCGGTGGTCGACAAGAACGGCAACACGCAGACGTACACCTACGAGGAACGCAAGTCCAACAACAAGCCGACCAAGTTCCTCTCCTACATCACCGACCCGGCCGGCCGGCGGTCGCTGGCCGTGGAGTACTACTCCAAGGCCGAGGCGAGCAGCCCGAAGATCACCGACCACGTCAAGTCGATCACGGACATCTCCACCCGCAAGCTGGCCTTCGAGTACTCCGACCAGGGTCTGCTGACCAGGATCACCGACGGTGCGGGCTCGTCCCAGCCCAAGGTGTTCGGCTTCACGTACGACGCCACGCAGGGGAACAAGAACGTCAAGCTGGTCACGGCCACCGACCCGCGCGGCCACGACACGAAGCTGGCGTACTACGCGCCGCAGACCGGCGACGACCCCAAGTACCACTGGTGGACCAAGAAGATCACCGACCGGGTCGGGGGTGACACGCTCTTCGCGTACGCGGCGAACACGGCGAACACCAAGTTCACCGACACCACCGTCACCGACGCCGAGACCCGCGCGACCAGGTACGTCGCCGACGACTACGGCCGCCCGGTGCAGACCACCAATGCCAAGTCCCAGACCACCAGGATGAGTTGGGACGCGGACAACAACGTCACCTACCTGGAGGAGGACAACGGCGCCAAGACCGCGTACTGCTACAGCCAGAAGACCGGCTACCCGCTCTGGCAGCGCGACGCCGAGAACAACAGGAACGGCGTCCCGGACCAGACGGCCACCTGTGTGAGCGACACCTCCAAGTGGCCCGCGAACGCGGCGAAGTACGAGTACCAGACCCGCGCCGACGGCTACACCGCCGACCTGTTCCGCAAGACCTCACCCGAGGGCCGCGCCTGGCAGTTCGGCTATGACACCTACGGCAACCTCAAGACGGTCACCGACCCCAAGGGCGTGGCGACCGCCACGGCCGGTGACTACACCACGAAGTACGACTACGACGCCTACGGCCGGCTCACCAGGGCGACCGACGCGGGCGGCAACCCGACCTCGTACGCCGAGTTCCACGCGACCGGATACCCGAAGCGGATCACGGACGCCAAGTCGTTCCCGACCCTGTTCGACTACGACGACCGCGGCCAGGTCACCAAGGTGACCGACGCCGACCTCAAGGTGACGACGCAGGCCTACGACACCTACGGCCGTCCGAAGGAGGGCACGGAACCCAAGGACCAGGCGGCCGGTGACCTGATCACCACGCCGGCCCCGGAGTACGACGCCAACGACAACATCACCAAGGCGACCTCACCGAACGGCGCGGTCTCCACGGCGGTGTACGACGACGCGGACCAGATCACCTCGGCGACCGCGCCGAAGGACACCACCACGTCCGACGAGCGGCGCACGACGTACACGTACGACAAGGTCGGCAACCTCAAGGCGACGACCGAGCCCAAGGGCACCCTGACGGCGTCGGACACCACCGACTACGTCACCACCAACCACTACAACGAGATCCACCAGCTCACCTCCGTGGTCAACGCGGCCGGTGACAAGGTGAGTTATGAGTACGACAACGTCGGCAACGTCGTCACGGTCGTCGACCCGAAGAAGAACGCGACGGCGGACACGACCGACTTCTCCAGCAGGACGGCGTACGACCTGAACCACCGCGCCACCGTCGTCACGGACGCGGCCGGCAAGACCACCAAGCGGGGCTACGACAAGGACTCGCTGGTCACGTCGACCACGGACGCGGAGAACAACGTCACCACGGTCGTCTACGACGAGCGCGGCAAGCAGTCCGAGGTGAAGGTGCCCTACGAGGGCGGCACGATCCGTACGACGAAGTACGAGTACGACCAGGTCGGCAACGTCACCAAGGTCATCACGCCGCGCGGCACCCAGACCGCGACCGCGGACGACTTCACCCTGCGCACCGCGTACGACGAGCTGAACCGGCCGGTCAGGCAGTACCAGCCGTACGACCCGGCGGACTCCCGCTACAACGACCCGAACGTCTACACCGAGACCGTCTACGACAAGATCGGCCGGGTGGCGAAGACCTCGCTGCCGCCGTCCGAGGGCGAGAGCGTCCGCAACGACACCACGTTCGAGTACTTCGACAACGGCTGGGTCCGCTCGTCCACCGACCCGTGGGACATCGCCACCACGTACGACTACGACGAACTCGGTCTGCAGACGGCCCGCACGCTGACGTCGGCGGGCGGTTCCTCCAACCGGACCATGTCGTGGTCTTACTACCCCGACGGCAAGCTGAAGTCGAAGTCCGACGACGGTGTGCCGGTGGGCAGGTCGGTCGTCCTCGCCGACAATTCCGACACCCAGAGCACGTCCTTCACCGGCACCTGGACGACCGGGAACGTCACCGGCCAGCAGGGCTACGACCACCGCACCCACACGGCGGGCACCGGCACGGACGCGTACACGTGGACGCTGAACATCCCCAAGGACGGCACGTACACCGCGTATGTGAAGTACCCGCAGGTCACCGGCGCCACCACCACCGCCAAGTACACCCTCACCCACGGCACCACCACCGAGCCGGCCGTCACCAGGAACCAGACGACGGGCGCGGGCACCTGGGTCAGCCTGGGCACCTTCCCCCTCAAGCGGGACGAGAGCACCAAGCTCAGGCTGGACCAGAGCGGCGGCGGCATCGCGGTCGCCGACGCGGTCAAGCTGGTGCGCGACAACGCGGGGGAGACCGACACCGAGAAGAAGACCTTCGCGTACGCCTATGACGTCAACGGCAATCTGACGTCGATCGACGACACCTCGTCGGGCGCGAAGGTCGATGCCTACACCGTCGCCTACACCGGCCTCAACCAGGTCCAGAAGGTGACGGAGGCGCTCGCAGGCCAGGAGAAGAAGGCCACCTCGTACACGTACGACGCCAACGGCCTGCCGGAGACGGTCACCCACCCCGACCAGTTCTCCAAGTACACCTACGATCTGCGCGACCTGGTCAAGACCGTCTCGGTCGGCAAGAACGCGACGGACACCGACCCGAAGCTGAGCTCGTACACCTACACCGACCGCGGTCTGAAGCTGAAGGAGACCAAGGACAACGGCAACACGGTCGACTACGCCTACTACCTCAACGCGGCGCTGAAGACGTCCACGGAGAAGAAGGCGAACGGCACGCTCGTCGCCTCGCACACCTACGCCTACGACCCGAACGGCAACAAGGCGCAGGACGTGGCGAAGAAGATGAACGCCGACAACCACTCGGCATACCTCGAATCGACCACCGACTACACCTACGACCCCGTCAACCGGCTGAAGGAGTCCGCCAAGACCGGCAACGGCGCCGGCACGGAGACCTACGTCCACGACGCCAACGCCAACGTGATCCGGCAGACGGTCGACGGCGCCGAGACGGCGTACGAGTACGACCGCAACAGGCTGCTGACGGCGACGACCGCGGGCGTGGGCGCGCAGTACACCTACGACCCGTTCGGCCGGCTGGAGACGGTCACCTCGCAGGGCGAGGTCATCGAGCGCAGCGTGTACGACGGCTTCGACCATGTCGTCGAGTCGCAGAAGATGGACGACTCGGGGACCCTGAAGTCGACCAAGTACACCTTCGACCCGCTGGACCGGACCGCGTCCAAGACGACCGACGGCAAGACCACCGACTTCGCCTACCTCGGCCTGTCCGGCGAGGTGCTGAACGAGGAGGTCGCGGGCGTCCTGTCGAAGTCGTACCAGTACAGCCCGTGGGGCGAGCGGCTGTCGCAGGTCAAGCACAACACCGACGGCACGACCGAGGACGGCTACTACGGCTACAACAGCCACACCGACGTCGAGACGCTGACGGACGAGGCCGGCGACACGAAGGCGACCTACGGCTACACGGCCTACGGCAAGGACGACGAGGCCGAGTTCACGGGCATCGACAAGCCGGACACCGCCGACCCGGCCAAGGAGACGTACAACGCCTACCGCTACAACGCCAAGCGCTGGGACGCCCAGTCGGGGACGTACGACATGGGCTTCCGCGACTACGACCCCGGGCTCAACCGGTTCGTGACCCGGGACATGTACAACGGCGCCCTCGCCGACATGGGCCTCGGCTCCGATCCCTTCACCGGGAACCGGTACGCGTTCGGCGGCGGCAACCCGACCACCTTCATCGAGTACACCGGGCACAAGCCGGCCGAGTGCAACGAATCCGGCTACTCCTGCTCGATGAACGACGCGGGCGGCTGGGACGTCAACTACACCGCCCCGCCGTCCAGCGACGGCTACACCGAGGGGACCGCGTCGGAGCCCTTCTTCGACTTCGGCAACGACTTCCCCTACGACCCGAACGCCGAGGCGACCTGGGACGACTACAAGAACTGGAACCTGTGGGGGATCAAGAAGAACGGCGGCATGCTGCTCTCGGCGCTGGGCATCTACTCCGACGGTGCCCTGGACGACGCCGTACCGCTCTACTCCCACTACCGCACCGGCCTGGGCACGGACCAGGAGGTCAACTACCGGGAGGGCTACTACGAGGACTCCGGGATCAGAACGTCGGTGGACGACGAGATCGCCCGTGCGCAGCAGGCGGCGGAGAAGCTGAGCGTGCTGCTCGGCACCGACACCTTCGACATGACGGGCGGTCTGCATGGCGTCAAGCAGTATCCGACGACCGAGAACTGGCAGAAGGCGATCGGCGACCACAAGGTCTGGGGCAGCGCCAACGTGACGCGTGACGGCGATCAGATGACCATGACGATCACCGTGCACGCCCTGGACCAGTACGACTTCAACGCGGGCGCCTCGGACATCGCCTCCGGCACCCCCGACGACGTCAACGGACGGTTCGCCACGCTCGGCTGGGCCGCGCCGTTCCTGGTGCGGGGCACGTTCACCCGCAACGTGACCTGGACCGTGGGCCAGGCCGGAACGACTACGGTAGGCAGCGATGTGCACCGATAGACGACGACACCGGGCCGGCGGGCGAGGGGCCCGCAACATCTGCCTGGCCGCGGCGACCGTGGCCATGGCCGCGCTCGCCCTGACCGGCTGCGCCGAGCAGCGGACGCAGGCGGTGGACACCGGCCGGCCCCAGGGCTCCCGGGCGACCGCGACGGCCGGATCTCCGGCCGCCGACGGTCTCCGGAAGGACGAGGAGCCGGTGCGGGCGCGCTTTCCGGAGTTCGGGGACTTCGCCGCCGTGGTCTGGAAGGGCGAAGCCCTCGGCCAGAACGACCGGTCGTCGGTGCCCGGTCCCACGGACGTCCGAATGTCCGGAGTCGTCCGGCTCACCGAAGCCGACGCGACCCGGCTGCAGGACACGTACACCTGGCAGGGCACTTCCGCCCAGCCGGACCTCCCGACCGACCTGCGCGCCCAGCTGCCGTCCGGCGCCCGGTGGCAGACGAGCACGGACTTCACCCGCGCCGTCACCGGGGACCGCTACACGGCGACGTTCCATGCCGACCTCGATCGGAAGGTGCTGGTCTTCGACGCGGTGAACCCGGAGAAGAAGGGATAGCCCGGAGAAGAAGGAATAGCCCGGAAGAGAAGGGATAGCCCGGAAGAGAAAGGGCAACGCCTTCCCCGAACCCGACGGCCCGCCGTCCGGACCCTGCGTCCGGGCGGCGGGCCGTCCGCTTGCGGGCGCGCCCTCCGCGGCGGCTGGTGCCGCAGCTCGTGGCGCGGGGTCACCATGTGCCGCCCACGACGGTCGGCGAAGCGGTGGCGGCCGCCCGGCCGGACGCGATCGTTTCCGCCGGCCAGTCCGGTGGGACGGCCCGGCGCCTGTCTCTCTGCGTGTGCGAGTGCGTCCGCGTGGGTTGCGGCCGACCCTGGATGTACGGGTTCCTGAGCGGACGGAGCTGGAGGAGAGGGCCATCATGGAGAAACCGCTCGTCGTTTCGGCGCAGGACTGGGAGGACGCACGTCGGGAGTTGCTCGTGGAGGAGAAGCAGCTGACGCGCGCCCGTGACGCACTGGCCGCCAAGCGCCGACGGATGCCGTGGCTCGCGGTGGAGAAGCAGTACGAGTTCGACGGGCCCGAGGGCAGGGTGGGTCTGGTCGACCTGTTCCAGGGGCGTCGGCAGCTGATCGTCTACCGCGCCTTCTTCGAGCCGGGCGTGTCCGGCTGGCCCGACCACGCCTGCGTGGGCTGCTCCATGGTGGCCGACCATGTCGGCCACCTCGCCCATCTGAACGCCCGCGACACCACGCTGATCTTCGCCTCGCGGGCACCGCAGCCGGACATCGAGCGTGTGAAAGCCCGGATGGGCTGGACGATTCCCTGGTACACGATCACCGACGACTTCGACGCCGACTTCGGTGTGGACGAATGGCACGGCACGAACGCGTTCATCCGCGACGACGACAGCGTGTTCCGCACCTACTTCATCAACGCCCGCGGCGACGAGGCGATGGGGAGCACGTGGAGCTACCTCGACATGACCGCGCTCGGTCGGCAGGAGACATGGGAGGAATCACCCGAGGGCTATCCCCAGACCCCGCCCTACGAATGGTGGAACTGGCACGACCAATACGGCACTCGGTGACGGGGTTGCCGCCGTCTGCCGTCTGCCGTCTGCCGTCTGCCGTCCGCCGGCTGTCGGGTGTTACGGGGCGGCGGGGCCGGCGAGCACGGCGGCGAGGCGGTCGAGTACGCCGGGCCAGCCGTTCCCCATGCCGTCGAAGGCGGCCTTGCCGAGCGGTGAGTCGAGGTCGAAGCCCTCGTGGGTGAGGAACAGCCGGGTGCCGTGGCCCTCGGGTTCCAGGCGCCAGGTGACCGTGGTGTCCAGACTCCCCTCGGCGAAGCTGTAGCGCAGCAGCCGCTCGGGTTCGACGGCGAGGACCTCGCAGGGCTGCTCGCCCCAGGGCCCCATGTCCAGGCTGAAACGGTGGCCGACGACCGGACGTACATCGCCCGCGGCCCACCAGCGGGCGTGCAGCTCGGGGTCCGTCAGTGCCTTCCAGACGGTGGCGGGGGAGTGGGGCAGGAACTGGTCGCAGTGGATGGCGGGGGCGCCGTCGGCGGGTGCGGAGGTCATGGTCGGGCGTCCTTGCTGTTCTGGTCGGTGTCCTGCTCGTCGAGCAGGTCGCGCAGTGAGCGCATACGTGCGTGCCAGTAGTGCTCGAAGGGGTGCAGCCACTCGCCGACTTCCGCCAGCGGCGCGGGTTCCAGGTGGTAGAAGCGCTGTCGGCCGCGTGGCTCCTCCCGCACGAGCCGGGCCTGGCGCAGCACCTGGAGATGTTCGGAGATCGCCGGCCGGCTCAGCTCGAAGCGGCCGGCGAGGTCATTGACGGCACGCGGCCCGTCCCGCAGGGCATCGAGAAGTTGACGCCGCACAGGGTTGGCGAGTGCGCTGAAGACGTCCGGGGGCATGGCCGAAACAATAGGTCGGAGATTCCCGACGCGTCAAGGTATTCCGACACGTCGGATCGGCGGGCGATTCCCCCCGAAACCCGGCAGCGCGCTGCTGTCGAAGCAGGTGAAGACGCCGCCCTGCCGGACCCGCGTTCACGCAAGTCGGGCAGGGCGCGGCGGTGTCCGCGATTCAGATGTCGCGGAAGATCTCGATCTGCGCCCCGATCGAGTTCAGACGCTCGGCCAGGTCCTCGTATCCACGGTTGATGACGTACACGTTCCGCAGCACGGACGTGCCCTCCGCCGCCATCATCGCCAGCAGCACGACCACGGCGGGCCGCAGGGCGGGCGGGCACATCATCTCGGCGGCGCGCCAGCGGGTGGGGCCCTCGACCAGGACGCGGTGCGGGTCCAGCAACTGGAGGCGGCCGCCGAGGCGGTTGAGGTCGGTGAGGTAGATCGCGCGGTTGTCGTAGACCCAGTCGTGGATCAGGGTCTTGCCCGACGCGACGGCCGCGATGGCCGCGAAGAACGGGACGTTGTCGATGTTCAGGCCCGGGAACGGCATCGGGTGGATCTTGTCGATCGGCGCCTCCAGCTTGGAGGGCCGGACGGTCAGGTCCACCAGTCGCGTACGGCCGTTGTCCGCGAAGTACTCGGGCGTACGGTCGTGGTCGAGCCCCATCTCCTCCAGGACCGCCAGCTCGATCTCCAGGAACTCGATCGGCACCCGGCACACCGTCAGCTCCGACTCGGTGACGACGGCGGCGGCCAGCAGGCTCATCGCCTCCACCGGGTCCTCGGACGGCGAGTAGTCGACATCGACGTCGATGGTGGGCACACCGTGCACGGTGAGAGTGGTCGTGCCGATGCCCTCGACCCGGACGCCGAGCGCCTCAAGGAAGAAACACAGGTCCTGGACCATGTAGTTGGAGGAGGCGTTGCGGATGACGGTGACGCCGTCGTACCGCGCGGCGGCCAGCAGCGCGTTCTCGGTCACCGTGTCGCCGCGCTCGGTCAGCACGATCGGGCGGTCGACGCGGACGGACCGGTCGACCGTGGCGTGGTACTGGCCCTCGGTCGCCGCGACATCCAGCCCGAACCGGCGGAGCGCGATCATGTGCGGTTCGATGGTCCGCGTGCCGAGGTCGCAGCCGCCGGCGTACGGCAGCATGAAGTGGTCCATGCGGTGCAGCAGCGGACCGAGGAACATGATGATGGAGCGGGTGCGTACGGCGGCCTCGGCGTCGATGGCCGCCATGTTCAGCTCGGACGGCGGCACGATCTCCAGGTCGACACCGTCGTTGATCCAACGGGTGCGCACACCGATGGAGTTGAGCACCTCCAGGAGGCGGTAGACCTCCTCGATGCGGGCGACGCGGCGCAGCACGGTGCGGCCCTTGTTGAGCAGCGAGGCGCACAGCAGGGCCACGCAGGCGTTCTTGCTGGTCTTGACATCGATGGAACCGGACAGTCGACGTCCGCCGACGACCCTGAGATGCATCGGCCCGGCGTACCCCAGCGACACGATCTCGCTGTCCAGGGCTTCACCGATTCGGGCGATCATCTCAAGGCTGATGTTCTGGTTGCCGCGCTCGATGCGATTGACGGCGCTCTGAGAGGTGCCGAGCGCCTCGGCCAGCTGCGTCTGTGTCCAGCCTCGGTGTTGCCGGGCGTCACGGATGAGCCTGCCGATGCGTACGAGGTAGTCGTCTGCCATGGAGTCGAGGTTATCTCAGATATGAGATGGCACATTTCATGGGGTCCATTCGGGTGACGCACCGTCAAGGTCGCCTGGCGGCACGGGTAGGACATCACCCGAAAGAACCAGTCAAATCCACCGATGTAGTACGACGTTCCACTGTTCGATACTGCCACTGTGGGCGTGTCGCGCCGAGGTGACGCGAAAAGGCCGACCCGGCGCGTTCGGCGCCGGGTCGGCCTTCTCGATGTCCGTACCCTCGTGGTGGGTCAGTCCGTGCCGGACTCCATCGCGGCGCGGTCCAGGGCGCGGTCCTCCTCGGAGACCTCGCCGCGGGAGGCGATGGCCTCGGCGCCGCCCTCGGGCAGCTCCGGCATCGTGCCGATCAGGCCGGTCGCGGCGGCCTGGGAGGCGCCGACGGTGGGGCTGCCGGTGCCGATCAGGCCGAGGCCGACGTACTGCTCCAGCTTGGCGCGCGAGTCGGCGATGTCGAGGTTGCGCATGGTGAGCTGGCCGATCCGGTCCACCGGGCCGAACGCCGAGTCCTCGGTGCGCTCCATGGAGAGCTTGTCCGGGTGGTACGAGAATGCCGGGCCGGTCGTGTCCAGGATCGAGTAGTCCTCGCCGCGCCGCAGCCGGAGGGTGACCTCACCGGTGACGGCGGCGCCCACCCAGCGCTGCAGCGACTCGCGGATCATCAGCGCCTGCGGGTCCAGCCAGCGGCCCTCGTACATCAGGCGACCGAGACGCCGGCCCTCGTTGTGGTACTGGGCGAGGGTGTCCTCGTTGTGGATCGCGTTCACGAGGCGCTCGTACGCCGCGTGCAGCAGGGCCATGCCGGGGGCCTCGTAGATGCCGCGGCTCTTGGCCTCGATGATCCGGTTCTCGATCTGGTCGGACATGCCCAGGCCGTGGCGGCCGCCGATGGCGTTGGCCTCCATCACCAGGTCGACGGGGGAGGCGAACTCCTTGCCGTTGACGGTGACCGGACGGCCCTGCTCGAAGCCGATCGTCACGTCCTCGGGGGCGATCTCGACCGACGGGTCCCAGAACCGGACGCCCATGATCGGCTCGACGGTCTCGACGCCGGTGTCCAGGTGCTCCAGGGTCTTGGCCTCGTGGGTGGCACCCCAGATGTTGGCGTCCGTGGAGTACGCCTTCTCCGTTGAGTCCCGGTAGGGCAGGTTGTGGGTGACCAGCCACTCCGACATTTCCTTGCGGCCGCCGAGCTCGGTCACGAACGCCGCGTCCAGCCAGGGCTTGTAGATCCGCAGGTTCGGGTTGGCGAGCAGGCCGTAGCGGTAGAACCGCTCGATGTCGTTGCCCTTGAAGGTCGAGCCGTCGCCCCAGATCTGGACGTCGTCCTCAAGCATCGCCCGCACCAGCAGCGTGCCGGTGACGGCACGGCCCAGCGGCGTGGTGTTGAAGTACGCCCGCCCGCCGGAGCGGATGTGGAACGCGCCGCAGGTGAGCGCGGCCAGGCCTTCCTCGACCAGCGCGGCACGGCAGTCGACCAGACGCGCGACCTCGGCGCCGTAGGTCTTGGCACGGCCGGGCACCGAGGCGATGTCGGGTTCGTCGTACTGGCCGATGTCAGCGGTGTAGGTGCACGGGACGGCGCCCTTGTCGCGCATCCAGGCGACCGCGACCGAGGTGTCGAGACCGCCCGAGAAGGCGATGCCGACGCGCTCGCCGGTGGGGAGGGAGGTGAGGACCTTGGACATAGGAAGAGTATGCATCAATACGCATGGTCATGCAAAGGGGGTGCGTGAGTCCAGTGCCGCACATCACTTGGGGGGCGTCGATCGGGGGTGGATGAGCCGCCTCTGACACACGACAGGGAGGCCGGGCATGACCATCCCGGCCCCATGTACTAGAGTTATCTCGACATCGAGATATCTGCCGAGGCGCACCCGTAGCCGCACGCCCTCGTCGAGTCCGACGCTAAGGGTTACCTAACTTAGCCTTACCTTAGCGGATCGGCCAAGATGCCGTGGCGGCAGGATCGTGGTGGTACGCGCACATCAATGAAGGAGACTGTCGTGTCGGCGAACAGCTTCGACGCCCGCAGCACGCTGCAGGTGGGCGACGAGTCGTACGAGATCTTCCGGCTGGACAAGGTCGAGGGCTCCGCGCGCCTCCCTTACAGCTTGAAGGTGCTGCTGGAGAACCTCCTCCGCACCGAGGACGGCGCGAACATCACCGCCGACCACATCCGCGCCCTCGGCAGCTGGGACTCCCAGGCCCAGCCGTCGCAGGAGATCCAGTTCACGCCGGCCCGCGTGATCATGCAGGACTTCACCGGCGTGCCCTGTGTCGTGGACCTCGCGACGATGCGTGAGGCCGTCGCGGCGCTCGGCGGTGACCCGGCGAAGATCAACCCGCTCTCCCCGGCCGAGATGGTCATCGACCACTCCGTCATCGCCGACAAGTTCGGCACGAACGACGCCTTCAAGCAGAACGTCGACCTGGAGTACGGCCGCAACAAGGAGCGCTACCAGTTCCTGCGCTGGGGCCAGACCGCGTTCGACGACTTCAAGGTCGTCCCGCCCGGCACCGGCATCGTCCACCAGGTCAACATCGAGCACCTCGCGCGTACGGTCATGGTGCGCAACGGCCAGGCCTACCCCGACACCCTCGTCGGCACCGACTCGCACACCACGATGGTCAACGGCCTCGGTGTCCTTGGCTGGGGCGTCGGCGGCATCGAGGCCGAGGCCGCGATGCTCGGCCAGCCGGTCTCCATGCTCATCCCGCGCGTCGTCGGCTTCAAGCTCACCGGTGAGCTCACGCCGGGCACGACCGCCACGGACCTCGTGCTCACCATCACCGAGATGCTCCGCAAGCACGGCGTCGTCGGCAAGTTCGTCGAGTTCTACGGCGAGGGCGTGGCGGCCACGAGCCTCGCCAACCGCGCCACCATCGGCAACATGTCGCCGGAGTTCGGCTCGACCGCCGCGATCTTCCCGATCGACGACGAGACCATCAAGTACCTCAAGCTCACCGGCCGCTCCGAGCAGCAGCTCGCGCTCGTCGAGGCGTACGCCAAGGAGCAGGGCCTCTGGCTGGACCCGAAGGCCGAGCCGGACTTCTCCGAGAAGCTGGAGCTCGACCTCTCGACGGTCGTGCCGTCCATCGCCGGCCCGAAGCGCCCGCAGGACCGCATCGTCCTCGCGAACGCCGCCGAGCAGTTCAAGAGCGACGTCCGTAACTACGTCGACACCGTGGACGAGGCGGGCCAGGAGTCCTTCCCGGCCTCCGACGCCCCGGCCGTCGCCCCGAACGGCGCCCCGTCCAACCCGGTCACCGTGACCGCCCCCGACGGCTCGACGTACGAGATCGACCACGGTGCGGTGACGGTCGCGGCCATCACCTCCTGCACCAACACCTCCAACCCGTACGTCATGGTCGCCGCCGCCCTGGTGGCCAAGAAGGCGGTCGAGAAGGGCCTGACCCGCAAGCCGTGGGTCAAGACCACCCTCGCCCCGGGTTCCAAGGTCGTCACCGACTACTTCGACAAGGCGGGCCTGACCCCGTACCTCGACAAGGTCGGCTTCAACCTCGTCGGCTACGGCTGCACCACCTGCATCGGCAACTCCGGCCCGCTGCCGGAGGAGGTCTCCAAGGCCGTCAACGACCACGACCTCGCGGTCACCTCGGTCCTCTCCGGCAACCGGAACTTCGAGGGCCGTATCAACCCCGACGTCAAGATGAACTACCTGGCCTCCCCGCCGCTGGTCGTCGCCTACGCCCTCGCCGGCTCCATGAAGGTAGACATCACCAAGGACGCGCTCGGCACCGACCAGGACGGCAACCCGGTCTTCCTGAAGGACATCTGGCCCTCCGAGGCCGAGGTCAACGACGTCGTGGCGAACGCCATCGGCGAGGACATGTTCTCCAAGTCCTACTCCGACGTCTTCGCGGGCGACGCCCAGTGGCAGGCCCTGTCGATCCCGACCGGCAACACCTTCGAGTGGGACGCCGAGTCGACGTACGTCCGCAAGCCCCCGTACTTCGAGGGCATGACGATGGAGACCACCCCGGTCTCGGACATCGCGGGCGCCCGCGTCCTGGCCAAGCTGGGCGACTCGGTCACCACCGACCACATCTCGCCCGCCGGTGCCATCAAGGCCGACACCCCGGCCGGCAAGTACCTCACCGAGCACGGTGTGGAGCGTCGTGACTTCAACTCCTACGGCTCGCGCCGAGGCAACCACGAGGTCATGATCCGCGGCACGTTCGCCAACATCCGCCTGCGCAACCAGATCGCGCCGGGCACCGAGGGCGGCTACACCCGCGACTTCACCCAGGCCGACGCGCCGGTGTCGTTCATCTACGACGCCTCGCAGAACTACCAGGCCGCCGGCATCCCGCTGGTCATCCTGGGCGGCAAGGAGTACGGCTCCGGCTCGTCCCGCGACTGGGCGGCCAAGGGCACGGCCCTGCTCGGCGTCAAGGCCGTCATCACCGAGTCGTACGAGCGCATCCACCGCTCGAACCTCATCGGCATGGGCGTCCTGCCGCTGCAGTTCCCGGCCGGCCAGTCGGCAGACTCGCTCGGCCTGACCGGCGAGGAGACCTTCTCCATCGCGGGCATCACCGAGCTGAACGAGGGCACCACCCCGAGCACGGTGAAGGTCACCACCGACACCGGTGTCGAGTTCGACGCGGTCGTCCGCATCGACACCCCCGGCGAGGCCGACTACTACCGCAACGGCGGCATCATGCAGTACGTGCTGCGCAGCCTGATCCGCAAGTAAGCGATCGAGCAGGCGGTACGGAACGGCAGTTCAGTACGGCGGTCGAGGGCCGCATCCCCGGTGACGGGGGTGCGGCCCTCGCCGTGTCCGCGTGAAGAAACCCCAGGTCATCACCCACCCTCAGGTAGAGCACAGGCCTCCCTCAGCGGACGCGGACAGGATCGGGACATGACCGCAACCGCAGGGTCCCGAAACGGCCGCGTCCGCGTGCTCGTCGTCGACGACGAGCACGCGCTCACCGACGTACCCGACGGGATGCAGCGCGGACTGCTGCGCCGGGCACGGGGCGAGCGGTCCCGGACCGACAGCAGCCGGACGCCGCTGCGCCACGCCGTGCGCGGCCCGAGCTGCACCATCGGGCCGGTGGAGGACGGCAGATGAACACCCACCCGCGCCCGAGCCTGCGCACCCACCCGCGCCCGAGCCTGCGCATCCGCCCGCGCCTGAGACTGCGCATCCGCTCCATACGCACCCGCCTCCTGGTCTCCGTCACCGCCGCCCAGGTCTCCCGGGCACCGCTCGACCGGGGCGAGGTCACCGGCATTACCCGGGTCCCGGCCTCGGACACCGACCCCGGCAGCGAGATCGGCCAGGTCGGCGCAGCGCTCAACCGGATGATCGACCACGTCGAGTCCTCCGCGACCGCCCGCCAACGCGCCGAGGAGCGCATGAGCCGCTTCCTGTCCGACGCCGGCCACGAACTGCGCACCCCGCTCGCCTCGATCGCCGGCTACGCGGAACTCATGAACCGTGGCACCGGCAAGAGCGAGTCGGTGCTCGCCTGGCGCCGCGTCTCGGCGGAGTCGGCGCGCATGACGGGCCTGGTCGAGGACCTCTTGCTGCTGGCCCGTCTCGACGAGGGACGACCGCCGCAGTCCGTCGAGGTGGACCTCGCGGCGGTGGTCGTGGAGGCGCTGTGGGGCGCGCGGGCCGCCGGGGGTGGGCACGACTGGCAGCTCGAACTCTGCCTGGACGCAGAGCCGTTGGTCGTCGGCGACGAAAGGCAGCTCCACCAGGTGGTGGTCAACCTGCTCGCCAACGCGCGCGTGCACACTCCGGCCGGCGCAACGATCGTGGCCACGGTGGAGGCACGGCACGCGGGCCGGGTTGTGGTCCGCGTCCGGGACGGTGGCCCCGGTATCCCGCGGGCCCTCCTTCCGACGGTCTTCGAACGCTTCACCCGCGCCGACGCCTCCCGCACACGTGCCGACGGCATGGAGGGCGGCTCCGGGCTGGGCCTGGCCGTCGTCGCGGCGATCACGGCGGTGCACGGCGGCCGTATCGCCGTACAGAGCGAACCGGGCCGGACCGAGTTCACGGTCGAGCTGCCATCGGCGACCGAGGGTCACGCACATGATCGACCCACGAGTCTCGTGCCCATGAACTTGCCTTGAAACCATGGTACTTGGGCCAACTGCAACGCAATCAGGTTCTCCGGAAGCTAACTTGGGAATGCAGTCAGTGGGCCGTCGGGCCTGCGGATGCCGTGTGTCATCGCTCGGGTGCCGTGTGCGGTGCCCAGCCCTGGCGTGGGGGTATTCGCCTGCGGTAGTGCACAAACGTCCACTAACATGGATGAGCACCGTTTCAGGCGCATCGGGGGAGCAGGAGGGCCGAGGTGGTGCATAAGGGGAAACCCTTGTGGCGCAAGAGCAGCTTATGCGGCAATGAGAACGAGTGCGTGGAGGTCGCCGTGGGGGAGGGCCGAGTGCTTGCGCGCGACTCCAAGAAGCCGAAGCGTTCGCCGCTGTGCTTCACCACCCCCGCCTGGACGGAGTTCCTACTTGCGTTGACGCAGGGGGAGCTGGACGGCCTGTGACGTTCTGGACAAGCCATCGGCGGTAGGTAGGGGGCCTCTATGGGTGCCGAGGCATCTTCAGTTCAATACTCGGGCAACGGTGGACGGAAGCGGTATGCGGGTGTGAGCGGAGCCGTCGCCTTCTCTCTCAGTGCCGGCGTGCTGGCGACGCTGGCCGCCGCTCTTGCATCCCTGCTGGTCGACAGTGTCCTCGTCAAACGGATGCTGTGGGTGGCCGTGGCCGTGGCCGTGGCCGTCGGTGCGGGAGTGTGGCGGGCCGGATGCGCCGCTATGACGTCCCTACCTGATTCTGATCGCCGTCCGCAGGGTTCGCGGACGAGTTCTCCGGGGTAGCGTCCGCGGCTTGACGCCGCTTCAGTATCCGCTTCCCCCACCGGGCGACCAAGCCGGTGATGCCGGACGTCACCAGGAATGTGGCGGCGACAGTGCCGATCCGCGACCAGGGCAACTTGAGCTCACCGGCTGCCTGGACGACGAGGACCACTGCCCCGACCACGACGATCAGCGCGACCAGGCACAGCAGTCCGATGCGGGTCACGAGCTGGATCTTTATGGCGCCGCGGGCGTTGTCTATCGCTATGAGCCTCCGTGTCTGCGCTTCGTCCTGTATGGCTTGCAATTTGACGTCTTCGTCACTGGTTGCCCCGGCGAGTACGTTCTGCAGGCCTTGCCATATCGACCTGAAGACCACGTTGGTCCTCCCCCTGGCTTCACCACCAGAAATGGCACCGCGGATCTAGCGGGCCGCGAGGTCTTGCTTAATGTGACCGATCAGGTCGAGTGACTCGGTCTCGCCGAGCGCCAGATGCGTGATCGTCTGGAAGCACTCCTGGTAACGGGCCAGCAGTTCCAGGTCTTCGCCGCCGGTCATGCTGCCCGCGGCGTGCTCCAGATACAGCAGATCGTCGTCGTCGGGGAAGCCCAACAGGACGAAGCTGCCCAGCGTGCTGTAGTGGGCCCCGGCCTCGAAAGGCAGGACGCGGATCGTGATCCCGTCCCGTGTGCCGAGGTCGAGCAACTGCTGCAACTGCTCGCTGAGTACCGCCTTTCCGCCGATCTGCCGCCGCACCGCGGCCTCGTCCAGGATGAAGGTGGCGTCGGGGCCGGCGGATCCGTCGAACATTCTCGTCCGCCGTTCCATCCTCAAGCCCACCACCCGCCCGGTCCGTTTGGGGGTCAGGCCACGCGGGGTGAGTAGCGCCTCGGCGTACCCGGGGGTCTGCAAGTGCCCGGGAACGACGATGGGGTGATACGTCTGAAGTGACGTCGCCGCGCTCTCGTACCCCAGGTACTGGGCGTACTGCGGTGTGACGACGTCGTGGTACTTGGACCACCAGCTGGGTCCTTTGCTCCCTCGGGCCGCCTCCTCCAGTTCGTGCACCGTGGACGGGGCGGTGACGCCGTACAGCGTCAGCAGCGCCCGCAAGTCGCTCACGGACACGCTGACGGTTCCGGTTTCCACCCGGATGAGCTTGGACTGCGACCACTCCACCCGCTCGGCGGCCTCACGCTGGGTCAGACCGGTGGCTTCGCGCGCCTGCCGCAAGGCAAGGCGCAGCTTGCGCCGGTTGAGGCTGGGGTCCACGGGGGAAGTCATCGCCGCTCCTTCATCCGTGCACGTACCCTGATGTCTGTCAGCCATGCACAGAAAGTTCCTAGCTCTTGGCACCCTTCATTATGCATCGCGCAAAAAGGATAGAGCTGATTGCTGCTGGCTGATTGCAGGCTGGTGCCGGTGGTGTGCGGCTGGGGTGCGGAGGCGGCGTGAGCTGCACCGCTGTCACGACTCCCCACTCATCGCAGGAACGGTCGGGACGGCGTTTGTGCTCCCGGGGGACGCTCTGTGGCGTCAGGTCGTGGAAGCAAGGGGGCTCAACCGGCGCACGAATCCGTTGACGGCGCGTCAAAATGCGCCGGGCGCAAGAAACCTGGACCGCTCTGTGCTCCGGGCAACCTCGCACCCGGCATCGCCAGGGTCGCACCCGCCCGGTGGGGCTCTTGTGCGTCCAGGCGTTTACAACTGTGGCGCACGGCGCTACTTTCCGAACCAAGTGGAGGTGGGAGCGCTCCCATGCGGTGGACCGGAACCCGCCGCCGGGCCGCTCCCACCCCATGCATCCGCCCGCACATGTATCCGTACGGCCCGCTCTTGAAGGAACGGATTCATCTGTCATGATCCTGACAAAAGTGCGAAGTGCATCTCCGCCCCGTCGATTAACCCTCCCCACCCGCGCCAGGGCCCTCTTCCTCGTCCTGGTCTCCCTGCTCGCGACCATCCCGGCCATGGCTCTCGTCATGAGCGCCGGCGGTCGGGCGGAGGCCCACGGCACCCCCATGAAGCCCGGCAGCCGCACCTTCCTGTGCTGGCAGGACGGGCTGACCGACACCGGTGAGATCAAGCCGGTCAACCCGGCGTGCCGGACGGCCCAGCAGGTCAGCGGGACCACGCCGTTCTACAACTGGTTCTCCGTGCTCCGCTCCGACGGTGCCGGCCGCACCCGCGGTTTCGTGCCCGACGGTGAGCTGTGCAGCGGCGGCAACACCAACTTCACCGGCTTCAACACGCCCAGCAAGGACTGGCCGCTCACCCATCTCACCTCGGGCGCGACGGTCGACTTCTCGTACAACGCCTGGGCCGCGCACCCGGGTTGGTTCTACGTCTACATCACCAAGGACGGCTTCGACCCGACCCGGACCCTCACCTGGGACGACATGGAGGAGCGGCCCTTCCTCTCCGTCGACCACCCGCCGCTCAACGGATCCCCGGGCACGGTCGAGGCCAACTACTCCTGGACAGGAAAGCTTCCTGACAACAAGTCGGGGCGCCACATCATCTACATGGTCTGGCAGCGCTCCGACAGTCAGGAAACCTTCTACTCCTGCTCCGACGTCGTCTTCGACGGCGGCAACGGCGAGGTGACCGGCGTCAAGGAGCCCGGCAACCCGACCGACCCGGTACCCGGCAAGTGCTCCGCCACCCGCCGTACGACCGGCAGTTGGACGGGCGGCTACCAGTCCGAGGTGACCGTCACCAACACCGGCGACGTCCCCATGCTCGGCTGGATGGTCGACTGGACGCTCCCCGCCGGCCAGAAGGTCGAGAGTCTCTGGAGCGGCAACGCGACCTACAACGGCCAGGCCGTGATGGTCCACAACTCCGACTGGAACGGTTCCCTGAGTCCAGGTCAGACCGCGACATTCGGCTACGTCGTCTCCGGCTCCGGCGGAGACAGCGCGACAACCCTGCCCTGCCGGGTGGGCTGAACCGGCGTACGGCCCGGACCCGGTGGGCGACGGCTCTGACTCACCGGGTCCGCGGCGCCGGAGGCGTGTCAGATGAGTGATTGACAGGGAAACAAACTGATAACAGGGGGCAACTCCCAGGGGGTTCGGCGTGGTCTAGCCCCGCATGAAGATCTCCTTCCTGCTGCACAACGCCTACGGCATCGGCGGCACGATCACCACCACCTTCAACCTGGCCCAGGCGCTGGCCGAGCGGCACGAGGTGGAGATCGTCTCCGTGCTGCGGCACCGGGAACGCCCCAACTTCACCCTGGACCCGAAGGTTTCCTTACGACCACTGGTGGATCTGCGGCACGAGAAGGAACATCCCCTGCATCTGAGGCCGGCGAGGGTGTTCCCCGTCGCCGAGTACCGGCACCGGCAGTACAGCGAGCTGACCGACCAGCGGATCGGCGAGTGTCTGGCGGCGATCGACTCCGACGTCGTCATCGGCACCCGGCCGGGGCTCAACGTGCATCTCGCGCTCCAGGCGCCGGAGCGCGTCGTCCGGGTCGGACAGGAGCACCTCACCCTCGACAACCATCCGCCCCGGCTGCGCACCGCCCTGCGCCGGGCCTACCGCCGGCTCGACGTGCTCACCACCGTCACGGAGGCCGACGCCACCGCATACCGGCGCAGGATGCGGCTGCCCGGGGTCCGGGTGGACGCGCTCCCGAACAGCGTCCCCGACCCCGTGCTGCCCGCCGCGGACGGCACCGCGAAGGTGGTGGTCGCGGCGGGCCGACTGGTCCCGGTCAAGCGGTACGACCTGCTCATCGAGGCGTTCGCCCTGGTCGCCGCCGAACGCCCGGACTGGCAGCTGCGCATCTACGGCAAGGGAGAGGAGCAGGCCCGGCTGCAGCAGCTCGTCCACCGTCTGGGCCTCGGCGAGAACGTCTTCCTGATGGGCGCCGCCGCCCCCATGGAGGCGGAGTGGGTCAAGGGCTCCATCGGTGTGGCCGCCTCCAACTTCGAGCCGTTCGGCATGACCATCGTCGAGGCGATGCGCTGCGGCCTGCCGGTGGTGAGCACCGACTGCCCGTACGGACCCGGCGAGATCATCGAGGACGGCGTCGACGGCCGACTGGTGCCGGTCGGGGACCGTGACGCGTTGGGCACCGCACTGCTGGACCTCGTCCGCGACGACGAACGGCGCCGGCACATGGGCCGCACGGCCATGGCGAACGCCCGACGCTTCGCCCCGGTCCCGGTCGTGGCGCACGCCGAGCGTCTGATCGACGAGGCACTGGCCGCCCGCAGGGCAGTGCGACGGCTTCCCCCCGAACCCGGCCGAATACGCAACGCCCTGGTCAGCCAGGGCTTCGCCGCACGCGACACCGCCCACGCCGCGGCCTCCCGCGCCCTGCGCACCATACGGAGGGGGCCGCGATGACGACACGGTCCGGCGCCACACATGACACGCCCGTCCGTGCCGACTGCACCATCGAGACGGACGGCCGGATCACCTTCACCCTTCGGCCACCGGCCGCAGTCGACTGCCCGTCGCCCCGGCTGCTCCTGCGGTTGCGCCCCAAGAAGGGGCAGCCCGAGAAGCTCCTGCACCCCCTCGAACCGGAGCTTTCCGACGACGGTCGCCTGCGCGCCGTTCTGGAGCCGCAGCCCGCACTGGCCGAGGGGCGCTGGGACGTGTACCTGCTCCCGGAACCCGGCGAACCCGCAGAACGGCGACGCATCCGCCCCGGCCTGCGCGACCTACGCGCACTCGTGGACGGACAGAGCCGTGACTGGCCCGCGCCGGTGGCCGTCCGGGTCCCGTACACCACCAAGGACGGCTACCTCGCCGTGCGGGCCTGGCGGCGCCGCGCCCACGCAGAGGTCGAGGGGATCGAGGTCACCGACCGGTCGATGACCGTGAGGGCCCGACTGCACGGCACCACCTTCGCCGGGGAAGCCGCCGTACGGCTCCGGCTGCGGGGCGGCAACGGTGTCGTGCGGACCCTCAAGCCACGGGCCGCGAGCGACGGCCGGGCGTTCTCCTTCACCGTGGACTACGGGGAGTTGGCCGCGGACCACGGGACCGGAACCCGCGTCTGGGACCTCTCCGTCCAGCCCCGGCCCGCTGCCGAAGTGACCGCGATTCGGATCGGCCGGCTCTTCGACGACGTGGCGGACCGCAAGGAGATCTTCGTCCATCCGGAGGCCCTGGTCGGCGATGTCGTCGTGCGCCCCTACTACACGGTCGACAACGACCTCTCCGTGGAGGTGACCGCCGCGACGACGTGATGCCCGCTCTCAAGCGAACGTCAGGCCGGCCGAGGTTCGAACCCCAACACCTCCCGCAACCAATCCAGTTGGCGGCGGACCTGCACCGCGTCGCCGCCTTCGTGGCCGTTGAACGGATAGGCGTGGATCTCCTTGCGCGGCGCGGAACCCGACAGTTCCGCATACCGGTTGAAGGCGCCGTACGCCCCGCTGGGCGGGCACACCTTGTCGCGCAGGCCCACCCCGAAGTGGGCCGGGGCATGGGCGCGCCGGGCGAAGGCGATCCCCTCCATGTAGGAGAGCGTGTCGTAGGCGGCCCGCTCGGCTCCCCGATGCACGCAGAGGTACGCGGCGATCTCGCCGTACGGTCCCGCGTCGGTGAGGTCGAGTGCGCGTCGGATGCCGCACAGGAACGGGGCGGTGACCAGGGCCGCCGCGAGGTCGGGGACGAGTCCCGCGACGGCCAGGGCGAGCCCGCCGCCCTGGCTGTTGCCGACGGCCGCGATCCGTGAGGCGTCCACGCCCGGCAGTGCGCGCAGCGCCGCGACCGCGCGTACCGCGTCCGTGATCAGCCGGCGGTAGTGGTGGTCCCGGGGGGAGAGCAGGCCGCGCACCGCCGGGCCCGGTCCGCCCGGTGCCGTGGCGTACGGGTCCGGGGTGGCGCCGCCGTTGCCGTACTGGTCGCCCTGGCCCCTGTTGTCCATCAGCAGATGCGCGTACCCGGCGTTCACCCAGGTCAGCCGCTCGTGCGGGAGGCCGCGGCCCCGGCCGTAGCCGGCGTACTCGACGACGGCGGGCAGCGGTGCGCGCACCCCGGCCGGTCTGCTGAACCAGGCCCGCACCGGGTCGCCGCCGAAGCCCCGGAAGGTCACGTCCCAGGTGTCGGTCAGCCGCAGTCCGGTCTCCACCGGGTGGGCCGACACCAACGCCTCCGGCTGGGCCGCCTCCTTGAGGGTGTCGTGCCAGAACTCGTCGAAGTCGGCGGGCTCCTGAAGGTCCGGACGGTAGCGCTCCAGGTCCGTCAACGGCATGTCGAACGCGGGCATTCACTGCCTCCGATTGTTGCGCTTCTACATCAGAATGTTTCGCGACTGTCGACGAGTCCTGGTCTCAATCTCCTCAACTCTCCTTCCGCGTCAGCCCCATTGACAGCCATTACACCCGCCCCTAACCTCGCCGCAAAGTTGCCGGTACGACCCCGAAACTTTCGGTGTCAACGGGAGGCCACCGCATGAGCACCTCCACCACGTCGGCTCCACCGCCCGGCACACAGGAGCCGCCGTCGACGAACTCCCCGCCCCGCCGCGGGCGGCCGCCGGCGCGCACCGGCTGGCGGCGGGCGCTGCGCCGGGACTGGCAGCTGTACTCGCTGGCCGTGCTGCCGCTGCTGTTCTTCCTGGTCTTCCGCTATCTGCCGATGATCGGCAATGTGATCGCGTTCCGGCGCTTCGAGCCGGGCGGTTCGATCTTCGGCGAGCAGTGGGTGGGCCTGCGCTATGTCGAGATGTTCCTGAGCGACCCCACCTTCTGGCAGGTGTTCCGCAACACCCTGTGGCTCGGCGCGCTGACACTCGTCCTCTGCTTCCCGATCCCGATCGTGCTCGCGCTGCTGCTCAACGAGGTGCGGCGGCGTGCGCTGAAACGGTTCGTCCAGTCGGTGTCGTATCTGCCGCACTTCCTGTCGATCGTGATCGTCGCCGGCATCACCATGCAGATGCTCGCCACGGACGGCCCGGTCAACCATGTCCTCGGATGGTTCGGGCACGACCCGATCCGGTTCATCCAGGAACCCGAGTGGTTCCGCGCCCTCTACGTCGGCTCGGAGATCTGGCAGACCGCCGGGTGGGGCACGATCCTCTACCTCGCCGCGCTCACCACCATCGACGAGGACCTGTACGAGGCCGCCCGCATCGACGGCGCCAACCGCTGGCAGCAGATCTGGCACGTCACCCTGCCCGGCATCCGGCCCACCATGATCACGCTGCTGATCCTCAACATCGGCACCTTCATGGCCGTCGGCTTCGAGAAGGTCCTTCTGCTGTACAACCCGCTGACCTACCAGACCTCCGACGTGATCTCCACGTACGTCTATCGGACCGGCGTCGAGTCCAACAGCTTCAGCTACGCCGCCGCCATCGGCCTGTTCGAGGCGATCATCGGCCTGGTCCTGATCACGTCCGCCAACCAGGTCTCGCGCCGCACAGTGGGGACCAGCCTGTGGTGAAGCCCAGCCGTTCCCACCGTGTCTTCCAGGGCGTCAACGGGGTGATCCTCACCCTCGTCGTGGCCGTCACCCTGTACCCCTTCCTCAACATCGTGGCGCGGTCCTTCAGCGGGGAACGGCAGATCCGGGCCGGTGAAGTGACCCTGTGGCCCAAGGGGTTCAACCTCACCACGTACGAGATCGTGTTCCGGGACCACATGTTCTGGCGCAACTACGGCAACACCGTGCTCTACACGGTCGTCGCCACCGCCGTCGCCATGGTGCTGACCACCTGTTACGCCTACGTCCTGTCGAAGAAGCACCTCAAGGGCCGCTCCGCGCTCGTCGGCGTCGCCGTGTTCACCATGTTCTTCACCGGCGGCCTGATCCCCAACTATGTGCTGATCACCAGCCTCGGCCTGAAGAACAGTGTGTGGGCGATCGCCCTGCCCAATGCGATCAGTGTGTTCAACCTTCTGGTCATGAAGGCCTTCTTCGAGAGCCTGCCGACCGAGCTGGAGGAGGCCGCGCAGATCGACGGCCTGAGTACCTACGGCATCCTGCTGCGGATCGTGCTGCCGCTGTCCAAGGCGGTCGTCGCGACGATGGTGCTCTTCTACTCGGTGGCCTTCTGGAACTCCTGGTTCAGCGCCTTCCTCTACATGGACAGCTCCGATCTGATGCCGGTCACCGTCTACCTGCGGAACATGATCCAGGGCGCCACCGGCGGCTCCAACGCGGGCGCCACCACGGACCAGCTCAGCCAGGTCGGGGCCAACATCCAGGCCGTCACGATCGTGCTGACCGCGCTGCCGATCCTCTGCGTGTACCCGTTCGTCCAGCGCTACTTCGTCTCGGGCGTGATGCTCGGCGCCGTCAAGGGCTGACGCTCCGTCATCCCGCTTACGGAACAAGGGAGTATCCGTGCAGAACTCAGGACACCTGTCGCGGCGGCAGATCCTCTCCGCCGCCGGTTTCATCGGCCTGGCAACCCTCACCGGCTGCGGCAGCGGCGACGACGGAGGCGACTCCAAGGACCTGTCGAAGAAACAGAACGGTGCGATGAAGGAGTACCGCGCCGGGCAGCAGTTCAAGGCGGCGGCGCCGCTCTCCTTCTCGCTGCTGCACAACAACAACCCGGTCTACCCGATGAAGGGCGACTGGCTCTTCTGGAAGGAGGTCACCAAGCGCACCGGGATCACCCTGAAGCCTATCGACGTCCCCCTCGCCGACTACGAGAAGAAGCGCAGCGTCCTGATCGGCGCGGGTGACGCCCCTTTCCTGATCCCCAAGACGTACCACCCCTCCGAGGTCGCGTTCGTGTCGTCCGGCGCGATCCTCCCGGTCAGCGACTACGTGCACCTCATGCCCAACTTCCGGGACAAGGTGAGGAGATGGAAGCTGGAGCCCGAGCTCGACTCCATATGCCAGTCCGACGGCAAGTACTACCTGCTGCCCGGCCTGCACGAGAAGGTCAAGTCCGGCTACTCGCTGTCCTTCCGCACGGATGTCCTCGACAAGCTCGGTCTGACCCTGCCCACCAGCTGGGACGAGGTGTACGACGTCCTCAAGGCCCTCAAGGCCGAGTACCCCGGCAAATACCCCTGGACCGACCGCTGGAGCACCAACACCCCCTTCCCGTGCGGGGCGTTGTTCAGCTATCTCGGTCAGGCGTACGGGGTGAAGTCGGGCTGGACGTACGACAACATCAGCTTCGACACCAAGGCGGAGAAGTTCGTCTTCACCGCCACTGCCGACGGCTACCGCCAGATGGTCGAGTACCTGCGGAAGATCGTCGCCGAGAAGCTGCTCGACCCGGAGAGCTTCACCCAGCAGGACGACCAGGCGCTGCAGAAGCTGCTCGCCGAGAAGTCCTACGTCATCAGCGCCAACCCGCAGGTACTGGTGCAGGACTACCGCTACAACCTGGAGAAGCAGGTCAAGGGCTCCAAGATCGAGATGGTGCCGGTACCGCTCGGCCCGGCGGGACCGGTCGTCATCGGCGGGGCCCGGCTGGAGAACGGCATGATGATCTCCAGCAAGGCCCTCAAGAGCGACTCCTTCGTCGCGATGATGCAGTTCGTGGACTGGCTCTGGTACTCCGACGAGGGCCAGAAGTTCTGCAAGTGGGGCGTCCCCGGCGTCACCTACACCGAGTCCGGCGGCACCTACGAGCTCAAGCCCGGCATCTCCCTCATGGGCTCCGACCCGGACGCGCCGAAGGACCTCCAGAAGGACTACGGCTTCTTCAACGGCGTCTTCACCTACGGCGGCAACTGGGCCCTGGTCTCCTCCAACTTCAGCCCGGACGAGAAGAAGTTCCAGGACGCCATGGCCCAGCGCCAGGAACTCCCCATCGACCCCGCCCACCCGCTGCAGTCCATGGAGCAGGAGCAGGCGACCCTCTGGGACACCCCGCTCAAGGATCACACCATCCAGAACACGCTCAAGTTCGTCCTCGGCAAGCGCCCGATGTCCGAGTGGGACGCCTTCCTCGCCGAGCTGAAGGCCAAGAACCTGGACCAGCTCGTCGACCTGCACAACAAGGCCTACGAACGCTTCAAGAAGGAGAACGGGTGAGCGGCGGTGCCCCGAGCCGGCACAAGGGGGCCTCATGAGCGGGGTCCGCACGGCCGACTTCGGCGCCGGAGTCCTCTCCCGCGCCGCCGGCCTCGTCCACACCCTCGTCACGGTCGAGGCCCTGCTGCTCCTCGCCGCCGCACCCGGACTCGCCGGCCTGTCGCTGATCGGTCCCGACCAGGCCAACCTGCCCCTCGCGGCCGTATGCCTGCTGCCGCTGGGTCCGGCGCTGTCCGCTGCCCTGTACGCGCTCCACCACCGCAGCCACGACCTCACGGACCTGCACCCGGCCCGCACCTACGTACGAGGCTGGCGGCTCAACGCCCTGCCGGCCCTGAAGCTCTGGGCGCCCCTGCTCGCCTGGCTGACCGTCATCGCCTTCACCGTCACCCACTTCCCGGCCACCGGCCTGCCCGGCTGGTGGGCGGTACTGCTCACGGTCATCGGCGCCGGCTCCCTGCTCTGGGGCGCGCACGCACTGCTCCTGACCTCGCTGTTCACGTTCCGTACCCGGGACACAGCCCGACTGGCCGGGTACTTCCTCTTCCGGCACGCCCGCGCCACCCTCGGCGCCGCCTCTCTGCTCGTGCTGGTGGCCGCGTCGACCGCCCTGCTGACCGAGGCCCTGCCCGCCCTGCTGGCCGCCCCGCTGCTGCTCTCCCTGCTGCACAGCGGCCGCCCGGTGATCGCCGAGACCCAGGAGGACTTCACCGCATGACCGCGCCGCGCACCCCGAGGATCCCGTACGGCGGCGACTACAACCCCGAGCAATGGCCGGAGTCGGTCTGGGACGAGGACCACCGCGTGTTCACCCGGGCCCGCATCGACACCCTCACCGTCGGCGTCTTCTCCTGGTCCCTCACCCAACCCGCCCCCGACACCTACGACTTCACGGTCCTCGACCGCATCCTCGACCGCGCCGCCACCGAGAACCGCCAGGTCTGCCTGGCCACCGGCACCGCGGCCCTCCCGCCCTGGCTGGCGAAGCGGCACCCCGAGGTCAACCGCACCGACTTCGAGGGCCGCCGCCACCGCTACGGTCAGCGCTACAACTTCTGCCCCAGCTCACCGGCGTACCGCGACCACGCCACGGCGATGGCGGCCCGCCTGGCCGAGCGTTACGCGGACCATCCGGCGCTGCTCGCCTGGCACATCAACAACGAGTACGGCGGCGCCTGCTACTGCGACCTGTGCGCCGAGGCGTTCCGGGCATGGCTCCAGGACCGGTACGGCACCCTCGACGCCCTCAACGACGCCTGGTGGACCACCTTCTGGTCCCACCGCTACACCGACTGGGCCGAGATCGAGCCCCCGAGCGCCCTCACCGAGCACTGGCGGGGCCCCGACCACACCGCCTTCCAGGGCATCACCCTCGACTACTCCCGCTTCACCACCGACGCCCTCCTCGGCTGCTTCCTCGCCGAGAAGGAGGTGATCCGCGCCCACGACCAGGACACGCCCGTCACCACCAACTTCATGGGCATGTTTCGCCCCCTCGACTACCACCGCTGGGCACCCCACCTCGACTTCGCCTCCTGGGACAGCTACCCGCCCCTCGACGCCCCGCCCACCTGGCCCGCCCTCGCCCACGACCTGATGCGCGGCCTCAAGGACGGCGCGCCGTTCTGGCTGATGGAGCAGACGCCGTCCACGACGGCCTGCCGCGACGTCAACCCGCTGCGCAGACCGGGGGAATTGAGGCTCGCCACCTTCCAGGCCGTCGCCCACGGCGCCGACGCGGCCCTCTACTTCCAGATGCGTGCCTCACGCGGCGCCTGCGAGAAGTACCACGGCGCAGTCATCGGCCACGCCGCCCGGGACGACACCCGTGTGTTCCGCGAAGTGGCCGACCTGGGACGAGAGCTGGCGACCCTGGGCGACGCGACGCTCGGTGCCCGCACTCCCGCCCGCACCGCCCTCCTCTTCGACTGGGACAGCTGGTGGACCCTGGAGATCTCCGACGGCCCGTCCCGGCTGGTCAGGTACCAGGAGGTGGTCCACGCCCACTACCGGGCCGCGCGTGGGGCCGGCGCGGATGTCGACGTCGTCGCGGTCACGGCCGACCTCACGGCGTACGACGTGGTCCTCGCGCCGGTCCTGCACATGGTCAAGGGCGACCTGACGCAGCGCCTGGAAGCCGTGGCCGCACGCGGCGGCACGGTCCTGACGACGTTCCTCTCGGGCCGCGTCGACGAACACGACCGCGCCTTCCTCGCCGACGTGCCCGGCCCGCTCGCGCCCCTCATGGGCGTCCGCGTCGACGAATGGGACTCCCGGCCGCGTGACTTCGTCCAGCCCGTGCGGATGGGGGAGTACGAGGCGGAGGCCCGGCTCGTCTTCGAGCTGGTGCAACTGCGCGGCGCCGAGCCGGTCGGCACATACGGCGCCGACTTCTACGCGGGCACCCCGGCCGTCACCCGGCACGGTTTCGGGGACCGCGGGGGAGAGGGCTGGTACGTCGCCACCGCTCTCGACCAGCCGGGGGTCGACCGGGTCGTCCGTCGCGTCCTTGCCCGCCACGACCTCATCGGCCCCTACGCCGACCACCCGACCGTCGAGACCGCGACCCGCCTCTCCCCCGACGGCACCCGCCTCCTCTTCCTCCTCAACCACGCCCCCGAACCGGCCCGCCTGACCGCCCGCACCACCGCCACCGACCTGCTCACCGGCAAACGGGTCGACGAGGGCGAACCGCTCACCCTGGACCCGCTCGGCACGGCGGTCCTGCGCGTTCAGTAGATGCGCCGCCCATGTGCGTCGGGCACACCCGACTTGCGCAAGAAGTAGCTGTTGATCTGATCGCGCCACTCGCGGGCACTGCGGAGCTGCTCCTCGTAGCGCTCGGCGACCCGCGCGTGGCGCGCCGGGTCCACGAGGCCCGCCAGCCCCTGCCACTCCCGCTGGGCCGCCTCCACCTCTTCCACGCCTTCGAAGTGCGTGTCGTATATGTGCTGGATCACCGTCTTCCCGCTGCGAAGTACATGGTCGTACGACACGTGGTGGAAGAACAGCAAAAGCTCGTCGGGGCAGGAGGTAGGTGATTCGTACACCTCGGCCCACGGCTTGGCGTACTGCCCCGCGTACCCGGTGCCGGTCGCCGCGCTGCGGTCGACGCCGATGCCGTCGCGGTCGGCGAAATGGTAGGTGCCCCAGGGGCTGTACTCGTAGCCGTCCACGCTCGGCCCGTAGTGATGGCCGGGCTGCACCATCCAGCCGACCCCGAGCGGCGCGGTGTACTTCTCGTACGTCCGCCATGAGCCGTCGAGCACCGCGCGCACCCCGGCCACCGCGGCGGCCTCGAAGGTGAGCCCGATCCATTCGTCGAGGATCCGGCCCGGGTCCGCGTCCGGCTGCCAGGCCAGCCGCCCGAAGGTGTACAGGTTCGCCTGGGCCAGCGGATGCCCGGTCCAGAACGGATCGTCACCGACGTTCGACACGGCGACGAGACCGCCACGCGCCAACTCACTCACGAACCCGCCCTCTTCGGGCCCACCCGGCCGGAACCGCAGCACCTCGCTCCACATCGGCCCGAGCCAGCACACATGCCGTTGCTGCCCGGTGTACTCCTGGGTGGCCTGCATCTCCACCGCGAGCCGGGTGCGCGGCATGGCACCGATCAGCGGCGAGACCGGCTCTCGTACCTGGAAGTCCATGGGACCGTGCTTCACCTGGAGCACGACGTTGGCGGCGAACTCCCCGTCCAGCGGCACGAAATGGTCGTACGCCGCCCGCGCCCGGTCCGTCGTGCGGTCCCGCCAGTCCTGGCGGTGGTCGTAGACGAACGCCCGCCAGTGCACCGTGCCGCCGGACCTCGTGGCGGAGCCGCTGTCAGCCGCAGTCAGCGCGGCGGCCAGCATGTTCGCACCGTCCGCGTGACTGCGGCCGTACGCGAAGGGCCCCGGCTGTCCCTCGGAGTCGGCCTTCACCACGTACCCGCCGAAGTCGGGGATCGCCCCGTACACCCGCGCGGTCGCCTCGGCCCACCACGCGCGTACCGCCTCGTCCAGCGGATCGGCGGTCGCCAGGCCCCCGAGCACCATCGGCGCGGCGAAGGTCACCGACAGATGGGTCCGGATGCCGTAGGGCCGCAGCGCGCCCGCGATGTCGGCCACTTCGCCGATCCGGTCGGTCAGCAGATGCGCCTCGGCCGCGTGCACGTTGACGTTGTTCACGGCCACGGCGTTGATCCCGCACGCCGCCAGCAGCCTGCCGTACGCCCGCACCCGCCCCAGCAGTTCCCCACGAGCCCGGCCGTCCGCCCAGAACAGCGACCCGCCGGCGTATCCGCGCTCCACCTGGCCCATCACCGGATGCACCGCCACGTTGTCCCAGTGGTCGAGCATCCGCAGCGCCACCTCGGGCCGGTGCGTCGAGCGTTCGTGCGAGCCCTGGAACGCCGCCTCCCCGAGCCGTACGACGTGGAAGAGGCCGTACAGCAGGCCGGGGCCGCCGGAGGCGGTCACCGTCGTACGGCCGCCCCCGCGCTCGAAGGTGAACGCCTCGCCGCCGTCGCCTCCGTCCGTGCCGGTCAGCTCCAGCAGCAGGTCGCACGGTCCGGGGGACGCCTCGCGCGAGACGCTTCCCGCGAACCGTGCGCAGGCCTGCGCCACCTCCCCGTGCACGGTGTCCACCAGTGGACCCGAGCCGCGGATCAGTGTCCGCCGGGTGCCGATCGGCCGGAACGCCCCGTCCGGCAGCCAGGCCGGATCGACACCCTGCATGAGACCCCCAACGTCGTTGCTCAGGCGAGCAGTTCGACTTCCGACACCACCGCCTCACCGTCGATCACCAGGCGGTACTTCCCGTACGTACCCGGAGACCCCACGGTGAACGCCCGTGACTGGCGGTCCCATGTGAAGGACTGCCCGGAGCGCTCGTCGAGGGTCCGCCATGTGGTGCCGTCCTCGGACCCCTGGAGCTTCCAGCCGGTCGGCGCCTTCGCCCGGTCCGCCGGCGAGGTGAGGGTGTACTGCACGGCCTTGGCACCCTCGGACACCGGCAGGTCCACCGCGGTGACGCTCGCCTCGGTCCCCGACGTGTTGTCGAACAGGGCCCCGTCACCCTTCAGTACGTCCGCCCGTGGCGTCGGCACCTCGTCGTCCTCGGTGATCGACACGGGCGCCGCGTTCTTGCCGGTGCCCCAGGACGAGGGCTTCGGCCCCATGTCGAACTCCAGGACCCCGCCCCTCGCGATCAGCGAGTGCGGCAGCGAAGTCGACCTCCACGGAACGCCGTTGACCTTCAGGCCCTGGACGTACACATTGCGGGCGCTGTTCCTCGGCGCCTTCACCACCAGCTCGCGGCCGTTCTCCAGATGGACGGTCGCCCTGGTGAACAGGGGCGAGCCGATGGCGTACTCGCCGCTGCCCATGACCAGCGGATAGAAGCCCAGCGCGGAGAACAGGAACCAGGCCGACTGCTCGCCGTTGTCCTCGTCGCCGTGGTAGCCCTGCCCGATCTCGCTGCCGACGTACAGCCGCGACAGCACCTCACGGACGTTCTTCTGCGTCTTCCAGGGCTGCCCGGCCGCGTCGTACATGTAGGTGGCGTGGTGGGCGACCTGGTTGGAGTGGCCGTACATGCCCATGCGGACGTCCCGCGCCTCGGTCATCTCGTGGATGACGCCGCCGTAGGAGCCGACGAAGTCGGGGGAGGCCGTCTCCGGGGTGGCGAAGTACTCGTCGAGCTTGTCGGCGAGGCCGCTGCGGCCGCCGTAGAGGTTGGCGAGGCCCCGGCTGTCCTGGGGGGCCGTGAAGGCGTATCCCCAGCCGTTCGTCTCGGTGTAGTCGTAGCCCCACACGCGCGGGTCGTACTTCGAGGACTCGACGCGCCAGTCGCCCTTGGCGTCCCGGCCCTGGAAGAAGCCGGCCTTCGAGTCGAAGAGGTTCACATAGTCCTGGGCGCGGTTGAGGAAGTACTCGGACTCCTCCTTGTAGCGCTTGTCACCGGTCTTCTTGTACAGCGCCAGGCCCATCCGCGCGATGCCGTAGTCGTTGAGGTAGCCCTCCAGCGCCCACGACAGGCCCTCGTGCGTCTCGGCGCTGGTGTAGCCGAGGAAGGGCGAGGTCTCCATGCCCTTGCGGCCCACGCCCGAGGACGGCGGCACGACCGTGGCGTTCTTCACGGCCGCGTCGTACGCCGACTTCGCGTCGAAGTCGACGCCCTTGACATAGGCGTCGGCGAAGGCGACGTCCGAGGAGGTGCCGGTCATCAGGTCGGCGTAGCCGGGGGAGGACCAGCGGGAGGTCCAGCCGCCGTCCTTGTACTGCTGCACGAAGCCGTCGACCATCTCACCCGCCTGGCTCGGCGTCAGCAGTGAGTACGCCGGCCAGGTGGTCCGGTAGGTGTCCCAGAAGCCGTTGTTCACGTACACCTTGCCGTCCACGATCTTCGCGCCGGTGTGCGTCGGCGTGTCGGGATTCGGCATCGGCGAGAACGGAGACGCGTAACGGAACTTCGAACCGACCTTCTCGAAACCGGAGTTGGGGTACAGGTACAGCCGGTACAGGCTGGAGTACAGCGTGGTCAGCTGGTCCGGCGTGGCGCCCTCCACCTCGACCTTGCCGAGCAGCCGGTCCCACTGGCGCTGGGCGCGTGACTTCACGGAGTCGAAGGAGGTGCCGTCGGGGATCTCCTGGCGCAGGTTGTCCCTCGCCTGGTCGATGCTGATCAGCGAGGTGGCGAGGCGGAGCGTGACGGTCCGGTCGGCGCCGGCGTCGAAGCGGAGGTGTCCCTTCACTCCACTGGAGGAACCCTCGGTCACCGGCTTGTCGAACGTGCCGTACACGAAGAGCCGGGTCGCGCCCGTCGACAGTCCGGACTTCACGTCCGAGTAGCCGGTGACGATGCCGTTCTCCTTGTCGAGGGTGAGCCCGGCCTGGTCCGTCACGTTGTCGAAGAGGACGCTCGCGTCGGCGCCCGGGTAGGTGAAGCGCAGCGCCGCCGCATGGTCGGTCGGTGCCATCTCCGCCTTGAGCCCGTTCTCGAACCGCACCCCGTAGTAGTACGGCCGGGCGGTCTCGTTCTCGTGCCGGAAGGCCAGCTCGCGCGCCTCACGCCCGCTGTCCGGGGTGCCGGCGGCGGCCGACGGCATCACCTGGAAGGTCTGCCGGTCACCCATCCAGGGGCTGGGCTCATGGCTGGCGCTGAACGCCTGGATCGTCGGCAGGTTGTCGTCGTTGTTCGCACGTGCGTAGTCGTACAGCCAGCTCAGCGAGCCGGCGTTCGTCACCGGCGTCCAGAAGTTGAAGCCGTGCGGCACGGCGGTCGCCGGGAAGTTGTTGCCGCGCGAGAAGCCGCCGCTGGAGAGGGTGCCGCGCGTGGTGAGCGCGTAGTCCGAGAGGTGGGCCTTCGGCTTCTCGGGGGCCGCGGACTTCAGCGTGAGGTCGTCCAGCCAGCCCCGGAACTTCGCCGGGCCCTTGGGGGAGTCGTACGCCACGAGTATCCGGTCGACCGTCCTGCCCGCGGCGACCGACCCGATCCGCGAGGCGACGTGGTTCCACTGGTTGACGTAGAGCACCTTGGCCGCGCCCTGCCCGCGCGGGGAGAGCGGGAAGCCGTGCTGGTCGGTGGCGCCGAGGTCGCTGAGGTGGGTGCCGTCGGTGAAGGCGAGGTCGACGGAGACGTTCGTGGCGTCGTAGTCGCGGTCGCCGTCCGCCATCGACGGGAAGATCCGGTAGGAGAGGCGGGTGTCGCGGCCGACGGCCACGTTCACGTCGTAGACCTTGTTGTACGAGTACGCCCGCCCGTCCGCCGTGTGCCGGCCGGCGTATCTGAGCGCCCGCTTGCCGGTGAAGCCGGCGCCCGCCTTCGCGGTCGGCGAGCCGCTCGGGCCGCGGTCGACCAGGGAGAGCATGTCCTGCGGGACCGGGCCGTCGCCGCCGCCCGTGGAGAACTGGACGTCGGCGAGCTGGAGGATGTCGGAGGCGCCGTTGTTCTTGGTGACCTCCAGCCGGAAGTGCTGGTACTCGGCCGGTTCCGCGATGTCGTACGTCTTTGTCTGGAACCTTTCGGTGAACGTCTCACCGGCGCGGCTGTCGAGGGTCTTCCAGTCCTTGCCGTCCGTGGAGCCCTTCAGGGTCCAGTCGCGGGGGTCACGCTCGGCGTAGTCATTGGCCGAAGTGAGTGCGTATTTCGCGACTTTCACCGATTTGTCAAGGTCGAACTCCACCCACCCGGCGGATTCGAAGACCAGCCATTTGCTGCTCGACTCCCCGTCGACGAGGTTCTCCTTCACCTCCCCGCCGCCGGCGTTCTCGCCGCTCGCGCGTACGTCCGTGACATGGTCGGTCACATTGCCCGGAATGCCGCTGCTGTAGCCGCCGTCGACGCCCGAGGCCCGCTTGGTGCCGTCCGGTTCCGTGTCGACGGTATTGAGCCAGTCGGGTGCCGGGTCACCCGCCTCGAACGAGGAGGCGAACTCCCGGTCGGCCGCCGCGGGCGCCTCGGGCAGGGCGACCGCCGCGCCCTGCGAGCCCACGGCCAAACAAAAGGCGGTCGCCGACACGACCGCCGTACCCCATCTGTGCCGAGCTCTCTGCTGCTTCAACGGGTACCCTCCCTGCGCACGGGACAACGTTGTCAACTTCGCTGCGCAAGGATCAGTTGTGGCTCAAGTGCCAAGTATTGTCAAGGGCGTTGGCTGTGGCGTTCGGGGCTTATGTCGCGGATTTTTCGGGCAAGCGACGCACAGGCCACTCATATTTCCGTGAGGTCTCAACTCGGAAAAGACCATCGGCCAACCTTGCATTCGATCTTGCTCCGCTGGCGGGAAGTGGACTATACCTGTCGGCACTTCACATGATTCCGCACTTCCTGCACGACCCCAGCTTGACCCGATCGCGGTGCCGGGAGGATCCGGTTCACCGCCTGAGTCCTGGAGAAGGCGAGGACTTGAGCATGGGATCCACTTCCGCACAGAACCCTGGGAAAAACGGCTCCGCAGGCGTGGGGCGCCGCGATCTGATCAAGCGGTCCGCCGCGCTCGGCCTGATCTCCGTCCCCACGATGAGCTTCCTTTCCGCGTGTGCCAGCAGCGGGGGCGGCGGCAACGGTGACAAGGCCAAGGAAGGCAAGAAGACCGAGAAGAACCCGCTCGGCGTCAATGACACCGCGCAGATGGAGTTCGTCCTGTTCGACGGCGGCTTCGGCAAGGAGTACGCCGAGGACTCCGTGAAGATCTACGAAACGAACTTCCCCAAGGTGCAGGTGAAGTTCTCCGCCACCCAGAAGATCCAGTCCACCCTCCAGCCCCGCTTCAACCAGGGCACCCCGCCGGACCTCATCGACAATTCCGGCGCCGAGCAGATGGATATGGGCGTCCTGGTCGGCAAGGATCAGCTCGCCGACCTCACGCCCCTGCTCGACTCCCCGTCGTACGACGACCCGAACAAGAAGGTCCGCGACACGCTGCGCCCCGGCATCGTCGAGATGGGCCAGTTCGACGGCGACCCGGTCTGGATCATGTACTACGCCTACACGGTGTACGGCGTCTGGTACTCGCAGAAGGCCCTGGACTCGCTCGACGAGCAGTACCCCGAGACCTGGGACCAGATGCTCGCGGTCTGCGAGAAGGCCAAGAAGAAGGGCATGGCGGGCTGGACGTACGCGGGCAAGTACCCGTACTACCTGCCCTTCTCGCTCTACCCGATGATCGGCAAGGTCGGCGGCGTCGAGGTCCTCGACGCCATCGACAACCTGGAGCCGAACGCCTGGAAGCACCCGGCGGTCAAGGCCTGCTTCGAGGCCTACTACGAGCTCTACAAGAAGGGCTACGTCCTCAAGGGCACCCCGGGCCTGGACCACATCCAGTCGCAGACCGCGTGGGCCCAGGGCAAGGCGCTGTTCATCCCGAACGGCTCCTGGGTGGAGAACGAGTCGGCGAAGGTCATCCCGAAGGACTTCGCCCTCGCCGTCTCCGCGCCGACCGGCATCGACAGCTCCGACAAGCTGCCCTTCGGCACGATCTGGGCCTCCGGCGGTGAGCCCTTCATCGTCCCTGCCAAGGCGAAGAACACGGCCGGCGGTATGGAGCAGCTGCGGATCATGCTGAGCGAGGCGAGCTCCAAGAACTTCACCAGCAAGGTCAAGTCGCTCACCGCGTACAACGGCGGCACCGACGGCATCACCCTCACCCCGGGCCTCAAGTCCGGCGTCGCGGCGCTGGAAAAGGCCGGCCAGAACGTGGTGAACCCGCGGTTGCAGGACTGGTACGTGCAGCTGCAGAAGGAGAAGATCGGTGTGTCCGGTCTCGGCGAGATGATGGCCGGCCGTCTCACCCCGGCCGAGGCCATCAAGAAGATCCAGGGCTTCGCCGACGAGGCGGCGAAGGACACGTCGATCAAGCACTACAAGCACCAGTAGGTCCGTTGAGGACCCGTCACCAGCGGCTGCACCCGCGCGCAGATCGGGGTCGATAGCAATGCAGCACGGCAAGTACCGGTTCATCGTGGGGTTCCTCGCGGTGCCCCTGGGGCTGTACGCGCTCTTCGTCGTCTGGCCGTTCATCCAGTCCATCTACTACTCGTTCACGGACTGGACGGGGCTGAGCCCCGAATTCAAGATGGTCGGCTTCGACAACTACGAGAGAATGCTCGACGACGACATCTTCTGGAAGTCGTTGCAGCACAGCCTGTTGTTCGCGTTGTTGCTGCCGCTGGTGACACTCAGTTTCGCGCTGTTCCTCGCCTTCATGATCAATGTGGGCGGACGGCGGAGAAAGGGCGGCCCGGCCATCACCGGAGTCCGCGGCTCCTCCTTCTACAAGATCGTCTATTTCTTCCCGCAGGTGCTGTCGATCGCCATCGTCGCCCTGCTGTTCGCCTTCGCGTACAACCCGGACAGCGGCGCGATCAACTCGATCCTGCGCGGCATCGGACTCGACAGCGTCCAGCCGCTCTGGCTGGGTGACCCGAACCTCGCCCTGTGGGCGGTGATGGGGGTGATCGTCTGGTCGACGGTCGGCTTCTTCGTGGTCCTGTTCTCCGCCGGTATGGCCTCCATTCCGGCGGATCTGTACGAGGCCGCGCTGCTCGACGGCGCCGGCCGCGCCAGTACGTTCTTCCGGATCACCCTGCCGCTGCTGTGGGACACCGTGCAGTCCGGCTGGGTCTACATGGGCATCCTCGCCCTCGGCGCCGAGTCGTTCGCGGTCGTACACATCATGACGACCGGGCCCGGCGGTCCCGACTACTCGACCACGGTCATGGTCCTGTACGTGTACCAGAAAGCGTTCCGTGACGGGCAGGCCGCCTACGCCACCACGATCGGTGTGGCCCTGCTCGTCGTCACGCTGGCCTTCGCCGCGGTCGTGATGCGGCTGGGGCGGCGCGAGCGGCTGGAGTTCTGAGAGAGATGAAGACGACCGAGACCACCGCTCCCGTACCGGCCGAGTCCGGTATGCCCGTCACCAAGATCGACGTACCGACGAAATCGCCGGGGAGGGAGAAGAAGGAGGGCGGCGTCCTCAACGTCTTCTCCCACGGCGTTCTCGTCATCTGGGCGTTCATGGTCGCCATGCCGCTGCTCTGGGCGGTGATGACGTCCTTCAAGGACGACGCCTCCATCTTCGGCTCGCCCTGGGCACTGCCGGACACGCTGCACTTCTCGAACTGGTCGCGGGCGTGGACCGAGGCCAACATGAGCGACTACTTCCTCAACACCATCCTGGTGGTGGGGGGTTCGCTCATCGGCACCCTGGTTCTCGGCTCGATGGCGGCCTATGTACTCGCCCGCTTCGACTTCCCGGGCAACCGCTTCATCTACTTCCTCTTCATCGGCGGCATGAGCTTCCCGATCATGCTCGCGCTGGTCCCGCTGTTCTACGTCGTGAACAACATGGGGCTGCTCAACACGATCCACGGCCTGATCCTGGTCTACATCGCGTATTCGCTGCCGTTCACGGTGTTCTTCCTCACGGCGTTCTTCCGCACGCTGCCCACGTCGGTGGCCGAGGCGGCCTTCGTCGACGGCGCCTCGCACACCCGTACGTTCTTCCAGATCATGCTCCCGATGGCCAAGCCGGGCCTGATCAGCGTCGGCATCTTCAACTTCCTGGGCCAGTGGAACCAGTACATGCTGCCCACGGTCCTCAACACCGACCCCGACAAGCGGGTCCTCACCCAGGGCCTGGTGCAGCTGGCCGTCAGCCAGGGCTACAAGGGCGACTGGTCGGGCCTCTTCGCCGGTCTGGTGATGGCGATGCTGCCGGTGCTCGCCGCGTACATCGTGTTCCAGCGGCAGGTGGTCGCGGGGCTGACGGCGGGGGCGCTGAAGTAGCCGCCGGGCGTTGAAGCCGTGAAGTAAACGCTGTCTGTTGGTCCCAACGTGAGGAGCGTGTCACTCCGCGTCGACAGTGAGCCACCCCACACAGGGGTGGCTCACGTGTGCGTGTACACAATCCCGGATCCGGTTCAACCTCTTGACGGGAGGCAACCCGAACGGCTCAGCTTAGAGTTCACTAGTTGGACACGAACGGGGCCTCATCGAAGCGGTCCCGCGCGCAGGAGGTCGTCGTGGAGACTCCGGGGTCGCAGTCGTCGCTGCACCGAGCCAATCTGGAGCGGGTCGTGCGGGCCGTACGGCTGGCCGGATCTCTCACCCAGGCGGAGATCGCGCGGACGACGGGTCTGTCCGCTGCCACGGTCTCCAATATCGTCCGTGAGCTCAAGGACGGCGGAACGGTCGAGGTCACGCCCACCTCGGCGGGCGGCCGCCGGGCCCGCAGCGTCTCGCTGAGCGGAGACGCCGGGATCGTCATAGGGGTCGACTTCGGCCATACGCATCTGCGGGTGGCGGTCGGGAACCTCGCCCACCAGGTGCTGGCCGAGGAGTCCGAGCCGCTCGACGTCGACGCGTCCTCGTCGCAGGGCTTCGACCGGGCCGAGGAGCTGGTCAACCGGCTGATCGCGGCGACCGGCGTCGACCGCTCCAAGATCGCCGGGGTGGGCCTCGGCGTGCCCGGCCCGATCGACGTCGAGTCCGGCACCCTCGGCTCCACCGCCATCCTGCCGGGCTGGACCGGCACCAAGCCCGCCGAGGAGATGCGCGGCCGGCTCGGCGTGCCCGTGCACGTGGACAACGACGCCAACCTGGGCGCGCTGGGCGAGCTGGTCTGGGGCAGCGGGCGGGGCGTGCGGGACCTGGCGTACATCAAGGTCGCCAGCGGTGTCGGTGCCGGCCTCGTCATCAGCGGCAAGATCTATCGCGGCCCGGGTGGCACAGCGGGAGAAATCGGGCATATTACTCTGGATGAATCCGGCCCGGTCTGCCGCTGCGGAAACCGGGGCTGCCTGGAGACCTTCGCGGCCGCCCGCTATGTGCTCCCGCTCCTCCAGTCCAGTCACGGCACCGACCTCACCATGGAGGGCGTCGTGCGGCTGGCCAGGGAGGGAGACCCGGGTTGCCGTCGGGTGATCGCCGACGTCGGCCGCCATATCGGCAGTGGAGTCGCCAACCTCTGCAACCTTCTGAACCCGAGCCGAGTGGTCCTGGGCGGTGATCTCGCCGAGGCCGGCGAGCTGGTCCTCGGGCCCATCAGGGAGTCCGTCGGGCGCTACGCCATCCCCAGTGCGGCGCGCCAACTGTCCGTTCTTCCTGGGGCACTTGGCGGTCGCGCAGAGGTGCTCGGAGCCCTCGCGCTCGCGCTGAGCGAGATGGGTGATTCGGCGCTTTTGGACGGGAGTGCGGCCGGCGCGCTGCATGCGGCTGCGCCTGCCTTCACTTAGAGAACGGATGGCACCGTTGCCAACCCGTTAAGGATTTACTTCTTGACGTCGCACGTGTGGCCGAGTTGACTTCCAGCCACCTCGGCCGCAACGTCGCGGCCTCGTCAGGGAGGTTTCTGAAGTGAACACGCGTATGCGTCGTGCCGCCGTTGCCGTTGCCGCAGGTGCGATGGCCATCTCGCTGGCTGCCTGTGGCAGCGCCGAGGAAGCGGGCGGCGACAACGACTCCACCGCCAGCGCCGCCAAGGGCGACAACATCAAGGTCGGTCTCCTGCTCCCGGAGAACCAGACCGCTCGCTACGAGAAGTTCGACCGCCCGCTGATCGAGCAGAAGATCAAGGAGCTGACGAACGGCAAGGCGAAGATCGACTACAACAACGCCAAGCAGGACGCCAACCTGCAGGCGCAGCAGGTCGACACCATGATCACCAACAAGGTGGACGTCCTCATCCTGGACGCGGTCGACGCCAAGGCGATCAAGAACTCTGTGCAGAAGGCCGTGGACCAGGGCATCAAGGTCGTCGCCTACGACCGTCTGGCCGAGGGCCCGATCAGCGGTTACACCTCGTTCGACAACGAGGAGGTCGGCAGGACCCAGGGCGAGGCCCTGCTGAAGGCCCTGGGTGACAAGGCCACCAAGGACTCCAAGATCGTCATGATCAACGGCTCGGTCACCGACCCGAACGCCGCCCAGTTCAAGAAGGGCGCCCACTCCGCCCTCGACGGCAAGGTCACCATCGCCAAGGAGTACGACACCAAGGAGTGGAAGCCGGAGAACGCCAACTCCGAGATGGAGGCGGCGATCTCGGCGGTCGGCAAGAACAACATCGCCGGCGTCTACTCCGCCAACGACGGCATGGCCGGCGGTGCCATCACCGCCCTCCAGGCCGCCGGCCTCAAGGTCCCGGTCACCGGCCAGGACGCCGAGCTCGCCGCCGTGCAGCGCATCGTCGCCGGCGACCAGTACATGAGCGTGTTCAAGTCCTACCCGCAGGAAGCCAACGTCGTCGCCGAGATGGCCGTCGCGCTGGCCAAGGGCGAGAAGCTGGACTCCATCGCCAAGGACAAGGTCTCCAGCGGCAGCGCGCAGGACATCCCGGCCGCCCTGATCCCGGTCGTGTCGCTGACCACGGAGAACATCAACGACACGGTCATCAAGGAAGGCTTCTACACGATCGACGAGATCTGCACCGGCAAGTACAAGGACGCCTGCGCCAAGGCCGGCCTCAAGTAGACCGGCACCGGCCGAGCAGTACCGGTCCCTTTCCAGGTGCGGGAATTCGTCCTTGAATTCCCGCACGGGACATGACTGCTCGCTCCAGACTCCTCCGGCGCCCCGCGCATACGACAGCCCCGCAAGCTCGGTGCGGGGCGCCGGACGGAACCCCCCAATCTCTCTGTACAACCCTTCCGCCGGGTCAGGCGGCGAAGGAGATGGTTCACGTGTCCGCTACGCCCGTGCTGGCGTTGCGCGGGGTCTCCAAGCGCTTCGGTGCCGTTCAGGCGCTCACCGACGTAGAGCTTGAGGTCCACGCCGGTGAAGTGGTCGCCCTGGTGGGCGACAACGGCGCCGGAAAGTCCACGCTGGTCAAGACGATCGCCGGCGTGCACCCCATCGATGAGGGCGTCATCGAATGGGAAGGCAAGGCCGTTTCGATCAACCGGCCGCACGACGCCCAGAGCCTGGGCATCGCGACGGTCTACCAGGACCTCGCGCTGTGCGACAACATCGACGTCGTAGGAAACCTGTACCTGGGCCGTGAGGTCCGCAAGTGGGGTGTCCTCGACGAGGTCGAGATGGAGCGCCGCTCGCGCGAGCTGCTCCAGACGCTGTCGATCCGCATCCCCAGCGTGCGGATCCCGATCGCCTCGCTGTCCGGCGGTCAGCGCCAGACCGTGGCCATCGCCCGCTCCATGCTCGGCGAGCCCAAGCTGGTCATCCTCGACGAGCCCACCGCCGCCCTCGGCGTCGAGCAGACCGCCCAGGTCCTCGACCTGGTCGAGCGGCTGCGCGAGCGTGGCCACGCGGTCATCCTCATCAGCCACAACATGGCCGATGTGAAGGCCGTCGCCGACAAGGTCGCCGTACTGCGGCTGGGTCAGAACAACGGCGTCTTCGAGGTCAAGACGACCTCGCAGGAGGAGATCATCTCCGCCATCACCGGCGCCACCGACAACGCCGTGACCCGCCGTGCGGCACGCAGCGGGAACGGGGAGGCTTCCAAGTGAGCATCGACAAGACCTCCGCGACGGCGCAGGACGAGCACGAGGTCCTCAACACCGAGGCGGCCGCGGCCGCGGTGACCGCCGTCGACCCCCGCCTGCTGGTGCAGGAGCAGGGTCTGGCCGGCTACATCACCGAGTTCCGGCGCAAGATGAAGGCCGGTGAGCTCGGCTCCCTGCCGGTCATCCTCGGCCTGGTCGTCATCTGCGTCATCTTCCAGAGCCTGAACTCCGCCTTCCTGTCCGCGCAGAACATCAGCGACATCACCGTCACGATGGTCGGCACGGGCATGATCTCCGTCGGCATCGTCTTCGTGCTGCTGCTCGGCGAGATCGACCTGTCCGTCGGCTCGGTCAGCGGCGCGTCCAGCGCCATCGCCGCCGTCCTCGCTGTGAACCAGGGCTGGCCCGAGTGGGCGGCCGTACTCTTCGCCGTCGCGGCCGGCGCCGTCATCGGTGCGGCGCACGGCTTCTTCTTCGCGGTGCTGGGCGCTCCGGCGTTCGCCGTGACGCTGGCCGGTCTGCTCTTCTGGCTCGGCTTCATGCTCCAGACACTGGGCGAGAACGGCACGATCAACCTCGACAGCGAGGGGCTGATCGGCAAGCTGACGACGTACTTCTTCACGGACGTCGCGGCGGCGTACGGCCTCGCGGCCGTGATGACGGCGGTGTTCTTCCTCACGTCGTTCCTGAGCAACCGCCGGCGGGACGCGGCGGGCATCCCGTCCCGGCCGCTGAGCGACACGATCCTGCGGACCGTGCTCCTCGGTGTCGTCTCCTTCGCCGCGGCGATCATGTACAACCAGTACAAGGGCCTGCCGCTGGCCACCGTGATCTTCCTGGTGTTCCTGGTGGGCACGGACTTCCTGCTGCGGCGTACCTCGTACGGCCGCAAGGTCTTCGCGCTCGGTGGCAGCGTCGAGGCCTCGCGTCGTGCCGGTATCAACGTCACCGCGGTGCGGATCTCCGTGTTCGCGATCTCGGGCGGGTTCGCCGCCATCGGTGGTCTCTTCCTGGCCTCGAAGATCGCGTCCGCCAACCAGAGCGCCGGTACCGGTGACCTGCTGATGAACGCCATCGCGGCGGCCGTCATCGGTGGTACGTCGCTGTTCGGCGGGCGTGGCCGGACCTGGAACGCGCTGCTCGGTGTGCTGGTGATCGTCTCGATCCAGTACGGGCTCCAGCTGGAGTCCATCGCCGAGCCGGTGAAGTACATGATCACCGCCGGCGTTCTGCTGACGACCGTTGTGATCGACTCGATCACCCGGAAGACGCAGAAGACCGCAGGGCGCGCGTAGCGGGGGACGCAGTAGCGCCGTAGGGGCGTGGGTGAACTGGCGGGTGCCGGTCCGTTGTGGCCGGTCGCGCAGTTCCCCGCGCCCCTTTGCGGCGTTGTGGGTCGCGCCCACGCGGCGGTAGCCGCATATGGACACAGCCCCGCGCCCCTTTGCGGCGTTGTAGTACAGCGTGTTGTTGGGTAGAGCCGAATGCGTGATGTACGACTCCCGGGCCGGGAACCTTCCGCCTGAGCGGAACATTAGACTCGACAAGCCCGGCAACAGCTCGAACAGCTCTACTGCAAGGAGGCACGGGTGCCGCTGCTGACCCGCATCACGGGACCGCGCGATCTGGACCGGCTCAGCCCTGAGCAGCTGGTCCAGCTGGCAGAGGAGATCCGGACCTTCCTCGTCGACGCGGTTTCCAAGACCGGCGGCCACCTCGGCCCCAACCTCGGTGTGGTCGAGCTGACCATCGCCCTGCACCGCGTCTTCGACTCGCCCAAGGACAAGGTGCTCTGGGACACCGGTCACCAGTCCTATGTGCACAAGCTGCTCACCGGGCGGCAGGACTTCTCCCGGCTGAAGAAGAAGGGCGGCCTGTCCGGCTACCCCTCGCAGGCCGAGTCCGAGCACGACGTCATCGAGAACAGCCACGCGTCCACGGTCCTCGGCTGGGCCGACGGGCTCGCGAAGGCCAACGAACTGCTCAAACGCGACGACCATGTCGTCGCCGTCATCGGTGACGGCGCGCTGACCGGCGGTATGGCCTGGGAGGCGCTGAACAACATCGCCGAGGCCAAGGACCGCCCGCTCGTCATCGTCGTCAACGACAACGAACGGTCGTACGCCCCGACCATCGGCGGTCTCGCCAACCACCTGGCCACGCTGCGGACGACCGACGGGTACGAGCGCTTCCTCGCCCGCACGAAGGAGATCCTCGACCGCACGCCCGTCGTAGGCAAGCCCCTCTACGAGACCCTGCACGGCGCCAAGAAGGGCCTCAAGGACTTCATCACGCCGCAGGGCATGTTCGAGGACCTCGGGCTCAAGTACGTCGGCCCCATCGACGGCCACGACATCGAGGCGCTGGAGTCGGCGCTCGCGCGGGCCAAGCGCTTCGGCGGGCCCGTCATCGTGCACTGCCTCACCGAGAAGGGCCGCGGCTACCAGCCCGCCCTCCAGGACGAGGCCGACCGCTTCCACGGCATCGGCCCCATCCACCCCGACACCGGTCTGCCGATCAAGGCCTCGGGCGCCGACTGGACGTCCGTCTTCGGCGACGAGATGGTCAAGCTCGGCAAGGAGCGCGAGGACATCGTGGCGATCACCGCCGCGATGCTCCAGCCGGTCGGCCTGAAGAAGTTCGCGGACACCTTCCCGGACCGGATCTACGACGTCGGCATCGCCGAGCAGCACGGCGCCGTGAGCGCGGCGGGCCTCGCGACCGGCGGCGTACACCCCGTCTTCGCCGTCTACGCCACGTTCCTCAACCGCGCCTTCGACCAGGTCCTCATGGACGTCGCGCTGCACAAGTGCGGGGTCACCTTCGTGCTCGACCGGGCCGGCGTCACCGGCACCGACGGCGCCTCCCACAACGGCATGTGGGACATGTCGATCCTCCAGGTCGTGCCCGGCCTCAGGCTCGCCGCCCCGCGCGACGCCGACCAGGTGCGGGCGCAGCTGCGCGAGGCCGTCGAGGTCAAGGACGCGCCGACCGTCGTCCGCTTCTCCAAGGGCGCCGTCGGCCCCGCCGTGCCCGCCGTGGGCCGCGTCGGCGGCATGGACGTCCTGCGCGAGCCGGGGACGGACACGCCCGACGTGCTGCTCGTCTCGGTGGGCGCGCTGGCCCCCATGTGCCTGGAGATCGCCTCGCTCCTCGACAAGCAGGGCATCACCACCACCGTCGTCGACCCGCGCTGGGTCAAGCCCGTCGACGAGGCCATGGCCCCGCTCGCCGAGCGCCACCGCGTCGTCGTCACCGTCGAGGACAACAGCCGCGTCGGCGGCGTCGGCTCGGCGGTCGCCCAGGCCCTGCGCGACGCGGGCGTCGACGTCCCGCTGCGTGACTTCGGCATCCCGCCGCGCTTCCTCGACCACGCCTCCCGCGCCGAGGTGATGGCCGAGATCGGCCTCACCGCCCCCGACATCGCCCGCCAGGTCACCGGGCTCGTCTCCAAGCTGGACGGCCGCTTCGACCGTACGACCGCCGAAGTCGACTCGGTGGAGCCCGCCCGGGACTGACCCGCCCCGGACCGGTCCACCGGGGACCGGCAACAGCGGTACGGCCGGATGGGCCGGTTCCGCCACCCGTGTTGGTGGCGGAACCGGCCCATCTGTGTGAATCCGCCCACGCCGGGGCATGCGTACCACGCCCCCTCTCGATCATGTCGGGGACGACAAGCGTGGGAGGTACGACCGTGAGCAGTACCCTCTTCCGGACGAAGAGAGTCGAGCAGTCCATCCTCGATACCGAGGAGCCAGAGCACGCGCTCAAGAAGTCCTTGTCCGCGCTGGATCTGACCGTCTTCGGTGTCGGTGTCATCATCGGCACCGGCATCTTCGTTCTCACCGGCACCGTCGCGAAGAACAACGCCGGACCGGCGGTGGCCCTGGCCTTCGTCACGGCCGGCGTCGCCTGCGCGCTGGCCGCGCTCTGTTACGCCGAGTTCGCGTCCACGGTCCCGGTCGCCGGGTCCGCGTACACGTTCTCGTACGCCTCGCTGGGGGAACTGCCCGCCTGGATCATCGGCTGGGACCTGGTCCTGGAGTTCGCGCTGGGCACGGCGGTGGTGGCCGTCGGCTGGTCCGGCTACATCCAGTCCCTGATGGACAACGCGGGCTGGGAGATGCCCGCGTCCCTGGGCAGCAGAGAGGGCGCCGACGTCTTCGGCTTCGACATCCTCGCCGCCGCCCTGGTCCTCGTCCTCACCTTCATCCTCGTGCTCGGCATGAAGCTGTCCGCGCGGATCACGTCCCTGGTCGTGGCCATCAAGGTGGTCGTCGTCCTGACCGTGATCATCGCCGGCGCGTTCCTCATCGACGGCGACAACTACGACCCGTTCATCCCCAAGACCCAGACGGTCGAGGCCGCCGGCAATCTCGACGCCCCGCTGATCCAGCTCATGTTCGGCTGGGCGCCCTCCAACTACGGCGTGATGGGCATCTTCACCGCAGCCTCGGTGGTGTTCTTCGCCTTCATCGGCTTCGACGTGGTGGCGACGGCCGCCGAGGAGACCAAGAACCCGCAGCGTGACATGCCGCGCGGCATCCTCGGTTCCCTCCTCATCTGCACCACGCTGTACGTCGCCGTGTCGATCGTCGTCACGGGCATGCAGCACTACACCAAGCTGTCCGTCGACGCCCCGCTGGCCGACGCCTTCAAGGAGACCGGACATCCCTGGTACGCCGGTTTCATCAGCTTCGGCGCCGCGGTCGGCCTGACGACGGTCTGCATGATCCTGCTCCTCGGCCAGACCCGGGTCTTCTTCGCGATGAGCCGGGACGGACTGCTGCCGCGCTTCTTCTCCCACGTCCACCCGCGGTTCAAGACCCCGCACCGGCCGACCATCCTGCTCGGCGTGATCATCGCGGTCCTCGCCGGCTTCACCCCGCTGACCGAACTCGCGGCCCTGGTGAACATCGGCACCCTGTTCGCCTTCGTGGTCGTGGCGATCGGCGTCATCATCCTCCGTAGGACCCGCCCCGACCTGCACCGGTCGTTCCGCACCCCGTGGGTGCCGGTCCTCCCGATCCTGTCGGTCCTCGCCTCGCTGTGGCTGATGATCAACCTGCCCGCCGAGACATGGGTCCGGTTCGCCATCTGGATGGTCGTGGGCTTCTTCGTGTACTTCCTCTACGGCCGCACCCACAGCCGCCTCGCACGGCATGAGGAGACGACCGTGGGCGAGGTGACAAAGCCGCCGCGCGGAGACGCCGAGTAGTCGAGCCGCACGGTTGACGGATGGCCTTGCGGCCCGAATCTCCGGCCCCGTACGTCCTGCCTCGGCGGGAACTGCGGGGCCGGACAGCGTTCACCACTGGTTACGGCTATTACGGCTATTACGGCTATTACGGCTATTACGGCTACGACGGCCCCGGCCGCACCGAACGCGGCCCCGCCACCTCCGCGCCCAACTCCGTCACCCTCCGCCGCAGTTCACGGTCCGCGGTCACCACCAGGCAGGGCCGGCCCCCCGCCCGCCCGACGAGCTCGACCATGTGATCGTCCCCGCTCCCGGCCGCGGACTCCACCCGCACCCCCGGCACCGGCTCCACGCCACGCGCCGCCCCCTCCACCACGAGCACGATCTCGACGGGCCCCGCACGCCCCGGCACCCCGTCCGACGCCAGCCGGTCCCGCAACCGCTCCGCGGCCCCCCGCCGGTCCCGCCACCATCCGTCGGGCACCGATCCGACCACGTTCGCGGCGTCGACGATCACGAGCAGGGGGACGTCCTCAGTCATGCGGCAAGGGTCCCATGGCGGGACACGCCGGTGACCTGACCGGGCGTCGTGTGCGGAGCCCGGACGGCGTGTGCCGAGCCCGGGCGGTTCGGGTATCTGGTGAGGTGACCCTGCATGCGCCGACCACCGGAGCCGACGACGTGACCGAACAGTCCGCCGCACACGACGCCGCCGTCACAGACAGGGCCCGCCTCACCGGCAGCGCCTACCGCAGCGGCCGGGACCTGGCCGCCCGTCAGGCGCTCTACCGGTGGCAGACGCCCCGTCACGACCTGCCCGGTCTCGTCGCCGAGCAGCTCAGGGGCGTACGCGGGCGAGTGGTCGACGTCGGGTGCGGCAACGGCACGTTCATCCAGCGGCTCCGCGCGGACCGGCCCGACCTGGCGCTGCTCGGACTGGACCTCTCTCCCGGCATCCTCGCGGGCGTCCCCGGACCAGTCGCCGTGGCGGACGCCACGCGGCTGCCGTTGGCCACGGGGAGTGTCGGCGCGGCCTTGGCGCTGCACATGCTCTACCACGTCCCGGACATTCCCCGGGCGATCAGGGAGCTGTCCCGCGTGGTCGCCCGTGACGGCGTGCTGGTCGCCTCCACCACCCGTGCCCGGGACAAGGCGGAACTCGAAGACCTGTGGCAGCGGGCCGCGGGCGACGTCCTCGGCACCGGACGCGGCCCGGCCCGTATCGCGCTCGGTGCCCGCTTCACCCTGGAGCAGGCTCCGGCCCTGCTGGGGGAGGAGTTCGGCCGGGTGGAGACGATCGAACTCCCCGGCACCGTCACGGTCCGGGAGCCCGGGCCGGTCATCGCACACATGGCGTCCTACCGGGCGTGGGCGGACCAGTACGACGTGCCGTTCGAGGCCACGATCGAGCGGGCCCGCACAATCCTCGTCGACCACATCGCCCGGTACGGGGCCTTCGAGGTCAGGTCCATGGCCGGCATCCTCGTCTGCCGTCGCTGAACGCCGACCCTGCTGCCGGCGGCAGCGCCTGGCTCCCGTGCTCCCGTACCCCGTTGCCCAGTGCAGATCAGGCGTCCTCGGCATCCTCGAAGCTCGCGAAGTACGCCGCCGCCATGTCCTCGTCCCCGTGCCCCAGCGCAGCCGCCCGTTCGAAGCGTTCCGCGCTCGCCTCGGCCACGTCCAGGCGGGCGCCGTGCCGCTCACCCGCCTCCACGATGAGCCGCGCGTCCTTCGCCGCCGTGGTCACCGCGAACGCGGCCGGGGACAGCCGGTCGTTCAGCACCAGGCCGGTCTTGGCCCGCAGATACCCCATGTCGAGCGGGCCGCCGTCGATCACCTCGAAGAAGCGTTGCGGGTCCACGTCCAGGGCCTTGGCGAGTGCCAGCACCTCGCCGGCCGCGTTGGTCACCGCGAGCACCCAGCTGTTGGCGACCAGCTTCAGGCGGGTCGCGGTGCCCGCCCCGCCGTCCTCGCCGGTCCACACCGTGCGGGCGCCGACGGCGTCGAACACCGGCGTCACCGTGTCCCGTCCCTCGACCGGCCCGGCCGCCAGCACGGTGAGCTGACCGGCCTCGGCGGGCTGACGGGTGCCCAGCACGGGGGCGTCGTAGAAGACCAGGCCGTGCTCGCGGGCGAAGGCGGCCAGGTCGGTGATGAAGTCGATCCCGGCCGTCGTCGACTGCATCCACACGGCATCGGCACGCAGCCCGGGCGCCGCCTCGTGCATGACGTCCAGCGTCGCGGGACCGTCGTACAGCATGGTCAGGACGACATCGGCGCCCTGGACCGCCTCGGCGGGGGTGTCGGCGACGAACGCGCCGTCGGCGGTCAGCGGCTCGGCCTTGGCGCGGGTGCGGTTCCAGGCGCGGACGCCGTGTCCGGCTCGCGCCAGGTTGCGGGCCATCGCGGCGCCCATGATGCCGGTGCCCAGGACGCTCACGGTGAGCTTGTCGGTCATGACGTCGACTTCCTGTTCTCGTACGGACGTTGCTGCTGACGTTGCTGCTGTGATCCAGCTTGCCCGGGGCCGGGGCCACCCGGCGCTGCACCCCCGAATAGAGTGAACCGGTGAACGGCGACTGGCTCATCCGCGGCCGCGACGGCCGCCTCAGCGTCTATCTGCCGACCGACGACGCCGTGCTGTGCCGGGCGGAACTCGGACCCGGCGGCCCCTGGGAACCCCCACGCCGGGTCGGCGGCGACCAGAAGCTGCGCCCGGGCCCCGCGGTCGGCCACGGCGCCGACGCCTACGCCCATCTGGCCGCCTGGCGTCCCACCAGGGCGGGCGAGGCGGGCCTGGTCCACTCCACGCACTTCCGGCCGCGGCTTGCCGCCCTGGACTGGATCTCCATCGGCCACCCCGACAAGTCCGGCGACAGCACCGGCACTCCCGCCGTCACGGTCGACGCGGTGGGGCGGGCCCATGTCTTCGTCCGCAACAGGGCGGGCGGCGTCAGCATGCGCGGTCAGAAGGAGGTCGGCGGCTGGGGGCCGTGGCGCGACCTCAAGGGCAGCGAGGTGGACGACCGGACGGCGGCGGTTACGGGGGAGTCCGGGCTGGTCGAGCTGTACGCGACCGTCCCCGGCGCCCTCCTGCACTGGCGGCAGGAGAAGCCGGGCAGCGTCCCGGTCCTGGAGGAGGCGGTGGAGACCCCGGTCCGGGCGGGCAGCCTGCACGCCCTGGCCACCTCCGCCGAGCACACCACCCTCTTCTACGCCGACGACTCCGGCGACCTGTGCGCCTGGCGCCCCGGCACCAAGCCGGTCACCCTGCTGGCGTCCGCCGGCCCCGGCCCGGTCTCCGCGATCCGCTGCGAACTCGACGGCCACGACTGCACGTTGCTAGCCCAGCGCTCGGCGAGCGGCCGCATCGCCTTCGCCGCGTATCCGACGGAGCAGGAGTCGGCGGGCGCCTGGTGGACCGAGTCGGGACCGCAGCTCCCGGCGGACGCGGTCGTCGCGCTGACGGTCGACGAGGACGAACGCGTCGTCGCCGCCTCCCTGTCCCCGTCCACCGGCCGACTCCTCGTCACCCGGCGCAAGGACGAGCCGGGGCTGGCGCTGGAGGCGTGGCGCGAGGTCTGATCACCGGCGACGCGAAGGGCCCCCGCCACAGCGGCGGGGGCCCTTCGCGTGTGCACAGGTACGCGCGTACGAGTACCTGCCACGAGTGCGGTTACGCCGGAACCGAGGCCACACCCGGCGCCAGGAACTTCTTGCCGTTCACGCGCTCGGAGACACCCTCGCGGTCCAGGTACGGCGTGATGCCGCCCAGGTGGAAGGGCCAGCCGGCGCCCGTGATCAGGCACAGGTCGATGTCCTGGGCCTCGGCGACGACGCCCTCGTCGAGCATGAGCCCGATCTCCTGCGCCACCGCGTCGAGGACCCGGTCGCGGACCTGCTCCTCGGTGAGGACCGAGTCGCCCTGCTTCAGCAGCGCGGCGACCTCCGGGTCCAGCTCCGGCTTCCCGGAGTCGTAGACGTAGAAGCCGCGCTTGCCCGCCTTGACGACGGCCGCGAGGTTCGGCGAGACCGTGAAGCGGTCCGGGAAGGCCCGGTTGAGGGTCTCCGAGACGTGCAGACCGATCGCGGGACCGACCAGCTCAAGGAGGACGAGGGGAGACATCGGCAGGCCCAGGGGCTCCACCGCCTTCTCCGCCACCTCGACCGGGGTGCCCTCGTCGATGACGTTCTGGATCTCGCCCATGAAGCGGGTGAGGATGCGGTTCACGACGAACGCCGGAGCGTCCTTGGTGAGGACCGCGGTCTTCTTCAGCTTCTTGGCGACGGCGAAGGCCGTGGCCAGCGAGGCGTCGTCCGTCTTCTCGCCACGGACGATCTCAAGCAGCGGCAGGACCGCGACCGGGTTGAAGAAGTGGAAGCCGACGACCCGCTCGGGGTTCTTCAGCTTCGACGCCATCTCCGACACGGAGAGGGAGGAGGTGTTGGTGGCGAAGATCGCGTGCGCCGGGGCGACCGCCTCGACCTCCGCGAACACCTGCTGCTTGACGCCGATCTCCTCGAACACGGCCTCAATGATGAAGTCGGCGTCCGCGAAGCCCTCGGCCTTGTCCAGCACACCGCTGACCAGGGCCTTCAGACGGTTGGCCTTGTCCTGGTTGATACGGCCCTTGCCGAGCAGCTTCTCGATCTCGGCGTGGACGTAGCCCACACCCTTGTCGACGCGCTCCTGGTCGATGTCCGTGAGGACGACCGGGACCTCCAGGCGGCGCAGGAAGAGCAGCGCCAGCTGCGAGGCCATCAGGCCCGCGCCGACCACGCCGACCTTGGTGACCGGGCGGGCCAGGTTCTTGTCCGGGGCGCCGGCCGGGCGCTTGCCGCGCTTCTGCACCAGGTTGAAGGCGTAGATGCCGGAGCGCAGTTCGCCACCCATGATCAGGTCGGCGAGCGCCTTGTCCTCGGCGTCGTAGCCCTGCTGCAGGTCGCCGTTCTTGGCGGCGGCGATGATGTCGAGGGCGCGGTAGGCGGCCGGAGCGGCCCCGTGCACCTTGCTGTCCGCGATGAAGCGGCCCTTGGCGACGGCCTGGTCCCAGGCCTCACCGCGGTCGATCACCGGACGCTCGACCTCGACGTCGCCCTTCAGCACCTGGGCGGTCCAGATCAGCGACTGCTCCAGGAAGTCGGCGCCCTCGAAGATGGCGTCGGCGATGCCGAGGTCGAAGACCTGCTGGCCCTTGAGCTGCTTGTTCTGGTTGAGGCTGTTCTCGATGATCACCGAGACGGCCTTGTCGGCGCCGATCAGGTTCGGCAGGATCGTGCAGCCGCCCCAGCCCGGGACCAGGCCCAGGAACACCTCGGGGAGCGAGAACGCCGGCAGCGCCTTCGAGACGGTGCGGTACTTGCAGTGCAGACCGACCTCGACGCCACCGCCCATCGCGGCACCGTTGTAGTAGGCGAAGGTCGGCACGGCCAGGCCCGACAGCCGCTTGAAGACCTCGTGGCCGCCCTTGCCGATGGCCAGCGCGTCCTTGTGCTCCTTCAGCAGCTCGACGCCCTTGAGGTCGGCGCCGACGGCGAAGATGAACGGCTTGCCGGTGATGCCGACGCCGACGATGTCGCCGTCCGCGGCCTCCTTCTCGACCTGGTCGATGGCGGCGTTCAGGTTCGCCAGCGACGCCGGGCCGAAGGTGGTCGGCTTGGTGTGGTCGAAGCCGTTGTCCAGCGTGATCAGGGCGAAGCGCCCGGCGCCGGACGGCAGGTCGAGGTGACGTACGTGCGCGGACGTCACGACCTCGTCCGGGAACAGCTCGGCCGCGCCCTTCAGGAGTTCGGTGGTGCTCACTTGTTGCCTCCGGCGTCCTTGTGGTTCGGGTTCTCCCAGATCACCGTGGCGCCCATGCCGAAGCCGACACACATGGTGGTGAGGCCGTAACGGACCTCCGGCTGCTCCTCGAACTGGCGGGCCAGCTGCGTCATCAGACGCACACCCGACGAGGCGAGCGGGTGGCCGTACGCGATGGCGCCGCCGTACTGGTTGACGCGCGCGTCGTCGTCGGCGATGCCGTAGTGCTCCAGGAAGGCGAGCACCTGGACGGCGAAGGCCTCGTTGATCTCGAAGAGGTTGATGTCCTCGATCGACAGACCGGCCTTGGCGAGGGCCTTCTCGGTGGCCGGGATCGGGCCGTAGCCCATGACCTCTGGCTCGACGCCCGCGAAGGCGTACGAGACGAGGCGCATCTTGACCGGCAGGTTGTTCTCGCGGGCGAAGTCCTCGCTCGCGATGATCGAGGCGGTCGCACCGTCGTTCAGACCGGCCGCGTTACCGGCCGTGACGCGGCCGTGGACGCGGAACGGCGTCTTCAGACCGGACAGGCTCTCAAGCGTCGTACCCGGGCGCATCGGCTCGTCGGCGGTGACCAGGCCCCAGCCCGTCTCGCCCGCCTCGGCGTTGGTCCGGCGTACGGAGATCGGCACCAGGTCCTGCTGGATCTTGCCGTTGGCGTACGCCTTCGCGGCCTTCTCCTGCGAGCGCACCGCGTACTCGTCGGCGCGCTGCTTGGTGATGGTGGGGTAGCGGTCGTGCAGGTTCTCCGCCGTCATGCCCATGAACAGCGCGGACTCGTCGACCAGCTTCTCGCTCACGAACCGCGGGTTCGGGTCCACGCCCTCGCCCATCGGGTGGCGGCCCATGTGCTCGACACCACCGGCGATGACGGCGTCGTAGGCACCGAACGCGATCGAACCGGCGACGCTCGTCACGGCGGTCAGGGCGCCGGCGCACATACGGTCGATGGAGTAGCCGGGCACCGACTGGGGGAGGCCGGCCAGGATGCCCGCCGTACGACCGAGGGTCAGGCCCTGGTCACCGATCTGCGTGGTCGCGGCGATGGCGACCTCGTCGATCTGCTTCGGGTCCAGAGCCGGGTTGCGGCGCAGCAGCTCCCGGATCGCCTTGACGACGAGGTCGTCGGCGCGGGTCTCGTGGTAGATGCCCTTCGGGCCCGCCTTGCCGAACGGGGTGCGGACGCCGTCGACGAAGACGACGTCCCTGACGGTACGAGGCACGATGGCTCTCCTCCAGAGGTGCGGGACGCTGAGCGCTTGCTCATGGCCATGCTACTTATGAGTAACGTAGCTGCCCAGTCCCGGGGGCGGGAGCGGCGAAGGTCACACCGTCGGGGTGCCGTGGACCCTCTCGGGGTCAGTACATCTCCACAACTACGCGACGGCGTTCCAGGACGGCCGTATGCTCCCGGCCCTCGCCAACACGGCGATCATCCTGGTCTTCGCCATCGGCGGCACGGTCCTCATCGGCTCGATGACGGCGTACGCCATCGACAGCTTCACCTTCCGCTTCAAGAAGCTGGTCGTGGCCCTGTTCCTGGTCGCCGCCCTGGTCCCGGGAGTCACGACCCAGGTGGCGACCTTCCAGATCGTCAACAGCTTCGGCATGTTCGACAGCCTCTGGGCGCCGATCGTCCTCTACATGGGCACGGACATCGTCTCGATCTACATCTTCCTGCAGTTCGTCCGCTCGATCCCGACCTCCCTGGACGAGGCGGCCCGCCTGGACGGCGCGAGCGCCTTCACGATCTACCGCCGGATCATCTTGCCTCTGCTGAAACCGGCGATCGCGACGGTGGTGATCGTCAAGGGCATCACCACCTACAACGACTTCTACATCCCGTTCCTCTACATGCCGTCCGAGGACCTTGGCGTGATCTCGACGTCGCTGTTCCGCTTCAAGGGCCCGTTCGGCGCCCACTGGGAAACGATCTCGGCAGGAGCCGTACTGGTGATCCTGCCGACCTTGATCGTCTTCCTGCTCCTGCAGCGCTTCATCTACAACGGCTTCACGAAGGGCGCGACCAGGTGAGAGGCCCTTCGGGCATACGGCGACTAGGCGGACAGCGCGGCCACCAGAACCGGCGTGACCTGCTCGACCTGCCAGCCCCGAGCCCCATGAGCGGCCAGCGCCTCCGCCACCGACTCGGCGCTCACCACCTTCGGCGGCTCCCAGCACACCCGCCGCACCGTATCCGGAGTGATCAGGTTCTCCTGAGGCATGTTGAGCTGCTCGGCCAGCGCCGAGATCGCGGTCCGAGCCGCGGTCAGCCGAGCCGCAGCGACCGGATCCTTGTCGGCCCAGGCGCGCGGCGGCGGAGGACCGGTGACGGGCTGCCCGGGCGCCGGCAGCTGCGACTCGGTCAGGGCCTTCGCGCGGTCGACGGCGGCCTGCCACTGCTCCAGCTGCCGCCGCCCCATCCGATGACCGAAACCATTCAGCGCGGCAAGGGCATGCGCGTTCCCCGGCAGGGCGAGCGCCGCCTCCACGATGGCCGCGTCGGACAGCACCTTCCCCGGCGACACGTCCCGCTTCTGAGCGATACGGTCCCGGGTCTGCCACAGCTCCCGCACCACACCCAGCTGCCGGCGCCGCCGCACCTTGTGCATCCCGGACGTCCGCCGCCAGGGATCCTTGCGCGGCTCGGCGGGCGGCGCGGACGCGATCGCGTCGAACTCCTGCAGCGCCCACTCCAGCTTCCCCTGCCGGTCCAGCTCCTTCTCCAGCGCGTCACGCAGATCGACCAGGAGCTCGACGTCCAGCGTCGCGTACCGCAGCCACGGCTCGGGCAGCGGGCGGGTCGACCAGTCGACGGCCGAGTGCCCCTTCTCCAGGACGAACCCGAGCACGCTCTCGACCATCGCGCCGAGGCCGACTCGGGGGAACCCGGCGAGCCGCCCGGCCAGCTCGGTGTCGAACAGCCGGGTGGGCACCATGCCTATCTCACGCAGACACGGCAGATCCTGGGTGGCGGCGTGCAGCACCCACTCCACACCGGACAGCGCCGCGCCGAGCCCGGACAGGTCGGGACAGGCCACGGGGTCGATCAGCGCGGACCCCGCGCCCGCGCGGCGCAGCTGCACCAGGTAGGCGCGCTGGCCGTAGCGGTAGCCGGACGCGCGTTCGGCGTCGACGGCGACGGGGCCCGAGCCCGCGGCGAAGGCGGCGATCACCTCGGCGAGCGCGGCCTCGTCGGCGATCACGGGCGGAATGCCCTCGCGGGGTTCCAGCAAAGGGATCGGCGCCTCCGTAACAGAAGATCCGCCGTCGTCCGGAGGGGCGCCTCCGGTGGTTCGCAGTGAACTGTCTGCTGCGGTCTCTTGGGCGTCGGTCACATGTCAAGGGTATCTGTATGCGCGAGCGCCTGACCTGCGCCTTCTGGACACGTTGGCCCTGACCTGCAGAAACACGGCTAGCGCTTTCTCGCGCCATACCGATGCTTCTCGGCCATCTCCGCCTTCGACATGGCTTCCGGCCCGCCGGAATCCCCCGAAAGCAGCCCATCACAACCCCGAAGATGATATCCACCACCCCCACGAACCGCCGGGGGTGCGCCGCCGGCGGCCCTGTCAGCTGCGAATGCTTTCGCGAAGACCGGGAACCGGCTAGCCCTCCGCGGTGGGGGTGGCCGGGCGGAGGGTGGAGACGAAGGTCTGGAAGTCCTCAAGGACGTCCTGGAGCTGGCTCGCCCTCGCGGTCAGCGCGATCTCGATCTCGGCGCGTTCGCTGCGCCGCTGCTCGTTCTCCAGCACCAGGATGAACTGGCTCTGCGCGAGCTCCATCGGCTGCCCGTTGACGGTGGCCTGGATGCGCAGGTTCTGCACGATCCCGGGGGCGTCGATCAGGCCCGGCGCGGGCGAGGTGCCCACCTCGGTGCGCTTGACGATCTCGACGGCGCCGACGTTCTCGCGCAGCCGCCGCACCGACTCCTCGGCGAGGCCGTGCAGGCTCGACGAGCCTTCGAGAGTGTGGCCGGTGACCGTGATGTTCGGCATGAAGCCCTGGCCCCGGGAGGCCATGTGCACCGCGACGAAGGCGGCGTGCGGGGCGCCGACCTCGTCCGGGGGCGCGGACTGCCAGCCCTGCGGGAGCTCGACGTTGAGCGGCACCGGAAGTGTGCCCGGCATGGTGGATCAACTCCTTGCGGTACGGGTTCCGACGGTACGGGAAGCGAGGGGGGAAGAGGCGACGGCGGGGAGCCCTGGGCGGGGCTCCCCCGCGGCAGGTCAGTCGAACCAGTCCCCGATCGCGTCGACCGCGTCGCCGGCCGCGTCGGTGACCTTGCCCGGGTCGATCTCGATCTGGCCGCCGAGCTTGCCGCCGACGCCCAGGGCGACGCCCACGTCCCCGCCGATGACGAACTTGCCGTCCTTCATGCCGGCGTCGAAGTGGGCCTCGGCGCCGGCACCGGCCCAGGTCTCCGCCGTGCCACCGACACCGACACCGGCGACGGAGGCGTGCCCCTCGGCGGTGGCCTTGGCACCGGCGAAGGCCTCGCCGCCCACGTGGACACCGTCCGTGCCGATGGAGCCCTTTACGCCGGCCTCGGCGCCCACGTACGCCTCGCCCTTGCCGGAGGCCTCGAACACACCGACCCCGTACTTGCCTTCGGCCGTGGCCTGGGCGAGGTAGGCCTTGCCGGACGCCTGAGCGGTGGCGTTGCCGTCCACGAGCCCCACTCCGGCGGAGGCGTCGACGCCGAGGAGATTGACGCCGGCCTTGCCGGAGACCTCGCCGCCCGCGAACTCACCGCGGCCCCTGGCCTCGGCGCCCCACACCTTGGCGTCGGCCGAGACGGAAGGGCCGGCCACGGTCACGCCCGGGCCCTTGCCCTCGCGCAGCGCTTCCCGCTGCGCCTGCGTCATGTTCTTGTGGTCGCCCCAGGCCCCGACGGGCTTTGTCTCGGGTGCCCGTTCCAGCTCGGTGCGCTGAATCTTCTTCGACGTCGCGCCGGTGTCGTCCTGCGTCGCTTCGGAGGCCCAGAAGAGCCAGTCGGGCGCGTTGTCGCCCTCGCCGCCCTGCGCCTTGAACTTCTTGGCCACCGCGTCGCCCTCCGACTCGACATGGGCGCGCGCCGACTCCAGCAGTTGCTCGCCGCCGCTCTCGTCGCCCCCGTCGTACAGCCGGATGGCCTCTTCCGCCTGCCCCTGGGCCCACGTGAGGGCCCTGGCGTAGTCCCGCAGTGCTCCTGCGGCCGCGCTGAGCGAATCCGAGCCGCGGTACCACTTCTGCTTCTGGCCCGAGAAGTCCTCCCAGAAGGCGTCGCCGGCCTGGCCGTGCCAGCTGGGAATACGGACGGAGTCGAGCTCGTCCCCGATGCCGTCGAGGGTCTTCGCATGGCCGTCGAGCTTGTCCGCGTCGTCCGTGAGCTTCGACGGGTTGCCCGGGATCAGTTCGCGAGGGTCCCGGGTGGACCCGAGTTGTGCCGCCATTGCTTCCCCGTCAGTAGCTCGGGCCGGCGACCGCGGGGCCGGTGAAGTGGTTCTGGGACTCCCGCTCGGAGCGCTCGTAGGACGCGGCGTTCTCGTCCAGCTTTGCCGACGAGTTCTCCCCGTCCTCCTTCATCGGGCTCTTGATGGCCTGCATCCAGGTGGCCATCAGCTGCCCGAACTCCTTGGCCGCGTCGCCGTGGCCGAAGTCGCCGCTCGCTTTTCCGAGTTCGTCGAGCTTCACCTTGTCGCTCTTGCCCACGGAGTCCTTGATCTTCTTGGAAGCCGACCGCAGTTCGGACGGCTCCACATCGAACTGGCCCATCCGCTCCCCCCTCTACGTCCAAGGGGCGCGAACGCGCGTCCGTGCCCTGATTGTTGAGAACGTAAAGAGGGTCTCCCAAGGCAAAGACTCGGCGGCACCGGCCCTGGGCCTCACATGATTCCTACCGGGAAGCTTCATAGCGCGACCGCATCGTGCGCCTCTGGGCGGCTGTCCTACGGCGCCTGCGGAGGCCGGGCAGGTGACAGGGATCCCAGGTGGCCCGCGGCGTCGACGAGATACTCAAGGGGTTCGTCGAACGTCTCACCGCTCAGCTTGGTCCGCGCCCGCGAGGTGATCAGCTGACCGTCGTGGAGGCGGAGCGGCATCTCCAAGGCGCGAGGGTCGGACGTGAGGAACTCCGCCAGACCGCCGAGCAGTACCGGCCGGGCACGCTCCTCGTCGCGGGAGACGATGTGGAAGTCCTTGTCGAGCCCCGGGATTCCCAGCTCCATGGCCCGTCCCCGCAAGAGGGTGTCGAACCAGCCGTCGCGGTAGACGCGCAGGTCCGGAACCTCCACGCCCAGGTTCAGGGCCCAGATGGAGTGGACGATGACCTGCGTCGACTCGGAGTCGATGTCGCTGTTGTAGTAGCGGTACTCGAAGGCGCGGAAGCCGAATCCGCGGTAAGTGCCGCTGACGACGTTGTCCCCCATGACGCCGCTGGCCTTGACCGGGAGTGGCTCGGCCCCCTGATACGCGTCGACGAGGCTCGGCACGCCCTCCTCGTAAGTCCACCCGCGGCTCTCGGCGAACGACCGCAGCTGCGCGTACGCCTCTTCGGACCGGCGCTTCTTGCGGGCCTTGCCCCGGCGGTCCCACACGACGAGAGCCACGACGCCGCCACACGCCAGCAGGAACAGGACTGCTTCGATTCCACTCATGGTGCCAGCATCCCCGGAGGCCCCTCCGCGGGCCCGACCCCCCGGCGCTCCATCACAATCCGCACCTCGCGGTCACACATTTCCCCCGCGCCCGCCGGGACGGCCCAGCGGGCGCGGCCCGGTCCGGCTCAGGAGGCGGTCTCGTCGACCTTGATGTCGTAGCGGATCGTGCTGTTCTCGACGGAGTTGACCTTGACGGTCACACCGAAGCTGGTGCCGTCGGTCGCGGTGAGCTTGCAGCGCAACGAGGTGCCGACCTTGCCGACGAGGTCCTCGGGGCAGGTGACGTCCGGCTTGGGCTGACCCGTCTGCGCGGCGAGCTTCTCGGCCACCGAGTTCGCCACCTCGTCCTTGGCCAGCTTGGCCTCCGACGAGCAACCCACCAGCAGCGCGGCGGCGGCTGCGGCGGCGAGGCTCCAAGAGGCCAAGGAGGAGGGGGACTTGGGCATGGCGGGCTCCGTTTCGGGGCGAGAGGATCACGAGGGCCGGAAGGCGGCGCTCGTCGGTGCGCATGCCTATCAGTCCGGGCCGCCCGCCCCGCCGGTCTTCACAGCCTCCCGCTCCGGCCCGCGAGTGATCTTCACTTGCGCGGGTCAGGCCGTCGCATGGACAGCGCCCGCCACATGGACAGCGCCCGCCGACGGAACGTTCCGTCGGCGGGCGCTTGAGGGGCGTGAACCGGTCGGGTGAGTGAAGGGCCCGGTTCACGACAGGTAGGGACGTGGAGGGGGATCAGCGGCCGATCCCGTTCACGTCAGGGCACGATCAAGGGTTCAGTAGGTAGCAGGTATCAGTGGATGATGCCCGTCCGCAGGGCCACGGCGACCATGCCGGCGCGGTCACCGGTGCCGAGCTTGCGGGCGATGCGGGCGAGGTGGCTCTTGACGGTCAGGGCGGACAGGCCCATCGAGACGCCGATCGCCTTGTTCGACTGGCCCTCCGCCACCAGCCGCAGCACCTCGACCTCACGACCGGAGAGCTCGCGGTAGCCGCCCGGGTGGCTCGGGGCACCCGGGTGGCGACGGTGCATACGGGCGGCGGCGGCGCCGATGGGGGCGGCACCTGGCCGGGTGGGGAGCCCGACGTTGGTGCGGGTGCCGGTGACGACGTAGCCCTTCACACCGCCCGCGAGGGCGTTGCGTACGGCGCCGATGTCGTCGGCGGCGGACAGGGCGAGGCCGTTGGGCCAGCCCGCGGCCCGGGTCTCAGACAGGAGCGTGAGGCCGGAACCGTCGGGCAGGTGGACGTCGGCCACGCAGATATCGCGGGGGTTGCCGATGCGGGGACGAGCCTCCGCGATGGACGAGGCCTCGATGACGTCGCGCACACCGAGCGCCCAGAGATGGCGGGTGACGGTGGAGCGGACGCGGGGATCGGCCACGACCACCATGGCGGTCGGCTTGTTCGGGCGGTAGGCGACCAGGCTTGCGGGCTGCTCAAGGAGAACGGACACCAGGCCTCCTGGGGTGCGGGGACGGCTTTCAAGGTCACAGTCGTCTTCGGCACCAAACCCGTGGCCCTTTAGGGAAAGATCACGATTTAGTGAGTAACAATCGGGGCAATTCAGACACGTGGTCGATCGTTCGGTGAGTGAATCGGTTCGATCAAGGACTATTTCCTGACCGAAAGTGGCCGTATCGACAAAGTGACGGTCAAGTCCGTGGTGTCGTGTCGCCGGTGGTCAGCGGGCCTGCGGGTCACGGCGCTGCGGCAGTGTCACCACCGAAGCGTCGCCCGGCCCCGCCGGCGGCAGGCCCGCGACCTGGGCGAGCAGATCGCACCAGGACGTCAGGTGGGCCGCCGTGTCCGGCACGCCGCCCAGGCCCTCGCGCGGGGTCCAGGAGGCGCGGATCTCGATCTGCGAGGCCGCCGGACGTTCGGACAGGCCCCCGAAGTAGTGGGAGCTCGCCCGTGTGACGGTGCCGCTCGGTTCGCCGTACGACAGTCCGCGCGCCTGGAGCGCACCGGTCAGCCAGGACCAGCACACGTCGGGCAGCAGCGGATCGGCGGCCATCTCCGGCTCCAGTTCCGCCCGCACGAGCGTCACCAGACGGAAGGTGCCCCGCCAGGCGTCGTGTCCCTCCGGGTCGTGCAGCAGCACCAGACGGCCGTCGGCCAGATCCTGGTCGCCGTCGACGACGGTGGCCTCCAGCGCGTACGCGTAGGGGGCCAGTCGCTGGGGTGCCTTGGTCTGCTCGACCTCGATCTGCGGCCGCAGGCGGCTGCTGCGCAGAGCCTCTACCGCGGCGCGGAAAGCCGGTGGTGCCGTACTGCGTGAATGCCGGTCCGCCTCCCCGCCGTCCCTTGCCTCATCCATTCCCCCGGTGCCGTCCGACAGTCTTCCCTGAGCCGCAGCCATGCCGGGAAGATTAAGGGGAACGGGGGCTTCGTGCAGGGAGAGACACCCGGACAACACGGCAACCCCGGCGCCGGGGCTTTCGCCGCCGTGCGAGACTTGGCCCCGTGAGTGCCAACCAGACGCCGCCTTCGGCCACGCCCGACGCAGTCAAGGATTCCGCCTTCCTCAAGGCGTGCAGGCGCGAACCCGTGCCGCACACCCCGGTGTGGTTCATGCGTCAGGCCGGGCGCTCGCTGCCGGAGTACCGCAAGGTGCGCGAGGGCATCCCGATGCTGGAATCCTGCATGCGGCCCGAGCTGGTCACCGAGATCACCCTGCAGCCCGTGCGTCGGCACAACGTGGACGCGGCGATCTACTTCAGCGACATCGTCGTCCCGCTCAAGGCCATCGGCATCGACCTCGACATCAAGCCCGGTGTCGGCCCGGTCGTCGAGCAGCCCATCCGCACCCGCGCCGACCTGGCCCGGCTGCGTGATCTGACCCCCGAGGACGTCTCGTACGTCACCGAGGCCATCGGTCTGCTCACCGGCGAGCTCGGCTCGACCCCGCTCATCGGCTTCGCCGGGGCACCTTTCACCCTCGCGAGCTACCTCGTCGAGGGCGGTCCGTCGCGCACGTACGAGAACGCCAAGGCGATGATGTACGGCGACCCGGAGCTCTGGGCCGACCTGCTCGACCGTCTCGCGGACATCACGGCCGCCTTCCTGAAGGTGCAGATCGAGGCCGGCGCCTCCGCGGTGCAGCTCTTCGACTCCTGGGTCGGCTCCCTCGCCCCCGCCGACTACCGGCGTTCGGTGATGCCCGCCTCCGCGAAGGTCTTCGACGCCGTTGCCGGGTACGGCGTGCCGCGCATCCACTTCGGTGTCGGCACCGGTGAGCTGCTGAAGCCGATGGGCGAGGCCGGCGCGGACGTCGTCGGCGTCGACTGGCGTGTGCCGCTCGACGAGGCCGCCCGCCGGGTCGGTCCCGGCAAGGCGCTCCAGGGCAACCTCGACCCGACCATCCTGTTCACCACGCAGGAGGCGGTCGAGGTCAAGGCCCGCGAGGTGCTCGATGCCGCGGCCGGCCTTGAGGGGCATGTCTTCAACCTGGGCCACGGGGTCATGCCGTCCACGGACCCGGACGCGCTGACCCGGCTCGTCGAGTACGTCCACACGCAGACCGCGCGCTGAGGGCCGGCTGACGCCGAAGCGCGCAAGGGGCTGGGCTACGGGCATGGTCCGCCTCAATAATGGTTCACAACGACGGAACCGGGTGTGAGGCGATAGTGGCGCCTCACACCCGGTCCTTTTCCCCGTGAGGGGTCCCCTCAGGAGGGGATTCAGCAGCCCGTGCTGGCCGAGGAGGTTGGGAGCTCCGCCTCGTCGCCGGCGGTCTCCAGGCCCTGCAGGTCGAGGATCTGGTCCATGATGTGCACCTCCTTTCGCGCTCCATGAGTGAACCGGGGAACACCGGACACACGGGGTGTCCGAACCCACGATCAGAGATCAGTGGGGGTCTGTGGGGCCGCCCGCGGGGGACGGCCGGTCGGTGAAGAAGGGCAGGAACCGGCCCTGTGCGCCCATCACTCCCTGGGTGGCGAGCAGGACGCCCGCCGTGCCCGTGGAGGCGTCCATGGACAGCTTCATCAGCAGGTCGCCGGGGAAGGCCAGATGCCCTTCGTAGGACAGCGCGTACCAGCCGAGCCGCTCCAGATGCCGGGCCACCACCTGGTCCTTGGCCAGGGACGGATCGCGGCGACCGGCGCGCTCCAGGGCGGCGACGAGTCCGGTGCGGCCCATGAACAGCTGGGGCATGACCACGAACTCCGGTGTGCAGGCGGCCAGCAGGGCCGGCAGCTGCTCCCGCAGCCGGGCGTCCTCGTGCACGGTGAGCGCCTCGTCCGCCACCAGGGCGATACCGGCGCTGTCCACGTCGAGGTAGCACAGGGTCCGTACGCCCGCCTCCTCCACCTGCAACGAACCGTTGGGCGTCGTCACACAGCGGTCGAGGTCGCGGTGCAGGGCGGCCACGGACCGTTCGAGGTGGGCCGACTCTCCCCACACCTCGTACAGCCGCAGGAAGAACAGGGCCACTCCGGACCAGCCGCGCATCAGACCGGCCTTGACGGGCGGCAGTTGGCTTGCGCGGGCCGTCCCGCCGTGCCACGCGGCGGTGACCGGACGGTTGGCGTGCAGTGCCTCGCCGAGCAGGTCGGCGATCCGGCGGATGTCGTCGTCGAAGGCGACGGTCTGCCAACGGTCCGCCAGGTGGAGGTAGTTGAGGCCGATACCGGCCAGACCGTCGTACAGTCCGATGCCCCGGGCCTCGCGGGACGGCGCCATGGCCTGGTCGATGAGCTTCCTGGCGGCGTCGGTGTGGCCGAGGTGGTCCAGGACGTTGGCCACGCCGTGGGTGCCGTTGTAGAAGCCCTGGCGGGGTCTGGGTGCCCCGGCCGCTTCGAGCAGCCACTCCTGGTGGGCGTCGGCCACCGGGAAGCCGCAGGCGGACAGCGTCCAAAGGACGCCCGCGGCGCCGTTGGCGAAGGTGGCGCCTCCCGTTGTGAACTGCTCGCAGTCGCCCGGGAAGAGCCGGTCGGTGCGGGCCGGGTCGGCGGAGGCCGCGATCGCCGAGGCCATCGACACGGCCGCCTCCCTGGTGTGCGGGGCGGGACGGAGCGGTGCTGCGGGGGAGCCCTCGGCGGGCAGCAGCAGCTCGCGCACCGGGTCGAGCCAGCCGTCGGGCAGCGGGAACCGTTCGGCTATGAAGTCCAGTTGCTGGGCGACCTTCGAGGGGTCCAGGGCGCGCAGCTTCTCGTACGGCAGGAACAGGGCCGCCTTCAGGGAGGCCAGGCAGTAGCGGTCGAGGTCGAGGCCGCGGTGGCCGGACTCGGCCGAGAAGCCCATGGTGGCGACGGCCGGCAGATGCCCGGTGTCGGCGGCGTCGAAGGACGCCTCGTAGTCGATCAGGGCGACCGAGCCGTCGGGGCGGACGAGCACATTGCCGTAGTGCAGATCGCCGAAGCCGACGCCCCGGGCGTGGAATCCGGCCAGGACCCGCTCGATGCGGTCGAGGACGGCCACCACGCGCTCGGTGTAGGCGGCGTAGTCCGCGGGGGAGGAGTTCTCGGAGACGATCATCGGGTGGATGCGGGCCATCCACACCCAGAGGTTCGACGAGTCCACGTATTCCATCGCCAGGAATTCATGGCTGTCCATCGTGAAGTGGTCGAGTAATTCCGGGGCACCCTCCGCGCCGGCCAGGCGCTGCAGCGCCCACTTCTCCCGGCGCAGCCGATTGACCGCGTCATCGGATTTCATTTCGAGGCCGGCACCGGGTCGTGCCTCCTTGAGGACGCAGGCCTTTCCGTCGGATATGCGTTCGGCGGGATAGACTCCGCCGACGTTCGAGAAATGCATGGCGCGCTGGATTCGGTAAGGGCATTCCGGTCCGGTCCTGCGGCGCTCCAGCAGTTCCCCGATGAAGGGCGGGACGGGGGCCCAGTCGGGGACGGTGAACACCGGGCGGCGCAGGTCGGGGGTCAGGGTGCCGTCGGCCTGGTCGCGGCCGGCCGAGACATGGATCTTCCAGCCCTGCTCGGGCGCTCACAGGAAAGAGGATCCTGGTCACGGGTGTCATCACCCAGTCCTCCATCGCCGGCACGGGCCACGCGGTAGGCGCCGGTCAGGTTGGTGTCCATCACAGCCGCGAAGTCCGGCTCGGACATCACCGCGAAGGCACGGTCGCGGGTGAGCGGCTTCAGGGGGGACTCGCTGTTTGGGTCATCACGCACCGTGACATGTCCTGACCGTAGGTTCATTCGAGCGGATCAGCGAGCCGAAAGGTTCACGCACGGAGACGGAGTGGTGTCTCGTTGGGTCGGTTGTCCTTTTTGGGACATACGCATTGTGTCCGATCTGGTGGGATGTGGGCGGTTATTTCAGCGGTATTTCGGGGTGTTTACGCCCCTATCCCCGTCCAGGGGAACTCGCCTTTCTGCTTCGTCCAGGGCAGCTCGTCCTGGAGGGTGGGGGTGGCAACTGACGGGCTACTCGCCAGTTCTGTAATCGCCGGGGTCGAGGCCGTCGTGGGTCCTGCGTGGACGGTCGTCAGGAATACCGCTCCGACTATCGTGGCAAAGAAAGCGTGAGCCCTGTCCATGCAATGTCCTCTCGATTGGCGGATTAAGGAGCAATCCGGACAGTGGCTAGGTTGCCCGGGCGTGCTTTCGGTGTTGTTTTCATGGAATTTTCAGAAGGGAAGCCCTGGTCGACGGCTATGTTCCCACTCTTCATGAAACCTTCATTGAAACATCAAGGAATCATTTTAGTGGGGTCAGATCAACTCACACAACCCATGTTGTGAGAGTATTTCGCCCGGTGTTCGGTAAACTTTGCCGAGCGCTGAAGTAAATTCAATAGGGCTCGGTCCGGCCAACCCGGGTGGCGAACCGGTGAACGTCGCCCGCGCCGCGTGCGTATGTCTCGGCAACCGCCCGCGGCACGGGGAAGGCGGGTCGCGGGGACTACGTGAGGAACAGGCGATGAACGACCGAGTTACTCCTCCGGCGATTCATGCGTTGCCCGACGGTGAGGCCGAGCTCGCCGTGGTGGTGCGGCTGCCGTGGGAAGACGTGGCCCGGCTGGGGCAGGAGGCGGGGCGGCTCGCCGCGCAGATGCAGCGGCCGGTGACGCTTGATGAGGCCGTCAGTCATCGGTTGCGCTCCGCGCGGTCCGCCGCGCACGCGAAGCCGGCGGGGGAGCAGCCGGCTGCCGCCGCAATGCCGAGTGTGAGCGCGTCCGTGTCGTCGTTGCCGTCTCGGCCGCCGGCTGAGCAGGCTCGGCAGGCCATTGAGAGGATCAACGGTTCTGCCTGAACGCCGTAGGGGCGCGGTGGTTCGGCGGCTGCGGCCCGTTGTGGCCCGTCGCGCAGTTCCCCGCGCCCCTGGGGGCGTCGGCCGCGCCGTACTGTTCATGAGGTTCCGGCGTTCACCGCCTTCGCCGCCTTCCTGGCTGCCACCAGTACCGGGTCCCACACCGGAGAGAACGGAGGCGCGTAGCCCAGGTCCAGGGACACCATCTGTTCCACCGTCATCCCGGCCGTCAGTGCCACCGCCGCGATGTCCACGCGTTTGCCCGCGCCCTCCTTGCCGACGATCTGTGCGCCCAGGAGTCGGCCGGTGCGGCGTTCCGCGAGGAGTTTGACCGTCATCATCGCGGCGCCCGGGTAGTAGCCCGCGCGGCTCGTGGACTCGATCGTCGCCGTCACGTACTGCAGGCCCGCCCTGCGCGCGTCCTTCTCGCGCAGGCCCGTGCGGGCGATCTCCAGGTCGCAGACCTTGCTGACGGCCGTGCCGACCACGCCGGGGAAGGTGGCGTAACCGCCGGCCGCGTTCGTGCCGATGACCTGGCCGTGTTTGTTGGCGTGGGTGCCGAGGGGGATGTGGCGTTCGCGGCCGGAGACCAGGTCGAGGACCTCCACGCAGTCGCCGCCCGCCCAGATGTTCTCGTGGCCGCGTACGCGCATGGCCAGGTCGGTCAGCAGGCCGCCGTGGTCGCCGAGGGGGAGGCCGGCCGCTCGCGCGAGCTCGGTTTCCGGGTGGACTCCGATGCCCAGGACCACCACGTCCGCCGGGTATTCGGTGTCCTCCGTGGCCACCGCGCGGACGTGACCGTCCTCGCCGGTGAGGATCTTGGTGACCTCGGCGTCGTTGACCATCGTGATGCCCAGGCCCTCCATGGCCTCGTGCACCAGACGGCCCATGCCCGCGTCGAGCGTGGACATGGGCTCGCTGCCACGATTGACGACCGTCACCTCGTAGCCGCGGTTGATCAGCGCCTCCGCCATCTCCACGCCGATGTAACCGGCGCCCACCACGACCGCGCGGCGGCCACGCGTGCGTGCCAGCGTGTCGATCAGGGCCTGGCCGTCGTCCAGGGTCTGCACGCCGTGGACGCCGGGGGCGTCGGCAGCCGGCATGTCCGGGCGGATCGGGCGGGCCCCGGTCGCGATCACGAGCTTGTCGTACGACGTCCAGGACTCGGCGCCGGAATCGACGTCACGCGCGCGTACCCGCCCCCCGGCCACGTCGATCTCCGTGACCTCCGTGCGCATGCGCAGGTCGATGTCCCGCGCGCGGTGCTCCTGCGCCGTCCGGGCGATCAGCCGGTCGCGTTCGAGGACGTCACCGCCCACCCAGTACGGGATGCCACAGGCCGAGAAGGAGGTGAAGTGACCGCGTTCGAACGCCACGATCTCCAGTTCGTCGGCGCTCTTCAGGCGCCGCGCCTGCGACGCCGCGGACATTCCCGCGGCGTCGCCCCCGATCACGATCAGTCGCTCTCGCGTATTCGGCACACCCGGCACACCCGTCGCGGTACTCGCACCACTCATGCTCATGCGAACACGCTACGAGCGCCCGGCATTTCAGTCCTGCCCGCCACCCTGCCCGTCACCCTGCGCACCGCCCTGTCCGCCGACGTTCCCGTCACCCGCGCGCGTGGGCCGCGGCGCCGGGTGGGCCGTCGGCAGCGGGCCCAGTGCCGTCGTCGCGGGCGCCGCGGCCGGGCGGCGCGGCAGCCGGGGGCGCAGGACCTTCAGCCACAGCAGCACGATCAGCGCCGCCACCGCGGCGAAGGGCAGCACGGCGCCGAACGTCACCGCCAGCCAGCGCAGCATCGTCACGAACGCGTTCCAGCCGCCCGCGAGCGCGTCCAGGAAGCCGGGATCGTCGTCCTTCGCGGCCTTCTTCACCGGCGTCTCGGAGAGGGAGAGGGTGATGGTGGCCAGGCTGGTGCGGTCCTTCAGGGACGTCTGCTGGGCCAGCAGCGCCTCCAGGTCGGCCTGGCGGGTGCTCAGCTCGCCCTCCAGCGTGACCACGTCGCTGAGCTTGGTCGCCCGGTCCATCAGCTCCCGGATCCGGGCCACGCTGGCGCGCTGCGACTTGATCCGGCTCTCCACGTCGACGACCTGGTCGGTGACGTCCTGCGCCTTGGCACTGCGCTCGATCAGCCTGCCCGCGCCCTCCAGTTCCGTGAGGACCTCGGTGTACCGGTCGACGGGGACCCGCAGGACGACGCGGGTGCGCTCATGGCCCTCGTCGTCGCGGGTCGTGGTCTCGTTGCCGACGTAGCCGCCCGCGTTCTCGGTGGTGGCGCGGGCCTCGTCCAGGGCCTTCGGCACGTCCTTGACCCGCACCGTCAGCGAGGCCGTACGGATGATGTGGCTCGCGCTCACCTTGGGCGCCGAGGAGGCCCGGCCGGCGCCGGAGCCGCTGTCCGGGGCGCCCTCCCGCGCACTCGCCTGCGGCTGCGCCGCATCGGCGGCCGCGTCCCCGGCGGCCTTGCTGGAGCCCCCCGAGTCGTCGGAGGCGCTGCAGCCGGTGAGCGTCAGGGCGGCGGCCAGCACAAGGCCGGCCAGGGCCTGAACTGGTCGTGCGGATCGTGCGGATCGTTGTGCGCGCATCTGGGCGTACCCCCGAGGGTCGTCGTGACGACTGACGCTTCTTCGACGCGGGGGCGCGGCGGAACGTTGGCGGGAAACGGTCCCGATGCGGTCACGGTCGGGACTCGTGGAGGACACCGGTGCCCGGAAGATTGTCAGTGGGGTCTGAGAGGGTGTGGCCATGCGCGAAGCACAGACTCGTACGGAAACGGGCCAGGTCGTCGTCATCGGGGGCGGTATCGCGGGGCTCGCCGCGGCGCATCGCCTGCTGGACACGGGCCGGCGGGTGACCGTGCTGGAGGCGTCGGACCGGCTCGGCGGCAAGCTGCTGCCCGGCCGGATCGCCGATGTGCGCGTGGACTTCGGCGCCGAGTCGATGCTGGCCCGCCGGCCCGAGGCCGTCGCCCTCGCCCGCGAGGTGGGCCTCGCCGGCCGGCTCCAGCCGCCCGCCACCGCGACCGCCTCGATCTGGACTCGCGGCGCCCTGCGCCCGATGCCCAAGGGGCATGTGATGGGCGTCCCCGGCACCGCGTCCGCCCTCGCCGGAGTGCTGTCCGAGGACGGCCTGGCCCGCATCGAGCGCGACGCCGACCTTCCCCGCACCGAGGTCGGGGACGACGTGGCGGTCGGTGAGTACGTGGCGGCCCGCCTCGGCCGGGAGGTCGTCGACCGTCTGGTCGAGCCCCTGCTCGGCGGTGTCTACGCGGGCGACGCGTACCGCATCTCGATGCGCTCGGCGGTCCCGCAGCTCTACCAGGCCGCGCTGACCCACGACTCCCTCACCGAGGCCGTCCGCGAGATCCAGGCCAGGGCCGCCGCCAACCAGCAGACCGGGCCGGTGTTCATGGGCATCGAGGGCGGCGTCGGCCGGCTTCCCCTCACGGTCGCGGAGTCGGTGCGCGCGAGGGGCGGCGAGATCGTGACCGGCGCGCCGGTGACCGAGCTGCGCCGCGAGGCGCCGACCGGATGGCGCGTCGTCGCCGGCGACCGGGTGCTGCACGCCGAGGCGGTCGTGGTCGCCGTACCCGCCCCGGCCGCCGCCGGCCTGCTGCGCGCCGAGGCCCCCGAGGCCGCCGCCGAGCTGGCCGGCATCGAGTACGCCTCCATGGCCCTGGTCACCCTCGCCTACCGCCGCGCCGACACCGACCTCCCCCCGGGCAGCGGCTTCCTGGTGCCGCCGGTCGACGGGCACACCATCAAGGCGTCGACGTTCGCCTCGCAGAAGTGGGGCTGGATCGCCGACGAGAACCCGGACGTGGTGGTGCTGCGCACCTCCGTCGGGCGGTACGGCGAGACGGAGATCCTGCGGCGCGACGACGACCACCTCGTGGACGTCTCCCGCCGGGACCTCAAGGCGGCGACCGGCCTCGACGCCACCCCCCTGGAAACCCGCGTCACCCGCTGGACCGACGGCCTGCCCCAGTACCCGGTCGGCCACCACGCGCGCGTGGCCCGCGTCCGTGAGCACGTCGCCAAGCTGCCCGGCCTCGCGGTGTGCGGCGCGCAGTACGACGGCGTGGGCATCCCGGCCTGTATCGCGAGCGCCTACGCCGCGGTGGACCAGATCCACGGTGACCTGAGCGCTGTGCAGGAGCTCACCGCCCACCCGGTGCAGAGTCTGCACGGCGGAGCGGGAGAATAGGGGACATGAGTGACGACGCCTCCACCACCGAGTCCGGCAGGATCCCGAACAAGGGCAAGCTGGCCAAGGACCTCAACGATGTCATCCGCTACACCCTCTGGTCCGTCTTCAAGCTGAAGGACGTGCTCCCCGAGGACCGCGCGGGCTTCGCCGACGAGGTCCAGGAGCTGTTCGACCAGCTCGCCGCCAAGGACGTGAAGATCCGCGGCACGTACGACGTGTCCGGGCTGCGCGCCGACGCCGACGTCATGATCTGGTGGCACGCCGAGACCAGCGACCAGCTGCAGGAGGCGTACAACCTCTTCCGCCGCACCAGGCTGGGCCGCGCGCTCACGCCGGTCTGGTCGAACATGGCGCTGCACCGCCCCGCCGAGTTCAACCGCTCGCACATCCCGGCGTTCCTCGCCGACGAGACGCCGCGCAACTACGTCAGCGTCTACCCCTTCGTGCGCTCCTACGACTGGTACCTGCTGCCCGACGAGGACCGTCGCCGCATGCTCGCCGACCACGGCAAGATGGCCCGCGGCTTCCCGGACGTCCGCGCCAACACGGTCGCCTCGTTCTCGCTGGGCGACTACGAGTGGCTCCTGGCGTTCGAGGCCGACGAGCTGTACCGCATCGTCGACCTCATGCGCCATCTGCGGGCTTCCGAGGCCCGGATGCACGTCCGCGAGGAGGTGCCGTTCTTCACGGGGCGTCGTAAGAGCGTGGCCGAGCTGGTCGAGGGCCTCGCCTAGGAGGGTTCTTCGAAGTCACGCAGCCCCGCACCCCGTAAGGGGGCGCGGGGCTGCGTCAATGTGCGGCTCCGCCGCGTGGGCGCGATCGGCTAGGGACGGGCCGCGGCCTCATGACCGCGCTTGCGCGGAGCGCTCGGCTTCGGCTCGGGGTGCCCCGCGCACTCCGCCTGCCGTGCCGGGAGGCGGCCCTCCAGCAGATAGGCGTCGACATGACCGTTGACGCAGGCGTTCGGGCCGTACGCGATGCCGTGCGTGCCCGCGTCCCGCTCGGTCACCAGGACCGACCCCGACAGCCGCCGCTGCATCTCCAGCGCCCCCGCGTACGGCGTGGCGGCGTCCCGCTCGGCGGCCAGGATCAGGATCGGCGGCACCTCACCCGGCCCGGTCCGCACATCGAGGGGCTCCTGCCGGGGCGCCTGCCAGTAGGCGCACGGCAGGTTCATCCACACGTTGTCCCAGGTCTCGAACGGCGCCACCCGCGCGAGCTGGGTGTTGTCCCGGTCCCAGACCGCCCAGTCCGTCGGCCAGGGCGCGTCGTTGCACTCCACGGCCGTGTAGACCGCGCTTGAGTTCTCGTCCTCGGCCGCGGCCTCCGTCACCGGCGAGGCCAGCTCGACCAGCGGCTTCACATCGCCCTTCAGATACGCCGACAGCGCCTGCGCCCGCGCGGGCCAGTAGTCGTCGTAGTACCCGGCCTGCAGAAACGCCTCCTGCAACTGCCCGGGCCCGACCCTCCCGCCCGCCGGCTTCCCGGCCAGCCGCTCCCGCACCTTGTCGTAGCTGCGCAGCACCTCCTCGGCCGTGTCACCGAGGCCGTACACCCGGTCGTGCTTGGCCACCCACTCCCGGAAGTCCGCCCACCGTCCCTCGAACGCGGCCGACTGGGTGAGGTTGCTGCGGTACCAGATCTGGGCCGGGTCCGGGTTCACCGCCGAGTCGAACACCATCCGCCGCACATGGGAGGGGAAGAGGGTGGCGTACAGCGCGCCGAAGTAGGTGCCGTACGACGCGCCCATGAACGTCAGCTTCCGCTGGCCCAGCGCGGCGCGCAGGACGTCCAGGTCACGGGCGTTGTTGAGGGAGTTGTAGTGCCGCAGCGCACTGCCGGTGCGCCGGGCGCAGCCGCGTGCGTAGGCCTTCGCCCGGACGATGCGCTCGCGCTTGTACGACTCGGTGGGGTGCGTCGGCGCGTCCACGGGCCCCTTGAAGAACTGCTTGGGGTCCTGGCAGGACACCGGCGCGGACGGCCCCACACCGCGCGGGGCGTAGCCGACGAGGTCGTACGCCCCGGCCAGCCGCTTCCATGCGGGCAGGACACCGATCAGCGGGAAGTGCAGGCTGGAGGAGCCGGGCCCGCCCGGGTTGTAGACCAGGGCGCCCTTCGTCGGCACCCGGCGCTTGCTGTTCTGCGGGTCCTTGTGCGTGGCCGGCATCCTGCTGACGGTGAGCCGGATCTGCTTGCCCTCGGGGTGGGCGTAGTCGAGCGGGACGGAGACCTTGCCGCACTTCACGGTGGCCGGCAGGTCCAGCTTCTTGGGGCAGTTGCCGAAGGTGATACCGGCCGCCTCGGCGCGCGCGGCGGCCACCGCGGCGCCCTGCTGCTCGTCCGCCCGAGGGGCGGCGACGGCATCGGTGCTGCCGGCCGGGGCGGCGGAGAGGGTGGTCAGGAGCAGAGCCCCGGCGACCGAGTAGAGGGCGGGAGCTCTCATCACGTATCCCTTCAGTGCACGGCAGCGACAAAAGGGATATTTGGTTCGTCTGTTGATGAAGGCAAGCACCAGCCGCCGGTGTCGGCGTCATTGCCCCCGATGCGTCACCGGCGCCAACGGTGCGACCGCCTCGGCGCGAGGACGTGTCTCTTCAGGATGTGCCGGAATTGTCGGGCGGGGGGCTGGTGGCGGCCGGCGGCAGCGTGTAGGTCGGGGCCGGGGGCGAGGGTGGGGTCACCGGGACGGCCGGAGCGGGGTCGGCGGTCGGGCCGGGTGGCGTGGGGGGCGGGGTGAGCGGAGGGGTGCTGTCGGCGACCATGTCGCGGGCCATGGCGTCGTAGTCGACGTACCCGGTGGCCTCCAGGACCGTGATGTGGTCCAGCACCGTGGTGTTGGCGTCGTCGGCGAGCTTGCGGACGAGGGAGTTGCGGGTGCTTGCCCGCACCTGGGCGACGACCGAGAACACCTTGCCGTGCGCCAGTCGCAGGATGTTGGCGAACTGCCGGTCGTACTCCGCGCCCTGGGCCGAGTCCAGGGTCGCCAGCCATCCCTGCTGCTGCTCGGAGGGCTCGTTGGGCAACGCGAGGCTGAGCTTGGCGGCGACGTCGCGCACCCGCTCGTCGAGGAACGTGTGCCCCTGGACGAGGTGGCGCCCCGCGGTCCGTACGGCTTCGGTGGTGCCCTTCTGCTGCGCCTGCTCACCGGCGGGCAGCTCCCACAGGCCGGCCAGCCGGACCTTGGTGATGAACTCGCGGTCCAGTCCGGACAGCGGCCCGTACCCGGTGGAGACGGTCTCGGCGTTGAGCGCGTCCAGACCGGTCCCGGACCGGTCGGCGTACGACCAGATCGGGAAGATCATCGCCAACAGCGTCGCCGTCAGGCCCGTGATGATGAGCCCGGTGCCGCTGAAGATGCCTCGGCCGTTGATGGGTGGTCGCGGTCGCATGGTGCCTCCTGTTGCGGCACCGCACGTTAGTGCGCTTCGGGGGTTGGGTTGGCATATTACTTCGGGGTACGCCGGGGCCTACGCCAACTGCCGTACGGGACCGAATGGTTGCAACGGGGGTCGATACGGGCGAATAGGGGAGTGAGGGGGCGTGACGGTTCGTGGCGAAGGCGGGTGAAACGGTCACTGTGTCTTCGCTGTGCGCCCGGAATGTTAATCGACGCACACTCGCGGAGGCGGCACGCCTAGTCGCGGGGCGGCCGAGGGCGTACGCCGGGTACGCGAGGTGAGTCGGGGGCCGGGGTGGCTGCGCGCCGTGAGTCGGGGGGGGGCTGGGGTGGCTGCGCGAGGTGAGTCGGGGGGCTGGGGTGGATGCGCGCGGTGGGTCGGGTGCTCAGGCGGCCGCGCGAAGTGGGTAGGAGGCGGCGGCCGCGCGAAGTGAGTAGGAGGCGGCGGCTGCGCGAAGTGGGTAGGGGGCGCCGGCTGCGTTCACCGCCGCAGCAGCACCCGGCGCGTGGCCCGCGCCAGCCGCACCCCCGGCCGACGTGACCGCGGCTTCGGCCCCAACCGCTCCAGCCACCACTCCCGCAACTCCGCCCGCATCCGCGCGTCTTCGAGCCGCCCCTCGGACAGCAGATACCCGGCGAAGTCCAGCGCGTCGCGCCGATAGCCGTCGGACATCGGGTGCCCGTGCGTGTACGCGACGAAGGCCCGCCGATACCCCTGTCCGAGGATCACCGGCAACTCCGGCGCGACCTTCGCCACGACGTCCGCCCGCTTCCCGGCGAGCGCCCGAGCCTGTACCCCGAGCCGCACCCGGTCGAACCCCTCCGGCACCGGCGTCCCGGCGACCAGCGCGGACAACAGGGCGGCCTGCGCGAGGGCGAGCCGCTGACGGGCGAGCTCTACGGCCACGGCGACGGACGCCGAACCCTGCCCATGGGCTGCCGCCGGCTCACCGGCTGCCACCGCTTCACCGGCCGCGTCCGGCTCCTCGGCTGCCGCCTGTTCACCGGCTGCCTGCGTTTGAGGAGCTGCCTCTGGCTCCTCGGTTGTGGCCTGTTCAGGGGTGGTCTCCGGTTCACCGGCTGTCGCCTGTTCACCGGCTGCCTGCGTTTGAGGAGCTGCCTCTGGCTCCTCGGTTGTGGCCTGTTCAGGGGTGGTCTCCGGTTCACTGGCTGCTGCCTGTTCACCGGCTGCCTGCGTTTGAGGAGCTGCCTCTGGCTCCTCGGTTGTGGCCTGTTCAGGGGTGGTCTCCGGTTCACCGGCTGCCGCCTGTTCACCGGCCGCCTCCGGCTCACCAGCTGTCTCCGGCTCGTCCGCCGCCCCCTGCTCACCCGCGGCCTCCCGCAAGACAGCCACGGACTCCCGCAAGTCACCCGCGGCCTCCCGCGAGGCCCCCGCCTCGGTAGCCGTGGCCGTGCCGCCCGGGCCCGGTGTCGACGCCGTGTCCGTGTGTGCGAAGGCCCTCTCCCAGGAGGCCTCCCGTTCGGCGGCCCCCTTCTCCAGAGCTCCCCGAATCGCCGTCAGCTCCCGCTCCAGCTCACCCGGCTCGGGGAAGTTCTCGTCCCTCTCCAGCAGCACCCCCGGCGGGGACACCCGGGAGGCGAGGTCGGTGAGGATGTCGAGGACCGGCTGGGGGACGGGGTGGGCGTGGCTGTCGTGCCAGACGCCGTCCCGTTCGAAGCCGCCCGCGACATGGACGTACGCGATGGCCTCCAGCGGCAGCTCGGCGAGCGCCTTGGCCGGGTCCTCGTCTCGGTTGACGTGGTTGGTGTGCAGGTTGGCGACGTCGATGAGGAGCCGTACACCGGTGCGGTCGGCGAGCTCGTACAGGAACTGTCCCTCGGTCATCTCCTCGCCCGGCCAGGAGATGAGCGCGGCGATGTTCTCCACGGCGAGCGGCACGGGCAGCGCGTCCTGGGCGATACGGACGTTCTCGCACAGCACGTCCAAGGCGTCCCGGGTGCGGGGGACGGGCAGGAGGTGCCCCGCCTCCAGCCGCGGGGACGCGGTCAGCGCACCGCCCGCCCGTACGAACGCGATGTGCTCGGTGACCAGCGGCGACCCCAGCGCCTGCACCCGCTCGGCGAGGGCGGCCAGCCGGTCGGCGTCGGGCCGCTCCGCGCCGCCCAGCCCGAGCGAGACGCCGTGCGGAACGACGGTCACGCCGCGCTCCCGCAGCCGCAGAAGAGATTCCGGAAGGTGTCCGGGGCAGACGTTCTCGGCGACGGTCTCGACCCAGTCGATGCCCGGCATGCGCTCCACGGCGTCCGCGATCTCCGGACGCCATCCGATCCCCGTGCCCAGTCGCTCCATCGTCGTCCCCTCCTCGGCCTCTTCCGTACCCGCTGTCCCGTCTCCTCGGACGTGCCGGATGTGACGGGGGTATGGCCCCGGCACCGTGATCCGAACCCCCCGGGGACGACCTTCAGAGCAACATTTGAGGTTGGCGCCCACGCCCCGCACCTCACGGCCCACCACTGCCAGGAGGTACGGGCGTCGCGCCACGGATGTTCAGGTACGGCGCCCGCGCGGTGCGCCGTACAACTCTTTCGGCCCCTGTGGACGTCTCATACGGCACGGACCGCACTAGGCGCTGCCAAGGGGGGACCCGCTTTGTTACGCGTTCACTTCACCGCCGAGGATCTGGCACGCGTCACGGTCGCCACGGAGCTGGATCCGCTGTGGGAGACGATGCTCGGGGTTCAGCAGCTGGGCCAGGCCGTGCACGGGGTGCCCGCGCTGCAGTCCTGGCGGCGGCGGGCCCGGGGCGTCATCGGGCAGGCCGGGGCGGCCGCGGCGGTGCGGATGCTCGGCACCCTGCTGCCGGCCCGCGGCTACTTCCCGGACTTCCTCACCCCCGACGCGGCAGAGCACGGCCTCAAGTGCGGGCTGGACGCGATCCGCGGCACCCCGCCCGGGCGGTTGAGACTCGAACTGGGACAGCTCGCGGGCGGCACTCGGCCGCAGCGCCGGCCGCCCCCTGTCTGGGTGCGCAATCTCGCCTGCGGGGACCGCGAGGAGATGGCCGGCCTCACGGACGCCATCCGGGCCGTGCACGAGCGGGTGATCGCCCCCGACTGGACGGAGGCCGAGGCCCGGGTCGAGGGGGACCGCGCCCGCCGCGCCCGGACTCTGCGGGACGCCGGGCTGCACGGTCTGCTCGGTTCGCTGGGCCCGCTCGTGCGGTGGGAGCCGCCGGTGCTGCACGTGGACTATCCGGTGGACCGCGATCTGCGGCTGGCCGGGAGGGGGCTGCGGCTGATTCCGTCGTACTTCTGCCGGCGCGCCCCCATCGCGCTGGCCGACCCCCAACTGCGCCCGGTCCTCGTCTACCCCGTCGACCACGGCGCCTTCCGGGCCACGCGGGACACCTCCGGGACCACCCCGCAGGCACTGGCCGCGCTGCTGGGCCGCACGCGCGCGCGTACCCTGGCGGCGCTGCACGAGGCGGCCACCACCGGGGAACTCGCCCGCCGACTGCGCGTATCGCCCGCGTCCGCCAGCCAGCACGTGCATGTCCTGGTGGCCGCCAACCTCGCCCGCAGTCAGCGCGTCGGCAGCCAGGTGCTGCACACGCTGACACCGCTCGGTGCCGCGCTGCTGAGCGGCAGCTGTCCGCCACCGGAGCCATGACCTGCGGTTTTCGGCCCCTGCTGAAACGTATGGTCCGTCCGGCGCGGTACCCCTCACGCTGTTGGTGCCGAAGCCCGGGGGGCTCGACCGGCCCCCGAGTGCGTCACGGCACACCACATTCAGGGGGATCCCATGGCTCTGCAGCGGCTCGTCACCTTCGTGTCCTCGGCCGCCATGATCGCGGCGGCCTCACTGTTCGGGCTGAGCGCCGATGCCCGGGCCGCCGACGCCCAGGCCGCACCGAGGGCCGGCTGTTCGTCGATCGGCGGCGGGAAGTACAACTGCCATGTGTGGAGGACGGCTTCCACCTGGTGGTGCACCACCACCGACCAGACCGACAGCTGTGACGGCGTCCCGGCCGGAATCCTGTACGGCGGCACGAACTACTTCTACTGCCAGACCTGGGGCCACGAGTTCAGGTACGGCAGCTACTACAACCACTACTGGGCCCGCACGGACGACGACAGCGGCAACAAGCGCGTCTGGCTCCCCGTCGTCTGGATCAGCGGCGGCGTCAACGACGGCCCCATTCCCGGGCTCCCGCACTGCTAGGGGGCTTCTGATGGATCTCCGCGGCGTCGCGACGCCCGGCACGCCCTCTCGCCGCACCGGACGAAAGCCCTAGTAGCTCCGCTACGAGGACTTCCGCCCGGCACGCCGAGAGCACGCATCGAACGCCGCTCCTTCTCCCACGGAGATCCATCAGAAGCCCCCTAGGGCCATCCCGCCCCGACCGCACCACGTCTTCGTACTCGCCCTCTCCAGTGAAGGAACGCCCCCACATGGCAGACGAGTTGGTCCTGCGCGCCCAGAGATTCGTCAACCGGACCTATGGCGACAAGATCGGCATGACCGTGGAGGAGAACGGCCGTACCGGGTGGAGCACCATGTACGCCCTGACCAGGGCGCTGCAGTGGGAGCTCGGCATCAGCCCGGTCTCGGACTCGTTCGGCCCCACCACCCTGCGCACCCTGACGCAGAAGTTCCCCCGGCTCAACGCCACCACCGTGCCGTCGGCGAACTTCTGCCGCATCATCCAGTCCGCGATGTACTGCAAGGGCTACGACGGCGGCGACATCGACGGCATCTACAACGAGAACGTCCAGGCCGGCATCAGCAGGATGAAGCGGGACATGGGCGTCGACGGCGTCTACCCCGGCTCCGATCTGACCCCGAAGGTCTTCAAGGGCCTGCTGAACATGGACCCCTACGTCGTCGTCACCTACGGGGACCGGCCCGGCGACGAGGACATCCGCTCGATCCAGCGCTGGCTCAACGGGCGGTACATCCACCGCCAGGACTTCTTCGTGATCCCCTGCGACGGGCACCACTCCCGTGACGTGGCCAAGTCCATGCTGTTCGCCATCCAGTACGAGCTGGGCATGGCCGACGGCGTGGCCAACGGTGTGTTCGGACCCGCGACCCAGGCGGGCCTCAAGCAGCACACCCTCACCGTCGGCAGCACGGGCACCTGGGTGAACCTGTTCACCGCCGGCATGATCCTCAACCAGCGGCCGCACATCGCGTTCAGCGGCACCTTCACCTCCGAGCTGTCCTCGCAGGTGTTCGAGTACCAGGACTTCCTGCAGCTCTCACTGAGCGGCGACGGCGACTACTCCACCTGGGCGTCCCTGCTGGTCTCCTACGGCGACCAGTCCAGGTCGGGCTCCGCCTGTGACTGTGTCACCACCATCACCCCGGCCCGTGCCCAGGCCCTGCGAGCGGCCGGCTACTTCCGCGTGGGCCGCTACCTGTGCAACGTCCCGGGCGGCCGGGACAAGATGATCAAACCCGGCGAGCTCCAGACCATCGCGTCGAACGGCATGAGCTGCTTCCCGATCTACCAGACCTTCAGCAACGGCGCGTCCTACTTCACCTACAACCAGGGCACCCGCGACGGCCTGGACGCGATCGACTGGGCCAAGTACCACGGCTTCAAGGACGGCACCCGTATCTACTTCGCCGTCGACTACGACGCCTACGACCACGAGGTCACCTCCAACATCCTTCCGCACTTCAGGGGCATCCACCGCGCGGTGCAGGAGAACTCCCGCTACCGGATCGGCATCTACGGGCCGCGCAACGTGTGCCGCAGGGTGCGCGAGGCCGGGTACACCGACGCCAGCTTCGTCTCCGACATGTCCAGCGGGTTCTCCGGCAACCTGGGCTTCCCGATGCCCGGTGACTGGGCCTTCGACCAGATCGCCACCGTCTCCGTGGGGTCCGGTGACGGGGCCATCGAGATCGACAAGAACATCGTGTCGGGACGCGACCTCGGGCAGAGCAGCTTCGACCCCGGCGCCAGTACCGCCGGGCTGGACGTCGACTTCAACCCGGCGTACCGCGACGCCATGCTCCAGGAGGTGCGCTCGTACCTGGAGTCCATCGGGGTGCCCGAGACCGGCGGCGACGGCTGGACCGACAAGGACTGGGCGACCCTCGGCGGCATCTCCAACACCAAGGCGTTCGAGCTGGTCGTCTCCGCCGACTGGCTGTTCACCTCGCTCGCCCGCCAACTCCGGCTGCGCAAGGCCCTGATCCAGACTCCGGTGCTGTGGGAGCTGCGCAAGCTCAACCCGCTGGACTTCGCCGCCGACACGGCAGTCAAGGCAGGTGTGAAGGACGACTGCAGCACCGGCTGGGGCCAGATCTTCGCCTGGGTGGCGATCGAGGCCAGGAACTACTGCGTCCGGGAGGGCATCATCAACGGCCCGATCCTGGACCGGGGCCGGGACCTGGGATCGGTGTGGACCCAGCTGAACGAGGACGCGATCTACAACATCAAGACGGCGTCCTACCTGACGATCTACAACGCCCATCAGATCAGCCGGCCCCGACCGGCACCGGACACCGGCGAGGCCGACTCCGAGCAGATCCTCGCCCGCTACAACGGCCCCCTCACGGTGGACGGCAAGCCGAACGAGCCCGCCCTGGAGTACGGCCGTCAACTCATCGGCCTCTACCGGGTGTTGGAGAAGTACTACCGGCTCTCCCGCAACCAGTGACGCGCCGGCGACGGCAACGAGGACAGGCACCGACGGCAACGAGGACACGCACCGACGGCAAGGCGAAGACATGCCGGCGACGGCGAAGACATGAAAGTGAAGGGGACGACAGCGTGACAACTGGCATGGCAGGCATGACCCGACGCGATGCCGTCAGGCGCACCGCCGCCCTGGGCACCGTAGTTCTGGCCAGTGGCTCCCTGCTGACTCTGCCCACGGCGGCGTCGGCCGCGGAGAGACCCGGGCCCGGCACCGCAGCCGGACGGCCCACCTCGCCCAACGGCTGGGAGCTGGAGGAGCGGGCGAACGACGTCTCCACGGTGTGGACGCGCCGGGCCCCGGGCACCCCCTGCGACCTGGACGTACGCCTCGGCGACGTGGAGACCGTCCTGGTGCATGTCGTGCGGCGCTTCCACTACGAGATCGACGAACTGCGCGCCGGGGACCTGACCGGCTGGCGCGCACCGTCCCGGGTGCGGCTGGACCGGGCGGAGGGCAACCAGGCCTCCGGCACGGCCGTCGCGATCCGGCCCGGCTCCTACCCGCCCGGCGCGAAGGGTGGGTTCTTCCCGCCGCAGCTCCTGGTGGTCCGCGACATCCTCGCGGAGTGCGACGGCGTCGTTCGGTGGGGCGGGGACGACGACCGGCCCTACGAGGCGCTGTTCTCCATCGACGTACCGCCCGGTGACGAGCGGCTGACGGCGCTCGTGACCAGACTGCGCACCTGGGCCGAGGAGCCCGGCAAGGGTCCCGGAACCCCCGTGGACGTGACCTGACCGCCGCTTCACCTCGATCGACGCCCCGAAGCCGATAACCGGCTTCGGGGCGTCTTCCGTCATGTGCCACGCTGACCGAAAGCTGACGGAATCCTTTCGCCGTAGAGGTCTATACCGGTGTCGGTAACGCGCCCGCGTCGGCCGCGTGATCGTCCGTGGGTCCTTGGGGAGTCCCCGGGGGTGCGAGCGTGCCAGGTCAGCCGGATTTCCCCCGCCGGCCTTCCGGATCCGCATTGATTTCAGCCATCTGAAAACCGCGCAATGGATATCATTCAATGCGGAATAAAAGGGTCCGTTCGTGCGGTGAATGGCGTGAATTAAGTGTTGCCGGGAAGTCCCCGCGGCGAATCGGGCTGGTAGTTGATTTTTGCCTGTGGGAGAATATTCACAGGGATGGGTGGTCTCGTCCGAAAGGCTACGTCTGATCGGCTGCCCGTGCCGCGCGAGAATCAGCCGCCGAGACTGGGGGACAAGTCGGCTCATGAACTTGGTGGAGCGGGAAAAAGAACTGTCGATCATGAAGGGCATGCTTGACGCGGCCATGACCGGGCACGGCGGCGTGCTGTTGGTGAGTGGTGCGGTGGCGAGCGGAAAGACGGCGCTGCTACGCGCCTTCGAAGAGCGGGCGACTGCCGCTGGGGCACTGTTGTTGCAGGCCACGGCGTCGGACGCGGAGCGAGACATGCCCCTTGGGGTGATGGGGCAGCTGCTGCTCGCAATGGGGGCGCCGCACGAGGGTGTGGTCGGCGCCGCGCGGTCGCCGGACGGCGCCGCGCTTCCCGCGGCGGTCGTCACGGAACTGTGCGGGATTGTCCTCGAAAAGGCAAGGGAAAAGCCCGTGATGCTCATCGTCGATGATGTGCATCACATAGATTCGTATTCGGTTGAATGCCTGTTCTATCTGGCTCGCAGGATGACCAGAAAACGCATTCTTATGGTCCTCGCGGAGAGCAGCAGTGGGTTATTCGACAGTAGCCGCGTCCAGGTGGATTTTCTCCGTCTTCCGGGCTGCCGAAATATCCGGCTCGGCCCGCTGACCCGACGCGGTGTCGGCGACATGACCGGTGCCCATGGCGGAGAACGGTGGCGGACGCGCGCGCTCGTCGCACATCTGCACCGGACCGGTGGCGGCAATCCGCTGCTGACGAAGGCGCTCCTGGAGGACACGGCCGTGTCGCTCGCCGACGGCGACGCGCACGAACCCGATGCGTGCGTGCCGGGCGAGTCCTACGAGCGCGCCGTCACGGCGTGCCTCTACCGCGGCGACCCCGCGCTGCGGCACCTCGCCCGGGCGCTCGCCGTCCTCGGTCCGCAGGCCGCGCCCGCCGAACTGGCCGAAGTCCTGGGCACCGGCCGCGAGTCGGTGCACCGCGGCCTCTCCGCCCTCGGCGCCACCGGGCTGCTCGGCACCGGCTGGTTCCGGCACGAGGCGGGCCGCTGCGCGGTGCTGCGCGGCATGGAGCCCGCGGACCGGGCCCGCCTGGAGGCCCGCGTCGCCACGGTGCTGCACGAGCACGGCAGGTCCGCGACCGTGGTCGCCCGGCACCTGATGCTCGCCGAGCGCGTCGACGACGTATGGGCGCTGCCGACCCTGCTGGAGGCGGCCGACCGGGCGCTGGCCGACGACGACGTCGCCCTGGCGCTGTCCTGTCTGCGCGCCGCCCGTGATCTGTGCACCGACGAGGGGCGGGCCCTGGACATCAGGGCCGCGCTGACCCGGGCCGCCTGGCGGGTCAACCCGGCCATCGGCACCCGCTACCTGCCCGAGCTGACGACCGCCGCCCTGGCGGGCCGCCTCGGACACCGGCACTGCGCCGAACTGGTCGGCCATCTCCTGTGGTTCGGCCAGGTCGACCAGGCGCTCGCAGTTCTGCACACCGCTCAGCGCGGCGGCGCGGGCGCCGGACTGCGCCACCGGCTCGACGACATGCGGCTGTGGATGGCCCGCACGTACCCCGGACTGCCGCGCTCCCGCCGGGCCGAACGGGCCGACCCCGGCGGTACGGTACGGCGGGTGGTCCCGTCCCCGCGCAGCGTCCATGACCGGGTGGCGACCCTGGCACAGGCGGCCTCCGACCCCACGAGGGACGACGTCGTGGTCCGGGCGGAACAGATCCTCCAGGGCACCCGCCTCGACGACCACACGGTCCCCTCGCTGGTCACCACCCTGGACTCGCTCGTGCTCGCCGACCACCTCGACGAGGCGGCGTACTGGTGCGAGACGCTCCTCAAGGAGGCCACCGAGCGCGGCGCCCCCATGTGGCAGGCCCGGTTCGCGTCCGTCAAGGCCCGGATAGAGGTGCGCCTCGGCGGGTTGACCGCCGCCGAGGAGTCCGCGCGCACGGCGAACGTCCTCGTACCCGCCGAAGGCTGGGGTGTCGCCCTCGCGTCGCTCGTCGCGGTCGCCGTCTACGTGAACACCGCCATGGGCCGGCTCGGCGAGGCGGCCGACCAGCTCAGCGTGCCGGTCACCGAGGCGGCGTTCCAGACCCCCGACGGACTGCTCTACCTGTGGGCACGCGGCTGCTACTACCTCGCGGTCGGACGCCCCTACGCGGCGCTCGACGACTTCCGCGCATGCGGCGACACCATGACCGGCTGGGGCCTCGACCTGCCCGCCCTGGTGCCGTGGCGCACCGACGCCGCCCTGGCCCACCTGGCACTCGGCGACGAACGCCGCGCCCGCGCCCTGGCCGAGGAACAGCTCGCGCTGGTCGGCAAGGGAGCCGCATGGACGCGCGGGGTGTCGCTGCGGGTCCTCGCCCGCACCCTCGCCCCGTCGCGTCGCCTGCCGCTGCTGGGGGAGGCTGTCGAGATCCTGCAGGAGACCGGGCACCGGCTCGAACTCGTCCGTGCGACCGGCGAGTTGGCGCGCGCCCACCGCGAGCTCGGCGACCCCGGTCAGGCCCGCGCCTTCGCCCGCAGGGCACGCCAGCTCGCCGGCGAGTGCGGCATACCGGTCCCTGAAGCACCGCCCTCCCACACCGGCATGCCCGCCGCGCAGGACGGCGCGGGCACGCCCCGGACCCGGCAGCACCCGGTCGAACTCAGCGACGCCGAGCTGCGCGTGGCGACACTCGCCGCCCGGGGACTCACCAACCGGGAGATCGCCGCCAAGCTGTTCATCACGGTGAGCACCGTCGAACAGCACCTCACGCGCGCGTACCGAAAACTGGACGTCCAACGCCGCACCGACCTGATGGCCAAGATCGCCTCCGCCCCGGACCCCGACCAGGGACCGGGACACCGCCACCGCGCGGAGCGCCACCCGGCGTGAGAGGTCCGAGAAGAGGAGTCCTTCGGTCATCAGCGAGGTCACAACTCCCTGCGCGAGGTCACCACTGCCTGCCTGCCTGCCTGCCGGGCGGGCCTTACGGTCGGTTCCGCTCCGGTTGTTCTACGGGGCGGGCGGTCACAGCGCGGTCCGAAAGCGCGCCCGGGTCACAGGAGCCGGCGGGGCACGACAGCCGGTGCGCGGGACTCCGGCCGGGGACCGATCTGCCCCGATCCGGGCCTGTGGACGGGCGGTTCGCGCCGGTACGCTGCGATCTGCGCCCGGCGGACTGTGACCGGTGCGTGACGGGGGATCGGGCAGTCTCATGCGGCGTGATCAGGGGGGCCGCCGGCCCGGCCGGACGCGAGGAGTGTCGATGAGGGTGCTGGTGGTCGAGGACCACGCCGAACTCGCCCAGTCCGTGGCGCGGGTGCTGCGCCGCGAGGGCATGGCGGTGGACGTCACCTACGACGGCGCGGACGCGCTGGAACGCACGTCGGTCGTCGACTACGACGTCGTCGTCCTCGACCGGGATCTGCCCGGCGTGCACGGCGACGAGGTGTGCAGCCGGCTCGCCGACCAGCCGGTGCACGCCCGGGTACTGATGCTGACCGCGTCCAGCACCATCGCCGACCGCGTCGAGGGCCTGAGCCTCGGCGCGGACGACTACCTGCCCAAGCCCTTCGCCTACGCCGAACTCGTCGCCCGCATCCGCGCCCTCGGCCGCCGCTCCCAGCCGGCCGTGCCGCCCGTCCTCGTCCACGGCGATCTGCGGCTCGACCCGGCACGACGGATCGCGACCCGCGCCGCACGGCGTCTCGCGCTCACCCCGAAGGAACTCGCCGTCCTGGAGTACCTGCTCGCGGCCCAGGGGCGGGTGGTGTCGGCGGAGGAACTGCTGGAACGCGTGTGGGACGAGGCGACCGACCCCTTCACCACCACCGTCAAGGCGACCATCAACCGGCTGCGGCCCAAGCTCGGCGAACCGCCGCTGATCGAGACCGTCCCCCGCGGCGGCTACCGGATCTGAGGCACCATGCGACGTACCAAGCCCGCCGCCCCGCCGCTCGCCGGCGCCGCCCGCCTTCTCGCCGCCGCCGTACGCCGGCTGACACCCCGCCGGGTCCGGATGCGCCTCACCCTGCTGTACGGCGTGCTCTTCGTCGTCTCCGGCGCGGTGCTGCTCGCGATCACCTACCTGCTCGTCACGCACGCCTCGTCGAACGTCATCGTCGGCAGGGAGGGCGGCGACGTGTCCCGCACGACCCGGGGCCCCGGCTCCGGCCCCTCCCTCGGCCTGACGGACGGCACCCCGCCGAACCTGGACGCCGGCATGGGGAACCTGCGTGAACACGCCTACCGCCAGCATCAGCAGGGGCTGGAGAACCTGCTGGTGCAGGCCGGTATCGCCCTCGCCATCATGGCGGTGATCTCCATCGTGCTCGGCTGGCTGGTCGCCGGTCGGGTGCTGCGGCCGCTGCGCACCATGACGGGCACCATCCGCCGTATCTCCGCGCGCAACGTGCACGAACGGCTCGCCGTCGCCGGGCCCGCCGACGAACTGAAGGACCTCGCCGACACCGTCGACGGACTCCTGGGCCGGCTGGAGGTCGCGCTCGACTCGCATCGGCGCTTCGTCGCCAACGCCGCGCACGAACTGCGCACCCCGCTCACCCTGGAGCACGCGCTGGTGGAGGAGTCGCTCATGGACCGCGACGCCACCGTGGACTCCTACCGCTCCAACATGGAGCGCCTGCTGGCGAGCAGTCAGCAGCAGGCGCGTCTGCTGGAGTCGCTGCTCACCCTGTCCAGCAGCGAGCGCGGACTGGATCGCCGGGAGGCCGTCGACCTCGCCGACGCCGCCGAGCAGGCGGTCGGCATCCCGCGCCCCGACGCCGAACAGCGCGACCTCGACGTGCGGATCAGGACGTCGCCCGCCCCTGTGACGGGCGACGCCGCACTCGTGCAGCGGCTGGTGGCCAACCTCGTCGACAACGCCGTGGACTACAACGTCCCCGGCGGACACGTGCAGATCACCACGGCCACCAGGGGCCGGTACGCGGTGGTGCGGGTCGCCAACACCGGGCCCGAGGTCCCGCCGGACCAGGTCGAGCGGCTCTTCGAGCCCTTCCAGCGGCTCGGCCGCACCGCCGGCGGAGGCCATCACGGGCTGGGCCTGTCCATCGTCCGCACCATCGCCACCGCCCACGACGCCGTGCTCACCGCCCGCGCGCGGCCGGGCGGCGGACTGGTCGTCGAAGTCGCCTTCCCGGTGCGCAAGGACGCCGCGGTCCCCGCCCTGGCCCGGGCATGACGACGACCGGACGGTAATCACCCCGATAGGGGGCGGACGGGAATGACCCGGTAGGGGTCGGTAGGGGTGTCCAGGTCCGGAAAGGCGTTGTTAAGGTCGCCATGCGAACCGGTAAGTGGTAATGGGCACGAGATTCAGAGACTCGGCGAAACGTTCTGCCGCGGATTCGGCGTGGCCTGCGACGGCGGGAATGACGGGTTCCCTCCGTATGCGCGATGAGCGGGACCGGGTCACTAGGGGGAATTGAGTTGGCTACACCTGGCCACCCGCGCATCGATCGACTCATGGTTGTCGAAGTCGAGATCAGTTCTTTGTCCACGGGCGACTCGCCGAGGCTCTCCGGAGCCGATCAGGCACATGTGGAAGCCCTGGCGGCGGTGCAGACACCGCTGCCCCCGATCACCGTGCACCGCCCGACGATGCGGATCATCGACGGGGTGCACCGAGTACGCGCCGCTCAGGCCCGCGGCCAGAGCAAGATCGCGGCCAGGTTCTTCGACGGCGACACCGCCGACGCCTTCGTCCTGGCCGTGGAGTCCAACATCGCCCACGGGCTGCCGTTGACCACCGCGGACCGCAAACGCGCCGCGGACCGGATCATCAGCACCCACCCGCAGTGGTCGGACCGCATGATCGCCTCGGTCACCGGCATCGCACCGGGAACCGTCGCCGACATACGGCGGCGTTCGCAGGACGGCGCGGCGGGGCGGACGAGCAGGATCGGCCAGGACGGCCGGGTCCGCCCGGTCAGCGGCGCCGAGGGCCGCAGGCTGGCCAGCGAGATCATCGCCGAGAACCCGAGCCTGTCGCTGCGTCAGGTGGCCCGGGCCGCCTGCATCTCACCCGAGACCGTCCGCGACGTACGCAACCGCATGATGCGCGGAGAGGACCCGCAGCCACCGGGCCGACGGCAGAACCAGCGCCCAGAGGCCACCCACCGCGGGCCACTCGGGCCCGTCGGCGTGCCCCCGCGCGCCTCGGCCCAGGACCGGGCCGCACTCGTGGAGCGCCTCAAGGCGGACCCGGCGCTGCGGTTCAGCGACACCGGGCGCACCCTGCTGCGGCTGCTGAACCTCCACACCCTCGACACCGAGGAATGGGAGCGCATCGTCGACCGGGTCCCACCGCACTGCGGCGGCGTAGTCGCCCACCTCGCCAAGGAATGCGCCGAGATGTGGGCGGAGTTCGCGGAACGCGTCCAGCGCAAGGTCGCCGAGACGGCATAGCGCGCAGCGGAGTGTCCAACCGGCCGTTTTACACGGTCGGACAGCGTTTCTTCGGTGAATTCAGGCACCCGGGAATTCAGAGTTCCCGGGTGCTCGGGCATGCCATTTTCCGGTATATCGAATTGCCCACCGTCGGCCCTGGTCGGAGAAAAACCAGAACGGTAGTGTCCTGGTACGTGTGAAGCCGATGGAATGACGTATCCCAGGAGGTTTCCGTCGCGTGTTAATCAGCCAAGGTCCTGGTGGAATTACCGTCGGAGACCCGAACTCGTCCGACAGCAGGAACAAGAGGGAATCCCTGCGGCCCGGCACACCGCGCCGCGCCCTCACCTACATACGGCCGCACCGCCGCTCCCTGCTGTTCCTGCTGCTCACCACCGTGGTCGACTCGCTCGTCATCGTGGCGACACCGCTGCTGCTGAAGGAGATCATCGACAAGGGAATCCTCAAGGACGACCTGGGCCTCGTCATGGCCCTCGCCCTCACCGCCGCCGGACTCGCCGTGGTCGACTCGGTGATGCAGCTCGGCCAGAGCTACTTCTCCGGCCGTATCGGCCAGGGAGTCAGCCACGATCTGCGCGTCCAGACCTTCACCCACGTCCAGCGCCAGCCCATGGCGTTCTTCACCCGCACCCAGACCGGGCTGCTCACCAGCAGGCTCAACGCGGACGTCATGCTGGCCCAACAGGCCCTCGGTCTGCTGCTGACCTCGGCGACCAGTGTGCTCACCGTCCTGCTGGTCCTGGCCGAGATGTTCTACCTCTCCTGGCTGATCAGCCTGATCGCCGTGGCCCTGCTGCCGCTGTTCGTCGTGCCGGGCATCTACGTCGGCCGGCGCCTGCAGCGCTACTCCAGGGAACAGATGCAGTCCAACGCGGAGTTGGCGGGCATCGTCCAGGAGCGGTTCAACGTCAGCGGCGCGATGCTCGCCAAGCTGTACGGCCGCCCCAGGGCGGAGGCCGCCGCCTTCTCGGCACGCGCCGGCAAGGTGCGTGACGTCGGCGTGAAGTGGACCGTGTTCAGCCGGCTGTCGTTCATCTCCATGGGCCTGCTCGCCGCGCTCGCGACGGCGCTGGTCTACGGAGCCGGCGGCGCCCTCGTGCTGGACGACGTGTTCCAGATCGGCACCCTCGTCGCCCTCGCCGTACTCCTCGGCCGGCTGTACGGCCCCATCACCCAGCTGTCGGGCATGCAGGCGAACGCCCTGACCGCGCTGGTCAGCTTCGACCGCCTCTTCGAACTGCTCGACCTCAAGCCGCTCATCGAGGAGAAGCCCGGCGCGACCCCGCTGCCGTCGCCGGGATCGGGCCCCGCACCGCGCATCGAGTTCGACCAGGTGTCCTTCCGCTACCCGAGCGCCAGTGAGGTGTCCCTGGCGTCCCTGGAGTCCAACGCACACTCCCCGGGGGAGCGTTCGAGGAAGAGCCCGCAGGTCCTGCACGAGCTGTCCTTCGAGCTGCCGCCCGGCCGGCTCACCGCACTCGTCGGCCCGTCGGGCGGCGGCAAGACGACCATGACGCACCTGGTGTCCCGCCTCTACGACCCCACCTCCGGCAGCGTCCGCCTGGACGGCCACGACCTGCGGGACGTCACCCTCGACTCACTGCGCGACACCGTGGGCGTGGTCACCCAGGACGCGCACTTCTACCACGACACCATCCGCGCGAACCTGTCGTACGCCCGCCCCGAGGCCACCGAACCCGAACTCATGACGGCCTGTGACGCGGCGCAGATAGGGGAGCTGATCCGCTCGCTGCCCAGCGGCCTCGACACCGTCGTCGGGGACCGCGGCTACCGCCTCTCGGGCGGCGAGAAACAACGCCTCGCCCTGGCCAGGCTCATGCTCAAGGCCCCCTCCGTCGTCATCCTCGACGAGGCCACCGCCCACCTGGACTCCGAGTCGGAGGCGGCCGTCCAACGCGCGCTGACCACCGCCCTGCGCGACCGGACCTCCCTGGTCATCGCGCACCGCCTGTCCACCATCCGCGAGGCCGACCAGATCCTCGTCATCGACCGGGGCCGGGTCCGCGAACGCGGCACCCACGAGGAGCTCCTGGCGGCCGGGGAACTTTACGCCGAGCTCTACCGCACCCAGTTCGACCGACCGGCCGTCCGCGCCAACGGCTCCGACGGACAACTCGGGGCCGCCGCACGGCCGCAGGTCATGAGCCTCGGGGACGGTCCGGTCATGGGCGGCGGTCCGATGCTCGGCACTGGGCCGATGCCCGGTGCGGGCCAGCTGGCCGGCGGCGACGGACTCGTGCTCGGCGGCGGCGTGCCACCGGGCGGCGACTAGGCGCTCCGCTGGGGGAGCCGTGATGGGGCCGTGGGTCGTCTGCCGGTTCGTCGTCTGCCGGTTCGTTGTGGCTGGTCGCGCAGTTCCCCGCGCCCCTTAGGGCGTTGCCGGACAGGGCGCTGCCCAGCGGCAGCCACGGCCACGAGACCCACGGCCGTGAGAGCCACGGCCATGAGACCCGCGGCCATGAGAGCCGCGGCCATGAGACCCGCGGCCATGAGAGCCGCGGCCATGAGAGCCACGGCCATGAGAGCCGCGGCCATGAGACCCGCGGTGACGAGAGCCGCGGCCATGAGACCCGCGGTCACGAGAGCCGCGGTGACGAGAGCCGCGGTCACGAGAGCCACGGCCACGAGACACGCATACGCACCGCCGCGCCGCCGAAGGGAGAGCGATGAGCAGCGAAGCGGATTCCACCCTGCCCCTGTCCGAGAGCCAGGAGGGGATCTGGCTGGCCCGGCGCATCGAGAGCTCGCGCGGCTTCTACACCATCGGCCAGCACGTCGAGATCCTCGGGCCGCTGGACACCGGAGCCTTCGAGAACGCGCTGCGCCGGGCGGTCGAGGAGACCGAGATCCTGCATGTGCGGTTCGAGGAGGAGCCGAGCGGCGGAGCGTCCCAACTGGTCCTACCGGCACCACAGTTGAGCCTGACGACGGTCGACCTCACCCCACACGAGGACCCGTGGGCCGCGGCCCTGGCATGGATGGGCGCCGAGCTGCACCGGACGGCACGGTCCGCCGACGGCGGCCTGTTCGCGTACGCGCTGCTCACCCTCGGGCCCGACCGGCACGTGTGGTACCAGCGCTACGACCACCTGCTGATGGACGGCTTCGGCTGCTCGCTGATGGCCCGCCGCGTCGCCGAGCTGTACACGGCGGCCCTGCACGCGGACCCGCCCCGCCCCGCGGGCCACGCGCCACTGCGGGAGCTGCTGGAGCAGGAGTCGGCCTACCGCGACTCCGAGGAGTACGCGCGGGACCGCCGCTACTGGCACGACCACTTCGCCGACCGGCCCGAGCTCACCGCCCTGCCCGGCCATCGCACCGCCGCTCCCGACGGCGCCGTACTGGCCACCGGCCACCTTCCGCCGCCGGCCGTGCGCGCCCTGCACGAGACCGCGGCACGTGCCAGGGTGAGCTGGCCCCGGCTGGTCGTCGCGGCCGTCGGCGCCTTCACCTGCCGGATGACGGGCGCCGACGAGGCCGTACTCAGCCTGCCGGTCGCCGCACGCCTCAACGGCCCGGCGCGGCGCACCCCGTGCACCATGGCGAACGTCCTGCCCTTCCGGCTGCGCGCCACCCCGGACATGAGCCTGGACGACCTCGCCCGTGCGGCCGGACCCGAGACCGCCGGTCTGCTCAGGCACCAGCGGTACCGGGGCGAGCGACTGCGCCGCGAACTGTCCTGGCCGGACGGCGGCCGCTGGCACTTCGGCCCCTTCGTCAACATCCTGCCCCTCGGGGAGAACCTCCGCTTCGGGGACTGCCGCGGCATCGTCCGGGACCTGTCCAACCGCCGCGTCGAAGAGCTGAGCGTCGTGGTGAGCGGCTGGTCGGACGACCAGGGCATGGCCGTCTCCCTGGAGGCCAACCCGGCGCACCACGACCAGGAGTGGGTGAGCGGCAGCCACCGGTCGCTGGTGCGATTCCTGGAGAGGCTGGTCGCAACCCCGTCCACACCGATCGGCCGAATCGACGCCGCGTCCGCCGGGCCGGTCCCCGGGGGCGTCCCTGGGAGGATGCCCGCGGATGCTTCGCGGCCGGTTCCTGCGGCTGGTCCTGGGCCGGTCTCCGGGGCCGACTCTGGGCCGGTTCCTGCGGCTGGGTCTGGGCCGGTTCACGGGGCTGATTCTGGGTCGATTCCCGGGGGCGTCCCTGGGACGATGCCCGCGGATGCTTCGCGGCCGGTCCCTGCGGCTGGTCTTGGGCCGGTCTCCGGGGCCGACTCTGGGCCGGTCTCTGCAGCTGTGTCTGGGGCGATTCCTGCGGCTGATCCTGGGCTGATTCCCGGGGGCGATCCTGGGCCGGCTCCTGCGGCTGGCCTTGGGCCTGTTCCTGCGGCCGACCCCGGGCCGGTCCCCGCAGCCGCCTCCCGGCCCGTGGCGGCTGCCTCACGGCGCACCCGTCCTGTCGCCCCGGCTGTCTCCCGCTCCGTCGCCGAGGACGGTCTCGGCCCCGTGACCGCCCCGCCGTCCGATGCGGCGCATGCCCCGCTGGTGCCGGAGCTGATCGCCGGTCAGGCGCTGCGGCGGCCCGACGCGGTGGCGCTGGCGGACGGCGCGGGCTCGTTGACGTACGGCGAGATGTGGCGGCGGGCCGGGCAGGTGGCCCGGCGGCTGGTGGGTGCGGGCGTGGGGCGGGGCGATCGGGTCGCGGTGGTGCTGGAGCGGTCCGCGGACCTGGTCGTGGCGCTGCTCGGGGTGTGGCGGACCGGAGCCGCCTATGTCCCCGTGGACCCCGGTCATCCGGCCGAGCGGGTGGCGCGAGTCCTCACCGACTGCGCCCCGTCGGTGGTGGTGTGCGCAGGCACGACGCGTGCGACGGTGCCGGAGAGCGGCGCCCGGGTGGTGATGTTCGACGGCTCGGGCAGGGACGGGGAGCCGGTTGCCGACGACGGCGCCGACGCCCCCCGCACCCCGACCGGTCCGCACGACGTGGCCTACGTGATGTACACCTCGGGGTCGACCGGCGCCCCGAAGGGCGTGGCCGTGCCGCATGCCGCCGTGGCCGCGCTGGCCGGTGAGCGCGAGTGGCATGTGAGCCCCGACGACACCGTGCTGATGCATGCGCCGCACGCCTTCGACGCCTCCCTGTACGAGGTGTGGGTCCCGCTCGCGGCCGGCGCCCGGGTGGTCGTCGCCCCACCGGGACCCGTGGACGCCCAGCGCGTGCGCGCTCACGTGGCCGCGGGTGTCACCCGGCTGCATCTGACGGCGGGCACCTTCCGGGTCCTCGCGGACCAGGAGCCGGACAGCCTCACCGGCCTGCGCGAGGTGCTGACCGGCGGCGACGTGGTGCCCGCCGCCTCCGTCGCCCGGGTGCGCGAGGCCTGCCCCGAGGTCACCGTCCGCCATCTGTACGGCCCGACCGAGACCACCCTCTGCGCGACCTGGCACCTGATCCGGCCGGGCGGGACGACAGCCCCGGTGCTGCCCATCGGGCACGCCCTGCCGGGACGGCACGCCTACGTCCTGGACGCCTTCCTGCGGCCCGTGGAGCCCGGTCTGGTCGGGGAGTTGTATGTGGCGGGCGAGGGTCTGGCGCTGGGGTATTGGGGCCAGGCGGGTCTGTCGGCGGAGCGGTTTGTGGCGTGTCCGTTCGTGCCGGGGGAGCGGATGTACCGGACGGGTGACCTGGTGCGGTGGACGGATGAGGGTGCGCTGGTCTTTGTCGGGCGTGCGGATGCTCAGGTGAAGATCCGTGGGTTCCGGGTGGAGCTGGGTGAGGTGGAGGCGGCGCTCGCTGCCCATCCGTCGGTGGCCCAGGCCGTGGTGACCGTCCGCGAGGACACCCCGGGTGAACGCCGCCTCGTCGGATACGTCGTCCCCGAGGGCCCGGACGGTGTGGCACCCGACGCCGTACGCGCCCACGCCGCCGGACTGCTGCCCGAGCCCATGGTGCCGGCCGCGGTCTGTGCCCTGGACGCGCTGCCCGTCACCCGCAACGGCAAGGTCGACCGCGCGGCCCTGCCCGCACCGGACTTCGCGGGCAAGGTCACCGGGCGCGCCCCCCGGACACCGGCCGAGGCGGCTCTGTGCGAGCTGTTCGCCGCCGTACTGAAACTGAACGAGGTCGGCGCCGACGACAGCTTCTTCAAACTCGGCGGCGACTCGATCATGGCGATGCAACTCGCCGCGCAGGCGCGCCGCGCGGGCCTGCTCTGCACCGCGCAGGACGTGTTCGAACACGAGACACCGGCAGCCCTGGCGGCCGTGGCCACATTCACCGAAGCGGCCCGGCCGACCGCCCCGGAGGGGACCGGCGCCCCGGCCGCCGAAGCCCTCCTGACGGACCTGACCCCGGACGAACTCGCCCGGCTGCGCGCCGAACGCCCCGGCCTCGTGGACGTCTGGCCGCTCTCCCCGCTCCAGGAAGGCATGCTCTTCCACGCCACGTTCGACCACGACAGCCCCGACGTGTACGCCAGCCAGCGCGTCCTGGCCCTCGACGGCCCCCTGGACGTGGCGCGCCTGCGCGCGTCCTGGCAGGCGCTCATCGACCGCCACGCCGTACTGCGGGCCTCCTTCGCCCGACGTGCCTCCGGCGAGCAGGTGCTGGTCATCGCGCGGGACGTGCCGCTGCCCTGGCGCGACACCGACGTGGCGGAGCTGCCCGCCCCCGAGGCGGCGGCAGCGGCCGCACGGCTCGCCGAGGCGGAGAAGGCCGAACGGTTCGACCTCACGACGGCACCGCTGCTCCGGCTGCTCCTGATCCGGCTCGGCGAACACCGTCACCGCCTGGTCATCACCAGCCACCACACCCTCCTCGACGGCTGGTCCATGGCGGTCGTCTTCGGCGAGCTGGCCCAGGTGTACGCCGCCGACGGTGACGCGCGGACGCTGCCCGCGGCGACTTCGTACCGTGCCTACCTGGCCTGGCTGGCCCGGCAGGACCGGGAGTCGGCGCGCCTGGCCTGGCGGTCGGCGCTCGCCGCGGCCGAGGGGCCCACGCTGGTGGTGCCCGAGGAGGCGGTCAGGGCAGCGGTCGTGCCGCGTCCGGTGCGGTTCGAGTTCAGTGACGAACTCACGCATGCCGTAGGCAGGTTGGCGCGTGCCCACGGGGTGACGGTCAACACCGTGGTGCAGGCCGCGTGGGCGCTGGTGCTCGCCCGGCTGGTGGGGCGCACGGACGTCGTCTTCGGCACGACGGTGGCCGGCCGGCACGCCGATCTGCCGGGTGTCGAGTCGATCGTCGGGCCGTTCATCAACACCCTGCCCGTCCGCGCCGCCCTGGCGCCGGACCGGCCGGTCGCCGAGCTGCTGACCGAACTGCGGGCACACCAGGTCGCCCTGATGCCCCATCAGCACCTGGGCCTGCAGGAGATCCGCCGGACCGCCGGTGACGGCGCGGTCTTCGACACCCTCGTCGTGTTCGAGAACCTGCCCGCGGCGCAGACCGCACCCGCCGCCGACGAGCCCGCGCTCACCCTGCGGCCCGTGGGGGAGCCCGAGGACCGCGGCCACTACCCGCTGGCGCTGATCGTCGTACCCGACGAGCGGCTGCGCGGACACCTCGTCGGCCGCCCGGACGTGATCGCGCCCGAACGCGTCACCGAACTGGTCCGCTGGCTCACCCGGGTCCTGGAACAGCTGACGGCCGACCCGGCACAGCCGCTGGGCCGCGTCGCCGTCCTGGGCGGCGGGGAGCGTGCGCTCGCCGTCGCGCGCGCTCGCGCGGCGGAGGAGACCGGCCCGTCCGGCACCCACGACGACGCCCTCGTGCCCGACGCCTTCGCCCGCCGGGCCGTGCAGGCGGCCACCGACGTGGCCCTGGAGGCGGACGGACGGACCGTCACCTACGCCGAGCTGGCCGCCGCGTCGGCCCGCCTCGCCCGGTACCTCGTCGGCGAGGGCGTCGGACCGGAGTGCCGGGTCGCCGTGCTGGCCGACCGCTCCGTCGAACTGATCGAGGCGCTGCTCGCCGTGTCGTTGGCGGGCGGCGTCCACGTACCGCTCGACCCCGGCCACCCGGCGGCGCGGCTGCGTCTGATGCTCGACGACGTCGCCCCGCCGGTCGTGCTGTGCACCCGCGCGACACGCGCCGCCGTACCGCCGGAGTACGGGGGCCATGTCGTGACCGTCGACGACCCCGCCATGGTCCGGACGATCGCCGGGCACCCCGACGGACCCGTCACCGACCGGGACCGCCGGACACCGCTGCGGGCGGCGCACGCCGCCTACGTCATCCACACGTCCGGTTCCACCGGAACCCCCAAGGGCGTCCTCGTCCCGCACGGCGCCCTGCGCAACCTCGTCACCGACCATGCGCGGCGCTACGCGCTGGACGCGTCCAGCAGGGTGCTGCAACTCGTCTCGCCCAGCTTCGACGTGTCGATGGCGGACATCTGGCCGGTGCTGTGCGCGGGCGGCCGACTCGTGCTCGCCCCGCCCGCACGGCGGCACGCGAGCGGCGAGGACCTCGTACAGCTGATGAGCGCCGCCCGCGTCACCCACGCGGCGATGACGCCGACGATGCTCGCGCAACTCCCGCCCCGGCACCTGCCCGCACTGCGCGTGCTGATCATCGGCGGCGAGACCGCGCCCGACGCCCTGCGCCGCCGCTGGACCGTCACCGGCCGTGCCGTGCACAGCGAGTACGGCGTCACCGAAGCGGCGGTCACGTCCACGGTGAGCCGCCCGCTGCACGCCGAGGACCGCCCCACCACGGGCCGTCCGATCGACCGCACCGCCGCCCATGTGCTGGACGGCTTCCTGCACCCGGTGGGCCCCGACACGGTCGGCGAGCTGTATCTCGCCGGCGCCGGTCTGGCCCGCGGCTATCCGGACCGGCCCGGGCTGACCGCCCAGCGTTTCGTGGCCTGCCCGTTCGCACCCGGCGAGCGCATGTACCGCACCGGCGACCTCGTGCGCCGCACCCGCACCGGAGACCTCGTCTACCAGGGGCGCGCCGACGCACAGGTCAAGGTGCGCGGCTTCCGCGTGGAACCCGGCGAGATCGAGGCGGCCCTCGCCGCACATCCCCGGGTCGGCCGCGCGGTGGTGGCACTGCGCCGGGACGGCAGGGGCGAGCGGCGCCTGGTCGGCTACGTCACCCCGGCCGCCGACGCCGCCGTATCCGCACCGCCCGAACGGCCGCTCCTGGACGGCGAGTCGGTCCGGGAGGCCGTCGCCGACATCCTGCCCGCCCACATGGTGCCGACGGCGGTCATGGTGCTGGACACCCTGCCGGTCACCCCGAACGGCAAGACCGACCTCCCGGCCCTGCCCGCCCCCGGCTTCGCCGAACGCGCCGTGGGGCGGGCTCCCGAGGGGGCGGCGGAGGAGGTCCTGTGCACCCTGTTCGCCGAGGTGCTGGGCCTGGAACGGGTCGGCGCCGACGACAACTTCTTCCGCCTCGGCGGTGACTCCATCACCTCCATGCAACTGGTCAGCCGTGCGCGCGGGGCCGGTGTGTCCTTCACCGCGCAGGACGTCTTCGAGCGCCCGACGGCGGCGGACCTCGCATCCGTCGCCCGCCTCGGCACCGGAACGGAGCCCGCCTGGGACATCGGTGTGGGCGAGGTGCCCTGGACCCCGGTGATGCGGGCCCTCGGCGAGCGGGTCACCGGCGGCGCCTTCGCCCAGTGGGTGACCCTTGGCGCACCGGCCGGGCTGGGCACGGACGCGCTGACGGCGGGACTCGGCGCCCTGCTCGACACCCACGACATGCTGCGCGCCCGGACGGACGGGACCGGCCCGGCCACGCGCCTCGTCGTGCCCGACAAGGGCACGGTGGACCCGGCCGGACTCCTCACGGTCACCGACGCGACCCAGGTCCCCGAACCCGACCTGGACGAGGCCGCGGACCGGGCCGCCCGCGACGCGGTACGGCGTCTGGACCCGTCGTCCGGCGTGATGGTCCAGGCGGTGTGGCTGGACGCCGGGCCCGCACGCACCGGCCGACTGGTCCTGGCCCTGCACCACTTGGCCGTCGACGGAGTGTCCTGGCGGATCCTCGTGCCCGATCTGCGCGCAGCCTGCGAGGCCGCCGCGGCCGGCCGCGAACCCGCCCTCGACCCGGTCGGAACGTCGTTCCGACGCTGGGCCAGCCTGCTCGCCGGCCAGGCGAGCGACCCGGAACGCACCGCCGAACTGGAGGGCTGGGGCGCCGTGGTGGCCCACGCGGAACCCCCGCTGGGCCGGCGGAACCTCGACCCGCTCCGGGACACCGCGGCCACCGTACGCCGCGCGACCTGGACGGTACCCGCGCAACAGGCCCGCTCCCTGGTCGGCGAGACCCCCCTCCTCTTCCACTGCGGCGTCCACGAGGTGCTCCTGTCGACCCTGGCGGGCGCGGTCCGCCTGATCCGCGGACGCCCCGAGGGCACCAACGGGGCCGTGACCGAGGAAGCCGGACAGCACCCCGGCGACGGGACCGGCGTCGTCCTCATCGACGTCGAAGGCCACGGACGCCACTCCCTCGGCGGCGCGGATCTGCTGCGCACCGTGGGCTGGTTCACCAGCGTGCACCCGGTACGCCTCGACCTCGCCCGAGTAGACCTCGACGAGGCACTGGCCGGCGGGCCGGCCATCGGCGTGCTCCTGAAGTCCGTCAAGGAGCAGGCGCGGGCGATACCGGGCGACGGACTCGGCTACGGCCTGCTGCGTCACCTCGGCCCCGAGACCGCCCCCATCCTGGCCGCACTGCCCAGCCCCCAGGTGGGCTTCAACTACCTGGGCCGTTTCGCCACCGCCCCCAGCACGGGAGCCGTGGCCCCCTGGCAGTTGGCAGGACGGACCCCGATCGGCGGCTCGGCCGCCCCCGACCTGCCCGCGGCACACACCGTCGAAGCAGCCGCCGCCGTCCGCGACACCGCCGACGGCCCCGAACTCACCCTCACCCTCAGCTGGCCCGCCGCGGTCCTCGCCGACGCGACGGCCGACCGGCTCGGCCGCACCTGGCTGGACCTGCTCACGGCCCTGGCCGGCCACACCGCCAACCCCACCGCGGGCGGACACACCCCGTCCGACTTCACGCTCGTCGACCTCGCGCAGGACGAGGTGGAGGAGTTCGAGGCGATCGCCGCCCAACTGGCCGGGCCACCGGGAGCGCCGGGGGCACCCGGAGCCCCGGGGGCGCCGGGGCGACCGAACGGGCCGCACGGCCTCGCCGCACGCAACGGACTCGAAGGACTTGAAGGAGTCGAAGGACTCGAAGGAGGACGGTCACTGTGAAGGCTTCCACCGCCGGTCAGGGATCCCCCGGTCAGGGATCCCCCGCGCAGGCGTCCGCCCTCGCGGAGGTATGGCCGCTGTCGCCCCTGCAGGAAGGTCTGCTGTTCCACGCCGACCTCGACGGCGGGGACAGCCCCGACACCTACACCGTGCAGTCCGTCCTCTCCGTCGACGGCCCACTGGACGCCGCACGGCTGCGCACCTCGTGGCAGACGCTCCTCGCCCGCCACCCCGCCCTCCGGGCGAGCTTCCACCGGCGCGCCTCCGGCGAAGCCGTGCAGCTCATCATGCGGGAAGTGACCCTGCCCTGGACCGAGGCCGACCTCTCGGACCACACGGACACCGCCGCACACGCCGAGCTGGACCGCCTCGTACGCGCCGAACGGGCCCGAAGGATCGACCCCGCGGTCGCCCCTCTGCTGCGCCTCCTCCTCGTACGTCTGGGAGCACGCCGCCACCGCCTCGTCCTGACGAGCCATCACATCCTGCTCGACGGCTGGTCCCTGCCCGTCCTGCTGGACGAACTCACCACGGTCTACGAGGCGAACGGCGACGTGTCGTCCCTTGCGCCGGTCACGTCGTACCGCGACTACCTGGCGTGGCTGTCCCGCCAGGACAAGAAGGCCGCACGAGCCGCCTGGCGCACGGAGTTCACGGGCGCCGAGGAGCCCACGCTCGTCGCCTCGGCCACGACCCCGGCCCCCGGAGACTCCGGTGAGCGGCCCACCCCGACGCGCCGGTCGGCCCACCTCTCCCCGGAGACGACCACCGCACTCACCGACCTGGCACGCACCCACGGACTCACCCTGAACACCGTCGTCCAGGGCGTCTGGGCCCTGGTGCTGGCCCGCCTCTCCGGCCGCACGGACGTGGCCTTCGGCGCGACCGTCGCGGGCCGCCCACCGGAACTGCCGGGCGCCGACTCCGCGATCGGCCTGTTCATCAACACCGTCCCGGTGCGAGTGAGCCTCGACGGCACACAGCCGGTACTGCGGATGCTCGCCGAACTCCAGGAACACCACACGTCCCTGATGCCGCATCAGCACCTCGGCCTCGCGGACATCCAGAGCGCGGCCGGCCCCGCAGCGACCTTCGACACGCTCCTCGTCTACGAGAACTACCCGCGCAGCAGGAGGCAGTCGCCCGACCCCGACACCGTCACCTTCTCCTCCGTGGAGGCCCGCCAGGCCACCCACTACCCCCTGTCCATCGGCATCGCCCCCGACGAACGGCTCCGCGTGGACGTGACCTACCGCCCCGACCTCGTCGACGAACAACTCGGCGAGGCACTGGGCGGCATCCTCACGCGGGTCCTTGAGCAGGTCGTCGCGGATCCGTCGGCCCCGGTGGGCCGGCTGGGCGTGCTGACCGGTCCCGAGCGGGGGCTGGTGCTGGAGGGCTGGGGGGCTACTGCGGGTGGGGTTCCGGCTGGGCTGGTGCCGGAGTTGATCGGGGAGCGGGTGCGGGTGGCGCCGGGTGCGGTTGCGGTGTTGGAGGGTGACCGGTCGTTGTCGTATGGGGAGTTGTGGGCGGCGTCGGGTCGTGTGGCCTCGTATCTGGTGGGTGGTGCGGGGGTGGGGCGTGGTGATCGGGTTGCGGTGGTGATGGACCGGTCGGTGGATCTGGTGCCGGTGCTGTTGGGGGTGTGGCGTGCGGGGGCGGCCTACGTCCCCGTGGATGCGGGGTCTCCGGTTGAGCGGGTGTCGCTGGTCCTGGGGGACTGTGCTCCGGCGGTGGTGCTGTGCTCGGAGGCGACGCGTGCGGTGGTGCCGGAGGGCGTTGGTGGGCGGGTCGTGGTGGTGGATGAGCCTGCCGCCGCAGGGGAGTTGGCCGCGTTCGGTGAAACGGCGCCGGCGGTTCGGGTCGGTCCGGCCGACGTGGCGTACGTGATGTACACGTCGGGGTCCACCGGCGTGCCGAAGGGCGTGGCGGTGCCGCATGGGAGTGCGGCGGCGTTGGTGGGTGAGCGTGAGTGGTGCGTCGGTGTGGGGGATGCGGTGTTGATGCATGCGCCGCATGCGTTTGATGTG
>NZ_JAQMYP010000150.1 GCF_028369295.1 Streptomyces sp. HD
GCCGCCGCCGCTCGTCTGGTCCTGAGTGCGGTGCTATGTGCCCGGACGATGACGATCGAGAGGGCGAAATCGAGCAGGGCGGAGGCGAGGAAGGCTCCCGCCGGGCCGGGGGTGCCGTGCTGGGCGAAGGAGACCAGTCGGCCCACGCCTCCGAGGAAGATCGGGACTGCCAGGAAGTAGACGAGCGCTCCCTGCCGGTGGATCGTTGCCGCCGTCCAGAAGAACAGGGGAGCCCATCCGACGTAGACGCCTGCCATGAAGCGGTGCACGTCGTCCGTGTCCGCGGGGCTTCCCTGCGCCAGCAGTTGCAGGCCGTTTCCGAGCGCGATGGCGGTGGCGAGCAGCAGGCAGACGCGGACGACGGTGTCGGCTGCTGCGGCAGGAGCGCGGGCCGCCATCACGACTCCTTGGGTGTCGGGGAGTTGGCCTCGGGATGGGTGGTCAGGCCTGCTCGGTGGGGCGTACGAGCAGTTCGCCGACGGCCACGTGCCGGGGGCGGGTGACGATGTAGCCGACGGCGTCGGCGATGTCCTGGCTCTGGAGGCGCTCGATGTCACCCAGACCGGCGGCGAGTGCCTTCAGAATCGGTTCCGGGTTGTGGGTGCGCAGTTCGGTGTCGACGCTGCCCGGCTCGACGACGGACACGCGGACGTGCTGGCGTGCCAGTTCCTGGCGCAGCGACTCGCTGAACGCGTTGACGCCGAACTTGCTGGCGCTGTACACGGCCATCATGGGGTAGGCCACACGTCCGTTGAGCGAGCTGATGTTGACGATGTCGGCGACCTGGCGCGGTGCGTCGGCGGCCGCCTTCACTAGGTGGGGGATGGCCGCGTGGGCGGTGTACATCAGGCCCATGAGGTTGATGTCGATCATGCGCTGCCAGTCGTTCAGGTCCGCGCCGGGGGTGGGGCCGAGGAGCATGAGGCCGGCGTTGTTGACCAGGATGTCCAGGCGGCCCAAACCGTCGACGGTCCGCTCGACCGCTTCCGCGGCGGCCGCGGCGGTGGTGATGTCGGCGGGCACGACCAGGGCCTTCCCGCCGGCATCCGTGATCTGGGCGGCGAGGTCGGTGAGCCGGTCCTCTCGCCGGCCGACCAGGGCCACGGAGGCACCCTCGCCGGCGAGCTCCAGAGCGGTGGCGTGGCCGAT
>NZ_JAQMYP010000151.1 GCF_028369295.1 Streptomyces sp. HD
ACTTGCGGCGGTCGTCGGTGTGGCTCAGGACGTGCGTGTTGCCGCCGACGCGGGTGTGGGTGTGGTGCCGTGGACGCCGGTGATGCGGGCGTTGGGGGAGCACGCGGCTGCTCCGGAGTTCGCGCAGTGGGCGGTGGTGGGGTCGCCGTCCGGGTTGGGCGCGGAGGTGCTGGTGGCCGGTCTCGGCGCGGTGCTGGACACGCATGCGATGCTCCGGGCGCGGGTGGGCGAGGGGTTCACCCTCGTGGTCGGTGAGCCAGGCTCAGTGAAGGCGGATGCGCTGGTCACTCGCGTGGACGCATGTGATGCGGAGGCCGCTGATCTGGACGGGATCGCGGGCCGGGCGGCACGTGAGGCGGTGCGGCGGCTGGACCCGTCCGCCGGGGTGATGGTGCAGGCGGTGTGGGTGGACGCCGGGCCTGGTTGTGTGGGCCGACTGGTCCTGGTCGTCCACCATCTGGTCGTGGACGGTGTGTCCTGGCGCGTCCTGCTGCCCGATCTCCAGTCCGCCTGCGAGGCCGCAGCCGACGGCCGGACACCCGAACTCGCCCCCGTGGCCACGTCCTTCAAACAGTGGGCCACCCTCCTCACCGACCAAGCCACCTCACCCACCCGGATCGCCGAGTCCGACACCTGGGCGGCGATGTCACAGGTCCCCGATGTCCCGCTGGGCAAGCGGAAGTTGGACCCTGCGGCCGACACGGCCGGGACCATGACGCACCGCTCGTGGACCGTCCCGGCGCAGGAAGCCTCCCGCCTGGTGAACACGGCGCCCGCGCTCTTCCACTGCGGCGTGCACGAGGTGCTGATGGCCGGGCTGGCCGGAGCGGTGGCGAGCTGGCGTCCGGAAAGCGTGAGCGGCGGCGTGCTCGTGGACGTCGAGGGACACGGTCGAGAACCTCTCGCAGGCACGGATCTGTCCCGTACGGTCGGCTGGTTCACCAGCACCCACCCGGTGCGGCTGGACGTCACCGGCGTAGACCTGCAAGACGCCCTGAACGGTGGTCCGGCAGCCGGAGCCCTCCTCAAGGCCGTCAAGGAGCAGGTGCGCTCGACCCCCGGCGGTGACGCGCTGGGCCATGGGCTGCTGCGGTACCTCAACCCGCGGACGGGTGCGGTCCTTTCGC
>NZ_JAQMYP010000152.1 GCF_028369295.1 Streptomyces sp. HD
GCTCGCGGCGGTCGTCGGTGCGGCCGACGGCAGTGGTGTCGTGGCGGACCGGGGTGTGGGTGTGGTGCCGTGGACGCCGGTGATGCGGGCGTTGGGGGAGTACGCGGCTGCTCCGGAGTTCGCGCAGTGGGCGGTGGTGGGGGCCCCGCCCGGGTTGGGCGCGGAGGTGCTGGTGGCCGGTCTCGGCGCGGTGTTGGACGCGCATGCGATGCTCCGGGCGCGGGTAGGTGAGCGGTTCACCCTCGTGGTCGGTGAGCCAGGCTCAGTGAAGGTAGATGCGCTGGTCACTCGCGTGGACGCGGCGGCCGGTGACTTGGATGAGGTTGCGGGCCGGGCGGCACGTGAGGCCGTGGGGCGGCTGGACCCGGCCGCCGGGGTGATGGTGCAGGCGGTGTGGGTGGACGCCGGGCCTGGTTGTGTGGGCCGGTTGGTCCTGGTCGTCCATCATCTGGTCGTGGACGGTGTGTCCTGGCGCGTCCTGCTGCCCGATCTCCAGTCCGCCTGCGAGGCCGCAGTCGACGGCCGGACACCCGAACTCACCCCCGTGGCCACGTCCTTCAAACAGTGGGCCACCCTCCTCACCGACCAAGCCACCACGGACAGCCGGGTCTCAGAGCTGGAACACTGGGCCGACGAACTCGGCGAGGCTCAACCACCCCTCGGAACAAGCGAGTTCGACCCACGGCGCGACACGGTGTCGACTCTCGTCCACCGGACCTGGACCGTGCCCCCCACCCGGGCACACACGCTTGTCGCCGAGACGCCGGCGCTCTTCCACTGTGGCGTGCACGAGGTGTTGCTCGCCGCGCTGGCCGGTGCCGTGGCGCGCTGGCGTCCGCAGTTCGCGGGCGGGGTGCTCGTCGAGGTCGAGGGACACGGCCGCGGACCCGTCACCGGCACCGATCTGTCCCGCACGGTCGGCTGGTTCACCAGCAGTCATCCGGTGCGGCTGGACGTCACCGGCGTAGACCTGGACGAAGTCCCGGACGGAGGTTCGGCGGCCGGCCTGCTGCTGAAGGCAGTCAAGGAGCAGGTGCGGTCGGTGCCGGGCGGTGACGCGCTGGGCCATGGGCTGCTGCGGTACCTCAACCCGCGGACGGGTGCGGTCCTTTCGG
>NZ_JAQMYP010000153.1 GCF_028369295.1 Streptomyces sp. HD
CGTTCCGGTGGAGTGGGACGAGCGGGTGGCGTCCTCGCTGGCTGGTGTGCTGGCGGCCGGTGAGGGTGAGGATCAGGTCGCGGTGCGCTCGTCGGGCGTGTACGGGCGTCGGTTGGTGCGGGCTCCTCTCGGTGCCAACCCCACACCGACACGGACTTGGAACCCGTCGGGCACGGTGCTGATCACCGGTGGTACCGGTGGCATCGGCGGGCACCTGGCGCGCTGGCTGGCGAAGGAGGGCGCCGAGCGTCTGCTGCTGGTCAGCCGAAGCGGTGAGCAGGCAGAAGGTGTGGCCGAACTCGCCGCAGAACTAGGTGACTTGTGTGCCGAGGTGACGTTCGCCGCGTGCGACGTGACCGACCGGGCCGCGCTGGCGGAGGTGCTGGCCGGGATACCGGACGAGCACCCCCTGACCGCCGTCTTCCACACAGCGGGCGGCGCCGTGCACGGCTCGTTGGCCGAACTCGACACGGCCGGCTTCGAAGACCAGATTGCCGCTCGTGTTCTGGGGGCGCGTCATCTGGACGAGCTGACCACCGAACTGGGCCTGGATCTGGACGCGTTCGTGGTGTTCTCGTCGAGTGCTGCGGTGTGGGGCAGTGCGGGTAATGGGGCGAATGCTGCTGCGGGCGGTTTCCTGGATGGTCTGATTCGGGGCCGTCGGGCGCGTGGTGTTGTGGGTACGTCGGTGTCGTGGGGTGGCTGGCGGGCCACGGCGATGGCGGTGGGTGATACGGCGGAGCAGTTGTCGCGGCGTGGTGTGCGTTTGCTGGAGCCGGAGTTGGCGGTTCGGGCGTTGCGGCAGGTGTTGGAGCAGGACGAGGTGTCGGTGACGGTGGCCGACATGGACTGGTCGTTGTTCACGCCGGGGTACACGATGGCCCGGCGGCGTCCGCTGATCGAGGACATCCCCGACGTCGCCCGGATCCTGCGCGAGGCCGACGTCGCCGAGGAGGCTCCGGAGGACGGGGAGGCCGGTGCGGATCTGCGTGCCCGGCTCGCCGGGCTGGCGGAGGTGGAGCAGCAGGCGTTGCTGCTGGGGCTGGTGCGCGGGGAGGCCGCGCAGGTGCTGGCGCACGGGTCGACCG
>NZ_JAQMYP010000154.1 GCF_028369295.1 Streptomyces sp. HD
CTGCAGGTTGCAGGGGTCGATGGTCATGGTCTGGTCGGGGTTGTTGCGGACCAGGTCACCGTGGCTGATGTCCCTGGTCCAGGTGGCACCGCTGTTGGCCTTGCCCGCGAAGGGGCTGGACTCGCTGCCGGCCTGCTCGGCCCACGGGCCGTTCAGGCTGGAGGCCGTGAACGAGCGGAAGTAGCGCCCGTTCGCGCCCATCGCCTCGACGATCATGAGGTACTGGTTCTGGCCCTGGACCTTGTAGACCTCCGGCGCCTCGAACAGCCTCGCCTTCGTGTCGCTCATGACCGTGGTGTACGAGGAGCCGAAGCTGCCCGGGAAGTTCCCGAGCGGCATGGTCGACTTGTAGATCTTGCCGTTGTCATCGGCGAAGAACAGGTACATGTTCTGGCCGTCGGCGATCACGGTCGGGTCGATCGGGGCGCCCACGGGGAGGCGGCCGGTGAACAGCTCCTTCGGCGCGGACCAGCCATTGGGGTTGGTGGGGTCGCTGGACGTGCGGTAGCTGAAGGGCCAGGCGGTACCCCACCCGTTCGAGACCAGCACCCAGATGTTCTTGGGCGCGAAGTAGAACAGTTTGGGCGCCACCGCGGACCCGCTGATCTTGGTCTGGGTGGCCGTCGCCATGTCCGACCAGTTCGTGAACGGACGGAACGTCATCGCGCCCCACTGCGATCCGGTGGAGGTGGTCGCGTAGACCAGGTGCTTGCCGTTGTACGTCACGGTGGTGAAGTCCTTCAGCGCGACCGACCCGTTCGCCGGCTGCGCCAGCGGGCCCGTCGAGGTCCACCGGTACGTCGACGGAAGAGCACAGGTGTCGCTCTTCGGCGCCGCGGCCGGCTTGAGGTTCCAGTGCTGGTTGGCGCCGCCGCTGGAGTCCCAGATCTGGACGGGAGTGCCGTTGGCGGTCCGACCGCCGGGGAGCTCCAGCGCCCGGCCGCTGGCGACGTTGGTCAGCGTGTAGG
>NZ_JAQMYP010000155.1 GCF_028369295.1 Streptomyces sp. HD
GGCGTTGAGCCTGGTGATCAGGGGGGTGATGGTGCGGCCCTCGTGTTCGGCGGTGGCCCAGTCGCGGGGGCGGATCTGGTACTTCTCCGAGTCGTGGTACTCCTCGCTGCCCGGGCGCAGGGGGGTGTTCTCGCACAGTTCGTAGCCGCTGTAGATGCCCCAGGTGGGGGAGAGGGTGGCGGCCAGGACGGCGCGGACCTCGAAGGCGGGGCGGCCGCCGTTCTGCAGGTAGGCGTGGAGGATGTCGGGGGTGTTGGCGAAGAAGTTGGGCCGCATGTAGGCGGCGGCCTCGCCGGACAGTTCGGTGAGGTAGTCGGTGAGTTCCTCTTTGCTGTTGCGCCAGGTGAAGTAGGTGTAGGACTGCTGGAAGCCGATCTGGGCGAGGGTGTGCATCATCGCGGGGCGGGTGAAGGCCTCGGCCAGGAAGATGACGTCCGGGTCGGTGCGGTTGATGTCGGCGATCACCTGCTGCCAGAACAGGACGGGTTTGGTGTGGGGGTTGTCGACGCGGAAGATGCGCACGCCGTGGTCCATCCAGTGCCGCAGGACCCGCAGGGTCTCGGCCGTCAGGCCGTCCAGGTCGGCGTCGAAGGCGATGGGGTAGATGTCCTGGTATTTCTTCGGCGGGTTCTCGGCGTGGGCGATGGTGCCGTCCGGGCGGTGGTGGAACCACTCCGGGTGTTTGTGTACCCAGGGGTGGTCGGGGGAGCACTGCAGGGCGAAGTCGAGGGCGATCTCCAGGCCGAGTTCGCGTGCGGTGGCGACGAAGGTGTCGAAGTCGTCGAGGGTGCCGAGGTCGGGGTGGACGGCGTCGTGGCCGCCCTCGGGGGAGCCGATGGCCCAGGGCACGCCGACGTCGTCCGGGCCGGCGGACAGGGTGTTGTTGCGGCCCTTGCGGAAGGTGGTGCCGATGGGGTGGATGGGTGGGAGGTAGACGACGTCGAAGCCCATCGCGGCGATG
>NZ_JAQMYP010000156.1 GCF_028369295.1 Streptomyces sp. HD
GAAATGACCCACACCATCGAGGAATCCGCCGACGTTGACCAGCGTGGTTCCGGGGCGCTCCCCCTCCGGGTCGTAGAGGGCGGTGAGGTCCCAGCCTCGGTCGGCCGGGAACGCGCGCACCGCGTCCTCGCCCTCCGACAGCAGTCGCCACAGACCCTCTGGGTCCTGCACACCACCCGGGAACCGGCACGCCATCCCGACGATCACCACCGGATCGTCCGCTACCGCCACACCCACGAGCCCGGCCGCCGGCGTCTCCGCCTCGGTCACGGTGCCCAGCAACTGCTCCCGCAGATACCGCGCCAACGACACCGGCGTCGGATAGTCGAAGACCAGCGTCGCGGCGAGGCCGGAGACACCCGTCAACGCCGCCAGGGCGTTGCGGAGTTCGACCGCCGTGAGGGAGTCGATGCCGAGGTCGCGGAAGGCCCGCTCGGCGGCGACGGCTTCGGGGTTGGGGTAGCCGAGGACCGCGGCGGCGCAGGACTGCACCGTCTCCAGCAGGACGCGGTCCTGTTCGGCGGAGGTGAGCCCGGTCAGTCGGCCGACCAGTCCGGCACGGTCGTCGTACCCGACGGGCTGCGGGGTCGCCGCGGCGCCCTCCACCGCCGCGCGCGCCTCCGGCAGGGACCCGATCAGCGGGCTCGGACGGGTCATGGTGAAAGACGGTGCGAAGTCCGTCCAGTTGAGGTCGGCGACCATCACGGCGGGCGTCTCGGCGGCAACCGCGCGGGCGAGGACCTTCGTGGCGGCCTCGGCGTCCAACGGAAGCACTCCGCCGCGGCGCATACGCGAGGTCGATCCTGCGTCCTCGGCCATGCCGCCGTCGGCCCAGGGACCCCACGCGATCGAGGTGGCGGGCAGCCCCGCCGCCCGGCGCCGCTCGGCCAGAGCGTCCAGGAAGGCGTTGGCCGCGGCGTAGTTGCCCTGGCCTGCCGCTCCGATGCTCCCCGCGAA
>NZ_JAQMYP010000157.1 GCF_028369295.1 Streptomyces sp. HD
GTCTCCGGCACCCTCGGCACCTCCGGCCAGGGCAACTACGCGGCGGCCAACGCCTTCCTGGACGCTCTGGCCGAGCGGCGCCGGGCGGCGGGGCTGCCCGCCACCTCGATCGCGTGGGGTCCCTGGGCCGACGGCGGCATGGCCGACGAAGAAGTCGTGGCCTGGCGCATGCATCGCGGCGGCGTCCTGCCGCTCCAGCCCGCTCTCGGCGTACTGGCCCTGCAACGCGCCGTCGGCTCAGCCCGGCCGGCCGTCATGGTCTCGGACATCCACTGGGGCGAATTCGCACCGCCCTTCACCATGACCCGTCCGAGCCCGCTGATCGAGTCGCTGCCCGAGGCGCGCGCGGCCGTCGAAGGCGCCGGAGCCGCCTCCGAGCGTTTCGGCCGCGGCGACGGCTCCGGCCTGCGTGACCAGCTCACCGGACTCACCCTCGCCGAACAGGAACGCGTCCTCCTCGAAGTGGTCCGCCTGTGCGCGGCGGGCGTCCTCGGCTACGCCGGCGCGTCCGCCGTACCGGCCGAACGAGCCTTCCGCGACCTGGGCGTCGACTCCCTCACCGCGGTCGAACTCCGTGGCACTCTCGCCATGGCGACCGGCGTCGCACTCGCCGCGACGGTGGTGTTCGACTATCCGACGCCGGTGTCGTTGGCGCGGTATCTGCGGGAGCAGTTGCTGGGTGACGTGGCCGGGGCGGAGCCCGTGGTGGTGGGCCCTGCGGGTGCCGGTGTGGAGGACGATCCGGTGGTGATCGTCGGGATGGCGTGCCGGTTCCCGGGTGGTGTGCAGGACCCAGAGGGTCTGTGGCGACTGCTGTCGGAGGGCGGGGACGCGGTGCGCGCGTTCCCGGCCGACCGAGGCTGGGACCTCACTGCCCTGTACGACCCCGACTCCGAACGGCGGGGCACGAGTTACGTGGACGTAGGTGCCTTCCTCGACGATGTGGGTCGTTTT
>NZ_JAQMYP010000158.1 GCF_028369295.1 Streptomyces sp. HD
GTGATGGCCATCAACAACGGTGACGTCAAGGACGTCATCACCCCGCTCGCCGCGACCATCGACTTCATCGGTCTGCTGATCCGGATCGTGCAGGTCGTGTGGGGCCCCACGCTCACCATCGGTCCGCTCCTCGCCCTGCTCGCCCTGTGGGCCGTCGGCAGCAAGCAGCAAGCCGCACCCCAGTGGGCACTGCCCGCCAACGCCCGATCAAGCGAGGGCGAGCCGATCACCCCGTCCATCGTCGTCAAGGCCCTGCGCCACCTGGGGCTGCCCGCCCTGCGCAACGCCATCAAGGACATGGACGACGCCGGCGCCGCCATGCTGGGCCCGATCGTGATCGCCGGATGCGGTGTCGAGGTCGACGTGCAGTTGCCCTTGGAGGTGTCCACGGTCGAGGTGCAGCAGCGCCGCCGCAAGCTGGCGGAGAACCTCAACCGGCATGAGCACGAGGTGTTCATCACGATCCCCGAAGCCGCCCGCACCGTCCGCCTGTGGATCGCCGACTCCGGAGCGCTGGACGAGCCGATCGGCCCGTCGCCGCTGGTCACCGACGAGACGATGGGCGCGAACTACAAGACCGGCAAGGCCCCGTGGGGCCAGGACCTGCGCGGCGACGCGGCAGAGCTGAGCGTGTATCAGCGCCACCTGCTCATCACCGGCCGCTCCAACCAGGGCAAGACCGCCGCCCTGCGCGCGCTCGCCCTATGGCTCGCGCTGGACAAGTCGGTGCAGTTCTGGCTTGCCGACCTGAAGGGTGTCGGCGACTGGAGCATGTTCAACGGGATCGCTGAGGTCCTGATCGAGGGCCCCTCCGACGACCACTGCATCCAGGCGACCGAGATGGTCGAGGACGCCGTCACCGAGATGAACCGCCGG
>NZ_JAQMYP010000159.1 GCF_028369295.1 Streptomyces sp. HD
TCTGGAGGTGGCGCTGTTCCGGCTGCTGGAGTCGTGGGGGGTTCGGCCGGATGTGCTGGCCGGTCATTCGATCGGTGAGATGGCTGCCGCGCACCTGGCCGGGGTGTGGTCGCTGGCGGACGCGTGCCGTCTGGTGGTGGCGCGGGGTCGGCTGATGCAGGCGCTCCCGGCGGGCGGGGCGATGGTGGCGTTGCAGGCCGCCGAGGACGAGGTGCTGCCTCTGCTCGATGACCGGGTGGGCATCGCCGCCGTCAACGGGCCGCAGTCGGTGGTGATCTCGGGTGCGGCGGAGGCCGTTGAGGAGATCGCGGACCGCTTCCGCAGCCAGGACCGGAAGGTTACGGCGCTGCGGGTGAGCCACGCCTTCCATTCCCCGCTGATGGAGCCGATGCTCGACGACTTCCGCAAGGTGGCCGAGAGCCTGTCCTACGAACAGCCGGCGCTGCCGATCGTCTCCACCGTCACTGGTGAGGCGGTCACCGCGCAGGAGCTGACCTCGCCCGACCACTGGGTGGAGCATGTCCGCGCGACGGTGCGCTTCGCCGACGCCGTACGCACGCTGGACGGGCAGGAGGGCGTTCGCCGCTTCCTCGAACTCGGCCCGGACGGCACGCTCACCGCTCTCGCGCAGGCTGTCCTGGACGGTGAGAGCAGGGTCGACCGTGACCCGCCCGTTCTCGTCGCCGCTCTGCGCAAGGACCGGCCCGAGGCGAGGTCGGTTCTGTCCGCGTTGGCCGGTGTCTTCGTGTCGGGCGGTGCCGTCGACTGGGCGACGTTGTTCGGTGACGGCGTCGTCGGGATCACAGAACTGCCGACGTACGCG
>NZ_JAQMYP010000016.1 GCF_028369295.1 Streptomyces sp. HD
TTCCTCTACCAGGGCAGGGACCCCTCCTCGGACGGCATCGACTACGCGAAGCTGCCGTACCGGCCGGGCGTGCTCACCCTGCAGCGCTGACCCTCAGCCCGACGAAGACGACGAAAGGCGCCCCCATCGCAGAGAGGGGGGGCGCCTTTCGGCATCTTCACCTACTTGAGTGCTGCAGCGCTACTTAAGCGCTGTACCACCCGAGTTGTGATAGGCGATCGTCTTGTTGATCAGGTTTCCGCCGTCGGACTCGACCGTGGTCTGTTCCTGCTGCCCCGGACCGAAGAACAGGCCGGCGACATGGGCGTTCGCCACCTGGTCCATGTGTCCGAAGAACCAGTCCACCTTGTCGTCCTTGTAGTGGTTGAGGGTGTTGTTCTGCGCCATGTTGCCCACGGGGATCTGCCACAGGACCACCGGCTTGCCCACGGACTCGGCCATCGTCTTGTAGAACTTCAGCGTGTCAGCGGCCGTCTGGTCGGTCCAGAAGGTGTTACGGCCGCCGTGGGCCGGCTGTGCGTACCAGCCCGCGTCGCGGTCCGACACGTCGGAGACCAGGAAGTCGGCGTCCTGCGCCCCGAGGCTCGCGTAGTCCTTGACGCATTTCTGGGTGTCGTTCTGCCAGTCCCAGCAGGTGAGGTGGAGCCCCGCGGCGGTGTTCGGCGCGTACTTGTGGGCCATCGAGATCAGGCAGCGGGAGAGTCCGGCGGCGCTGTTCTCCTGTGATCCGCAATCCTTCGGATTCGCGGTCGAGACCTGCGCGGCAACCTTGTGCGGATCGCCGAGCGACCGGACGTAGCCCCAGAAGTCGGGCTCGATGTCGATCGCGTCGTGCGACGTGCCGATCTTCTGGAGGAAGAAACGGTAGTCGTTCAGGTACCGGGTGAGCAGGTCGACCCGGTTGATGGCCTTGACCTCACCCGGACCGTCGCCCTCGCCCGCCGCATCGCCGAGGTCGCGCAACGAGTACCAGCTCCACAGCATCTTCTGCGGACGCGAGCTGCCCTTGTACGTGGCCTGGGACGCCACCTCGTCCCGCCAGGTCACGTACGTGCCGGGCGCCGTGGTGCTGCCGTTCCAGCAGCCCCACCAGCTCGACCACCCGTCCTTGCACTTCGCTGCCGTGTAGTAGTCCGACGAGGGCGCGGGCTGGCTGTGCACATAGGCGTAGCGCGCGTCGAACGGCGCGGCGTTCGCCGAGGCGTCGGACATCGAGCCGCCGATGATCACCTTGTCACTGCCCAGGAAACGCTTCGCCGAGCTGCCGCCACCACCCGCGGGCGACGGAGACGCGGACGAAGGCGAGGACGACGGTCGCGTGCCGCTCGGAGTCGGGCTCGCGGGAGCGCTGCTGCTCGGCGTGGTGGGCGTACCGCCGCCGCTGACGTTCCCGACCGCGACGAGCTTCCACTGCTGATCGGCGCCGCTCCGGTCGCGGTTCTGGACGACGCCGCCCCCGTCGGCCTTGGCGGCCTTGTGGACACCGACAGCCATACCACTGAAGCGATTGACCAAACGCACGTAGCCGTTCGACGACTTGGCCAGCTTGAACTGCTGATTGCTGCCGTTCAGGTCTTTCCACTGCACGACGGCGGAGCCGGCGGTCTTCGACCAGCCGAGGTCGTCCAGCACCTTGCCGGAGGTCCGGTTCTTCAGCCGGTAGTACCCGTCACCCGCGTCGATGAACCGCCACTGCTGGTTGGCCCCGCCGTGGCGCGCCCACTGCACCACCGCCGCGCCGTCGTTCTTGGCGGAGCCGCGGTCGTCCAGCACCTTGCCGCTGTTGCGGTTGACCAGCACATACCACTTCTTCAGGTCCAGAGTTTTCTGGTCCGCCGAAGCCTGGCTGACCACGACAGCCGAGCCGGCCACGATCACCATGGCGAGACCTCCCCAGAGGCCCCGACGCGCGAGCAACCGACGACCACGATGCTTCGGACGACCACCGCGCGCGCCGTCGTCGGCACGGTGTCCGCCGACGCGGGACGCCATCGATGACGTGGGTGGACCGGGGACATGTCTGTGCTCTCGTTCCAGGGACATGCCTGTGCTCTCTTTCAGCTGTTGCATGTGACCGGACCACTTGGCCGGACACCACTGAGTGGTCAGAGAGGCCGAAAAGGTTGCCGCGAAGATCCACAGAACTTTTTTCTGTGGGCCGGACGGTCACCCTGAAGCTCAACGGCGTGGAGGAAGGCGGCGCCGCCCGCCCGTCCACGAAAGATCAGCGAGCTGCAACGGCTGGTCGCCGGCTCCAGGAGACAGTCAGCTCGTACACCGTGATCGACCAGGCAATCGGCGTGGTCATCGAGGTGTCGTCGATGCCGTAGGTGTCCCAGGCGGGGAGCGGTCCGTGGGCGGCAGGCTCTCGCCGTCGGCCATGAGGCAGTCGGTCAGCGCCGCATGCAGTGCGTCCCGGGCTGTCGGCGTCCCGTGCGGCTTGCGAGGGTAGAGGCTCCCCGTCCCGTGCCCGGCACACCCGACACGTGATCACCTCCGTTCTGGCACGGGAGTGGCACGGCTCGCTACTTTAGATGGGTGCCCTAAGAGAGCATCTGATCAGTGTTCACGCCGATGCGAGCGGGATGTCCGTTTCGATTCGCCAGGTTGGTACGGATTCCCCGGTCAACTCGCGGGACATTTTGTTAGCCATCGCCCAGTGGATCATCGTCCGGGATGCAGGCGGCGGTGCTGCATCAGCCAGCCGAAGGTCCGCTCGATCACCCACCGCTTTGGCAGCGGCTCGAACCCCTTCGTCCGGGTCCGTTGCACGACCCCGACGTCGATGCCGTGGTCGGCACCGTGATTGAAGATGCTGCTCTGATAGCCGCCGTCGGCCCAGATCTTGACCACGCTGGGATGACGCGCCGCCAGGTCGTCGGGAAGATACTTTCCGCCGACGGTGTCGTGGACGTTCGCGGCGGTCACCAGGACGGCCAGGACCAGGCCGAGGGTGTCGGTGATCAGATGGCGTTTGCGCCCTTTGATCTTCTTGCCGGCGTCGATGCCCTGACTGCTCTCGGCCACGTTTACCATCGCCACGTTCCAGCCGTGGCCGGCTGCTGCTGCCCGCTGCCTTCGCACGGCTGACCGCCGCGCACCCGGACACCGAACTCCATGTCGTGGAGGCCGAGCTGGAGGGTCCGCGAACTCAAGCACGGCCTGGGCCTGACCACTTCGAGGGCCGGTCCTGGCCTGGCTGGCACCACCACGTCACCCTCGTGACCGCCGCCCACGCTTTCCTCACCGAACAGCGCCTGGCCCCAAGGCGCCCGAACGGGTCTCACTCTCTACCAAGTCCTCGACGCACTACAGGACGTCCTGAGGTGTTGGACCGGCACCTGCGCCACCTGCCATCAGCCCCTGCCCAGCCGGACACACAGCACATCAAGATCGAGACAGACCAACGGAGTCCTGTGGAAAGTTAGGCTGCATTCGCTGATGTCTCACATCAATGAGAGCGAGGCGGAGGCCGCCGTGAAGCTGTCGAACCTGGACCTGAACCTCCTCGTGTCGCTCGACGTGTTGCTGGAGGAGCGTTCGGTGACGCGCGCCGCTGCTCGCCTCGGCTTGTCCCAGCCCGCCCTCTCGGGCGCGCTCGCCCGGTTGCGGCGGCACTTCGACGATCCGCTGCTCGTCCGATCAGGCAACACGTCCGAGTTGAGCCCACTCGCCCAGGCCCTGCGGCTCCGCACGGCTCACGCGCTGAAGGAGGTCGAGCGCGTGTTCGCCAGTGAGGCCGTGTTCGATCCGGCGACCTCCACGCGGAGCTTCACCCTGCACGCCTCGGACTACGCCATGGCCGTGCTCGGCCCGCGGGTCGCGCAGGTGCTCGCGGACCGGGCTCCCGGTGTCATGCTGCGGTTCGAGAATCACCCGAACACCGTGACGGACAGCCCGACCGACTGGCTCCGCGGGATGGACGGCATGATCGTTCCACGCGGATACGTGTTCGACCTGCCGTCGAGCGACTTGTTCACCGACGAATGGGTGTGCGTGGTAGATCAGGGCAACGACGCCGTCGGTGCTGCCCTGACCATGACGGACGTCGCCGAGCTGCCCTGGGTACTCACCCACCACGGACCGACCCGCTTCCTCTCCGCCGTGCGGCAACTGGAGCAACTGGGAATCGAGCCCAGGGTCCAGGCGGTCGTCGAGAGCTTCCTCGCCCTGCCGTTCTACATCGTCGGGACCCGTCGACTCGGACTCATTCAGCGTCACCTGGCCGACATACTGGCGGCCCGTCACCGACTCCGGGTGCTCGCGTGTCCCTGGGACGTGGTGCCGGTGGTGCAGGCGCTCTGGTGGCATCCGCTGCAAACTCGCGAGCCGGGGCACGCGTGGCTGCGGTCGGTCCTCACCGAGACGAGCCGGCACCTCGACCGGCGGACGTGACGTTCCCGGCCGCCGCGGTGATCCCCGGGCGACATTTGTCTGCCTTATATAGAGCATCAGCATTTTCAGCTTCCCTGATGTGGTCGGCCGAGCAGATAGTGGGGGCGTCACAGTAAACGGAAGGACCGCTCATGGTTGCTCCTCTTGCTCTCGCCACGGTCGTAGACGCTCACGCGGAACGTCCCGCGCTGGTCGTTGATCTCGACTGGGGTCCCGACCGGCGGGACCTCTCCTGTCCCGTGCCGACCGTGCACACGCCACGGCAGGACTCCCCGCTCGTGGAGCAGCCGTGAACATCCCGCAGACGCCCGCCCCAGGCAGGGACCTCGCGATCGACGTGCACGCCCACTGCTTCATCGCTGAGGTTGAGGCGCTGGTCGCCGACGAGCCTGGGCTCGCCGAACTCCACGCGCTCGAGGCACGGCGCCACGGCGCGAAATCGATGACAGTTTCGGGGCAGATGGTCCGGGCGGCCATGCCCGCGCTGACGACTGCGGAGCGGCGCCTTTCCGACATGGACGCGGCGGGCGTGGACGTGCAGGTCGTTTCGCCGTCCCCGTCGCACTACCACTACTGGGCGCACCCCGATCTTGCGACCGAGGTGTGCCGAGCGGCGAACCGCGGTGTGGCGGCCGTCGTCGCCCAGGCTCCCGACCGGCTGGCGGGGTTCGGACTGGTCCCGCTGCAGCATCCCGATCTGTGCGTCGCCGCTCTGGACGACGCTCTCGGTCTCGGTCTCAAGGGCGTCGAGATCTCCTCGTTCGCCCCCGGCGTCGAGCTGTCGGACGCACGGCTCGACCCGTTCTGGGCGCGGGCCGCCGAGACTGCCGCTGTGGTGTTCCTGCACCCCCTCGGCTGTTCGCTCGACGAGCGACTCGACCGGTTCTACCTGGCCAACACGGTCGGACAACCGGTCGAGAACGCCGTCGCCCTCTCGCACCTGATCTTCGCGGGGGTCCTGGACCGGCACCCGAACCTGCGGGTGATCGCCGCGCACGGCGGCGGCTACCTGCCCACCTACCTCGGCCGCTCCGAGCACGCCTGGCAGGTGCGTAGCGACGCCCGGCAGTGCGCCGAAGCACCCTCGGCGTACATGCGCCGGATCTGGTTCGACTCGCTCGTCTACACCCCGCAGGCGCTGCGCGCGCTGGTCACCGCCGTCGGCGCCGACCGGGTCGTGCTCGGCTCCGACCATCCGTTCGACATGGGCGTGCCCGATCCGCTTGCCCGCCTCGACGCCGCCGGACTGGACCCGGCCGACCGCGCCGCGATCGCCGGCGGCACTGCACAGAAGCTGGGGCTGGTCCCCGGGAAGGAAACCTGATGCCGGACACGGTGGCTCCACGCCTGGTCACGCACGTGCGGCACGTCGACTCGCCGTACCCGACCTGGCGGCCCAGCAGGCGTTCTGCACCGGCCAGTGAGCCTCACCCGGTCGACACGGCTCGGCTGTACCCGCCTTGCTCCTTCCTTGGTTCACCATCCTCGGTAAGCGCCAGGCAGCAGACGTGGCTGACGACATCGCCGGTGACAAGCTCCAGGTCGTGCACAGCACCGAGCTCGCGAACCGTGCATCCTGTGCTCGACCGCCTTCCGGAAGATCTGCTCCAGCAGGATTCTGGTGTGAGGGTGCTTGCCGTCGCTCTCGCCGACGCTCCGGCCCAGTCTCCGGACTCCGTCGGACGCCGCCGAGTCGGTCGTGCCGAGTATTCCGGGTGGGCAATTCGGTCTGGATCGGTGATGGGCGCGGGCACCGGGCGCAGCGGGACCTGCTGACGCTTGCCTTGGCGGGCACGATGGGAGTTGGAGAACTTCTCGTACTCGCGCAGGGCATGGCGCAGAACCGCACAGTCGCTGGTCAGGTATGGTCTTGCGGAGCCGTCGGTGGCCGGGAAGAGATCGGCCACGCAGTTCGCTTGGCACGGAGACGTCTTTGGGCCTCCGGCTCTCCAGCCCGACCGGGGGCGGCACTCGACCGCTTCCCCTCGCGCCCACACCTCGCCCGGTGGCTGACAGCTGGCCACCTGTCGGGCGCACCGGGCCAGACGAGTGTCTCGACGACCTCGTACCGAACACGGCGAACCGAGCGTTGCCGGCACGGAGTGATCGCCGGGCGGCTCCGCATCGAGTGACCGCGTTTTTTTGATTCACGATCGATGATCCGTTTCGCTGCCGGCGCGGCGAGATGCCGGCAAGAGCCCTTCCGTGCATCCCGTGGACACACCCGTCTCGCACTCTATGTCCTGGCCCACGGTCGTCTGCCGGCCGAACGGCTCGCGGAGGCTACAGCTGGTGCGATTCGGAGAACGTGACCCTGCGGTCTGGCGCCGATATGGGGACATGGTGCTACAGGCGCTATGCCACTGCCCACACTGCTGACAGGACAGTACCGATCTCATCTACTGAGGCGTGCTCAGGAAACCGTCCGGGCCGCCCGCGGCGAACTCGGTTGTCGCCACCGCCTCGCATGAGAGGTGATCAAATGAGGAGAGAATGCCATGGATTTGGGGCTGAAGGACAAACGTGCGGTGGTCACCGGTGGCAGCCGGGGCATTGGCCTGGCAGTGGGCCGGGCTCTCGCCCAGGAAGGTGCCGATGTCGTACTTGTCGGCCGCAATGCGCAGACGGCGGCCGAGCAGGCCGCTGCGCTCGCCGCCGACACCGGGGCGCGCGTGATCGGGATCGGCGCGGACACCGGTGACGACGTCTCGGTAGCGACCATGGCCGCGGCCGCCATTGAGCAGTTGGGCGGCGTCGACATCCTGGTCAACAACGCGGCCATGACCAACCCCGGCGTGATCGCGGAGTCAGCGTTGGAAGCGGAGATCAACGTCAAGGTGCGGGGCTATCTGCGCTGTGCGAGGGCGTTCGCGCCCGGCATGGTCGAGCGCGGCTGGGGCCGGATCATCAACGTCGGCGGCGCTGCCGCGCGGCGCACCGGCTCGGTAACCGGCTCGATACGCAATGTCGCCGTTGCCGCGCTGACCAAGAACCTCGCCGACGAACTGGGCCCACGTGGCGTGAACGTCACCGTCGTACACCCCGGCCCCACCAGCAGCGACACCATGGCCACGGCGTTGGCGGCCAACGCCGAGTCCCGCGGGCTGACTGTGGAGGAGGTCGAACGCGAGTTCAGCGCGGCGATCTCGATCGGCCGGATCGTCACCCCGGACGAGGTCGCCGCAGTGATCGCGTTTCTGGCCAGCCCACGCAGCGTCGCGCTCAACGGCGACCCGATCATCGCCAGCGGTGGTGAGCTCGGTCCCATCTACTACTGACCGCCCCGACGGGATGAACTCCCCATGGTGAGCCGGGAAGTGTGGCCGGCACCGTGTCCGTACGACGGCGGGGACCCCCATGACAACTGACTACGCGTCACCCGGCAGTTGTGAGAGGGCATTGATCTAGGTGTATTGCCTGTATGCCCTAGCCTCGCGGCTTTCACGAGGTGGGCTGTCCAAGAGTTGATCAGAAACACGGAAAGTGCCCTTGACCTGCAACGACAGGACTTGCTGAGGGTCCTGTTGGCTGCAAGGAAAAGAGCACTTCCAGGTGAGAGAGCCTATCTCGTCGTACCCACGTGTCCGTGTCCAGGGAGACGGTCGGCAGGTGGTCTCGCAGGCCGGTGCGGTCCTGCTGCTGGAGACGGTCCGCAAGACGGGCCTTGACCAGGCGATATCCGCAGCTCTGGCTCCGTGGCGCAAACCGCGGGCCGTCCACGATCCCGGCAAGATCCTCCTGGACGTCGCCATGGCGGTCGCACTGGGCGGGGACTGCCTCGCGGACGTCGCCATGCTGCGGTGTGAGCCGGCCGTCTTCGGCCCGGTCGTCTCCGACCCCGACCGTCTCCCGCCTGATCGACGCCCTCGCCGCATCCGGCGAGAAAGCCCTGCAGGCGGTCCGGTCCGCACGCGCCGAAGTCCGTCATCGTGCCTGGTCGTTGGCCGGCGAGAACGCCCCGGACGCCGACGGTCAGGTCACCGTCGACCTCGACGGCGTCCTCGTGCTCGCCCACTCCGACAAGCAGGACGCGGCCGCGACCTGGAAGAAGACCCACGGCCATCACCCGCTGACGGCCTTCGTCGACCACGGACCGGGCGGAACCGGAGAGCCCGTCGCCACCCTCCTCAGACCGGGAAACGCGGGCTCCAACACCGCCGCCGACCACATCACCACCGCCCAACTCGCCCTGGCCCAACTGCCCAAGCGCTACCGGCGAGGAGGGCAGACGCTGATCCGCACGGACTCCGCCGGCGGCACCCACGACTTCGTGTCCTGGCTCGCGAAGCGGGGCCGATGGCTGTCCTACTCGGTCGGTATGACGGTCACCGAAGCGATCCACGAACATGTGCTGAAGGTCCCCGCCTCGGCCTGGACCCCGGCCGTCGAGGCCGACGGTGAGGCCCGGGACGGGGCCTGGGCCGCCGAGCTCACCGGCACGCTCCTGGACGGCTGGCCCAAGGGCATGCGGCTCATCGTCCGCATGGAACGGCCCCATCCCGGCGCCCAGTTGAGGATCACGGACGCGGACGGCATGCGGATCACGTGCTTCGCGACCAACACCACCGGCTGGCCGATCGCCGAGCTCGATCGAGCTGCGCCACCGGCTCCGGGCACGGGCCGAGGACCGGATCCGGGCCGCCCGGGCCACCGGCCTGCGCAACCTGCCCCTGCACGCCACCGCCCAGAACCGGTCTGGATGGAGATCGTCCAGATCGCGCTCGACCTGCTGGCATGGATGCCCATGCTCGCCCTGACCGGCCGGGCGAGGCTCTGGGAACCGCGTCGCTTGCGGTTCCGCCTGTTCTCCGCAGCCGGCCAGCTCGTCACCACCGGTCGGCGCAGGATTCTCCGCCTCGCCCGGCACTGGCCCGGCGAGATCACCGCTGCCCTTGAACGGCTCGCGCTCCTGCCCGACCCCGGCTGACCAGCAACCCACCGTCCCTGCGACAGCATCACCCGCCCCGGGCAGTGGAACCCGGCGCCCACCCGACGCGACAGCCGGGCCACCGGCCTGCCCGGCATCAGCTCCGGAAGGCAAAAGGGTCCACCGACTCCGTCGGCGGACCCTCAAGAAAGATCGAGGCTAGGGGCGCCGTTTGGCCCGCGGACGGCCCCGGGTGAATTCCCTGGGAGTCCGCACAGTGACGCAATATGTTCTAGAAGAAGCCAAGCTTCTGAGGGCTGTAAGAACAAAGAATGTTCTTGGTCTGCTGATAGTGCTCCAGCATCATCTTGTGCGTCTCACGCCCGATCCCCGACCCCTTGTAGCCGCCGAACGCCGCATGCGCCGGATAGGCGTGGTAGCAGTTCGTCCAGACCCGGCCCGCCCGGATCGCGCGGCCCGCGCGGTACGCCGTGTTGATGTCCCGCGTCCACACGCCCGCACCGAGTCCGTACAGCGTGTCGTTGGCGATCTTCATGGCGTCGTCGAAGTCGTCGAAGGTCGTCACCGAGACGACCGGCCCGAAGATCTCCTCCTGGAAGATCCGCATACGGTTGTCGCCCTCGAAGACGGTCGGCTGGACGTAGTAGCCGCCCTTCAACTCACCGTCGTGCTCGATACGTTCGCCGCCCGTGAGGACCCGCGCACCTTCCTGCCGGCCGATGTCGAGGTAGGAGAGGATCTTCTCCAACTGGTCGTTGGAGGCCTGCGCGCCGATCATCGTGTCCGTGTCGAGCGGGTGACCGGTCTTGATCTGCTCGGTGCGGGCGACCGCCGCCTCAATGAACTCGGCGTAGTTGCCGCGCTGGACCAGCGCCCGGGACGGGCAGGTGCACACCTCGCCCTGGTTGAGCGCGAACATCGTGAAGCCCTCAAGCGCCTTGTCCCGGAAGTCGTCGTTCGCCGCCCAGACGTCGTCGAAGAAGATGTTCGGGGACTTGCCGCCGAGTTCGAGGGTCACCGGGGTGATGTTCTCCGAGGCGTACTGCATGATCAACCGGCCCGTCGTGGTCTCCCCGGTGAACGCCACTTTGGCCACCCGGGGGCTGGACGCCAGCGGCTTGCCCGCCTCCACGCCGAAGCCGTTGACGATGTTGACCACGCCCGGCGGGAGCAGGTCGGCGACCAGGCTCAGCCAGTAGTGGATGGACGCCGGGGTCTGCTCGGCCGGCTTGAGCACGACCGCGTTGCCCGCGGCCAGCGCCGGGGCGAGCTTCCACGTCGCCATGAGGATGGGGAAGTTCCACGGAATGATCTGCGCGACCACGCCCAACGGCTCGTGGAAGTGGTACGCCACCGTGTCGTCGTCGATCTCCCCGAGCGAGCCCTCCTGCGCCCTGATCGCCCCCGCGAAGTAGCGGAAGTGGTCGATGGCCAGCGGAATGTCGGCGGCCAGCGTCTCCCGCACCGGCTTGCCGTTCTCCCAGCTCTCGGCGACCGCCAGCTTGTCCAGGTTCGCCTCCATACGGTCGGCGATCTTCCGCAGGATGTCGGCGCGTTCGGCCACCGACGTCCGGCCCCACGCCGGGGCGGCCGCGTGCGCCGCGTCGAGCGCCCGCTCCACGTCCTCCTCCGTGCCCCGCGCGATCTCCGTGAACGGCTGCCCGTTCACCGGCGTCGGGTTCTCGAAGTACTGCCCCCGGATCGGCGGCACGTACTCCCCGCCGATGAAGTGGTCGTAGCGCGCCTGGTAGGAGACGATCGCACCCTCGGTGCCGGGCGCCGCGTAACGAGTCATACTGCTCTGCCTCCCGAAGAAGCGCTGCCCGCCGTTGGGCAGCTCTCGGCGCGAGGTTAGGGACGGCGAGGTTGCAAGTACGTTGCGCGAGCCGCCGCCGTTCCAGGTGCAAGCCGCCGCTGCTCCAGCTGCGAGCCGCTGCTCCACCAGCACGCCTCCGTTCTGACAGCGCACCGCCGCTCCGGCTGCGCGCCGGGGTCCCAGCGGCATGCTGCGGCTCCAGCAGCACACCGCGGTTCCAGCAACGCGTCGGGGTTCGGCCAGGCTGCAGGATCGAGGCGCTGTCAACGCGCCGGCCGGTGCTCCCACGCGCGCGGTGCCGACAGCTCGGACTCCAGCGCGGCCAGCTGTGACCGTACCGCCGCCGTCGGGCGCACCGCGGCGAGCGCCCGCCACACGTCCAGGTCGTCCTCGCCCCACGGCGCGTGCGCCCAGTCGGCCAGCAGGTCGGGGTCGCTGCGGGCGATCAGCGCCGTACGCAGGCCGTCGGCGAGGCGACGCCTGAGCCGCACCACCGCCGGTGCCTGGGAGCCGGGCAGCAGCGGGCCGCGGTACGCCGTGGCCGCGGCCGTGACCGCACCCGTCCCCAGACGACGCTCGACGGCCGCCACGTCCGACTCGACCGGCACGGTGAGCCGGTACGGTCGTGACGCGAGCAGACCGGGGCCGAGTACTCGGCGCAGGCGGGCCAGTTCGGCGCGCAACGTCACCGGCGTCACCGACTCGTCCTCGTACAGCGCGCACAGCAGCTCGTCCCCGGTCAGCCCCTCCGGATGGCGGGCCAGCAGCACCAGGATCTCGCTGTGCCGACGACTGAGCCTGACCCGGCGGCCGCCCGTCAGCAGCTGTGCCTCGTCGCGGCCCAGCGCGCTCAGCTCGGGCGTGTCGGCAGCGGGCACCCGCGGGGCGAGCAGTGCCAGATGGGACTCCGCGGCACGCGCCACCGCCTGCACGAACCCCAGGCTGTGCGGATGTGCGAGCCCGTCCCCACCGGTGATGTCCACCGCCCCGATCACCCGCCCGGTCCGCGGATCGTGCACCGGCGCCGCAGCACAGGTCCAGGGCTGCACCCGGCGGATGAAGTGCTCGGCGGCGAACACCTGCACCGGCCGGTCCACGGCGACCGCCGTGCCCGGCGCGTTCGTCCCGACCGCGGTCTCCGCCCACCGCGCACCCGGCACGAAGTTCATCCGGTCCGCTCTGCGCCGGGTCGTCGGATGCCCTTCCACCCACAGCAGCCTGCCGTGCGCGTCGCACACCGCGAGCAGATGCTCGCCGTCGGCGGCGAACGTACCGAGCAGCTCCCGGAACAGCGGCATCACCGGCGCCAGTGGATGCTCCGCTCGATAGGCGCCGAGATCCCCGTCCACCAGCTCCACACTCGCGGTCCCGTCCGGACCGACACCGGCCCGCGCGGAACGCCGCCACGAGTCGGCCACCACGGCACGCACCGGCTTCGACACCGTTCCCGCCTCGGTGAACGTCTCATGGGCACGACGCAGCACCCGTACACGCTCGGCGGGGTCGGCCCCCGGCTCCAGGGCCACCCACGGATCGGTCAACTCGGCCTCCCCCGGAAAGCGATGCGGCTGGGGACATCGTCACTCCGGGTACGCGTGCGGACAACCTTTTCGACGGTGCGACGCGAAGGTCGAGCCTGCCGCTCCGGCCCGGGTAGGTGCCGGCAAGAGACCCGGAGGCCGGCTCAGGCCCGGTTGACCAGTCGTATGTAGCGCGTCCAGTCCCAGTGCGGACCAGGATCGGTGTGGTCGGTGCCCGGCACCTCGTAGTGCCCGATGATGTGCGCGCGGTCCTTCGGTATGCCGTGCCTGGCGCAGATCGCCGCGGTGAGCCGGGCCGACGTCTCGTACAGGACGTCGGTGAAGTAGTCGGGCTCGTCCACCCAGCCCTCGTGCTCTATCCCGACGCTGCGCGTGTTGTGGTCCCAGTCCCCGGCGTGCCAGGCGATGTCCGCCTCGCGAACGCATTGGGAGGTGTGCCCGTCGGCGGACCGGACGACGTAGTGCGCGGACACCTGCTTCCTGGGGTTCTCGAAGACCGTCAGGCTGTTGGGGTAGGTGGTCTGTGTCACGTGGATGATCACTTGGTCGACGGGATGGGTCGCGGGGCGGTTCGCCGCCGTGTAGTTGGCGGTGCTCGCCGGTCGCCACTCGGCCAGTGGGTAGTCCGGGCCCGGGATGTGCGCACCGGCCCGCGGTGCGGGAAGCAGGGCGTACGGGACGGCGGCCAGAGCGGTGCCCTGGAGGATCCGGCGCCGGCTGAAGCGTGGTCGTGCGCGTTCCAAGAGGGGATTGCCTTTCATCGTCGAGGTGGGCCGGGGCACTCAGCGCAGAGCCGCCGCCGTCTCCCTCAGTCGTGCGTGCACTCCCCGGTGCGTCTCGCGCGCGGGCAGCCACCGCTTGCGGATCTTGGCCACGCAGGTGTAGTTGGTGTCGCACACGTTGGCCAGCGGCGACTCGACGGCCTGGGTGGCGAACTGGTACGCGTCCAGCTCACTGAACCCGTAGTCGCGCACCAGCCACTGCACCAGGTCCAGCTGGGATATCCGGAACGCGTCCTCCAGCGGCCGGGCCGAGCCGGTCGAGATGATGTGCGTGTCCGACTCGATGCGCGGCCACGGCGTGGCAAGCCCCTTGAGCAGCTCGACGATCACCACGGTGTTCATCGCGCACTCGACCGCGACCCCGCAGGTCTCGCCCTCGCCCTGCCGGGCATGCCCGTCACCGAGGCTGAGCAGCGCGCCCTCGACGTTCACCCCGAGATAGCAGGTGACGCCCGCCCGCATCTCCGGTGTGTCCATGTTCCCGCCGTGCGCGTCGGGCACCAGGGCCGAGCGCACCTCCAGATTGGCGGGCGCCACCCCGACCGTGCCGTGCATCGGATCCATGGGCAGCTCGGCCTCGATGTCACTGTCGTGGGCCCGGAACAGCGCCGTACGCCGGGTCCGGTCGAGCTGCCAGATCCAGACGGTCTCCGGCAGGGGCGGTTGCAGCGTGGCCGTGCTGTGCGTCGAGGTGAGGGCGCCGAACAGTGGGACCGTGGTCGAGGCGGCCCAGTCCCGGGCAGGTTCGATCGACACGAAGTGCACGGCGACCGTGTCACCGGGTTCGGCGCCCTCTATGTGGAAGGGACCGGTCTGCGGGTTGAGGTAGGGGAACTCGCACACCTCGGACACCAGGTCCTTCTCCGACCGCACGCGTCCGGCGAAGCAGTCCTCCGTGTACAGATCGAGAACCGTGCCGGGTGCGATGCGCGCCACCGGCGGTGCGCCGCCGAACGTCCAGGCGTACTCGCCGGGCTCCGGTCGCACGGTCAGGATCCGGGGGTCGCTCATCGCTGCGCAGCTCCGTTCTGCGGAAGGCCGGTGGGGGAGGGGTCGTCCAGGTGGACACGGGCGGTCTCGGCTATGCGCCCGGGGTGGCGTCGTAGGAGCACGACCAGCACCACGACTCCCGTCGCCATCCACGCCCCGACCACCGGTCCGGCGTACGACACGGGAGCGGTCAGCTCGGAGACGAAGTCGAAGACGGGCAGCCCCGCCGCGGTCAGGAGCGCGGGCACGAACGCGACGATGCCGAGGACGGGCAGCAGCAGATGCCGTACGGGTTTGAGCGCCTCGCGCCTGCGCCGCAGGAAGTAGCCGGCGCAGGCCAGGTTCACGACGATGTACACGCCGATCACCACCGTGACGATCACCGTGGCCAACAGCAGGAACGCGGTCACGGGGTCGTAGGCGAACCCGAGTCCCAGCACCGTGGCGACCGCGACGACGGTCTGCACGGCGATACCGGCCGCGGGCGAGCGGTACTTGGGGTGCAGCACCGCCAGGAAGCGGGGCAGGACCCCGATGCGGGCCAGGGCGAAGGCGGTCCGGGTGGAGACGGTGGCGCACGCGTTGGCGTTGGCGATCGCCGAGTTGACCACGGCCAGGAACACCAGCACCCAGAACAGTCCGAACGACGCCCGGGCCACGCCCTCCCAGGAGGCGGCACCCGAGGCCCCGAACTCCCCGAAGCGGTCCGGCCCGAAATACACGGTCATGGCGTAGGTGGTGAGCACGTAGAACAGGCCGATGGCGAGGGCCGCGCCGAGCACCGCGCGGTGCATCGTCCGGCGCGGATTCCGCGTCTCCTCGGCCAGCGGTGCCGCGGCCTCGAATCCGGCGAAGGCGAGCACGGTGTAGACCGACCCGGCGAACACTCCGGTGAGGCCCGCGTAGCCCTCGGTCGTATGGGACGTACCGAACACGGACAGGGTGTTGTCCTCGCCCGCCTTCCCGATCAGCCAGCCGGCGAACACCAGGAGGACGAGGACCTCGAAGATGCCGAGGATCGTGCCGAACCGGGCCGAGGCACGCACCCCCAAGTACCCCGAGACGCCGATGATCGCGGCACCCGTCAGTGCCCAGGGCCACCACAGATCAGCCGGATACGACGACCACTCCTGGTGCAGCGTGCCCGCCGTCGTGAAGCCCAGTTGCAGAAGCAGCAGCGGCGGGACCAGCGCCTCGACGAACACATAGCCCCAGCCGACGAGGAAGCCCATGGCGGGATGCAGCCCCTGCGCCACATACGTGGACACCGAGCCCGCGGCGGGCAACTCCCGTGCCAGCTCGGCGACGCACGACGCGGTGAACAGGCAGGCCACGAGCGCGATCAGTACCGACAGCGGCAGACTTCCGCCCGCGAAGGCGGCGCCCGACGGAATGGACGCGGCGACCGCCGCGGCCGGTGCCATGGCCGTGATGCTCTGGAACAGGACCTCGCGCAGTCCGATGGCGTCGCGCCGTAATCCCGTCGCTGCCTGCCCCGTCATTTCCCCCGACATGTGAATCCCCTCGTTCACGCCGACGCGCCCGCCGTCGCCGTGACAGCACGGCTGCGGCTCGCGTGAATCACGGTACGGCGCTGGTGGGTTGGGCAGAAGAGCGCGCCGTGATTCCGTGGACAGGCGCGGAATTGTGGATAACTCGCTCACTCACAGTAATGATTCTCGAAGTGCCAGTTTGAATCTTGCCGCAGCAGGATGATGCCTTCGGTGGCATCGCCGTGTAGGCCTGACTCATTCACTCACTGACGCTTGGGCTGTCCGTCTCGTGAACTGTCGGTCCACGCGACGGTGCCACCTTGCACGTAGCAGGTGGGGCTTACGCACATCCCACCCGGGCCCGCCCCGAGGCTGATTCCACCTGGGATCAGGCCCGCTCCGCCACCGCCGCCGGATCGTCCAGCACCGCTCGCGCCACCGAGTGCGCGGCGCCCAGCAACGGCCCCTCGGGGCCGAACCGCGACACGGACACCGGGCAGGCGGGACCCGCCGTACGCCGGTCCAACTCGGCCTCCAGCGACGGCAGCAGCCAAGGCGCAAGCCCGGCCAGCGCACCGCCCAGCACCACACTCTCGGGGTCCAGCAGATTGACCGCACCGGTCAGGGCTATACCGAGCGCGGTTCCCGCATCGCGCAACGCCCGCCGTACGTTCTCGTCGCCCTCGGCAGCGCGCTCGGCCAGCAGGCCGACCCGGTCCTCACCCGGCTCCAGCCCGGCCGCACGCAGCACCGCCTCCTCGCCGGCGTACTGCTCCAGACACCCGCGTCCCCCGCACGCGCACTCGGGGCCGTCCGGCCGGACGGGCACATGCCCCAGCTCACCGGCGAAACCCCGAGTCCCGTGCAGCAGCCCCCCGTCCACCACGACCGCCGCGCCGATGCCGATCTCCGCCGACACATGCAGGAAGTCGCGTGGGGTGCCGTCGCCGAGCCAGAGTTCGGCGAGCGCGCCGAAGTTGGCCTCGTTGCCCACGGTCAGCGGGAAGTCCACGGGCAGCAGATCGCCGAGGTCCGTGTCGCGCCAGTCGAGGTTCGGGGCGCGCACGACCGTACGGGCGTCCCGTGCCACCAGACCCGGCACGGCGACCGCCAGACCCGCCGGCCACAGGCCCTCGCGATCGGCCTCGGCGAGTACCCGGCGTACCAGCCCGGTGAGTTCCTCGATCACCGGCTCGGGCGCACGGCCCCGGTTCGCGCCGTATCTGACCGCCCTGGACCGCACCTCACCGCGCAGATCGACCGCGCAGACGGCGAGATGGTCGACACCGACCTCGGCGCCTATGCCTGCCGGACCGCGCCCGCTGACGGCGAGCGCCGATCCGGGACGGCCCACCCGGCTGGGCCGCTCGGGACCGAGCTCCTCCAGCAGCCCCGAGCGGATCAACTCGTCGACGAGCGTGGACACAGCCGCACGGGTCAGCCCGATGCGGGAGGCCACGGCGGCGCGGGAGAGCGGACCCTCGGCGCTGACGGTGTGCATCACCCGGGCGAGATTGCGGCGGCGCATGCCCTGCTGGGTGTTGGGCAGCGCCGGTCCGGCGCCGGTTGGGTGGGCCTCGTGCAGCGGTGCGGTCATGCCTCCGTCAGTCCTCAGTGTGTCTCGGGGGTCCGCTCCAGCAGCGGGGCCGCGTCGGAGAGTACCCCGCTGATCCTGGCCAGCGTCTCCTCGTCCCGCTCCACGGCGTCGAGTACCGGCCCGCGCGCGGTGTTCCAGCGCCGGGCGACCGCGGCCGGATCCTCGCCGGTCAGCAGGCCGGCCGCCTGGGCCGCCGCGCCGAGCGCGACCAGTTCCTTGGCCTCGGGGACCTGCACCGGACGGCCCGACAGCCGTCGTACGGTCTGCTGCCAGGCGGTGCCCCGGGCGCCACCGCCGATCAGCAGCAGCGGGACCGAGCGGTCCGCGTCGTCGTCCAGGACCAGATCCAGGGCGCCGAGCAGCGAGTGGACCGCGCCGTCGTAGGCGGCCTGGAGGAGCTGACCGGCCGTCGTGTCGTGGCGCAGGCCGTGCAGGATGCCGGAGGCGTTCGGCAGGTTCGGGGTGCGTTCGCCGTCCAGGTAGGGCAGGAGGGTCAGGCCGGTGGTGGGTTCCACGGCCTCGCGGTCGAGGCCCAGCAGGGCGGCGAGACGGTCCACGGCGAGCGTGCAGTTGAGGGTGCAGGCCAGCGGCAGCCAGTCGCCGTGCGCGTCGGCGAAGCCCGCCACCGTGCCGGTCGGGTCGGCGGGGCGCCGCTTCGCCACCGCGTACACCGTGCCGGACGTACCGAGGCTCAGCACGGGCGCGCCGGGACGCAGACCCAGGCCCAGCGCGGCGGCCGCGTTGTCGCCGGTCCCCGGAGCGACCAGGGTGCCTTTGGAGAACGGCAGGTCATGGCTGTCACGCACGGTGCCCGCGATCTCGCCGGGCCGGACCACGCGGGGCAGCAGCGCCGGGTCTAGCCCCACATGCGCGAGGATCTCGTCGTCGTACGACTCCGTCCCCGACGCCCACCAGCCGGTACCCGAGACATCGCCGCGGTCGGTGGTGCCCTGCCCCGTGAGGCGTTCGGTGAGGTAGTCGTGGGGGAGGCGTACGGCCTTGGTGGCCTGCACCGACTCCGGTTCGTTCTCGGCCAGCCAGGCCCACTTCGTGACCGTGAAGGACGCGGCCGGGACGGATCCGGTGCGCTCGGCCCAGAACTTCGCGCCGCCCAGTTCCTCGGTCAGCCGGCGGGCCTGCGGCGCCGAGCGCACGTCGTTCCACAGCAGTGCGGGACGCACCGGCTCACCTCGGTCGTCCAGCGTGACCAGGCCGTGCTGCTGCCCGCCGATCGACACCGCGGCGGCCTCGTGCGCGGCGTCGCCGCACTGACGCAGCGCCTCGCACAGGGCGTCCCACCACTGGCGCGGGTCGCTCTCGCGGCCGGCCCCGGAGGAAACCGTGTGCGGCGCCTGGCCGCTCGCGACGACCTGCCCGGTCGACGCGTCGACGACCAGGGCCTTCGTGGACTGGGTGGACGTGTCCACGCCGACGACGAGCGGACCCTCGGCTGCTGACATCGGGTTTCTCCCTCTTCCGCGGCTCTGCGGGATCTGACCTGCTGATTCAAGGGTGCCCCGGATTACCACGACCCGGACCTCACCCCATCGGGGACACCTTGTCCCTTCCCAGGGACGCGACGGCATACTAATTTGTAAATCGCCATGACGAAATAGTCATGGCGAGTCGTGCAAGCAGTCGTCAGCAAGCAAGGAGCCGCGGTATGAGCTTCCAGCCCACCCCCGAGGACAGGTTCACTTTCGGCCTGTGGACCGTCGGCTGGCAGGGACGGGACCCCTTCGGCGAGGCCACCCGCCGTGCCCTCGACCCGGTCGAGACGGTGCAGCGTCTGGCCGAGCTCGGCGCCTACGGCGTCACCTTCCACGACGACGACCTGATCCCCTTCGGGTCCTCCGACACCGAGCGCGAGGCGCACATCAAGCGCTTCCGTGAGGCGCTCGACGCGACCGGCATGACCGTGCCGATGGCCACCACCAACCTCTTCACGCACCCCGTCTTCAAGGACGGCGCGTTCACCGCCAACGACCGCGACGTGCGTCGCTACGCCCTGCGCAAGACGATCTGCAACATCGATCTCGCGGTCGAGCTGGGCGCGAAGACGTACGTCGCCTGGGGCGGCCGCGAGGGAGCCGAGTCCGGCGCCGCCAAGGACGTGCGGGTGGCCCTCGACCGCATGAAGGAGGCCTTCGACCTCCTCGGCGAGTACGTCACCTCCCAGGGCTACGACCTGAAGTTCGCGATCGAGCCCAAGCCGAACGAGCCGCGCGGCGACATCCTGCTGCCCACCGTCGGCCACGCGCTGGCGTTCATCGAGCGCCTGGAGCGCCCGGAGCTGTACGGCGTCAACCCGGAGGTCGGCCACGAGCAGATGGCCGGGCTGAACTTCCCGCACGGCATCGCGCAGGCGCTGTGGGCGGGCAAGCTCTTCCACATCGACCTCAACGGTCAGTCCGGCATCAAGTACGACCAGGACCTGCGCTTCGGCGCCGGTGACCTGCGCGCCGCCTTCTGGCTGGTCGACCTCCTGGAGAGCGCCGGCTACTCCGGCCCCCGCCACTTCGACTTCAAGCCGCCGCGGACCGAGGACCTCGACGGCGTGTGGGCGTCGGCCGCGGGATGCATGCGCAACTACCTCATCCTGAAGGAGCGTTCGGCCGCCTTCCGCGCCGACCCGGAGGTCCAGGAGGCTCTGCACGCCTCCCGCCTGGACGAGCTGGCCCAGCCGACGGCCGCGGACGGCCTCAAGGCGCTGCTCGCGGACCGCACGGCCTTCGAGGAGTTCGACGTCGAGGCGACCGCCGCGCGCGGGATGGCGTTCGAGCGACTCGACCAACTGGCGATGGACCATCTGCTGGGCGCCCGCGGCTGAGGCTGCCGGGCCCGGCGCCAGGACGGCGCTGCCGACACCGCCGGGCCCGGCGTCAGGACGGGGCCGTAGGTACTGCCGTCACTCGCGCGCATGCCCGCGCGCATGCCCCAGCGCATGACCCGTCTCGCGTGCGGCCCGTCCGTCGAAGGGCGGGTTCACGCGCGGGTGCGGGTTGCGCGCCTGGGACCAGGGTGAGCTGACGGGGCGCCGCGCGTGTGTGCCGGAATCGTGCGATCCATGGAATGGGGCCGTATCAACTCCCGCGAGGGGGTCGCGTCCTGACGGATATGAGGCGACTCTTGACGGTATGGCTATGCCGCCCGTACCGCCTCAGCCGCCCGGACCGCCGGGTGACACGCCGCCGCCGGGTGGCGGCTTCGGACCCCCTCCTGGCGGCTATGGCCCCACAGGTTCCTCGGGAGGCTACGGTCCCCCTCCGGGAGACAGCGGCCCACCTTCGTACGGTGGTTGGCCTCCGTCGGAACCGCCCGACGGAGGTGGCGGACCGGGGCGGCGCCGCACCCCGGTGTTCATCCTGCTCGCTGTGATCGTGGCCGTCGGAGCCGTGGTGGCCGTGGTTCTGATGGTCTCGGGGAGCGACGACTCACCCGGCGAGAGGCCGTCGTCCGAGAGCAGCGGGAGCGGCTCGCCCAAGCCGTCGTTCAGCGTCCCGACCGAGTTGCCCAGCAAGCTGCCGAGCGAACTGCCGACATCACTGCCGTCGGGGTTGCCCACCGAACTGCCCAGCGGCCTGCCGAGCGACCTTGAGTCGCTGATTCCGTAACCGGAGGACGAGCGGTGACCGGCTGTCAGATGCCGTGCGGCAGCCGGACGTAGATCACCGAAGTCTCCACACCGCTGTCGACCAGCCGGCCCTGCGCGTCGAACGCGCCCGCCCCATCCGTCATCCCGAAGTCGTTGTCGTTGATGAGAGCCAGCGTGTCGTGGCCCACGCGCGCGACGCCCTCGATCTTCCCCGGCACACCGGCGACCGTGCCCAGGTCGACGACCAGCTTCTTGGAAAGCACCGGCACGCCCGAGGAGGCCGGGTCGTCGAGCTGTTCGAGCGACGGAGCCGTCGTGTCGTCGTCCCAGGGGCCACCCAGGATGTTCGACGCACGGTCCGGACGCACCAGCTGCAGCCGAGCGGCCTTGTCGGTGCGCTCCTCGACCAGCAGCCGGTTCCCGCCCACGGACACGACCGACGAGATCTTCAGCTCGGAGGGGTCGTCCTCGCTCGGGTCGATCACGTTCACCGGGTCGAAGCGGTACGCGTACTCGGCGGTGACCGCCTTCTTCTTCGGCGAGAACCGCAGCAGCCGCGTGGTGCGCGACGCCTCACCGGCGTCCGTGTCCGGCAGGGACAGCGGGCTCTGGACGGCCATCACCAGATCGCCGTCCGGCAGCTGCGCCAGCCCTTCGAAGCCGCGGTTGGTCTTCCGGTGCAGCAGCACGGCGGGCAGCGCCTCCACGACCGGATAGTCCGTGCCCGTGAGGCCGAGCCCCTTGGGCACATAGCGCGTGAGAACCTTCCCGCGCGCGGAGACATGCACAAGGGAGGGCCCGTACTCGTCGACGAGCCAGAAACTCCCGTCGGCGGCCCGCACTATGCCCTCGGTGTCCAGTCCGTTCGCGTTGTACGCCAGCGGAGTCCGCGCGTCGTACGAGTAGGGCGCCTCGTCGCGTCCCTCCTGGTTCGACAGCCCGGTGACGGGCTTCCCGGACGCGGTCGTGACCGGGATCGCGTCGAGCACCCGCACGGTGTCTCCCGTCACCCGAATCTTCACGATCGCCGGATCGAAGCCCGGCACGGGGAACGTACGGCGCTTCTTGCCGTCCACCTTGATCTGGCCGTTGGGGCCGCGGTCGGTGACCGTCCAGAACTCGCCCTTGCGGCCCGCCGGGTAGATGTCGCTGCCGATGCCGCCGAGGTCCACGCCCCGGTCGTTGTCCACGGTGCCGGGCAGCAGCGCGTTGCTGAACGCACCGAGCGGGAGGTCGCCGAGCGTCGCCGTACGCACGACGCGCGCGTCGCCGCCCTCGTCCCCTGCGCCGGAGGCGGGCCCGGCGGCCACGAGCGCCGCGATCACCGCGACGGGTACGCCTCCGGCGACGAAGCGGCGGCTGCTGCGCCGACCGGTGCTGTGCGGGGACATCTGGCCTCCTGTGAACCAAGTTCGCCGACAGTGGCCAGAGTTGGAGCCCGCGCGGAACGCCGTACGACTGTGAGGTGAACGCAGGGCGACGGGCGCTCGTCGAGCCGACTTCCGCCTTGACGGCCTGGGTGCCCCTGCCGAGGCCCCGGGCGCACGCCCTACGGTGCCCCGTCCTCAGACGCGGGCTGTGTCGAGGCCAGCGCCGTCGCCGGGTCCTGGGCCGGGCCTCCGGCGGGTACCCAGCGGCCGAGTTCCTCGCGGTACGGCCACCAGCGGCCGTCGCGGCCCAGGCGCAGTTGGCTCGGCGCACCGACGACCGTCCAACGGTTGCCCTGTGCCCGCAGCGACGGGCGCTCGTCCTCGTCCCAGGCGGACTCCAGGGCGGCACGCGCGCGTGCGAGAGTCTCGCCCTCGACGGTCCACTCCTCGTCGAGCACGGACAGCGCGGCGACGCCTCCCAGACGCCAGGCGCGAACCCCCAGCGCCAGCCCCTCCCGGCCGCGCCCGGACCCGTCGGCCAGCCGCTCCGCGACGTCCTCGGCGGGGGATCCGGCGGCGAAACGCACCGCGTCCTCGGCGAGCGTCAACGCCGCTTCCGTCGCCTGCTGTTCCGGACTCGTACGGAGAGCGTCCGCCAGCAGGCGGTGCGCTTCCGCGGCCGTCCGGGCGGCCAGGAACTCCAGGGCGGCCGGGTCGACGCCGAGAGCGGGGGGCGTCTCGGTGTCCAGGGACGGCGGTGCTTCCGGCTCGGTGGGCAGCTCGGGAACGGCGGGCAGTGGCGGCAGGATGTCGCCGGTCGCATACGCCTCCGCGGCGTCGACGCCTTCCGGTTCGGCCGACGTGGACGCTTCGGGCGGAGTGCCGGCGGGCGCGGAGCTGCGGGCCTGGAGATCGTCCAGCAGGTCGCGTTCGCCACGTCCACGCATCAGGAACAGGACGAAGGGGTCCTGGTCCAGCAGCCGTGCCACCTGATAGCAGAGTGCGGCCGTGTGCCCGCAGTGGTCCCAGGCGCCACAGTCGCATTCCGGTTCCAGGTCGCCCATGCCCGGCAGCAGTTCGATACCGGTGGCCGCCGCGTCCTCCACCAGGTGCGGCGGCATGTCGCGGTCCAGCAACGCCGCGACATGCCCCGCCCGTTCGACGGTCATGTCCAGGAAGCGATCCCACTGCTGCGCGGACAGCTCCTCCAGCAGCACATCGGCCCGATGCGCCGTACGGTCGCGGCTCTGTACGACGGCCGTGATACGCCCCGGACGCACCGACACCGCGCCGACCGCACCCGCGCGCGCGAGCCTGCGGCCGGCCTTGAGCTGCTGCAAGTCCAGCGCCGTCTCCTCCAGTGCCTTCAGCCAGGCCTGGCCCCACCACGTCTGCGCGAACCCCCGCCCGTGCGCAGGCGGCAGCGCGGCGAACGTTCGCTCCATGTCACCGTCGTGTCGAATCATCGTGCGCCCCCTCGCAGTTCCACCAGATCGGCCAGCTCGGCGTCCGTCAGCTCGGTCAGTGCCGCCTCGCCGGCGCCCAGCACCGCGTCGGCCAGCTCCCGCTTGCGGCTCAGCATGTCGGCGATGCGGTCCTCGATGGTCCCCTCGGCGATCAGCCGGTGCACCTGCACGGGCCGGGTCTGGCCGATGCGGTAGGCCCGGTCGGTGGCCTGCGCCTCGACGGCGGGATTCCACCAGCGGTCGAAGTGCACGACGTGCTCGGCGCGGGTGAGGTTCAGCCCGGTGCCCGCGGCCTTCAACGACAGCAGGAAAACGGGCACTTCGCCGTCCTGGAAGCGACGCACCAACGACTCGCGCTCGGCAACGGGCGTTCCGCCGTGCAGGAACTGCGAGGGTGTGCCACGGGCGGCCAGGTGCTGCTCGATGAGGCGTCCCATGCGCACGTACTGGGTGAAGACCAGCACGCCCGCCCCCTCGGCCAGGATGGTGTCGAGCAACTCGTCCAGCAACTCCAGCTTCCCCGACCGTCCGGTGATCCTCGGTTGCTCCTCCTTGAGGAACTGGGCAGGGTGGTTGCAGATCTGCTTCAGGCCGGTCAGGAGCTTCACGATCATGCCGCGTCGCGCCATGCTGTCGGCACCGGAGATGTCCGCGAGTGTCTCGCGGACCACGGCCTCGTACAGGCCCGCCTGTTCGGGGGTGAGGGACACGGCGTGATCGGTCTCCGTCTTCGGCGGCAGCTCCGGCGCGATGCCCGGATCCGACTTGCGTCGGCGCAGCAGGAACGGGCGCACCAGCCGGGCGAGACGCTCGGCGGCGGCCGGGTCCTGGCCGCCCTCCACGGCTTGCGCGTAGCGCGTGCGGAAGGTGCCCAGCCGGCCCAGGAGGCCGGGAGTCGTCCAGTCGAGGATCGCCCACAGTTCCGACAGGTTGTTCTCGACGGGCGTGCCGGTGAGCGCCACACGTGCGCGTGCGCCGATGGAACGCAGCTCCCGCGCGGTCGCCGAGTACGGGTTCTTCACATGCTGGGCCTCGTCGGCCACGACCATGCCCCACGGCACCGTGCCGAGCCGACCCGCGTCCATGCGCATCGTGCCGTACGTCGTGAGCACGAACTCCCCGTCCGCGACGGCGTCCAGGTCGCGCCGCGAGCCGTGAAAGCGACGTACGCGCGTGCCGGGCGCGAACTTCTCGATCTCGCGCTGCCAGTTGCCCATCAGGGAGGTCGGACACACGACCAGCGTCGGACCGGCGGACTCGGCGTCGGACTGCCGGTGCAGATGCAGCGCGATCAGTGTGATCGTCTTGCCGAGGCCCATGTCGTCGGCCAGACAGCCGCCCAGACCCAGGGACGTCATCCGGGCCAGCCAACTCAGGCCCCGCCGCTGGTAGTCCCGCAGTGTGGCCGCGAGGGCGGCGGGCTGGCCGACCGGCTCCTGCCCCTCGGGATCCGCCAGCCGTTCCCGCAGCGTCGCGAGCCACCCGGTGGCCCGGACCTCGACCTGGCGGCCGTCGACCTCCGTGGAGCCCGTCAGCGCGGCGCCGAGCGCGTCGATGGGGGTGACCTTGTGGTCCTGCTGCGCGCGGGCGCGTCGCACCTCCTGCGGATCGACGAGCACCCACTGATCGCGCAGCCGCACCACGGGGCGGTTCGACTCGGCGAGAGCGTTCAGCTCCTCGCGCGTCAGCCGCTGGTCGCCCAGTGCGAACCACCAGTTGAAGGCGAGCAGCGCGTCGGCCGACAGGAACGACGGGGTGTCCGAGCAGAGCCTGCCCGGTACGGACTCGTCATCCGGCGGACCGATCACCGCGCGGGCGGTCAGATTGCGGGCCAGCTCCTTGGGCCAGTGCACGTCGACGCCGGCACCGGCCAGGGCCTTGGCGCCCTGCCCCAGAAGGTCGGTCACCTCCTCGTCGGCCAGGTCCACGGCGTCCGGAACGGCCGCCGAGAGCAACGGCGTGAGCGGACTCCAGGCACGCGCGGCCCGACGCAGCGCCAGCAGGGCGTCCATCCGCGCCCGCGGGCCGAAGGCGGCGGACCCCGCCCGTACGTCACCCGCCCACACGTCACCGGCATCCGCGACCAGCGTCGGATCGCTCACGCTGTGCACCTGCAGTACCGCCCGGAACGACAGCGCCGCGTCCTCCTGCGTCGCCGCGGCGAGGCCGGGCGCCTCAAGCCGCAGAGACAGCCGTACGCCCGCGTCGTGGCCCGCGGCGACATCGGCGGCCCACGCGCGTTGTTCGGGGACGTGTCGCGGGTCCTGCGCCGCATAGGCGGGCCCGCCCGTCACGAGCGGCGCACCGGGGGAGCGGGGCAGCGCGTCGGCGACCGCGTCCAGGAAGGCCCGCAGCAGCCGCTCCGGGTCCGGCAACCGCAGTGATGCGGCGCCCTCCAGGGGTACGGCGTGCGCCTCGGGCGGCATCGCGGCGGCGAGGGCGCGGATGCGTTCGACGTCCTCGGGGCGCAGGGGACCGACGCGCCAGGCGTCGTGGTCGGTGGCAGAGAGGCCGGGCAGCAGCAGACCGCGTGCCACGAGTTGCAGTGCCAGTACCGAGGCGGCGCCCCAGAAAGCGGCCGCCCGGTGCGCCTGCGGGTCTGCACGCACGCGCGTGAGTACAGGCAGAGCGGCACACACCGGCAGCACGACGGCCGGAACGCTCAGCAGCTCGACACCGTCCTCGCCGGGCAGGGCGACGGTCAGATCCTCGACGGATCCGGACGCGACGAACGGGGCGGTTTCGCCATCGGCCCGCCAGAAGGCGACCCGGCCGGTGCGGGCCGGATCACCGGGTACGAAGACGGCACAGCAGGATGCCAGTTCGGAGATCTCGGACGGTGTTGCCCCGGAAAGCCTCGGCACAGCGCTACAGCACTCCTCAAATTTGACTACTGGCGTTTGGGTGGCCGAGGGTACAGCACTTCGATGGCGAACCTGGCATCATCGCGTCGTGACCTGGGTCACTCGTCGATGGGTGTGGGTATCCCTGGGTACGTGACCCGTAGGGGCCGCAGCTCAGGGTCGTCTCAGGGTCGCGGTTCGGAACCGCTGGAAGCGCGGACCCGTTCTCAGGTCAGACAGCGGCAGTGGCCGCGAAGGAGGCGACGCAGATGTCGAAGAACGCGAAGATCGCCGCGGGAGGTGTGGCGGCCGGTCTCATCCTGCTGATCTGGCTGCCCTGGTGGGCCGCGCTCCTGATAGTCCTGGGAGTCCCGGCCGCCGCGTACCTCACGCTCGACCCGTCACAGCGGCGCAGGCTGCGCCGTGCCACGCGCAAGGAACTCGGCCGCTGACCCTCACCCGGCTGCCGGTGCGACCGGGCTGGACAGTGCGCAGGAGTTGAGCACATCGCCGTTCGCGGGCCTGTCGACGGTGCGGTCCGCGGGCGGTCGGGTGCCTCGCTCCACCCATGACACCAGTGCGTCGAACGCCGACCGGTAACAGGGCAGGATCGGCCGGAGCCGGTCCGGATACGTGTCGTACAGCCCGTCCACGTGCGTGCCGCCCGTGATCGTGAAATAGCGGTGCAGACGGCCCCGTCCGCTCGCGTCGACCATGCGTGCGTACACATCCGAATCGGCGGCCTTCGGCAGCAGCGCGTCCAGATCACCGTGCAGGGTGATCAGCGGTCTGCCGATGCGCCCGGTCAGCGCGACGCGGGCCACCGCGTGGCGCACGGCCGCCGGACGTGACGCGTAGTCGTACGCGGCATCGGACGGGCATGGCGCCAGGATCCGCTCCGGCGTGCTCCCGGCGGACGGGCCGGGGCAGCGGGCGTCGTACGCCGGGTCGAACTCGGCGCGGTAGATCTTCTGGGTGACTCCCCAGTAGGCCTGCTCGTGGTACGGCCACAGAAACTCGGAGCCACGGGCGAAACCAGCCGCGTACAGGTCCTCGTCCCGCCCGCCGCCGAGCATGTGCGCCACTGCCGTGGGCAAGGAGGTGAGCAGATTGGGGCCGTCCGCGGTCCACAGGGCGCCCTCCCAGTCCACGCCGCCGTCGTACAACTCGGGATGGTTCTCCAGCTGCCAGCGGGTGAGATATCCGCCGTTGGAGATGCCCGTCATGTAGGTACGGCGGGGAGCGTGCCCGTACCGCTGGGCCACCGCTTTGCGGGCGGCCCGGGTGAGTTCGGTGGTCCGTGTGTTCCACTCGGCGACGGCGTCACCGGGCCGTGTGCCGTCGCGGTAGAAGTCGGCGCCGTTGTTGCCCTTGTCGGTCGCGGCGTAGGCGTAACCCAGGGCGAGCACCTGGTCGGAGATCGCCGTGTCCGTCGCGTACTGTCTGCGGGTGCCAGGGGCTCCGGTGACGACCAGTCCGCCGTTCCAGCGGTCCGGCAGCCGGATCACGAACTGTGCGTCGTGGTGCAGGCCGTGCGTGGCGTTGAAGCGGGAGGAGTCCGGGAAATAGCCGTCGATCTGCATCCCGGGAACCCCGGCCGGCGTCCGGGTGCCCCGTGCCGTCAGCCCGGCCTGGTCGGCCATGTCGGTGTAGGGCGTGCCGGCGAGTCCCGTCGTGGTCAGATCCGCGAGACAGGCGCTCTGCTGGGAGGCCGCGCCAGGTACCCGGACGCGTTCCAGGCGTGGGCAGTGCCGCTCACCAACTGCCTTGGCCACTACGGGAGTCGGCCAGCTCAGCACGCCGGCCACCAGCGCGGCGGTGACGAACGGGACACCTCGGGACAGACGCATGACGGCCTCCTGGAGGCGGGAGACGGAGCACGACGGGAGAGGACGGAGCCGTGAAGGCTGCCTCATGGTGCGGGCCTGACTCCGGGCCTTCCATGGGTTGGGGCCACATCGAACGCCTTCGCGACATGGGGTCCCAAGACAGCGGCACAGCTCCGCCCACGCCGACTACGCACGAAGGGTGCGAGTCCCCCGACTCTTCCATCCGCAGGGGAGTGCCGACCTGTCCCACGTACCCGCAGCCATGTCGACATCCGTCGCCCGGCGTGCGGCTCAGATCGGCCGTACGGCCATCTTGTCGAGCGCTTCCAGCAGCCCGGGCAGCTCCGGGCCACGACCCACCGGCAGGACCTCGCCGGGTTCGTCGTCGAGGAGCACGAAGGCGATGTCGTCGGTCCTGGCGACGAGCGACCAGCCGGGGCCGTCCGCGCGCAGGGTCCGCGCGTCGCCGGGCGCGAACGAAGACCGGACGCGGCCGAGGGGCGGCGGGGACTCCACGTACCCGCGCGCCTCGGCGAGGACTCGCCGGACGCCGCTGTGGCCACCCGGGTTCCCGGCCGTCTCGGCGTCCTCGCCCTTGCCGTCGCCTCCGTCACCGCTTCCGCCGTCGCCCTCATCAGCGCCCTCGGCGGCGTCCGACCCGCCGCCCGGCGTCGCGAACTCGGCGTCGTCGATCTGCTCCCGCCACGTCGCCCACTGCAGGGCGATCTCGTCGGCGCCCAGGCGCCGCTGAGCCGGGCCCCACACGCTGGTGTCGGGCGGCGTCAGCGGGGGACCGTCGGCGATCTCCGGGTCGGGATCGTGCGGTGCCGGGACGTTGGGGGCGGCGACGGCGACCGCGAGGGGCCAGCCGGGCAGCGCGGCCACGACCGTGCGTTCGTCGGGTGACAGGTCGTACTCCATACCGCAGTCCCAGGACGCGATGGCGACCGCGACCAGGGAGACGTCGTCGATGACGACCGTCCACCGGGCGCCGTCGCCGTCCTGGCCGAGCACCAGGCCGTATCCGTCCGCCAGCGGCGCGAGGTCGAGCGCCGCGCAGGCCTCCGGATAGTCGTCGCCCAGCACGCTCGGGAACTTCGCCGGCGTCAGCAACACCGCCGTGAGCACATAGAGCGCATCGTCCGCGGCGGCGACGGCCTCCTCGTCCGTCCCGGCCATCCCAGCCTCCCCATCGGTTCGTCCATCGGCGCGCACCCTAGTGCGACCGGAAGCAGCTTGTCACGACTCTCAGACATACCCGGAGCTGCAGTTTTCCGACTGGACGGGGCGAATCGACCGCGATTGTCCGCAGTGTCAGGCCGCCGGGATGCCCAGGAGGTCCCGCGCGACGGTCTGCGGCGACTCGTCGCGCTCCCGGGCGAGCGCGATGACGGCCCGGCACGCCAGCTCGCTCACCCCGAACGAGAGAGCCTCCGGAGACACCCAGCCGGCGGCCTCGTCCACCTGCTCCTGGTCGTCCTCCGCGCGGGCCGACACATACACGGCGGCCGCCTCGAACAGATTGTGCGTGCGCGTGTCCTTGTGGGTGTCCGCCTCCACACGCAAGGAACGGAGAACTCTCGCACACGACTTGCGCACCCTGGCCCACATACTGAGCACCTTCCCCCTGTCCGGCCTGTCTGACTGATCATCCATCTTCCCTCATTCAACGTAGAGTTGGAGCCTCGGCTGCAGAAGGGGGTCGGCTCGGTGAAGCGCTTCGAGCGGCTGGAACAGATCAGGCGGATGGACCCGTTCGGCGAGGCCTCGGAGATCTACCGGCTCACCGCGGCGTACGAGTTCCCCTGGGACTTCACCAGAGCACTGGAGCTGGCGCTCTACCGCACGTACGCCGTGCCCAGCATCGGCCGGCTCCTCGCCGAGACAGCCGAGCTCACGGACCGCTCGCAGAAGCGCTACGACGACACCTCGCTGCTCCTCGACGCCGTCGTCGAGCACGGTTTCGGCAGTGAACAGGGCCGCACGGCGATCCGCCGGATCAACCAGATGCACCGCAGCTACGACATCAGCAACGACGACATGCGCTACGTGCTGTGCACGTTCGTCGTCGTGCCCAGGCGATGGATCGACGCCTACGGCTGGCGCAGGCTCTCGCGTCACGAGATCGTGGCCTCCGCCGTCCACTACGGCACCCTGGGCCGGCACCTGGGCATCGAGGGCGTACCCGAGTCCTACGAGGAGTTCGAGGCCTGCCTCGATGCCTACGAGGAGGCCCACTTCGCCTGGGACGAGGGCGCCCGGCGGGTCTCGGACGCGACCATCGATCTGATGGCCTCCTGGTATCCGCGCCCGCTCGCGCCCCTTCTGCGCACCTCGACACTCGCCCTGCTCGACGAGTCGCTGCTGGAGGCCTTCCGCTACCCGGCGCCGAGCGCCACCACCCGCGCTCTCGTACGGCGCGCGGTACGCGCGCGTGGGCGTGTGGTCCGTCTGCTGCCGCCGCGCCGGGAACCGCACTACGCACGCCAGAACTGGGAGATCAAGGGATACCCCGACGGCTACCGGCTCGAAGAGCTCGGCACCAACCCGGTCCCCGGCGTCAGCGGCTGCCCCGTCCGGCACATCGACCGGTCAGTCGCCGAGTGAGGCGATAGTCTCGCGCAGCCAGGTGAGTTCGGTACGGGACGTGGCACGCGCGATGGTCAGGATGCCGCGCCGGAAGGGATCGTCCAGCTCCTCCGCGCTGAGCGGCCGGTCACCGTCGTAGAAGAAGCTCGCGGGCTCTTCGAGGAAGGCCAGACGACGCCGCAGTACGGCGGACTGGGCTGCCGCGTCGTCCAGGTGCCGCAGGAAGGCGAGCACCGTGAACCAGCGGTTCTCGTCGCTGATGTCGCGCGGGTCGGGCTCGGTCAGTCGGCGGTGCAGCTCCTGTCGTCCCGCTTCGGTCAGCGTCAGGACGTGACGCGGAGCGGCCACTGATCCGGGCTCCGTCGCGCGGGCCAGCAGGCCCGCCTTCTCCAGCCGCTTGATCGCGGGGTACAGCGTGCTCTCGGCGACCGGTTTCACGTGCCCCGTGAGCGCCGCGATGCGTTTGCGCAGCTCATAGCCGTGAAGCGGGGTGTCGTAGAGGAATCCGAGGATGGCGAGCTCCAGCATGCCCTCATTGTCACTCACTTCCGCTGTACATCTGGGCTGGTGTACGCCTGAGATGTTGTACATCGCTCTGGCTATACATCGGTATCGAGGTATATCGTCTTGCGTGCCGACTGAGACTCCAAGGGGGACTTGATGAGACAGACCGAGTTCGACGGCAAGGGCAACTGCATTCGCTGGACGGAGACGCCGGGGGAGGGGCCTGCGCGCGTGTACGTGCACGGACTGGGGTCGGTCTCCGCCGTGTACCACGCGCACATCGCGGCCCGGACCGAACTCGCGGGCCGCCGGAGCCTGTTCGTCGATCTGCCGGGCCACGGCATCAGTGACCGGCCCGAGGACTTCGCTTACCGGCTGGAGGACCACGCCGACGCCCTGGCGGCGGCGCTGGACGCGGCCGGGCTGACCGGCGCCGAGCTGATCGCGCACAGCATGGGTGGTTCCGTCGCCATCGTGCTGGCCCGTCGTCGTCCCGACCTCGTCTCCCGTCTGGTGCTGACCGAGGCCAACCTCGACGCTTCGCCCCCTCCCGCTGCGGGGAGCGCCTCGATCACGGCCTACGAGGAGGACGAGTTCGTCGACGGCGCGCACGCGCGCGTGCTGGAAGGAGTCGGGTCGCTGTGGGCGGCGACCATGCGCCTGGCCGACCCGCGCGCCCTGCACCGCAGCGCCACATGGCTGCGGCGCGGTTCCGAGCCGATCATGCGGGACATCCTCGAAGAGCTGTCGATCGACCGGGTGTACCTGCAGGGCGAACTCAGCGGTGAACTCCCCGGCAGGGAAGCCCTGGAGACCGCCGGAGTGCGTGTCGTGACCGTGCCCGGCGCCGGCCACAACGTCATGTTCGACAACCCCGACGCCTTCGTGGCGGCGGTCGCCGGACAGGGCTGAGGGGTCAGGACTCCCGTACGGCCAGGACCAGGAAGCGGTCCTCCTCGTCGACGTACGACGTCATGCGCCACCCGGCGCCGGCCAGCAGCGGCCGGAGGTTGGGCTCGGCCCGCAGATCGTCCGGGGTGATCTGCCTGCCCTGGCGTGCGGCGAGCGCCGCCCTGCCGATCGGGTGGAACAGCGCGAGCGTGCCCCCGCGGCGCACCACCCGTGCCAACTCCCGGAGGTTCTCTGCCGGATGAGGGAGGTGCGCGATGAGCCCGGCGGCGAACACGGCGTCGAGCGACTCCGACCGCACCGGCAGCGCGGCCACGTCGGCGAGCAGCAACTGCCCGTCCGCGGCCCGCCCGGCCCGTACGGCGGCCTCCAGCATCGCCGGGGTCAGATCGGCCCCGACGACCACTCCCGAGGGCCCCACGGCGGCACGCAGCGGCGGCAGGGCGCGTCCCGTGCCGCAGCCCGCGTCGAGCACGCCGTCGCCCTCGCGCAGCCTGAGCTCGGCGACCGCGGCCGCGTAGGCGGGACCGTCGTCGGGGAACCGGCTGTCCCAGTCGGCGGCGCGGGCGGTGAAGAACTCCTGCACATGTGTGTGGTCGTCGCTCATGCACCGCATGATCCCTCACCGACACGGAGGACACCGTTGTGCACACGTTCGAGCGTGGCGCGATCGTTCCGGCGCATCTCTGCGTCATATTCCAACAGCTTTCGAAATGCGCCCCCTTCGCGCGCCCCTGCCCCGGCTAGCGTCCCGGGGCCATGGGACACCTGGACCACGCCGCCCTCGGCTGGCTGACCCCCGTGCTGTCGTACATGATGGCGTGCATAGGCGCCGCGCTCGGCCTGCGCTGCACCGTCCGAGCGCTCGGAGCCACCGGCCGGTCGCGCCGCAACTGGCTCGTCACCGCGGCCTCGGCGATCGGCACCGGCATCTGGACCATGCACTTCGTGGCCATGCTGGGCTTCAGCGTCAGCGGCACCGACATCCGCTACGACGTGCCGCTCACCATCGTGAGCCTCCTCGTCGCCATGACCGTCGTCTGCGCCGGCGTCTTCGCCGTCGGTCACAGCCGTGACCGCACGCGCGCGCTCCTCCTCGGCGGGCTCACCACCGGGCTCGGCGTCGCGAGCATGCACTACCTGGGCATGGCCGCCGTACGACTCCACGGTGACGTCACCTACGACCCCGCCCTCGTCGCACTCTCCGTCCTGATCGCCGTCGTCGCGGCGACGGCAGCCCTATGGGCAGCGCTCAACATCAGGTCGCCGGTCGCCGTCACCATCGCCTCCCTGATCATGGGCGCGGCGGTCAGCAGCATGCACTACACGGGGATGTTCGCGGTCTCCGTGGACGTCGCGCCCTCCGGCGAGGCCCTGCCCGGGGCTACGGCGATGCAGTTCATCTTCCCCCTCGCCGTCGGCCTCGGGTCCTACCTCTTCCTGACCTCGGCCTTCGTCGCACTCTCGCCCACCACGGGGGAACGCGAGGCATCCGCGTCGGCCGAGCGGCCGGTCGAGGGCGCCGTCGGCTAGCGGCGGGAGCCGACCGGCGACGGCCACAGCGGGCACACCTCCGAGCCGACTCCGAGCACGAAGGCACGCCCCCCGAACCACTTCCGAGCGAGGAGGCCATGCGTACACCCCGTAGGACCACTGAGGCCGACGGCCGGACGCCGTCCCCGCCCCTCGTGCGCGGCCGCCGCGCCCACGCCGGACCGCCCGCCGACGAGAGCCCCGAAGGGCCCACGGACGCGACGCCGGACGACCCGCCCACGCGCGCGGAGCAATGGCGGATACGCCCGCGCACCGTTCGGGCCAAGATCGTCTGCCTGCTGATGGTGCCGGTGGTCTCGCTGCTGGCGCTGTGGGCCTACGCCACCGTCACCACCGCCCAGGACGTCTCCAGGCTGCGTCAGTTGCAGCGCGTCGACTCCGGGATCAGGACGCCCGTCGCGGCAGCCGTCGCCGCCCTCCAGGCCGAACGCTCGGCCGCGGTGCACTATGCGGGCGATCCGTCCGCCGAACAGGGCGGTGCCTACAAGAAGCTCGCGCGGGACACGGACAAGGCGGTGGCGCGGCTGCGGCTCGACGACCGCAACACGGTCGCCGCCGGCGAGGAGTTCCCCGCCGGCGTGGCCCGGCGCCTCGAAGCCTTCGTCACCGGCGCCGAGCGGCTGACCACCTTACGGAGCGCCGTACTCGACCGCCGCACGGGCTGGGACGAGACGTACGGGCAGTACACGAAGACCATCGCCGGCGCGTTCTCGGTGGGCGGCGCGCTCACCGGCATCCAGGACGCCGAACTCGGGTCCGCCGCGCGCGTGCTGCTCGAATTCGCCCGCGCGGGCGAGGCCCTGGCTCAGGAGGACGTCGTGCTCGACAGCGCACGCCTCGCCGGGCACCTCGATGGACAGCGGGCGCGGCTGTTCACCGGTGCCGTCGACACCCGCCGCGCCCTCACCGAGTCCGCCGTCGCCGACCTGCGGGGCCCGGAACGCGCGGCCTGGCAACGCCTCGCTGACGGCAGCGCTTACGGGACGGTGGCCGCCGTCGAGGACAAGGTCCTCGCCAACGCACCCGGAGTGCAGGCGATCGAGGCAGCGGCGGAAGCGACTTGGAGCAAGGCACACGCACGCGTGCAGGGCTCGATGCGGACGATCGAGCAGGACGCCGGGCGGGATGCGGCGGAGCGCGCCGACCCCTTCACCCGCGGTCTGCTCACCCCCGCCGGTGCCGCCGTTCTCTTCGGCCTCGCCGCCGTCGCCGCCTCACTTGTGATCTCCGTGCGCATCGGCCGCGGCCTCGTCGTCGAGCTGGTGAGCCTGCGCAACCGCGCGCTGGAGATCGCCCGGCGCAAACTTCCCGAAGCCATGCGGAGGCTGCGGGCCGGCGAGGAGATCGACGTCCGGGCCGAGGCGCCGCCCGGACCGCCCGCGGAGGACGAGACCGGTCAGGTCGGCGAGGCCCTGGGTACCGTCCACCGTGCAGCGCTCCGGGCCGCCGTGGAGCGCGCCGAGCTCGCCAGCGGCATCTCCGGGGTCTTCGTCAACCTCGCCCGCCGCAGCCAGGTCCTCGTGCACCGTCAACTGAGCCTGCTGGACAGCATGGAGCGGCGCTCCGACGACCCGAACGAACTGAGCGATCTCTTCCGGCTCGACCATCTCACCACCCGCATGCGACGCCACGCCGAGAGCCTGATCATCCTCTCGGGAGCGGCACCCGGGAGGGCCTGGCGCATGCCGGTGTCCCTGACCAACGTGGTCCGCGCGGCCGTCTCCGAAGTCGAGGACTACGCGCGCGTGGAGGTACGGCAGCTTCCCGAGGCGCAGGTCATCGGCGCGGCCGTCGCCGACCTCACCCACCTCCTGGCCGAGCTCGCGGAGAACGCCGCCCAGTTCTCACCGCCCCACACGCGCGTGCGCATCACCGGTGAGCCCGTCGGCAACGGGTACGCCGTCGAGGTCGAGGACCGCGGGCTGGGCATGGGCAAGGAGACTCTCGCCGAGGCCAACCGGCGCATCGAGCAGTCCGAGGCGCTCGACCTGTTCGACAGCGACCGGCTCGGCCTCTTCGTGGTGAGCAGGCTCGCCTCCCGGCACGGCATCAAGGTGCACCTGCGCACCTCGCCCTACGGCGGCACCACCGCGGTCGTCCTGCTGCCCACGGCCCTGCTGCACAACGCCACGGCGGAACGTTCCCCCGGCGGCAGGGCGGACACCGAGCTGCCCGCCGAACGCGAGTACGCGCGCGTGCCCGCCGCCGACCGGCACCAGAGTTCGGTCCACGCGGTGGCCGACCGGCACCAGGGTTCCGCCCGCCCGGTCGCCGACCGGCACCAGGAATCCGTGCCCGCGTCCGCCGACCGGCCCGCTCTGGTGGCTCCCGCACCACCCGAGGCCGAGCCCAAGTCCGACACCCCGCCTCCCGGAGTCACCACCTTGCGACTGCACCGCCCTGCGGCCGACCCCGAAGCCTCCGACGACCTCCCACGCCGCGTACGGCAGGCGAGCCTCGCCCCCCAACTGCGCGAGGGACGCGCCGAGGAACCGCCGGGAGCGCCCACGCACACCTCCCACGACGACCAGCGCACCCCCGAACTCGTCAGGGACCGAATGGCGGCCTACCGCGACGGCTGGGCGCGCGGCGGCGGCAGGCAGCCCGGCCGCCGGGCCACTCCCGATTCCCCGGCGCGCAGCGACAGCAGCGAAGGAGACCTCGCATGATCCAGGATCCGAGCATGAGGGCCGCCCAGCGGTCCGGCGAACTCGACTGGTTGCTGGACGACCTGGTGCTGCGGGTGCGTGAGGTGCGGCATGCCGTGGTGCTGTCCAACGACGGACTCGCCGTGGGCGCGTCGACCGACCTCCGGCGCGAGGACGCCGAGCACCTGGCCGCGGTCGCCTCAGGCTTCCACAGCCTGGCCAAGGGCGCGGGACGGCACTTCGGCGCCGGCGGCGTACGCCAGACCATGGTGGAGATGGACGACGCCTTCCTGTTCGTGGCGGCCGCGGGCGACGGCTCCTGCCTCGCCGTCCTCACCGCCGTGACCGCCGACATCGGGCTGGTGGCGTACGAGATGGCACGGCTGGTCAAGCGCGTCGGCGAGCACCTCCACACACCGACGCGCACAGCCGCGCGGCCGCCCGCCGCGGGATGAGCGGAAGGGCGTCCGCGCACATGACCGAGGACACGACGGACACCCCGCGCGAGCAGGGCAGTCAGTGGTACGACAGCGAGGCCGGGCCCCTCGTGCGCCCCTACGCCATGACGGGCGGGCGCACCAGACCGGGCCCCACCGGGGTGCGGTTCGACCTGATCGCCCTCGTCACCCTGGACGGCGCCGCGCCCGGTGCCGGCGAGGACACCGCATTCGGCCCGGAACACCGGGCCCTCATCGAGCTGTGTCGCCCGGAGACACAGTCGGTCGCGGAGCTCGCCGCGGGCGCCGATCTGCCCGTGGGGGTCGTCAGGGTGCTGCTCGGTGACCTCCTGGAACTGGGCTGCGTCACCGTCAGCCGTCCGGTGCCGCCCGCACAGCTTCCGGACGAGAGGATCCTGCGCGAGGTGATCGAAGGGCTGCGGGCGCTGTAGATGACATGTCAGAACCAGCCGGTCCCGTACGACCCACTCGTGCATGCGTCCAGGCATCCAACAGGAACAAGACGGTCGGATCGGGTAAAAATCGGTCCAACTCCACAAAGTGCGGCGGCAGTTGTCATGATGCTGACTTCGCACAGCGACGCCGACCGACGCCGGCACTCCAGAGAGAAGTGATCGATGGTCTCCGAGCACTCCGACGCCTACGACGGTGATACGGCCGCCCTGGCGCTGAAGATTCTTGTGGCCGGCGGATTCGGCGTCGGCAAGACCACCCTGGTGGGCGCGGTCAGTGAGATCAGGCCGCTGCGCACCGAGGAACTGCTCAGCGAAGCAGGCCAGTCCGTGGACGACACCGACGGCGTGGACCAGAAGGTCACCACCACCGTGGCCATGGACTTCGGGCGCATCACCATCCGGTCCGGTCTGTCCCTCTACCTCTTCGGCACCCCCGGGCAGGACCGATTCTGGTTCCTGTGGGACGAGCTGTCGCAAGGCGCTCTGGGCGCGGTCGTCCTCGCCGACACACGGCGCCTGGAGGACTGCTTCCCCGCAGTGGACTACTTCGAGCACCGGCACATCCCGTTCGTCGTGGCCGTCAACTGCTTCGCCGGCGCCCGGACATACGGCACCCACGACGTCTCACGCGCCCTTGACCTGGACCGGGGAACACCCGTGGTGCTCTGCGACGCCCGGGATCGCGACTCGGGAAAGGAGGTGCTGATCCGGCTCGTCGAGTACGCCGGGCGGATGCACACCGCCCGGCTGCTCGACTCCGTGGGCTGACGGCCCTCAGCCGCCGACCTGTCCGACGCCGACCGGAGTCCGGTCCACCGTCACTCCGCCACGCCCTTCTCCGCCAGCACCTTCTCGACCGTGACGCGGACGAGGAGTTCCCCCGGAACGCCGTTACGGGCCCCGAACTCCTCCGCGCGCTCCTCGCCCATGTATCGCGCCCCGATACGACCGGCCCAGTGCCTCAGCTCATCGAGGTCCTCCGAAATCCGGGCGCGGCCCTGCAACACCACGAATCCGTACGGCGGCCGGTCGTCGTCCACGCAAATCGCCAACCGGCCGTCACGGACCAGATTGCGCCCCTTCACGCTCGACTTGCCCGTGTTGAACACCACCTCGTCCCCGTCGAGCACGAACCAGATCGGGGTCACATGCGGGCTCCCGTCGGCCCGTACGGTCGACAGCTTCCCGGTGCGTGTGCCGTGCGAGACGAACGCCCGCCATTCCTCATCGGTCATCTTCTGCGCCATGCCCCCATCCTCCTTGCCCATGGCCCGGATCGTCGGGAAGGGTGGCGAAAGGGATTCCTCCGGCGCAGGGGGAGACATCTACACGGGGAGACCGGATCATGGCGCAGAACCAGGGACTTGGTTGGCTCCTGGACGACCTGACAGAGCGCGTCGATCATGTGCGGCATGCGTTGGTGCTGTCCAACGACGGCCTGGTGACCGGTGCGAGCACGGGACTGCGACGGGAAGATGCCGAGCACCTCGCGGCCGTCTCGTCCGGACTGCACAGCCTGGCCAAGGGCTCGGGACGGCACTTCGGCGCGGGCAGAGTACGTCAGACGATGGTCGAGTTCGACGATGCCGTGCTGTTCGTCACCGCGGCGGGCACCGGCGCCTGTCTGTGCGTGCTCAGCGGCGCGGAAGCCGACATAGGCCAGATCGCCTACGAGATGACGCTCCTCGTCAACCGGGTCGGCGAACATCTCGACGTGGACGCCCGACAGCCCGAACGGGCACCGCGCACAGACCTCTGACCTGCTGATTCGTCGCCTCCCGCGGAGTTATCCACAGGCCCGATACGAGATCTGGCGGACCGGCTACGGTTTTGTCACGGCGAGCGCACACAGCGTGAGCCACTGACTCCACGGGGGAGATCGACCATGTCGGGCGACACCATCACCACACCGCACCAGACCTCCTGCACGCCGAGCCGGGCGGCCAGGGAACTCGGACTGAAACGAAGCGATCTGGACCTCGCCGTCCACCTCGGACTCATCAGGACCGTGCCCGACGAAGGAGGCGGAGGTCGGCGCGTCCCCCGTTCCGAGATCGAACGGGTGAGTTCGGGCGCCGGGTTCCCCGACTCGTTGCTGGAGCGCGTGGAGGTCGTGGGGACGACGCAGGGCGCGCACGTCTTGGACGTGTCCGCCGGCCGGTTCACGCGCCTGGCACGCCTGGGCCTCGTCGTGCCGGTGAACTGGTATCTCAACCGCTACCGAGCCGTCGTCTGGCTGTATCTGGTCCAGGAGTTGAAGCAGTTCGCCGCCGACGAGAAGAACACGCCACTGCTGAAGGCCCGCCGTACGCCTGAAGGGCTGCGCGGCATGCTGGACGCGGGCGTGGACCTGCGTCCGCGCAACTGGCGAGGACGGCACCGGGGATTCCTGCTGCGACAGACCGACGACCCATGGCAGAGCGCCGGAGCGCTGGCCGCCTTCCTCGATCCCGTCCAGATCGCGGAAATCGTCCCCGACCCCTACGAGCGCTCCCACCTCAACCGCTTCCGGCCGGGGCCGCCGGCGTCCGGAGCGCCGGGTTCGCCCGCCGCACACATCGCCAAGAGGATCATGACGGCGGACGACCCGGACGAGATCAGCCTGCTGCGCGCCGACCTGACGGCGGTCCTGGAGGAAGCCCGCGACCGGCGGCCCGCGCCGCGCCCCACGGCGAGCCGGGCCCCGATGCCGGCGCATCCGGTACACATCGGCTCGCCCCGGCCCGACGAGCCGGAGCAGTCGTGCGGCCTGATGAGCTGGCTGCGGCGGCGGAATTCCCGGGCTACAACACCCTGAACAGACCCTCCTGGACGACGGACACCAGCAGGCGTCCTTCCAGGTCGTAGATCCGTCCACGGGCGAGGCCCCGTCCACCGGTCGCGATCGGCGACTCCTGGTCGTACAGGAACCACTCGTCCGCGCGGAACGGCCGGTGGAACCACATGGCGTGGTCCAGCGACGCGATGTCGAAGCTCCGCGGCCCCCACAGGGGTTCGACCGGGATGCGGACCGCGTCCAGGAGGGTCATGTCGCTGGCGTAGGTCAGCGCGCAGGTGTGCACGACCGGGTCGTCGCCGAGCGGCCCGACCGCGCGCATCCACACCGCGCTGCGCGGTTCGGCGTCCTCGACGTCCTCGGCGGTCCAGCGCAGCCGGTCCACATAGCGGATGTCGAAGGGCTGACGGCGTGCCATCCGCTCCAACTGCTCGGGCAGCGCGCCCAGATGTTCCCGGATCTCGTCGGTGACCGACGGCAGCGACTCCGGGGCCGGGACCTTGCGGGCCGGCGGCAGCTGGTGCTCGAAGCTCCCTTGCTCAGGCTTGTGAAAGGAGGCGGTGAGATTGAAGATCGTGCGGCCCTGCTGCACGGCGGTGACCCGGCGGGTCGTGAACGACCGGCCGTCCCGCACCCGTTCGACCTGGTACACGATCGGAACGCCCGGCCGCCCCGGGCGCAGGAAGTACGCGTGCAGCGAGTGCACGGGCCGGTCGCCGTCCGTGGTGCGCGCGGCGGCGACCAGCGCTTGGCCCGCCACCTGGCCGCCGAAGACCCGCTGCAGGGACTCCTGCGGGCTGCGGCCACGGAAGATGTTGACCTCGATCTGCTCCAGGTCGAGCAGGTCGACGAGCCTCTCGGCCGGGTTCGTCGTCATGGGTGGGATTCTCCTGTGCTCACAACTGGCCTACGTCGGTGACGCGGACCACCGCGCGGCCCTCCGTGTCGGAGGCCGCGAGGTCGATCTCCGCGCTGATGCCCCAGTCATGGTCGCTGTTCGGGTCGTCGAAGATCTGGCGGACCCGCCACAGGCGGTTCTCGGGCTCCTCCTCGATCACCAGGAGCTTGGGACCCCGGGCGTCGGGTCCGGTGCCGAGGTCCTCGTACTCGTCCCAGTACTTGTCCATAGCCTCGCCCCAGGCGTCGGCGTCCCAGCCGGCGTCGGCGTCCATCTCGCCCAGCTCCTCGACCTGGTCGAGCGCGGCGAGCTCGACGCGGCGGAACATGGCGTTGCGGACCAGGACGCGGAAGGCGCGCGCGTTCGCGGTGACCGGCTTGACCTCGTCGGCCTTCTCCTGCGCCTCCTCGGCGGTCATCTCCTCCGGGTTGGCGAGTTGCTCCCACTCGTCGAGCAGGCTGGAGTCGACCTGGCGGACCATCTCACCGAGCCACTCGATCAGATCCTGGAGATCCTCGGACTTGAGGTCGTCCGGGATGTTGTGGTCGAGCGTCTTGAACGCACTGGCGAGGTAGCGGAGCACGATGCCCTCGGTGCGGGCCAGCTCGTAGAAGGACACCAACTCCGTGAAGGACATCGCCCGTTCGTACATGTCCCGGATGACGGACTTCGGCGACAGCGGATGGTCACCGACCCAGGGGTGGCTCTTGCGGTACGTGTTGTACGCGTGGAAGAGCAGCTCCTCCAGGGGCTTGGGGTAGGTGATGTCCTGCAGCCGCTCCATGCGCTCCTCGTACTCGACGCCGTCCGCCTTCATGGCGGCCACGGCCTCGCCCTTCGCCTTGTTCTGCTGGGCGACGAGGATCTGCCGCGGGTCGTCCAGGGTGGACTCGACGACGGAGACCATGTCCAGGGCGTAGGACGGCGATTCCGGGTCCAGCAGCTCGAACGCGGCCAGCGCGAATGTGGACAGCGGCTGGTTGAGCGCGAAGTCCTGCTGGAGATCGACGGTGAGGCGGACGATGCGGCCGGAGGCGTCCGGCTCGTCGAGCTTCTCGACGATGCCGCCGTCCAGCAGCGAGCGGTAGATGGCGATCGCGCGCCGGATGTGCCGCAGCTGCTGCTTGCGCGGCTCGTGGTTGTCCTCCAGCAGGTGCCGCATCGCCTCGAAGGCGTTGCCCGGACGGGCGATCACCGACAGCAGCATGGTGTGCGTCACCCGGAATCGGGAGGTCAGCGGCTCCGGTTCGGAGGTGATCAGCTTCTCGAAGGTGCTCTCCGTCCAGGCGACGAAACCCTCGGGTGCCTTCTTGCGGACGACCTTGCGGCGCTTCTTCGGGTCGTCGCCCGCCTTCGCGAGCGCCTTCTCGTTCTCGATGACATGCTCGGGCGCCTGGGCGACCACGAAGCCCGCGGTGTCGAAGCCCGCGCGTCCGGCGCGTCCGGCGATCTGGTGGAACTCGCGGTTGCGCAGGGTGCGGACACGGTTGCCGTCGTACTTGGTCAGGGCCGTGAACAGCACGGTGCGGATGGGCACGTTGACCCCCACGCCGAGCGTGTCCGTGCCGCAGATGACCTTCAGCAGACCGGCCTGCGCGAGCTTCTCCACCAGACGCCGGTACTTGGGCAGCATGCCGGCGTGATGGACACCGATGCCGTGCCGCACGTAACGGGAGAGGTTGCGGCCGAACTTGGTGGTGAACCGGAAGTTGCCGATCAACTCGGCGATCTGCTCCTTCTCCTCGCGCGAGCACATGTTGATGCTCATCAGCGCCTGCGCCCGCTCCACGGCCTGAGCCTGCGTGAAGTGCACGATGTAGACCGGCGCCTGTTTGGTCTCCAGCAGCTCGGTCAGGGTCTCGGTGAGCGGGGTGAACTTGTACTCGTAGGACAGCGGCACCGGACGGGTCGCCGAGCGGACCACCGACGTCGGCCGGCCGGTGCGCCGGGTGAGGTCCTGCTCGAACATCGAGACATCGCCGAGCGTGGCCGACATCAGGATGAACTGCGCCTGGGGAAGCTCCAGGATGGGAATCTGCCAGGCCCAGCCGCGGTCCCCCTCCGCGTAGAAGTGGAACTCGTCCATCACGACCTGGCCGACGTCCGCCTGCTTGCCGTCGCGCAGCGCGATCGACGCGAGCACCTCTGCGGTGCAGCAGATGACGGGGGCGTCGGCGTTGACGGACGCGTCTCCCGTCAGCATGCCGACGTTCTCGGTGCCGAAGATCTTGCACAGCTCGAAGAACTTCTCCGAGACGAGCGCCTTGATCGGAGCGGTGTAGAAGGTGACCTCGTCCCGGGCCAGCGCGGCGAAGTGGGCGCCCGCGGCGATCATGCTCTTGCCGGAGCCGGTGGGCGTCGACACGATCACGTTCGCGCCGGAGACCACCTCGATCAGCGCCTCCTCCTGGTGGGGGTAGAGAGTGAGACCGCGTTCCTCGGCCCAGGCCTCGAAGGCTTCGTAGAGGGCGTCGGGGTCGGCGGTCGGCGGCAGCTGATCGATGAGGGTCACCCACCCATCTTGCCTGTCCTCCCGCCCCACAGGGGAATCGGATGCGAGCACGAAGATCGCGGACGCTACTCTGTGTCGCCGACGACACGTCAGCGAACCCGGTCAACTGGACAGCGACGCACGAGGAATAGGGCAGGCAAGGCCAATGATGGGACCAGCACACTCACTGTCGGGCGCTGCCGCCTGGCTCGGCGTCGGAGCGGCCGCGGCCGCGGCCGGGCACGGGATGCCCTGGCCGGTCCTGCTGGCCGGCGCGCTGATCTGCGCCGGGGCGGCCCTCGCCCCGGACCTCGATCACAAGGCCGCCACCATCTCGCGGGCCTTCGGACCGCTGTCGCGCTGGCTGTGCGAGATCGTCGACAAGCTGTCGTACGCCGTCTACAAGGCGACGAAGAAGCAGGGCGACCCGCGTCGCTCCGGCGGGCATCGCACGCTCACGCACACCTGGCTCTGGGCGGCCCTGATCGGGGCGGGCGCCTCCGTCATAGCGATCACCGGCGGCCGGTGGGCGGTCCTGGGGATCCTGTTCGTGCACATGGTGCTCGCCATCGAGGGCCTGCTGTGGCGCGCGACCCGCGGCTCCAGCGCCGATGTGCTGGTCTGGCTGCTGGCAGCCACCAGCTCGTGGATCATCGCCGGGGTCCTGGACAAGCCGGGCAACGGCTCGGACTGGCTGTTCACGGCGCCGGGCCAGGAGTACCTGTGGCTGGGGCTGCCGATCGTGCTGGGCGCCCTGGTGCACGACATCGGGGACGCGCTGACGGTCTCCGGCTGCCCGATCCTGTGGCCGATCCCGGTCGGCCGCAAGCGCTGGTACCCGCTGGGTCCGCCCAAGGCCATGCGGTTCCGGGCGGGCAGCTGGGTCGAGCTCAAGGTGCTGATGCCGGTGTTCATGGTGCTCGGCGGGGTGGGCTGCGCGGCGGCGCTCAACGTCATCTGAGCCGCACGCCACGGATCTCCGGTCCGCTCGCCGGATCAGCCGCCCTGGCCCGATCCACCGCCGTAGCGACGCTCGAAGGCGGCGATGCGGCCCTCCGAGTCCACGGTCCGCGCCTTGCCGGTGTAGAAGGGATGGCTCTCCGAGGAGATCTCGACGTCCACGACCGGGTAGGTCTCGCCGTCGTCCCACTCGACGGTCTGGTCGCTGGTCGCGGTGGACCGGGTCAGGAAGGCGTAGCCGGCGGCGCGGTCGCGGAAGACGACCGGGTGGTAGTCGGGGTGCGTGTCCTGCTGCATGCGAACTCCTCCTCCGGAGGCATCGGCATCGACGCTGACGTTGGCAATGGCATGGGCCGACGGTGCGGGGCCGTAAGCACACGGACCACGGCCCAGGGGGCTGGAGGGGCTCGACGCTCACCCGCACAGCGGTCGGTCCTGCGATGTCCGGCCGTGCGGCTGTCGGGCCTACAGCGATCAGCCGGACAGGGAGTCCTCGTCGACGATGTGCATGGCGGCCTCCTCGGCGGACGCCGCCGCACCGTCGATGCCCACGTCCGTCGCGACGAGCGCGCTCTCCTCGTCCTCATGGGCCCCTTCGTCGGGCGCCACCAGGCGGCCGGAGCGCATGGCGCCGACCTCGTTGTCGAGGAGTTCCCCGTCGGTGCCGTCGGCGTCGCCGAGGCCGTCGCCGTCCTGGGGGGCGAGGTCGGGCAGCTCCTCGGAGAGCCGCTGGTCGAGGGTCTCGCCCTGTCGGCGCTCGGTGGCCGTGACGCCGGAGTGCTCCACCGCCCACGGTCGCTCCGGAGGGGACCAGCCCCGATCCAGGGGGTCGTCGACGCCGTCGTTGTCCAGGGTGTCCTCGGCGTCGAGCAGCCCCGAGTCCTCACGTTGCCCGGATGCATCGGGCTGGTAGACGTCGTCCCCCCATCCGTCGACGCTGTTCACGGGTACCTCCAGGTGGTGGGGACGGGCCCGAAGTCACCGCGGTCGGCGGGGGACCGCCGCGGCGGGGCACAGGCCGCACCCGGCGAGATTCGTGCGGTTCCCGGGTGCCCCCGAACCGGTGCCGGTATCCAGCCTTCCACCCCTTTTCGCCCCCGCGCAACGCCACGGACCGAGGCCGGGCCGTTCGGCTCCTCCGGGCCCGGTCCCGGTCCCGACACGACGGCGCACAGGAAGCGTCTCGCCGAGGCCGACGGCGGCCGTGCCCCACATCTGAGCCCCCGGCCGATGAGGGCGGCAGCCCAGGCCACCGTGGGCAAGGGCTCCGGCCATGTGGGGCCGCGTCCCAGGGGGGAGTGTGCTGGGTCTCCGGTGATCAAGGCCCTCGGCCCGACCTCACCCCGTTCCGGCGCAGGTAGGCCGACGCCCCCGCACGCCACTCACGCACACGCAGGCGCAGACGCCCTCACGCACACGCAGAGGCACTCACGCACACGCACTCACCCAGACACCACTCACCCACACACCACTCACCGATGCGACGAGTCACCCATGCCAGGACCGCCACAGCCCCGCATAAGCCCCGTCGGCCCGGACCAGCTCCTCATGGCTGCCCAGCTCGCTGATGCGGCCGTTCTCGACGACGGCGATGACGTCCGCGTCGTGGGCGGTGTGCAGGCGGTGGGCGATGGCGACGACGGTGCGGCCGTCGAGGACATGGGCCAGGGAGCGTTCCAGGTGGCGGGCCGCGCGCGGGTCGAGGAGCGAGGTCGCCTCGTCCAGGACCAGGGTGTGCGGGTCGGCCAGCACGAGGCGCGCCAGGGCGATCTGCTGGGCCTGGGCCGGCGTGAGCGCGAAGCCGCCCGATCCGACCTCGGTGTCCAGGCCCTCGTCGAGCCCCCGGGCCCACGAGTCCGCGTCGACCGCGCCCAGCGCCGCCCACAGCTCGGCGTCGGTCGCGTCGGTGCGGGCCAGCAGCAGGTTGTCGCGCAGGGAGCCCACGAAGACGTGGTGCTCCTGGTTGACCAGGGCCACATGGGAGCGGACCCGTTCGGCGGTCATCCGGGACAGTTCCGCACCACCCAGGGTGATCCGGCCGTCCCGGGGTGCGTAGATGCCGGCGAGCAGCCTGCCCAGGGTCGACTTGCCGGCACCCGAGGGGCCGACCAGGGCCAGTCGGGTGCCGGGGGCGACCTCCAGGGAGACCTTGCGGAGCACGTCCACGCCCTCCAGGTAGCCGAAGTGCACCCGGTCGGCGTGCACGTCGCGGCCGTCAGGAGTGAGCTGGGCGTCCCCGGCCTCCGGCTCGATGTCCCGGACACCGACGAGCCGGGCCAGCGATACCTGGGCCACCTGCAACTCGTCGTACCAGCGCAGGATGAGCCCCACGGGGTCCACCAGCATCTGCGCGATCAGCGCACCCGTGGTCAGCTGACCGACCCCGATCCAGCCCTGCAGGACGAACACGCCGCCGACGATCAGGACCGAGCCGAGGATCATCACGTGGGTGACGTTGATGAACGGGAAGAGCACCGACCGCAGCCAGAGCGTGTAGCGCTCCCAGGCCGTCCACTCCTTGATCCGCCGCTCCGACAGTTCGACCCGGCGCTCGCCGAGGCGGTGGGCCTCGACGGTGCGCCCGGCGTCCACGGTCTCGGCGAGGGCGGCGGCCACAGCGGCGTATCCGGCGGCCTCCGAGCGGTAGGCGGACGGCGCCCGCCTGAAGTACCAGCGGCAGCCGATCACCAGCAGCGGCAGGCTGATCAGCACGGCGGCGGCCAGCGGCGGCGCGGTGACGACGAGGCCGCCGAGCAGCAGGACCACCCACACCACGCCGATCGCCAGCTGGGGCACGGCCTCGCGCATCGCGTTGGCCAGCCGGTCGATGTCCGTCGTGATCCGGGACAGCAGGTCACCCGTCCCGGCGCGCTCCAGGACGCCGGGCGGCAGCCCGACCGACCGGATGAGGAAGTCCTCGCGCAGATCGGCCAGCATCCGCTCGCCGAGCATCGCGCCACGCAGCCGCACCTGCCGTACGAACACGGCCTGCACGACGAGCGCGGCCACGAACAGGCCGACGGTGAGCTCCAGATGGAGGTCCTGCGCACCGATTCCGGAGCCGTCCCCGGCCCCGGTCCCGTTCGACACTCGCTCCACCAGCCCGCCGAGCAGCCAGGGCCCCGCCATCGAGGCGACCACGGCGACCGTGTTGACGGTGATGAGGAGCAGGAAGGCACGGCGGTGCCGTCGGAACAACTCGACCACATAGGTGCGTACGGTCTCGGGGGCGCCGACGGGCAGGGTGTTCGCCGTTGTCGGGGCCGCCGGGTCGTACGCCGGTGGCGCCACGCCGATCATGCCGATTCCTCGATTTCTTCCAGTTCCTTCAGTACGTCGTCGAGGGCGGATCCTCTGCGCTGTCCGTCCTTGCGGGCGTTCAGGGCGGCCTCTTCGTCGGTCTCCCGGGTCACCACCGCCCGGTACCGGGGTTCGGCGTTCACCAGCTCGTGGTGCACGCCGACCGCGGCCACCTCGCCCTCGTGGACCAGTACGACCCGGTCGGCGCGGTCCAGAAGCAGGGGCGACGAAGTGAACATCACCGTCGTGCGCCCCGCCCGCAGGTCCCGCACCCCCTGCGCGATCCGTGCCTCCGTGTGGGAGTCGACGGCCGAGGTCGGCTCGTCCAGGACGAGCACCTCGGGGTCCGTGACCAGTGACCGGGCGAGCGCGAGGCGCTGGCGTTGGCCGCCGGACAGGGACCGGCCGCGTTCGGTGATACGGGCGTCCATCGGGTCCTCGGCGCCGAGCGACCCCTGGACCAGTGCGGCCAGGACGTCGTCGCACTGTGCGGCCGAAAGGGCCTCCTCGGCGCCGACGTCGCCGGACCTCGGCACGTCGAGCAGATCGCGCAGCGTGCCCGAGAGCAGCACCGGATCCTTGTCCTGCACGAGCACGGACGCACGGGCGCGGTCGAGTGGCAACTCGTCGAGCGGGACACCGCCCAGGAGTACCGCGGTGCCCTCCTCCGAGGGGTGTCCGCCGAGCCGTTCGGCCAGCCGTCCCGCCGCGTCCGGATCGCCGCACACCACGGCGGTGAGCCGGCCGGACGGAGCGAGCAGCCCGGTGGCCGGGTCGTACAGGTCACCGGAGGGTACCTCGGATCCGTCGCGCGACCCGTCGGTGTCGGTGACCCGCTCCAGCGACAGCACGCGTGCGGCCCGTCGGGCCGAGGGGCGCGAGAAGGAGTAGGCCATCGCGATCTCTTCGAAGTGGCGCAGCGGATAGGAGAGGATCATGACCGAGCTGTAAACCGTGACCAGTTCACCGACGGTGACGCGGCCCTGGCGGGCCAGGTGGACGCCGTACCAGACCACGGCGATCAGCAGCAGTCCCGGCAGCAGTACCTGGATGGCCGAGATCAGGGACCACATCCGGGCGCTGCGCACGGCGGCGTGGCGTACCTCCTGGGAGGCGCGGCGGTAGCGGTCGAGGAAGAGTTCCTCGCCGCCGATGCCGCGCAGGACGCGCAGACCGGCGACGGTGTCCGAGGCCAGTTCGGTGGCGCGGCCCGCCTTCTCGCGCTGGAAGTCCGCTCGCCGGGTGGCCCGGGGCAGCAGCGGCAGCACGGCGACCGCCAGCACGGGCAGGCCGACGGCGACGACCACACCGAGCGCGGGCTGGTAGACGAGCAGGCCGACACAGACGGCCACGACGGTGAGCGCAGCCGCGGTGAACCGTGAGCAGGCCTCGACGAACCAGCCGATCTTCTCGACGTCGCCCGTGGAGACGGCCACGACCTCACCGGCCGCGACTCGTCGGGTCAGCGCGGAGCCCAGGTGGGCGGCCTTGCGGGCCAGCAGCTGCTGGACGCGCGCGGCGGCCGTGATCCAGTTGGTGATGGCGGTGCGGTGCAGGAAGGTGTCGCCGATCGCGTTTCCGGCACTGCACAGCACCAACAGCCCACCGGCCAGAGCCAGTTGGGAACCGGAACGGTCGACTACGGCCTGTACGGCGACGCCCACGCAGAAGGGCAGCGCGGAGACGGACAGGAAGTGCAGCAGTCCCCAGGAGAGGGACTTCAACTGCCCGCCCAGCTGGTTCCGGAAGAGCCACCACAGGAATCGGGGACCTGAGCGCGCGTCCGGCACACCTGGGTCGGGATACGGAAGGTCTTGAATCTGCATGACGTCCCAGTGGCTCGTGTCAATGGGGGGATTGGGGATGGGGAAATGTGGGGGTTGGTCGGGTGCCGGCATACGGAGCGGGACCGCGCACGGCGGCAGCAAACCGTGACAGGTTCGCGTCGCAGCGTGGTCGGACGCAAACGGTTTTCCACGCCGTCGCACAGATCCGGCTGCCGGCGGTTGTCGCTCCCGCCGCCGTACCGAACAGGGTGCGACCATGGACCGATGCGCAACGGTGGAACACGACGTGTCCTGGTCGCGGCGGCGGCCATCGGATCCCTTCTGACGGCCCTGACGACCCTCACCGCGTGCGGTGGTACGGAGCACGGTGGCGGCGCGGACGGAGCCAAGGCCGCGCGCACGCGCCCGGCCGCCACCGAGGACCCGATGCGGGATCCGACGCGCATCCCGGACGTCGCCGACCGCTGGCAGCGGCGCATCCCGGCCAACTCCAGCCAGGTCGTGGCGGTCTACGGCGACGGCAAGGACTCCCCGGACTCCACGGTCGTGCTCTACACGAGGCAGGACACCGGGCACGGCGCCACCTGGGACCGCGTCCGCAGCTGGCCCGCGCACAACGGCAAGAAGGGCTGGACGACCGACCACCACGAGGGCGACAACCGCAGCCCCGTCGGCGTGTTCACGCTGAGCGACGCGGGCGGCGTACTGAAGGACCCCGGGGCCAAGCTGCCGTACACGCGGTCGGCCGCCATCGCGGCGCCGCGATGGTGGGCGAAGTCCCACTGGCACGACTTCGACTACGTGATCGCCATCGACTACAACCGCGTCAAGGGCACCCCGCCCAACGACCCCACCCGCCCCGAGGGCGAGGCCAAAGGTGGCGGCATCTGGCTGCACATGGACCACGGCAGCGGCACGTCGGCCTGTGTGAGTCTGTCCGAATCGGCGATGGCGTACCTGCTGCGCACGCTCGATCCGGATCGGCATCCCGTGGTGGTGATGGGGGACAGGGCCGACCTGAAAGCCTCGCGCTGACGCGGGAGGCCCGGAGGCCTCATTGCGGCGGATGCCCGACTCCCCGTAGAACACCGGCCATGAAGAGACGGATCGTCATGTCCATGCTCGCCGGAGCGACCCTCCTGGCGGGCTCGCTGCTCGGGGCGACCCCCGCCCAACCGGCCGATGCGCCGGCCGCCCAACCGGCCGACGTGCCCGCCGAGTTCGGCACCGACTGGCACGACCCCATCACGGCCGCCCCACCCGTCGACAGACCCTCCGGCAGGTCCTGCCAAGTCACCGTGGCGGAGGCGCAGTTCCGCGACTTCACCCCGTACAAGGGTGCCTACGTACCGCCCGAGGGCTGCGGCGCCCGCTGGAGCAAGGTCGTGCTGCGGATGGACGGCAAGGTCAAGGGCCGCCAGTACGACCGGCTCGGCTATCTGCACGTCGGCGGCGTCGAGATCTTCCGTACGTCGACTCCCGAGCCGTCACCCGACGGCATCCAGTGGTCCGTGGAGAAGGACGTCACGCGCTACAGCGACACCCTCCGCCGCGCCCAGGACGTCGAGATGCTCATCGGGAACGTCGTCGACGACACCTACACCGGCATCATCGACGTCAAGGTCACGCTGACGTTCTACGCCGCCCCCGCCCCCGCTCTCACCTCCGCCACCAAGACACCCGGCCGCCCGGCCCCCACCCCCCGTAGCCCCATCGGCATCGCCGACCGCCCCACCGCCACCCCCGACCGCGTCCTCACCCTCCAGAACGGCACGCTCACCACCCCGCGCAACAGCGAACGCATCGTCGCCGAGGTGTACGCCACCGGCTCCGGCGGCGGCTGCGAGGAGTACTGGTACCTGTCGGTGCCCGACCAGGCGCCGTACTCCTGCAAGGCGTCCGGCGGTCCCTACCGCGAGGTGCAGATCAAGGTCGACGGCCAACTCGCCGGAATCGCCGCACCGTTCCCGCACGTGTGGACCGGTGGCTGGTCCAACCCCTTCCTCTGGTACGTCGTCCCGGGACCGCGCGCCTTCGACGTCAAGCCGATCGAATACGACCTGACCCCGTTCGCCGGCCTCCTCAACGACGGCCGCCCGCACCGCGTCGAGGTCTCCGTCGCCGGCGTCCCCGAGGGGCAGAGCGGCTGGAGCGCACCCGTGAACGTCCTCGTCTGGCAGGACGCCAAGCGCGTGCACGTCACCGGGAAGCTCACCGCGCACCAGGCCGGCGACCTCGCCAACTCCTCGACGTACACGCCCGGTTCGGAGCACCGGGTGGACACGTTGGGTGGTCACCGGCTGACCGTCGCCGGCTATGTCGACACCTCGCACGGCCGGGTGACGACCACCGTCCGCCGCGCGCTGACCAACACCTCCGTCCACCGCTGGACCGACGGCGAGAACCTGGACGCCCTCGACGCCACCTGGACGGACGACCAGGCGACCACCGTCGACGGACGCGGCCCGGCCCGAACGACCCGTGCGCAGCGGACGTACACGATGGACGGCACCACCACGATCGGCGCGGGCGACCGCCTGCGCACCGTGCTGACCCTCGGTGACCGGGCCATGGCCGTGGCGACCCAGGAGGGGCGACGGACCGCCTGGTCGCGGCTCGACGACACCTACACCGGTGACGCCGCCTGGACGATGAACGTGCCACGCGACCAGCGGCACGCGGTCGGCACGACCCGTGAGCGCTACCGGTCGTACGGCTCGGGCGGCTGCTACGACCGCGCTCTGACCAGCGTCCAAGGGGTGCTCACCGAGGATCGCGGCGGCTGCTGAGACGGGGTGTGTGCGATGCGTCACCCGGTGCGTGATTTACACGGATGCAACACGGGGGTCTTGTGCGGGACCAACATCACCCGCAAAGTGATCGGCACGGAATGCGCTTTCCGTATCGCAGAAGTCCCACCCGTCCCTGGGGACTTCTGTGTGTCGTCGTCCCCAAGGAGTGCCCCGTGCCGCCGTCCGTACCGTCCCTGCCGCGACGCGTCGCACGCATGCTGCGTACCTCTCTCTTCGCGCAGGTCGCCTGCGCGATCGTGCTCGGAATCGTCGTCGGGAAGCTGTGGCCCGGATTCGCCGCGGATCTCCAGCCGCTCGGCGACGGATTCATCCGGCTCATCAAGACGATCATCTCGCCGCTGGTGTTCTGCGTGGTCGTCGTCGGCATCGCCAAGGCCGGTGACCTGAAGGCATTCGGGCGGATCGGGCTGAAGGCCCTGATCTGGTTCGAGGTCGCGAGCACGCTCGCGCTGGTCATCGGGCTCCTCGCCGCCAACGTGGTCCAGCCCGGGTCCGGGATGAACGTCGACCCGTCCTCGCTCGACGCCTCAGCGGTCGACGCGAAGACGGGCGGCGAACACCTGCCCTCCACCGCCGACTTCGTGCTCAACGCCCTTCCGACCAGTTTCATGGGTGCCTTCGCCGAGAACTCGCTGCTGCAAGTGCTGATCCTGGCCTGCCTGGTGGGCGCCGCGCTGTTGCATCTCGGCCAGACCAAGGTGCCGCAGGTGCTGCCGGCCATCGAGCAGGCCCAGGAGATCATCTTCGCGATCGTCGGCTTCGTGATGCGGCTGGCCCCGATCGCGGTGTTCGGCGCGATGGCCGTCCTCATCGGCAACTACGGGCTCGGTGTGATCGAGACCTACGGCAAGCTGATCATCCTGTGCTATGCGGCCGCGGCGCTGTTCATCGTGCTCCTCGCCGTCGCCCTGAAGGCGGTCACCGGGCTCAGCCTCTGGAAGTTCCTGCGCTACATCCGTGAGGAGATGCTGCTCGCGCTCGGCACCGCGTCCACCGAGTCGGTCCTGCCGCGGGTGATGCAGAAGCTGCGCAAGGCCGGCGCCCGTGACGACGCCGTGGGTCTGGTGCTGCCCACGGGCTACTCCTTCAACCTCGACGGCGCCTCGCTCTACCTGTCCATCGGCACGCTGTTCATCGCCCAGGCCGTGGGCGTCGACCTCAGCCTCGGCCAGCAGATCACCGTGGTCCTGGTGCTGATGCTGACCAGCAAGGGCATGGCGGGCATCCCCGGCTCGGCGTTCCTCGCCCTGTCCGCGACCGCGTCCTCGCTGGGCGCCATCCCGGCCGGAGCCGTCGCTCTGCTCCTCGGCGTGGACCGCATCATGGACTCGATGCGCGTCGTCACCAACCTGCTCGGCAACTGCGTCGCCGTCTTCGCGGTCTCCCGCTGGGAGGGCGCGCTGGACAGGGAGCGGGCGAAGAAGGTCCTGGACGGCGAGATCGTGGTCGAGCTGGAGGACGAGGAGCCGGGGGAGCCGGAGAAGGCGGAGCTCAAGAAGTCCGGGCTGAAGAGGGAGACGGCCGCCGAGGCCGGCTGACGTTCAGACAGCCACAGCCGCAGCCACAACCCCAGCCCTGAATCCCAGCCAAACCGCAGCCACAAACCCAGCCAAACCACAGCCGCACCCTGAGCCAAGCTCAAGCCGCAGTCACCGCAACAGCCCCGGCCGCGGCCACCCTCCGGTAATCCGGAGCGGTGGCCGCGGCCTCTCGCGCTCAGCACCCCCGCACGGCAGCCCCATCGATCAGCGTGTCCAGCAACTCGCCCAGCACCGACCGCTGTTCATCCGTCAACGGCGCCAGAATCTCCTCCGCCGCCGACCGCCGCGCACCGTGCAGCTCCCGCAGGGCCCCCCGCCCGTCGTCGGTGAGCTCGATCCGGATCACCCGCCGGTTCGTCGGATCCGGCACCCGCCGTACCTTCCCGCTCGCCTCCAGTCCGTCGACCAGCGTCGTCACGGCTCGCGGGACCACTTCCAGGCGCTCGGCGAGGTCGGCCATCCGGGGCGGCGAGTCGTAGTGCGCGAGGGTGCGCAGCAGACGGGACTGCGCCGGGGTGACCCCCAGGCCGCACTCCTGAAGGTGCCGTTTCTGGATCCGGTGCACCCGGCGGGTGAAGCGCAGGAGCTGCTCGGCGAGCGGGCCGTCGGGATCGGGGGTGGTCATGCGGGAACAATATCAGGACTATGTGCATTGTGAGCGTAGGTAACAATGAGCTAAGCTCCGTCAGTCCGTATCGCCGCGTCCTGCGGCGTGACCTCACCTCCCGTAGGAGCCCATGCACCCCGACCACGAACACGCCTGGACGCCACCCGCCGCGCAGCAGGAACAACCCCGGCAGGTGCGCCGCATCCTGAAACTCTTCCGTCCCTACCGTGGACGCCTGGCCGTCGTCGGCCTCCTCGTCGGTGCCGCGTCGCTGGTCGGCGTCGCCACGCCGTTCCTCCTCAAGGCGATCCTCGACGTCGCGATCCCCGAGGGCCGCACCGGCCTGCTCAGCCTGCTCGCGCTCGGCATGATCCTCAGCGCGGTCCTGACCAGCGTCTTCGGTGTACTGCAGACCCTGATCTCCACGACCGTCGGCCAGCGCGTCATGCACGACCTGCGCACCGCCGTCTACGGCCGCCTGCAGCGCATGTCGCTCGCCTTCTTCACCCGGACCCGCACCGGCGAGGTCCAGTCCCGCATCGCCAACGACATCGGCGGCATGCAGGCCACCGTCACCTCCACCGCGACCTCCCTGGTCTCCAATCTGACCAGCGTGGTCGCCACGATCATCGCGATGATCGCCCTCGACTGGCGCCTGACCGTCGTGTCCCTTCTCCTGCTCCCGGTCTTCGTCTGGATCAGCCGCCGCGTCGGCAACGAGCGCAAGAAGATCACCACCGAGCGCCAGAAGCAGATGGCCGCGATGGCCGCCACCGTCACCGAGTCGCTCTCGGTCAGCGGCATCCTGCTCGGCCGCACCATGGGCCGCTCCGACTCGCTCACCTCCGCGTTCGCCGACGAGTCCGAGCGGCTGGTCGACCTCGAAGTGAAGTCGAACATGGCCGGCCGCTGGCGCATGGCGGTCATCACCATCGTCATGGCCGCGATGCCCGCCTTCATCTACTGGACCGCGGGCATGGCCCTCCAACTCGGCGGCCCGCAGGTCTCGATCGGCACGATCGTCGCCTTCGTCTCGCTCCAGCAGGGCTTGTTCCGTCCGGCGGTCAGCCTGCTGTCCACCGGCGTCCAGATCCAGGCCTCGCTCGCGCTCTTCCAGCGCATCTTCGAGTACCTCGACCTGCCCATCGACATCACCGAGCGGGAGAACCCGGTCCACCTGGACCGCGTCAAGGGCGAGGTCCGCTTCGAGAACGTCGAGTTCCGCTACGACAGCGACGACGCCAGGAGTGGCGCCATCATCGACGGCATCGACGTCACCGTCCCGGCGGGCGGCAGCCTCGCGGTCGTCGGCCCGACCGGCGCCGGGAAGTCGACGCTCGGCCATCTCGTGCCGCGCCTGTACGACGTGACGGGCGGCCGGGTCACCCTCGACGGGGTGGATGTGCGCGACCTCGACTTCGACACCCTCGCCCGCGCCGTCGGCGTCGTCTCGCAGGAGACGTACCTCTTCCACGCCTCCGTCGCCGACAACCTGCGCTTCGCCAAGCCGGACGCCACCGACGAGGAACTGCACGCGGCGGCCGAGGCGGCCCAGATCCATGACCACATCGCCGCCCTGCCCGACGGCTACGACACCGTCGTCGGCGAACGCGGACACCGCTTCTCCGGCGGTGAGAAACAGCGCCTGGCCATCGCCCGTACGATCCTGCGCGACCCGCCCGTGCTCATCCTCGACGAGGCGACCAGCGCACTGGACACCCGCACCGAACACGCCGTCCAGCAGGCCATCGACGCCCTGTCCGCCAACCGCACCACGGTCACCATCGCGCACCGGCTGTCCACCATTCGGGGCGCCGACCAGATCGTCGTCCTCGACGCGGGGCGGGTGGCCGAACGGGGTACGCACGAGGAACTGCTGGAGCGGGAGGGACGGTACGCGGGGCTGGTCCGCCGGGACGCCCAACTGGAGCCGACGGGGTGACGTTATGCCGGGTTTGTGACCATGTGCGGGTTACCGTTCCCGCATGTACCTGAACACTCCGTCACGGAGCACGATTCGACTGACGCGCCGGGGCCGTATCGCTCTCATCGCCGCCGGCGCCGTCGTGGCCGGCACCGCCGTGGCGGTGCCGCTGCTGAGCACGGGTGAGGAGAAGGCGAAGCCCACCTCGCTGGTGATCCCGGAGGGCTGGCGTGCGAGCCAGGTGTACGACGCCGTCGACAAGGCCCTGGACCTGCCGGGCGGTGCCACGAAGAAGTCCCTCCGCAAGCTCGACCTCAAGCTGCCGAACGACGCCGAGGGCAACCCCGAGGGCTACCTCTTCCCGGCGACGTATCCGCTGGAGCAGAAGGACGGCAAGAAGACGACGCCGGAGTCCCTGCTGTCGGCCATGGTCGACACCGCCAACAAGAAGTTCGGGGGCGCCCCCATCGCGGCCGGCGCCCAGCGCAATGCCATGAACGTCTATCAGGCGGTCACCATCGCGAGCATCGTGCAGGCGGAGGCCGGCAGCAGGGCCGACATGGGCAAGGTGGCGCGGGTCGTCCTCAACCGGCTCGAACGCGGGATGCCGTTGCAGATGGACTCCACCATCAACTACGCGCTCGGCCGTTCCACGCTGCGCACCACCGAGGCCGACACCCGGATCGAGAGCCCCTACAACTCGTACCAGCGCATGGGTCTGCCGCCCACGCCGATCGCCAACCCGGGCGAAGAGGCGATGCGCGCCGCGATCAATCCGGCCGCGGGTGACTGGCTGTACTTCGTCACGGTCAAGCCGGGCGACACCCGCTTCACCGCCGACTACGCGGAACACCAGCGCAATGTCGCCGCGTTCAACGCCCACCAGAAGGCGAGCCCGCGGGCGGGGAAGTGATCCGGTGGGCCGGTCGTTGCGGTTCGGCAGCGAGCCGAAGGGGCGCGGGCCGTATGGATGCGCGGCTCCGCGTGGGCGCGACCAGCCACGACGTAACCGCAGAGGACCGACGACACAGCGCGGCACTTCTCAGCACGGCCTTCCCGCGGAGCGCTACGCGGCGACCGGCTCCTGAGCCAGCAACCTCCTGATGTCCCGTACGGCCGCGCGCCCGGCCCGGTTGGCGCCGATCGTGCTGGCGGACGGGCCGTAGCCCACGAGGTGGACGCGGGGATCGGCGACGGCGCGTGTCCCGTCCACCCGGATTCCACCGCCCGGCTCGCGCAGCCGCAGCGGAGCCAAGTGGTCGACGGCGGCCCGGAAACCGGTCGCCCACAGGATGACGTCGGCCTCCACGCGGCCCCCGTCCCGCCACTCCACACCGTCGGGTGTGACCCGGTCGAACATGGGCTGCCGGTCCAGGACCCCGTCCGCGAGGCCCTGCCGGACCGCGTCGTTGAGGGGCAGTCCCGTGACGGAGACGACGCTCTTCGGTGGCAGTCCCTGCCGGACCCTCTCCTCGACGAGAGCGACGGCCGCCCGGCCCACGTCCTCGCTGAACGGGCCCTCGCGGAAGACGGGCGGGCGCCGTGTGACCCATGTGGTGGCGGCCGCGTAGGGGGCGATCTCCAGCAGATGCTGGGTGCCGGAGGCGCCGCCGCCCACGACGACGACCCGCCGACCGGCGAACTCCTGCGGCCCGGCGTACTGCGCGGTGTGCAACTGCCGCCCCCGGAACGTCTCCTGCCCCGGATAGCGCGGCCAGAACGGCCGGTCCCAGGTGCCGGTCGCGTTGATCAGCGCCCGCGTCGCCCAGGTCCCCGCCGAACTCTCGACGAGCAGCCGCCCGTCCGGGCCCTCACGCACGGCCTGCACGTCGACCGGCCGCCGAACCCGCAGGTCGAAGGTCCGCTCATAGGTGTCGAAGTACTCCGCGACGACCTCGGACGACGGCCGCTCGGCCGCGGCACCGGTCAGCTCCATGCCGGGCAACGCGTGCATCCCGTGCACCTTGCCGTACGTCAATGAAGGCCACCGGAACTGCCAGGCGCCGCCCGGGCCGGGGGAGTGGTCGAGGACGACGAAGTCACGGTCCGGTTCGAAACCGGTGCGCCGCAGGTGGTAGGCGCTGGAGAGTCCTGCCTGACCAGCGCCTATGACGACCACGTCGACCATGCCGACTGCCTTGACCGCCTCAGTGTTGTTCACGCTTCCACTAACAGCCCCGGGTTCGCGGATCTTCCCCGACACCGGACCGGGTGCCGTCGCGGGGCGTGAGCGTGCGGCGCGTCACGAACCCTCCGAGGCATGCGCAGCAGTCGTCGACGGCGGCAGACCGCCGTTGTACCGGGTGTCCACGAAGTCGCCGAAGTCGACCTTGTTCGGGATGAGCTTCAGCGCGGTGAAGGTGTCGGCGATCTCCTGCTCGGAGGCGATGAGCGGCTTGTCGACCGCGACCGATATCCGGGTGGCGTTGGTGCGCTTCACCGAGGCCAGCGCGACGTCGTAGGGCAGTCCGGTGTCCTTCGCCCAGACCTTGGCCCACTCCTCCTCGTGGTCGTGCACCCACGTCGTGGCGCGCCGCAGCCGCTCCAGGTAGTCCTTGATCGCCGCGGCCTTCTTCTTGTCCCGCAGGGCGGAGGGCGCCGCCACCTGGAAGGTCAGACCGTTGGTGACCCCGTCGCCGGTCGTCAGGATCCGCCCCTGCCTGGACAGGAGCACCTGCGAGGTGTACGGGTCCCACACGGCCCATGCGTCCACCTTGCCGGCGCTGAACGCGGCCAGCGCGTCGGCCGGTTGCAGGTACTTGACCTTGACGTCGCTCAGGCTCAGCCCGGCCTTCTTGAGGGACGCGACCAGCTGGTAGTTGGCGGAGGACCCCTGTGCCACGGCGATCGACCTGCCCTTGAGCTGCTCGGGCTTCGTCAGCTTCGAGTCGTTCGGCACGAGGATCGCGTCGCCCTTGGAGGTGCCCTTGAAGGCCGCCACCGCCGTGATCTTTGAGCCCGCGCCGGCCGCGAAGACCGGCGGGGTGTTGCCGACGCCACCGATGTCGACGGCCTTGGCGTTCACGGCCTCCAGCAGCGGCGGCCCGGAGGTGAAGGTGGACCACTTGATCTTGTAGGCGAGGTTCTTGAGCTCCCCGGCGGCGCGCAGGATGGCCTCCGAACCGCCCTTCTGGTCACCGACGTTCAGGGTGAGGGAGCCCTGGCCGTCGATGTCCGTCGAGGTGTCGGCCGCCGAGTTCCCGCCGCAGGCGGTGAGCACAAGCGCGAGGGGGAGGAGAAGCGCGGCGGGGACGAGGCGTCGTCGCATGGTGGTTCCGTTCTCGGGTGGGTGATCAGGCGGCTTCGGCGGCGGCGTCGACGCCCAGCCGGTGAAGGAGTTCGGCGCGCAGTTCCGCGAACCGGGGGTCGGCGATGTCGCGGGGGCGGTCGAGGTCGATGCGCTGCTCGTGCGCGATGACCCCGTCGTCCATCACGAGGACACGGTCGGCGAGCAGTACGGCCTCCTCGACGTCGTGCGTGACGAGCAGGACCGCGCAACCGCGCCGCTGCCACAACTCACCGACCAGCCGCTGGGCCTTGATACGGGTGAGCGCGTCGAGCGCGCCGAACGGCTCGTCGAGCAGCAGCAGATCGGGCTCGCGCACCAACGCCCTGGCGAGGGAGGCGCGTTGGGCCTCACCGCCGGAGAGCGTCTTGGGCCAGGCGTTCGTACGGTGATCCAGGCCGACCTCCTTGAGTGCCCGCTCGGCGACCGTGCGGTCGGGCTTGCCCGGCAGGCCGAGCAGCACATTGCGCCACACCTTCTTCCACGGCATCAGCCGCGGTGCCTGGAAGGCGACGGCCTTGCGACGCGGCACCAGCACGGTGCCCTCGATGTCGCGGTCGAGCCCGGCGAGGACGCGCAGCAGCGTGGACTTGCCGCAGCCGCTGCGGCCGAGCAGCGCCACGAACTCGCCCGGCCGGACGTCGAGTCGGAGCCGGTCGATGACGGCACGCCCGTCGAAGGAGCGGGTCAGCTCCGCCACGTGCACGGCCTGCGTGGCCGGTGCTGTGCGCGCGGGCTCGGTGGCCGGTACGGCCTCGGGGCTCACCGGCCCGTGAACGTCGGTCGCCATTGCAGCAGCAGCCTTTCGAGGGAGCGGACGATGAAGTCGGCGAGCAGGCCGAGGAAGGCGTAGACGATGAGGCAGACCACGATCACGTCGGTCCGCAGGAAGTCCCGTGCCTGCACCATCAGGAACCCGATGCCGGAGTCGGCGTTGACCTGCTCGGCGAAGACCAGGGCCAGCCAGGCGATGCCGAGCGAGTAGCGCAGGCCGGTCAGGGCGCCGGGCAGCGCACCGGGCAGTACGACATGCCGTACCAGCCCCCACCTGGACAGCCCGAGGGACTCCCCGGCCTCGATCAGCTGGGCGTCCACGCCGCGGATTCCGGCGTAGACATTGAGGTAGAGCGGGAAGGTCACGCCGAGCGTGATGATGGCGACCTTGGGCGCCTCGCCGATGCCGAACCAGATGATGAACAGCGGGATCAGCCCGACGAAGGGCACGGTCCGCAGCATCTGCACGGGCGCGTCCACGAGATCCTCGCCGATCCGGAACAGGCCCGAGACGAGGGCGAGTCCGGTCCCGACAACGGTACCGAGCGCCAGCCCGGCGGCGACGCGCTGGAGTGACGTACCCATGGCCGAGGGCAGCGATCCGTCGGCGATCAGGTCGCTCCCGACCTGGGCGATACGGCCGGGCGAGGCGAGGACGTCGGCGGTCAGCACGCCGGTGCTGGTGAGCAGTTGCCACAGGAGGAGGAGCAGGACCGGGCCGGTGGTGCGGCGCAGCCAGCGGGGGACGCGGGTGCGGCGGGAAGAGGCGGGGAGGAGGGGGACGAGGTCTACGGAGATCGGCGTTGAGTCATCCGCAAAATTGGATTTAAGGGGAATATCCTTCTCGGGGGAGCTGGGTGGGGCATGGCTGATGCTCATGAGTGCTCCAGGGGGCGATGAGCGGTCGGTGAGGAACGCGCGTCAGCGCCGCCGGGTCAGGTCAGGACCGGGCGGGTACGCGCGGGGGAGGCGCGAGTGAGGCGAGGAGAGAGGGGAGGGGCGTCAGCGGCCGCGGCGACACGCGGCGGAGGCCACCCGCAGCAGGTCGATATGACCGCGCGTGGTGAGCAGGACTGAACGCAACATGCCGTTGAAAGTAGCCAGATGGCGCGGTGACGGTCAACGGTGTCTCGCGAAGTGGACCTTGCGTATCACCGCTCGACCACCACCGCGCCGTCTCCTGGCGGGTGAACTCCGCGGCATGGGCGAGGATGGAAGGCATGTCAGACGCCTTCACCACCCGAGTACTGAACGTCGCCTCCGGTTCCGCTGAGCGGGTCGTGGACATCACCCCCGACTGCGTGGCCTTCCTGCGGGAGGCGGCGGCCGGCCGCGACGGCCTCCTGAACGTCTTCGTGCCGCACGCCACGGCAGGCATCGCGATCATCGAGACGGGCGCTGGCAGCGACGACGACCTCCTGGCCGCCCTGCACACCCTCCTCCCCGCCGACGACCGCTGGCAACACCGCCACGGCAGCCCCGGCCACGGCCGCGACCACGTCCTCCCGGCCTTCGTCCCACCCCACGCGACGCTGCCGGTGCTGGACGGCCGATTGGAGCTCGGGACATGGCAGTCGGTGTGCCTGGTCGACACGAACAAGGACAACGCCAACCGTCAGGTTCGGCTGACCTTCCTTGCGGGTTCCTGAGGCTGGTGGAAGCTGCGGGGTCGTTCGACGCGCACGGTTCCGTCGGCTGTCTCCGCGACCGGCGCGTATCCCTCGGTCCGCAGTGCGGCGAGGGTTTTCTCCAGCGGGGTGCGGCTGACGAGGACGGTCGGGGCGAGGTGCCGCAGGCCCAGTTCGGAGAGTTTGCGGTGGGCGGCGATGTCGGTGAGGAGGGTGGGTTCCTCGCCGTGGAAGACGCAGGCGGCCGAGGCGATGCGGATCCGGCCGTGGCTGCGTGCCGTGTCCATGATCAGGTAGGACAGGGGCTGGGGCAGCGGGTTGGCGGTGACGGCGGCCAAGTCGGCCTCGATGGAGTCCGGGCTACGGCCGGCGTACAGGGCGCGGCGAACGCTCGCCGGGCTGAACCGCCACACCGAGGCCGTGCCGCCGGCCTCCCGATCGGCGACCGAGTCCAGGAGCGTGACGAGCCGTGCGGCGGGTGTGCCGGTGACGACGGCGGTCAGGTCGCCGCCGAAGCGGGCCGTCGCGGTGGCGGCGGGAAGCAAGCGGTGGCAGGCGGTGGCCAGTCCTTCGGTGCTGTCGGCCAGCAGAGCGGCGCCGATCGGGGACAGCGCGCCGCGGGCGAGCACGCCGAGGAGTTCCGCCTCCCCGATCACGGTGGCGAACGGCGTCGCGTCCTGTGACAGCACCTCGGCGAGCGGCCGTGACCAGTGGGTGAGAGGACCCAGTTCGGCCGAGTTCTTCGCGGCTTGCCCGGCCGGGAGACGGGAAGCGGCGGTGAGCAGCCCCTTCCGGGCCTGGAGGCAGCCGGCACAGGGCGGGGCCCCGGCCAGGGCGGGCAGCGCCTTGTTGTCGCCGTCGCGGGCCTGCGAGGGGGTGAGCCCAAGTGCCCACCAGGCGTGCAGCAATACCGGGAGCCGCTCTGCGGGCTCCGACTCGGCCCAGGTGTCGTAGGCGTCCGTCGTCGCGACCCGGTCACCGTCACGGGCCAAGAGACCGCCCTCGTACGCCGTCTCAAGGGTGAGGCGTACGACGGTCTCCTCGCAGCGTGCCGCCCTGCCGATCCTGGCCAGTTCGCGGGCTCCGACGCCGCCGGACTTCAGCCGGGCGGGCGGAGCCGTCGCACACACCGACAGGACCGAGGCGGCGTGGGCGGCGAATGCCGTGGCCGCGGCGGACGCCTCAGTGTCGACCTCCGCCGGGCTGACGGGTACGAGCAGCGTGACGGGCGGCGCGGGGGCGAACGGAGCATGCCAGCCCGGCCCGCGCAGCGCGAGCACCACCTCGGCGGGCATCCGTACGGGGCCGTAGCTGTACCGCCCCTGGACCAGCAGTCCCCGCTCCAGCGCCCAGTGCGCACCCGGTTCAGGGGCGGACTGGCCCCCGAAGAGGACGAATGCCTGCGGCCGGTACGCGGGGTCCGCCCTGCGTTCCAGCAGTTTCCGGGCGTCGGCCGGTGCCTGTGCGACCACCGCGGCGACACGTGCCGGGTCGCTGTGGTGTTCCACGAGCGTCGCGAGGCGCTGCGGTTTGGTGCCGGGAGGCCGCACGCCCAGAGCCGTGAGCATGCGGCGCAACTCCTCGGAGGTCGTGTCCTTCAACAGCGTCGCCAGCGGCTGGTCCAGTCCGAGCGGTGTGTCCCACGCCTGCCGCAGGGGCGCGGCCATGCGCAGTGTTCCCTCGTTGTCCAGCCAGACCAGCGCATGCGTGGACAGCGTCTGGAGCGCCGCTTCCAGGCCGTGTGCGGTCTCGTCCTCCGTCGCGTCCAGCAGGTCCGCCAGGACGTCCCGAGAGGCCGGCGCACTCAGTGACGCCAGTGCTTCGGCTGCCTGCAGTGCGGGCAGTGCGAGCCGGGGCAGCGCGAGCGCGACCGAGCCCGGGCGTTGCAGGCGTTCGGCCAGTTCGCTCACCGAGCGGGGTTCCGGCGGGGACACGGCGTCCGGCCGTGCCGCGAGTACCTGCTCCAAGTGTTCGGCGTCGAGGCGGTGGAGCCATGCTGCGAGGGTCGACTTACCGGACTTCACTGATCAGTGCACCTCGTCGAGGGAAACGCCACGCTTCGCGCCGGCAGGCCGGGCGAGACGCGCTGTGCCGTACGGCCTCCAAGCACGGCGCATCCGGCGGGTGCCGTCGGTGCCGTCGTCAGAGATTCGCGGACGGGCCGCACTGGTTCTTCCCCGCGAAGTCGCCCCCGTGGCAACTGGAGAAGCCGGAGGGGGAACGGTTCCGAAGGGCGAGAGGGATCATGGTGGCCGCGGCGTCGATCGGGCTTGCGGAGCCAGTCGGCCCAGTTGCTGCTCGTCCCGGAGGTAGTTGGACAGGGCGGCTCGCAGACCGTCGCGCCCTGCTCCCATGCGGGGAGCATGCATGGGTGCGAAACGAGCGAAGATCTTGTGCTGGGAGATGAGTCCGGCGAAGACCGGGAGAATACGGGTGAGCACATCGAGCCCGCGGGTGATGTAGTCACGGAGGTTGTCCTCGACGGTGCTCCGACCGGCCACCGGCGGTTCACCGGCGCCAGTCATGACGGTCGTGACGTGCGCGTGCAGGGCTTCGGCGAGGAGTTCTTCCTTGGCCGCGAAGTGGTTGTACAACACGCCGTCGGCGACCTTGGCCTCGCGGGCGATGCCGCGCACGGTCAGGTCCACGCTCCCGTGTTCGGCGATGAGGCGTGCAGCAACGGCGATCAGGTGCTCGCGGGGCTTCTGATCGCCTCCGCCGTCCCGCAATAGTGCGGGTTTCCTAGGTGACATCACGTCGCAGTGCAGTGAGGCTCGCAGCGGTGGCGATCACCACGGCGTACATGGCCGACATGACGCACCACCCCACAGAGGCAGCAGGGCCGTCCTTCACTCGTGGGCCCTCGACAGGTTGCGTACTGATCGCGTTCGGTAGGCACCGGGGGTCGCACCAGTCCACCGGCGGAAAGCGCGGATGAATGCCGCTGCGTCGGCGTACCCGAGACGTATGGCGATCTGGTCGACCCCGAGTCCGAGGGTGGACAGCATCTCGACAGCACGCGTGTGCCGCGCTGCGTCGACCAGACGCCGGTAGGACGTGCCCTCCACCGCCAGATGCCGGCGCAGAGTGCGGGTGGAGACGTGCAGCGCGGCTGCGGCAACGCCCATGTCAGGGATGCCGTCCGGCCACTGCATGAGCAGTTCCCGTACCCGCGCTGCGAATCCGGTGTCGGTGCGCCGGGCCAGCAGGAGCCTGCACTCGCGTTCGCACACCTGCATGGTGTGCTGGTCCGCCTGCGGCAGCGACTGCTCCAGTACCGCCGCGAGGGTGACGATCGCGTTGCGCGGCGCCCCGAAGGCGATGGGCACGTCGTCAAACGTCTCGTACGGCGCGGACGTTTCAGGCCGTGGAAAGCGCAGATCCAGCCGGAGGGGGGTGAAGGGCCTGCCCACAATGGTGTCGAGGATGGCCCGGATATTGGCTATTTCCCGCTCGATGAAGAAGTGCCGGACGGGCGGGGGCACCAGCCCGTCGTCCAGGACGAGACGGACCTCGTTTCCGTCCTCCTGAAGGTGGATCCCGACCATGGCGAAGGTGAGTTCCAGGTAGCGCAGTCCCACAGCCGCGGCCTCGCGCAGCGTCGGGCTGGCGAGCAGTGCGAAGCCCAACACGCTGTACGTACGCAGCGGAATCCGGCTGCCGACCTCGAGCCCCAGGCCGGGAGCGTCGCCCGTGGCGCGGACCAGGTTCTGCGCCACAGTGAGCTCCTGCCAGGCCCGGACATGTGCGGCATCGTCGGCAAGAGCGTTCTCGTCCACACCACTGCCGTCGAGGCATGCCGGTACGGGCACTCCACGCTCGACGCCCACGTCCACCATCGCGCGCACACCTGCGATGCCTCGGGTGAACAGCCGTGGAGCTGTGGAGACTTCGTCGGCCGCCGCCCTGTGGCCGGAACGGCCAACAGCATGGCCGCCATTGCCTGGAACCAGCACTGCCAATCCCCCTAGCATCGGAAGGGATCGATGCGGCGGATCCCGCCGTAGGCTCCCATTCAGCCTAGTCGGGATGTGCGTGCGGGCCAGGGGGCGCACGCGTTATCAGCCACCGCTGTCTGTAGCGCTCGGCGCGGCCCGCGGTCCTCACGTGCGCGACCGCTGCACCGGAAAACATTCTCGAGCACAGCTCGTGAAACGCACAGTTCCGGTTGCTGGCTACCGAAGGCAACGGGGGCACTTCCAAATTGCACGGGAGGAGCGAATGATGGACGACTTCAGAGCGTTGGAAGTAATGCTGGTCGACAATGAGGATCTCGTGCGCCGCGGATTCCGGCAGGCCCTCGGGGAGGAGCCGGATATCACGGTGGTCGCCGATACGAGGGTCGGTGAGGAAGCATTACGCATGGCCGAGCTGCGGCGACCGCAGGTCATCCTCGTGGATGCCGAATGCGAATTTGTCCGGAAACTCGCCCGGCCCTTGGGGACGGCAGTACCCGGAGTCGCGCCGGGGATAATTGTCCTGACCAGCAACGCCCTTGACAGCCATCTGCTCGGGTCGCTGAAGGCGGGCGCACGTGGTTTTCTGCTCAAAAGTGCCAGCCAGGACGAGCTGATCTCAGCTGTCCGTGCGGTTGCTGACGGCGCGGCCTTCTTGTGCCCCACGATGACCCGACGGCTGATCGATCGGTTCGAGATTCTGCCGCCGCCACATGAGCGGTCTCACGCGGTCGCCCTGGCGAGCCTGAGCGGCCGCGAGACCCAAGTTCTCTGCGGTATAGCCATGGGCAGGTCGAACCAGGAGATCGCCCACGAGCTGCATGTCACGCTCGCCACCGTGAAGTCCCACGTCTCGCGCATCCTCGCCAAGCTCGAGTTGCCGAACCGGATGCACGCGGCGCTGATGGCCCAGCGGAGCGGTCTCGTGCACCTGCCCCAGCCACCGCGGGCCAAACAGGCCGCGGCAGGCCCCCTGTCCTCCGGCCGCCCGTCCCGAGCCCGTGGTCAGGCGGGCTTGGTGAATGCGAGGACCACGTTGTGACCGCCGAAACCGAAGGAGTTCGAGATGGCCGCGGTGACCCTGATGCGCCGCTGGGTTCCCGTGACGATTTCCACCTTCACCTCGGGATCCTTGTCGTCGAGGTTTCTGGTCGCGGGAATCACGTCGGTGAAGACGCTCAGGACCGTGAAGATGGCCTCGATCGCGCCGGCCCCGCCTATGAGATGGCCGGTGATCGACTTGGTCGCCGTCACCAGAGCATGCGGACCGAGCGATTCCAGCAATGCCGCCGCCTCGATACGGTCACCGACGGGCGTACCGGGAGCGTGGGCGTTGACGTGAACGATGTCCTGCGGGCCGAGGCCGCCGGAGCGCAAGGCCTCGCGGATCGCACTGATCTGACCGTCCGCTGACGGAGACGTCATGGTGTGCGCGTCGGAGCTCATCCCTGTACCGGCGAGCGTGGCATACATCCGCGCGCCACGAGCTTTCGCGAACTGGGTCCGCTCCAGCACGACGGCGCCGCCGCCCTCGGACATGACGAAGCCGTCACGGGCACTGTCGAACGGCCGCGATGCGTTCTGAGGGTCCTCATGACGGCCGGACAGGGCTCCCATGCGGGCGAAAGCCGCCATGGACAGTCGGCCGATGCATGCCTCGGTGCCGCCGGCGACAACGACATCGGCCCGCCCGTCCCGCAGTAAGGCGAGCCCCATGGCTATTGCCTCCGCTCCGGAGGCGCAGGCGCTGGTCGGCGCGTGGGCGCCGGCCCGGGCGTCGAGAGCCAGACTGACGGCGGCGGCCGAACCGTTGGGCATCAACATCGTCACCGCGAACGGCGACACGCGGCCCGGCCCTTTGGCCAACGACACGTCGTGCTGGTCGACCAGCGTCCCCCCGCCGCCGAGACCGGTGCCGATCACCACGGCCAGCCGCTCCGGCGCCACCTCGGGCGCGCCGGCGTCGGCCCATGCCTGCCGGGCGGCCACCATCGCGATCTGCTGGCAGCGGTCCATCCGTCGGGCCTCGACCCGGTCCAGTACCTCGGTCGGTTCCTGACTCAGCCGACCTGCCAGTCGTACGGGCAGATCGCGAGACCACGGTTCGTCGAGCACGGTGATCGGGGATTCGCCGGCGAGCAGCGCCTTCCAGGTGGAGTGGACGTCGCCGCCCAGCGGCGTGGTCATTCCCAAACCGGTGACCACCACGCCGGTCGTACCCAGGACCTCCCCGTCCGGGCGACCGGGGAGATCGGGGAGTTCGGGGAGCTTCGGATAACCCAAGAAGTAGTCGTCAGATGCGTCGTAGGACATCGAGGTTCCCTTTCTGAAGCCTTCTGGGGAAACGTTCTCCCTTGGATACGGGCCATTCGTCGTCGACTGGCCGTCGTCATGACGTTATCCAGTACGAGGCACTTTCCGTAACGGCCGACGGACCGAACCGTGACGGCGACCGGAGGATGGCTTTCATCCGTCTTCCGGCCTACTCGAACTCGCCTCCGGTAGGGGGGATGGACCCATCCCGCGGCGGATACCCGATATTTCTCCGCCGACTTAGCATCTCTTCGAGCGGAAACCACCAAGACGCACACGTACAGCAATGGCTGAATACTTAACCAAGTCCCGGCGGCTCAGTGGGGAAATGGCAGGGGAAATGCCAATGGCCGAGTCGAACAGGAGGACCACGATGTCAGAGGATGCCGTCACAGAATCCCGACTGGAGCCGACGACCTTGGTCGAGCTCTGCAGGTATCGCGCTTCCAGGGAGCCGGATCGACGGATGTTCGCCTTCCTGGAGAACGGCCTCGAAGAGTCCGACTCGCTCACCCTCGCCCAACTGGACGCCCGGGCAAGGGCAATCGCGGCGCGTCTGAGCAGGCAAGCCCCGCAGGGCGCCCGCGCCGTGCTGAGTTACCCGCCCGGCCTGGACTTCGTGTCCGCCTTCTTCGGCTGCCTGTATGCCGGCCTGATCGCGGTGCCGGCTCCTCCGGTGCTGCGCGTCGGTGTCGACGACCGGTATGCGCGCTTCCGGGCAATCGTCAACAGCTGCCAACCGGATGTGCTGCTGTCGAACGGGTCAAGGCTGAACCGTGTCGACGCGTTGCTGAAGGACATCTCCACACCACGCCGGCCGACCTCTGTGGCGACCGACGAGATCAGTGAGACGGACGCGTATGGCTGGAATGCCCCCGGCATCGGCCCTGACACGATCGCGTACCTGCAGTACACCTCCGGCACGACCGGTCCGCCCCGGGGTGTGGAGCTCACCCATGGCAACGTTCTGCACAACCTCTCGTTGATCTTGGCCAACGGTACCCGGGCCACGGACGACTTCGACCGGCTGCCGCCTGTTGTGTCCTGGCTGCCCGTGTTCCACGACATGGGGCTGATCACCGGGGTCCTGCAGCCGATCTACGTCGGGTACGACGCCGTAATGATGCCGCCCTCGGCGTTCACCCAGCATCCGGTCAACTGGCTCCGCGCGATATCGGAACGCGGGGCGGGCATCAGTTCAGCACCCGGTTTCGGGTACGAGTTGTGCCTGCGGCGCGTCTCCGAGGAGCAGGTGCGTTCCCTCGATCTCAGCGCCTGGCGGATCGCGGTGGTCGGCGACGAGCCGGTGCGTGCAGAGATGATCGACCAGTTCAGTGCCATGCTCGCCCCGGCCGGCTTCCGCCGCGAGGCGTTCTTCCCGAGTTACGGCATCGCCGAGTCCACTGTCATGCTCAGCGGCGGGCCGGTGGAGCCCGAACCGGTGATCCGCCGGTTCGACGCGGTGGCGCTGGCGAAAGGCAAGGTGCAGCGAGCCGGACCCGAGGACGAGGTGCGCTGGCTGGTCGGCCTGGGCCAGGTGCACCCGTCCATGACCATCGCGGTGGTGGATCCGGCCACCGGCGATCCGTGCGCCCCGGACGAGACAGGGGAGATCCTGGCGTCCGGACCGAGTATCGGTGCCGCGTACTGGAACGCCCCGAAGGAGACAGCGCGTACGTTCAACGCCACCGTGCGCGGCCACGAGGGCCGCCGGTTCCTGCGCACCGGCAGCCTGGGCTTCCTGGACGGCGGTCAGCTCTTCGTCACCTGCCGTGTGGACGACCTCATCGTCGTGGAGGGCATGCAGCACTACCCGTACGACATCGAGGCGACCGCAGCAGCAAGCCATCCCGCCATACGGGAGGGCTGCTGCTGCGCCTTCACCGCCGAGGACGGCGGACGCACACGCCTCGTCGTCCTGGCTGAGATCAACAGCCGGTACCGCGTCATGACCGGCCCCGTCCCGGACACTCCGCCAGGTGCCCGCGCGACCCACGCGGCGGATGAGGTCGAAGAAGCCGTCCGGGAGGCCGTCTTCGCCGGGCACGGCCTCCGGGCCGACGACGTCCTCCTGGTCAAGGCCGGTGCGCTGCCGTTCACCACCAGCGGCAAGTTGCAGCGCGCACAGTGCCGGTCCAGGTACCGGGCGCGGGCGTTCGCGACAGTCTGAACCTCGCTCCATGCAGGGGGCGCGCGCACTGTCCGCCGCCTTCTTCCTCTTCCTCCGTTTGGAGTGGTCATATGCGAACCAATCCCGAGCACGGCGTCCGACTGCCCGAGGCGGTGGCCGGCGAGCACGGCGCACTGCCGACGCTGATCGACCTGTGCCGCACTCGTGCGGCAGCCGAGCCCGACCGGAAGAACTTTGTGTTCCTGGGCGACGGTGTCGAGGAATCAGAATCACTGACCCTGGCCGAACTCGACCGCCGGGCGCGGGCGGTCGCCGTGACGCTGCGACAGCAGGTTCCTGCCGCGCGCGCACGCGTGCTGCTGAGTTACCCGCCGGGACTGGACTTCCACGTCGCCTTCCTGGGCTGCATCTATGCCGGTCTGATTCCGGTGCCGGTGGCTCCGCTCGACGGGACGCGGAGCAATGCAAAATGGACTCGGGTGGAGTCGATTGCCGCGAGTTCCGAGCCCTCCCTGTTCCTGTCGACCGGCCCCGTGCTTGCCGCCGCGGAGCCCGTCCTCACCGACACCGACGGGCTCGCCCAACTCAACCGGGTGGCGACCGACGAAGTACGCCTGGACCTGGCCCAGGAGTGGACCCCACCGGTGGCCGCCGCCGAGATGGTCGCCTATCTGCAGTACTCCTCGGGATCGACCGGCGTGCCGAAAGGCGTCGCGATCACTCACGGCAATGTGCTGAACAATCTGTCGTTGATATACGACAACACGCGTCGGTCTGCCGACGACGCCGGGCTGCCCCGACCGTCGGCGGTGTCGTGGCTGCCGCCGCACCACAACATGGGCCTCATCTGCAATGTCCTCGACCCCCTCTTCTCCGGCCGGGATGCCACCCTGCTGCCGACGATGACCTTCGTGCAGCGTCCGCTCACGTGGCTGCGGGCCATCTCCCGGCTCGGACGCGCGGACAGCTGCGCGCCGAACTTCGCCTACGACCTGTGCGTCCGCCGGGTGACGGACGCTCAGCGCCGGGAACTCGACCTCAGCCGCTGGGAGATGGCGCTGGTCGGAGGCGAGCCCGTCCGCTCCGATACGCTCGACCGCTTCAGCGCGGCATTCGCGGAGGCCGGCTTCCGGCGCGAGGCGCTGTCCCCCGCGTACGGCCTCGCCGAGGCGACAGTGATGGTCACGGCCGTACCGGTCGGCCAGGCCCCGGAAGTCCTGCGGCTGGACTCCGAGTCGCTCGCCGCCGGAAAGGTGCGCCCAGTCGCGTCGGCACAGGACAGCCGGGAGTTGGTCGGCTGCGGCCCGATCCATCCGTTGAGCACGGCTATAAGCGTAGACCTGGAGACAGGCAAGCCCTGCGGGGAGGACGAGGTGGGTGAGATCTTCGTATCCGGCCCGAGCGTCGCAACGGGGTATCTGAACGCTCCCAAGGAGACTGCCGAGACCTTCATGGGGTCCATTCCCGACCAGCCGGGGGAGCGGTTTCTCCGTACTGGTGACCTCGGATTCGTGCAGAACGGGGAGCTGTTCATCACCGGCCGGGCAAAGGATGTCATCATCATCGCCGGTGCCAACCACTACCCGCAGGACATCGAGGCCACCGTTGAGGCCAGCCACCCGGCAGTCCGCGAGTTCGGTACCTGCGCGGTGTCGGTCGACGACGGCGCACACGAACGGCTCATCGTGCTCGCCGAGACGACGATGGCAGCCGGAGGCGAGACCGGTGATCAAGTGATCGCCCAGGAGATCAAGCAGGAGATCAGGCGCGCGGTCCATGCCGGACACCGCATCCAGGTACACGATGTCGTCCTCCTCAAGCCGGGGACGCTGCCGCTCACGACGACCGGCAAGCTGCAACGGCGCGACAGCCGGGACCGGTACCTCGGGGGTTCCTTCGAGGCGGCCCTCATCGAATGACGGTGCGTCCTCTGCGCATCCGGTGCCCTGGCGGGCCTTGCCCGGCCAGGGCACCGTGCAGGTACGCCGACGCAGGATCCCGGCGCCGGGTAACCGGTGCCGGTCGGCACTCTGCGCTCAGGCCGCAGGCCCGTCCCTTCCTCCTTCAGCATGTGGTGATCGACATGCACCGGCGGTGTCGGTGTGTCTTGCAACGGCTAAACGCAGTGAGGTGAATCGGCGCTGCTGGTCATTCATGAGCCCCGTAAGCGGTAGCAGTCTCGGCAAGCCGTCGGCCGTGGGTTCGAGTCCCACCCGCCCCACCATTGCTAAGTGTGCAGAAACCTTCTGACCTGCGGAAACGCCGGTTTTTGCTAGTGGGCGGCGTGCAGCGGAAAGGTGCACGATGGTGCAGCGAACTGTGCTTCGTGTGCGTCCAGGGAGACGCTTTCATGGCTATGACCTGCGGTTCCTTCGCAGAGTTGCCGTGGGAGTGTCGATGCCCGGATCCCACGTCCGTCTACCGACCACTGCCGGTGCCGCTCAAGGGTGTCTCGCAGCTGCCAACTGCCCTGGGGAGACGATCCGATCCGCCGGACGGATGCTGATGCGGTTGTTCTCTCGTAGCGCCCAGTCATGGGGAAGCCGACCATGGAGGTGCAGGCCGATCCGGTCGCTGGGGGCGTGAGCCCAGGGGCGGCTGCGACTGCTTTCCGGCGTGTTGGTTCAGGCGGAAGAGCGTTGTCTTTCCGTGCAGATGTCAGGGGTTCGACTCCCCTAGGCTCCACCTGTGATAGCCCCTCTGACCTGTGAAAACGCGGATCAGAGGGGCTACTCTCGTGCTGACGGGATCTAGAGCCAATGCCGTTGCTCTACGCGTTCGCGGGTTGAGGTCGTTTGATGCGGACTGCTCGGGTGCCGGTGCGGGTGGGCTGGGGCCAGGTGTGATGTTCGGCCCGTTTGAGACGGTAGTTGGACATCTTGCGTTTGACGACGCGCGGCTGGCTGCGCAGGCGTCTGTGCGGCAGGAGACGTTCGAGTAGGTCGTGCTGGAGCACGACGAGCGTTCTGACCAGCAGGTCAGGGGGAAAACTGCCCGGCGTGACGGTCACGCTGCGCCGGGTGGAGCGCAGGGCTTCGGTGAAGGAGATCCGGTCGGCATCCAGGCCCCGGGTTGCGGCGGTTCTCACCATCAGCTCGTGCAGCGCGTGGTGGACCAGCAGATGGGCCCAGATCTGTTGCAGGACGCCGTCGGGGGTTTTGCTGCTGAGCACGATGCGGGCTCCGCGTTGATGGGTCTTGAGCTCGGCGAAGACGGCTTCCGCCTCCCAGCGCTCTTGGTAGAGCGCGGCCAGCTGGCGGGCGGGACAGCGGCGGGCATCGAGCAGGCTGGTCACCAGCCGGTAGTCCTCACCCTCACGGCCAGTGCCGTTGAGCTGGTGGGCCACCACCCGCACGATGACGGGAGCGGTCCGTGCGCGATCGGTCTGAGCGTGGATGCGGGAGAGCCAGGAGCCGTCCCGCACCTGCCGGTCGACGGGCAGGATGCGGTTGGCGGGCACCCGCCACGGCAGATCGGCGCCGCTGGCGGTGAAGGCCCGCCACAACGGCACGCCGAGGAACTCCCGGTCGGCCAGGACGAGTTGGCCCCGCCCGCAGGAGCGGGGCAGGTGGCCGACCAGGGTGACTTCGCCGGTGCGGCAGCCGGCCGGCTCGGCGTCCAGGACGAGGTGGGTGCCCACCTCGATCAGGCAGGCCATCCGCACCTGGGGAAAGCAGGACTTGTCGTGGCCGCGGGGGGTTGCCGGGGCCGCCGAAGGCGGCCTCGTTGGCCGGGCTGTCGGCGACGTCCCAGCAGGTGGCGTCCACCGCCAGCAGCCGCAGCCCGCGCCAGAAGCAGCCCGGGGTGGCCTGGGTGCCCATCGACTTTGAGGTCGTGGCGAACAGCACCCGCAGCGGCTCCGGACCCAGCCGCTGGCGGGCCCGAAACAGTGACGACTTCGCCGGGATGTGCCACTTGCCCAGCAGACCCGCACCTCGCAGGCCCTCGACCAGGTGCCGCATCACGTCCAGATACGGCGCCGGGGAGAACAGGGCCAGCGCGAGCACGAAGTAGACCACCAGCCGGGCCGGCAGCAGGCGTCTACGCCGCTCCGCACGACCGCACGCGGCCACCACACGATCCACCAACCCCGGCGGATACACCCAGGTCAGCAGCCCTAACCCCGATAACTCACCGACATCTGCAGACACCCGCACCACCCCCGGGAGCACTGCACAGCAGCGTACGCCCACGAGCTATTGCAACGGCATTGGATCTAGAGCCCCTATTAATCGGGGGTTGCAGGCGGTCTGTCTCCCCTGGGGCTCCCCTAGGCTCGTGTGGTGTCAGGGCGTCCGGATGAGCTCCCGGTGCTCCGACGAGCAGGCCACGCAGGAGGTGGGTGGCGCGGGCGGGGGTTGGTGCGGAGTTTGGTGAGGGCCCGCCAGTTCTTGAGGTGGGCGAAGCCGTGCTCGACGGGGCGCGTCCGGAGGCATGGACCCGGTTGGCCTCCTTCTGGCCGGTGGTGAGCTTGTCGGCGCGGGTGGCCTTGAAGCCGGTGACGACCACGGGGGTGTCGGGGGCGTCGTCCACGCCGACGTAGCCGAGGTCTGCGAGGGCCCCGAGGCCGACGGCGGGAAGGTGGGCCAGGAGGTGGTCGCGGCCGGGCCCGGCGGCCGAGATCCAGATCAGGCGGCCCGGCTCGTCGGTCAGGGCGAGGCAGTGCAGGCCGCGACGGTGGTGCTTGCCGGAGTAGTTAGGCCGGTCCGCTGTTCCGGTGCGGTGCTGGGTGGGGACGAGGGTGCCGTCGCCCAGCACCACTTCTCCGCCACACCTGCTGGATCAGCTCAGCCGTCGCGCGGTTTGTGCAGCCAGCCCCGGCCAGCCAGTCTGCTCAGCTTGCCTCGCAGCGGTTCCAGCTTGCCCCGCACGCCGGTGTCCAGCCCCAGCTCCTCGCTGACGTGCCGGACCGTGACCGGACCCGCGGCCTGCCTCACGACGACTGCCGGACGGTCGACGCGCGGGCGTAGCCGAATCTGACGTGCCCGGCCGGCTCGGCGTTGTGTCACCGGCCGGGGCAGTTGACGAGGTTGTCGGTGTCGCCGTCTCGATCGGTGACGTCGAGCATCCAGGGGCGGGTGCCGCCGAGGCTCCACTTGCCAGCCTCCAGGCCACGGCTCCTCAAGCCCGCGCGGGTCGGCGCGGTTATGGCTCGGCGTGGGTTGGGTGCTTCGCGGGGGTGTGGATGTCAGGGTGTGGGCGTCAGGCTGTTGCGAGGACATTGGTCAAGGCGATCAGGGTGTGGGTGTTCGCGAGTTCTGGAAAGTCGTAGGGGATGGGGCGAGGCCCGACTTGGTCGGGTGGGGAGGCGAAGGTGCCGTCGTTGCGCCGCTGGCCGATGAGGTAGTGGAGGCCACGGTTGATCGAACTGGGCTGGCGGCTGTGGCGGTTGATGACGGGGAGGGCCTGGGCAGTTGAGAGTAGGTCGCTGGCGTGACCGGGCTGGTGTCCCCAGCCGCCGTCGGGGTTCTGGGCGGTTTCAAGAAATGTGGTGGCTTTGTTGATTGCTTGGGTGATGCGGGCGGCGCGGCGCTGGCCGGGGAACGTGAAACGTTGTGCGTCGTCGAGGGCGTCGATGACGTGGAGGATGACGGCCGAGGCGCTCAGGGTCCAGCTCAGATCGAAGCTTCCGTCGCGGTGCTGTGCCTGGAGGATGTAGTCGAGTGAGCGGTTCAGTGTTGGAGTGTGGTGCGGCCAGTCTGGTGACAGGGCGATGATTGCTTCGGCGGTGAGTTCGACTTCGGGTTGGTGTCCTTTGACGTAAGTGGGGAAACCCCCGTCGGGGTCTGCGATGCGTTCCAGGTATCGGCGTGCGTTGTGAAGGTGGGGGCGGTGCGCTGCCGGGCCGAGTATGCGGAGGAATGCGATGCATTTGCAGGTGTCGTCGACGTCGGTCTGGGTGGTCGTGCGGGTGTAGCCCCAACCGCCGTCGCGTTGCTGGGTCTGTGTGATGAAGCGTCCCATCTTGGCTAGGGCGGGATGGCTCAGACCTGCCGCCTCGGCGATGGCGGCTCCCGCAAGCGCGGTGCCCCAGATCTCCTGTTCTGTACAGAAGGGGATGCCGCCGTCCGGGTTCATCGTCTGCACCAGGGCTGTGATACCGGCCCGGATGACATCGCTGTGCATTTGGGAGGCGTGGAGGGCGTGCAGCGCGACTAGGTGGACGAGTAGATGCCCCTCCCAGACGCGGCCTTGGTGCTCCTGGAGAAGCTGCACCAGGTAGGCGAGATCGGCGTGGTCGGGTGCTCCGCCGCAGCTAGAAGCGTGCAAGATCTTTATTGCGCAGAGGAGTGCGTCAGTCCACCGCGCTTGATCGCCGTAGCGAAGCGTTGCTGGATCGGTCGATAGCGTTCGCGTATCGAGCGGGACTGCCCCAAGGATTGCAAATAGGGTGTTAAGCAGCAGATACTTCCGCTCCCCGGTGAAGTGCTGGAAGCCGCGGAGATATTCTTCGAGCTGCTGGCGCCCGCTGTCGTCGCACAACGCCGCTGCCTTCGCCTGGGCTTCGAGGAAGGTGTCGGGGTGGCTGTCGAGAAGGTAACGGCGGAGCCTTTGCTGAACATCCAGGTGGGTGCGGTTCCTGTCGAGCAGGACGAGCAGTAGCGCGGATTCCAGCATACGGCTGCCGCATTGATCGCGAATGTAGCCGGCCTCGCTGAGCAGAGCCGCGTGGTGCGTCACGAGCTGATGCTGGATGGAGCGGCATTCGACGAGGAGGGCGGCGGGCATAGCGGTCGTTGTCTTCATTTCTATCTCCTTGGCGGTGCAGGTCATGCCATGCGGGCCGATCGTCGCTGATTCCGATCGTCAATCCGCAGGGAGTGAAGTCGTGGTCATGCTCCCGGCGCCTCCGCTGCGGCCCCAACTGCCCACCACCAGGCGATCGATGGAATCGGCAACGGTTCGGGAGAATCGTCACTGGGGGTGTCCCGCCATCCTGTGCTGCAGAATGCGCGGCTGCCGCCGCTGAGCCCGTCGAGGTACACATACCGATCCGTGTTCAGGCACCAGTCCAGTAGGCCGCGGATGTAGTGGCCCAGGCTCTGCAAGTACCGGCCGGTCGACGGGTCCCCTTCGGCCATGACCTCCTCGCGCAGACGAAGGAAACGGCACATGACTCGGTCACGCATGCCAACCGCCGCCCTCAGCGCCCGATCGCTGGGATACCCATAGGTGTTGCGGACGACGTCGATCAGATTATGGCCGTCGCTGCTGCGGTGGCTTTCCTTGGCGTAGGAGAAGATATCGGTGTCCCACACGCCCAGCGAGGTGGCCATCTCCGTCAGGGCCCGGATCCGCCGGTCTTCCCAGACTGCCGAGGGCAGATCGATTCCCTCAGCGATATGAGGGAGCATGACAACAGCCCGCGTGCCGCCCGCGTGCAAGCTAATGAACGCATAGTCGCTCAAGTTCGGTGTCAGCTGTCGCGCGATATTGCCGGCCCTGTAGGTCTCGACGAAGAAGTAGCCGCGCATCGCCTCCACCCAGCGGCCCACCTGTACGGGAGTGGCTACAGCACCCAAACGCAACCGAATGTCCCGCAGCGCCTCTGCGAAGGGATCGTTCCGGGCAGGGGACTCGGGGGTCTCGATGACGCGCTGCAGCCGGGCCATAACCTCAATCAGTTCGCCCGGTCGACTACCCAGGGGACTCTCATCACAAATGTCGTCGAAGGCGAACACCCACACGGCAAGGTCACTGGCTACCTGTACCGCAGCCTGGTCGCCACGGGGGATGATGAGCCCAGCTACTCCACCCATCCCTGCTTCCAGCCGGTCGCGTTGTTTCTGTTCTTTGCAGAGATTGAACCTCGCAAGGAACTCGACCGAGCATGCATCGATCTCGGCAGCTTGGGGATGGATCAGTGGCGCGATCGGGCAATAGTAGGCAGGGATTTGCAGCAGGGGTGTTGCGGCGCCCATGCCGGCCTCCTGCGAGTGAGGGGCTGTCTGGTCAGAACTCACAAGTCCACCTCTATTTATGAGGTCTTGAGCATTGACACGTGAGGAAGAATTCACAGTCCATCTGTCCTGCCCTCCGCTGAAGCGATCTCGGATGCCGGAAGAGAGGGGTGCACTGCGCTCGCAGATGGAGCCATCTGCCGGGGCAGGGTGAAGCGCTGGTGCTCTTCGACTGTTTTGACGATCTCAGCCTCCGCGTAGCCGTGCTGTGCCAGCCGGTCGAGAACCTGCTCCACGAGTACCTCGGGAACGGAGGCGCCGGAGGTGACCCCGACCGTCGTCACCGCGTCCAGCCAGGCCGTATCGATCTCCTCCACGCAGTCGACCAGGTACGCCGCGCCGGCGCCCGCTTGCTCGGCGACCTCGACCAGGCGCTGGGAGTTGGAGGAGTTGCGCGAGCCGACCACGATCACCAGCTCCGCGAGTTCCGCGATCTCTTTGACGGCCTGCTGACGGTTCTGGGTGGCGTAGCAGATGTCGTGGCTCGGGGGCGAGATCAGCTGTGGGAGCTTCTCCTTGAGGGCGGCGACGGTCTCCATCGTCTCGTCCACGGACAGCGTGGTCTGGGAGAGCCACACGACCTTCGAGCTGTCGCGGACCTTGACTCCGGCGACGTCGTCCGGGCTGTCGACGAGGGTGATCCGGTCGGGGGCCTCTCCTAGGGTGCCGATGACCTCTTCGTGCCCGTCGTGGCCGATCAGCAGGATGTCGTAGCCTTCACGTGCGTAGCGGACGGCTTCCTTGTGGACCTTGGTGACCAGGGGGCAGGTCGCGTCGATCGCCAGGAGGCGGCGGGCTTTCGACTCGTGGCGCACGGCGGGGGCAACTCCGTGCGCGGAGAACAGCACGACCGTGCCCTCGGGCACGTCGCAGACATCCTCAACAAAGACCGCGCCCTTGTGCTCCAAGGCCTTGACGACGTACGTGTTATGGACGATCTCGTGGCGTACGTACACCGGCGCCCCGTACATCTCCAGGGCTTTTTCGACGGCCTGGATGGCGCGGACGACGCCGGCGCAGAAGCCGCGCGGGGCTGCGAGCAGCACACTCTTGCGGGCGGATGATGCTTTGCTCATGAGGCGCGCTCCGTGGCCAGGGTGGCGAGGTGCCGCAGGGCGGCGCTCGCGGTGGACGGGCAGGGCAGGTGGTCCAGCTCGGTGAGTGCCTGTTCGTAGCGGGCGGCGATCATCGCTTCGACCAAGGCTGGGGCGTTGGTGGCGGTGATGATGCGCCGGGCCGCCTCGGCCTGGTCCTCGGCGAGCTGGGGGTTGCCGAGCAGGCTGCGGAGCTGGCCGGCCTGGGCGGGGTGGGCCCGGTTCAGGGTGAGGGCGATGAGGACGGTGTGCTTGCCTTCACGGAGGTCGTCGAGTGCGGGCTTGCCGGTGGCTTCGGGGTTACCGAAGACGCCGAGGAGGTCGTCGCGGAGCTGGAAGGCCTCGCCCAGCGGCAGCGCGAATCCGGACAGGGCCGTGAGGAAGGGGTCGTTCGCACCGGCGAGCGTGGCACCGATGTGCAGGGGCCGTTCGACGGTGTACTTGGCGGTCTTGTACCGGATCACCTTCAGGGCGACGTCCACGTCCTCGGCCGGGCCGAGCGCGGCGGTCAGGTCCAGGTACTGGCCGTAGATGACTTCTTCGCGCATCACGTCGACCACACGGCGCAGGTTGGTGAAGAGCCGTGGTGCGAGGTCGCTGCTGTGCAGGAGCTCGTCCGACCAGGCCAGGGCCATGTCGCCGACCAGGAGCGCGGCGCCTTCTCCCAACTGCCGTGCATGCTCGGGTTGTTGGCCTGCCCCATGGAGCGTGGCGAGGTGATGGTGGATGGTGGGCTGTCCGTGGCGGGTGGCGGAGTTGTCCATGATGTCGTCGTGGATGAGGCAGAAGGCATGGAACATTTCCAGGGCGGCCGCGGTCCGTAGCACTGCACCGGTGTCGCCGCGGCCGCCGGCGGCGTGCCAGCCGGCCACACACAGCAGCGGCCGCAGCCGTTTTCCGCCGGCGTGCAGGTGCTGCCGGATGGCCTGGGAGATGTTCCCGGGAAGCCCGGACTCATTCGCGGCGGCCGATTTGGCATCGAGGAAGTCCTGCAGCACGGCGTCGACTTGCGTGCGGATTGTGGAGGGATGGAGTGGGTGGCCGGCCAGGGTGGAAACACTCATGAGTCGTCACCTGCCTGCGCGGACTGGGATGCGGAATCGCTCTCGGTCAGCTGCAGCGCTTCATCCAGGAGAGCGTCCACGATCTGCGATTCGGGTACGGTGCGCAGGACTTGGCCCCGGCGGTAGATCTTGCCCTTGCCGTTGCCGCACGAGACGCCGAGGTCGGCCTCGCGGGACTCGCCGGGCCCGTTGACGACGCAGCCCATGACCGCGACCCGCAGGGGGTGGGGGAAGCCGTCGAAGGCGGCCTCCACCTGGGCGGCGAGCCCATGGATATCGACCTGCAACCTGCCGCAGCCGGGGCAGGAGACGATCTCCAGCTTCCGCGGCCGTAAGCCGAGGGAGGACAGGATGTGGCAGCCCGCTTTGACCTGCTCCACCGGGTCGGTGGACAGCGAGACCCGGATGGTGTCCCCGATCCCCTCGGCCAGCAGGACCCCGAACGCGACCGCGGACTTGATGGCGCCCTGGAACGCGGGGCCCGCTTCGGTCACCCCCAAGTGCAGGGGATAGTCACACTGCCCGGCGAGCAGCCGGTTCGCGGCGATCACCGTGAGCGGGTCATGATGCTTGACCGCGATCTTGAGATCCCGGAAACCGTGCTGCTCGAACAGCGAACATTCCCACAACGCCGACTCCACCAGGGCTTCCGGCGTCGCGCTGCCGTGCTTGGCGAGCAGCCGCGGGTCGAGGGAACCGGCGTTGACCCCGATCCGGATCGGCACCCCCGCAGCCGTGGCGGCTTCGGCGATGTCGCCGACCCTGTCGTCGAAGCGTTTGATGTTGCCCGGGTTCACCCGCACCCCCGCGCAGCCCGCGTCCAGGGCGGCGAAGACGTAGCGGGGCTGGAAGTGGATGTCGGCGATCACCGGGATCGGTGACTTCGCCACGATCCGCGGCAGCGCGGCGGCGTCATCGGCGGAGGGGACGGCGACGCGGATGATGTCGCAGCCCGCTGCGGTCACCGCGGCGATCTGCCCCAGCGTCGCATCCACATCCGCCGTGTTGGTCGTCGTCATCGTCTGCACGGACACCGGTGCGCCGCCGCCGATGGGCACCGCCCCGACACGCAACTGGCGGGTGGAGCGGCGGCGCACCGGGGCTTCGGGGACCCGTGCTGTGGGCAGGCCGAGATCGGTCGTGGTCAACGTGCCCTCCGGACAGCAGGCGAGGCAGAAGAAGGCGGGACGGCCAAGGGGCGGGAGGCGGCGGGAACAGGTCGGCGGCGAGGTTCGGGAACCCCGCCCGACGAGGTGGCGGGAGCGGAGAGCGGGCCGTGGACGGAGCGGGCCACCAGCACCGCGTTTGTGATCGCCTTCGCGCTCAACCCCGCCCGCTCCAGCAGACGTTCACGCTCCCCGTGCTCGATGAACGTCCGCGGCAACCCCAGCCGCACCACCGGGACCGTGGCCGCGCATTCGCCCAGCGTTTCCAGCAGCGCGGTGCCCACCCCGCCGTAGCGCAGGCCGTCCTCGACCGTGATCACGAGGCGGTACCCGGCCGCCAGATCGGCCAGCGACCGGGAGACCGGCAGCACCCACCGCGGATCGATCACCGTCGCGCCGATCCCGAACTCGGCCAGTTCGGCTGCCGCCTCACACGCCCGGTGCGCCATCGGCCCCGCCGCCACCAGCAGCACATCCCTGCTGCCCGACCGGGCACGGAACAGCACGTCCCCCGCCGCACCCCGCTCCAGCGCCGGCAAGTCGTCCGGGGACCGGCCTCTGGGAAAGCGCACCAGGGTGGGGCCGTCGGCGTAGGCCACCGATTCGGCAAGGAGTTCTTTCAGGCGGGCCGTATCCCGCGGAGCGGCGATGCGCAGCCCGGGTACCGCCGAGAAGACGGACAGGTCCCACATGCCGTGATGGCTGGGCCCGTCCGGGCCCGTCACACCGGCCCGGTCGAGCACGAAGGTGACCGGCAGCCGGTGCAACGCCACATCCATGAGGACCTGATCGAACGCGCGGCTCAGGAACGTCGCGTAGACGGCGACCACGGGACGGAAGCCGCCCATGGCCAGGCCGGCGGCGGAGGTGACGGCGTGCTGCTCGGCGATCCCCACGTCGAAGACCCGCTCCGGGAACCGCTCCTGCATCGCCCGCAGGCCGGTCGGGCGCAGCATCGCCGCGGTGAGGGCGACAACGTCCGCACGCTGTTCAGCCAGCTCCAGCAGGCTCTCGGAGAATGCGCTGGTCCATGACGGGAGGACAGGCGAGGCGGGTGTACCGGATGCCCCAGGCGTCGAAGGGAGAGGTCGGCCGGTGGCCGGATCCACGGCACCGACGGCGTGCAGGCGATCCGCCTCATCCTGCTCGGCCGGCGCATAACCGCGGCCCTTGACCGTGACCACATGGACCACGACCGGGCGTCGCAAGGCTCTCGCCCGGCGCAGTGTGTCCTCAAGTTCGGTGGTGTCGTGGCCGTCCACGGGGCCGAAGTAGGCGAAGCCCAGATCGGTGAACAGGTTGCGGCACGCCCCCCGGCCACCGTCAGCCCTGAGTTGTTCCAGGTGGGCGGCGAGCGCGCCGGCCGTGGGGGCATAGGAACGGCCGTTGTCGTTCACCACCACGATCACCGGCCGGTCCTTCGCGGCGCCCAGGTTGTTCAGCGCCTCGAAGGCCAGGCCGCCGGTCATGGCACCGTCCCCGATGACCGCCACCACGGCCCGCTCCTGCTCGCCGGCCAGTTGGCGGGCCTTGGCCAGACCGTCCGCGTACGACAGGGCCGTGGAGGCATGGGAGTTCTCGACCAGATCATGCTGGGACTCGCTGCGGGAGGGATAGCCGGACAGGCCGCCGGCTTGGCGCAGCGTGTCGAAGTCCTCGCCGCGGCCGGTCAGCAGCTTGTGCACATACGCCTGATGGCCGGTGTCGAAGACCAGGCTGTCGCGCGGCGAGTCGAACACCCGGTGCAACGCCAGCGTCAGCTCCACCACGCCCAGATTCGGTCCCAGGTGCCCGCCGCCCGCACACACCTTCTCGATCAGGAACGCTCGGATCTGCCCGGCCAGTTCGGCTAGCTCCTGCACAGGGAGCGCCCGCAGTGCGGCAAGGTCCCCGCACACGGCGAAAGGGTGGGGAGTGGTCATGACCGTCGGCTTCCGCAGCGGTCCCGCTCATAAGCCGGAGAGTCGACCCCAGGGCGTTGCACAACGTTGAAAGACGAAGGAAATTGGGATCGGTGTTGAAATCGGGATGGGTGTTGAAGGTGGAGCAGGAAGGGGTCTGACGCGCGCTCCTCCGTGTACTGCTCCGTCCCTTTCCTTGACGACTGGTGCCTGCGCGGCCACGAGCCGCCGCTAACTTCGATCGTTCATGAGGGCCCATCAACTTACTGACGGGCCCTTTGCGGTGAGTGTTGTCGGGGGATTTTCGGAGTCTGGGCAGCTTGGGGCCCGGCTGTCGCGTCGGGTGCGCGCCGGGTTCCACGGCTCCGGTGGGCTGGTGCTGCTCGCAGGGATGAGGATGTGCTGGTCAGCCGGGGTTCGGGAGGGCCTGGAGCCGATCCAGGGCATCGGTGATCACGCCGGTCCAGGGCCAGTGCTTGGCGAGGCGGAGGTAGCGGCGACGGCCGGTGGTGACGAACTGGGCGGCGGTGGAGAACAGCCGAAGCCGCAGGCGGCGGGGCTCCCAGAGCCGTGCTTGGCCGGTCAGGGCGAGCAGGGGCATCCAGGCAAGCAGGTCCAGGGCGATCTGGATGATCTCCAGCCAGATCTGGTTCTGCGCGGCGTCGTGGAGGGGGAGGTTGCGCAGGCCGGTGGCGCGGGCGGCGCGGATGCGGTCTTCGGCGCGGGCCCGCTGCCGGTGGCGCAGTTCGAGGGCGGCGATCGCCTCGCCGGCGGTGTTGGTGGCGAAATAGGTCAAGCGCATCCCGTCGGCGTCAGTGAAGCGCAACTGGGCGCTAGGGTGCGGCCGTTCCTTCCGCACGATCAGCCGCAGCCCCTTCGGCCAGCCCGTCAGGCAGTCGCCGGCGAGTTCGGCCACCCAGGCGCCGTCGCGGACATCGCCGTCGGGTTCCACGGCCGGCGTCCAGGCCGAGGCCGGCACCTTCAGGACGGCCTGGTGGATGGCCTCGGTGATGGTCATGCCGACCGAGTACGACAGCCACCGCCGGGCGAGCCAGGCGACGAACTCGTGGGTGCCACCGCCGGAGTCGGTACGGATCAGCGTCTGCCGTCCCCTCCGCAACCGTTTTGGCAGCTGGGCCAGGGCCAGCGTCGTGGCCTCGATGTGGTCCGCGGCGGTGTTGGAACCCGCGTTGCCGGGCCGCAGCAGGCCCACGACCGGCTCACCGGACCCGCCCCGGCCGTGGTCGACGAACCCCATATGCGGGTGGTGCCCGAACGTCTTCTTCCAGGTCGCGGCGGCGTCCTGCTTCTCGGAATGTGCCAGGACGAGGACGCCGTCGATGTCCACGATCACCTGCCCGCCCGCGTCCGGCGCCGCATCACCGGCCAACTTCCAGACATGTTCGCGTACTTCAGCACGGGCGGTGCGCAGCGCGGCCAGGACCCGCTGTCCACCCGCCGCCAGCTTGCCGATCAGCCGGGAGACCGTCGGGTCGGAGGCCACCGGCCCGGACACGGCCGGCTCGGCCCGCAACATGCCCACATCGGCCAGGCAGTCCCCGCCCAGCGCCACCGCGAGCGCGACATCCAGCAGGATCTTGCCCGGATCGTGCACCGTCCGCGGCTTGCGCCACGGCGCCAGCGCCGCTGATATCGCCGCATCCAGACCGCACTTGCGGATCGTCTCGACCAGCAGCACCGCCCCAGCCTACGAAACCACTCCGCGACCGCCGCCCTCGACGCGGACACGCGGATAGGACCCGATACGCTTCTTCCCCTGGAAAGTGCCTCCGACGGTGGCGGGAACAAGGACCTCAGCAATCCTCATTCTCGCTGGGCAGAGGAACTTTCTGCTTTCTTGATCACCAGGCGGACAGCCCGCCTCGTGAAAGCGCGAGGTTAGCGCCCGCCCGGGGTCAGCTCGGGGCGCACGGGGATAGGGCAGGGGATACGGGATTTGCGGGGCATACAGGGGAACCTCTGATCTTGTCAACGGGACTAGAGACATGACGTTTCGTCATGGCAATATCACCGGGCGGCGCTAGTCGCCGCGTCTTGGCAATGAACTGGTCTCTTAATCAAGGGGAATTCATGCTTGCACCGCTCTTGACCAGTGTCGTCACCGCGCTCACCAGTGGACTCACCAGCGTTGTGACCGCGCTCCTCGGCGGCTGACCAACCACTCGCACGCCTGCCCCGTACATGCCTATCTCGGCTGTGCGGGGCATCGTGCCGTCCCGGGCTCGCAGCGGCCGCCCGTGGTCAGCTCGGGGCACCCGGGGACACTGCAACGGGGCGAGGCATGGGGGGACCTCCCGAGGGGTGGGGGATCGTTTCGCCGACCCCCGTTCGAGTGATCAGCGTATGTCCGTATGGGGAGTTGGGTACCACTGGGGCGACTCAGACCAGCCGCCGAGTCAGCCCTAACTCCCCTTTACTGAAAGGAAATCGCCATGCGCCGTATCGCTGCCGTCGCCCTCGGAACTGTAGTCTTCCTCGGTGTGCTGACTGTTCCGCCCCAGGCCCAAAGCGCAGTTGCACCTGAAAGCAACGCCGTCGGTGACGCGCTTAATTGGGTGCTTGATACCTCGAACAATGCCCTCATTGGCCAACTGGCATTTAATACACCCGCGACGAATTTTCAACTCAAAGCCCTAGCCGACAAGACGGCAAAGCTGGCCGAAGCTTTGAGTGATGTGTAGGGCAGGCGGAATCGAACCGTCACTACCGCCGTGTTCAGCCCTGGTGACTAGCCGGACCTACTAAGGGCTGTCCCGCAATTGATCTTCGGCTCGGGCTGGACGCGGGTCCCCCTGGCGCGGTTTGCTCGTCTATCCGGTGAGGGCGAGGTTGTGCAGGCGGGCGATCCCGAGCATGGCGTGGTGGACGCCGTCACCTTTGAGTCGGCAGTCGCGCAGGATCTTCCAGCCCCTTCATCCGGGCGAAGACATGCTCGACGCGGGCGCGGACCTGTTTGTGGGACTTGTTGTGTGCCTGCTTCCAGTCGGGCAGCTCTTCGCCTTTGCGCCTGCGGTGCGGCATGACGAGTCCCGTGCCGGGGATAGCCGCCGTCGGCGATCGTGGTGGTCCTGTCGGCGGCGGCCTTGGCGCCGGATTCCGTCCATGCCTTGCAGTCGGCACGGTTACCGGGAACCGGTCGGCCGACCATGACGACCAGGCGCGTGTCGGCGTCGATCACGACCTGGTGGTTGGTGGAGTACCGGTAGTTTTTCGACTGCTCGGCGACCGTGTGGTCCTGGGTGGGTACGAGAGTGCCGTCCAGATGAGTACGGCGTCCTCGCGGAATCGCTTGAGTGCCTGGAGCGCGAGCTTGGGGCCGAGGTGGTCGATGACGCGGTCAGCTGCGGACTTTGAGATGCCGAACAGCGGGGCGAGCTGCCGCATCGTCAAGTTCGTGCGCCAGTAGGCCGTCACGAGCAAGACTCGGTCCTCCAGCGGAAGACTCCACGGCCGACCACTTCGGACCGCATCTGCGCCCTCGCGCCGCAGTGCGCTCACCAACTTGGTGAAGCATCGCGGGCTCAGCCCGGTGAAGGGGCCTATCCAAGACGGCTCCGACGCCGTGATCGCACCAGCCATGGAAAGATCATCTCTATCGTGACCAGCGAGTGTGGGACAACCGTCAGATGTGTAGAAGGCGCATAGCGAGCAGCGTCTGCCAGGTCCAGCCGATCGTGAGTGAGACGCGCTGGATCAGTCCGCCCAGATCCACCCAGCGTTGATGCTGACTGAACGCGGCACTGGCCAGCGCCATCGTGGTTGCGAAGAGAACACCACTGGCGATCGAGTAGAGGGCCCATCCCGGCGAATTGGACAGCGCGAAGACGAAACAGGCCACGGCAAGGGCGAGGAATCCGATGAGGGAGAACAGATCATGCAGAGCCCCTGCACAGGTGGGGCGCTGGAGCTGATCAGGGGTGCCGACAGGGTAACCGCTCACCGGATCCGTGCGGCAGACACCTGCGCCCAGCAGACCGACCGCCCAGACACCGATCAGCAGTGCGCCCCAGTGGGAAGACCCGACACGCCACAGGCCCACGGCGAAGATCAGCGACAGCAAGCCCGTGAAGAGGAAGTTGACGGTCTGTGCCCACCCGGCGCGGCCGAGGGCTAGCGAACTGACGGGATGGCGGAACGGCTTGTAGTCCACACGGCTGGCGCCTTCCAGTAGGTACGCGACCGTGAAGAGAGGGCCAGCGGCCATCCCGCAGGCAAGCAGCGTTTGGTTACCCATCCTGTCAACATAGGTTGACAGGATGGGTAACGTCAACCCTCGTTGACATGAGGGTGGGCATCAGCCATCAACCGAAACGTGCAATCGCCAGCCCAGGCACCGACTCATGCCTCTGCTCCGGAAGATCAATTGCGGGACAGCCCTTAGTCTCGATCTTTCGTGACGGTCTGCCGACGGAGTCGGCGGACCGTTTGGGTTCCGTGACTTCTAGGGCCAGTGGCGGGCGAGGCGGAGGATCTGGCGGCGGCCGGTGGTGACGAGTTGGCCGACGGGCCTGAACAGGCGCAGCCGCAGGCGGCGGGGTTCCCAAAGCCGGGCTTTGCCGCTCAGGGCCAGCACCGGCATCCAGGCCAGCAGGTCGAGTGCGATCTGGACGATCTCCAGCCAGACGCGGTTTTGCGCGGTGTCGTGCAGGGGCAGGTTCCGCAAGCCGGTCGCGCGGGCAGCCCGGATGCGGTCCTCGGCCCGTGCCCGCAGGCGGTGGCGGAGTTCGAGCCCGGCGATGGGCCGGCCGGTGGTGTTGGTGGCGAAGCACGTGATCCGCATGCCGTCGGCGTCCGTGATCCTCAACTGGGCACCGGGGTGCGGTCGTTCCTTCCGGACGATCAGCCGCATGTCCTTCGGCCAGCCGTCGAGCATGCCGCCGGCGAGTTCGGCGCCCCAGGCCCCATCGCGGATCTCTCCGTCGGGCTCGACGGCCGGCGTCCATGCCTCGGGCGGCACCTTGAGTACGGCCTGGTGGATTGCGTCGGTCATGGTCATGCCGACCGAATACGACAGCCACCGCCCGCGTTTCGCGAGCCAGGCCACGAACTCGTGGGTGCCGCCCGCAGAGTCGGTGCGGATCAGCGTTTGGCGCCCGCGCCGGTAGGACTTGGGCAGCTGGGCCAGGGCCAGTTGGGTGGTGGTGATGTGATCGGCGGCGGTGTTGCTGCCCGCGTTCCCGGGCCTGAGCAGAGCGGCCACCGGCTCGCCGGACCCGCCCGCCCCGTGGTCGACGAAGGCCATCAGCGGGTGGTGACCGAAGGTCTTCTTCCAGGTCGCAGCCGTGTCTTCCTTCTCGGAGTGAGCGAGCACCAGGACGCCGTCCAGGTCCACGGTCACCGAGCCGGTCGCATCCGGCGCCGTCTGCCCGGCCAACTTCCATACATGTTGGCGCACTTGGGACCGGGCACCGTGGATCGCGTTCAAGGCGTGTTGACCGCCCGCCGCGAGCGTGTCGATCAGCCGGGAGACTGTCGGGTCCGAGGCCACCGGCCCGAACACGGCCGGCTCGGCCCGCAGGATGCCGACGTCGGCCAGGCAGTCGCCGCCAAGGGCGACCGCGAGCGCCACATCCAGCAGGATCTTGCCGGGATCGTGCACCACCCGCGGCTTGCGCCAGGGTGTCAGAGCCGCCGATATCGCGGTATCCAGGCCCGTCTTGCGGACCGTCTCCACCAGCAGCACGGCCCCGGCCTGCGAGACCACTCCGCGACCGCTGCCCTCAACGCGGACACGCGGGTACGACCCGATACGCTTCTTCACCTGAGAAGTGCTTCTTTCCACGGCACGATCTGGACCCTCGACAAGTCCTATCGTTGCAGGTCAGGACCACTTCTCGCGTTTGTGATCAAGCCTCGGACAGGCCACCTCGCGAAAGCCCGAGGCTAATGGCCGCCCCGGCGCGCGAAGGGCCCGCTCGCTCGGGAAGCTGATGTCATGAACGATCCGTTTCTCGTGGCGGAGGCCACCAGCCCTGCCGGCCTGCCGAACACCGCGCACACGCGGTACGCAGATGCTCTGCGGCCGGGATCGCAACGCATGTCGCCCCGCGTCTGGGCCGTCTGGGTCCGCACTGCGGGAGGACACGGGAAGGTCAGCGCGCTACGTGAACCTTGCTTTCGGCTGCGGAGGGATTCTCTCCCTAGCCCTGGCCATCACCGCGCGTACGTGCGGTGAGCGGCGGTAGGAGGCCAGGGCTGCCAGCAAGTCGCTCAGAGCCCGAGCGGCCCGTGGCGATTCGAGTTCGTCGATCCGTTCCATCGCGGTGAGGGTGACCGAGCAGCACTCGTCCAGATGGCCCAGGCTGAGCAGCGTCGCCGCCAGGCGCATGGCCACGAGGGTCCGGCCGCGGCGGTCGGCCTGGGAGTACAGCGTCAAGGACGAGTGCAGTGCGGCCGTTGCCGCCCGCTGGTCTCCGACCGCTTCCAGGGCCTGGGCGCGCTGGAAGGCCAGTGCGGCCGGCGGGTAGACCTCGAAGGGGTCCGTCTCCTGCTGGGCGGTGCGGGGCATCTCCTTCTCGTACTTGCGTTCGGCGGCAGTCAGCGTGGCGAGCGCCTGCCTGTGATCTCCTGCCGTCGCCTGTGCCACCGCCTGCTGGGAGAGCAGGAAGGCGGCCACGTGCGGGGAACCGTGATGCAGGCCCGTCGCCACCGCGGCTTCGGCGTACTGGACCGCGAGTCGCGGCTGGCCGTGCTGCAGGGCCAGGGTGCTCTGGGCCCTCAGGGCCATCCCCCAGGTGGCCCGGTCGCCGCAGGCCGCCGCGAGCCGCTGGGCGTGCGCGTATGCGGCCTGCGCATGACCGGGCTGTACAACGTCCTCCTCCATACGGGCCAGCAGATAGGCCAGCCGCGCCGCCCCGCTCAGAACGGCCCGCCGCCGCTCCTGACGGCCGTGTGCCGCCCGGAACAGGCGCGGCACGTCGGTGGCCGCGTACTCCATGAGCGCGGTGCGGGCGTTGATTCCGCCGAAGGCGTTCATGGACGCCGCGAAGAAGAGCGCGGCCTCCCTCAGTCTCTGATCCGCAGGCGACAGCCCATCCAGCACGCTGTCCATGGGGCTGGGGGACAGCTGGTTGGACAGGACGAGTGCGTGCACCCGGTAGGGGAGCGGATCCTGCCAGCCCCTGGCACGTCTGCTGGCGGACGCGAAGTCCTGGACGGCGCGTACCTGTGCCGCTTCCGAAGCGGAGGCCGCGTCCCCCCGTGCGGCACGCGGTTCGGCCGGCACGAACGCCGGGGCGTCGGGGAATCCCGCATCGGGCAAGGACACCGCGCGCCCCAGCCGCCGTGAGAGAGCCTCGACGATCAGCTTCCGTACGACGGGCCGGGGCATGGTGCCCGACAGCCAGTGGGACACGGACGAGCGGTCGTAGCGCAGTTGTAGTCCCAACTCCGCGCCCACCGCGTTCACCGACCGGACCAGAGCCCCGTAGGACCAGTCGGCTTCATCGAGCAGGGTACGCAAGTGCGTGTTGGCCGGCCGAGAACTCATTGAGGCCCCCTCTGCGGCGCCATGCGCCCGGCCCGCCCATGGAGTGCGCTTTCTCTCCTCCGTACTACCCAGTTGGGATTGGCCACTCGACATGTGAACGATCTCGAACGGCCTCGCCTCTGCCTGCGGGAGGCCGTAGGTCGTCAGCGTTACTGATGGTGACGAGTCATTCCTTCGGGCCCGGTGGGGGATGAGTTAGCCGAGTGTTCCCCCGGAGTAGGGGGCGGTGCCACCCGCCCATCATGAATCCGCTCTGTGCCTGTGGCGGTGGTGTGGTTACGCAGGTGAGGAGTGTCTCGGTTTCGGGCTCGACTCCCCTGGGATCCAAAACCAAAGAGCCCCTCTGACCCCGTGCAACGTGGGTCAGAGGGGCTCTTTGTTGGTGGGGAGCAGTTCCAGGAGCATCCCCGCCGCGCGGGTGCGGGAGGAGTGGGGGAGGGGGGCTGCGACACGTGCTGGATCAGAGCCGCACGCCTGAAAGGTGCTACTCCAACGGAGGTGTGTCCGGTGCGGGTTGCCCGTGGTCCAGGCACCGTTCCATGAGGATCTTGGGCGTTCGTAGGTGTGACCGACTCTGACGAGGAGCCCAAGAATGTCACGTCGCCCTGTCCGGCCTGCGCCGCGTTCCCGCCTGACCACTTGGCTGGCGACCGTCGGCGCGGCCACGGCCCTGGCACTCGGTCTCGCGGGTACGTCAGCCGCCGCGGCTGACGGCCCGAACCCGCCTGTGTGGCCGACCACCTCGGGCCCCGCGGCCGTGATCGGCGGGCTCGTGCATCCGGATGCCTCGCCGCCGGGGGCGAACGACTGGCAGTGCAAGCCGACTGCCGCGCACCCCCGCCCCGTCGTCCTGCTGCACGCGACCTGGACGAACGCCTACACGAACTGGGCGGGACTGTCCCCCTTGCTCAAGCGGGACGGGTACTGCGTCTTCGCGCCGAACTACGGCGGGCAGCCGGGAGTTCCGTTCAAGGGCACGCAGCACATTCCCGACTCCGCCCGTGAGATCGCCCGCTACGTCGACCGGGTGCTCAAGGCCACCGGTGCCCGGCAGGTCGACCTGGTGGGGCACTCCCAGGGCGGCGGTCTGATGCCCCGCTGGTACCTGCGGTTCGAGGGGGGTACGGACCCCGCGAAGCCGGCACGCAACAAGGTACGTCGGCTCATCGGCCTGGCCCCGTCCAACCACGGTGCCGGCGCTTCAGGTCTGGGTGACCTCTCCACCGCCCTCGGCCTCAACCCGACGATGTCCCTGGTGATGGGGCAGGCGTACGCGGACCAGATGCCGGGGTCCCGGGTGAACACGACGCTCGACCGGGACGGCGACACCCAGCCGGGGGTCGACTACACCACGATCGTCACCCGACTCGACGAGGTCGTCACGCCCTACCCCAACCAGTTCCTCAAGGCCGGGCCGGGCGCGAGAGTACGGAACATCCTGCTCCAGGAGATCTGTCCCCAGGACCTGTCCGAACACCTTTCGATCGCCTACGACTCCAACGCCCTCCAGCTCGTCTTCAACGCCCTCGACCCCGCGCATGCCGAACCCGTGAACTGCCGTCTCTCGCTTCCTCTCCTCGGCGGCTGAGAGACAGCCTCTCCGGCCAGCCCGGCGCCGGGCGTGGGTGGGATGTTCCGACGTTCCTTCCTCACCTCAGCGGACGGGCTGGCCGGGGGCGGGGTTGGTGCGGTCGTGGGTGAGCGGGGCGACGGACTTTCCGCCGTCGACGGTGGGGTGACGCCAGTGATCCAGGAGGAGCGGAGGAGGAATGCCGCAGCGTGGGCGACGTCCGCCGGTTGGCCGACGCGTCCCAGGGGGTAGCTGGCGGCGATGGTGTCCGGGGGCAGGGCGGTGAGAGTGTCCATGAAGGAGGTCTGGACGAAGGCGGGGGCGAGGGCGTTGACGCGTACGCGCGGGGCGAGCTGGTTCGCGAGGTCGGCCGTGAATCGGTGGAGTGCCGCTTTGGTCGCGCTGTAGGTCGGCATCCGGCACACGCCGGTGGCGGCGACCGTCTTCATCAGCAGGACGGATCCGCCGTGGTCCTTCATCCATGCCTGCCAGGCCAGTTGGGTGAAACCGAGCGCGCCCAGGACATTGGTGTCGAACATGCGGCGGCAGCAGTCGAGGTCGATGGCGGAGGTGTCGAGCGCGGGGTTGACGCCGGTCGTGTAGACGAGCAGGTCGAGGCGGGCGAAAGTATCCATGACGGCGTCGATGGCGGTCTTGCGGTCGCCGTCTTCGCGGCTGTGGGCGGTGAGGGGGAGGTCGCGGCGGCCGGTTTCCTCCCGGATGGCCTCGGCCGCCAGCCGCCGTTGGCCATCGCCCCGGGCCCGTGAGGGCCACTGACGCACCCTGGCGGGCGAGTTCGGCGGCGATGGCGTATCCCATGCCCCCGGCTGGCAGAGACCACCAAGGCGACCTTTGCCTCGAAGAGCTGCTCCCCGGCGCCGGGTACCTCCGGAGTGCCCGAGAGGTAGTTCAGGTCCCTGAGGCGGGAACGTCGTCACCGGGCTGTCCCTTCCCGTGCCGTGCCGGTCGCCCGGGGCTTCCGCGGTCGGTTGCGTGGGAGATGGGTGACGGGGACCCTGGGCGAGGCCGTCGGCAGGCGGCTGGCCTGGAGTGAAGTCGCGTCGGTCCCACCCTCGGGCGCCTGGTGCCTGACTGACAACGAGGCTGTCGCGGGCACGTCTCGTCGTCCCGCAGAGTCCGTGCCCGCCGGAGAATGGTCAGGCGTGTCAGCGACCTGAGTCGTCGAGGCGACTGGCAATGGTGTTCACGTACTGTCACGGTGCCGAAATGGCGACGCGCCTCGCCTGCGGGCTCCGAGGCTTGGGATCACTGTCGGGAGAGTCGCTGTCTTCATGGCCGCGTACGGCAGGTCTCGAAGTGTCCACGTGAGTGCGGTCGGGTGGTGCAGCGAACGCTGCACCACTCTGGATCGAGCAGGACCGAGTAGGACCCGGCAGCATCGAATCGGGGGCATGAATCGGGCGCTTTGGTAAAGCTGCAGGTGAGAAGCGTCACCTGGATAGGTTCGAGTCCCACCCGCCCCACTCGTACAGGTCGCTGACCCGCGCTCGCCGCGGCACTCGGTCCTCTTCTTCGCTTTCGCCTTCGCCGTGATCGCGGACCCGGTCTCCTCCGTCCCCTACGCGATCGAGGCCGCGCTGCGCGCGCGCCCCATTTCCGCCGGGACGGCTCGTGCACCGCAGTTCCGCGCGCCTCATCGTCACCGGTGGCCCGCCGGTCGTAGCTGCTCCGTCAATCACTGCCGCAGGAAGGGTTCGGTGAGCGGCTGCTGGGCCTGTTGCTGGACCGGGCCCACGAGATGCCACCGCAGCTCATCGCTCCTCTGGTCGCGGAGGAGGTCGCCAGGTTCGGCGGTCGCGAGGTGTCCATCCTGCCGCAGGACTACGGGCAGGAACTGCTGGCGCCGCTGCCGGGCAGGGGACTGCTGGTCGGTGGGCCCGAGCCGATCGCCGACTCCTCTGCCGGCAAGGCCTTCCTCACCGCGACCACCGTCGAGGTCGCGCAGGCGGACGGCGTACGGATGTATCTGCCCATGCTGGACGGCAGCGACCAGGTGGGGGTGATGGCCCTCACCCTCGACACCGTCGTCGACGACCGGCGCCCGCTGCGCAGGCTCGTTGGCCTGGTCGCCGACATGATCGTCACCAAGCGCAGAACCACGGTGCCGGGGAGTACGGGCTCACTGCCGGTATCGGCGAGAAGCCTGACGGGGATCACGAGAACTCACCCCACTGCCTTCCGGGTGTGTTGCCTGGGCCGGAGTCGCCCACGTCCCCCGTCACGATGGTCACGGCGGTCACCGACGCCGCTCGCCCCGGCCCGACCGCGTGCCTTCTGCGGAACCGACGGAACCGGTCCCCGGACAGCCGGCCCGGAGCGGCCGTAGCGGAAGGTGGCGATGCGCTCATCGTGCTGCGAGTTGAGCAACAGCCGCCTCTGCTGTTTCTTGCCGTACGGACTGCTCTCCCTGCCGGCTGACCACCGCCCCACCACGGCCCCGGTCGTCTGGCCTTCGGCGGCGTCCAGCGAGCAGAGCACCAGGTGGCCACCGTGCCCGAGCCGCTGTCCCTGAAGGGACGGCAGGCCCTCGACGAGTTCAACCGAGCCTTCTCCGGCCGCTCGGCCAGCGGATATGTGGCCCCTTTCACATCACTGCGGCCGCCACGAGGGACAGTGCCAGGACCTGGGACCCGTCGGGTTACCAGGGGGCGTACGGGGAAGATCCGGGGGCAGGGGACGGCGGCGTCGGAGAGCCTGCTGCCTCACGGCGGCGGGCCGGAGCCGGCGCGTGCGGACGCCGGCTATGTCGCCGTCTGCGGTGGCGGGGCGTACTCGGTGAGCAGGAGGGCGATGTCGTCCGCCCTGTCGGCGGAACGGCGGGCGTCCCGCAGCAGCGCGTCGGCCAGATCCTCCAGGCGGCCCCCGCCTATGCGGGCCAGTGACGCCCGGAGCCGGTCGACGTCGGAATCGATGTCCGAGTCACGCCTCTCGATCAGTCCGTCTGTGTACAGGGCCAGGACCGACCCGGGTACGAGGCGCAGCTCCGACTCCGGAAAGTGTGCCGCTGTGTCGATGCCGAGCAGAGGGCCGCCGGGCACATCCAGGATTTCGGCCTGCCCGTCGGGCAGGCGCAGCAAGGGCGGGGGGTGGCCGGCACGGACGATGCGCACGACCCCCGAGCGAGGATGGAGGCGGGCGTAGCAGCAGCTTGCGAGGAGCGCCGGGTCGAGGTCCATGTGGAGTCGGTTGGTGTTGGCGACGACGTCGCTCGGCCGGTGGCCGGCGGTGGCGAAAGCCCGCACCGCGCTGCGCAGCTGGCCCATGGCAGCCGCAGCGGCGACATTGTGCCCCTCGACGTCCCCGACGATCAGCGCGACCTCGTCGCCGGTGGGGATGACGTCGTACCAGTCGCCGCCGATGTCCATCCCTCTGGTGCCCGGAAGATAGCGCCCGGTGACATCGAGGCCCGGCAGTGTGGGCAGCCCGTGCGGCAGCAGCGCGTTCTGCAGGCCGCGGGCGAGGGCGAATTCGGCGTCGTAGAGCCTGGCGCGTTCCAGGGCCTGGGCGATGAGGCCGCCCAGCGCGGTGAGGACTCCGCGCTCCTCGTCGGGAAATCGGTGGACGTCGTCGAAGCCGAGCAGGCAGACGCCGACCGGGCGGTTCGAGGCGATCAAGGGCAGGAATGCCCAGGAGTTGGACTGACTGACCATGATCCCGGGGTAGGTCTCGAGAAGCTCCTCACGGGACTCGACGAACAGCGGGGCCCCGGAGGTCAGCGCGTCCGTCACGGGCAGCCGGGCATGCAGCGGGGTGCCTTCGAACCGGGTGAGAAAGCGCTTCGAGTAGCCGCGCTGATCGAGCAGGCGCAGGCGCCGCTCCTCCACCACGGCGATCGCCAGCTTCTGACCGCCGAAAGCGGGCAGGAGCTGCTCCGCGACGGCCTCGAACACCTCGTGCGCGGTGACCGCCTCGGTGAGCGCGCTGCCCAGCGTGAGCACCCGGTAGAGGGAACCCACGCGCGGGGCCGCGGGCGGAGGTGACCAGGAGGCGGGCGGCCCCCCTGCCGTGAGGGTGGTTGCACCGGGTCCGGTGTCGGCCGGTACGGGCTGTCGCGCCGGTGCCACCCACCCCGTCATGCCCTGAGCGCCCGGGTGGAGGGAGAAGACCAGCCAATTGTCCGGTGGGCGGCGGACCAGGAAGGAGACCGGTTGCTGGGAGACCAGGGCGGCCCGGTAGCGGTCCTCGTACACGGGATCGGCCAGCCAGGGCAGGACGTCCCAGGGGCGTCGGCCGAGCAGTTCATCCTGGCGGACCCGCAGCAGACTCTCCAGGCTGTGGTTGGCGTAGGCGAGGCGTCCGTCGGGCGAGAGCGCGAAGAAGCCGTCCGCGAGCCGCTCGATCGCCGCCACGGCGGCCATGCGGCTCCCGGAGTCGAGTACGGCGCCGACCAGATGGGCTGAAGCCTCCAGGTCGTCAGGGCTCTCGGGCACCCGGCCCCACAGCTCGACGGTGTGGTGGCCTCCGCGGCCGTCCCGGATGCGCAGGCAGTGTGCCAGTACGTGGCGTTCCTGGACCGCGGCACGGGCGGCGGACCGGAAGCCGGGCAGATCCGTGGGCTCGATCATGGCCGCCAGGGTGGCCGCCCGTCCGTCGAACTCGCGGGGCGGCATTCCGAAGATCGCGCACAGCTCGTCGTCGGCCGTGAGGGCTCCGGTCTTGAGATTCCAGTCGAACAGACCCACCCGGATCACCGGAGCGGATGGCAGCGGGACCACTACCGGAGCCGTTCGCTCGTCGTACTCACCGAGCGCGCCGCGGGCCCGCAGTCCGGCGAGGGTGGTGCCCAGCCGGTCGGCGGCGGAGCGCAGCTTCCGGCGCTGCGCCCTCGACAATCCTGTCCCGTCCGGCCTGGCCGTCCACACCACGGCGATGGTGCCGAAGGTCCGCTCGCCCGCCCGTACGGGGACCGACGCAGAGCCGAACGGGTAGGGCAGGGCGACCGAGAGCTGCGGGAAGCGCCGCATGGTCTCCTCCGCGCCGGCCAGATGGACCATGCGCCCGGAGCGGTATGCCTCCGCCACCGGCAGACCGCTGTTCACCGGGATCCGACGCCACCCGCTGAGCAGGGAGGGTGGCGACCCGCACGACGCGGCTACTACGAGCGAGCGGTGGTCGCCGGAGAGCAGAAACACGCTTCCGGTATGCGCTCCGGCCAGCTCCACGGCACCGACGATGGCACTGACCAGCGCGTCGTCGCGCTCGGGCGCCTCGCCGACACTTGCGGCGCCGAACGGGTACAAGTTCGATGCCACACCGTTGGCCGACACGTTGCCCTCGATCATCGATGGATAATTTGTTCCATTTTAGGGCGGTCCATGGCTCCCCGTGGACACGTGTCGGGCCGGGAAGGCCGTCCAGCATCCATGGACCGAGCGGCAAGTTCCTACGTTTCCGCTCGGCCGGCCAGAGCAGGGGCCCACCCGACCGGGATCGACCTGTCGCAGAAGCAGCTCGCCACGGCTCGCACGATGCGGGCGGATACTGAGGGCCCCGGCACCCGCCCGAAAGACCGCGAAATGTATCCGGTGGAGATTCCGCGCTCGGGTACCTTGACGGTTGTCTTAACGGAGTTTGGCGGACACGAACAAGGACAATCCTCGTCGGCAGGTGCGGCTGTCGTTCCTTGCGTGACGAGGGCGCCGACTGCAGGTCTGAAGCCCGGCCGAACCAAACGCGTCCGCTGTGTTGTCCGAGCAGCGGGCCTTGCCTCTGATCGGCCGTGGTTCGGATGGGGTGGGCGTAGCGGCGGACTCATCATCCGTCGGCCGTGGGTTCGAGTCCCATCCGCCCCACCATCGCTCACCCATGCAGAAAGGTTCTGACCTGCGGAAACGCGGTTTGGAGGGGTGTTTCGTGTTAGGCGGTTACCTGGAGTCGGTGTGGCGAACGGGCTTCTTCGTGAGTCTCGCCCGGCCACTGACCCCTTCTGACCTTGGCTTTAGGGGGGGGGATCGGTAGTTGACGGTCCCACGTGCCGTCCACTGAACACTGCCGCTCATGGACGTCTTCCAACTGCCGACACGCTCAGGCAGGTTGCGCCACGGTCTGCCGGTGTGGTCCTGGAGCAGGATCCCGTTGATCGCCGGGCGGTGGTCGTTCTCCTGGCGGCCACGATCCGATCCGCCGGACGGAACCTGGACGGATGCCGATGCGGTTGTTCGCTCGGAGCGCCCAGTACCTAGCAAGGTCTCTCTGACCTGCGGAAACGCGGCTGGAGAGGCTATGTGCGGCGTCCACCGCCGCTACGGTGAAGACAGGGCCTGCTGGAACCACTCGGAATGGGGTCGCCCCCCGAGCTACCAGGACGCCCTGCCTTCGTGCGCGTACGGCTGGAAGATCACCCGCTCAGGAACTCCGTTCGATCTGCGCGTTCCGAGATCGGTTGAGAGACGGCTTCTCACCCTGGTCTGTCAGTCGGCCTGATCTGGCCTGCGTCCAAGCGTGCGGCAGCTGCGGCGAGCTGGCCGGCACTGTCCTTGAGCAGGCCCCAGTTGTGGTCCTTGGCTGCTTGGATACACCGGGCAAGGTGGGTGTGCAGCGGGGACCACAGCGGGCCGAAGGACCAGAGATTCAAAGGCCGACGCAAGACCGTCAGCCACGTCGGCCAGGCCGCGCGCGCCGCAAGCCTGCGCCAGGTGCAACGATTCCAGGAATCCATCCGGGCCGCTGAGCAATGGCGGACAGTATGTGAGGGCTTCACTTCTGCGGCCCGGGCCCCGGTCGGCACAGTGCAGCGGGCGGCTGTCGAAGAGGGCCTTGGGGTCGCTGTACCAGACAGAGCGCTCTTGTATCCGCGGTATTCCTCGCCCGGCCACCACCCCAGCAGCCGCCGCGGCAACTCGTCGGCCAGGCGGGACCGAAGGAGATTCAGCCGGGTGCGTACGGTTCGGCAGGCGGCGCAGTCGCGCAGATGGGCGTAGACGTCGCCGTGCAACGGCAGATAGGCGGAGATCAGGACGTCCACTCCGCCGTGCAGCCGGCAGTCGACGTGGTCGGCCTGGTGCAGATGGGCGGCGGCCTGGGCTCGGCGCAGTACCGTCAGCGCGGACCGATACCGGTCGGGGAGCTGGGCACGTGGCAGCCCCGTCACGTCGGCCACGGCGGCCGGAGACTCGCGCTCGACCAGCGTGTGCCAGATGAGGCACCGGTCGACGGCGGGCAGCCGTTGGTAGGACTGCGAGAGTCCGTAGTCCTCGTCCATCGACCACAGCCCTCCCTCCGACACCCACCTGCGGAATCCGGGGGACATCTGGCGCGGATCGACCTCGACCGCTTCGCGGCGCACCGAGGCCAGCAGATTCACCCGCAGGCAGGTGCCGTGCAGGCCGGTCGCGGCGCGCGACCCTCTGGACACCTGATCGCGGAGCCGTGAGAAGGCGTACGCCGACAGGAGCTCTGCCAGCTCAGGCACGGCAACGCATGTGAGTGCGTACGCGTGGACGGCGGTGTGATGGCGGTGATGGATGGCTTCGAACCAGGGAATCCGGTCCCGGTCCACTGTTCGCAACAGGGCGTGGTCACCGGGCAGTTGGACGCTGGAAAAAGGACGGGGGGTGGCAGTGGGCATGGATGCTCTCCGAGGGAAACGGACACGGCCCGACCTGGTTCATGGTGTCCAACGAAGCGGTCTCACGGGGGTGGTTGCTCCAAGTGCGACAAGAACAGGGGGACTTGAACGCTTGGTCGGGCCTTCTCCGCCCGGCGGATGATCCGCCCGACCTTCGTCGCCGCTTCACTGCGTCCCGTCCGGCAGGCGAGCCTCCTGAGGCCCGCCGCGCATTCTGCAGTTCGGAGGAAGCATGGGACGCGCAAGAGGCGGAAGCAGGCGCAGGCCCTTCATCGGGAAGTGGAAACTGGCCGTGGCCGGTATGGCCGTGACCGTCGGGGCGGCCGCAGTGCTCGACTCGGCCTACGGGTCCGAGACGAGCTTCATCGTCGGTGGGCAGGAGGCATCCGAGGAGTACCCGTTCATGGGATCGCTGCAGTCCCCCTCGGGAGACCATCAATGCGGGGCGGCGCTCGTCGCACCCGCGGTCATGGTCACCGCCGCGCACTGCGTCCAGGGCGGGCAGGCGAGTGGGATGGCCGTGCGCATCGGCTCGAAGGACCGTACGAGTGGAGGTGTGGTCGGGCAGGTGGCCCGTGTCGTACCGGCTCCGGATCGTGCGGACTTCGCCCTGCTCGTCCTGTTCGAGAAGGTCGCCGGCGCGCCGGTCGAGGTGGCCGGCAGCAGCCCGCAGCCGCGGCAGGCGGTCCGGCTGATCGGCTGGGGGCAGGACTGCCCGCAGAAGGGCTGCTCCACAGCACCACCCAAGCAGTTGAAGGAACTGGACACCACGGTGCTGGCGGCGCAGGACTGCCCCGGGATCCAAGGGGGCGGGGAGTTGTGCTTCGCGGGCACCCCGACGGACACAGCCTGCTTCGGGGACTCCGGCGGTCCGGCACTGGTGAAGGACGGGGCAGGCTGGCGGCTCGTCGGTACCACCAGCCGGGCGGGCGACGACTCCCGTCCCTCATGCGGTGACAGCAATGTGATCTACACCGATGTGACTGCCTTCCGGGACTTGATCGCCGCTCACGCCGCCGACGTCGGCGGCGGACCGCCCCCGTCAGGAGCCGAATCGTCGCAGGGGCCCGGGGGGAAAACCGGCGGGACACCGGGCTTTCCCGGCCTGCCGGGTTTTCCGGGTCTTCCGGGTCTTCCGGGGTTGCCGGGGGGAGCAGGAGCAGCCGGGGGCACTGGGGGCCCGGGCGGTCACGGAGCTCCGAGCAGTCCGGGGTTTCCGGGATTGCCGGGGTTGCCAGGGTTGCCGGGTGGCCCCGATGGGCCGGGGTTTCCGGGGTTGCCAGGGTTGCCGGGTGGTCCGCCGGGGTTCCCGGGCGATCCGGGGTTGCCGGGTGGTTCGCCAGGGTTCCCGGTAGGGCCGTTCGGCTGACCCGGGCATGGTGAAGAGCTGCTCCGGCGGATGTTCGTCTCATCCGCCGGAGCAGCTCTTCGTGCGTTTGCGGAAACCTTCCGCGTCGGCGGGACGAGTACGGGCCCGAGCAGGACGATGCCCGTCACCGAGCGACTGTGCTCGGTGACGGGCATGGCGGGCTGCGTGTGCTCCACGGGGGTGGACGCGGGCATGGCCCGAGTCCCTTGGGCTGCCGCGGTGTCACGGGCGCCGAGCGGCGGTCGCATGCCGGTAGAGACGGGCGACGCGCTGCCGGACGGTGGCATCGAACTCGGGGGAGGGCTCCACGAACGTGTGACGGACTGACTCCTCGACGACAGCGTACGGGGGCTCGTACAGATCTCTGTCGTCGGTGTAGTCCCCGCCGGTGAGCGGTGCGTGCAGGTAGCTGTCGACCCAGGTCATGGGGGTCTCCTCAAGGGTTGGGAGTCGGAGGAACGGCCGGTGGAAGGACCTCCGGCCACACCCGCATCACACCGGCGACGGAAGTCCGACGCATCCACCTGAGGGCGGGTCGGCCCGGCCCGGAAGTCGGGCTTGGCATGAAGCAGGGGACGCCGGACGGGAGCCCTGCTGGTTTGTCAGATTTCGACAAGACACGGCTCAACGGGGTCAAGCGGCTGAGTGGCGTGCCGACACCGGGCGTACTCCACGCCACACACCCTTACTGGCCGTTGGAGAACACATGAGATTGAGTGCCGGGGGAGAGGCCAGGGGCGCGACCAGCGGCGGCAGCGTCGCCGTGACCTGTGAAAAGGACGGGCAGTCGGCGCATTGCGCTCGACGCCGGACGATCCGCCCCCGTGGCGAACGGCAGGGAGACGGCCTCTCCCGGCCGCACCCCCGGCAACGGCACCGTCGGCGCCAGCCGAGCCCGCGGCCGATCAAACGCGGGCGCTTCTACGACGTCGCACTCGCCGTCGGGTCAGCCGGCTTCAACCTGCTCAACCTGCTCGTCTTCCTGCCCATGGCGGCCGCCCCCGCATTTGACGTGCCCACCAAACGCCGGCTGACCGTGATTGTTGCGGTGGCGGTGCTCGGTTCTCTGAGCCAAGCGGTGCGCAGGTCGAGACCGCTCGTGCCCGCCGCGCTGGCGGTGGCGGACACGGCGCTGCAGGGAACCAGCATCCTCCTCCCCGCCAGCGTCTACACCCTCGTCATGCACAGTCGGCGCCGCTGGGCCGCGGTCGTCGTGGCCGCCGGGCTGGTGCTGCCCTGGCTCCCGTTGTCGCCCGTCTTCGGTAGGTTCCCCGCCGATGCGCCGTGGGTCGCGGTGCTCGTGGACGGGACAATACGCTCCCTGGTCTCGGTGGGCGTTCCCCTCCTGGTCGCCTGGGCGGTGCGCGGCCATCGGCTGCACATCAGCGTGTTGTACGACCAGGCGCAGCGGCTCAAACGCGAGCAGGAGCTGCTGGCGTACAACGCGGCCCTGCAAGAGCGGGTCCGGCTGGCCCGGGACCTGCACGACGTGGTGGCCCACTACATCGGCCTCATCGTGATCCAGGCAGGGGCGCTGGAAGTCGGCGCACAGGCCGCCGGAGAGCGGACCGGCGCCCTGATCGGCGGCTTGGGGCGCCGGGCCATGACAGAGCTTCGGGACCTGGTCGACGTACTGCGTGATCCGGCCGCCGACAGCCGCAATTGCGCCGGCGAGCGGTGGTTGAGGGACGTTGCGGAGCTGGTGGAACGCGTCCGCCAGGCAGGGGTCGACGTTTCCTGGCGGACGACCGGAGAACTGCCGGACACGGGGGCTGCCGCCTACAAGACGCTTTACCGAGCCGCCCAGGAGGGCCTTTCCAACGCGATGCGGCACGCTTCCGGCTCCTGGATCCGACTGGAGGCGACAGGTGACCGGAACAGGCTGGAGCTGACCGTGCGCAACGGACCAGCGGCCGTGCCCACTGCGGCGGCCCGGCTGCCCAGCGGCGGGCGCGGCCTTGCCGGAGCGCTGGAGCGCGTCAACGAGCTCGGTGGCCACCTGAGCTGGGCGCGCACCCCCGACGGGGGCTTTTGGATGCACGTGAGCATCCCGGCGCATGCCGAACGCCAGGCGGCCTGACCCTACGACAAAGCAGACCGGTACGAATGACCGTACGGAAGAGGGGAAGAGGCCATGATCCGAGTGCTTCTCGTAGACGACGAGACGCTGGTCCGCCAGGGGATCCGCCTGGTGCTCGAGTCCGTCGACGACATCACGGTGGTGGGCGAGGCCGCCGACGGCTCCGACATCGGCCATCTCGTGCGGCTGCACCGACCCGACATCGCCGTCATCGACGTCAACATGCCCCGCGTCGACGGGCTCACCGCCATCCGCGGGATGGCCCAAATGCCGGGCCGGCCACGCGTCGTGATGCTGACCGCACACGCCCTGGACGACCACCTGTACGCCGCACTGAGCGCCGGCGCCGACGGTTTCATCCTCAAGGACGTCGCCCCACAGGAACTCATCGCCGCCATCCGCACCGTCGTGGCCGGAGACGCGCTGATCTCGCCCGCGATGACCCGCGGCCTCATCGAGCGCTACACCCACTCCACCAGCGCACGCGGCGGTCAGGCCCGGGAGCGGATCCGGTTTCTGACCCCCGGCCAGCGGTATCTCCTCGCGCTGATCGCACATGGCATGTCCAACGCCCGGATCGGCCAGAGCCTCGGCATGACCGAGTCCCGTGTCAAAGCCGAGGTGAGCCACCTGCTGAAGGTGCTGGATCTGAGCAACCGGGTACAGGCGGCCACACTGGCCTGCACCGCGGGCCTGCTCGACCAACCGCTCGGGCCGCCGCCACACGCAGCGTGACGGGCGCAAGCGGCGCAGCGCAGGAGCGCACGGCTGCGGCGTCTGCCGTTGCCGTGCGCTCCTGGCCCAAGGGCGTTCTGGTCCCGCCGATCCGCTAGTCGGTGGGCCGGCCGGACGCAAACGAGTCGATCTCGTCACCTTCCTCGGGTGTCGCGGCGAAGTTCATCCAGCCGCCTACGCGGAGCCCGGCCCAGAAGACCGTGGCCGCGTAGGGGTGCCCCGAGGCGTTGAAGTCATCCCACAGCTGGTCGTCGGCATCGCGGCGCAGCGTGGACGGGTCCTGCTGGGTCCGGGCTGCGATGTTGGGGCCCACCGTGTACGCGAAGTCGTGCCGGATGCAGGCGTCGACGATCTCCTGTGGGAGGTTCATGACCTGGCTGATCCCCGTGCAGCCGTTGGAGTAGAAGCTGTTCCTGAGACGCTGGTCCTGCGTGCTGGACGACGGCGCGCTCAGCGCGGCCTTCCGGATCTGCAGAAACTCGGACAGGGGCGCCTTCTTGAGCCTGTCGAAGAGCGCCCGGGAGAACACCGCCCCAGGATTACCGGCATCCGGGGCCACAGCGCCGTGGTTGTCGAGCCGCGGTGCCTCGTTGCCCCACAGCGCCCGCCCGCCGCGCTGCTCCTGCTGCATGGCCCACTTCAGAGACGCGTCGCGGTTCGCCCACAGCACTTCGAGGTCCGCGGTGCTCAGCGTCCTGACCCGCTCGGGGTCCCCCGCCAGCTCCTGCTGCACCTGCACGAGCCGGCTCGCAACCGCCGACGCCTCCGCCCCGCCGCCGATGCTGCTGTCCGCGCAGTCCTCGGCCACTCCCTCCGGGGAATCGGCCGGGGAACTCTCGGTGTTTGCTGCGGACTTGTCTCCCTCGGCCTGGTAGCTGTGACCAGAGCCCTCAGAACTCGGCGCGGTGTGCTCCGGGTCCGGGGCGGCCGGGGCCGGGGCCGGCAAGGTCGTGGGGGCCTCGGTTTCCGGCGTGACCGTCGCCCCGCCGGCCGGTGTGGTGTGCGGCCCCGCCGAGCATTCGACGGACACCGCACCGCCCGGGCCTCCCGAGGCCTCGGCGCTGCTTCCGGCGCCGGGCTCGTTGGCGAAGGCGCCGGGCAGCGCCAGTGCCCCTGCCGCGACCACGGCCACCGCCGAGGCCGCAATCCACTTCTTCCTGTTGACGGGTCGATACGCTCGTTGACTCACTGTTTCCTCCTGCGCGTACGGTGCCCCGCCGGGCGGGGCTCGCTTTCCTGACGCAGGGAGCAAAGCGCCGACGAACGGTTCGGCTCTTCGGCCTTGAAGGGGATTCCGGTCGTGACGAAAGTGTCTTCGGGCAGTTACTGCGGCGGCTGCCGGAAACGGCGGTTGCGCAGGGCCAGTTCCAGTGCGAGGCAGATGTCCGGTTCGGACAGCGACTGCCCGAACAGGGCATGCAGGCGGCGCATGCGGTAGCGCACCGTCTGCGGGTGAACGTTCAGTGCCCGGGCGACCTCCGGCGCAGCACGCCATTGAAGCCATGCCAACAGCGTGGCCTCCAACTGCTCCCTGCGCAGCGGAGTGCACCGGTTCAGCGGCTCCAGCATGGCCGCGCCGAGTGAGTCCGCCACCTGCCGGTTGTTCGCCAGGATCCAGCCGGCCGGATGGTCCACGGCGCGGTGGACGCCGCGCGCATTCCGTCCCAGCTCCGTCAGCACATACTCCGCCCAGCGCAACGACGTTCCGGCGAGCGCGAGGGGGACGCTCGGGCCGACGACGGCCGAGGAGCCGCAGAAGGCAGCGCCGAGAGCGGTGGCCGCGTTCCGGCCGGGGCCGGAGCCGGATTCGGCGACGAGCACACGCACCCGGTTCGCGGACACCTGCCATAGCACGCGACAGCCGTCCGGGACATGGACGCTCGTACGGGTGTCTCGGGAAACGACCGCCTGCACGGACTGGGGCAGCGGCCAGCAGGCGGCCGCCGCCAGTTGTTCCAGATCGCGACTCTGCAACCTCTGTTCACCGGTGAGAGCCGCGAACAGTCGCTGCCGGGCGGCGTACAGCCCACCACCGGAGGGCGGTTCGGGCGGATGAGGGGAGGCGTTCTCGGGGCCCTTCGACGGGCGGGTGACGCGGGGCGTGGACTCAGGGTGGGGGAACAGTGGGGGCTCCCTGGTGAGGATGATCTTGGGGTCGTCCCATTACCCCAGGCCTCCGGACGCCACCGCCAGAGGTGACGGCGCGCCCCGTGTTGAACGTGTTGAACGATGAACTTCTGGGTGTGTCTCAACGTGCGTAGAGAACCGCCGTCAATGGCCGTAGGGGCGCGTCGACACCGGGCCCTGTCGCAGCAGGTCCTGCGCCTGCTGCAGCAGGTCGGCGGCCGGCCTGGCCCGGCCGAAGGAGCCGACCATGCCCAGCAACTCGCCCAGAACGCCTGCCATGTCGGCGCTGCGGAGCCGGGAGAAGTCGGGGAGGAGCTGCTGGAGCGTGGCACATGCTTCGTCCAGGAGCCCCAGCCGGAGCTGGGCATAGGCCGTGTTGGCCATGACGGTGACGCGGAAGCGGCGGTTCCCCTGCGGGATGTTCCGCAGCGATGTGCGCAGCACCGACACTACGTCGCCGGGCCGGTTCTGGAAGACAAGGACCCCAGACCGCTGCCAGTGATGCCTGGCCAGCAGTTCCTCAGTGGTGGCGGATGAACCGCCGCAGCGGGACAGGCTCTGCTCGGCGGTGTCCAGGCACCGCTGGGCGGCCCGCATGTCGCCGACGGCCGCGTACGCTATCGCGAACTCGCCCTGGGCGAAGACGACCGCGTCCGGAGCGCACTCGGTGAGCAGAACCTGGGCCGCGTCGGCCAGGTGGGCCGCCTTGCCGTACTGGCCCAGAAGCCGCGCCACCGTGGCCGACCTGGCGAGTGCCGTGACATACATCGTCCGGTCGTCCGCGCCCCGGGCCAGCTGCGCCGCGATGCCCAGATAGCGCTTGGTGAAACCGTATTGGCCGTCCTCGAAGTACATCAGGGACAGCCACAGCGTCAGTTCGGCGGCCCTGGACATGAGGGCCTTACGAACTCCGTCGGCCATCGGGGAGCGCAGCCAGACGGCCACGTCGTCCGCGAGGCAGGCGGCGAGCGCGCTGGTGCCGTGGCCGCCGCCGAACGTATCCCAGACCGCGTTGTAGTACCGGCCCATGGCTTCCAGGCCGTCGACCTCACTCATCCCGATCCGCCAGTGCGGACCTCCGGTCGACGGCCGTTGCACCGGACCACACAGACCGGTGCCGCCCGAACTGTCGTCGTCCGCCCAGTCCGGCGACGGCCAGTCGTCGGCCAAGAGGCTCCGGCGCATCGACTCCCTGAGCACGGGGTCGAGATAAGCCTCTCTGAGTTCTCCGAGCCTCACCAGCGGATCGGGGGATCCCGGCAATGCGGCTCCGGGTATGCCCGGGGGCGCCAGTCCGGTGTCCGTGACGGGGACGGTTCGGCCGAGCTTGCGCGAGAGCGCCTCTGCGGCCAACTCGGGGACGGGCGGCCGGGGACGGACGCCCCGGACCCACTGGGCAACGGCTGTCCGGTCGTAGCGCAGCCGGAGCCCAGACGAAGCGCCGAGGGTGTTGACGGCGCGGGCCAGTGCCTCGTACGTCCAGTCCGACTCGCGGATCAGCTCGCGCAGCCGGTCGTTCGGGGTGCGGTGATCGGTTCTGCTCATGGCCTGTTCTCTGGGGGTGCGAACGGCATCGGAAGCGGAGGCACGAGCGACCGCAGCGCGGGACTGGGTGCCGCCGTGGCAGCCCCGGATCCCCACGGTCATGGATCCCTGCAGATTCCGACCTCGGCGGCAACGTGGTCTGCCGTCCCCTCTGACGGGCTTGTGAGCAGTGACGTTCCATGAATTCTGCGGTGATGTGATGTTGGAACAGTGATCAGTGAGTGACGGGGCGCGGGTCCTGGGCCTGGCCGAGGTCGTCGACCACTTCAAGCTGAACAGTGAGGAGACCGGCTGGCCGGGCAACAAGACCGGAGCCACCCGGCTCGGCTTCGCCGCGCTGTCGCTGAACAAGGAGGGCAGCGTCTGCCGGCTGCCTGTTGCCGCCGGCGCCACTCAACTTCGGTATGCATGAGCCTGGCATGGCCCCTTGAGGGTTTGCGTGGCCGGTCAGGCGATCAATTCCCACCACCATGCGATTTCTGGCAGTGCCGATGGCACCAAATGATGTGGCTGCGGGGCAGCAACGACCCGAAACGCCACGGGGTCACCGTTCACGTCATATCGAGGCGACCGGAGCCCCCAGTCCAGGTTTCCTCGCACCAGGTGCTCAAGCTGTACCAGGTATCGCGTCAGCTCAACGCTCGCACCCGCTCGTGCCTGTCGGATCAGCTGCATGAAGAGTGCCATCACCATGTTCCGCAGCTCGAACGCTTTCCTCGCGGCGTACCCGGCTGGGTGCCCCTCCTGCATCAGAGCCGACACGACGTTCATCTCCAGCGTCCCCTCCAGGGCCTCCTTTTTGTAGGAGTACAGATCGCTGTCCACGGTCACCAGCAGATACGCCGCTTCCGTCACCGCCCGTACCAGCGGCGACTCCAGCTCGGCGTTCGGCAGCACTGTCCCTTCCGCGATCTGGATCACCACCACGCAGTACCGGATGGCCCGGTCCATGTAGCCGAGATTCAGATAGTCCCGGAAGCCCAGCACCTTGCCCATCTGCCGGTGCGCCACCACCGACAGCGCACCCACGTACCATTCGACCATCGAGTCGATCCATCTCCGCACCGTGTCCGGCCGGCACTTGGCTCTGATCTCCGCGGCACACGCACGCTGCGCGGCGACCGCACGATCGAGCCCGGGGAAGCCGCTCGGCAGCGGCTCCGCCTCGGGCGACGCCAAGGAACGGACCAGCCGACCGACCAGCAAGGACACGTGGTCAGGACTCCGGCAGATTGGCCCGCTGTCGAAAAGCAGGTCATCCAGTGCGAAGGTCACGTACGCGTGGCGCGTCGCCAGGTCGAGCATTTCCCGATCCCCATCAGGAGCCCAGCGGCACACCATCTGGCCGTAGTCACTGTTGTCCTGTCGCGTGCCTGTGCAGATCCCCATCGCCCTTGCCCAGCGCCGCGCTGCTTCGTCAACCTGCGCCGCCTTCGGATGAACTGCAGGTTCGATCGGGCAGTAGAAGCAAAAGTCATCGAACTCAGCAAATGCCATGATTCCCCCGGAACCTGTGCGGGCCGTTCAGGAAGGCCCTGGGTGGACGATTCCCTTTCGCGGAGGCGCGGAAGCTTGCCGAGGCTGCGCGTGCCGCCGTGGGATGGCGTTGGTCGTACGGTTGCCGCATGGGGCAGGGACGGGGTGCTCCGCCTGCGGCTGGCCGCAGGGACGCCGGGGCGAGGCGGACTGTCCGGGGTGCAGACGGATTCGCAGCGTTGGGGCCCGTGTTGGCTGGGGTTTGGATTCTGAACCGCCAGTCGACTGGGTTGAATGACACAACGACTGGCTTCAGTGTCAAAGGACACCTGCTGCGAACGGGCTGGTTGTGTAGAGCGGGGCAGGTATGGCTCTGTTCACGAGAACCGACAGCAGATGTTCACCACTTCGGGAGGCACCTGGGTGAGCCCCGGAATCGAACTGCTTGAGCCTCGTGACACAGGCGTCACAACACGTCAGGTGCGCTCTCTTGGGCGGGATCCTTGGATGCCGGGTGATCCGGACCGCCGGCCGGGTCGGCGGCACGCAGCGCCGCTTCGACTCGGCGGTTGTTGGTCATGGATGCTGTGACGGCCGTCATCGTCAGGAGGAGGACGGCGGCGGCGTAGAGCGGGGTGCGGATGTCGTAGGTGGTGGCCAGCCAGCCGCCGAGGAAGGCCCCGATGGGGGCGGCGCACATGGCCAGCATGCGGGAGGTGGAGGCGACCCGACCCATGAGGTGGGCCGGGACGATCGCCTGCCGCAGGGAGGGCCCGAGCACCATCGTGGCGCCCATGCCGGCTCCGCAGACGGCGAGCGCCAGTCCGGCCACGTACGGGTTCGGGGCAGCGGCCAGGCCCAGGATGGCAAGCCCTTCGACGACGGCTGTGCAGGTCAGTGCGGTGCCGGTGCCGAGTCGTCGGCCAAGGTAGGAGGCGATGCCTGCACCGAGCAAGCCGCCGGTGGCCTCCGCCGTGAGGAGCAGGCCGAAGCCGTAGGTGTCGATGCCGAGGCGGTCGTGCGCGAAAAGAGCCAGGACGGTCTCAACAGCGAGGAAGGCGACGTTCCCGACTGCCGGGCGGAGCGCGAGCCCGAGCAGCAACCGGTCCCGGAAGACGTACGACGCCCCGGCCCGCGCCTGCCGAAGCAGCGACTCGCGGACCTCCGGCACGGGCCGGGGCATGGCGGGAAGCGACCGTACGAGCAGTGCGGAGAGCATGAACGACACCGCGTCGGCGAGCAGCGGAACGGCCCGCCCGAGCGCGAGCAGCGCACTGCCCGCAGGCGGCCCCGCGAAGCCCGACATGGCGGTCTGGGCTCCGCGCAAGCGAGAGTTGGCTCGCTCCAGGAGTGCGGGGTCGCGGCCGAGCAGATCCGGCAGATAGGCCGTGGCGGCCGTGTCGAAGAAGAGTCCACCGAGGCCGAGCAGGAAGGCGACGGCCGCGACCAGCGGAATGCTCAGCACGTCGAGCGCGGCTGCCGCCGCCGGTATCGCGAGCAACACCGCACGCGCCGCGTCCATGACCCACATCGTGCGCCGGCGGTCCCAGCGGTCCACCAGTGCACCGCCGAGCACCCCGAACAGCAGCCACGGCAGCGTCCCGGCGGCCGTGACGACGGCGAGCGCCATCGGCTCCCGCGTCAACGTCAACGCGAGCAGCGGCAGGGCGGCATGCGACACCCCGTCACCGAGCGAGGACACCGTCTGCGCAGTCCACAGCCGTCCGAACCCCGTCGGCAACTTCCGAACACCTGAGGTCACTTGGCGCCCCCCTTGGCCTGCTCGCGCGGTGCCGGGTGGAACAGTGCGAAGACGAGTGACGCGTCCGGCAGCGACGGATCGGACAGCTCCCGGTACTCGTCCGCCAGTGCCTGCAGCCGCGCCCCCAGCTCCGCGAACTGCTCGTCGGTGAGCCGCAGATGCGCCATCCGTACGTGCCGCTCGCCATCCACCGGCGACGCCTCCAAGTCCGCCACCGCATGCCGCATCAGCACATCCGGCCCTCCCTCGCCCGGATCCGGCAGCACGATCGCCCGCGCGGCCATCGCGTAGTACCGCTCGGTGACACCCCGCACCTTCCGCGTCCGTACCACCTTCACCAAGCCGGCCCGCTCCAGCAGCCGCACGTGATAGCTGGAACTCCCCTTCGCAAGGCCCACCCGCTCGGCGATCTGCGTAATCGTCGCCGGCGCGAAGCGAAGCACGGCCATGATCCGGTGACGCGTGAGATTGGAGACGGCGCGCAGCTGCTCGTCCGTGGTGACGTGAAACGTCTCGGGAAGATCGTCAGTAGGCATGCGAGCAATGGTCAATGATTCTTGACCATTGAGCAAGGGGATTTCGCGCGGACCTCCAGAATCTGCAGCCCGGCGCGCGAGACCTTCTGCCAAAGCCCCTCATGCGCTGCCGATCCGGGCAGCTGTGGCAGATCAGACCAAGACCAATCTCAGCGGCACTTTCCGTACCTCAACATGCCTCGGCAAAAATCGAACGACCGCTGGCCGTCGTGCCTCCCTAAGTGGTGAGGCGACGTCGCGCTTCTCATCGGTAGGGGAGGAGTCGGGGAGACGAAGATCGTGACGGCCCTGTGCGAAGCGCTGCGCGAGGCAGAGCCCGCCGTCGAAGTACGGGTGCTCGGCCCCGACTTCGCCATCGGCCCGGGCTCGTTCAGGGAACTGCCGAGCACGGCAGTCTGCTGATGATCGTCGACGACGCACACGACAACACCCTCCCCCTGGAAAGGATTGTCTCCGCGGTCCGGAGTGCCAACGGCTCCGCCAACGTGCTGCTCTCCCTACGGCCCTACGACGTGGCCCACGACCGCCGCGCACTGGCCCAGGCTGGCCTGCACGCGAACGAGGCCACCATGGTTGAGATCGGGGACCTGGAGTTCGACGACGTCCTCTCCCCGGCCAGCGAGATCCTGGACGAAGCGGCACGACTCCATGCACCGAGTCTCGCCACCGCGGCACGGGATTGCCCGCCGTTGATCGTCACCGGCGCGGCACTAATCAACAGCGGCGCCCTGGATCCCCGGAGATTCGAGGGCGACGAGCAACTCCGCCTGGAACTCACGGACCGGATCGCCGAAGCGCTGACCGCCGATCCGGCATCCGGTCAGGTACCCCAGGACCTGCTTTCCGCCCCCGCCGCGTTCCAGTCTGTGCGGCTCGCGGAACCGGAGGTCCGCACGTCGCTGGAAGCCCTGACCGGCTTGCCGTTCGACGTCTGCGCCCAGCACTTGGCGACCTTGAAGGGCGCCGGGGTGGTCCTGAGCCATAGCACCACCGTGCGTCTGGTGCCGGACCTGCTGGGGGACGCCCTGCTCGTCAAGGCGGCACGTCACAACAGCACAGGTCTGCCCACGGGCTACCTTGCCAGAGCCATGGAAGCCGGCCAGGGAGGTGGTCCGCTGGCGCACGTCGGGGCTTGGGCCGAGGCGGATAGTGGATGGCGGCGAATGGTGTTGGGGGCAATCGCTTGCTGCAGAACGTAACCGCGGACCGTGGCGAACGCCTAACGGCCCCCGATGGAGCAGGATCGAGCAGGATGCGGCCGGATGGAAGCGGATGGATATGTCCGTTCCGTCGGTGAAACGCAGGTGAGACGCGTCACCAATTTAGGTTCGAGTCCCACCCGCCCCACTGTGCACTCCTGTGACCTGCGAAAACGTCTCATCGGGGGGTGCAGATTAAGGGGTTTGGGCCACGGGGCTGAATCCTCTGCTCGTGAGTTCGACTCCGTTGCTGGCGGCGTTAGTTCGAGCCGCTCTGACCTGCGCGGATGTCTTGGTCCGGCATAGGGGCAGGGCTCCGCAGGTGGCGTGCGGGAGGGATATGGAGCCGGATTCGGGACGCGGGCAGGACGCGAGGAATCGAGGGCTTGCGGTCGGCGTGAGGCTTGGTGCCCGGACGATGCGGGAGCAGCGGTAGATGCCGTCGGGCATGGGGCACCAGGCAGGTCGCAGATCGCGACGAGGTCGGTGGAGATGCTGTCGTCCCACAAACAACGGCGTGAACCGGCCATGTGCAAGCGAAGGGTCTGGGCCTTCGACTGATCACGTATCTGGTCCCCGGCGGAGCCCTGTCGGGCGGCTGGAGCGAAGGACCTGTTGGCGTGCGGGACTGCCGTAAACGATGGGCACACCGTCCTCCACTTGGGCGATGACTTCGCGCGAAGTGACCACCTGACGACATCACAGGTGAACGCGGCGCTTCATCGCCCTCCGGCGACCGCCGCGCTGTCGCGCAGGAAGCCCGTGAAGGCTTCGGCGGCCGGGGTCAGGGCGTGGTCGCTCATGCGTACCAGGAGGATGCGGCGCACCGGGGCGGGGGGCAGGAGCGGCAGGACGCTGACGCCTCCTCGGATGCCCTCCAGGGCCAGGGTCGGAGCGAGGGCGACGCCGATGCCGGCGGCGACCATGGCCTGGGCCTCCTGGTAGTCATGGGCCTCATAGGCGATCTGCGGCTCGAAACCGGCCGCGCGGCAACTGCGGGCGAGGGCCTCGGCCACCGGGTGGTGGTCGGCACGGGTGATCCAGGCGTCGTCGGCGAAGTCGGCGAGCGCGGCCGAAGAGCGGCCGGCGAGGGGGTGGTCCTTGCCGACGAGGAGTGCCGGAGGGTCGTCGACGAGCGAGGTGACGACGATGTCCTCGCGGTCGATGCGGTTCCAGTCGTAGTCCCACATCAGGGACATCTCGATCTCGCGGTTCTCCAGCATCGCCCACAGCCCCGCGATACGGGCGCTGCGCACCGTCAGCCGCACGTCGGGGTGCGTCTGGCGAAAGGCGATCACGGCCCGGGGGAGGAGGGAGGCGCCGACGGTGGGGAAGGTTCCGACCCGGAGCGTGCCGGCACGCAGTCCCGCGAAGTCGGCGAGTTCGTTCTCCGCGGCCGTCAGTTCGCGCTCGATCCGCTGTCCACGCTCGGCCAGCGCGCGCCCCGCGTCGGTGAGTGTGACACCCCGCGCATGACGCTCCAACAGCGGCTGCCCCGCCTCCGCCTCCAGGCGGCTGACCTGCTGCGACACCGCTGACGGCGTGTAGTTGAGGGCGCGTGCGGTCGCCGTGACCGAGCCCCGGCGGGCGACCTCGGTGAAGAGCAGGATGCGCCGGACGTCGAGCATCTCGCCACCTCCAGCGTTCACTTCAGCTTAATACCCATGCAGATTTCCGAGATTGTACTTCACGCTGCTCGCGCCCACTGTGGATCGCACCCCCGCACGGAAGTGCCGTCGGGGTCGGGGTTCTCACGAGGAGTCTGTTGTGTTGCGTCTGCAGGGCGAGATGATCCGCGGAGGTACCAGCAAGTGCTGGATCTTCGACCACCACGACGTGGTGGCGACCGGCGTGGACACCGACACCCTGCTGCTCGCCGCCTACAACGCCGCAGACCCCCGCCAGATCGACGGCGTCGGCGGTGCCTCCTCCACCACCTCGAAGGCGGCGATCGTGCGGACCTCGACGAAGCCGGGTGTCGACGTCGAGTACGCCTTCGCGCAGGTCGGCATCGGTGACGAGCGGGTGGAGTGGACCAGCAACTGTGGCAACTGCGCCACCGCTGTCGCCCTGTACGCCGTCCACAACGGCCTGGTGCCGGTCACGTCGGACTCCACTACGGTGCGGATGGTCAACGTCAACACCGGCGCCAGGCTCAGCGGCACCATCCCCACGCCGGGGTGTGCCGCCCCCGACGCGGGGACGGCCCGGGTGCCGGGCACCGCCGCGCCGGGCGTGCCGGTGCTGCTCGGCTTCGAGGACCCGGCTGGTACGTCGACGGGCCGTGCCCTGCCGACCGGTCACGCCCTGGACACCCTGACCGGGCCCGCCGGCACCGTCGAGGCATCCCTGGTCGACGCCGGCGCCCCGGCGGCCCTGTTCGAGGCCAAGGCGTTCGGACTCGACGGCACCGAGTCCCTCGCCGAGTTCGCCGCGGCGGTGCCCGCCCTGACCGTGCTGCGCCGACAGGCGGCCCTGGCCATGGGGCTGGCCCAGGAGAGCGACCCCGTCAGCCACGCCGTCCCGAAGGTCGGAGTGGTCGCCCGTCCTGTCGCCTACCGCACCACCGATGCCACCCTCGTCCAACAGGACGAGTACGACCTGGCCGTCCGCATGGTCTCCATGCACGCGCCCCACCCGGCGATCGGTCTCACCTCGGCTGTCGCCCTGGCCACCGCAGCCGCCATCCCCGGCACCCTCGCCCACCGCGTCGCCCGGCAGACCGCCGAAGGGACGCTGCGCCTGGGCACCCCGGCCGGTGTCATCACCGCCCGAGCCGTCCCCGCGGCGGAGGGCACGTCCCCCACGGTGCTGCTGCACCGCGCCGCCCGCCGCATCGCCCGAGCCGAACTCCTCGTTCCCGTCCTGGAAGGACGCCCCGCATGAGCCGCAACGACGCTGCCCCGGGTACCGTCAAATCTCCCCCGAGCCGCCTGCGCAGGCTGCTGTCCCTGCTCTACGTCCAGTGCCTGATCGGCGTCCTGGCCGGGGCCGCAGTCGGCTGGCTGTGGCCGTCGTTCGGAGCCGATCTCAAACCCCTGGGCGACGGGTTCATCTCGCTGGTCCGCATGATGATCGCGCCCGTCATCTTCTGTACCGTCGTCCACGGCATCGCCTCCATGGGCAACGCCCGCGCCGTCGGCCGGGTCAGTCTCAAGGCGCTGGTCTACTTCGAGGTCCTGACGACCGTCGCCATGGTGATCGGGCTGGTCGTCGTGAACGTCGTCCAGCCCGGCAGCGGGCTGCACGTCGATCCCTCGACCCTGTCGACCAAGGGGCTGCCGCCGGAGGCGACCGCGAGCCACGAGAGCCTCTCCGCGTTCCTGCTCGCCATAGTCCCGGACACCCTGCTCAGCGCGCTGACCGGCCACGAGATCCTGCCCGTGCTGCTGATCTCGGTGCTGTTCGGCTTCGGCCTGAACGCCGCCGGCGAGGCGGGGGCGGGGATTACCCAGGGCATCGAGAGGCTCTCCAAAGTCCTGTTCACGCTCATCCGCTGGATCATGCGGCTGGCCCCGATCGGTGCCTTCGGATCCATGGCCTTCACCATCGGCAACTACGGCCTGGACACCCTGCGCCACCTCTTCCTGCTGGTCGGCTCCTTCTGGCTCACCGCCCTGTTCTTCGTCCTGGTCGTCCTCGGCACGGTCATGCGCATCAACGGCCTGCGTCTGCTTCCCTTCCTCCGCTACATCAAGGAAGAGCTGCTGATCGTCCTGGGCACCTCGTCCAGCGAGCCGGTGCTGCCGCGCATGATGGCCAAGCTCCAGCACGCGGGCGCCTCGAAGCCGGTCGTCGGGATCACGCTGCCCGCCGGCTACTCGTTCAACCTCGACGGCACCGCCATCTACCTGACCATGGGCTCGGTATTCCTCGCTCAGGCCCTCGGCATCGACCTCAGTCTCACCCAGCAGCTGTCCATGCTCGCCGTCATGCTGCTCACCTCCAAGGGCGCGGCCGGTGTCACCGGCTCCGGCTTCATCGCCCTGGCGGCCACCCTCAGCGCCGTACCGCACGTGCCCGTCGCCGCCCTGGCCCTGATCTTCGGCATCGACCGCTTCATGTCCGAGGCCCGCGCCCTGACCAGCGTGGTCGGCAACGGCGTCGCCACACTCGCGGTGGCCAAGTGGGAGGGACAGCTGGACGAGGAGCGCGCCAAGGCCGTCCTCCGTGGCGAACTCCCGTACACCTCCGCTCCCGAGATCGACCACACCCCCGAGCCGCAGGGGGAACCGACGCCCGACGCGAAACCCGAGGCGGTCGAGGACGCCGACCTGAAGGCGGCGACCGGGGCGGACCGTGAGCCGGTGCCCGCCGCCGGCTGACATGCCCCTCACCGCCGGTCCGGAGCGTCGGCTCCGGACCGGCCCTTCTCAGGTTTCCTCTCGCCTGAGCGTTCAGGTCAACGGCGAGAACGTCGGTCAGGAGGGTCGATGCCGGAGTAGAGATGCCGCACAGGGTGCCGTAACGAACGCGATGTCCACCGCTGCCCCTTGCCGGTCGCAGGCAGGTGCAGGGACGCGATGCTGGTGGAAAGTTGATCGACCTGGTAGGGCGCGCGCATGCGCAGTCCGTATGTGTGGAGCAGGGCCTGGTACGCCTCGCAGGCCACCTTCGTGAACGAGTCGCCGTAGTGCCCGAGAGCCTCACGCACACGGGGGTTCACGGCGCTGGCGTAGAGACCGAGCATCACCCGGGAGCCAAATTCCGCGCCACGTACGGGAGTTCCCGGACGACCGCCTCCTCGCGGACTCCTGGGCTCACGCGCACCCAAGAGCCGCACTTCGAAGCGCCGATCTGGAGCGCTCAAGGGGAACCTGTGTAGTCGATTCGCTCGATTCCATCGCCTTCACACTTGAATCGAGCGCGACGACCAGGCATCGTGCTTGAAACGAGCGCAATGCTTGGCGTTCCAGTAGGAGAGGGAGGTGCCGCATGGACGACATCGACCGGGCCATCCTGCGGGAGCTGCAGGTCGACGGCCGGATCCCATACGCCGATCTGGGGCCGAAGGTGGGGTTGTCACCCTCGGCCGCGAGGCTCCGGCTGCAGCGGCTGATCGACACCAAGGCGGTCCAGGTCGTCGGAGTGACCGACCCGATGACCATGGGCCGGCAGACGATGGCACTCCTGGGCTTGCGCGTCGACGGCGATCCCCGGGCGGTCGCCGATGAGCTGTCCCGCCACGACGAAGTCGTGTACACGGTCCTGACGGCCGGCGGCTTCGACCTGTTCGCGGAGGTGGTGTGCCCTCAGCCGCCGGATCTTCTGGACTTCATCAACGACGTCGTGCGGCCCGTCGAGGGTGTCGCATCCGTGGAGAACTTCCCCTACTTCGCGATTCACACGCACCGCTTCCTGTGGCACGTCGACTGAGGCACCCGAGCGTCCGAGCCCTGTTCGCCCGCACCAGCAGAGGAACCCTGCATGCTGCCCGACGAGTACCGCACGATCGACTTCTTCACCAAGGACGCCCTTCCAGCACCCCGCACGGCGCCGGCCGAGGCCGAGCTCATCGCTGCCGAACACCTCGGCATCACTGCTCGCGCGCAGGCGCTGGGCAGCCAGCAGGACGCCAACTTCCTGCTGCACGCCGACGACGGGACGCCCGCGGCGATCCTGAAGATCGCCAACCCCGCCTTCGGCACGGTGGAGATCGAAGCCCAGGACGCGGCAGCCGACCTGATCGCCTCGGCCTGCCCGGAACTGCGCATCGCCACGGTCCTGCGCCGCCCTGACGGCTCCCCGCGACGCACGACGGTGGACACCGAGAACGGTCCGGCCGTCGCGCGCCTGCTGCGCCACCTGCCCGGCGGCACGCTCTCGGGACCACGGCACCTGTCACCCGGCACCGTGGCGGGCATGGGCACGATCGCCGGAAAGGTCAGCACCGCCCTGCGCGACTTCCGGCACCCGGGCCTCGACCGCGTGCTCCAGTGGGACCCGCAGTACGCCGATCGCGTCGTCGCCAAGCTCGCCGGGCACATCGACGAACCCGACCGGCGCACCGCCGTCCGGACCGCGACCGCCGAGGCCTGGGCGCATGTTCAGAAGCTCGCCGCCGCGCTGCCGTCGCAGGCCGTGCACCTGGACCTCACCGACGACAATCTGATCCGCCGTCCCGACAGCCGTCCGCCCGTGCCGGACGGGGTCATCGACTTCGGTGACGTGACCAAGAGCTGGGCGGTCGGCGAACTCGCCGTGTCACTGTCCTCGATGCTCCACCACGACGGTATCGAGCCTCACCACGTGCTGCCGGCCGTCCGCGCCTTCCACGCCGTTCGGCCGCTCTCCGCCGAGGAGGCCGAGGCGGTGTGGCCGCTCGTGGTGCTGCGCGCCGCCGTCCTGGTGGCCAGCGGGCGGCACCAGGCCGCCGTCGACGAGGACAACGTCTACGCCAAGGCCGCGCTCGACCGCGAATGGCGCATATTCGAACAGGCCACCTCGCTGCCCCTGCCGGTGATGATCCGCCTCATCAGGGACGCGACCGGCACGGCCGACGCGCCTGCCCGGACCGCGCAGGCCGACCCGCCGGTGCGGCCTCTCCTGCGGGACCTCGCCGCCGACCACATCACCCTCCTCGACCTGTCCACCGACGCCGATTCCATGGACCAAGGAGCCTGGACGGACGCCGCCACCGAGGCCCGGCTGGTGACCTTCGCGCTCGCGGACGGAGCGGCCGCCGTCGCCACCCGGTACGCCCGTGCGCGCCTGACCCGGACACCGGCGCTGTCGGCGGTGTCCACCGCCACCGTGCCCACCGGAGTCGACCTCTGGCTCGGCCGGGATGCCGTGGTGCAGGCGCCCGCCGCGGGGAAGGTCCTCGCTGCGGCGCCGGGCCATGTGGAACTCACCTACGGCACGCAGACGCTGTCGCTGTCCTTCCCCCGCGCTGTCCGGCCCGTGGTCACCACCGGTGCGACGGTGCAGGCGGGCGAGGACATCACCCACCTCGGCTCCGGTGCCTCGGTCAACGTCGCGCTGCGTGACGCCGACGGCCCCGCCGCCCCGCGCCTGGTCCGTCCCGAGTACGCCGCCGGCTGGCTCGCGCTCACCGCCGACCCCGCCCCGCTCCTCGGCCTGGCGGCCGGCTCCGACCGTACGCCCGAGAGGGACCTGCTCGACCGGCGGGACGCCGTGTTCGCCACCGTGCAGGAGCACTACTACGCCAACCCTCCGCGCATCGAACGTGGTTGGCGCCACCATCTGCTGTCCACCGACGGACGGTCGTACCTCGACATCGTCAACAACGTCACCCCACTGGGCCACGCCCACCCCCGCGTCGAGCAGGCGGTCTCCCGGCAGTTGCGGCGGCTCAACACCAACTCGCGCTTCCACTACGCCTCCGTGGTGGAGTTCACCGAGCGCCTCGCCGGCCTTCTCCCCGACCCTCTGGACACGGTGTTCCTCGTCAACTCCGGTTCGGAAGCGGTGGACCTGGGCCTGCGCCTGGCCATCGGGGCCTCCGGCCGGCCCGAGGTCGTCGCGCTGCGCGAGGCGTACCACGGCTGGACGTACGCCTCCGACGCGGTCTCCACCTCACTCCAGGACAACCCGAACGCCCTGGCCACCCGCCCGAGCTGGGTGCACACCGTGGACTCGCCCAACTCCTACCGCGGCCGCCACCGCGGGCCGGATGCCGTGCGCTACGCACCCGAGGCCGTCGCGGTGATCGACGAACTGGCCGCTGCCGGCCGCCCGGCGGGAGCGTTCATCGGCGAGACCTTCTACGGCAACGCCGGAGGAGTCGCCCTTCCCGACGGCTATCTCGCCCAGGTGTACGCGGCGGTACGGCGGCACGGCGGCCTGGCCGTCGCCGACGAGGTCCAGGTCGGATACGGCCGCCTGGGACACTGGTTCTGGGGCTTCGAGCAGCAGCAGGTCGTCCCCGACATCGTCTGTGTCGCCAAGGCCATGGGCAACGGACACCCCCTCGGCGCCGTCATCACGTCCAGGGCGGTCGCGGACCGGTACCGCGACCAGGGCTACTTCTTCTCCTCCACCGGCGGCAGCCCCGTCTCCAGCATCGTGGGCCTCACCGTCCTGGACACCCTGCGCGACGAAGACCTCCAGGGCAACGCCGCGCGCGTCGGCGGCCATCTGAAGAGCCGGCTGGAGGCACTGGCCGACCGCTACGGCATCATCGGCGCCGTCCACGGCTCGGGCCTCTACCTCGGCCTCGAACTCGTCCGGGACCGCGCCGGCCTGGAACCCGCCACCGAAGAGACCGCCGAACTCTGCGACCGCATGCTCGACCTCGGCGTGATCGTCCAGCCCACCGGGGACCACCTCAACATCCTCAAGATCAAGCCACCGCTGTGCATCGACACCACCGCAGCCGACTTCTTCGCCGACACGCTCGACCTGGCCCTCACCCAACTCGGCCACTCCCGATGACGCCACACATCCGGAAGGCTCGGGGGCCCGGCGGCTTGTACTTGGCTTGGCGTCTGACGTCGTAGGTCACTCGGCCTGCTGAGATCCCCGGTTGGCGGGGGTACGTGGCGCGGCAGTTCTTCAGCTTCGAGATGTCGCGTAACGCTTCGGTGGCACGGGTGGACCGTGACGCGTAGTCCTGCGGGCCCCGGCCAGGGCGTTCGAAGAGGGCGACGGACAGCTCTGGCCCGATCGTCAGGCGCGGGGCGCGTGGGCCAAGCCGACGGCGACGGCGCTGTCGCTGATCGGTCCGGAGTGCGTGCTTCCCGGGCGGACAGTCCGAAATCGACGGGCGGCTTTTCGCCGACCGCGCTGCGGCGCCGTTCGGTGTCGTGAAAGGCCGTGATCCAAGTGGTGGTGTCCGGACGGGCGTGGGGGTCATGGCCGCCCCGGTGACCGGTCCCAGGACGATCCGCTCAGCAGCAGTCGCTTAGGCTGGTTTCCTTGCCGCCGGTAAGGAGGCGCAGGCTGCGGCAGCATGTGCTCGCCGTCCGTCCGAGGGAGGCGTTCGCGTGGCAGTTGCCGGAGGGCGGTCGACGAAGCGGCTCCAGCGGGGAACCCTTTCCCAGGGGCTCATCGTGGCGACTGCGCTGCGGATCCTCGACGAGGACGGGCCGGACGCGCTGACCTTCCAGCGCCTCGGCAAGGAACTGTCCTCCTCCGCGACCGCGGTCTACCGGCACTTCGCGAGTCGCGACCACATCATGGTCGCCGTCGCGGAGGAGCTCGACAGGATCTCCCTCGACGGGTACGAGCCGCACGAGTCGTGGACCGAGTCGCTGCGGGACCTGGCGATCCGGGCCTGGAACACCGCCCTGGACCACCCTGCGGCCGCCGCGCTCTGCATGGGGAGAGTCACCCGAGGCGTGCACGAGTTGCGCGCCGTCGACGCCGTCCTGGAAGCGTTCCACCGCGGCGGCTGGCGCGGCCGGGAGGCCGTCCTGCATTACCAGGTGTTCTCGAACTTCATCCTCTCCATGGCGAGCAACAACGCCTGGCGACTCGTCAACCAGCGGTTCGGCGCCGAGGTGAACTGGGTGCAGGAATACCAGCCGGCGGATCCTGACGCGTACCCCTACGCCGAGGCGGCGAAGGAGCACCTGCGCAGCATCGACATGACCGACGTCTTCCACCGGCAGACGGACATCCTCCTCGCGGCCCTCGACGCGGAGGCGGCGACGCTCCCGCGCGACTGACACGCGTCAGTCTTCGCGGTCACCGTCCAGCGGCGTTCTCGCGGCCGAAATCGGCGGCAGGGCTGGCGCGCACAAAGATAGTTAACGCTATTGACTACGTCGTTCACTTGGCTGCATCCTCTCCACCAAGTGCTCCACGGCTCGCCGCCAAGCGACGTCCACCGAGCGCCGCGCGCACCGCCTCCACCCCCGAACTGCTCGCGCTCGTCCCGCCCGGTTCCCTGAGACCTGCGCAGAGCGCGACATCCCTCTCCAGGAGCACCCATGCGCCAGACCCGTACCCGCGCGGTCCCTGTGACCGCTGCCGTCGCCCTGACGGCCGTACTCGCCGGCTGTACCACCACGGGATCGACGGCCGGAGATCCGAGCGGCGGCGATGCCGCCACGGTGACGAAGATCCGGACGACGATCGACGTGCCGGCCGGCTTCGACCCGGCCAAGGCTCTGTCGCTGCCGGACTACCAGCTCGCCCGGAACAGTTACGACACCCTCGTGCGCAAGGACGACGGCGGGCTCGTCGGCGGGCTCGCCACCAAGTGGAAGAACACGCCGACCTCGGCCACGTTCACCCTGCGCCCCGACGCGACCTGCGCCGACGGAACGCCGATCACGCCGACGGTCGTCAAGGGCTCCCTCGACCGCTACATCGACCCGAAGACGGCGGCGCCCGATCTGCCCACGGTCTTCGGCCCCGGCAACAAGGCGAAGGTGACCGCCGACGACGCGGCGCGGACGGTGAAGATCACTCTCGCCAGGCCGTGGGGCGACATGGTCACCGGCCTGTCGGTCGCGAGCACGGGCATCGTCTGCCCGGCGGGACTCAAGGACCTCAAGGCCCTTGCCGCCGGTAAGGCCAAGGGCTCCCAGTCCGGCCCGTACCTTCTTGAGAAGTCCCAGTCCGGTGTCTCGTACTCCTACAGGCTTCGCCCGGAGTACAAGGCATGGCCGGCCTGGCGCACGAAGATTTCCGGCAAGGTCGCCACGACGCTGGAGTACCTGGTCTCGCCCGACCCGACGGCGACCGGCAACCTCGTGACCAGCGGCCAGCTCGACATCGGCAAGATCGACGCCTCCGGCATCCCGCGCTTCGACGGCGTGGGCGGCACCAGCGTGAGCATCAGCCGGTTCTCCGACTTCTACCTGCTCTTCAACGAACGTCCCGGCACGGTCTTCGCGGACGCCGCCACCCGCCGGGCAGTCGCCCAGGCCGTCGACCGCGCCGCTTTCACCAAGGTCGTCTCGAAGGACACGGGTGAGCCGTCGACGATGTTCGTGCAGAAGGGCATCCCCTGCAACGACCCTGGCACCTCCTTCCTCGTACCGACGGACAAGGCCGCGGCGGCCTCCGTGCTCAAGGGCAAGAAGATCCGCCTCGTCGGCCCCCAGGTCGTCGGACCGGCCGGCGCCGGAAACCAGTACATCCAGGAGGCGCTGCGGGCCGCGGGCGCGGACGTCACCCTCGCCAACGTCGACGTCGGGGCCTGGGTCGGGACCGTGTTCGGCAAGCCCGACGCCTGGGACCTCACGGTCTTCGCCGACCTCAACTTCCTCGGCAGCCTTGCCAACCCGCTCGCCCACTTCGTGGGCCCGACCGTCCCCGAAGGCGGCGGCAACCTCGGCGCGGTGAAGAACCCCGCGTTGAACAAGGCCTTCGCCCAGGGCGCCGAGGCGACGACCGACAAGGCCCGCTGCGCCGCCTACCAGAAGGCCGCCAAGGCCCTGATCTCGCAGGTGGACGGGGTGCCGCTGGTCAACGACCCGTTCATCTACGCACTGCGCAGGGGGTTCAGCGCACAGATGCTGGGCGGCTCGCTCGACGACCCGATCCTGCGCATCACCGGCTGACGGACGGGCCGCCCGCACGCGCGGCGCAGACCCACGCGGCCGGGGCCCGACCGTCCGGCAGGGAGACCCCCGCGCTCGCACGGCACGGAGATCCCCCCGCGCTCGTACGGCACAGAGAATCCCCGCCCTGCTCCGGCGCCCCGCACCGAGACCCTCGCACCTTTCCGACAGGAGTCCCCTGGTGATCGACCCATTCAGCACCGCCCAGCAGATCGCCGACCTCGTGCGAACGAAAGAGGTCAGCCCGGTGGAGGTGGCCGAGACCTACCTCGACCGCATCGAGCGGATCAATCCCGCCGTCAACGCCGTCGTCTGGCTCGACGCCGACGCCGTGCGCGCGGCGGCCGTCCGGGCCGAGCGGGCGGTGCTGCGCGGCGACCCGCTCGGCCCGCTGCACGGCGTCCCCGTCCCCATCAAGGACCTCAACTCCGTCGCGGGACAACCCAACACGATGTCCTCACTGGCGATCCGGGACACCCCGCGGACGGTCACGGACCCCGACGTCCAGCTCCTCCTCGACGCCGGCGCGATCCCCCTCGGCCGGACGAACTCACCGGAGTTCGGCGCCCTGACCGTCTCCGAGAACGCCCGGCACGGAAAGACGCGCAACCCGTGGAACCCGGCGCACACCTCCGGCGGGTCGAGCGGCGGCGCGTCGGCGGCCGTCGCGGCCGGGCTCGCCCCGGTGGCACACGCCTCCGACGGCGGCGGATCGATCCGGGTCCCGGCGTCCGTCACCGGCCTCGTGGGCCTCAAACCGAGCCGGGGACGCGTGCCCGCGCTCGTCCGGGGCTGGGAACACTCGACGACCGAAGGCGCGATCACCCGCACCGTGCGCGACGCGGCCCTCATGCTCGACGTCATGGGCCGAGCCGACCGGCTCGCCTGGTACAGCGCGCCCGAACCGTCCCGCCCGTACATCGAGGAGGCCGGTGCCGATCCCGGGCGGCTGCGGATCGGCCTGCTCCTCGACGCGCCGACCGGGCTGCCGGTCGACAAGGAGTGCCGCACGGCGGCGCTGACGGCCGCGCAGGCATTGCGCGACCTGGGGCACGAGGTCGTCGAGGTCAGTCCGAGGATGTTCTCGTACGAGGCGATCATGGGCTTCACCTGGACGATCATCAGTGCGTCCACCTACGCCATAGAGGTCGACGATCCCGACGCGGTGGACCCCTACATCCGGCGCCGCCGAGAGACCGCCCTGGAGGTCACCGCGGGCGACTACGCCCGTACGGCGGCGCGCCTGCAGGCCGAGTCGCGCGAGGTGGTCGCCCAGTGGGGCCGGGACTTCGACGTCCTCCTCACCCCGACCACCGCGGTCGTGGCGCCACCGGTCGGCCCCGTGTACGACGAGGCGAACTCCGACCCGGACGGCCCGCGGGACACCGAGACCCGGATGGTCTCGTTCACCGCGTTCGTCAACATCGCCGGGCTGCCCGCCATCTCGCTGCCCGTCCACACGACCGCGGACGGACTGCCGGTCGGTGCGCAACTCGTCGGCGCACCCTACGACGAGGCGACGCTGCTGCGACTGTCGGCCCAGCTCGAACCGCGGTTCCGCTGGTACGAGCGGCACCCCGACGACGCGGCGCTCGCGGCGGCGGCGCTGTGAGCGCCGGGTCCGCGGTCCCGACCGGGCCGCTGCCGACCGCATCCGTCCGGCGCCTCCCGCGGCTGCGGCTGGGCGGTGGCTGGGCCGGGTTCGCCGTCCGCCGGGCGGGCGGCCTGCTGATGTCCATGCTGCTGCTCGTCCTCGTGACGTTCCTCATCGTGCCCCTGCTGCCCGGGGACCCGGCCCGCGCGATCGCGGGCACCAACTCGTCCCCGGCCACGCTCGCGGCGATACGCGAACGATTGGGCCTCGACGAGCCGATCGCGACGCGGTTCGTCCACTACCTCGGCGACATCGCGTCCGGACGGCTCGGCACCTCGTTCCGGTTCGACACCCCGGTCTCAGACATCGTCGCGACCCGGCTGCCGTACACCGTCCAGCTCGTCATCCCGGCCGTCCTGCTCTCCCTGGTCATCGCCGTCCCGCTGGGCATGACCGTCGGCGTCCTCACCCGTGACGGACGCCGCCGCCGGCTCGGTGTCGGCTTCGGCACGGTCGCCGGGCTCCTCGCGTCGGCGCCGGTCTACGTCGTCGCGACCCTCCTCATCGTCCTGTTCTCGATCAGCCTCGGGCTGCTGCCGTCCGGCGGCGCCGCGACACCGAGCGCGCTCGTCATGCCGATCGCCGCGCTCTGCATCGGCCCGGCCTTCGCGATCGCCCGGGTCGTCCGGCAGGAGACGGCCTCGGTGCTCGCCCAGGACTACATGAGGACCGCTCGCGGCCACCGCCTGGGACCCGTGCGTCTCCACCTCCGCCACGCGCTGCCCAACCTGGTGACGAGTGTCCTCACATTGAGCGGTCTCGTCCTCACCTCCCTGCTCGGCGGGACGATCATCCTGGAGAACGTCTTCACCTATCCCGGGCTCGGCACCGAGGTCGTCCAGGCGATCATCTACAAGGACTATCCGGTGATCCAGGGCATCATCCTCGTCGTCGGCATGCTCGCCCTGCTCGTCAATCTCCTCGTCGACGTCGTCCTCGGGATCGTCGACCCCCGCACTCTTGAGGGAGGTCGTCGTGGCCACTGATACGACCGTCCGCCGATGGCTCCGCAACCCGTCGCTGCTGGCCGGCGCCGTGATCCTCGGACTGCTCCTCGTCGTGGCCCTCGTGGCCCCGCCGCTGCTGAGCGGTTCCGCCGAGACCCTCACCGGCAACGCCCGGCTGGGGCCTGGTGCCGGGCATCTCCTCGGCACCGACGCCTTCGGCCGTGACGTCCTGGCCCGGGCTCTCGTCGCGACCCGGCTCACCCTGCTCATGGCCGCCGCCGCCACCGCTGCCTCGTTCGTGGCCGGCGTCGCGATCGGCGCGCTGGTCCATCTGGCCCCCGGGTGGCTGCGCGAGACCTGTCTGCGGCTCATCGACTCGGCGGTGGCCTTCCCCTCGCTCGTGCTCGCCCTCGTCATCGCGGCGGTGCTCGGACCGGGCACGGTGTCCGCGATCGTCGCGATCGCCGTCGCCGGCGTCCCCGGGTTCGCACGGCTGACGGCGAATCTCGCCGCGACCGTCGCGGACAAGGACTACGTGCTCACCGCGCGCCTGCTCGGCGTTCCCGGCCTGCGCATCCTGGGCCGGCACGTCCTGCCGAACATCAGCGGGCCGTTGCTGGTGCTCCTCAGTTCGAGCTTCACCCTGTCCCTGCTCGACATCAGCAGTCTGTCGTTCGTCGGCCTCGGTGTGCAGAACCCGCAGTACGACTGGGGCCGGCTGCTCAACGAGGCGCTGCCGTCGATCTTCGCCCAGCCGTCGGTCGTCCTCGCTCCGTCGATCATGCTCATCGTCACCGGTGTGGGCGCCATGCTCCTCGGAGACGGCGTGGCCTCGCTCGTCGACCCGCGGACCCGCGGCACAGCGCCCGCACCGACCGGGACGGCGGACGCGGCGGGACCGGCCGACCGGGCGCAGGCGCCTCGGGCGCCTCAGGCATCGGGCGATGCAGGGGCAGCGGTCGGCACGGAGCCGGACGGCCTGCTGAGCGTCGCCGGGCTGACCGTGCGGGCCGGTGACCGGACACTCGTCGACGACGTGTCGTTCACCATCGGGGCCGGCCAGATCGTCGGCCTCGTCGGGGAGTCGGGCTCGGGCAAGTCCACCATCGCCATGGCGGTCGCGGGTCTGCTCCCCGAGGGCGTGCGGGCGAACGCGTCGCGCCTTGCCCTCGGCGACCTCGATCTGCTCGGAACACCGCCGCAGCGACGCCTCGCGACCGAGATCGGCATCGTCTACCAGGACCCGATCGGCACTTTCAACCCGGCGCTGAGGCTCGGCACCCAGCTCACCGAGGTGGCCCGGGTACATCTGCGGACGCCCCGACGTCGAGCCGCGCAGGACATGGTCCGCGCCCTGGCCGACATCCACGTCACCGAGCCGGACCGGCGGCTGCGCCAGCACCCGCACGAGCTGAGCGGCGGCATGCTCCAGCGCGCCTCGATCGCCTCCGCGATGACGACGAACCCGCGGCTGCTCATCGCCGACGAACCAACGACGGCCCTCGACGTCACCGTCCAGGCGGAGGTGCTGCGGCAGTTCCGGCGCATCAACCGCGAGCACGGCACGGCGATGCTGTTCATCTCGCACGACATCGGCGTGGTCGGCGTGCTCTGTGACACCGTCCTGGTGCTCCACGGCGGCCGGGTCGTCGACCGGACGACGGGCGCCGACCTGCGCCGGGGGACGGTCACCCACCCGTACACCCGCGCGTTGCTCGCGGCGACGCCCGCCGCGGTCGAGGCCGGTGGAACCCTCAGCGCGGTCCGGTGGACGGCCGACGCGCATGCGGCGCAGCCGAACGGGGCGCCGCCGGACGACCTTTCCGACAAGGCCGCGGACCGCCCCCCGGCCGCTGAAAGGAGCCGCTGATGTCTGCCACCGAAACCACACCGGACCCGCAGGCGGCCACCCCGCTGCTGCGCGTGGAGGATCTCACCGTCGAGCTAGGCCACGGCGTCGCGGCCCGCAGGGTGCTCAAGGGAGTCTCGTTCGACATTCCCCGGGGCAGCACCCTCGCACTCGTCGGAGAGTCCGGGTCGGGCAAGACGACGCTGGCACGGACACTCGTCGGCGTCCACAGGCCGTCGAGCGGCCGGATCCTCGTGGACGGCGCCCCGCTGCGCACCTCGCGCGGACGGGCGGGAGCCGCGACGGTCCAGATGATTCCGCAGGACCCGTACTCCTCGTTCGACCCACGGCGCACCGTCGCCCAGTCGCTCGCCGAGGCACTCGATCCGATCCGGGCCAGGGCCAGACCGGTCCGGACCCGGATCGCCGAGCTGCTCAGCCAGGTGAGCCTCGACCCGGACACCATGGACCGCTACCCGCACGAGTTCTCCGGCGGCCAACGGCAGCGGCTGGCGATCGCACGAGCCCTCGCACCACGTCCCCGGTTCGTCATCGCCGACGAGATCACCTCGGCCCTCGACCTGACGACCCAGGCCGAGATCCTCAACCTGCTCGCCGATCTGCGCCGCCGGCTCTCGCTGACGATGCTGTTCATCTCGCACGACCTGGCCGTCGTCCGGCACGTCAGCGACTCGGTCGCGGTCCTGCTGCACGGGGACCTCGTCGAACTCGGCCCGACCCGAGCCACCTTCGCCGAGCCGAACCACCCGTACACCGCTCAACTCCTCGCGTCCGTCCCGGGCGACCCGAGGTTCCGCCTCGACGACGAGCCCGCCACGGCGTGAACCCCGCTGACCGGGCCCTCGTGCGGACGAACTCCCGCACGACATGGGGCTACCGTCCCGCGCCGCGCCGACAACCTGCTGGGAGGGATACCTCCTTCCCGACGGACTCGCACACCGCTATGTGGGCCTGACTCGATCGAGTGCGGCGACCCGGCTCGATCGAGTGCGGCGAAATGAATGCGGGGAAGTCACGCTCCTTTGACGCTCTGAGGGCTCCCGGCACACGCCCGAAGGACCGTGAAACGCCCACTGACCTGGCGTTTCCCTCGCTCCCGCTTCATGCGACGTGATTCCGATGGCGTATCCAGTGGAGATTCCGCGCTCGGGTACCTCGGCGGTTTTCTTGGCGGAGTTCGGCGGACACGGACAGGGGTAATCCCGATCGAAAGGTTCGACTTACTTTCCTTGCGGACTCCTGATCTGCGGGTGACCAGGGGGCGGCCTCGGCCATTTCACACAAGGGCGTCATACCGATCGACACGCCGGGATCCGCGACGATAGCCTCGACGCCGTGGTCAACGCAGAGGAGCGGCCTGACCACGGGGCGTCCCCACATCCTGTGCCCTTGCGGCGCAACCGGGACTACACCTTGTGGTGGAGTGGTACGGCGCTGTCCAACCTCGGCACCAGTGTCTCCACGCTTGCCTTCCCGCTGCTGATCCTCGCCACCGCCGGTTCGGCCGCGGCCGCCGGGATCGTGGGGACGTGCGCCGGCGCCGGGGTGCTGGTGGGCCTGCTGCCCGCCGGCGTCCTCGCCGACCGCCGGTCACGCAGAGCCATGCTGATCGGGGCCTCCCTCGTCCAAGTCGCCACCATGGGAACGGTCTTCTGGCTGGTGGCAGCCGGACATCCCTGGCTGCCCGCCATCGCGGCCCTCGCCCTGGTGCAGGGGCTCGCCTCGGCCGCCTTCCGGGGGGCGGCTGCCCCAGTGGTGCGGCGGGTCGTCCCGGTCTCGCAACTCAAAGCGGCTTACGCCGGCGCCGAAGCGCGCGACTACGGCGCCCAGTTGGCCGGTGCGCCCCTGGGCGGGCTGCTGTTCTCGCTGGCCCGCTGGGCGCCGTTCCTCACGGACGCCCTCTCCTTTGCCGCCGTGACCATCGCCTCCGCCCTGCTGCGCACCGAGCTGGGCCCCGATCGCGGCTCCGGGCTCCCCGCAGCCGGCCGATCGGGGGCGCGCTCCTCAGCCCTGCACGACCTGGGAGTCGGGCTGGCGCACATCCGGGACCGCGCCTTCCTCCGGTATGCCCTGCTGTGGCTGGCGCTGATGAATCTGATGCTGGGGGGCGTCGGATTCATGTTCGTCGTCACGCTGCGGCAGCACGGTGCGTCGTCGACGCAGATCGGCGCCGCCGAGGCGCTCGCCACGGCCTGTGCTCTGGGTGGGGCGTTGGCCGCCGGCCGGGTGGTCCAACGAGTCCCGGGCCGTCGGCTCGTACTCGGTGTCTCGTGGATGATGCCGATCGGGGTCGCAGCGCTCGTGCCGCTGGCCGGGCGTCCCTGGCTCGCGGGGCTCTGCCTGGGGGCGAGCACGGTGCTCGTCACACCGCTGAACGTGGTGCTCACCAGCCACGTCATGGCAACGACCGAGGACGCGTTGACCGCACGTGTCGCCTCCGCGATGGGTCTGGCCTCGATGGGTCTGGGCTGGCTCGCCCCCGTGTTGTGCGGGGCAATGGCCGACGCGTTCGGTGTCGACGTCCCGCTGATCGCCGTCGCCGTGGGGCTGGCGGCGATGGCGGGCGCCAACCACTTTCTGCCGGCCGTACGCGAGCTGGGCGCGGATCCCGGCGACGACGAGGACGGCGGCGGTTCGCCCCGGACGTCCGGCCCACCGCACGACGCCGTTCCGGAGTGACGGTCGCCCGGTGCCGGGCTGCCGGTCACTCTCCGGCGGATGCCCCCAGGGCGACACAGCGGTAGGTGATGAGCACGCGGCCGCCGTGCTCGGCGTCGAGACAGTGGGCCACCTCGTGCAACAACCGTCGGCGGGAGGCCTTCGGCAGGGCCAGATGCCGGCTGTCGGTGGCCAGTAGCCGGCACCACTGCCGGGAGGTCAGCGTGGCCCGGCAGGGAACCACGGCCCTGCGCACCTGTGGGAAGCCGTGCGCGGCCAGTTCGCGGATGTACTCGTCGAGGTCGGACTCCGCGAGGTTCTGCCGGCCGCCCTCGCCGGTCGGCAGGCCCTGCGGCAGGACTGAGGTGTAGACGCCGACCAGGTCCTCCGTGACGGCCGGGGACAGGGCGCTGAAGTTCCAGGCGAGCAGGATCCGCCCGCCCGGCCGCAGACACCGCGCGGCCCGGTCCACCCGGTCGCCCGGCCGCAGCCAGTGCCACGCCTGGCCACACGCCACCACGTCGAACCGCCGGTCCGCCGGGTCCCAGTCCTCGAAGGTGGCCACGTCGACGGCCAGCCCCTTCGCCGTGGCCACGGCCGCCATGCGCGGATCGGGTTCCAGACCGGTGACCCGGTGGCCGAGCGCGTCGAGTGCGCTCGCGAGCTTTCCGGTGCCGCAGCCGACGTCGAGCGCCGTGTCCCGCGGGCCGTTGGCCCTCCCCCCGAGCGCTTGGCTCAGCGCTTCGAGGGGATAGCCGGGCCGCATCCGGTCGTAGTCGTGGGCGCGGGTTCCGAAGGAGGTGGGGGCCCACGGCATGGAGTGCGTCATGTCAGTGCCTCGATCAGGGTCACGAACGTGTGCGGGGGCAGGAACAGCGTGTATGTGCCCACCGCGGCCAGGCCGAAGGGCACCAGGCGCTTGGGCAGGATCGTGGTGAACGCGGCGTGCAGGAGCACGCCCGCCAGGGCGCCGGCCGGCCAGGTGACGGGAAAGACCAGCAGGAGGGGCAGTGCCGCCTCCACACCGATGACCGCCAGCGAGGGAAGCCGCCAGCGGCGGGCCACGACGGCGGGGTCCGCGGTGGCCAGGCGGCGGGTGAACCAGCCGGGGAAGTAGTAGTCGCGCGGCGCGTCGGGTGCCTCGGCCCGCACCACGGCCAGCTGCTCGAACGTCTTCTGCAGGGCGTCCCCGCTGGTGAACTGGCGGGAGACCGCTTTGAGCCAGGCACTGCTCCAGTACACCTGGAACATCAACACCACCACGGCCGCCTGCGGCCAGGACGGCGAGGTGCCGTGCGGCGTCGGCGGCGGCCGGACGAACGCGCCCGGTGAGGACGCGTCCAGCAGTGACTGGAGGCTCAGATAGGCATCGGCCCCGCTCGCCACGACGAACGGCAGGCACAGCATCCCGAGGAACAGGGTGTTGAACTTGCGGTCGAAGGTGAACTCGAACATGCACCATGCCGCCACCACCCCCGCGGCCAAGGGGACGAGGATGCCCGACAGCAGGCACAGCACCGCCACCGCGCGGGCGCCGTAGAAGATCCTGAACGCAGCCGGGCTCAGCAGCAGCCTCACCGCCATCTCGTCGTGCTCGTAACGCCAGCGCAGCAGGGACTTGGGGCGCAGATCGAAGAAGCGCGCCATGCCGAACACGTGGTCGGCGGTGATCTTCCACAGCAGGGCGGTCCCGAGGACCACGCGGAAGGCGCACAGGGGCGGGCCGGCCGTGGTGCCGTGCACCGGCAGCGCCGCCGCCAGCAGGTCATGCACGAAGCACCCGGCCGCTTCGGACCGCGATCCTGACGGACGTGAACGGCAGCAGCGCGACCCCCTCGCCCACCACCCGCCGCCCGTGCTCCTCCTCCAGGTAGCGCACCAGGTCGTCGAGCCCCTCGACGCTGTTGAGGAAGCCGTGCCGTGGTTCGTACGTCCACGGGCAGACCGGCTCCCCGTCGGCCGCGTCGTACAGGCGGACCCGATAGGCGTTGGTGTGGGAGAACATCGCCCACGAGCCGAACGAGCCCGGCGGCGTGCAGAAACCACGCCACACCAGCCAGACCAGGGCCCCGGCACCGAGCACCGCGGCAGCGATCGTGTCGACCATGTCTCCTCCGTATGAGGTCAGGCGGCCCAAGGTGCCGGGGATCACAGGAGCATGGACGGTGCCGGCCACCGGTCGATCAGGGACGGCGCCCACCAGTCGAGTTCGCCGAACCTGAGCACGAGCTGCTCGGCGCGCAGCGCACCGAGTACCTCGGGATCGGCCTCCTGCGGCCGCTGCTCCTCCAGGAGTGCCACCGCCTCCACGTACGCGGGCTCGGTCAGGTCGAACAGCTGGAGGACCCCGGTCCGGCGGTCGCGGATCTGGATGAAGCCGGGACCGCGTCGCCAGGCGCAGCGGCCGACGTAGAAACGTTCCCGCCACTGGGCCAGCCGCTCCACCGGTCCGCTGCCGTCCAGGGAGACGGGTGGCTGAAGGTGTGTCAGATGCCGTTCGGTGAGCGCCGGATCGGATCGCCGCCCTGTGCGCAGATGCCAGCGCACCAGCAGCCCGCGCGCGGTGGCGATCCGTACGAAGTCCAGCGCGCGCAGGTCCCGCGGCGCGGGGGAGCGCAGCCGGACCGGCTCGTCGAGGGTCACGCAGCGCACCCCGCGCTCGTAGAGGTCATGGACCTGCCCGCCGACCGGCGAGGTCAGGAGATCGTCAGGCATGTGGGCTCCTCGGCTTGTTCCAGTGCCAGCTCGTATCCGTACTCCTGCGACGAGGCGCGCCGGATGCGGCACAGCAACTGGTTCTCGTCCGTGGTCGCGAGCTGGACCGCCCGGTCCGCGTCGACGAAGACCAGCCCTTGACGCCGCCAGTCGGCGAGCAACTCCTCGACGCGGTCCTCGTCCCAGCCGTCGTCCACTTGCAAGGCCCGGCGGGCCAGCTCCCGTACGGACCGCGGATCGTGCAGCGCTCGGAAGATCTCCATCTCGGCCGGACGGGACAGGGTCAGGGACCGCCAGGCGAAGCCCGGCCGGGAGTTGGTCAGGCGGATGCGGTCACCGGAGTCGATGAAGGTCAGCCGCGAGCGGGGGTAGTTGTCCGTCCATTCGTCGAGGGCCGTCTGCAGGTGGTCGCCGAGCTTGTCGTCGATGCCCTGCACGGTGGTGCTGAACAAGTAGGCCAGTTCGGCCAGTTCGGACTCCGGCAGGTCGAAGGTGAGGAAATAGTGAGTCTGCGGATGCCGTTCGGAAAAGCCCAGTTCGGGACGGTTGAAGTAGGGACTGAACCGCTCCAGCGCTATGCGGTTGGCTCCGGTGGGGTGATGCAGGTGGTGCAGGGCCGGGAGCTGTTCGATCACCGGGAGATAGTCCTCGGGGGTCTCGCCCGGGAACCCGTACAGGTAGTTCCACGCCACGGACAGGCCGTTGCTCTCGGCGTCGCGCAGGAAGCGGACGTTGAGGGTGCCGCTCACCCCTTTGTCCATGATCTTCAGGACCCGGGAGCTGAGGCTCTCGATGCCCGGCTGAACACTGACCACACCTGCCTCGCGCAGCCGCACGATCTGCCGCATGTTCATGTTCGACTTGATCTCGTACTGGATGCGCAGGTCGTACGGCGCCTCGGCCAGCTTCGCCAGCACGGAGTCGAGGTAGGACATCTCCAGGATGTTGTCGACGGCGTAGAAGTCGAGGACGTGGTGGCGTTCGGCGAGGGTGAGGATCTCGGTCAGGTACGTCTGCGGGCTCTTGCTGCGGAAGGCCATCGCCGAGCCGTTCAGCCCGCAGAAGGTGCAGTGGTGTTTCTCGCCCCACCAGCAGCCGCGGGCTCCTTCGACCACCAGCACCGGCTCGTACCAGGACTGCACGCGCGAGCGCCGCAGCCGTTCGAAGTAGGCGTCGAAGTCCGGCATGGGGATCTCGGCCGGCGCGAGCAGTTGCGCGGTCTGCGGGGTGCTCACGCTCGCGCCGTCCCGGCGCAGGCACAGCCCCGGGATGTGCGGGATCTCCTCCGGCCGGTCGTCCCGCAGGGCTGCGAGCAGCCCGGGGAAGGACCGTTCGGCCTCGCCGCGTACGACGTAGTCCAAGTACGGGAAGTTGCGGTGCAGCGCCTCGCCCTGCGGGCCGTCGCAGTTGGCCCCGCCCATCACGGTGACCGTGTCCGGGGCGAGTTCCTTGATGCGGCGCAGGAGGGCGAGCGAGGCCACGTTCTGCTGGAACGTCGAGGTCGCCCCCACGACGTCCGCGCCGTCGGCGACGATCCGTCGGGCCAAGGCGTCGACGAACTCGGGAACCGTCCGGTGCAGCCGCAGGCAGACATCCATTCGGGTTTTGTCGACCCGTTCCCCCATCGTCCGCGTGAACTCGGCCACGCGCCACGAGGGGTCGTCATAGAGAGCCGAGGAGAACACCCAGTCCCCGCAGCCCAGGAAGTAACTCTGCAGGGAGAAGTAGTCGTAGTCCGAGGCGCCGTAACCGCCTTGCTGGTCCATCCAGTCGGCGAAGTCGATGTTGGCGTAACGCGTATTTGTCTCGACATCCGGAAGGGCGTCCCGGATCCGCTGCGAGAGAATTCCGAGAGCGAGGGACGGGGTGGCCAGTGTGGCCCATGGCATGGTGACCAGGGTGACCTTCATGCGTCCAGTCCATTTCTGCTTTCCGGCGGTTATGGCTGTGTTGCGGGTCGACCCCCGGTGCGACGGGAAAAGCGGCCGCACCGGGGGAGTGGTAATCTTCGGCATTCTTCCGGTGGCGGCTCAGAAGCCGATACCGACGGTGACGACGATCTGCGAGTGATTGTTCGCCTGCGGGTCGTTGACGACTACGGTCTTCTGCATGGTTTCCCCTCCCTTCTGAGATCTGTGGGTTCGGCGGGCGGATTCTTCCGAATCTCCGCCGGGCTCGCGGAACTGCTGTCCGGGACGAAAGAAGAGGGGATGTGTTACCGAAGAGCCAGTCGCCCGCGGAAGTTCTCCGGGACCGGCGCGAACCGCAGGGCCATCGTGATCTTCTCCGGCCGTTCCGCATCCAGCCGGTAGCGGGTGCACAGCAGGTGGCACAGGGCCATCAACTGAACCGTGCCGAGGTTCGCGCCGATGCATTTCTTCGGCGCCCAGCCGAACGGCACGTAACAGGTGCGGTCCGTCGGACCGTGCGGCGCGCCCGGGAGGAAGCGGTCCGGGTCGAACACGTCGGGCTGCTTCCAGACCCGCTCGTCGCGATGGATCAGGTGCGGGCTCAGCAGATACCACTGTCCCGGCTCCAACCGGGTCCCGCCAAGGTCGAACGCGTACTTGGAGCGTCGCACCAGCAGTAACGGCGGGCTCCACATCCGCAGCACCTCTTTCACGAACCGGTGGGTCACCGGGGCCGCACTGGTGGGGGCCGTGCGAAACGCCACCGGATCCACGGCGCACAGTTCGTCCGCGAGCCGACGCTGCCATTCGCTGTACCGGACGAACGCGTACAGCAGACTCGCGGCGGCGGTGCCGGGCGGGCCCCCGATGGCGGTGAGGACGGTGGTCACCACGTCCAGCGCGCGGTCCATGCCGAGTTCCGGCAGCAGGTCCACGAAGGGGTCGGCGAGGTCCTGCTCGCGCCCGCGCCGACCGCTGGCGCGCTGGCGCAGGACCCGGCGCACCACCAGCCCCGAACGCACCTGGGCGGAGACGGAGCGCAGGCGGTGCCAGACGCTGCCCGCCTCGGGCGAGACCAGTCGCAACAGCTTCATCTCAAGGTCCCGGCGCACCAGATCCGCTTCGGCACACGTGAGGCCGTCGAGAGCGACGGGCAGCAGCGACCGCAGCGTCACGTCCTGCATCAGCATGGTCAGGTCGACGTCCTCACCCACCCGCGCGTCCATGACCCGTTCCATGCGCTCGATCAGCCGGCCGTGGTGCTCGGCCGTCGCGAGGGCGTGCAACTGGGTCATCCACGCGGAACGGATCCGGCTCCACCGCATCTCGGGGCTGGGACGCCGGCGCACCATGTCGACGAGGCGGTCGTGCATGACGAACCGGTGCCAGTTCGTGGCGCTGACCCGGCGCGCCGCCTCCGGCTCGAACACACCGAGCCGTTGGTCGTCGACCCAGAAGATCCCGTTCTCCCGCGCGCTGCGCGTCCGTATGGAACTCAGGAAGTCCTCGGGGTGTTGGGGCGTGGTCATCGTGAACGTTCCCCTCGTGGGGCGCGGGGAGCCGACCGCTTGGCGCCTCCCCGCGCAGGGCCGGTCAGATGTGGTGGTACACGTACCAGAAGTGCCCGTACGAACGTCGGACGTTGAGGACCGACTTCGTCTTGAGGTACAGCGCGCGCATGCGGATTCACCTCCCTTCGGGGCCGTCGAGAAGGCTCAGCGTCGCGGTGAACCGCGGCGGAGCCAGCGCCGGACCCACCTGGGGCCCGCCGCCGTCGTGGGTGACCGACACGCGCCAGTCACGGGTCAGGAGACCGACGAGGTCCTCCAGCAGCCGTACGGTGACGGTCGCGCCCGCGCAGGTATGCGGTCCGTGCCCGAACGGCAGGTAGGCCGCGTCGGGCACACTCCCCGCCCAGCGCTCCGGGACGAACTCGTCGGGCCGCTCCCAGTACCCGGGGTGCCGGTGCACCAGATAGCTGCACACCACGAGCCGGTCCCGGGGCGTCACCCGCGTCCCGCCCAGCTCCTGCACCCGGCTCGGCGTGCGGGCGAACAGCCAGGCCACCGGCCACAGCCGCAGTGCCTCGCGCACGATCCAGCTCGGCTCCGCCGCGGCCTGCTCCGGGTGCGTGCCCAGCAGGTGGACCGACCAGCCCAGCGCGAATCCGATCGATCCGACCACGGCGAACAGAAAGGACAGGTAGACCTCGACGAGATCCCCCGGATCCGCCGCCGGCCCGCCCCCGTCGACGACGACGTCGACGAGGTCACGCGGCCCGGCGGGGCCGCCGAGCTGCCGCAGTCGCTTCTGCCGCGCGCACACTTCCGTGTGCAGTGCCCGCAGCGCACGACGGCGGAAGAGCAGCCGGGACGGGGCCGAGTGGTGCCGCCGCGCACCCGCCAGCACCGCGCGGGCGACGATCGCCTCCACGGTCGTGTGCAGGTGGGCCGGCGCGTCCGGATGCAGCAGCACCTCGCGCAGATGCAGCAGCACGAGCAGGTTCCCGGCGTCCGGCCACTCGCTGCGCGGTGCGAGCTGCTCGGCTACCAGCCCCGGCAATTCCTCCCGCCGCGCGTCAAGGTGACGACGCATCAGGTCCCGGGCCGCACGGCCGATGGCGACCTGCGCGGAACGCGGACCGAAGACGCCGTTCCGGTTGTGATAGAAGTCGGACGTCTCCGCCACGGCGGCGTGCCGGTTGCCCATCACCGCCCGGACCGCGTCTGGATCGGCCACGCACACCGAGCCTGTGGCCGTGCGCCACACGTCGCGTACGCCGTCGAACTCCGCTTTCAGCAGCGTCAACGGGTCACTGCGGCGGTTGCGCGAGACCCCGGCGCCAGGAGTGCGGGCGCCGGCTTCGCCGTTCACGGGATGTGTCGGCGACGACTCCATGGTGCCCTCCGTAAGTGGTGGTACGGCACAGCCTGCTGAGCGGGTAACGCCCTGTCGCCCGCCGTGCCGCTGAGCGGAACAGCGTGGTGCGGCCGGCGGGCGCCCTGGTGGACGTCTGTGTCTGGCGCAGCGGCCCGCATCCCGTCAGCCGTCACGGCGGCCGAGCTCCGCCGTGATGGCCGATGCCGCGCGGCGGGCCGTGTCGGCGAGGCGCTCCAGACGGTGGTCCGGGTCGGTCAGCACGCTCAGCGCGGCCACCGGGACGCCGTCCGCCGCGTACACGGGTACGGCGGCGCAGCACACTCCCTCCAGCACCTCCTCCCGGTCGTAGGCGGCTCCGCACTCCCGGATGAGCCCGGCTTCGGCCGGCCAGTTCCGAGGCAATGGACCAAGAGGCAGGCCGGGTTGGGCCCAGGCGACCAGGACCTTGCCGGCCGCCGTGTACCACGGCCAGGTCTGCCGGTCATCGGGCGGCCGCAGGCTGTCCGCGACGGTCGTCCGGTCCAGGACCAGCGTCTGCCCCTGGTGCAGTACGGCGAGGGCGACCGTCATACCGGTGGCGGCCGCCAGCCGCCGCAGCGGCCGCTGAGCGACCGATCGCAGCCCCGGGTACGGCTGCCAGCCGTGGCCCAGCCGGAACATGCCCGGTCCGATGCGGTAGCGGCCCGCACTGCGTTCGACGGCTCCCAGCTCCACGAGTTGGTCGAGCAGCCGATATGCGGTCGTCTTGGGCAGACCGCACGCGGAGGCCAGCGTGGTCACGCCCGCACCCCCGTCCTGCTGTACGGCGTTCAGCAATGCGAAGGCGCCTTCCAGGACGCTGCGTCCGCCCGTCGCGGACAGCGGTCCGGCCAGGCCGGGCAATGGGACGGTGTTCAGCGGTCCGGTCCGTGGAAGTGGCGAGGCCGTCGCAGTCGCCGTGTTCGATCGATGCACGTGTCAACCCCCGTGTTTCACGTGTGAACCCGGTGTAGTGATCTGTGTCGCTCGTGGTCGTGCGTGCGCCGCGCCGCCATACCGGTGCGTGCGCCGCCCGAGTCAGGGTGGGGGGCGTCGTGGGGCCGAGATTTTGCCGAAAGGTTGTCGCCCTGCCCACAGATGTGAGGAGATTGTGGAGGCGACCTGAACGGGGGGGCTGCCATGACCCTGCGGCTGTGTCTGTCGGGACCGGTGGAAGTGCTGGTGCGGGATGCACCGGTGGACCTGGGGCCACCCCAACGCCGGGCGGTACTGGCCGCGTTGGCCGTGGATGCGGGCCGGCCCGTACCGCTCGCCGTGCTCATCGACCGGACCTGGGGCGCCGACCCGCCGGAAGGTGCGCGCCGCGCTCTGTATGCGCATATCGCCCGCATCCGGCGGCTGGCGGAACGCCTGGACGACGACGGCGAGGGACGATTACCGGTGCTTCGCCGCTCCGGCGGCTACCAGCTGGACCTTGACCCCGACAGGGTCGATCTGCACCGCTTCCATCGCTTGGCCGCGCTGGCTCGCGACAGCGCACAGCCCGACCCGATGCGCGCCACGCTGCTGCGCGAGGCGCTTGCCCTGTGGCGTGGCGAGCCCCTCGCCGGGCTGCCCGGGACATGGCCCGTCCGGATGCGCGAGGCATGGCGACGGCAGCGCGTGGACGCCGCCGTACGGCTGGCAGGCATCGAGATCCACAGCGGCGACCCGGCAGCCGTCGTGGACCAGTTGGCCGACCTGCTGGGGGAGTACCCGCTGACGGAACCCCTCGCGGAGGCCCTCATGCGGGCCCTGCACGCAGCGGGCGACAGCGGCGAGGCGCTGCGCTGCTACGCGCAGACCAGGCAGCGGCTGGTGGAGGAGCTGGGCACCGAACCCGGCCGCCGCCTGTGGGACTTGCACCAGGAGATCCTCCGGGAGAGCCCCCTCCGGCACGTGCACAACCACGAGGCGGTTCCCGCCCCCGCGGCCGCACCGCCGAACCCGTCGGCGACACGATCGACGCGGACCGACCCGACCCCACATCGCGCGGGGCGGGAAGCACCGGTGTCCCTTGCCGCCGTGCCGGCCCCCTCACGCGACCGTGCTCCCGATACCGCACCTGCTCAACTCCCGTTGGGAGTACCGGGCTTCACCGGTCGTACCGACGAACTCGCCCGTCTGGACGCGTTACTGGCGGACGCCGGCCGCCATCCGGCGGCGGTCGTCGTGTCCGCGATATCCGGTATGGGTGGAGTGGGTAAGACCGCACTGGCGGTGCACTGGGCGCGACAGGTGCGATCGGCGTTTCCCGACGGACAGCTGTATGTGAACCTGCGCGGCTTCGACCCCGGAGGTGCGCCCCTTGCCCCGGACCGGGCCGTGCGCGGATTCCTCGACGCGCTGGGGGTGCTCGTCGCCCGGGTGCCGGAGTCACTGGAGGCGCAGGTGGGTCTGTATCGCAGCCTGCTGTGCGGCCGGCGGGTCCTGGTGGTTCTCGACAACGCCCGCGACGCCGATCAGGTGCGGCCGCTGTTGCCCGGCGCGCCCGGATGTCTGGCACTGGTGACCAGCCGCAGCCCACTGACGGGACTTGCCGTCGGTGAGGGAGCGCACCTGCTCGCGCTCGACCTGCTCACCGCCGAGGAGTGCCGCGATCTGCTCGCCGCCCGCCTGGGCGCCGCGCGGGTGGCGGCCGAGGCCGCCGCGGTCGACGAGATCGTCGTGCGCTGTGCCGGGTTGCCACTCGCGCTCGCGGTCGCCGCCGCCCGCGCTGCCGCCCGTCCCGCTGTGCCGCTGGCCGGCTTCGCGGACGAACTGCGAACCGCCGAACGGATCCTGGATCCGCTGGACACCGGTGATCCGGTCACTGCCGTACGGACCGTCTTCCACTGGTCGTATCGGACACTCAGCCCGCAAGCGGCGCGCCTGTTCCGGTTCCTGGGCCTGCACCCCGGGCCCGACGCCGACCTGACGGCCCTGGCCGCACTCGCCGGCGTGGGGGTGGGGCAGGTACGGGAGACCGCCGGCGAACTGACCGCGGCTCACCTGCTGAACGAGCACGCGCCTCAGCGGTACGCCTGCCACGACCTGCTGCGGGCCTACGCCGTCGAGCTGGTCGCCGATCACGACGACGAACCCACGGTGCGGGCCGCGACCCGCCGCGTTCTGGACCACTACCTGCACACGGCGTACGCGGCCGACGCCTTACTGACCCGGCGACGCCACCCGATGGCCCTCGCACCTCCCGAACCCGGCGCCCTGCCCCGCCAACTGGCCGACTATGACGAGGCGTTGGCGTGGCTGATCGCCGAACGGTCCGTCCTGCTGTCGGCAGTGGAACGCCCACCGGCAGGCTTCGACGGCTACACCTGGCAGTTCGCCGCGACCTTGACCACGTTCCTGGAACGCCAGGGCAACTGGCAGGCCCTCACCGACGTCCACACCGTCGCCCTGCGCGCGGCCATGAACCACGAAGACCTGGCCGGACAGGCGGCCGGCCACCGAGGCCTGGGGCTCGCCCGCTTCCAGCTGCGGGACCCGCAGGGCGCCCGCCACCACTTCACCCGTGCCCTCGACCTCTTCCGGCAGCTGGACAACCACGCCGGGCAGGCGCGCACCCGCCAGAACCTGGCCAAGATGGCCTGGGCGCACGGAGCACCCCGCGAGGCACTGCACCACTCGCGCCGCTCGCTGGAACACTTCCGGCTCGCCCACGATCGCGGCGGTCAGGCGGTCGCCCTCAACGACATGGGCTGGTATCTGGCCGAACTCGGCGAGCTGCGGCAGGCGCTCGCATACTGCCGACAGGCACTGCCTCTCGTCCAGGCGACGGGCGACCTGAGCGGCCAGGCTCACACCTGGGACAGCCTCGGCTACATCCACCGGCACCTGGGCCGCCACGCCACAGCCGTGGAGTGCTACGACCGGGCCCTTGCTCTCTTCCGTAAGACGGGCGACCGCCGCAGCGAGGCCATCGGCCTCACCTACCTCGGCGACACCCACGAGGCGGCGGGCGCGCCCGGCCCCGCTCTCGACGCCTGGAGACGTGCCCTGGACCTGTTCGACGAACTCGGCCTCCCCGAGGCCGACACTCTGCGCACCAACCTCCGCATGCGGGCACCGGCGGATCCTGTGCCCCTGGGCTGCCAGGACGTCGTATGAACACGGCGAATGGCCCCGCGTCCGCCTGTCGACACCGTTCTCCTTTGTCGCACCTTGTGTGCAGGGTAGTGCGAAATGCGCGTACCGTGCTAAACTTCCAAGTAGTTGCAGTTGTGGTTCCCGAAAACTTTAAGCGTCTCGGTGTTTGTGCGCCGTCGGACATTTTCTGTATCTCCGGTGATTATCCGGACGGGGTTCATTGTGGCAACGCAAGGGCTCGCACGGTGCGGGCCCCTGGGCACTGCCCCGAAGGAGATATGACATGGCTACTGGCACCGTCAAGTGGTTCAATGCGGAAAAGGGATTCGGCTTTATCGAGCAGGACGGGGGCGGCCCCGACGTCTTCGCCCACTACTCGAACATCGCCGCCCAGGGCTTCCGTGAGCTCCAGGAAGGCCAGAAGGTGAACTTCGACATCACGCAGGGGCAGAAGGGCCCGCAGGCGGAGAACATTACTCCTGCCTGACGTCGAAGCGCATGAGTCAGCTGGGGCCCCACCTTCAAGGTGGGGCCCCAGCTTGCTGCTTTCTTGCATTCCGATGACTAATTCCAGTCTCCATTTTCGGCTCGTTCTTGCAATTCATCCGGCTCGTTTCTGTCGGGAATTCCTCGATGCGCGCCCCGTCGAGGAAGGTTCTCCATGAGCCGTTCAGGTCACACGAATGACCGTTTCCGGCCGCAGCAGCGTCGCGCCGGTATCGGTACGGACGTCAACGGGCGCTCCCGCTTCACGCCGAAGGGGGAGTTCGCGCTGCCGGTCACCGTCACCCCGGCCCTCCCCGCGGCTGCGACCTTCGGTGAGCTGGACATGCCCGCCGAGTTGCTGACCATGCTGACCAGTCTCGGCCTCACCGAGCCGTTCCCGATCCAGGCCGCCACGCTGCCGAACTCCCTCGCAGGGCGCGACGTCCTGGGCCGCGGGCGCACCGGGTCGGGCAAGACGCTCGCCTTCGGCCTGGCGCTCCTTGTGCGTACGGCCGGGCAGCGTGCCGAGTCGCGGAAGCCGCTGGCCCTGATCCTCGTTCCGACACGCGAGCTGGCCCAGCAGGTCACCGACGCGCTCGCCCCGTACGCCCGGTTGCTGAAGCTGCGGCTGGCCACTGTGGTCGGCGGCATGTCGATCGGCAGGCAGGCCGGCGCACTGCGTGCCGGGGCCGAGGTGGTCGTCGCGACCCCGGGCCGTCTCGCGGATCTCATCGAGCGCAAGGACTGTCGCCTGGACCGGGTGAACATCACCGTCCTGGACGAGGCCGACCAGATGGCCGACATGGGCTTCATGCCCCAGGTCACCGAACTGCTGGACCAGGTACACCCCGACGGCCAGCGCATGCTGTTCTCGGCCACGCTGGACCACAACATCGACCTCCTGGTCCGTCGTTACCTCCATGACCCGGTGGTCCACTCGGTCGACCCGTCGGCGGGCGCGGTCACCACGATGGAGCATCACGTGCTGCAGGTGCACGGGGCCGACAAGTACGCCACCGCCACCGAGATCGCCGCCCGCGACGGACGCGTGCTCATGTTCCTGGACACCAAGCATGCTGTCGACCAGTTCACCAAGCACCTGCTGAGCAGCGGAGTGAAGGCAGCGGCGCTGCACGGCGGCAAGTCGCAGCCCCAGCGCACCAGGATCCTGGCCCAGTTCAAGGAGGGCCATGTCACGGTCCTGGTGGCCACCAATGTCGCGGCCCGCGGAATCCACGTCGACGACCTCGACCTGGTGGTCAACGTCGATCCGCCCGGCGACCACAAGGACTACCTGCACCGTGGCGGCCGCACCGCCCGTGCCGGCGAGTCCGGCAGTGTCGTCACGCTGGTCCTGCCCAACCAGCGCCGGGACATGGCCCGTCTCTTGTCCGACGCGGGCATCAGGCCGCAGATCACGCAGGTCCGCTCCGGCGAGGCCGAGCTGAGCCGCATCACCGGCGCCCAGGCTCCCTCCGGTGTCCCCGTCGGTGGCAGCGGACCGGTCGCCGAACGCCCGAAGCGCGGCGGTGCCCCCTTCCGGGGCCTGGGCACCCGTCCGGGGCGGGCCGGTCGCGGCGGTGGCGAGTCTCGCCGGTCTGCTGAGGCCCGTGAGATGGCCGAGGCGCGCAAAGCCGCCCGGGTCCGTCGTGGTGCATAGGCCGCGCCAGGCTGACAACGCCTCTTGCAGGCATGCAAGGACCGCTGGAACCTGGGCCTGGTCGGGCCTGGTCGGGCCTGGTCGGGCCTGGTCGGGCCTGGTCGGGCCTGGTCGGGCCTGGGGGTGGATGGGCGTGTGAAGGTTAGCCGGTGATTCGGCTCGATTGCGTGGTGAGCAGCCGGGTTCTCCCGGGCGTCCGCCCAGGAGTCGGTGACCATGAGGGACACCGGTGTCCTCGCTCCGGACGCCACGAGTGCGGCCGACCCCGGTCGCTGCGCACCTCCGTGGCCTGACCCTTGTGCCGGCCACTCGTTCTCAACGGAGGTTGGCGAGCTCGTAAATCCGTTGCCGGAGCATCACCACCTTCGGTCGAATGCCTCCATGACTGCTCATGACGGCCGTGCGGACCATGTGGAGCAGAACCGACGCTATTGGGACGACGAGGCGGCTGCGTGGCACGGGCCGCTCGCCCGCGATCACTGGTCACAGACAGAACCGCGTTGGGGCTTGTGGGCCACCCCTGAGTCGGAGGTCTCCGTACTTCCCGGCGGCATAGGCGGGATGCGCACCATTGAGCTGGGCTGCGGTACCGCCTACGTTTCCGCTTGGCTGGCCCGAGCAGGGGCCCACCCGACCGGGATCGACCTGTCGGAGAAGCAGCTCGCCACTGCCCGAGCGATGCAGGCGGAGTTCGGCATCGAATTTCCCCTCGTCCTGGGCAGGGCCGAGACGGTGCCCTACGACGACAACACGTTCGACTTGGCGATCAGCGAGTACGGCGCCTCGTTGTGGTGCGACCCCTATCAGTGGATCCCGGAGGCGGCCCGGCTTCTCGTTCCTGGAGGCCATCTGGTGTTCATGCGCTACTCACCGCTGTTCGCACTGTGCGTACGGCCCGAGGGGCCGGCACCAGGGTCGGCATCCACCACCCTGTCTCGCGCACAATTTGGCCTGACCCGGCTGGACTGGGGGAATCACGTGCAGTTCATCCTGCCGCATGGCGAGATGCTTCGTCTGCTTCGGTCCTCCGGCTTCGTCGTCGAAGACCTGATTGAGGTCCAGGCACCCCAGCCCGCACACCGGGACTACGCAGAACTCCCCGCTGACTGGGCCCAGCAATGGCCCAGCGAGGAGATTTGGAAAGCTCGGCTGGCAGGCTGACAGGCCGTCGAGGTCACGGCGCCGGACAGGCCGGGCGTTCAACTTCCCTCGCCCGGAAGCGAAAGGGCTCAGTGCTGTGGCGCTCGTGGGCCGGCCATGGGCTGGGCACAGGGGTCCGCAACCGGGATGATGAACGAGTCGGCTACGTCGATCGCCAAAGGGGAGTGGCAGTTGATGAGAGCGTGCGTTGTCGGGGCCGGCCCCGGGGGAATCGTCACTGCCAAGGTATTGCTGGAGAACGGCTTCGACGTCACGGTCTTCGACAAGTATCGGCAAGTGGGCGGGATTTGGTCATCAGGGGGTTGCTACGACGGGCTGGCCAACCAGTCCGCGCTCCGCATCTTCGAATTCGCGGACCTGCCCAACCGCCTGCATTTCGCCGGCGCCGTGGACACGCAACGCTACCTGGAGAACTATGCCGAGACCTTCGGTGTGCTGGACCGCGTCCGACCCGGCACCGAGGTGATCTCCATCCGGCCGGTGGACGGTCCTGGGCGGGTGGGCGCCTCCGGCTGGGTGATCGACTCTCGGCCCGCCGGGGACAAGGCGGCGGAGGTTCATCGTGAGACTTTCGACTACGTCGTTGTCGCCACCGGGGCTCATCACCATGCCCACCTGCCCGGGCTGCCAGGGCGTGAACTGTTCCGCGGGACCGTGCTGCACTCCAACGAGGTGCGGGCCGGGACATTCACCGACCGGCGCGTGGTCGTCGTAGGCGGCGGCAAGTCCGCGTTGGACCTGATCACCCGCGCCGCACGCGAGGCGGCCTCGGCCACCCTCGTGCAGCGCAAGGTGAACTGGATGGTCCCCGAGCGGTTGCTGCTCGGTCTGGTCGGCTACAAGTGGATCCTGTTCACCCGGCTCGGTGAGGCGCTCCTGCCCCGCTATCACGATCCGGCCTGCATCCGTCCGATCGACCGTATCGACGAGCGGGTCAAGCGAGCCCTGTGGTGGCTCATCACCCGCGACATGCTGTTGTCCACCGGGCTGTACCGGCTGCCAAGGGAGCTTCGGCCCGCGCACGCGCTCCCCTTCCACCTGGCCCACGCGGGCGTGATGCCACGTGGCTACGTGCAGGCCGTCCGCCGCGGCCTGATCACCCCCAAGGTCAGTGCTGTCGAGGCGTACACCGACAAGGGGCTGCGACTGGCGACCGGCGAGGAAGTGGCCGCGGACGTCATTGTGTTCGCCACGGGGCACCACAAGGTCTTCCCGTTCCTGGATTCGAGAGTGCCGGTGCACGATTCCGCCGGCCGACTGCGGCTCTACCGAGGCATCGTGTCCCCCGACGCCGACCGACTGGGGTTCGTCGGTTTCCGGCAGGTCTTCAACAACATCATGGGCATGGAACTCACCGCCCACTGGCTGACCTGCCATTTCCGGGCGACGCTGCGCACCACCCCGAACGAGCAGGAGATGCGGGAAGCCATCGACGCCCGCCTGGCCTGGCAGGAACAGGTCCTGCCAGGCTCCGGCGGTTACGACTTCGGCCCCTACGACATCCACTGCGCGGACGAACTCCTGCACGACATGGGGTTGCCGTCCCGCCGCGCCGGCAACCTACTGGCCGAATACCTGCTTCCCGGTGGACTCGCCCACCGCTACGCGGGCCTGACTCGAATGAGCCCGGCGAAATGAGTGCGGGGCGTGAGTGGCCCTGATGGCGTGATCGGCGGCTGCATCTGACGTGATTCCGATGTCGTCCCGAAGTGGGAGCGAAAGCGGTTCGGCCGCCGTGATCAATCCCCACACGCAACGGCTGCAGGGACTTTGGCCAAGGCTCGGGCCAGCATGGAGCCGCGTAGTGTGTGCTGCGAGCGTATGGCCTGCGAAATGGCATCGGGACACCTGCAGCAGCGGCTCTCCGCGACCGTAGTCGCCCTTTGGATCGCGACGGTGTCGCGACCCCTCCGGTGACCGTGCGGACGGAGCGTCTGCGGCCGGCTTGGTCTCAGCCGTTGTCGGGCACCATCGAGACCACGACCTTGCCGGCCTTGGTACGGCCCTGCTCGACGTGCGCCATCGCTTCGAGCGTCTGGTCGAAGGGGAAGGTGCTGTCGATGACCGGGCGGAGCTTCCCGCTGTCGTAGAGGGCGCCGAGCTTGCGCAGCTGGGAGCCGTTGGCCTGCATGAAGAAGAACTGGTAGCGCACGCTCAGCGCCTTGGCCTGCTTGCGGATCTTGCGGCTGAGGGTGTTCATGACCAGGCCCAGGAAGAAGGGGGCACCGAGCTGCTTGGCGAAACCGGCGTCGGGCGGGCCGACGACACTGATGGCCAGGCCGCCGGGCTTCAGCACGGTCAGCGACTTCTCGAGGTTCGCCCCGCCCAGGGAGTCCAGCACCAGGTCGTAGCCGGAGAGCACCTTGGAGAAGTCTTCCTTGGTGTAGTCGACGACGACGTCGGCGCCAAGGCTCCTGACCAACTCCTCGGACCTGGTGTTCGCGGTCGTCGCCACCGTGGCGCCGAGGTGCTTGGCGAGCTGGATGACCGTCGACCCGAGGCCGCCGGCTCCGGCGTGGACGAGCACCTTCTGCCCCGGCTTCACGTGCGCGCGCTCGACGAGGATCTGCCAGGCGGTCAGGGCCACCAGCGGCACCGCGGCTGCCTCCGCCAGGGAGAGTGAGGCCGGCTTGGGGGCGACATCGTCCGCGTCGATCGCGATGAACTCCGCGAAGCCTCCGACCCGCAGGTCGCGCGGGCGGGCGTAGACCTCGTCGCCGACCTTGAAGCCGTGTACGGCGGAGCCGACCTGTGTCACGACGCCCGCCACGTCGTGGCCGAGCACGAACGGGCGCTTGTACTTCAGGATCTGCTTGAACTCCCCGTTGCGGACCATCTTGTCCAGCGGGTTGATGCTGGCGGCGCTCACTCTGACCAGGACGTCACGGTCTCCGACGGTGGGCTCGGGTACATCTGCGGCGCGTGCGCCGTCCTTGCCGTACTTCTCGACGACGAACGCCTTCATGTCGGCCGCCTTTCTGTGTGGGCGTCTCGGTGGTCGGTGTGATTCTTCGGGCAGGTCCCCCTGCCCGCCCGTTTCTCGTGTGCGGCCGGGTTGATGTGCTGGCCATGACGCTAGTACCTGAGTATAGAAAAGTAAACTCAGTGGAGTTAGAGTCACCCCATGGACGCAACAACCGAAGCTCTGCAGGACGCCGGCATGGACCCCCGTCTCGACCGGGACACGTCGAACTGCTCGATCGCCCGGACCCTAGAGGTCGTGGGCGAGAAGTGGACGATCCTGATCCTGCGCGAGATCTGGTACGGCTCGTCCCGCTTCAACGAGTTCGAACGCGTCCTCGGCTGTCCCCGCAACCTCCTTTCGGCGCGACTCCGAATGCTCGTGGAGGAAGGGATCCTTGCCACCGAGACCTACAAGGAGCCGGGCTCGCGAAGGCGGCCGAAGTACGTGATCACCCCCAAGGGCATGGATCTGGTCCCGGCCGTGATGGGGCTCCTGCAGTGGGGCGACCGCTACCGCGCCGACCCACAGGGCCCGGCCATGCTGTCCCGGCACCGTGGATGCGGCGCGCACGTCGACGCCCAGATCCGCTGCGACCGGGGCCACGCCGTACAGCCGGAAGACATCGAGAGCACCCCCGGCCCCGCTTTTCGTCTGAGGCCCGCCGAGTGAACTGAGGACGGTGGTGCCAGGAACTCGTGATGGGCTCAGCCTGCCGGGGTGCGCTCGCTCCGTCTGGCCCGGGCCTGGTGGAGGCGGTCCTTCGTGCGGTTTGCCGCAGCGGGACATCGAGCACCAGCGGCGGTTGTGGACGGGGGAGCGGTCCACGAAGCGCAGTTCAGGAACAGGCACTTACCCGGCCGCCGAGCGCTTCACAGTCCGCCTCGGGGAAGATCGGTACAGCCGTTGACTCCGAGATGATCAGGTCCGGTCGATGCGAGCGCGCTGACTCGGTTCTCATACTCGCGGCGGGCCCCCGCCACCCCCTGGTCGAGCGCGGCCCGCTCGTCGGGCTACAGGTCGGCGACGCGGAAACTCCACCGGGACGAGCCGCCCCGGAGTCCTAGCTCGACAGGACCGGGGGACTGGCCAGATCTCCGACGGGATCGTCGGCCAGCGCAATTGCCGCAACCACCCGCTTGCCCGCCGGCTCGCGGTGGACCTCGAAGCTCTGGCAGACGGCGGTGACGATCTCCAGCGCGAGCAGTCCCACCCGTTGCGGGTCCGCTGCCAGGATCACGGGCAGCCTCGGTTCGGTGTCCCACATGCTGATCTCGGCGATGTCCCCGCTGAGCTCGAGCGTCAGCAGGAACGGGCCGGGCGCATGCTTCCGGGCGTTGGTCACCAGCTCGCTGACCACCAGCTGCACCATGTCCATCGCCCGGCCGAGCACCCGCAGGCCCTGCTCGTCCCGCAGATCCGTCAGGAAGCACCGGGCCAGTAGGCGGGCCTCAGTGATCTCCTCGCAGGCTTCGAACGCTGCCGAGACCTTGCTGGTCTACCGGACAGTGCCCAGTCTTCCCCCTCCACAGCCTGCTTCATAAGCCGCCTCGCACTCAGCGCACCGGTCCAAGGCCACCCGAATACCCCCACAACCCCATCGCAGACCTGGTCCAAACCGGCGATCCCGCGGTTACTCATCGTCGTCGCTTACTCACGCTCCCCGGAACGGGGTGCCTTCCCGACCGCTCCCGCTGCCCTGCGAAACGGACCGGCAGTCGTTCGGCGGGCGCATCTGGCGGACCCCTCGTAGGTTGGAGATGAAAGCGGTCGCGCTCGTAAAGATCGGCAGGGCACGCGCGTGGCGACAGCGGAGATCGATTTCGAGGAGCTGTTCGACGCCGCGCCGAATCCGTACCTCGTGTTGGACGTCGACCTGGTGATCCGCCATGCCAACCGGTCCTACCTCCAGGTCACCGGCAGGGCCCGCGAGGAGCTGGTCGGGCAGTACGTTTTGGAGGCCTTTCCGGACACGCCCGCCGCGCCGGACGTGGCGCGTGACTTCGCTGCTTCGCTACAGCGCGTTCTGGCATCCAGGGAGCCCGATTCGGTGGCTCCGCAGCGCTTCGACATCCCCGTCGCCGACCGCCCGGGTGAATTCGAGGAGCGGTGGTGGTCAGGGATGTCCAGCCCTGTCCTGGGGCCGGACGGCTCGGTGAAATGGATCATTGCGCGGGCGGAGGACGTCACTGAGTTCATGCGCTCTCCGGGCGTGGGTGAGTTCATCCAGCCGCTGGGCACGCAGGCGGCAGGGATCGCGGCCCAGATGTACGCCCGGTCACGTGATCTCGAACGGCTGAATGAGCAGCTGCGCCAGGCGCATACCCGCGAACGCGAAGTCGTCCTCACGCTGCAGGAGGTCATGCTCCGCTCGCCCGACCTGGACAGACACCGTGACATCGCCGTCCGCTACCTGCCCGCACTTGGATCACTCAACATGTGCGGCGACTGGTACGACGTGGTCGATCTGCCGCCCGACCGCTACTCCATCGCCATCGGAGACGTCGTTGGCCACGGCCTGCAGGCTGCCGCTGTCATGGGCATGCTGCGCAGCGCTCTGAGCGCCGCCATCCGGGCCGTTCCCAGCCCCGCGCAAGCCCTGGAGGTGCTGGGCCTGTATGCCCGGGCGGTCGACGGCGCACTGGCCACCACCGTCGCAAAAGTGCTCATCGACCCGCGTAGCCGACTGATCATCTACAGCAACGCCGGCCACCCACCCCCGGTACTGCTCCATGCAGACGGCAGTTGCGAGCTACTGGACCAGGCAACCGATCCACCGCTGGGTGCTCGACCAGATCATGTTCCCCGCCCTCAGGCCGGACTGCCCTACACCCGAGGGGACACCCTCGTGCTCTACACCGACGGGCTTATCGAACGCCGTGACGAAGACATCGATACGGGCCTGGCCCGGTTGGCCGACGCCCTGGCCGAACACAGCACCCTGCCAGTGGAAGAACTCGCCGACGCACTGCTGTTCCACCTGGGCGTCAATGGCGGCAGCCGGGACGACATCGCCCTCGTCGTCGTTCGCCTGTGACCGTTTCCTGCCAGAGCCTGCTGCGGCAGCAGGAAGGCCGCAACACGCAGCCATCCGCCTGTGTGATCGACGCGCAGAGCGTCAAGACCTCCACCTCCGTCCCGCCGGGACGCAGGGCATCGACGCGGCCAAGAAGATCGTGGGACGCAAGCGCAGCATCATCACCGACACCCTCGGCCTGCTGCTGGCGGTCCTGGTCACGGCGGCCGGCGTCCAGGACTCCACCGCCGGCCGCACACTCCTTGCGCAGACCTCGGCTGACCACTCCAGCCCGCGCAAGGTCGGGGTCGACGGCGGCTACCGCAAGCACTTCGTCGAGCACGCCGCCTCCCTTGGCATCGACATGGAAATCACCACCCGCACCCCCGGGACCAGGCGATTCACCCCGATCCCGAAACGCTGGGCGGTGGAACGGACCTACGGCTGGCTGATGCTCCACCGCCGCCTGGCCCGCGACTACGAAAACATCCCTGCCCGCTCCGAAGCCATGATCCACCTGGCCATGACCGACCTGATGGCCCGGCGCCTCACCGGCGAAGCCACCGTCTCCTGGCGCGACCCGACATCATCGGACCAAACTGCGCATCACGGGATGAAACACAGGGAGAAAACGACCTCTTACAACGGCTGACACAATGAGGTGGATCGGCACTGATCGCCGTGTCCGGTGCGGGAGTTGACCGTTCGGTCCGGTGTGGGGAAGTCGCCGTGGATCGTGTCGGATGAGCTGTGGGATCGTCTTGAACCGCTGTTGCCGAAGCGTGAGCGGCGCTTCCGGCATCCCGGACGCAAGCCGCTGCCCGACCGGGAAGTGCTGTGCGGGATCCTCTACGTCCTGCACACCGGGATCCAGTGGGAGTACCTGCCACAGGATCTCGGCTTCGGCTCAGGCGTGACCTGCCGGCGACGCTTACGGGACTGGAACGAGGCCGGCGTCTGGCAGCGACTGCACGAGGTCCTGCTCGCCGAACTGAATGCGGAGGCGAAGCTGGACTGGTCCCGCTGCGTGGTCGACTCTTCCCACGTCAGGGCCCTGAAAGGGGGAGCCACACGGGCCCGTCGCCGGTCGACCGGGGCCGAGCCGGCTCGAAACACCACCTCATCACCGACGGGCACGGCACCCCGCTCGCAGTCCTGCTGACCAGTGGCAACCGCAACGACGTCACCCAGCTCCTGCCGCTGCTCGACGCCATCCCGCCGGTCCGCGGTCGCGTCGGCCGGCCCCGCCGCAGGCCAGACTCCCTGTTCGCCGACCGCGGCTACGACCACGACATCTACCGGGACCAGGTCCGCCAACGCGGCATCGTGCCCGCGATCGCCCGGCGCGGAACACGACACGGCACCGGACTGGGCACCTACCGCTGGATGATCGAGCGCAGTTTTGCGTGGCTACACGGCTTCCGGCGACTGTGGATCCGCTGGGAACGGCGAGCCGACATCCACGAAGCCTTCCTCAGGCTCGCCTGCTGCCTGATCACTCAACGGCAGCTCCACTCATTGTGTTGCGTTGTTAGCCGATGAGGGCCTGGGTGATCTGCCGGGTGGTCTGCGCCGCGACCCGGGGGTTGACGGCGGCGTAGGTGGTGAAGGCGTTCAGACCGGTGGCCAGAGCCCAGCCACGCCCCCGCATCCAGGTGGCATCGTCCACGCCGAGGGCATCGCGGAAGGCGGCTCGGCTGTCGGCCGTCATCAGGGTGAAGGCGATCATCAGGTCGCAGGCCGGGTCACCGGTGCCGAGCCCGCCGAAGTCGATGACGGCGCTGAGGTGGCCATCGACGGTCAGCAGGTTGCCGGTGTGGAAGTCGCCGTGAAACCACACCGGAGGGCGGTCCCACCCGGGGGCGCTCAGCGCCGCGTCCCACAGTCCGGTCATCGCTGCGGCGTCGAACATGCCATCGACCTTGGCGATGGCGAGCCGCGTCGCGTGGTCCCGGTCGGACAACGGCCGGCCGGTGAGGTCTTCCCGGATGTTCTCGGCTGGGGTGTCCTCAGGCGCGAACCGCTGCAGGGCGGTCAAGAACTGGGCCAGTTCAATGGCGGCCCTGGAGGAGTCGGCCAGCGCCTCGGCGGTCGCCACCTCTCCGTCCAGCCAGCGGGACACCGCCCAGGGCCATGGATAACCGAAGTCCGGGTCACCCACCCCTACCGGGACCGGGATGGCGAGGGGCAGGTGCGGGGCGAGTCGAGGCAGCCACTGGAATTCCTTCCCGGCTTGCCCGATGGCTCCGGCATGGCGGGGCAGCCGGACGGACAGCTCCTCGCCCAGCCGGTAGATCACATGGTCGGAGCCAGCCGGGTTGAGCGGCTTCAAGGGCAGTCCCGCCCACTGCGGGAACTGAGTATCGACCAGACGCCTGACCAGTGCCCCATCGATCTGGGGGCGGGTGTCCGCAACTCTCACGGTTACCAAGAGCAGCTCCTGTGGCCAGCCCGGTCCCTGCGACGGGCAGTCGGAGCCATCCCAGTGGTTCGCGGCTCCGCCTGTCGACCGAATTTCGCAACACACGGAAGCGCAGCGGAACATGACCGCCACCCAGCATCACAGTCGCTGGGTGGCGACCCGCCTCATTGTGTTAGCTGCTTTAAGGCTTCCGCAAATATCTTGAGCAAGCGCAAGGAACAGGACATCACGGTCCGCCGGTGACGATCCCCGCCCGCCGCGCAGGGACACGGCGCACTCCTTAACGCCAACGTCCTCACACATCAAACGAAATGATTGGCACGTCAGCATGTTCAGCAGAATCGGGATCCCGGAACTCCTCCTTCTCCTCCTAGCAGTAATGCTCCTGTTCGGCGCCAAGCGCCTTCCCGATATGGCCCGTTCGTTTGGCCAGTCACTGCGCATCATCAGGAGCGAGGCGAAGGCCATGATGCGCGCCGAATCACATGTCGCCGGGGCGGAGCCGACCCACTCGGTTCAGCGATCGGACCTCACGCCGCTTTTACGCACCGCTCCGTCAGAGCCTGACTGGCGGACAGCACCAGCGGCTCCAGCCTGGTATCGCTTCCATTCCCACAGCGCAGCACAGCACGGCACAGCCCGAAGTGACCAGTCCCGTCAGACAATGCCCAAGATCTGAAACGGAACTCGACTCACGAGGCAGCCCAAGACCTCAAGACGGGACAGCTCGAGTGGGAGGCACCCCCTTGCTGGTACCGGCGCGCTCTGTCACTTCCTGTGAGACATAGGGCGAGACCATCGAGCGCACCGTGAGCTGGCTGGGCGCCTTCCGCCGCCTGCAGCGGCGCTATGAACACAAGTCCGAACACTTTCTCGCCTTTGCCGGCATCGCCGCAGCCCTTATCTGCTACCGGCGACTCGCGGGGTGGCGACCGAGATCAGCGCCGCTCCGGCAGGATGCCGGTCCGTCGACGAAGCAGGGCTCAGCCGCTTGGCCCGGCGGGTCAGAAGGATGCCAGCCAGGCCGCCATGTCATTGGGGTGGCCGAAGCGGAGGGTGTCGAGAGGGGCGAAGCGGGGATCGCGGACACGGCGCTCGACTTCGCGGCGGCGCGCCCCGTGTTGGGACCAGGCCCACCAGGCCGGGTGTTCCCGGTTCAACCAGTCCGTCCAGGTTTCCCTGTTGCCGCCGAAGAGGACCTCGCGTGTGACGGTGCGCCGGATGGACCGGCGCAGTACGCGGGGCATGATGACGCGTTTGGAATAGTCCAGCCAAATCACGGTGTCGGCCCGGTCCCACAGCAGGTCGCGGACTTCCGGATAGCCGAGAGAGTCGATGATCCAGCGAGGCTCGGCGGTGAGCCTTGATACGTCTTCGACCAACCTATTGTTGACGGCCCAGTTGGGGCCGTTGAAGTACAGCGCGTCCATCTCGTGGTAGGTCACGCCCAGACGGCTGCTCAAGGTTCGGGCGAGCGTGGATTTACCCGCACCGGTGACACCCACCACCAAGATCCGTTCCACGGGTGCACCCTATCCCGGCGCCCTGGGAGGAACCCTCCTGCGCTCCTCACCTGCCACCATCGACTCACCAAATGCAACGACGTCTCAAAGGGGAGTCAAGACCGGACGAAGTCCCGTCGACCGGGGCAGGACGGGCAGCAAGCATCACCTGATCATCGACATCCACCGGCATTCCGCTCGCCGCCACCCTCACTGGCGGCAACCGCAACGGCGTCACGCAGCTCATCACCCTGCTGCAGGCGGTACCGCCCGTGCACGGCAAGCGCGGCGGCCCCGGCGCCTCCCGGATGTGGTGCTGGGCGACCGCGGCTACGACCACGACAAGTTCCGATGCCCTTCCTCGACACCGCACCGCCCTTGCCCGCCTACGAGAACACCCCCGCGGCCCAGACCCGTCAGGCGTTCCTCGGCAGGCACTTTCCGGTGCCCAACAGCGCGGAGAAGATCGCGGACGCGATGAGCGGAGGTCGCCGAAAACCGGCTCGCTGCGGGTGCTGCGGCGCACAGGAAGGGGCGCCTAGTACTCCAGTGCGGTTTCGTGATCTACCCAGCGCCTTCGTCGGCGGATCGTCGTCGGTAGTGGCTGCGTCGGGCTGTTGCCTGGTGGCGTCTGCGCCAGTTGGACCAGTGCAGAAGTCCACCCGTAGGCACGGCCGACGGGTGCAAGGCGGTACCGAAGAGGCGGCGGATCTCCGGGACGGTCAACGCGATGGGGCCGTTGCTGCGGACGGGATGGTGCGGATCGGTGGGCCGCTGCGGTGCCGCGTCGGCGGCGAGAGCGGCCAGGAAGGCCAGGGCGAGCATGGCGAGCGTGATGTGCCGGTGCCATGAGGTCCAGTGCCTGACCTGGTAGTGGTCGAGGCCCACCTGGCCCTTGGCGGCCTGGAAGCATTCCTCCACGCTCCAGCGGATGCCTGCGACGCGGACCAGGTCGGACAGGGGTACTGCGGTGGGTGACCAGCACAGGTAGGAGGCGAGTTCGCCGGTGGACCGGTTGCGTCGGATGAGCAGCTGGCGGTGGCTGCCGGTGCCGAGATGGATCCAGGCCCAGTCGTAGTACCGCGGCCCCTTTGCACCGTTGCCGGCACTGTGCCGCTGCCAGGCAGTGGCAGGCATGCGGCCGGCGACGATGTCCGCGCGGCCGGCAGTGCGGCCGTGGTTGATCTTCACCCGCATCGAGCAGGCGACGGCCATCACGTAGCCGATGCCGCGTGCCTCAAGGGCGGCGCGGAGCTGGGGGTCCTGCCCGTAGGCTTCGTCGCCGGTCACCCAGGATGCGGTGATCCCGGCCTCCAGCGCGGCGGCGATCATCTCCCCGGCCAGTTGGGGCTTGGTGGCGAACTGGATGTCCTTGGGGATCCCGGCCCTGTGACGGCGTTCAGGATCAGAGCACCAAGAGTGCTCGGGCAGGTAGAGCCGGCGGTCGATCAAGGCCCGACCTCGGCTGGTGGCCAGCGCGAGGAACACGCCGACCTGGGAGTTTTCGATGCGGCCTGCGGTGCCGGTGTACTGCCGTTGCACGCCCGCCGAGGCCCGGCCCTTCTTCACGAAGCCCGTCTCGTCGACGAGTGGATCGTGTTCCCCCGCCGCTACCTCTCCATCGAGAGCATGGACAGCCTCTATCCGGACAGCACCGCCTGCCTGCCCGGCACCGCCGAATGATCAGCACCGTGGGAGTACTCGATCTGCTGCTCACGGGCCTGTACCCGACCATCACGTGGATGGCGTTCGTGATCGCAGGCATGGCGCTGGCCCGCCTCGACCTGTCCGCCCCCGCCGTCCAGCTGCGCCTTGCCGCGCTCGGCGCCGCCCTCACCGCAGGCGCCTACGGCCTGGCCATGCTGCTGTCGGGCACGAGCGCGGTGTTCAGCTTCGGGGGAGGCGGAGGACCGTCCAGCGGCTCCGGGGCGGGGTCCATGGGCAGCGGCTCCGGGGCGGGCTCCATGGGCAGCGGCTCCGGCGGGCCCGTGCAGTCGGCCTCGGACCTGCTGGGTGCCGTGTCGCACACCGGCACCACCTTCGACACCATCGGCTGTCTGGGGGTCGCGATTCTCGTGATCGTGGGCGCGACGGTGGCGATGGACCGCCTGCCGCGACTGCGCCGCCTGGTGAAGCCGGTCATCGCCGTGGGCACGATGTCCCTGACGGCCTACGTCGGCCACTTCCTCGCGCAGTCCGCGTGGCCCGCTTCCGGCGCCGGCACCACGAAGTCCTGGGTGCCCGTGCTCATGTACATCCTGGGGGCGATCGTGTTCGCCGCGATCTGGTCCCGCTTCTTCCGCCGCGGCCCCCTGGAGTATCTGCTCAACGCCGCCACCAAGCCCGCCAAGTACATCCGGTGAGGTTCGGTCGGGATGGCTCGGCTTCCCCCATCCCGGCCTGGGGGCATGGCCTGGGCGGGTCAGGACACGGCGGCCGCCGGTGTGGCTGAGAGCACTCATGGAGGAAGACCGACACTGCCCGGCGCATCCACGACGACCTCCTCGTCACACGCGACGAGCCGTACGTCACGGTGTCGGTCCGCGCCTGTCACTGACCGGCACACCCGCGACATCCGCCGGTACCGGGCGATGCTGTGTGCGTTCGCAGTTTGTTTATCGAGTCTTACGTGCTCGTTCGAATATATCCAAGCCTCTTGGCGATGAAGTACCCAAGACCGAAGGTGCCGCCGAATACGCTCACAGCGGCCATTGCCGTCGCCTTGAGGCTCGCACTGCTGAGAGCGAGCACCAGCTCACACATCAGTGTCACGCATGTCGACGTGAAAAAGATGACCCCGATGGCAAACCTGCGGATTTCGACGTCTTCCGATTTCCCTTGAGGAGTTTCACTTGCCGGAGGCGTCTGACCGGTTCCATTTACAGGTGGCGTCCGGTTTTTCACTCTATTTACTCTCTGGTTGCGGGTGGCGCGATGCTCGCCACCTTCGTTCCGACGCCCCCCGAACCGCATGCTGAGCGTCGATGCGGATACGGCTCGGGCTTCTCCTGAGTGGCAGGCCACGGGCCCATGTCGGTGATCTCGGCGTCCGTAATGGCGTACCGCGTGCGCGCGGGACCGCTGCCGACCTCGATCCCGTCGACTTCGACGAGGCAGTTCTTCAGCAGCCCGGACATCGTCGAGCAGGCCTGGCCGTAGTGCAGTGGCCGGTCGTGACCGACCTTTCGGTCAAAGGCCCGGTCGAGGTTGTAACCGTGGCTGGGGCCCGGACTCCAGGAGCCCTGGGAGTGTGTGACTGATGGACATGCGCAGCACTATACACACGGCGTATAAACTGCGCGTATACGCCGAGTGTTGAGCTCGCACGAGAGCTCGGCGCCGGCAGCCAGAGGTGCTGGCGGAGGGCCGGGGGGTAAGGGCACACCCGACCCCCGCCCGAAGGGGTGGGCCCCTCGTGTTGGAACCGTGACAAAAGGCCCCCCACCTGCACAGGTGTACTCCACGCCATGATCTTGGCACTGTGCGTATACATGTCGCGTATACATGATGTGTAGAGTGCCGTGCATGTCCATCGGTAACACTCTTCTGGGGCTCCTGGAGTCCGGTCCGCGGCACGGATACGACCTGAAGCGGGCCTTCGACGAGAAGTTCGGTCACGACCGGCCGCTGCACTACGGCCAGGTATACGCGACGATGTCCCGGCTGCTGAAGAACGGCCTCGTCGAAATCGACGGCGTCGAGGCGGGCGGTGGGCCTGAGCGCAAGCGGTACGCGATAACGGACGCCGGGATCACCGACGTCGAGCGCTGGCTCGCGACGCCGGAGAAGCCCGAGCCGTACCTGCAGTCGTTGCTGTACAGCAAGGTCGTCCTCGCGCTGCTGACGCACCGGGACGCGTCCGGCATCCTCGACACGCAGCGCTCCGAGCACCTGCGCATGATGCGGATCCTGACCGACCGCAAGCGCAAGGGCGACCTGGCCGACCAGCTGATCTGCGACCACGCCCTGTTCCACCTCGAAGCGGATCTGCGCTGGCTGGAGCTGACCGCGGCACGTCTGGACAAGCTTGCCGAGGCGGTGACCGCATGACCCGTGTTCCTCCTCCCGGTTCTCTGCTCGCCGCCCAGGACCTGCGCAAGGCGTACGGGCCGACCACCGCGCTGGACGGGGCCGAGTTCTCCATCCACCCCGGTGAGGTCGTCGCCGTGATGGGCCCCTCCGGGTCCGGCAAGTCGACGCTGCTGCACTGCCTCGCCGGGATCGTGACGCCCGACTCCGGGTCCATCACCTACGACGGGCGTGAGCTGGCCACCATGAACGACGCCCGGCGCAGTGCGCTGCGCCGCTCCGAGTTCGGCTTCGTCTTCCAGTTCGGTCAGCTGGTGCCCGAGCTGACCTGTGTGGAGAACGTGGCGCTGCCGCTGCGGCTGAACGGCACCTCCCGCAAGGAGGCCGAGCAGACCGCTCTCCGGTGGATGGAGCGTCTGGAGGTCGACGACCTCCGCAAGAAGCGGCCCGGCGAGGTCTCCGGCGGTCAGGGCCAGCGCGTCGCCGTCGCCCGCGCGCTGGTCACCAACCCGCGCGTGCTGTTCGCCGACGAGCCGACCGGCGCGCTCGACTCCCTCAACGGCGAGCGCGTGATGGAGCTGCTGACGGACGCCGCGCGCTCCACCAACGCCGCCGTCGTCCTCGTCACGCACGAGGCCCGGGTCGCCGCCTACTCCGACCGCGAGGTCGTCGTACGCGACGGCAGGTCCCGGGACATGGAGAGCGCCATATGAGTGCACGGCAGTGGTCCAGGGATCTGGCCATGGGGGCACGGTTCGCCTTCACCGGCGGGCGGGAGGGGTGGGTGCGGATGCTCCTCACCGCCGTCGGCGTGGGGCTCGGCGTGGCAGTGCTGCTGCTCGCCACCGCGATCCCGAACGCGCTGGCCGTCCGGCAGGACCGCGAGACGGCGCGCACCGACCTGACTTACCAGTACCACGAGTCGCCGTTGAAGAAGGCGGACGACACGGTGGTGGTCGGCGAGGCCGGGACGGCCTTCCGGGACAAGGAGGTGCGCGGACGGGAGTTGCAGCCCGAGGGCCCCAGAGCGCCCCTGCCGCCAGGGGTGTCGAAGTTTCCCGGGGTGGGCGAGATGGTGGTCTCTCCCGCTTTGAAGCGGCTGCTGCAGTCTGGCGAAGGGAGACTGCTGCGCGAGCGGCTGCCGGAGCGGATCGTCGGCACCATCGGCGAACCCGGACTGATCGGGGCCCAGGAACTCGCCTTCTACCGCGGCGCCGACCACCTCGTGGTCAAGGAGGGCAGCGGCCTGGTCGAACGCATCGACCGATTCGGCGCAGGGTACAAGCCCTCGGAGCCGAAGGACCCCGTCCTCGTCCTGCTCGCGCTCGTCGTGCCCCTGGTGCTGCTGTTGCCGGTCGGCGTGTTCATCGCCGCGGCCGTGCGGTTCGGCGGCGAACGCCGTGACCGGCGACTGGCGGCCCTGCGGCTGGTGGGTTCGGACAGCGGGATGACCCGGAGGATCGCCGCCGGCGAGGCCCTCGCCGGCTCCGTGGCGGGCTTGGCCTTCGGCACGGTCTTCTTCCTGATCGTCCGGGAGTTCTCCGGGTCCGTCGACCTGTTCGACGTGAGCGTGTTCCCCGGCTATCTGATCCCCTCCCCCCTGCTCGCCCTGCTCGTCGCGGTCGCGGTTCCGGCGGCCGCCGTGCTGGTCACGCTGTTCGCGCTGCGAGGCGTGGTGATCGAGCCGCTCGGTGTGGTGCGCACCGCGAAGCCCCCACGGCGCCGGCTGTGGTGGCGGCTGCTGCTGCCCGTGGGCGGGCTCGGGCTGCTCTACCCGATGATCGGCAAGGACCGGTACGGCAGAGACTTCAACCAGTACCAGGTCACCGGTGGTGTCCTGCTGCTGCTCGTCGGGGTGACCGCGCTGCTGCCGTGGGTCGTGGATACGGTCGTCGCGCGGCTCGGCTCCGGCGGGGTCGCCTGGCAACTGGCCATCCGTCGACTTCAGCTGAGCACCGGAGCGGCCGCCCGCATGGTCAACGGCATCGCGGTCGCGGTGGCGGGCGCCATCGCCCTGCAGATGCTGTTCTCCGGGGTGCAGGGCCAGTACACCAAGCACACCGCCGACGACCCCACCCGGGCCCAGATGCTCGCGGACCTGACGGAGGGGGTTCCGCTCGCCCGGGCGGCGGCCGAATTCAAGGCGACCAGGGGTGTCGCGAAGGTCTACGCCTACGACGAGGGCCGTGTCCGGCGCACCGAAGCCGGCAATTCCGTCTCGGTCACCGTCGCCGACTGCGCGTCCCTGCGCGAGGTGGCTTCCCTCCCCTCCTGCAAGGACGGTGACGCCTTCGCCGTCCGGGGTGGCGCCGACGGGGTCAATGAGCTGGGGGCGGCCGCCCTTTCCAAGGCCGGCACAAAGCTGTGGCTCCACGCGAGCATCGACTCCCCTGCTGCCCCCAGGCCGACGTCCTGGACCGTGCCGACGGGCGTGAAGCAGGCACGGGCCATCGCGGACCCGACCGGGTACAAGCGTGGCGGCCTGCTGCTGACGCCGGGCGCCCTGCCCTCGGGCGGCGCACAGGGGCTGAACGGGGAGATCTACCTCGTGCTCGACCAGGGGCTGGCGGCCGCGCCGGATTACGCGCGGAACACGGCCCGCCGTCTCGGCATGCCCACCGACCCTGTGATGTTGGTGTCCAGCAAGCGCGACGACACCTACGCCTCCATCCGCACCTTCCTGTTCGTCGGCGCCGCCTGCGTACTGGCGCTGATCGGCGCGAGTCTGCTGGTCGCGCAGCTGGAGCAGCTGCGCGAACGCCGCAAACTGCTGTCGTCGCTCATCGCCTTCGGCACCCGGCGCCGCACCCTGTGCCTGTCCGTGCTGTGGCAGACCGCGATCCCGATCGGCCTCGGCCTGGCGCTGGCCACAGCACTCGGGATGACACTGGGCACGGCACTGCTGAAGATGACGGACAAACCGGTAAGCGTGGACTGGGCGAGCGTACTGTCGATGACCGGCACCGCCACCGCCGTCGTCCTGTTGGTGACCGTGCTCAGCCTGCCGCCACTGGTACGGCTGATGCGCCCGGACGGCCTGCGCACCGAGTAGCCATACGCCCCGAAGGCCCCCTCCACCAGAACTGCCGGCCAGTGTGCTGGATCGTTCGGACGGAGGGGGCCTCGGGTTGCTCGTCGTACATGTAGCTGTGCCGGGCCGCACATCCTGGGTGTCGCATGCGGGCCAGGGGTGTTCAACCGGTCCTCCAGCTCGCTGACGGGTTTGCCGTCGACGGCTCCTGCAGCCAGGCAGGGCGCCGGCGAGGGATGTTTGGGCTGGATGTTTGGGCTGCGTCGGCGTTCTGGAGGTACGCCACGGTGCGGGCGACCCGCTGGCGTCCCCAAGTGGAGCGTACGGAGCCCGAGCGGGTCTGGTGAGCTTGAGCAAGCCGACGGTCCGACACGAGGTCCTGGTCGGTGAGTCCACGCTGAGGCGAATCTGACGGGCAAGGCGACCGCGATCGCCCGACGCATCCGATAACACGCATCGCTGCCGCAGCCGGTGCTCACCCACGCCGTGCTGCCAGCCGCGCTCGCTCGCCTGCAGCCCGGCGCCGACTCCGACGCCGACCGTCCGGCGTTCGTGAGCCGACTCGCTGCCGCCTACCCGGAGGCCACCGGCCTCGCCGCGTTCTTCACCCGACACACCGGGCGGGCGTCACGGCGCCGGCCGCCAGGAACGGCTCGTTGAGCACCGAAGACTGCCTGCACTGAAGCCCTGGTGTCGGCCCCCGCCGGGGCCGGGGGGCGTGCCGTCCGGGGGGTGCGGGAGGTGGTGACGGCTGGCCGAGGGGCGGATTCGGCTCGCGAAGTGGCGCAGGGGCAGATGGTGTGCCGGCGCGGGCTGCCACGGTCCGGTACGGGTCGCTCGTCTGCCCGCGGTGCGCGGGCGGGGGAGGAGGGCGGTGTCGGGTGGTGTGAGCTTGGAGGGCTTCTCGAAACCGAGGGTGGTTTCGAGAAGCCCTCTCAGCCCTGGGCGGTTGTGTCAGCCGAGGCGCCACTGCTGGTTGCTGCCCCCGTTGCAGTCCCACAGTCCGACCAGTGCGCCGCCGGCGGTGGAGGCACCGGTCACATCCAGGCACAGGCCTGACTGGACGCTGGTGACGGTGCCGTTGGAGTTGAGGTTCCATTGCTGGTTGGTGCCGCCGTTGCAGTCCCATATCGCGACTTTGGCGCCGGCCGTGGTGCCGGTCGCGTCGAGGCACTTCGCACCGCCGTAGACGGTGAGCTGCTTGGTCGACGTGCTGGTCCAGGTCTGGTTGGTGCCGCCGTTGCAGTCCCAGATCTGCGTCTGGGTGCCGTTGGTCTGCGAAGAGCCGGGCACGTCCAGGCACTTGCCGGACCCGGTGGCGTGGACCGGACCTGTGGTGGTCCCGCCAGTACCGTCGGAGCCATCGAGTCCGAAGAAGGCGATGGCCCGGGCCGCCATACCGCTGGCGGGCAGGACATGCTTGGCGCCCTGGATGCTGATCGCCTCGACCGGTGCCTGCGTGGTGGCGGAGCCGTAGCGGGTGCGGGTCCAGCCGGACTGCGGGGAGTCGGTGAAGACCGGAGTCTGGCTCACTCCGAGCACATTGGTCCACTGCTTGATCTCTTCACCGAAGTTCACGTAGTTCAGTGCTTCGTCCTCGGTACCGTGCCACAGCTGCATCCGCGGCCGGGCGCCGGTGTACCCCGGGTAGGCGCCCCGGACGAGGTCGCCCCACGCCTGCGGGGTCTTGGTGATCCGGCCGGTGGCGCAGTCACTGTTCCAGCCGGAGCCGTCAGTGGTGGCGAAGCAGCCGAACGGCACGCCCATGAACGCCGTACCGGCCTTGAACAGGTCGGGGTAGTCGCCGAGCAGGACATTGGTCGTCATCGCGCCGGACGAGGCGCCGGTGACGTAGACCCGGCCGGCGTCGGCGTTCATGTTCTGCACGGTGTATCGGACCATCGAGGCGATGCTCGTGGGGTCACTGCCCCCGTCATGCTTGAGCGCCTGGGGCGAGGAGACGTCGAAGCACTGCCCGCTGACGTTCGCGTCCGGATAGACGACGATGAACCCGTACTGGTCGGCCAGGCGGGCGAACTCCGTGTTGGTGTAGAAGGTGGGCGCCGTGCCGGTGCAGTAGTGCACTGCCACCAGCACTGCCGGGCGTGCCGGAGCGTTGTCGGGCCTGTAGACGTACATCCGCAGGTTTCCGGGGTTGCTGCCGAAGTTGGTCACCTCGGTCAGTGCCGCGGCCGACGCGGTGGTGGCCGAGGTGCCGGTCAGTACGAGCGCCGCGATCAGCGGCGAGATCGCCATCAGCAGGGCTACCAGTACATCTCTGACGCTTCTCTTTTTGGACTTCCGGGACATGAGGATGTCCTTTCTGGAATCCGGCGCGGCCGGGGGAATGACCGAATGGTGAAGCGCTTCGACACTCCCATTGGCCTCGATGTGGTGTCAACGGTGACGGAAACAAGGTTGATTTGCCTATACGTCTCTTGCTTCACCAGAGAATGCTCATTAGCTTGAGGTCATTAGTTGAAGCGCTTCGACACTCGGCGAGAGGCACTGGCCATGTGATCCGACGGTGTCGCACAGCAGCAGGAACTCGACACGGGCACCGGCCATGAGGGCGAGCCGGGCCTCACAGAGCCCCCCAAGCCACATAAGCGCAAGCCAACGACCACGTGGCCGCCCAAGCGACCGTCACTTCCGAAGCTGAGAGCGCGAGTTCGATCCTCGTCACGCGCCCGGTCGGTGACTGGGGCAGCCCAGGAAGTCCGGCTCGGGGTCCTTCCGGGTCATGGCCGTCGACGCCAAGGGGAACAGCGGCACCCAGCTGCTGACCAACTCCTGCCGCACCACGAGGCGCTTGAAAAAAAGTTCCCGGCTCGCGGCAACCCTGTGCGGGGCCTGTGGCGACAAGGGAGCGGATCCGGCCAGTTCCGATGGCCGGGCTCCGGATTTCCTCCGGTGAACAGCATGCAAGGAGAACCTCACCCCCATGGACAACCCCACGAACGGCGGGCGCCGCGGGCGTCATCGCCGTCGCTGGACCGCCACCGGTCTGCTGGTCGGCGTGCCCGCCATCGTCGTGCCGTATTTCCTGTTCGCGCAGGAGGACTCGCAGGCCGCGACGGTCGACGGCGATGCCTACTACCGGCTGGTTTCCGTGCGCAGCGGCAAGGTGCTGGACGTCAACGGCTTCTCCACCGCCGACGGCACCCGTATCCAGCAGTGGACCGACCAGAACACCACCAACCAGCAGTGGAAGCTGAAGCCCGCCGGGGGCGGCTATTACGAGCTCGTGAACCGCAACAGCGGCAAAGTGCTGGGCATAGCGGGCAGTTCGACCGCTCAGGGGGCCGCCGCCGAGCAGCAGACCGACAGCTCCTCCACCTCCCAGGAGTGGAAGATCAGCGAGGTGAGCGGTGCCGACGCCGTCACCCTCACCTCCCGCAGGAGCGGCCAGGTTCTGGACGTCTCCGGAGGCTCCGCGGCCGACGGCGCGGCAGTCGTCCAGTATCCGGGCCGGGGCAGCACCAACCAGCAGTGGAAGCTGGTGAAGACGGCCGAGACCCCGGCGTCCGGGACCGGCACCGCGCAGACCACGGCCGCGGCCGGACCGTATGTGTGGAAGAACGCCCAGGTGGTGGGCGGCGGTTACGTCACCGGGCTGGTGTTCAACCAGCGGGAGAAGGGTCTGCTGTACGCGCGCACCGACATGGGCGGCGCCTACCGCTGGGACACCGGGGCCGAGCAGTGGATCCCGCTGACCGACTGGATCGGCGAGAAGGACTGGAACCTGCTGGGCATCGACTCCATCGCCACCGACCCCGTCGACCCCAAGCGGCTCTACCTCATGGCGGGCACCTACACCAACGACTGGGGCGGCAACGGCGCGATCCTGCGCTCCACGGACCGGGGCCGCACCTTCAAGCGCACGAATCTGCCGTTCAAGGTGGGCGGCAACGAGGACGGCCGCGGGGCGGGCGAGCGGCTCGTGATCGACCCGGCCAACCACAGCAACCTGCTGCTGGGCAGCCGCAAGAACGGCCTGTGGCGCAGCACCGACTACGGCGTGACGTGGAAGCAGGTCTCCTCCTTCCCCGTCAAGGACGGGGCGGGCAGCGGCGCGGGCATCTCCTTCGTGACGTACGGCCCGGCCGGCAGCAGGACGATCTACGTCGGCGTCGGCGACAGGTCCACCTCCCTGTACCGCTCCACCGACGGCGGCAACACCTGGCAGGCCGTCTCAGGGCAGCCCACCGGCCAGCTGCCGCAGCACGGCGTGCTCTCCGGTGACGGATCGCTGTACCTGACGTACACCAACAACCTCGGACCCAACGGCGTGACGGGGGGTTCGGTGTGGAAGTACACGCCGGCCGGCGGGGCGTGGAAGAACGTCTCCCCGTCCCAGGGCAACTACGGGTTCTCCGGTCTGGCCGTCGACCCGCGCAAGCCGTCCACGGTGATGGTCACCACCCTCGGCCGCTGGTGGCCCGAGGACGAGGTCTACCGCAGCACCGACGGCGGCGCGAACTGGAAGGCACTGGCCGACAAGTCGGTGCGCAGCGCCTCCGCCGCTCCTTACGTCGGCACCCACACCGGGCACTGGATGACCGCCCTGGCCATCGATCCCTTCAACTCCGGGCACGTGCTGTACGGCACCGGCAACGGCATCATGCGCAGCAAGGACGCCAACGCCTCCGACAGCAGCGGCACCAGCCACTGGAGCAGCGGGGCCCGCGGGCTGGAGGAGACCGCGCTCATGGACGCGATCGCCCCGCCCGGCGGCGCCACCGTCATCACCTCCATGGGCGACCAGGGCGGTTTCCGGCACGACTCCCTGACCAAGGTGCCATCCGGGCGACTGAAGAACCCGATGATGAACAACAGCACCGACATCGACTTCGCCCAGTCCAAGCCCTCGATGATGGTCCGCGTCGGCACTGGCGGCGCACAGGACGGTGCCTACTCCACCGACGGCGGCAGCACCTGGAACGGCTTCAAGGCAGAGCCCGTGGGCAGCGCCCACAGCGGCCACATCGCGCTCGCCGCGGACGGCTCCAGCATCGTCTGGACCCAGTCCGGACAGGCTCCGTACCGCTCGACCGACAACGGCGCGAGCTGGTCGAGGGTCGGCGGCCTGGGCAACGACGCCGTGGTCGTCGCCGACCGCTCCTCGGCCAGGACCTTCTACTCCCTGTCCGGCGGCACGCTCTACGCCAGCACCGACGGCGGCGCGACCTTCACCGCCCGGGCCGGCAACCTGCCCTCCGGCCGGCTCACGGCCGTCCCCGGCGTCGCCGGTGACCTGTGGATCGCCGGTTCCAAGGGGCTGCTGCACTCCACCGACGGCGGCCGCACCTTCACCACGCTCAGCACGGTGCAGTCCGCCTCCGCCCTCGGCTTCGGCAAGGCCAAGCCGGGCACCGGCTACCAGGCCCTGTACCTGATCGGCACCGTCAAGAACGTCACCGGCGTCTTCCGCTCCACCGACAAGGGCGCCACCTGGCTCCGCGTCAACGACAAGGCCCACCAGTGGGGCGCCATCGGCGGCGTCGGCGTCATCACCGGCGACCCCGACACCTACGGTCGCGTCTACGTCGGCACCAACGGACGCGGCCTCCAGTACGGCGACCCGTCCTGACCCCAACGCCCGAACGGGGCTGCAGGCCGTTGCGCCTGCAGCCCCGCCACAGTTGAGGGACATCGTCCGAGACGCAGGCTGCGTCACCTCACCGGGAGGACGTGCACCACGGAGCGCTCCCACTCACCACCGCGTGCACGAGGGCATGCACGCGAGCCGGGTTGTCTCCTGTGGCCGAGCATCGCTGTTCCTCCTGGTGACGGTGCAATGCTGCGTGGAGGATGACACTCGTATCAGGCAGTCGGCGCGAAAGCGTCGCCTGAGCACCGCATTGCTCTTCCCGAAGGCCCGTCTCCGTCCCACCAGTACCGGTGGGCGAAAGGCATTGACCACCAACGACCTGGTGGCCTTCCCGATCGAATGAGAGACCGACGCGACCGTCCTGCCCATCGAACCCACCGCATGGCCGACAGGTGACTGCGGCGATGGGCTCGAAGTCCCGGTCCCGGTGGCGGAGGGCAGTCCCCGCAGCTTGGCCTGCTGTCGTGGGACTGCCCTCAATCGATCGGGCGTCTCCCTGCGCGGTGGCAGGGGCGGCGGGTTACGGCAGCGTGGTCCACTTCTGGTTGCTCTGG
>NZ_JAQMYP010000160.1 GCF_028369295.1 Streptomyces sp. HD
GTCCATGCCACGACCGCCGGTCGTCGCGAGGAACGCCGCCTCGAAGTCGGTGTCCCGGGAGGAGGCGATGTGCGCCTCGTCCAGACCCAGCTCCCGCAGCGTGTCCCACTTCGCCGCGCTCGCCGTACCGAACACCTCGGCGCCGAGATGCCGTGCCAGCTGCGTGGCGGCCATACCCACACCACCGGCCGCCGCATGCACCAGCACCGACTCCCCGGACTCAAGGCCACCCAGCTCGGTGAGGGCGTAGTACGCGGTCAGGAATACGATCGGCACCGAAGCCGCCTGCGCGAACGACCACCCCGCAGGAACCCGGGCCACCGTCCGCGCATCCGCCACCGCCACCGGCCCGAACGCACCCGAGAACATCCCGAACACCCGGTCACCGACCGCCAGCCCGGCCACACCCGGCCCGACCCCGGTCACCACACCCGCACCCTCCAGACCGAAGTCCCTCGCATCCCCCGGGTACATGCCGAGCGCGTTGAGAACGTCGCGGAAATTCACACCCGCGGCCCGCACCGCAATGCGGACATGACCGTGCGTCAGCTCGGCCTCGGCCTCCGGGATCGCGCGCAATGCGAGCCCTTCCAGCGTGCCCTTCTCCACGATGTCCAAGCGCCAGGCCGACTCCCCCGCGGGCACCGTCAGCGCCCCACCAGTCGGCACACGTCCCAGACGCGGGGTGAAGGCGACACCCGCGCGTACGGCAAGCTCCTCCTCACCCGAGGCGAGCGCGGCCGTCACCACGGCCCAGGACTCGTCCGTACCATCCACATCCAGCAACGCGAACCGC
>NZ_JAQMYP010000161.1 GCF_028369295.1 Streptomyces sp. HD
ACGGTTCGCGTTGCTGGATGTGGATGGTACGGACGAATCCTGGGCCGTGGTGACGGCCGCGCTCGCCTCCGATGAGCCCGAAGTGGCGGTGCGCGGCGGCACGGTCTACGCGCCCCGTCTGGGTCGGGCCGCGTCGAGTGGGGCGCTGGCGGTGCCTGCGGGGGAGTCGGCGTGGCGTCTGGATGTGGTGGAGAAGGGGACGCTGGAGGGGCTGGGCCTGCGGCCGGTTCCCGAGGCGGATGCCGAGTTGGCGGCGGGTCAGGTTCGGGTCGCTGTCCGTGCGGCCGGTGTGAATTTCCGCGACGTTCTCAACGCGCTCGGCATGTACCCGGGGGATGCGAGGGACTTCGGTCTGGAGGGTGCGGGTGTGGTGACCGGGGTCGGTCCGGGGGTTGTCGGGCTGGCGGTCGGTGACCGGGTGTTCGGGATGTTCTCGGGTGCGTTCGGGCCGGTGGCGGTGGCGGATGCGCGGACGGTGGCCAGGATCCCGGCGGGGTGGTCGTTCGCGCAGGCGGCGTCGGTGCCGATCGTGTTTTTGACGGCGTATCACGCGTTGACCGAGTTGGGTGGGGTGCGGGCCGGGGAGTCGGTGCTGGTGCATGCGGCGGCCGGTGGTGTGGGTATGGCTGCCACGCAGCTGGCGCGGCATCTGGGTGCTGAGGTGTTCGGTACGGCGAGTGCGGCGAAGTGGGACACGTTGCGCGAGCTGGGTCTGGACGAGGCGCACATCGCCTCCTCCCGGGACACCGACTTCGAGGCGGCGTTCCTGGCGGCGACCGGTGGTCGGGGCATGGAT
>NZ_JAQMYP010000162.1 GCF_028369295.1 Streptomyces sp. HD
GGCATACGTCGGCAGCTCCACCCACGGCACTGCGGGGATGAGGCCCGACCAGTCCACGTCCGAGCCGCGAGTGAAGGCGGCGGCCACGGCGGCGACCACCGACCCGGCCTCCGCCCGGTCCTTGCGCAACGCCGGGACGAACAGCCGTCCTTCGTCGGCGACACAGTCCTGAGCGAGAGCGGTCAGGGTGCTGTCGGGGCCGAGTTCCAGGAAACGGGTGACGGTCTGCTCGGTGAGGGCGGCCATGGCGTCGGCGAAGCGCACCGTGCGGCGGACGTGCTCCACCCAGTAGCCCGGGGAGATCAGCTCGTCGGTGACGGGCGCACCAGTCACGGTGGAGACCAAGGGCAACTTCGGGCGCTCGTAGGAGAGTTGTTCCGCAACCGCGCGGAAGTCGTCGAGCATCGGCTCCATCAGCGGGGAGTGGAAGGCGTGGCTCACCCGCAGCGCCGTAACCTTCCGGTCCTGGCTGCGGAAGCGGTCCGCGATTTCCTCAACGGCCTCCGCCGCACCCGAGATCACCACCGACTGCGGCCCGTTGACGGCGGCGACGCCCACCCGGTCATCGAGCAGAGGCAGCACCTCGTCCTCGGCGGCCTGCAACGCCACCATCGCCCCGCCCGCCGGGAGCGCCTGCATCAGCCGACCCCGCGCCACCACCAGACGACACGCGTCCGCCAGCGACCACACACCCGCCACATGCGCCGCCGCCATCTCACCGATCGAATGACCGGCCAGCACATCCGGCCGAACCCCCCACGACTCCAGCAGCCGGAACAGCGCCACCTCCAGG
>NZ_JAQMYP010000163.1 GCF_028369295.1 Streptomyces sp. HD
CTGTTGATCGACGGATGGAGCAATCAACTGCTCCAGAAGGAGGTCTTCACCCTCTATCGCGACGGACTGGCCGGTACCGAAGGCCGGCTGGACACACCAGTGCCCTATGTGCGCTACCTCCAGTGGCTGGGTGAGCAGTCCAGGGATCGGGCGGAGGAGTTCTGGCGCGGTCGGCTCGGTGACTTCGCCGAACCGACGCAGATCGCCCCCGGCCCATCGACCGGCGAGAGCGGCTTCGGCGACGCCGAACTGAAGCTGGACTCGGACACCGCCGCACGCATCGGCGAGTTCGCGCGTGCGCACCGGCTGACCGTGAACACGATCGTGCAGGGTGCCTGGGCGCTGCTGCTCTCCCGGTACAGCGGTAGTGACGACGTCGTCCACGGGTCCGTTGTCTCCGGGCGCCCCGCCGAACTGCCGCACGCCGAGTCGATCGTGGGCCTGTTCATCAACACGCTGCCGGTGCGGACCCGTGTCCCGGCCGAGCGGCCGGTGGTGGAGTGGCTGCGGGAGCTTCAGCAGGAGCATGTGGAGCTGCGGCAGTACGAGTACACGTCGCTGGTGGACGCGCAGAACTGGAGCGCCGCCCCGAAGGGCGAGCGACTGTTCGATTCCATCCTGGTCTTCGAGAACTACCCCCACTTGACTGACGACAACGATCTGCCCGAGGGGCTTTCTGTACGGCATCAGTCCGGTGTCGCCCGCACCGGCTACCCCCTGACCGTTGCCGTGAGCCACACGAAGGAACGGCTGCTCACCGAGATCA
>NZ_JAQMYP010000164.1 GCF_028369295.1 Streptomyces sp. HD
TTCTCCTGCCGACGCCACCCGCCGTGAGCGTCGAGACGGGAGCCGCTGATGACGCAGACCGCTTCCAGCCGGGGGTGGGTATGCGGCGACGGCCGTCGCGCCCACCTCCGCCCCTGATGCGCGCCGTCCTGAATGAGCAAGGGGTCACCATGAAGGCACCGGAACTGCCGTCGGCCGGGCACGCGGAGGTTCGTATCGTCGCCGCGGACCCGGAGGCGGCTCGCCATGTCGCGGAGATTCTCCGCCGTTGTTTCACCGCCACCGAAGCGCGCAGCTACCCCGCAGGCGCCGACGGCGGAACACGCCTCCACCTCACCGTGGACACCACCCGCATGGCGGAGCCGGTGCGCTCCTGGCTGCTGACCAGCCAGTCCTCCCCAGACAATCACACACAGCCGGACGAAATCTGAGGAGATGCCCCTCAGCGGGGGAAGGTGGATACCGCCCCAGACCTACGGGTTCTCGTCGGTGCCGGCACGAGAGGCAGGCGACCATGGCGACACTGCACCAACGGCGGCACTACCGCGAGGCGATCATGAAAAGCCTGTACGAGGCCATGGAAGGCAATCGCCTCCTCGGCCTCACCGGGGCGCAGCTGCGCGAGCACGTCGCCATGCCCGAGGAGGACCTGGCCGCCGCCTGCACATACCTGGCGGCCGAGGGACTGATCCAGGTCGACTGGGCGCGAGGAAACACACCCGCGATGGTCACACTGCAGCACAAGGGGATCCAGCTCATGGAGTCCGAGGAGAAGGACGGTGAC
>NZ_JAQMYP010000165.1 GCF_028369295.1 Streptomyces sp. HD
CGAGGTTGACCTTGATGCGGTCGCTGTCGTAGACGATCGCGGTCAGGGGGTAGCCGGTCCGCTCGACGTCGAGGCAGGACTTGCGCGTCAGTCCGTCGGGGAGTTCGTCGGCACCGAGGCCGGGGAAGTTCTGGAAGACCAGGAGCGAGGAGAAGAACTGCTCGCCCTTCGGGACGGCACTCCAGTTCTGCGCGTCCACCAGCGACGTGTACTCGTACTGCCGCAGCTCCACATGCTCCTGCTGAAGGTCCCGCAGCCACTCCGCCACCGGCCGCTCGGCCGGGACGCGGGTCCGCACCGGCAGCGTGTTGATGAACTGGCCGATCATGGACTCGGCATCGGCCAGCCCCTCGTGACGCCCGGAGACGACAGAGCCGTAGACGACGTCGTCACTACCGCTGTACCGGGACAGCAGCAGCGACCAGGCACCCTGCACGATCGTGTTCACGGTCAGCCGGTGCGCACGCGCGAACTCGCCGAGCTTTGTGGTCGTTTGGCCGTCGAGGCGGAACGCCACGTCGTCGAACCCGCTCTGGCCGGTTGCTCCGCCGATGCCGAGCTCAGTCGGTTCGGCGAAATCACCGAGCCGGCGGCGCCAGAACTCCTCGGCTCGTTCCCTGGACTGCTCGCCGAGCCACTCGATGTGACGGGCGTAGGGCACCGGGTCGGGCAGTTGTGTGGGAGATCCCTGCAGGTGGCTGCGGTAATGAGCGAAGACTTCCTTCATGACGAGCTGGCCGCTCCAGCCGTCGAGGATGAT
>NZ_JAQMYP010000166.1 GCF_028369295.1 Streptomyces sp. HD
TGCCGTCGCTGTTCCGGTTGGCCTTCCAGTGCTGGTGGGCGCCGCCGTTGGCGTCCCAGACCGTCAATCTCGTTCCGTTGGCCGTCCGGTTGGCCGGCTCGTCCAGTACCCGGCCGCTGGCGACGTTGGTCAGCGTGTAGGTGCCGTCGCTGTTCCGGCCGGCCCGCCACTGCTGGTTGGAGGCACCGCTGGCGTCCCACACCTGGAGCGGGGTGCCGTTGGCGTTCTGTCCTGCGGGCTGGTCGAGAACGCGTCCGGCGGCCGCGTTGGAGAGCGTGTAGACGGTGCCGGAGGTGAGGTCCCCGGCCTGTGTGCTGCCGCCGCTGCTGCTGCCCAGGGCGGTGAGCACCGCGTTGTAGGCGGGCTTCTTGTTGCCGCTGTTGTCGAACAGCAGCGGATTCTCACCGGTGCGCCAGGAGTCGCTGTCGCGGATGCCCCACACGGTGATGCCCGTGCAGCGAGCGACGTTCACGCAGGCCTTGACGGCGTTGCCGTAGGCGGTGGCGGACGCCTGGGCGATGTCGAGCTCGGTGATCTGGACGTCCACGCCGAGCGCGGCGAAGTTGGACAGGGTGGTCTGGAAGCTGGCGGGCGGGCCGTCGGCGCCGAAGTGGCTCTGGAGGCCGACGCAGTCGATGGGCACACCGCGGGACTTGAAGTCCTTGACCATCTTGTAGACGCCCTGGGTCTTGGCGTCGGTCCAGTTCTCGATGTTGTAGTCGTTGTAGCAGAGCTTGGCG
>NZ_JAQMYP010000167.1 GCF_028369295.1 Streptomyces sp. HD
CCGTGCTGCTGCAGGCGCTCGGTGACGCGGGTGTGGGTGGCCGGGTGTGGGTGCTGACGCGTGGTGGTGTGTCGGTGGGTCGTTCGGACGGTCCGGCGGATCCGGTGCAGGGTGCGGTGTGGGGTCTGGGCCGGGTGGCGGCGCTGGAGTACCCGGATCGTTGGGGTGGTCTGATCGACCTGCCCGAGGTCTTGGACCGCCGTGCCACCACCCGCCTCATGGGCGTTCTCCTCGGCGACGGCACGGAGGACCAGGTCGCTGTCCGCCCGTCCGGCGTCCTCGGGCGTCGGCTGGATCGTGTTTCGGCTGCCGGGGCGGAGAGTGGTTGGTGTCCGCGGGGGACGGTGCTGGTCACGGGTGGTACGGGGGCTCTGGGTGCTCGGGTGGCGCGGTGGGCGGCTGGGGAGGGTGCCGGTCATCTGGTGCTGACCAGTCGTCGGGGTCTGGAGGCTCCGGGTGCGCGGGAGTTGCGGGACGAGTTGTCGGCGTCCGGGGTGCGGGTGACGGTTGTCGCGTGTGATGTGGCGGATCGTGCGGTGCTCGCTGGGTTGTTGGCGGAGCATCCGGTGGATGCGGTGGTGCATACGGCGGGTGTGCTGGATGACGGTGTGATCGATGCGTTGACGCCGGAGCGGTTCGCGACGGTGTTGCGGGCGAAGGCGCTGGGCGCGCTGCATCTGGACGAACTCACCCGTGACCGCGACCTGGACGCCTTCGTCCTCTTCTCCTCC
>NZ_JAQMYP010000168.1 GCF_028369295.1 Streptomyces sp. HD
CCGACCAGACGCTGCTGCCCGGGTATGTCCTCGCGCACCATCACCGCCGCCGATGTGAGCTGCGGGTGACGCGCCAGCGCGGACTCCACCTCGCCGAGCTCGATCCGGTGCCCACGGATCTTCACCTGGTCGTCGAGCCGCCCCAGATACTCCAGCTCTCCGCCGCCCAGACGCCGCACCAGGTCACCGGAGCGGTACCAACGTGCCCCGCGACCACCGACCTCCCGCTCGACGAACCGCTCAGCCGTCAGCTCCGGCCGGTTCAGGTAACCACGCGCGACACCCGCGCCCGAGACCCACAGCTCACCGGCCACGCCGACCGGCACCTGCCGCCCGGCCGCGTCCACCACCGCGACACCGGTGTCCGCCAACGGCCGCCCGATGGGAGACACAGCCCCCCGCGCGGTGTCCGCCGACGTGATCTCCCGCGACGTGACATGCACCGTCGTCTCGGTGATGCCATACATGTTCACCAGCCGCGGGCCACCCTCACCCACCGCTTTCCACCACGACGCCAGCCGCGCCGGCACCAACGCCTCACCACCGAAGACCACCAGCCGCAACGCCAGCTCCCCGGCCCGGCCACGGTCGATCTCCTGCTGCAACAGCCCGAACGCCGACGGCGTCTGATTCAAAACCGTCACCCGCTGCTCGACCAGCAACTCGGCGAACGCACCCGCATGACGAACCGTGTCGCCATCAACCACGACCAGACG
>NZ_JAQMYP010000169.1 GCF_028369295.1 Streptomyces sp. HD
GACGCCCTGCGCGCCACCGGGCGGCCGATCGTCTACAGCATCAACCCCAACAGCTTCCACGCCCCCGCCGGCGACAAGTACAACTGGGGCGAGGTCGCCGACCTGTGGCGGACCACCGAGGACCTGCTCGACATCTGGCAAAACGGCAACACCAACAGCTACCCGATGGGCGTCGGCAACGTCCTCGACGTCACCGCACCGCTGGCCGCTCAGTCGGGCCCGGGACACTGGAACGACCCCGACATGCTGGTCGTCGGCCGCCCCGGCCTGTCCCTGACCGAGTCCCGTTCCCACTTCGCCCTGTGGTCGCTGCTGAGCGCCCCGCTCATGGCCGGCAACGACATCCGCACCATGTCCGCCGACGTGAGCGCCATCCTGCGCAACCCGCGCCTGCTGGCGGTCAACCAGGACCCGCGGGGCGCGGGCGGACGCCGGGTCCGCGACGACGGCAGCACCGAAGTGTTCGCCAAGCCCCTGTCCGACGGCTCCGTCGCGGTCGGCCTGTTCAACCGGGGAGGCGGCACCGCGACCATCACCACGACGGCCGCGCAAGTCGGCCTGTCCGGCAGCTCGTTCACCCTCACCGACCTGTGGACCGGCGGTACGTCGAGCACCTCCGGCCAGATCTCCGCCAACGTCCCCGCCCACGGCGTCGCCGTGTTCAAGGTGACCGGCGGCAGCCCGCTGGCCGCCACCACCTCCCGGCTGC
>NZ_JAQMYP010000017.1 GCF_028369295.1 Streptomyces sp. HD
CAGTTCTGAGGCAACGACCGTTGTCGGCTTTGAGTTGAACAGACAAAAGAAGAGTGTGCTTGTTCGCTCGAAACCATTAGGGTTTCGGTGGTCATAGCGTGAGGGAAACGCCCGGTTACATTCCGAACCCGGAAGCTAAGCCTTACAGCGCCGATGGTACTGCAGGGGGGACCCTGTGGGAGAGTAGGACACCGCCGAACAATCTTTGGAGGACCCCTGGTCCCAGCGTTCAGCTGGGACCAGGGGTCCTTTTGTTTTTACAATGCTTGCGGTACCGAAGACAGGAGTCACCGATGTCCACCAACTCTCCCGACGACCGACCGGAGCGCGACCAGCGGCGACGGGACAGTGGTGACCGCAACGACCGGGGGGATCGAGGCGGATACCGCGGCGGGGACCGTGGCGGGGATCGCGGTGGCTTCCGTCGTGACAACGACCGCCGCGACAATGATCGTCGTGACAACGACCGTGGTGACCGCGGTCGTTATCGTCGCGACGACAGCCGTGGTGGCTACGGTGGCCGGCGCGATGATCGACGTGACGACCGCCGTGACGACCGCCGTGACGACCGTCGAGACGACCGCCGTGACGACCGGCGCGATGGTGACCGTGGGTCTCGGCCTGGGTTCCGTCGTGACGATCGGTTCGGTGGGCCGCGTCGGGACGATCGGGATCGCGAGCGTGGGTTCAGGAGGGACGGCGATCGTCCCTCGTACCGTCGTGACGACCGCGGAGAGCGTCGGGACGACGACCGTGGTGGGTTCCGGCGTGACGACCAACGCGGTGGCTACGGTCGCCGTGATGACCGTCGTGACGACCGTCGGGGTGACGACCGGGACCGTGGCTTCCGCCGTGATGACCGTCGTGATGATCGCCGTGATGACCGTCGTGATGATCGCCGTGATGACCGTCGTGATGATCGCCGTGATGACCGTCGTGACGGTGATCGGGGTGGCTTCCGGCGTGACGACCGTGGCGATCGGGACCGTGGGTTCCGTCGGGATGACCGTGGTGACCGTGGCGATCGGGACCGTGGGTACCGTCGAGATGACCGGGGTGACCGTGGTGACCGTGGTGACCGGGACCGTGGGTTCCGGCGGGACGATCGGCGTGATGAGCGGCGCGACGGTGATCGTGGTGGCTTCCGGCGTGATGACAGCCGGGGTGAGCGCGGTGGGTTCCGGGGCCGGGACGACCGTGGTGGCCGGGGGCCCCGTCGCGACGACCGAGGTGGGCGTCCCGGAGGGTTCCGTGGGCGTGACGACCGCCGGGACGACCGGCGTGGTGGCGGGCGGTTCCGTGACGAGCGGGATCGGGACCGTGGGGACCGCGAGCCGATCAAGCGGCTGCCGATCCCCGAGGACGTCACGGGCGACGAGATCGACAAAGACGTACGGCAGGAGCTGCAGAGCCTGCCCAAGACGCTCGCGGAGGACGTCGCCAAGAACCTGGTGATGGTCGCGCGGCTCATCGACGAGGACCCCGAGGGGGCCTACGGCTACTCCAAGGTGGCGTTGCGGCTGGCTTCGCGTGTCGCGGCCGTACGCGAGGCGGCCGGGTTCGCGGCGTACGCGAATCAGAAGTACGCCGAGGCTCTCGCCGAGTTCCGGGCTGCTCGGCGGATGACCGGGAACACCGATCTGTGGCCGGTCATGGCCGACTGCGAGCGTGGGCTCGGGCGGCCGGAGAAGGCGCTGGACATGGCCGGGGCGCCCGACGTGCACAAGCTGGACAAGGCCGGGCAGGTCGAGATGCGGCTGGTCGCGGCCGGCGCCCGGCGTGACATGGGGCAGCTGGACGCGGCCATCGTGACGCTGCAGAGCCCCGAGCTGGCCTCCAACGCCGTACAGCCGTGGACCGCGCGGCTGCGGTACGCGTATGCCGATGCGCTGCTTGCCGCCGGGCGGCAGGGTCAGGCGCGGGAGTGGTTCGCGAAGGCTGTCGAGGCCGACAAGGACGGCAGCACGGACGCATCCGACCGGCTTGCCGAGATGGACGGTGTCGAGTTTGTCGATGCCTTCAACGAGGACGATGACGAGGCCGAGGACGGCGGCAGCGAGGGGCAGGCTCAGGCTCGGCCCGATGAGGGCGACCAGGAGTGAGCCACGCAGAGTGAGCCACGTATGAAGTGAGGGGCGGGATCCCGGTCGGGGGCCCGCCCCTTCGGCGTTCTACAGGCCCGTTTCTAGAGGTCCAGTGCGCGCAGGACCAGGCCCGAGGCCGGCTTCGGGCCGAACGACGTCGACTTGCGGGGCATCGTGACGCCCTGGCGGGCCAGGTCGCGTACGACGTCCTCGCGGACCGGGTGCATCAGGACGGCCGTACCGCCGTCGCGTTCCGCCTTGGTGACGGTGGCGGCGGTGTCGTGGATGTAGGCGATCCGAGTGGGGTCGTCCTCGGGGATGTGCCAGACGTGGGCGAGGAGTGTGGCGTGCAGGACGGTCGCGTCCAGGGTGCGCCAGGCGGCGGGGCGGTCGGCGGGCACCGTGCGGGCGAGGAGGGCCTGGTCCGGTTGGTCGACGAGGTGGAAGGCGCCGTCTCCGGCGAGAAGGTACGCGTTGCTCGCGCACGCCGCGTCGGCCAGCGCCTCCAGGGCCTCGGGCAGCGGGACTTCGAGGCGGCGTACGCGGAACAGGCCGTCGAGGGAGGCCAGGGCGTCCGGCACGGACAAACCGTGCAGGAGGCGGTGGATGGCACGGACGCGGAGGGGGTAGCGGGCCGTGTCGACCAGGAGGACCAGGCCGTAGTCCCAGGGGCTGGGTGAGGAGTGCTCCGCGCGTAGACGGCGGTATGTCGCCCAGCGGTGATGGCCGTCGGCGATCAGGGCCTGGTGGCGGGTCAGGTCGGACCGGATGCCGGCCATGTCGGCGGGGTCGGTGATCGACCAGAGGCGGTGGCTGAAGCCGTCCTCCGTGGTGGTCGACAGCAGTGGCGGGCTTTCGACCGTGCGCTCGATGACGGCGGTCGTGTCGGCCGCCGTGCCGTTGCCGCGGTAGGTCAGGAGGAGGGGTTCGAGGTTCGCTGACGTGGCGCGCATCAGGGCCGCCCGGTCGGCGACCACATGCGGCATGACGTCCTCGTGCGGCAGGACCAGGCCCTCCGACGGCTCCGTCACGCGCAGGGCACCGATGATGCCGCGCTGCAGCATGCCGTTGCCGTCGTGCTGTTCGTAGACGTACAGGCCGGGCTCGGGGTCGGCGGTCAGGACGCCGTCGGACAGCCAGCGGTGCAGGGTCCGGGCCGCCTGTTCGTTGCGGGAGCTGGGGGTGTCGGCCTGGGGGAGGATCAGGCGGACGATGTTGTGCGGGTCGGCCGACTCAAGATGGAGCAGGCCGTCGGGGCGGACCACGACGTCGTACGGCGGTGAAGTCACGGCGGCCAGGCTGCCGACCCGGTCGGGGTCGTAACGAAGACCTCGGAACGGGGTGAGTTCGAGGCCTCGGCGCTCCATTGCTTCCGGGTGACCTGCTGTGTTCATCCCGGCATCGTACGGGTGTCAGTGGCATGGGGGATGATCGGGGGAAAGCCGTCGAACGAGGAGCGATGCGGAATGAGCCAGAGCGTCAGGACGAGGCCCGAGGGCAGTGGCCAGGCCCTGAGCGAGGCGTACGACACGGCGCTGCTCGACCTCGACGGTGTGGTGTACGCGGGCGGCAATGCGATCGTGCATGCCGTCGAGTCGCTGGCCGAGGCCCGTGCGGGCGGGATGCATCTCGCCTACGTCACGAACAACGCCCTCCGCACCCCTGACGTCGTGGGCGCGCATCTGACCGCGCTGGGGATACCCACGGGTGCGGACGACGTCATCACCTCGGCGCAGGCGGTCGCGCGGCTGATCAGTGAGCAGGTGCCGGAGGGCTCCCGGGTGCTGGTGATCGGTGGGGAAGGGCTGCGGGTGGCGCTGCGGGAGCGAGGGCTGGAGCCGGTCGAGTCGGCGGACGACGATCCCGCGGCGGTCGTGCAGGGGTACGGCGGGCCCGAGCTGCCGTGGGGGCGGTTCGCGGAGGCCTGTTACGCCGTCTCGCGCGGGGTGCCCTGGTTCGCGTCGAACACCGACCTGACGATCCCCGGCGCACGGGGCATCGGGCCGGGCAACGGGGCCGCGGTGGAGGTCGTACGGATAGCCACCGGCGCCGAGCCGCAGGTGGCCGGCAAGCCGTTGCCTCCCATGCACCGGGAGACGATCCTGCGGACCGGCGCCGAGCGCCCGCTGGTGATCGGGGACCGGCTGGACACGGACATCGAGGGCGCGTTCAACGGGGATGTCGACTCGCTGCTCGTCCTGACCGGGGTGACCGACGGGGCGCAGCTGCTGGCCGCGCCGCCGCAGCACCGGCCGACGTATGTCGACGCCGATCTGCGGGGGTTGCTCACCGGGCAGCCGGAGGTCGTCGCGGACGGGCCCGGCTACCGGTGCGGTGGCTGGACGGCGAGCGCCGGGGCAGAGCGGCTGGAACTCGATGGTGACGGTGCGGCCTTGGACGGGCTGCGGGCGCTGTGCGCGGCGGCCTGGACCGCGGCCGGGGAGGGCTCGTGTGCGCTGGATGCGGGGAAGGCGCTGGCGCGGCTGGGGTTGTGAGGGGCGTACGGCTGTCGCACGGCTGTCGTGCGGTCGCGGTGTGAGGCCGGGCGCGGGCATGCAGCGGGATCGTGGCCGAATGGGAGGGTAGGCTAACCTAACTGCGTGTTGGTCGACAGTCCTCCCGAACAGCGTGCGGAGCCCGAGTCCGCGCCCCCAACCCGACGGGCGATACGTGCCGTTGGGCTGCTCGTCTCTGTCCTGATCCTGGTGGTCGTCGCGTTGGCGAGTATCGCGATCGGGGCGAAACAGCTGTCCGTCGGGGAGGTCTGGCACGGCCTGTTCGAGTCGTCCGGGACCTATGGCGACGTCGTGGTCGACGACCGGATCTCGCGCACCGTCCTCGGGCTGCTCGCCGGCGCCGCCCTCGGCCTCTCCGGGGCCGTGCTGCAGGCGCTCACCCGTAACCCGCTCGCCGATCCCGGTCTGCTCGGCATCAACGCGGGTGCCTCCGCCGCCGTCGTCACCGCCATCACCTTCTTCGGCGTCACGAGTCTGAGCGGCTATGTCTGGTTCGCCTTCCTCGGCGCGGCCGCGGTCGGGGCGATGGTGTGGTTCCTCGGCGGCAGCCGGGGGGCCACTCCGGTGCGGCTGGCGCTCGCCGGTACGGCGATCAGCGCCGCGCTCTACGGCTATCTCCAGGCCGTGATGATCACGGACGACGTGGCGCTCAACAAGATGCGCTTCTGGACGGTCGGTTCGCTGTCCTCGGCGAACGACGAGACCATCACCCAGGTGCTGCCGTTCCTGCTCGCGGGCACCGTCCTCGCGCTCGCCCTCGCCCGGCCGCTGAACGCCATGGAGATGGGCGACGACACCGCCAGGGCCCTCGGCGCCCATCTGACCCGCACCCGGGTGCTGTCGATGCTCGCCGCGACCGTGCTGTGCGGTGCCGCGACCGCGGCCTGCGGGCCGATCGTGTTCGTCGGCCTGATGGTGCCGCACGTCGTGCGCTCCTTCACCGGGCCCGACCTGCGCTGGATCCTGCCCTACGCGGCCGTCCTGTCGCCCGTGCTGCTGCTCGGCGCCGACGTCCTCGGCCGGATGGTGGCCCGGCCTTCCGAGCTCCAGGTCGGCATCGTCACCGCGATCCTCGGCGGACCGGTCTTCATCTTTCTCGTACGACGGCGGAGGACGGCGCAGCTGTGAGCACCGCAGTGAAGAACGCGACGGAGAGCGATGTGAAGGCCGCAGCGAAGGACACCCGGGCCACCCGGGCCACCCGTGCCGTGCGGACACCGGGCGGGTTCTCGGTCCGGCTGGACGTCCGGGCGTTGACCGTCGTCGTCCTGCTGCTGGTCGCCGCGCTCGCCGCGAGCGTGCTGCTGATCGGCACCGGCGACTTCCCGATCCCGGCGGGCGACGTACTCAGGACGCTGGTCGGTGACGGCAATGCGGGGCAGGAGTTCATCGTCAACGAGCTGCGGCTGCCGCGGGTCCTGGTCGGGCTCCTGGTCGGGGCCTCGCTCGGCCTCGGTGGTGCGCTGTTCCAGGCGCTGTCCCGCAACCCGCTCGGCAGTCCCGACATCCTGGGCCTCGGACAGGGAGCCACGGCCGGCGCGCTCGTGGTGATCGTCGTGTTCTCCGGAGGGTCCGGGCAGGTCACCGTGGGGGCACTCGCGGGCGGACTCGGGACCGGGCTGGCCATCTATCTGCTTGCCTGGAAGCGGGGCGTGCACGGCTATCGACTGGTATTGGTCGGAATCGGAATGTCCGCGATCATGACGGCGGTCAACGGCTATCTGCTGACCAAGGCCGACCTGGTCGACGCGGCCCGCGCGCTCGTGTGGATGACCGGCTCCCTCAGCGGCCGTGACTGGGCCCAGGTCTGGCCGCTGCTCTGGCTGTGCGCCGTCCTCGTGCCGTTCGTCCTCGCCAGTGCGCGCGACCTGCGGATGATGGAGATGGGCGACGACGTCTCGTACGCCCTCGGGGTGCGGGTCGAGCGCGTACGGCTGCTGCTGATGCTGTCCGCCGTGCTGCTCACCGCGGCCGCCACCGCCGCCGCCGGTCCCGTCAGCTTCGTGGCGCTCACCGCTCCGCAGCTCGCCCGGCGTCTGACCCGCTCGCCCGGGCCGAACCTGCTGCCGTCCCTGTGCATGGGCGCCGCTCTCCTCGTCATCGCCGACTGGGTCTCCCAGCAGGTCTTCGGCGCCGACCAGATGCCCGTGGGCGTGGTCACGGGCGTGCTCGGCGGCGTGTACCTGCTCTGGCTGCTGGTCACAGAGCGCAGGGCGGGCCGGATATGAGCGCCGGTAGCGACACGAGCAGCAGCGGGCCGAACAACGGGCTGAACAACCGAAGGAGCACTGTGAACCGCCTGTCCGCCGACAACGTCACCCTCGCCTACGACCAGCGGGTCATCGCCGAGCAGCTGTCCGTGGAGATACCCGACAACTCCTTCACCGTGATCGTCGGCCCGAACGCGTGCGGCAAGTCCACGCTGCTGCGGGCACTGTCACGGATGCTCAAGCCCAGCCAGGGCCGGGTGCTCCTGGACGGGCAGGTCATCCAGTCGATGCCGGCGAAGAAGGTCGCCCGCACGCTGGGGCTGCTGCCGCAGTCGTCGATCGCGCCCGACGGGATCACCGTCGCCGACCTGGTGGGCCGTGGCCGGTACCCGCACCAGGGGATCCTGCGCCAGTGGTCGACCGAGGACGAGCGGGTCGTCCAGGAGTCGATGGCGCAGACCGGGGTCGCCGAGCTCGCGGATCGCTATGTCGACGAACTGTCGGGCGGTCAGCGCCAGCGCGTGTGGATCGCCATGGCGCTCGCCCAGCAGACACCGCTGCTGCTGCTCGACGAGCCGACGACCTACCTCGACATCCAGCACCAGATCGACGTCCTCGACCTGTGCGCCGAGCTGCACGAGGAGCAGGGGCGCACGCTGGTCGCCGTGCTGCACGACCTCAACCACGCCGCCCGCTACGCCACGCACCTCATCGCCCTGCGCGGCGGGGAGATCATCGCCGAGGGCGCGCCCAACGACATCGTCACGGCCGAGCTGGTCGAGGAGGTCTTCGGGCTGCGGTGCCAGGTGATCGACGACCCGGAGACCGGGACGCCCCTGGTGGTGCCGGCCGCGCGGAAGGCGCGGGCCGGGGACAAGCCCGACGCCAAGGACGCCAAGGGCCTCAGCAAGGTGGCGGCTACAGAAGCTTCCTGAGCAGCAGCAGGTCGCGTACGCCCGCGTGCAGCTTCACCCGGCCGGAGCTCCAGGCCTTGGCGAAGTGCAGCTCGCCGCCGACCAGGGCGATCAGGTCGTCGCCGGTCATGCTCAGTCTGATCTGGGCCTTCTCACGGGGCGGGCCCTGGAGTGTCTCGTGGACGTGGATCCGGCCGCCCGTCATACGGCCGGCGAACGTGACGTCCAGGTCGGTGATGTGGCAGCTCACCGAGCGGTCCAGGGCCGCGGCCGTGCGGGCGTCCCCTTCGGCGCGCTGCATGTTGTCCGAGAGCTTTTCGAGTGCGGCGCGGCACTCCTCGATCGTGGCCATCGCGATCGACGGTACCCCAGCTGTTCGGGGTAGCGTCTGGGCATGAGCGACACAGTTCCGGAGACGGACATCCCGGATGCGGGGATCCCCGAGGCGGAGATCCCCGGGGCGGGGATGCCGGAGGACGGCGTCGAGGGGGAGGCCGCCGCGGAGGCCGGGCTCGCGATCGAGTCCGAGTACGACCCCGCCGCCCCCGCCCCGCTGAACGTTCCCCGCACGCCCACCGGCGACGCCGACGTCGACGCCCAGCTGGAGCGGCTTGGTGATGCCGACCACCTCGCCACGGACGGGCACATCGAGGTGTACGAGGATGTACACCGGGGGCTGCGCGACGCGCTCACCGCGCTCGACGCCCGCCCGGGACCTCCGGCGCCCTCACCGTCGTATGACCAGAGGGCGCCTTCACCCTCGTATGGCACTAGGAGCTGAACCGAACGTGGCAGGAGTCGCACGTCGCCGTCTGGACGCGGAGCTGGTCCGCCGGAAGCTCGCGCGCTCGCGTGAGCACGCCAGCCAGCTGATCGCGGCCGGGCGGGTCACCGTCGGCAAGACCGTCGCGACCAAGCCCGCCACGCAGGTGGAGACGGCGGCGGCGATCGTCGTCCGGGCCGACGACAGCGATCCCGAGTACGTCTCGCGGGGCGGGCACAAGCTCGCCGGCGCGCTGGCGGCGTTCGTGCCCCAGGGGCTCGCGGTGAAAGGGCGGCGGGCGCTGGACGCCGGCGCCTCCACCGGGGGATTCACCGATGTGCTGCTGCGGTCGGGGGCCGCGCATGTCGTCGCCGTCGACGTCGGATACGGACAACTCGCCTGGACTCTCCAAAGCGATGAACGCGTCACCGTCAAGGACCGTACGAACGTACGCGAGTTGACGCTCGAAGCGATCGATGGGGAGCCAGTGGATCTTGTCGTGGGGGATCTGTCCTTCATCCCGCTCGGCCTGGTGCTGCCCGCCCTGGCGCGGTGCGTGAAACCGGACGCCGACCTGGTGATGATGGTCAAGCCGCAGTTCGAGGTGGGGAAGGAACGGCTGGGCAGTGGGGGAGTCGTACGGAGTCCGCAGCTGCGGGCGGAGGCCGTGCGCGCAGTTGCCGAGAAGGCATGGGAACTCGGTCTCGGGGTGAACGGGGTCACGGCGAGTCCGTTGCCCGGACCCTCGGGGAATGTCGAGTACTTTCTGTGGCTGCGTGCCGGGGCGCCCGCTCTGGACCCGGCCGACGTTGACCGTGCAGTGGCGGAGGGGCCGCGTTGATGCAGAACCGAGCTCGTACTGTTTTCCTGCTCGCCCACACCGGGCGGCCTGCGGCCATCCGCAGCGCCGAACTCGTGGTGAAGGGGCTGCTGCGGTCGGGGATCGGCGTACGGGTGCTGGAGGCGGAGGCGGAGGATCTGCCGCTGCCCGACGAGGTGCAGCTCATCGGGGAGGCTACTCCGCAGTGCCTCGACGGGTGTGAGCTGCTCATTGTGCTCGGCGGTGACGGGACGCTGCTGCGCGGCGCCGAGTTCGCGCGGGCGTCCGGAGTGCCGATGCTGGGCGTGAACCTCGGCCGGGTCGGGTTCCTCGCGGAGGCCGAGCGGGACGATCTCGACAAGGTTGTCGACCGGGTCGTCACCAAGGCGTACGAGGTCGAGGAGCGGATGACCGTCGATGTCGTCGTGCATCAGAACGGCGATGTCGTGCACACCGACTGGGCGCTGAACGAGGCGGCCGTGCAGAAGGCCGGGGCCGAGAAGCTGCTTGAGGTCGTGCTGGAGATCGACGGGCGGCCGGTCACCGGGTTCGGGTGCGACGGGATCGTGCTGTCCACTCCGACGGGGTCCACGGCGTATGCGTTCTCCGCCGGTGGGCCGGTGGTGTGGCCCGAGGTCGAGGCGTTGTTGATGGTGCCGATCAGTGCGCACGCGTTGTTCGCGAAGCCGTTGGTGACGTCGCCGGATTCTGTGCTCGCCGTGGAGGTTCTGCCGCATATTCCGCCGGGTGTGTTGTGGTGTGACGGGCGGCGGACCGTCGAGTTGCCGCCGGGGGCACGGGTCGAGGTACGGCGGGGAGCTGTGCCGGTGCGGTTGGCTCGGCTGCATCATGCTTCGTTCACTGATCGATTGGTCGCCAAGTTCGCGTTGCCGGTATCTGGATGGCGGGGGGCGCCTCATTAGCGGTTCGTAGGGGGTGGCGTGGGACTCATGGCGGCTGCGGGTCCGTCGTGGCCTGTCGCGCAGTTCCCCGCGCCCCTTGGGGCGTGACACTCGCCTGGGTGACAATGTGCTGCCAATACACATTCGTCACCTGGACCTTCACATGACTGAGGCCGGGGGGCCGTCGCACTCTCCGCCCCCGACCTCGTAAGGTCGTGTCCGTGTTGGAGGAGATGCGGATACGGTCGCTCGGAGTCATCGACGATGCGGTCGTCGAGCTGTCGCCCGGGTTCACCGCCGTCACCGGTGAGACGGGTGCGGGCAAGACCATGGTGGTCACCAGCCTCGGGCTGTTGCTGGGTGGGCGTGCCGACCCGGCGCTCGTGCGGATCGGGGCCGGCAAGGCAGTCGTGGAGGGGCGGATCACCGTGCCCGCTGACGCCTCGGCCGTGGTGCGTGCCGAGGAGGCCGGGGCCGAGCTCGACGACGGGGCGCTGCTGATCAGCCGTACCGTTTCCGCCGAGGGGCGGTCGCGGGCGCATGTGGGCGGGCGGAGTGTGCCCGTGGGGCTGCTCGCCGACCTCGCGGATGATCTGGTGGCCGTGCACGGGCAGACGGATCAGCAGGGGCTGCTGAAGCTTTCCCGGCAGCGGCAGGCACTCGACCGGTACGCCGGGGACGCCGTCGCCGGGCCGCTGGCCAAGTACGGCGAGGCCTACCGGCGGCTGCGGGCCGTGTCGGTGGAGCTGGAGGAGATCGTCACGCGCGCGCGTGAACGGGCCCAGGAAGCCGACATGCTGCGGTACGGGCTCGACGAGATCGCGGGGGTCGAGCCGCGCGCCGGTGAGGACGTGGAGCTGGCCGAGGAGGCCGAGCGGCTCGGGCACGCGGAGGCGCTGTCGTCCGCCGCCACGGCCGCTCATGCGGCCCTCGCCGGTAACCCCGAGGATCCCGAGGGCATCGACGCCGCCACGCTCGTCGCGGGCGCTCAGCGGGCGCTGGAGGCCGTGCGGTCGCACGATCCGGCGCTGGCCGCGCTGGCCGACCGGATCGGGGAGATCGGGATCCTGCTGGGCGATGTCGCCGGGGAGTTGGCGGGGTACGCCGACGACCTGGACGCCGATCCGCTGCGGCTGTCGGCCGTGGAGGAGCGGCGGGCCGCGCTCGGCGCGCTGACGCGGAAGTACGGCGAGGACGTCGCCTCGGTGCTGGCCTGGGCCGAGCGCAGTGCCGCGCGGCTCACCGAACTGGACAGCGACGACGAGCGGATCGACGAGCTGACCGCCGAGCGGGACGCGCTGCGGACCGAGTTGGGCGGGCTGGCGCAGGCGCTCACCGATGCGCGGACGGAGGCCGCCGAGCGGTTCGCCGCCGCCGTGACCGCCGAGCTGGCCTCGCTGGCGATGCCGCACGCGCGTGTGTCCTTCGACATCCGGCAGACCGAGGACCCGGAGGGCGTCGAGGTCGGCGGGCGCACGGTCGCGTACGGGCCGGCCGGTGCCGACGAGGTCGAGCTGCTGCTCGCCCCGCATCCGGGGGCGCCGCCGCGGCCCATCGCCAAGGGGGCGTCCGGCGGTGAGCTCTCGCGCGTGATGCTCGCCGTGGAGGTCGTGTTCGCGGGGACGGATCCCGTGCCGACGTATCTCTTCGACGAGGTCGACGCCGGTGTCGGCGGCAAGGCGGCGGTCGAGATCGGGCGGCGGCTGGCGCGGCTGGCGAAGACCGCGCAGGTCGTGGTCGTGACCCACCTTCCGCAGGTGGCCGCCTTCGCCGACCGGCAGTTGCTCGTCGAGAAGACCAACGACGGGTCGGTCACCCGGTCCGGGGTGAAGGTCCTGGAGGGCGAGGAACGGGTCCGGGAGCTGTCGCGGATGCTTGCCGGGCAGGAGGACTCGGAGACTGCTCGGGCGCATGCGGAGGAGCTTCTGGCGACCGCTCGGGCGGACGTCTAGCGGGGCGCTCCGCGAGGGTGGGCGGTCTGTCGGGCTGCTCTGCGAGGGCTGCGGTTGTCGGGCTGCTCTGCGAGGGCTGCGGTTGGTGGGCTGCTCTGCGAGGGCAGTGGTTGCCGGGCCGTTCCGCGAGGCGGTGCTGCCGGGTTGGGGCGTGTGGTGATGCGTCGGCTGGGGCGCGGGATGTTGTGTCGGGACGGGGAGCGTCGCGGACCGGGCTGTCAGCGGTGGCGCGGCTGTCGGTCGCGGCCGGGCGGCGGCTGTGGCGGGGATTGTCAGTGCTGGCTCGTAGGGTGGCCGCATGATCGAACGAGCTCCGAGGACCACTGCCTTCGGCCTCTCCGCCGCCCTCACCCGCGCCACCGTCGCCGCGCTGCGCGCCAAGGCCCCCGGCGGGCGTGGCCGTTGGGAGCGGAAGAACTACGCGGGCCGGACCGTGGAGTTGTACGCCGGTGCCGCCTCCGCCCTGGCGACCGCGGTCGGGACGGGACGGGTGCGGCCGGCCGTCGGAGTCGCGGTGGCCGTCGCCGGGGCGTGCGGGGCGTACGACGATGTCGCCGGGGCCGGTGATCCTCGGCGTGGGTTCCGGGCGCATCTCTCCGCCCTCCGGGACGGCGAAGTCACCAGCGGTGCGGTCAAGTTGTTCGGGATATCCGCCGCCGGGCTCGTCGCGGGGGCGCTCCTCAAGGAGCGGCCGGTGGACAAGCTGCTCGCGGGCGTGGTGATCGCCGGGGCCGCGCACTTCGTCAACCTCGTGGACGTGCGCCCGGGCAGGGCCGCCGGCGCGGTGCTCGCGCTCGGGGCGCCGGGGCTGCTCCGTGAGGGGCCCGGCGCCGGGATCGCGGCCACCGCCATGGGCGCCGCCGCGGCCGTGCTGCCCGACGACCACGGCGAGCGGGCGATGATCGGCGACGCCGGCGCCCATGCCCTGGGTGCGGCCCTGGGCGCCGCCGTCGTCGCCGGGAACGGCCGGGCGGGGCTGGTCGCGCACGCTGCCGCGCTTGTGGCCGCGGCGGTGTATGGCGACCAGGTGAGCGGGGTGGCGGCGCGGGGGCTGGGTGGGCGGTGAGGTGATGTGGGGGACGGGCGGTCAGGCGTGAGTCGGCCAACGTGATCCCGACGGCCACCGCACACACCTCAGAGCCTGCCGGTCGCACCCCCCGACAGGGCCTGCCGGTCGCACCCCCCGACAGGGCCTGCCGGTCCCACCCCCCGACAGAGCCTGCCGGTCCCACCCCCCGACAGAGCCTGCCGGTCATACCCCCGACGCCCTCCACCGTGCCCCTCCCGACGCCCACCGCGCCCCTGGCCACCGGCCCCTGAAGCGCCACGTCGGACCGGGGCATGTGTCCGCCGTCGATCCCAGCCCGGCGCATTGAATCGCGTTGTCCGGCGGGGCGTACGCCACGTGTGTGTGTTCGGGTGGAACGTGGGCTTCCTCACCCATGCAGGTGACTCGGCTCGCCGTGTCGACCGGTCGCCGTCCACCCGGCGGTCCCGGAACACCCGTACGTGCTGGCATCCTTGGCGTAAACACGTCGCATGCGTAGGGATCCTCGCGGTACACCCCCTCCGCCCGATCCTTCTGTACTTTCTTCGTGACCGCCCGACCCAAAACCCAGGAGCCCCGGCCACGTGACCCCCGTGAGCAGCCACTCACCGCACGGCCAGTCGTCGCTGCGCACCGTGCAGGTGCTGGGCGGCGGCAACGCCGGCAGTAGTGCGCATGTGCGATCGCTGGCCTCGGGGCTGGTCGCGCGAGGCGTGCGGGTCACCGTGTGCGCCCCCGTCGAGGCCGATCACCTCTATGACTTCACGGGCGCCGGTGCCGAACACGTGCACGTGCCGCGCAGCAGCGACCCCGGCTCGGTGGCCGCCCTGCGGGCCGCGTGCGCGGACGCCGACCTGGTGCACGCGCACGGGCTGCACGCCTCCTTCCGTGCCGTGCTCGCGCTGAGCGGACGGCGTACTCCGCTCGTCGTCACCTGGCACGACCGGGCCCACGCCGAGGGCGCCCGCGCCCATCTCGTACGGCTGTTGGAGCGGCGGGTCGTCAAGGCCGCCTCCGTCGTGCTCGGGTCCACCTCGGCCCTGGTCGACCGGGCCCGCCGGACCGGCGCGCGGGACGCGCGTCTGGCCGCCGTCGCGCTGCCCGTGCCCCGCCGTGCCGTCACGCACGACGACCCCGACCGGCTGCGGCCCAAGGTCCGTGCCGAACTCGGCGCCACCGGGCGCCCGTTGCTGATCGCCGTCGGCTCACTGGAGCGCCATCGCGGATACGACGTACTGCTGGACGCCTCGTGCGCGTGGCGGCGGCTCGATCCGGTGCCGTTGGTCGTGATCGCGGGGGAGGGGACGCTGCGGGCCGATCTGCAGCGCCGTATCGAGGACGAAGGGCTGCCGGTGCGGCTCATCGGGCGGCGTGACGACGTCACCGAACTGCTCGCCGCCGCCGACATCGCGCTTCTGTCCAGCAGTTGGGAGTCGCGGTCCGTGCTGGCCCAGGAGGCGCTGCACGCACGCGTGCCGCTCGTCGCCACCGATGTCGGCGGCATGGCGGAACTCGTCGGCGACGCCGCCGAACTCGTCCCGTACGGCAACGCGAAGGCGCTCGCCGACGCCGTCGTACGGCTGCTCGGCGATCCGGAACGGCAGGAGCTTCTCAAGGAGCGGGGCGTGCGGCAGGTGGCCACCTGGCCGACCGAGGACGAGACCGTCGCCCAGGTGCTGAGTGTCTACGACGAGTTGACGCAGCCGCAGCCCATGATCTAGGCCACCGGAGAGGTCCTAGGACACGTGCCGCCGCGCCCGTAGTGCCAGGCTCAACGCCAGCACCGTCTGCGGGTCGTCGAGGTCCGTGCCGAGCAACTCGCCGATGCGGGCGAGGCGGTTGTAGAGGGTCTGGCGGTTGAGGTGGAGCTCGCGGGCCGTCTCCGCCTTGCGGCCCGCATGCGCCAAGTACGTCTCCAGGGTGGGCAGCAGGGGCGGCCGGGAGCGGTGGTCGTGGTCGCGGAGCGGGCCGATCGCGCGGTCCACGAAGGCCGCAAGGTCGGGATGGTCGCGCAGGCGCCACAGCAGCAGGTCGATGTCCAGGCGCCGGGCGTCGTACCAGGGGCGGTCCGGCAGTCCCTGTGCCGCCGTTGCCGTCTCCGCCGCGTGCCGCAGGCTCGCCGAGGCCGCGGCCCAGCCGCCGGCCACCCCGACGACCACGACCGGTGGCGGCGTCCCCGGCCGCTGGATCCCGGCCCGCTCCACACCCGCCCGCAGCGCTGCCGCGACCCGGTCCGCGACCGCCGACCGCTCCGACTCCGAACGCAGGCCCAGCAGCAGGGGGACGCGCCCCTCGACGGGCCGTACGCCCAGCAGCACCGGAACTCCCACGGACGCCAGCTCCTCGGCGACCGCGCGCGCCAGCACCGCCCAGCCGCCGCCCGGCGACAACACGTCCCCGAGCCGCATCACGACCGGCAGCAGCGGGCTGTCACCCGGCTTGAAGCCCAGCACGCGCGCCTGCGCCGGGGCGTCCTCGGCGCAGACACGGCCCTCCGCGAGGTCGGTCAGGAAGTCGCCACGCCCGCGTGCCGCCAGCTCCTCCTCCTGCCGGGCCTGCATCAGCACCACGGCCAGGATGCCCGCGGCCCGCTCGGCGGCGATGCGATGCACGGGCGTGAGCGGGCTCCGCACGGGCAGCAGCACGAGCCGTGCCCGCACCGAACCCGCCCCGGCGCCGCCGCCCGGAACGTCCACCAGCACCGACCCGGCGGGCGGCGGCGCGTCCCTGTGCTGCCCCCGCAGCCCCTCCCACACCTGCAACGGATCCGCGCCCTCGGGGCCGGCCCCGGCGGCGTACAGCAGCCGGCCGTCCGTCGTCTCCAGGAAGACCGGGTTGTCGCTGAAGTCGGCCAGGATGCCCAGCACTTGGGGCACACCACCGCCGCCGAGCAGTGCTTCCGTGCACCGGCGGTGCACCTCCTCCGCCCGTTGCAGCAGCGCGTAGTGGCCGTTGACGATCTCCGTGTGGATCTCCTCGGTGACCGTCACGAAGGGCACCTCGCGATGCAGCTGGACCAGCGGCAGACCAGCCGTACGGGCCGTGTCGACCAGCGCGGCGGGCAGCCGCGTGAAACGCGGGCCGAGCTCGACGACGAGGGCCGCGATGCCGCGCTCGGCCAGGGTGCGCACGAACGCACGCTGGTCGGCCGGGCGGGTGCCGAGGCCGTAGCCCGTGGTCAGCAGCAGTTCCCCGCCCTTGAGCAGGGAGGCGATGTGGGGCACCTCGCCCGCGTGCACCCAGCGCACGGACCGCCCCAGCCGGTCGGCCCCCGCGAGAATCTCGGGGAGCCCGCTGCGCAGCCCGGGCAGCTCCAGCGCCCGCCGCACGGTGATGCCGGCGCCGTGGGTGCCGAATCCGCCACCGGTACCGCCGTCCCTGCCGTCCTTGCCGCTGCCCGTACCGCCCGTACCGCTGTCCATGAACCGGACGCTACCCGCGCGCCCGCTTCCCCGACATAGCCAGGCGGTCACGGAGACGATCAACGGCGCCCTGCCTGTTGTGGCATACGTCACCCCGCCGCCACACTGGCGTATCCGAAGCCGGACGAGCTTTCACCTTCGGATTTCGTTGCGAAGGCACCTTGAGAGGGATGGAATGACAAAAACACCCGCGCGGGAGGTACACCGGCTCAAGGCGAACTCCGTGGGCCTGGTGGGCGTCGTCTTCATGGCCGTCGCCACCGCCGCGCCGATCACCGCGATGACCGGCAACCTGCCCATCGCGGTCGGCTTCGGCAACGGCACGGGCGCGCCCGCCGGCTATCTCTTCGCGACGCTCGTGCTGACGGTGTTCTCCGTCGGCTATGTCGCGATGGCCCGCCGTATCACCGCCGCGGGCGCCTTCTACGGCTACATCTCGCACGGGCTCGGCCGGATCACCGGCATGGCGTCCGGGATGCTCGCCGTACTGGCGTACGTCGTCTTCGAGGCGTCCATCGTCGGCGTCTTCTCCTACTTCGCGCAGACGACGGTCCACGACCAGCTCGGCCTCGACCTGCCCTGGATCCTCTACGCCGCCGCGATGCTGCTGGTCACCGGGGTCCTGGCCTTCTTCGACATCAACCTCACCGCGAAGGCCCTCGGCGTGATGCTCATCGCCGAGATCGCGGTCCTCTTCGCGGTCGCCACGGCCGTACTGCTGCACGGCGGCGGCCCGGACGGCATCCCCGTCGAGCCCGTCGACCCCAGGAACTCCTTCACCGGAGCCTCCGCCGGTCTCGGTCTGTTCTTCGCCTTCTGGTCGTGGGTCGGCTTCGAGTCGACGGCGATGTACGGCGAGGAGTCCCGCGACCCCAAGCGGGTCATCCCGCGCGCGACGCTCATCTCGGTGATCGGCGTCGGGATCTTCTACATCTACGTCTCGTGGATGACCATCGCCGGCAACGGCCTCAAGGGTTCCGTGCAGATCTCCTCCGGCACCAGCCCGCTCGACCTGTTCTTCCACCCGGCCCACACCTACATCGGCGCCTGGGCGGTCGACGCCTTCCAGTGGCTGCTGATCACCGGCTCGTTCGCCTGCGGAATGGCCTTCCACCAGTGCGCGGCGCGCTATCTGTACGCCGTCGGCCGCGAGGGCTTCCTTCATCCGGCGCTCGGCCGGACGCATGCCCGGCACGGGTCGCCGTACATCGCGTCGTTCGCGCAGTCGGTGATCGCGGTCGGGCTCGTCGGCGCCTTCTGGCTGACCGGGCAGGACCCCTACGTCCACCTCTACACACTGCTGGCGATCCTCGGCACGATGGCGATCCTCGTCGTGCAGACCCTGTGCTCCTTCGCGGTCATCGGCTACTTCCGCAGGAACCACCCCGAGGACCGCCACTGGTTCCGCACCTTCACCGCCCCCCTGCTCGGCGGCATCGGGATGCTCGCGGTCGTGGGGCTGCTGGTGACCAACCTGGACACCGCCGCCGGTACGGCGGCCGGCTCGCTGTTCTTCAAGGCCATCCCGTGGATCGTGGGGCTGGTCTTCGTCGGGGGACTCGGGCTGGGGCTTTATCTGAGGGCCCGGCGGCCGGAGCGGTACGACGTCATCGGGCGGATCGTGCTGGAGGACTCGGCCGAGCGGGAGGAGGACCCGGTTACCGCGCGTGCGGCGGGGTAGCGGCGCCCGCATGGACTTCAGCGTGGTCGCCGTGGCACGGGAGGACGACAGTCCGGTCGAGGAGCCGTTGCGGGTGGCTGTGGTCGCCGATCGGCTCGGGTACCGCGAGGTGTGGGCGGGGGAGGGGCCGACCTGGGACTCCTTCGTCCTCGCCGCGGCGATCGGGCGGGACACCGAACGGGAGGCGTTGACGGCCGGGCCGGTGGCGGTGTCGGTGCACCCGGACTCCCTCGCGCAGGTCCTGCGGAGCATCGCCGGGTATCTGACCGTGCCGGGCTACAGCGACATGTTCGAGGCGGCCGGATTCGGGGAGGCCGTCGAACTGGCCCGTACCGGTGCCGACTCCGGCACGCTGGTGCGGGCGCTGCCCGCCGCGGCGGCGGGCACGGTCGGCCTGGTGGGCGACCTGGACGCCGTACGCGCGCGTGCCGAGGAGTACGCCGAGGCCGGGCTCGACGAGATCGCCCTCGTCCCGGCGACGGCGGGCGATCCGGGCGGGGAGCGGACGCTGACGGCGCTCGTGCGGGCCTGACCGGGCCGCCGTGTCGCGGCCCATGACGTCCTGCGCCGTCAGGTGGGCTGAAGCCCTGAGCCGTCAGGCCGGCTGAAGTCCAGGACCGTCAGGCGGGCCTGATGTTGTGGTTGAAGCGGAAGACGTTGTCCGGGTCGTACCGCCGCTTCAGATCCGCCAGCCGCCGGGTGTTCTCGGCGCCCAGACCGGCCACCACGCGTTCCGCGCCCTCGTCGCCGATGAAGTTCAGATAGACCGCGCCGGTGCTCCACGGCCGGACGTCGGTGCGGACGTCACGGACCCACCGGACACACCGCTCGTCGTCCGCCGGGTCCTCCCACATGCCGTAGGGATGGACCGCCCACAGCGCGTCCCGGTAGGGCACCGGGAACTCGCGCGGCCCGGCGGCTATCGCGCCGCCCTGCGGGATGAGGACGTGCTGGGTGCCCGTCGGCACGGGCATGGACCGCCCGGCCGCGCAGTAGACGTCGACGAAGTCGTCAGGCGCGCCCGTCAGATACTCCGCCGACCAGTAGTGCCGCATCCCGGGCGGATCGTCGATCATGCACTGCACATCGGCGTACGGCATCGCGCCCACGATCTCCGCCTCGTGCGGCAGCGCCAGCAGCGGCTCGGCGTACTTGCGCATGTCCTGCTCGGTACCGGCGTACGTCAGGAGCACGCCGCACACCAGGTTGCCGACCAGGGGCGGCGGGACGAACTCCTCGGGCGGGCCGGTGAAGTGCAGGACGCCGCCGCCCACCTCGTCGGGGCCGGACTCGATCACGGCACGGAAGGTGCGGACGGCCTCCGGCGCGAACTCCGGCCGGTACAGCAGCATCGCGATGGCGAAGTCGGGCAGCTCGTGCAGCTTCAGGGTGATCGCGGTGGCGACGCCGAAGTTGCCGCCGCCCCCGTGCAGGGCCCAGAACAGGTCCGGGTTCTCGTCCGGGTTGGCATGAACCCGGCTGCCGTCGGCGGTGACCAGCTCCACACCGAGTAGATTGTCCACGGCGAGCCCGCACCAGCGGTCAAGCCAGCCCGTACCGCCGCCAAGGACGAAACCGCCGACCCCGGTGGTGGAAGCCCGGCCGCCGGTCGTGGCGAGGCCGTGCGGCTGGCAGGCGCGGTCCAGGTCGCTCATCGTGGCGCCGCCCGCGACCCGCACCGCCTCGGCCGCGGGATCGACGGCGACGGCGCGCATATGGCGCAGGTCGACGACCAGACCGTTGTCGTTCAGCGCCATGCCCGCCACACTGTGCCCGCCGCCGCGCACCGCGATGTTGAGGTCCAGCTCCCTGCCGAACCGCACCGCCCGCACGACGTCGTCCTCGTCCACGCACTGGGCGATGACCGCGGGCCTGCGGTCGATCATCGTGTTGAAGACGGCCCGGGCCTCGTCGTAGCCCGGATCCCCCGGGGCGAACACGTCGCCGACCAGATCCTCGCGCAGCGCGGTGAGGGCCGCGCCCGCCTTCGATGGGGAGGCCATGGGGCGCCCCCTTCCGTACAGGGGCTGATGGATCCCAGCGTAGGCAGGCTTCGGCCGACGGTCCTGTTCAGCCGCCGTACGCCCCGGACGCCGTCAGGCGCAGTGCCGTGTCGATCAGCGGAACGTGGCTGAAGGCCTGCGGGAAGTTGCCGACCTGGCGCTGGTGGACCGGGTCCCACTCCTCGGCCAGCAGTCCGAGGTCGTTGCGCAGCGACAGCAGCTTCTCGAACAGCTTGCGGGCCTCGTCGACGCGGCCGATCATCGCCAGGTCGTCCGCCATCCAGAACGAGCAGGCCAGGAAGGCACCCTCGTCGCCGGGCAGGCCGTCGACGCCCTCGTGCTCGCCCTGCGTCGGGTAGCGCAGGATGAAGCCGTCCGGGGTGGACAGCTCGCGCTGGATCGCCTCGATGGTGCCGATGACGCGCTTGTCGTCCGGCGGCAGGAAGCCCATCTGCGGGATCAACAGCAGGGAGGCGTCCAGTTCCTTCGAGCCGTACGACTGCGTGAAGGTGTTGCGCTCCTTGTCGTAGCCCTTCTCACACACGTCCCGGTGGATGTCGTCGCGCAGCTCGCGCCAGCGCTCCAGCGGGCCGTCCGCGTCGCCGGACTCGATGAGCTTGATGGTGCGGTCGACGGCGACCCAGGCCATCACCTTGGAGTGCACGAAGTGGCGGCGCGGGCCGCGCACCTCCCAGATGCCCTCGTCCGGCTCGTCCCAGTGGTCCTCCAGGTAGCGGATCAGCTTGAGCTGGAGCAGCGAGGCGTAGTCGTTGCGGGCCAGGCCCGTCATGTGCGCCAGGTGCAGGGCCTCGGTGACCTCGCCGTACACGTCCAGCTGGAGCTGGTGCGCGGCGCCGTTGCCGACCCGCACCGGCGCGGAGCTCTCGTAGCCGGGCAGCCAGTCCAGCTCGGCCTCGCCCAGCTCGCGCTCGCCGGCGATGCCGTACATGATCTGGAGGTTCTCCGGGTCGCCCGCGACCGCCCTGAGCAGCCACTCGCGCCAGGCGCGGGCCTCCTCGCGGTAGCCGGTGCGCAGCAGCGAGGACAGGGTGATGGCCGCGTCGCGCAGCCAGGTGTAGCGGTAGTCCCAGTTGCGGACGCCGCCGATGTCCTCGGGCAGGGAGGTCGTCGGGGCCGCGACGATGCCGCCGGTCGGGGCGTAGGTCAGGGCCTTGAGGGTGATCAGCGAGCGGATGACCGCCTCGCGGTAGGGGCCGTGGTACGTACAGTGCTCGACCCACTCGCGCCAGAAGTCCTCCGTCGCCTCCAGCGACTGCTCCGGCTCGGGCAGCGCCGGCGGCTGCTTGTGCGAGGGCTCCCAGGAGATCGTGAACGCGATCCGCTCACCCGGGGCGACCGTGAAGTCCGAGTACGTCGTCAGCGACTTGCCGTAGGTCTCGGCCTCCGTGTCGAACCACACCGAGTCCGGGCCCGCCACGGCGACCGTACGGCCCTCGTGCTTGTGCACCCAGGGCACCACCCGGCCGTACGAGAAGCGCATCCTGAGCGTCGAGCGCATCGGCACCCGGCCCGAGACGCCCTCGACGATGCGGATCAGCTGGGGCGCGCCGTCACGCGGGGGCATGAAGTCGATCACCCGGACCGTGCCGCGTGGCGTGTCCCACTCGGACTCCAGGATCAGGGAGTCGCCGCGGTAGCTGCGCCGGGCCGCGGTGGGCGGCGGGGCGTCGGAGGCGTGGGCGGGGCCGAGCCGCCAGAAGCCGTGTTCCTCCGTGCCCAGCAGACCGGCGAAGATGGCATGCGAGTCGAAGCGGGGCAGGCACAGCCAGTCCACTGTGCCGTCCCGACAGACCAGTGCAGCGGTCTGCATGTCTCCGATGAGTGCGTAGTCTTCGATGCGCCCGGCCACGTGCAACTCCAGTCGAACGGCCACGTCACCCCCTGTGTGGAAAGGGGGCTCTCGCTTAGTGCGGTCAAGGGGTGGTTGTAAAGCGTCGTTGAGCCGTGAAGCAAAGCAGTCGTCTCGGCCGTGAGGCAAAACGACAGTCTCTTCTCAACAATCTCTGCTCAACGAACTGACGAGCTCTCGTTGTTCCGGTGGTTACGGGCGAGGGGTGGTGCCGTGTTGCCGGCCGGGCTCGGCAGCGAATGTCCGAGCAGGATACGACGCACGTAGATGATCTGCGTGCCGGTCCGGGCAACCCGGGTCGGCCGAACGGGTGAGCAATGGGTGACCGATGCGCGGGAAATCGGTGAAGCGTGCGGATCCGTGTCGGCTCATGTGCGGAGCGTGGCCGGAAGCCATCGGTCCCTGTCGCTGATACCCTGGTAGCCCGTGGACCGGTGGGCGTACAGACCCCCGAACCGCACTTCAAGATCGCGACCACGGGAGCCCCCTCTTGGCCATGCCGCCCGCTGCTTTTCGAACCAACGCAGCCACGACGACCAAGCACATCTTCGTCACCGGGGGTGTCGCCTCCTCGCTCGGCAAGGGCCTGACGGCCTCCAGCCTCGGCATGCTGCTCAAGGCGCGGGGTCTGCGCGTCGTGATGCAGAAGCTCGACCCCTACCTCAATGTCGACCCTGGCACGATGAACCCCTTCCAGCACGGCGAGGTGTTCGTCACCAACGACGGCGCCGAGACCGACCTGGACATCGGCCACTACGAGCGGTTCCTCGACCGTGACCTGGACGGCTCGGCGAACGTCACCACCGGCCAGGTGTACAACACCGTGATCGCCAAGGAGCGGCGCGGCGAGTACCTCGGCGACACCGTGCAGGTCATCCCGCACATCACCAACGAGATCAAGCACCGCATCCGCCGCATGGCGACGGACGAGGTCGACGTCGTGATCACGGAGGTCGGCGGCACGGTCGGTGACATCGAGTCGCTGCCGTTCCTGGAGACCGTCCGCCAGGTCCGTCACGAGGTCGGTCGTGACAACGTCTTCGTCGTCCACATCTCGCTCCTGCCGTACATCGGCCCCTCGGGAGAGCTGAAGACGAAGCCGACCCAGCACTCGGTTGCGGCGCTGCGCAACATCGGTATCCAGCCAGACGCGATCGTGCTGCGCTGTGACCGCGAGGTGCCCACCGCGATCAAGCGCAAGATCTCGCTGATGTGCGATGTCGACGAGGCCGCCGTGGTCGCCTGCCCGGACGCCCGCTCGATCTACGACATCCCGAAGACCGTGCACGGCGAGGGCCTGGACGCCTACGTCGTCCGCAAGCTGGACCTGCCGTTCCGCGATGTCGACTGGACGACCTGGGACGACCTGCTCGACCGCGTCCACAACCCCGACCACGAGATCACCCTCGCGCTGGTCGGCAAGTACATCGACCTGCCCGACGCCTACCTCTCGGTGACCGAGGCGCTGCGCGCGGGCGGCTTCGCCAACAAGGCCCGCGTGAAGATCAAGTGGGTCACCTCCGACGACTGCAAGACCCCGGCCGGCGCCAAGCAGCAGCTCGCCGACGTGGACGGCATCTGCATCCCGGGCGGCTTCGGCGACCGCGGTGTGCTCGGCAAGGTCGGCGCGATCAAGTACGCCCGTGAGAACAAGATCCCGCTGCTCGGCCTGTGCCTGGGCCTGCAGTGCATCGTGATCGAGGCGGCCCGCAACCTCGCCGACATCTCGGACGCCAACTCCACCGAGTTCGACCCGGCGACCTCCCACCCGGTCATCTCCACCATGGCCGAGCAGCTGGACATCGTCGCCGGTGAGGGTGACATGGGCGGCACCATGCGGCTCGGCATGTACCCGGCCAAGCTGGCCGAGGGCTCCATCGTGCGCGAGGTGTACGACGGCAAGGAGTACGTCGAGGAGCGCCACCGTCACCGGTACGAGGTCAACAACGCCTACCGCGCGGAGCTGGAGAAGAAGGCGGGCATCCTGTTCTCCGGCACGTCGCCCGACGGCAAGCTCGTCGAGTACGTGGAGTACCCGCGCGAGGTCCACCCTTACCTGGTGGCCACCCAGGCCCACCCCGAGCTGCGCTCGCGCCCGACGCGCCCGCACGCGCTGTTCGCGGGCCTCGTGAAGGCCGCGGTCGAGCGCAAGAATTCGAAGTAACACGAGAGTTGTACGGTGACCGGGGTGCAAACCTTCAAAGGTTGGCGCCCCGGTTTTCGTTTGGCGGGTTCTTTTTGCAGCGTGTGGAAGGGCAGGGCATGACGATCAAGGACACCCCGGAGGAGTGGGAGATCCGCGCGACGAAGACCCCGTTCGTGGGCAACAAGACCTCCGTCCGCACGGACGACGTGGTCATGCCCGACGGCTCGGTGGTGGGGCGCGACTACCAGGTCCACCCCGGCTCGGTGGCCGTCCTCGCCCTCGACGACGAGGACCGTGTCCTGCTCATCAGGCAGTACCGCCACCCGGTGCGGCACAAGCTCTGGGAGATCCCGGCCGGGCTGCTCGACATCCCCGGTGAGAACCCGCTGCACGCCGCCCAGCGCGAGCTGTACGAGGAGGCCCACGTCAAGGCGGAGGACTGGCGGGTGCTGACCGACGTCTACACCACCCCCGGCGGCTGCGACGAGGCCGTACGGGTCTTCCTCGCCCGCAGCCTGTCCGAGGCCGAGGGCGAGCGCTTCGAGGTGGAGGACGAGGAGGCCGACATGGAGCACGCGCGCGTGCCCGTCGACGAACTCGTCCGGGGAGTGCTCGCTGGCGAGCTGCACAACAACTGCCTCGTCGTGGGCGTGCTGTCGCTGGTCGCCGCGCGCAGCGGCGACGGACTCGACGCGCTCCGCCCGGCGGGGGCACCCTGGCCGGCGCGCCCCTTCGAGTCCTGAACGGGTACATCCACCCGTCAGTGTGAAGATCGGCTGATCCGGTCGGGGGATGTCCTCGTCGTGCCCGCCGTGCTCCGCACGGAACGTAGCAGAGCGTGAACTAGGCTCTGAACACGCCCGAACCGGAGTCCCGGCGGGCTTGCGCGTGTGGTGGGACGGGAGCGTGGCCCGTGACGGATCAGGTGGTGGACACAGGCGGCGTACAGGTGTCGGCACACGCGTCCGGCGAGAACCAATTCCTGGGCCGCACCCGCGAGTTGAAGGAGCTCCGCGCCGACATCGAGCGCGCGGGCCTGGACACCATCTCCGGCCGCAAGGCGCCACGCGCGCGCGTACTGCTCATCGCCGGGCGCCCCGGCTCGGGCCGCACCGCGCTCGCCGAGGAACTGGTACGGCAGGTGGCGGACCGTTACGCCGACGGCGTGCTGCGGGCCCGCCTGAGCGAGCCCGACGGCACCCCCGTCCCCGTCGAGCGCGCCGCCCGCGAACTGCTCGGCGCCCTGGACCGGCCGATCCCGCCCGGTGCCGCCGAGGACGACCTCACGGCGGCCCTGCGCAAGGCCCTCGCCGGGCGCCGGGCACTGCTCCTGCTGCACGACGCGGCCGAGGCCGAGCAGGTCGACGCCCTGCTGCCGGACGCCCCGGAGTGCCTGGTCGTCGCCGTCTCCGGCGGACCGCTGACCGGGATCTCCGACGTACGGCCCTGCACTCTCGGCGGCCTGGACACGAAGTCGGGCGTGGAGCTGCTGTCCCGGCAGGCCGGCTCGGTCCGCATCACCGTCGACCCGAGGGCCGCCGAGGGACTGGTCGAGGTGTGCCAGGGACAGCCCGCCGCGCTGGTGCTGGCGGGTGGCTGGCTCGCCGCCCGGCCCAAGGCGGCCGTCGCCGACCTCGCCAAGCAGCTGCGCGCCGAGGGTGAGGAGGGCACGGCGCTGAGCCGGGTCTTCCGCCTCGTCTACGCGTCCCTGTCCACCCCGGCCGCCCGGATGCTGCGCCTGCTCTCCCTCGCCCCGGGCATCCTCGTCGACCCGCACACCGCCTCCGCGCTGGCCGGCTCCTCGGTCGACAGCGCCCGCACCACCCTGGACGCCCTCGCCGCCCACGGCCTGCTGCACGCCGTCGACTCGCCGCTGCCGCAGTACGAGGTGCCGGCCTGTCTGCATCCGTACCTCAAGACCCTCACCGAGACCCAGGACCGTCCCGCCGAGCTGCAGCTCGCCCGCGCCCGCATGCTGGAGCGGTGCGTGCGGCTGCTGCAGTCCTGCCGGGCGATCACCGAGACCGACACCCCCGAGACCCGCCAGAAGCTCCTCGGCATGCCCCAGGCGCTGCGCTTCCCCAACCCGCGCGCGGCCGCCGACTGGCTGAACATCCGCAGGCCGGCCCTGCTGGCCTCGGCCCGGGCCGCGGTCGCCGACGGGGAGCTCGACACGGTCGCCCGGCGCCTGATGTCCCAGCTGGTCAAGGCGCTGGTCGCGCACGTCGGCACCCAGGCGGCCGCCGACGACCTGTATGCCGTACACGGCCTGGTCCTCGACGTGGCCGAGCGCCGGAACCTGCCCCGCGAGAAGGCCGCGGCCCTGCTGAACCTCGGTGACGTCGACGCCCGGACCGGCCGTACGCAGGCGGCGCTGGTGCGCTACCGGGCCGCTCTGGACGCCGGACGGCAGGCGAACGACCCGTACGCGACCGGCCGCGCGATGGAATCCGTAGGCGGCGCCCATCTGGAGCTTGGGGACTACGACCGGGCCGCCGACTGGTTCGGCCGGGCGCTGGCCCAGCGGCTGGCCCGCGACGAGCGCGCGGACGCCGCCCGGCTGTACGGCCGTATCGGCGCCGCCCACACCTTCGCGGGCCGGTACGGCGAGGCGTTGCGGCACTGGCGGGCCGCGGTCGCCGGGCACCGCAAGAACGGCGACCTCGCCGCTCACGCCCGCGCGTTGAGCGAGCTGGCGCGGGTCCAGGAGTACGCGGGGCGGCCCGAGGAGTCGCTGCGCACCTGCCGGGAGGCGGTGGAGTGGGCGCGGCGCGCCGAGGACCCACGGCTGCACGCGGCGCTGTACATGCGGCTCGCCGACACCCTGGACCACCTGGGCGATCCCGCGGCTGCGCAGCTGCACCGGGGCGCCGCCCGGCGGATGCTGGGGGAGGAGCCCGAGGAGGCAGATGCGCAGGTGCCGGGGCCCGAGCAAGATGCATTCGAGCCGGAGAACGACCGTAACGCCTGCGAAATCCGTAGTACATCCGCTGAAGATTGATGCATTGAAAGGCTAGACAGCGGGAACACCTTCATTAGACTGGCTCTGCCGCACCTTCTCCTGCGGTGTATCCCGGTGCGTCCTGCATGCCTGGGTATGTCTTGTAATGCCCCCACACCCTCTGAGCCAAGGACCGTGATCGACGTGAAGGTCGGCATCCCCCGCGAGGTCAAGAACAACGAGTTCCGGGTGGCCATCACCCCCGCCGGTGTGCACGAGCTGGTGCGCCATGGCCACCAGGTCGTCATCGAGCGCGGCGCCGGTGTCGGCTCGTCGATCCCGGACGAGGAGTACGTCGCCGCAGGCGCGCAGATCCTCGGCACCGCCGACGAGGTGTGGGCCACCGCCGACCTGCTGCTGAAGGTCAAGGAGCCCATCGCCGAGGAGTACCACCGCCTGCGCAAGGACCAGACGCTCTTCACCTACCTGCACCTGGCCGCCTCCAAGGAGTGCACGGACGCCCTCATCGAGTCCGGCACCACGGCGATCGCCTACGAGACCGTCGAGCTGCCGAGCCGCGCCCTGCCGCTGCTCGCCCCGATGTCCGAGGTCGCGGGCCGCCTGGCCCCGCAGGTCGGCGCCTACCACCTGATGCGCGCCAACGGCGGCCGCGGTGTGCTGCCGGGCGGTGTCCCGGGCGTGCTGGCCGGCCGGGCCGTCGTCATCGGCGGTGGCGTCTCCGGCTGGAACGCCGCGCAGATCGCCATCGGCATGGGCTTCCACGTGACCCTGCTCGACAAGGACATCAACAAGCTCAAGGAGGCGGACAAGGTCTTCGGCACGAAGATCCAGACCGTCGTCTCCAACGCCTTCGAGCTGGAGAAGGCCTGCCTGGAGGCCGACCTCGTCATCGGCGCCGTCCTGATCCCGGGCGCCAAGGCCCCGAAGCTGGTCACCAACGAGCTCGTCTCCCGGATGAAGGCGGGAAGTGTCCTTGTCGACATCGCGATCGACCAGGGCGGCTGCTTCGAGGACTCGCGTCCCACCACGCACGCCGAGCCGACCTTCCCGGTCCACAACTCGGTCTTCTACTGCGTCGCCAACATGCCCGGCGCGGTGCCCAACACCTCCACCTACGCGCTCACCAACGCCACGCTGCCCTACATCGTCGAGCTCGCGAACAAGGGCTGGGTCGAGGCGCTGCGCCGTGACCCGGCGCTGGCCAAGGGCCTCAACACGCATGACGGCAAGGTGGTTTACCGGGAGGTCGCCGAGGCGCACGGCCTGGAGCACGTGGAGCTCGAAACGCTGCTCGGCTGAGTCGATCGGCTAAGTCACTTTCTGGTAAAGGCGATACGTCAACACAAGTCGTCAACCGCACACACCCGGCCGGACCTTGCCCGAAAAGGTCCGGCCGGATGTGTGTATGGTCACTTTGCGACTCTCGGTCAACTCGCCTCGAACGCAACGCTTCGACCGATTCGCACACCGGTGAAACCTGCCGTGCGACGGCCGTACGCCCTTGACAGCGGGATGTTTCATTGTCGACACATCTGCCCGGTCCGGCGGATTGTGTTGCTGCGGACCGCCGACACGCCATAGAGTCGCCAGCTGTCGGCATGGTGCCACGCTGACCTGTCTAGAAGTTTCCTGGTCACCAAGGAGGTAAGACGACTTGTGAATGAGTCGACATTTTCTCCCGGGGGTGGTCAACCAGGAATGCCTGTACGGGGCCAGGGTCCCGCGGGATTCGAGGCTGTCGGCTCCGTCGCTGTCCGAACCTTCGCAGCCCAGCAGAGCCAGACCAGCCCCCGCACGGCTCTGTCAGCAAACCAGAGCATGGATGGCCATCACGTGAACGCCATGGCCGGCGACGGAAGTGGCGCGCCCCACAACCCACTCGCCGACTACGACGAACTGCCCGAAGGGCACTTCTACGACCCCGACGCGGAGTACGAGCCCGACCCCGAGTACGCGGCCACGCTCGCGCCCGACGCTGCCCGGCAGCGCCGTGAGCGCATCGGCCCGACCGGGCGTCCGCTGCCGTACTTCCCGATCCCGGGTCCGCTGACCGACCACGGTCCCGCGAAGATCATCGCGATGTGCAACCAGAAGGGTGGCGTCGGCAAGACGACGTCGACCATCAACCTGGGTGCCGCGCTCGCGGAGTACGGGCGCCGGGTCCTGCTCGTCGACTTCGATCCGCAGGGCGCGCTGTCGGTCGGTCTCGGCGTCAATCCGATGGAGCTCGACCTCACCGTCTACAACCTGCTCATGGAGCGGGGTATGTCGGCGGACGAGGTGCTCCTGAAGACGGCGGTCCCCAACATGGACCTGCTGCCGAGCAACATCGACCTGTCGGCCGCCGAGGTCCAGCTCGTCTCCGAGGTCGCGCGCGAGTCCACGCTCCAGCGTGCCCTGAAGCCGCTGCTGCCCGACTACGACTTCATCGTGATCGACTGTCAGCCCTCGCTCGGCCTGCTCACGGTCAACGCGCTGACGGCCGCCCACAAGGTGATCGTGCCGCTGGAGTGCGAGTTCTTCGCGCTGCGTGGTGTGGCGCTGCTGACCGAGACCATCGAGAAGGTCCAGGAGCGGCTCAACCCGGAGCTGGAGCTCGACGGGATCCTGGCCACGATGTACGACTCGCGCACCGTGCACAGCCGTGAGGTGCTCGCGCGCGTCGTCGAGGCCTTCGACGACCACGTCTACCACACGGTCATCGGGCGCACGGTCCGCTTCCCGGAGACCACGGTCGCCGGTGAGCCCATCACCACGTACGCCTCCAACTCCGTCGGCGCCGCCGCCTATCGCCAGCTCGCCAGGGAGGTGCTCGCCCGGTGTCACGCCGAGTGAGTCTGCCGGGGGCCGACGAACTGTTCCGTACGACAGGGGGTATGGCGCTCCAGCCGTCCACTCCCCGGCGCCCGGTCAACGGCGAGGCCCGGGTGCCGGCTCCCGCGGGGGAGGGCGACGCGGCCGCCGCCGCTGAGGACGCGCCGCAGTCGGTGCCCGTGCAGGGCGGCGACGGTGACGGTGCGGAGCATGTGGCCGCCGACACGGAGTCCGTCGACGCCGGGGAGTCGCGCATCCGGGCTGTCGCCGCGGAGCGTTCCGCCCGGCGTCAGGAGGCGCAGGAAGGTTCTGCCGGTTCCTCCGGTGCGAATGCCTCCGGCGGTTCCGCCCCGTCCGGTTCCGCTGCTTCTGCAGCTGCCTCCGCCGCGCCGCGCAAGCGTGGGCGGGCGGCGGCGCGGCGGCCCAGCGGGCGAGAGCGGCACGACGAGAAGATCACCGTGTACGTCTCCGCCGAGGAGCTCATGGACCTGGAGCACGCGCGTCTGGTGCTCCGGGGCGAGCACGGGCTGGCCGTGGACCGCGGGCGGATCGTCCGTGAGGCGGTGGCCGTGGTGCTCGCGGATCTGGAGAGCCGCGGCGACGCCAGCATCCTCGTACGACGGCTTCGCGGGCGGTAGCGGTAGCCTGCGGGGGCTATGACCTCGAACGACGTTCCCGCACGCGGCACCGGTACCTCCGGTGGCCGTCGGCGTGCGCTGGGGCGAGGACCGGGCGCGGCGCCCGTGGGCGTGCCGGTCGCGGTTCCCGCGGAGCCGGCGCCCGAGGTTCCCGAGATCGTGGTCCCGGAGCCAGAACCGGAGCCGGAGCCGCAGGTCGTCGTACCGGAAGCGGAGCCCGAGCCCGACGAGGCGGCCGGCTCCGGGCCCGAGGCGGCCGAGCCCGAGCCGGAACCGGCGCATGAGGCTTCCGTCGCCGAGCCCGCTGCCCAGGAGGGCGAGACCGAGGCCGGTGACGGTGGCGACAGCGGTGACGACGGTGACGACGGTGTCTTCAAGGTCCGGCTCTCCAACTTCGAGGGCCCCTTCGACCTCCTCCTCCAGCTGATCTCCAAGCACAAACTCGATGTCACCGAGGTCGCCCTGTCCAAGGTGACCGACGAGTTCATGGCGCACATCAGGGCGATGGGGCCGGACTGGGACCTGGACGAGACGACCGAGTTCCTCGTCGTCGCGGCCACCCTGCTCGACCTCAAGGCGGCCCGGCTGCTGCCCTCGGCCGAGGTGGAGGACGAGGCCGACCTCGCGTTGCTGGAGGCGCGGGACCTGTTGTTCGCGCGGTTGTTGCAGTACCGGGCGTACAAGCAGATCGCCGACATCTTCAGCCGGCGGCTCGACGACGAGGCGCGGCGCTATCCGCGGACCGTCGGGCTCGAACCGCATCATGCCGAGCTGTTGCCCGAGGTCGTCATCAGCATCGGGGCGGAAGGATTCGCCAAGCTCGCCATCAAGGCGATGCAGCCCAAACCCAAGCCGCAGGTGTACGTCGATCACATCCACGCGCCGCTGGTCAGCGTGCAGGAACAGGCCGGGATCGTGGTCGCGCGGCTGAAGGAACTCGGCGAGGCCAGCTTCCGGTCGCTCATCGAGGACACCGACGACACCCTCACCGTCGTGGCGCGCTTCCTGGCGCTGCTGGAGCTGTACCGCGAGAAGGCCGTGGCCCTCGATCAGGAGACGGCGCTCGGGGAGCTCGTCGTGCGGTGGACCGGTGGGGACGGGGAGGACGCACCCCTGGTGACCGACGAGTTCGACCGGCCGCCCGAGCAGCCGAAGGAGGAGAAGAAGGCGTGAGTGAGGAGACCACCGAGCTTCCGGCCGGGTTGCGTACCGTCGCCGACCTCGACCTCAAGCCCGCCCTGGAGGCGATGCTCATGGTCGTGGACGAGCCCGCGACCGAGGAGCACCTCGCGAAGCTCCTGGAGCGGCCCAAGCGGCAGATCGCCGGGGCCCTCAGGGAGCTCGCCGACGAGTACGTCATCCAGGGCCGCGGCTTCGAGCTGCGGTTCGTCGCGGGCGGCTGGCGGTTCTACACCCGCCCCGAGTACGCCGCGGCCGTGGAGGGCCTGGTCCTGGACGGGCAGACCGCACGCCTCACCCAGGCCGCCCTGGAGACGCTGGCCGTCGTCGCCTACCGTCAGCCGGTCAGCCGCAGCCGGGTCTCGGCCGTGCGCGGAGTGAACTGCGACGGTGTCATGCGCACCCTCCTCCAGCGCGGGCTGGTCGAGGAGGCGGGCGCGGAACCCGAAACAGGTGCGATCCTGTACAGGACGACGAACTACTTCCTGGAGCGGATGGGCCTGCGCGGTCTGGACGAGCTCCCGGAGCTCGCGCCCTTCCTCCCGGAGGCGGAGGCGATCGAGGCCGAGACCCAGGAAGGCGTGCCGTCGTTCGATCCGGACGCTCCGGATTCCGAGGACGCAGACGACAACTAGACGGAAATTTGATGCGAAGCAGCAGCGGCAGGAACAGCAGCGGAAACAACGGCGGGAGCCGTGGTGGCAACAGCGGCGGCCGCGGCGGGAGCAGCGGGGGCCGCGGTAACTACCGTGGCGCCGGTAACGCCCGCGACGACAAGCAGGGCGGCCGGCCGCGGAAGCCCCGCCCCGAGGAGCGCCGCTACGACGTGGGCCCCGGGGGGACGCAGGACGGCCCGAAGTCCGGGCGCGGTGCCTCCGCGCGCGGAGGCGCCAAGGGCGGGCCCAAGCAGGGCCAGCAGCGCGGCACCGGCCGGGGCCGCTGGGCTCCGGCGACCTCCCGCGAGTACGACGCGCGCGCCGAGGAGCGCAACCGTGAGCGCTACGCGGGCAAGAAGGACGTCAAGCTGCCCAAGACCTTCCCGGGCGCCGAGCAGGAGGGCGAGCGGCTGCAGAAGGTGCTCGCGCGGGCCGGCTACGGGTCCCGGCGGGCCTGCGAGGAGCTGGTCGACGAGGCCCGGGTCGAGGTCAACGGCGAGATCGTCACCGAGCAGGGCCTGCGCGTCGACCCCGAGAAGGACGAGATCAAGGTCGACGGGCTGACCGTCGCCACGCAGTCGTACCAGTTCTTCTCGCTGAACAAGCCCGCCGGTGTCGTCTCCACGATGGAGGACAACGAGGGCCGGCAGTGCCTCGGGGACTACGTCACCAACCGGGAGACGCGGCTCTTCCACGTGGGGCGGCTCGACACCGAGACCGAGGGCGTCATCCTGCTCACCAACCACGGTGAGCTGGCCCACCGGCTGACCCACCCCAAGTACGGCGTGAAGAAGGTCTACCTCGCGCACATCGTGGGCCCGATCCCGCGCGACCTGGGCAAGCAGCTCAAGGACGGCATCCAGCTGGAGGACGGGTACGCGCGCGCGGACCACTTCCGGGTCGTCGAGCAGACCGGCAAGAACTACCTGGTCGAGGTCACGCTGCACGAGGGGCGCAAGCACATCGTGCGCCGCATGCTCGCCGAGGCCGGCTTCCCGGTCGACAAGCTGGTGCGGGTCGCGTTCGGTCCCATCACCCTGGGCGACCAGAAGTCGGGCTGGCTGCGACGGCTGTCCAACACCGAGGTCGGCATGCTGATGAAGGAAGTCGATCTGTAAGGCGCCGTAGGCGTACGCGCGTGTGGAGGCCGGTTCCGGGTGTTGCCCGGGGCCGGCCGATTCGTTTTCGCCTCCCGGACGGTCTGTATTCATGACGATCCGTGACGGAGGGAGCGGGGATGAGGACGACCGACACGGGCGGCGAGGAGTTCGCTGCGCCCGAGAACAACCGGGAGGCCGTCCAGGCTGCCTCCCAGACGGCCCCTGAGGGGCCCCAGAGGGCCTTGTGGGGCCTGTCATGAACTCCGGGGAGTCCGGGGAGCTCCTGGAGCGTTCGCTCGCCTACGCGCTCCGCAGCGTCGCCGATGCGGACGGCGTGAGCCCGGGGCGCGGTACGCCGTGCGCGCGGTGGGACCTGAGGGAGCTGCTCGGGCACCTCGACGACTCGCTGGACGCGCTGTACGAGGGCCTGACCGGCGGGCGGATCGGGCTGATCCCGGGCGCCGCCGACCGGGCCTGTGGCTTCCGTACGCGCGCGTGCGCGGTGCTCGGTGCCTGGGCGGCCGGGCCGCCGGAGTCGGCGCTCGTGGGGGAACGGCCGCTGGACATGCGGGTGATGGCCGCCGTGGGGGCCGTCGAGATCGCCGTGCACGGGTGGGACGTCGCCCAGTCCTGCGGGCGGCCGCGGCCGATACCGGGTGCGCTCGCGGCCGAGCTGCTGCCCGTCGCGCGGTGCGTGGTCGCGGAGGCGGACCGGGGCGTGCGGTTCGGCGCGCCGGTCGCCGTGTCGGCGGGGGCGGGCCCTGAGGAGCGGCTGCTGGCCTTTCTGGGGCGGCGCGGTCCGATGGCGGGGTGACGGGTTCGTCGGCGGACGGCAGGGCTTCTCGGCGCGGTGGCACGGTTCCTCGGCGCGGTGACACGGTTCCCGGCGGGGTGGCGTGGATTTGCCTTCCGTTGGGTTGTGCAACCCGTCCGGCCTCTTTATAGTCGGAGTGACTAATAGTCATGCTGACTATAAAAGAGGTGAGCGGTATGCCGGGACCCACCGTGCCCGAGGGCTACGACAAGCACGCCCACGAGCCCTTCGCCGTCACCGCCGACCTCGCGGTCCTCACCATTCGCGACGGCGTCCTGCAGGTGCTGCTCGTCGAGCGCGGGCAGGAGCCGTACAAGGGCCACTGGGCGCTGCCCGGCGGTTTCGTGCAGCCGGACGAGTCGGCGGAGACGGCGGCCCGGCGTGAACTCGCCGAGGAGACCGGCCTGTCGGACGTCTCGGGTCTGCATCTGGAGCAGCTGCGGACCTACAGCGAGCCCGACCGCGACCCCCGGATGCGGGTCGTGACGGTCGCCTTCGCCGCGCTGCTGCCGCACCCGCCCGAACCGCACGGCGGCAGTGACGCGGCGCAGGCCCGCTGGGTGCCGTACGGCAAGGCGGGGCCGCTCGCCTTCGACCACGACCGGATCCTGGCCGACGCCCACGACCGCGTCGGCGCCAAGCTGGAGTACTCCAGTCTGGCCGCGGCCTTCTGCCCGCCCGAGTTCACGCTCGGCGAGCTGCAGCACGTGTACGAGGTGGTGTGGGGCACCGTCCTCGACCGGCCCAACTTCCGCCGCAAGGTGCTCGCCACGCAGGGCTTCGTCGAGCCCGTGCCCGGCGCCGCCCGGCTCACCGGCGGCCGCGGCAAACCGGCCGCGCTGTACCGCGCGGGCACCGCGACCGCCCTCCACCCGCCCCTGCTTCGGCCGACCCCGGAAGGACGCCCCGCATGACCATGACCACCGTTCGCAAGCGCGCCGCCACCGGCTCCCTGCTCGGCCTCGCCCTCGGGGACGCGCTCGGCTTCCCGACCGAGTTCAACGACGTGCCGTCGATCCTCGCCAAGTGCGGTCCCTGGCGCGAGATGGAGCTGCCGACGCCGGCGATCGTCACCGACGACACACAGATGACGCTGGCGTTGGGGAAGGGGCTGCGCACGGCGATGGACCGGGGCCTGCTCGCGCCGAAGCGGCTGGAACGGCCGGTGCGCGAGGAGTTCGTCGACTGGTACCAGTCACCGGAGAACAACCGCGCGCCGGGCCGGACCTGCCTGGTCGCCTGCAATCTGCTGAAGGACGAGCGCAGGCTCTGGCAGGACGCCAGCCAGATCGGCTCCAAGGGCTGCGGCGCCAACATGCGCGTCGCACCGATCGGGCTCGCCCCCGGCCTCAGCGACGAACAGCGCGCGGGCGCCGCCCAGTTGCAGTCCGCCCTCACCCACGGGCATCCGACGGCGCTCGCCGCGTCCGACCTGACCGCACACGCCGTACGCCTGCTCGCGCAGGGCACCGAGCCGGCCGGACTGGTCGGGCTGCTGCGGGCGTACGCCCGGGAGAACCGCGCCCGCTACCACGAGCGCTGGCTCGGCGACCTGTGGACCCGCAGCCAGGACCCCACGCCCGAGCACTTCATCGCGCGCGGCTGGGACGAGTGCCTTCAGATCCTGGACCGCCTCCAGGACGCCGTGCACACGGCCTCGCCCGAGACCGACCCGTGCCTGGCCACCGGCGCGGGCTGGATCGCCGAAGAGGCCCTGGCCACCGGCCTGTTGTGTTTCCTGTGGTTCGCCGACGAGCCCCTGACCGCCCTGCGCCGGGCCGCCTGCACCTCCGGCGACTCGGACTCGATCGCATGCCTGACGGGCGCCTTCGCGGGCGCCTGGCTGGGGGACGAAGCCTGGCCGACCGAGTGGGCGGACCGGATCGAGTACGGGGGCGACCTGATGACCCTCGGAGCGCTCTGGGACGCTTGACGGATGATCGAGGCCCTGGACATCGACCTCGCACCCGTGGTCGCCGAGCAGCCCGACCCGGTGCTGTTCGCGACCGTCTCCGGCGCGCACCTGTACGGCTTCCCGTCCCGTGACTCCGACGTGGACCTGCGGGGCGTGCACCTGCTCCCGACCGCCGACCTCGTCGGGCTGCGGGAGCCGGACGAGACGCGGTCCCGGATGTGGGTGCGGGACGGCGTCGAGATGGACCTGGTGACGCACGACCTGCGCAAGTTCGTACGGCTGATGCTGCGCCGCAACGGCTACGTCCTGGAGCAGCTGCTCTCGCCGCTCGTCGTGCACACCACCGACTCCCACCGGGAGCTGGCCGACCTCGCGCCCGGCGTGCTCACCGGCCACCACGCCCATCATTATCGAGGGTTCGCGCAGACGCAGTGGCGGCTGTTCGAGAAGACCGGGGAGCTCAAGCCGCTGCTGTACACCTTCCGGGTGCTGCTCACCGGCATCCACCTGATGCGCAGCGGTGAGGTGCAGCCGCATCTGCCCACGCTGATCGGGGAGGTCGACGCCCCCGCCTATGTGCCGGAGCTGATCACCGCCAAGGCGGAGCAGGAGCACGGAGCCGCCGACGTCGACCACGCGCGCGTGGCGGCCGACGTGGAGCGGCTGCACGCCGTGCTGGACGAGGCGCAGGCGGCCTCAGTGCTGCCCGACGCCCCGAGCGTCCACGGCGCCCTGCACGCCTTCGTCGTACGGATCCGGCTGGAGAGCTGAGGCGCGGCGGACGCGGATCAGGAAGTCCTCCACGCGGCGGCGGTCGGGTTCCGGCGGGAGCGGGCTGTGCCGGGCGGCCTCCTCCGCCGCGCTCGCCAGGTGGGTCATCCGGGACTCGACCTCCGGCCAGGGGACCTCGCCGCGCTTGACCGCGAGGAGTGACTCGCGCCCCTCGCCCACGTCGATCGTCAGACGGCCGGTGCGCAGCAGGTCGCGGGCACTGGTCAGCAGGCGCAGCAGGTGCATCGCGTGCTTCCAGCGTGGGGCGCCGTGGTTGCGGACGTCGGCCTCCAGCTTCCTGCGCTGGCCCAGGGCGTAGCGCGCGAACGTCTCGTGGGCCTGGCGGGAGAGGAACGCCTCGCGCAGGGCGAGGAGTTCGCGGCCGGTGTCGTCGACGTACTCCACCAGGGGGGAGTGCAGGCACTCCAGGATGTTCGGGTTGGCGCGCAGCGCCAGCTCGCAGAAGCGCTCCAGCTCCCAGCTGAACTGCTCCTGAAGTGGGCCCTCGACATGTGTCGGCGGTTTCTCGAAACGCCAGAAGAGCGGGGCCGGAGCCACGAACACGCCCCGGCGGTCGGTGTCGCTGGCGTCCGTCGCCAGACCGAAGGCGCGCGAACCCATCACGCAGGCGTAGATCGTGTGGTCGCGGACCAGGCTCTCCGGGGTCTCGGGGTGCATGGCCCGGAGCGTACGTGGCGGATCAGGCGAGGAGGATCGAATTTCCGTCCACCGTGATCTTCTTCTCGGGCAGCGGCTTCGTCGCCGGGGGATGGGCCACCGAGCCGTCCGTGATGTTGAACTTGCTGCCGTGGCAGGTGCAGTTGATGGTGCCGTCCGCCACGCCGGCCACCGGGCACTGCTGGTGCGTGCAGATGTTTGAGAAGGCCTTGAACTCGCCGTCCTGCGGCTGCGTCACGACCACCTTCTCGTCCTTGAAGATCTTGCCGCCGCCGACCGGGATGTCGCTGGTCTTGGCGAGTTCCTGGCCGGAGGAGGCCTCCACGGACGAGGAGCCGCTGTCGTCGCCGTATTCGCCACAGCCCACGGCGAGCGCCGCCGCGCCCGTCGCGAGGAGGATCGTGCGCCGCGTCGGGCGGTTGGTCATGTCGTCACTCCGAAAGTGCGGAAGAACCAGAGGGCCGAGGTCAGCCAGATGATCGTGAGAGCGGTGAAGACCAGTCCGCCGACGATCGGCAGGAGCCAGCCGGGAAGTCGCTCCGAGCGGAGCAACAGCATCTTTGCACTGAAGGCACCGAAGAAGAAACAACCCAGGAGGGAGTGCCACAAAACGCGCGTTTCGTACGTCTGGTAGCCCAGGGCGTACAGGCAGTGCACAGCCACGGGTACGGCGACGAGGAACGCCGCGCGGCCCGACCAGCGGTGCAGCACCGCCGACCAGCTCGGGCCCGGCAGCTTGCCGTACACCATCAGCGCCGAGACGAGCTGCACGAGCGCGAGGAAGATCGCGGTCGTCGCCAGCCATGACTTCACCGCGCCCGTGCTGCTGAACCCGGCGAGGTTGAAGGCGGTGCCCGCCGGGTCGTGGAGCTTGCCGTAGACCCCCAGGCCCAGCGCGACCGCGCAGGCGACCAGCGCCGGGAGCAGATAGCGGGCCGCGCCCGGGCGGCGGTGGCCGGGCTGCGGGGGCGGGAAGTCCTGGGTGACGGCGTTCGGGTCGACGGTCATGATCGACTCCCGTGAAGGATGGGATCGTGAGGGGCGTCGTCGAGCGGGACGACGAGGGACGTCAAGGGACGTCAGGTCAGGTCGGGTCAGGTCAGGTAGAGGCAGGTCAGGGGGCGGCCGGGCGGGCCGTGAGCCCCTGGCCGTCGACCGTTACGGCGCCGGTCTCCGGGTCGATCTCCGGGGCCGCCGAGGGCTCACCGTCGCGGGTGAGGACGCCGACCTGCCGGCCGTCCGGCAGCACGATCCAGCCGCCGTCGACCTTGGCGCCGCGCACCGTGGCGGTGGCCCGGTACAGGCCCGACGGCTTCTTCGTCCGGTCGGCCGTGAAGGCGTAGTGCCCGCCGTCGATGTCGACCGTGCCGCGGATCCGCTTGCCCTCCTTGAGGGTGCCGTTCAGGACGGAACCGTCCTTGCCGGTGAGCCGCATGGTCCCGTCGTCGTTCACGTCGCCCTTGAGCCAGGACTCCTTGTCGCGGCCGTCGCAGAAGTACGCGATCGCCCTGCCGTCGCGCAGGGTGACGGCCACGGCGGACGAGTCGTCGTCGGTACGGCCGGCGTACCCGGCGTCCGGGACGGGGGTCTTCGACGGTGACGGCGACGGGGCCGGCCGTGCGGGTGTCGGTGACGGGGGCGCCGCGGGCGACTGTTTCGTGGTGTCCGGCGTGCGGTCCGCGGACGAGGAGGACGCGTTCTTCGTCCCCGTCGTCGCGTTGAGCGACAGCATGAACACGCCGACCAACAGTCCCGCGAGAAGGGTGAGCAAGGGTCCGGGACGCTTCATGAGGCCTCCCCCGAGGCGAGCTTGCTGCCCATGAGAGCGGAGCCGTGGCCCGGCGTCCAGAGGCGTACGGGGGCGTTCGCGGTCCGGTAGCGAAATCGGGACGGACGGGTGACATTGACTCAAAGCCGACCCGGCGCGGGCCGAGGTGTCTCAGCGGGCGGGCGACCTGCACCGGCCGTACGCGGGCTGACTAGGCTTGACGGCCGTAGAGCCGATCCGTACAGCAGCAAGGAGCAGAGCCGTGGCGGTACGAGCGGTCCGGGGGGCCGTCCAACTGGAGCGGGACGAGGCCGGCCACATGGACGAGCAGGTCGGCGCCCTGCTCACCGCGATCCTGGAGCGGAACGGCCTGAGCTCGGACGACCTGATCAGCATCTGGTTCACGGCCACGCCGGATCTGCACAGCGACTTCCCGGCGGCCGCCGCCCGCAAGCTCGGCGACGGCTTCGCCGACGTACCGCTGATCTGCGCCCAGGAACTCGACATCGAGGGCGCCATGCCGCGGGTCGTGCGTGTCCTCGCGCACATCGAGTCCGACCGGCCCCGCGCCGACATCGCCCATGTCTACCTCGGTGCCGCGGCCGCCCTGCGCAAGGACATCGCCCAGTGAGAACCGCACTCGTCGTCGGCACCGGCCTCATCGGCACGTCCGCCGCACTCGCCCTCGCCCAGCGCGGCGTCGCCGTCCACCTCGCCGACCACGACCCCGAGCAGGCCCGTACGGCCGCCGCGCTCGGCGCCGGCACCGACGAGGCGCCCGAGGGCCCCGTGGACCTCGCGATCGTCGCCGCCCCGCCCGCGCACGTGGCCGCGGTGCTCGCCGACGCCATGCGCCGGGGCGTGGCCCGCGGCTACCTCGACGTGGCCAGCGTCAAGGGCGGGCCGCGCCGTGAGCTGGAGGCGCTCGGGCTCGACCTGTCGTCGTACATCGGCACGCACCCCATGTCGGGCCGCGAGAAGTCCGGCCCGCTGGCCGCGACCGGCGACCTCTTCGAGGGCCGGCCCTGGGTGCTGACACCGACCCGCGACACCGACACCGAGGTGCTGAACCTCGCCCTGGAACTGGTCTCGCACTGCCGCGCGGTACCGGTCGTGATGGACGCCGACGCCCACGACCGCGCGGTCGCGCTGGTGTCCCACATGCCCCACCTGGTGTCCAGCATGGTCGCCGCCCGGCTGGAGAACGCCGAGGAGGCGGCCGTACGGCTGTGTGGCCAGGGCATTCGGGACGTGACCCGGATTGCCGCGTCCGACCCCCGGATGTGGCTCGACATCCTCGCCGCGAACCCGGGACCCGTGGCCGACCTGCTCACCGACGTCGCCGGGGATCTTGAGGAGACGGTGCGGGCGCTGCGGGCGCTGCAGTCCTCCGACGAGGCGAAGCGGCTGGAGGGGACGTCCGGCATCGAGGACGTGCTGCGGCGGGGGAACGCGGGGCAGGTCCGGGTGCCCGGCAAGCACGGCGCGGCTCCTCGGGTGTACGAGGTCGTGGCCGTGCTGATCGACGACCAGCCCGGACAGCTGGCGCGGATCTTCGCGGACGCGGAGCGGGCCGGCGTCAATATCGAGGACGTACGCATCGAGCATGCGACGGGGCAGCAGGCCGGTCTGGTGCAGCTGATGGTGGAGCCGAAGGCCGCGCCGGTGCTGTCGGCGGGGCTGCGGGAGCGGGGCTGGGCCATCCGGCAGTAGGGGGCCGAGCAGCGCGCGGCCGGACGAGTGACTCGTACCCAGTAACCTTGTGCGGGGCGCCCTCGCGTCCCCACACTCCCGACACACCGCACCAGGAAGGTGTCCCCCCGTGGAAAACGGTGCCGCCAAGCCCGTGATTGTCGCCATCGACGGCCCCTCCGGCACGGGCAAGTCGAGCACGTCGAAGGCCGTCGCCGCGCAGCTCGGGCTGAGCTACCTCGACACCGGAGCCCAGTACCGGGCGATCACCTGGTGGATGGTGAACAACGGGATCGACATCGACGACCCGTCCGCGATCGCCGACGTGGCCGGCAAGGCCGAGATCGTCTCCGGCACCGACCCGGAGAAGCCGACGATCACGGTCGACGGCATCGACGTGGCCGGTCCGATCCGCACCCAGGAGGTCACCTCCCAGGTCAGCGCGGTGAGTGCCGTACCGGAGGTGCGGGCGCGGATCACCGAGCTGCAGCGCACGACCGCCAAGAGCGCCCGGGACGGCATCGTCGTCGAGGGCCGTGACATCGGTACGACCGTGCTGCCCGACGCCGACCTGAAGATCTTCCTCACCGCCTCGCCGGAGGCCCGCGCCGCCCGTCGCAGCGGTGAGCTGAAGGGTGCCGACGTGCACACCACCCGCGAGGCGCTGATGAAGCGGGACGCGGCCGACTCCAGCCGTAAGACCTCGCCGCTCGCCAAGGCGGACGACGCGGTCGAGGTGGACACCACCGAGCTCACGCTGCAGCAGGTCATCGAGTGCGTCGTCACCCTCGTCGAGGAGAAGCGAGCCGCGAAGTGACAGTTCCTTCGGAGCGGGGTGCCGAGGTCGGGCGGCGTATCGGCGTCGGCCTGATGTTCGGGCTGTGGCGGCCGCGCGTCCTGGGTGCCTGGAAGGTGCCCGCGAGCGGGCCGGTGATCTTCGCGGTCAACCACAGCCACAACATCGACGGGCCGATGGTGATGGGCGTGTCGCCCCGGCCCGTGCACTTCCTGATCAAGAAGGAAGCGTTCGTCGGCCCGCTCGACCCCTTCCTGACCGGCATCGGCCAGCTGAAGGTGGACCGTCACTCCGCCGACCGCACCGCCATCACACAGGCGCTCGACACCCTGAAGAACGGCGGGGTCCTCGGGATCTTCCCCGAGGGCACCCGGGGCGAGGGCGACTTCGCCGCACTGCGCGCCGGGCTCGCCTACTTCGCGGTGCGCGGCGGGGCGCCTATCGTTCCGGTCGCGGTGCTGGGAAGTTCCGAGAAGCGGGGACGGTTGATAAAGGGGCTGCCCCCGCTGCGCCACCGCGTCGACGTCGTCTACGGCGACCCCTTCGAGGCGGGCGACGGCAGCGGACGGCGCACCCGCAGGGCGCTGGACGAGGCGACCGAGCGCATCCAGAAGCAGCTCACCGAGCACCTGGAAAACGCCAGGCGACTGACCGGTCGCTAGGCGACACTGAGTAGTGGATCAACCGGGAGACACCCGGGCGTTCCACCGATCACCACGATGAACGACGAGGTACGGACTTCATGAACGACCACATCCACTCCGAGGGCTCGCTCGAAGAGCACGACCACGGAGAGCTTGGCGACGCCGAGTACGCGGAGTTCATGGAGCTCGCCGCGGAAGAGGGCTTCGACCTTGAGGACGTCGAGGGTGCCATCGAGGCGGCCGGCCACGGTCCGCTGCCCGTCCTCGCCGTCGTCGGCCGGCCCAATGTCGGCAAGTCGACTCTCGTCAACCGCATCATCGGTCGCCGCGAGGCCGTCGTCGAGGACAAGCCCGGCGTCACCCGCGACCGCGTGACCTACGAGGCCGAATGGGCCGGCCGCCGCTTCAAGGTCGTCGACACCGGCGGCTGGGAGCAGGACGTCTTCGGCATCGACGCCTCCGTGGCCGCGCAGGCCGAGTTCGCCATCGAGGCCGCCGACGCCGTCGTGTTCGTCGTCGACGCCAAGGTGGGCGCCACCGACACCGACGAGGCCGTCGTACGACTGCTGCGCAAGGCCGGCAAGCCCGTGGTGCTGGCCGCCAACAAGGTGGACGGACAGAGCGGCGAGGCGGACGCGGCCTATCTGTGGTCGCTGGGCCTCGGCGAGCCCCACCCCGTCTCCGCCCTGCACGGCCGTGGCACCGGTGACATGCTGGACGCCGTCCTGGAGGCGCTGCCGGAAGCGCCCCGCGATTCGTTCGGCAGGGGCGGCATCGGCGGCCCGCGCCGTATCGCCCTGATCGGCCGCCCGAACGTCGGCAAGTCCTCCCTGCTGAACAAGGTGGCGAACGAGGAGCGCGTCGTCGTCAACGAGCTGGCCGGCACCACCCGTGACCCGGTCGACGAGCTGATCGAGCTGGGCGGCGTCACCTGGAAGTTCGTCGACACGGCGGGCATCCGCAAGCGCGTCCACCTCCAGCAGGGCGCCGACTACTACGCTTCGCTGCGCACCGCGGCCGCCGTCGAGAAGGCCGAGGTCGCGGTCATCCTGATCGACGCCTCCGAGTCCATCTCGGTCCAGGACCAGCGCATCGTGACCATGGCCGTCGACGCGGGCCGCGCCATGGTCATCGCCTACAACAAGTGGGACACCCTCGACGAGGAGCGCCGCTACTACCTGGAGCGGGAGATCGAGACCGAGTTCGGCCAGGTGGCGTGGGCGCCGCGGGTGAACGTCTCCGCGCGCACCGGCCGGCACATGGAGAAGCTGGTCCCCGCGATCGAGGCCGCCCTCGCCGGCTGGGAGACCCGGGTCCCGACGGGTCGGCTGAACGCCTTCCTCGGTGAACTGGTCGCGGCCCACCCGCACCCGATCCGTGGCGGCAAGCAGCCCCGCATCCTGTTCGGCACCCAGGCGGGTACCAAGCCCCCGCGGTTCGTGCTCTTCGCGTCCGGCTTCATCGAGGCGGGCTACCGGCGTTTCATCGAGCGCCGACTGCGTGAGGAGTTCGGCTTCGAGGGGACGCCGATCCATATCTCGGTGCGGGTGCGCGAGAAGCGCGGCAAGAAGAAGTGACCGACACGAGTGAGGGGCGGCCCGCACCGGGCCGCCCCTCACTCGTGTGCTCAGCCCCTGCGGGCCGGCGGCAGCGCGGCCGGGACGTGCTGCATCCCCGAGCCCTGCGGGCCGATGTGCCCGACTCGCTGCCACTGCGGCTGCTGCGCGTTGCCGTGGCGGGCGCTGTGGGCACCCGCGCTGTAGGCGGAGTACGAGCTGCTGAACGACCCCGGACGGTGGCCGCCGTACGAGCCCGCACTCCGCGGAATGTTCCCGAACGCGGTGAACCCCAGATCCTCCTCCCCGCTGCGGTCACCCGGCAGCGAGCGGAAGGACTTGACGTACTCGGCGTAGAGCGCGTCGTAGATCGGCGTGGCCGATGGGCCGCCCTGAAGGCGGGGAACGTCGTATGCATGCACGTATGTCCAAACGACACCGGGCTTGATGAGATGCGGTTCGGTCGCGCCCATTAGAGGCGCGGGGCTGCATCGAAGTGCGGCTCCGCCGCGAGGGCGCGACCGGCCAAGAAGGGGCCCGCGGCCGCCGGACGACACGCAGCCCTCGCTGAACGGGCGTGCCCTCAGGTCCCCGCGAGCGGCAGCGCCGCCGCGACCAACTTCCCGTTCGCCGCGGCCTTGTCCAGGGCGTCCCGCAGCAGATCCTCCCTGGGCTGGCGCCCGATGGAACCCACCGGCGCGGCGAACATCAGCACCTGCTGGTGCTTGTTCGCGGCGGCCCGCCACCCGTCCGTCACCAGCAGCGGCTGATGCGCCTGCCACCACGCGACCGGCTGCCCGCCATTCGTGCCGGGCTGCAGCACCGCGTGCAGTTGCCCCATGGCCAGCAGCACGGACCAGCCGTGCAGCACCGGCGGTACGTCGGCGAGCTCCGCCGCCGGCATGAACCCCTGCTCGATGAGCAGCGGCAGGAAGTCGTCCCCGGCCCCGGTCGCCCCGGGCCGCACGATGGGTCCGGTCGGCTCGACGACCAGCGCGGGGTGCAACTCCCCGGCGATCAGCACCAGTCCGCTGGTCACTCCGAGCACCGCCTGCTCGGGCACGATCGCTTCCGGCTCCAGGTCGACCCGGTCGCCGGTGATGGACTTCACGGCGCCCTGGAGCTGCGCCTCGGTGACCTGGACGACCTGCGAGGGCAGGCAGGTGGCGTGGGCGAAGGCGAGGACGGCGGTCTCGTCGCCGATGAACAGGACGGTGCTGGTGCGCTCCTGTTCGGAGTCGCCAGGGGTACGGCAGGACGTGCAGTCGTAACTGCCGGGTGCGTTCTCTCCGGCGAGCAGCCGGTCGGCTTCCTCGTCGCCGATCTCGGCACGTACCTCGTCGCTGACGTCGAGCATGCGCGGCACGGGTGGCTCCCTCGGGATGTGATGCGTGGCGGGGCCGGGTGGCTCCCGGTCCGTGAACCGGGTCGGTCCCGGGCTCATGAAGGAGACAACGGACGATCTGTGGCGGGAGTCACGCACCACGGCGAACGGAATCGAACCATCCAACGCATACGGTCACCTCGTGTGCGGAATTGGCTACTCACCGTCAATTCCGTGGATAACAAAGGGAGTTGGTTGCGTGGGGTGCGTCACAGATCGTCGGGGTGACTGGTCGACAAATCCGGAAATCAGCGAATGAAGTGGGTGACCGGAAATCGCCGATACCGGAGGTAACGGCGAACTGGCCTGGAATGACAAGGAGTTGGTTGATAGCACCCGCTCGGCATCCCTACATTCCTCCGCCGTGTGCAACGAGCACCGCTCGGGAACGTCCGCCGACCGCACCAGCCAGCATGCAGCACGACCTTCCGGCGGACGGGGCGGGGCGCGACCCACACGCCACACGGCGTGCGGAGTTGCGTTCCGTCTTGGGGGACCCCGAGTCCTTCGAGAGGGAACTACATGTCCGAATGTGCCGATACCACTCACGGCAACGCTCGTAAGACGCAGCAGGCTCCGAACCGGAGCCGGACTCGTACGACGGTGGTCCTCGCCGGGGCGGCACTGCTCGCCCCGCTCGGACTGCTGGCCGCAACCGGCAACGCCGCAGCGGCGGACAGCGGAGTGTGGGACCGCATCGCCCAGTGCGAGAGCGGCGGCAACTGGCACATCAACACCGGCAACGGCTACTACGGCGGGCTCCAGTTCGCCTCGTCCACCTGGCGCGCGTACGGCGGTACGGCCTACGCGCCGACGGCGGACAGGGCCGGCAAGGCCCAGCAGATCGCGGTGGCCACCAAGGTCCAGCGCGCCCAGGGGTGGGGCGCCTGGCCCACCTGTTCGGCCCGGGCCGGAGCGTACGGGAGCGCACCCGCGGCTTCCGCCGCCGGTTCGGCGGCCTCCTCCACCACCAAGGCGGCCCCCTCGACTCCGTCGCAGACGCCGGAGCGTTCGTCGGGCAACACGACCCGCGGCTCGTCCCGTGGTGACTACACCGTCCGTGAGGGCGACACGCTGAGCGGCATCGCCGCCCGGCACGGGACCACCTGGCAGCGGATCTACGCCGCCAACAAGGCCGTCATCGGCGGTGATCCCCATCTGATCGTGCCCGGGCAGAGCCTCGAACTCTGAGCGTCACTCCCTGCCTGGGTGCGGGGCCCCACCCGGTCCGCCGACCGGGTGGGGCCCCGGGTCCCTCGGACGTGCCTCGGCGGCTGACCGCAACAAGCCGCCTAGCGTGCTCATATGAAATGCACACCGCTCGCGCTCGTCATCGCCGGCACCCTGTTCGCTGCCGTTGCCCCGGCAACGGCACACGCGGCGCCCGCCCCGTACACACCACACGCGGTCCAAGTGGCACCGCCTAGACCGGCCCCCGGACCGCCTCCCAAACAGATGTCGCTCGGCTGTACCAACGACCAGTGGCCCTGGGGGTGCGTCGCCCAGTGCGAGAGCGGCGGCAATTGGCACATCAACACCGGCAACGGCCACTTCGGGGGGCTGCAGTTCTCGCAGCGGACCTGGGTGGGCTTCGGCGGCGGGAAGTACGCCGCGCGCGCCGACCTCGCCACCCGTCAGCAGCAGATCACGATCGCCAAGAAGGTGGTGGCCGTGCAGGGATGGGGAGCCTGGCCGCACTGCTCCCGGCGGTACGGGCTCTTCGGCCGCACGCTCATGGGCCGTACGGTCACGAGCAGGCGCAGCATCACGGACCGGCTGACCTCGCACACGTCGCTGCTCATCCGGAAGGGCTCGACCCGGTTCGGGGCGCTGCACGGCGCTCCCATTCACCCGCCTCTCCGCTGAACACGACCGCGCCACGGCGCAGTTCGTGAACGAGTGCCGCCCGGCCGCGCAGTCCGGGCGGCAGTCGTTGCTCGGCGACGACCACGCAGGCGTTAAGTTCGCTCAGCAGTTCGTACGTACGGGCCGCGACCGTGGGCGACATGCCCTGCGCGGGCTCGTCGACGAGCAGTACGCGTGCGCGTGCCAGCAGGGCGCGCGCGAGGGCGAGCATGCGCTGCTCGCCGCCGGAGAGAGTGCCGGCACGGCGTGTCAGGAGGGGCCCGAGCGCGGGGTAGGCGTCCAGGGCGATGTCGTACGCGCGGGCCGCGAGTTCGAGGTTCTCGCGGACGGTGAGGGAGCCGAACACGGCCTGGCGCTCGGGGACCAGGCACAGTCCGCGCCGTGCCCGTTCGTGGGCGGGCACCCGGGTGATGTCGGTGCCGTCCCACACGACCGTGCCACCGGACAGGGGCACCGTTCCCGCCAGGGCGCGCAGGGCGGTCGTACGGCCGGAGCCGTTCCGGCCCAGCAGGACGGTGAGGCCGGGGCCGGGGGCGGCGATCGTGATGCCGTGGAGGGCCTCCAGGGGGCCGTAGCGCACGCGCGCGTGGCGCAGGGAGATCGTCGTCATGCGGGGGGCTCCTGGATACCTGTCGCGTTCAGTACGCGGTCCGGTGGGCCGGAGGCGACGATGCGGCCCGCGGCCATGACATGCACGGTGTCCGCGAGGTCGGCGACCAGATCGAGGTCGTGCTCGACCACGAGCAGGGCGGTGCCGTCGGCGGCGAGGGCCTTCAGGATCCGGGTCAGTGCGGTGACCTCGGCGGTGTCGAGGCCGGCGGCGGGTTCGTCGAGCAGCAGTACGCGCGGGCTGCCGGCGAGGGCTCGGGCCAGTTCCACGCGGCGGAGTGTGCCGGTGGGGAGGGCTGCGGCGGGCAGGGAGCGGAGGGGGCCGTCCAGGGCGAGGAGTCTGAGGGCGCGTTCCACGGCCGACGGGTCTTGGACCCGGCCTTGTTCGGCGCCCACGCGGACGTTCTCGGCGACGGTCAAGGACGGGAACACGGCCAGTTGTTGGAATGTGCGGGCGATGCCGAGGCGGGTGCGGGCGTGGGCGGGGAGGCGGGTGATGTCGTGCGGGCCGAGGAGGACTTGGCCGTGGGTGGGGCGGTGAGTGCCGGCGAGGCAGTGGAACAGGGTGCTCTTTCCGGCGCCGTTGGGACCGATGATCGCGGTGACTTGGCCGGGTGGGACGGTGAGGGTGATGTCTTCGAGGGCGGTGAAGGTGTCGTAGCGGGCCTGGAGGTTGTGGGTGGTGAGGGTGGCTGCGGCGGGTGCGGGTGCGGGTGCGGGTGTGTGGGCGTGTGCTCGGCCTTCGGCCTCGTTCGGGTTCCCACCCGCACCGCCCGTGCGAGTTTCGTTGTCGGGTGCGGGTGGCCCTTGTGGGGGCTCAGCGCCGTCGGCGGCTGCGGCGGCTCCAGTGCCGGCGGCGGCTGCCGCGGCTGCGCCTGCGCCTGCGTCTCCGGCCGCTGTAGCTGTGCCTGCGTCTCCGGCCGCTGTGGCTGTGCCTGCGTCTCCGGCCGCTGTGGCTGTGCCTGCGTCTCCGGCGGCTTTGGCTGAGCCCGCGTCTCCGGCGGCTTTGGTGGTGTGGGCGGCTGCGGCGGCTCCGGTGGCTTTGGCGGTTTTGTCAGCGTCGGCGGTGTCGGCGGCTGTGGCGGCGGTGTCGGCGGCCGTGCCGGCTTTGGTGGCGTCCGAGGCAGCGGTGGTTGTGGTGGCTGTGGTGGTTCCGGCGGGGTGTTGTGGTGGGGTTCTGAAGGGGGCTGTCTGCTCTGCTCGATGTGGTGTCTCCGGGGGGCGCGAGGCCGTCAGGCCGGTCAACGTCGGCTGTGGTGCGGCCGTTCGTTCCACCGGGCGCAGGTTTCTCCGTATCCGCGCCCCCAGCGTCGCCAGCCTCGCCTGCCGCCTTCCCGTCACCGCTCGCAGTGCCTCGTACGGCCCTCCGGGGAAGCGGCCCACCAGCACCGCCAGCACACCGATCAGTGCCGCCGCCACCCCGCCCCGGGCGCCCGCGTCCAGGCCGACCAGGAGGGCCGCGGCGAGCAGGGCGCCCAGGGTGCTGTCGGCGCCCAGGACGACCACCGCGGCGAACCAGAGGAGGCCTCGGACGGGGTCGTAGGCGGCGGGGTCGAAGGCACGTAGGCCCATGCCGAGCAGGCCGCCGCCCAGGGCCGCCAGGGCGGCGCCCGCGACGAAGGCCAGGAGCTTGAGGGAGGGGACCTGGACGCCAGCCGCCGACGCCCCGGACTCGTGGTCGCGCATCGCCGCGAGGGCCCGGCCCATCCGGCCCCGGCGCAGCAGCCAGGTCGTCAGCAGCGCGGCTGCCAGGACACACAGCTCCAGTACGTAGTACGCGCGGTCGCCCTCGAAGCCCGCCGGGCGGCCCAGCGACAGGCCCGAGATCGCGTACGGCTGGGCGAAGACGAAGCGGCTCACCGCGACGCCCACCGCGAAGGTGGCCAGGGCGAGGGCCAGGCCCCGGCGGCTGATCGCCGGCCAGCCCGTGAGGAGGCCCAGCGGGGCCACCAGGACGACCGCCAGGGCGAGGGCCGCCAGCTCCGGCAGGTGGGGCAGGCCCGGGAAGCGGCCGGCTGCCAGCAGGGCCGTGAAGAGGGCGCCCAGGCCCGCGTACGCCGCCTGGCCGAGGGAGATCTGGCCGCCGCGGCCGGTGACCACCACCAGGGACAGCAGCACCACGGCCAGCGCCGGCACCTGCACCGACGTATGCAGGTCGGAGCCCGCGAAGCCCAGCGGGAGCAGAAACAGCACCGCCGCCACGATCCAGGCGCCCGGCGGGGTCGGCACGCGCGCGGTGGCCGTGCGGGGGAGGGCGTCGCGGGTGCCGACGCCGGGGAGGGCCAGGGCCGCGATCAGCAGGGCCACCACGAAGAGGTTGGTGCCGACCGCCTGGACCAGGGGCGCGCCCCAGCCCGAGGGGTGCAGGCGGGTCAGCTGGCTCTGGGCCACGCCGATGGCCAGCGCGGTCCCGACGGCAAGCGGAAGGCTGCGCATCCTCGCGGCCACCGCGACCGCGACCACCTCCATGACCAGCAGCGGCATGCCGTACGGGTCGAGGCGGACGTACGGCGCCAGCAGTACGCCCGTCAGGCCCGCCGTGAACGAGCCGAACGCCCAACCCGCCGCCGCGACACGGTCCGCGTCGATGCCGCCGAGGACGGCCAGTTGCCGGTCGTCCACCACCGCGCGCAGTTCCCGGCCGAAGCGCGTCCAGCGGATCACCGCGCCCACTCCGGCCGCCAGCAGCAGCGCCACCGCCAGCTGACCCCAGGGGTCCGCCGACACCAGCTCCGGCGCGTCGTCGCGCGCCCCCTGGCCCCACAGCAGCGCCGCACCGCCCACCAGCAGGACGAATACGCCGATCGAGGCGACCAGGGTCTGCGCCGGGTCGCTGCCCAGGACCGACAGCGGCCGGAAGACGAACCGTTCCAGCAGCAGCCCGATACCGGGCGCGAGGATCAGCAGCGTCACCGCCGCGCCCGCCCACAGCGGCCAGTCCCACTCCACGACGCACTGGCGCAGCGCGTACGCGCACACCATCGCGATCGCCCCGTGCGCGAAGTTCAGCACGCCGGTCGCGCGGTACGTCACGATCAGGCCGATCCCGGTGAGCGCGGCGGCGCTGCCGACCGACAGACCGGCCAGGGTGAGGTCGTACGTCAGGGAGGACATCAGCCGTCCGCCTCAGTCGTCCGCTTCGGTGGGCTCACAGATCGGGCACGGGCCCAGTTCGCCGCTCCTCACCAGCTTCGCATCGACGGGGACGGCCTCCACCTTGCCCGCCACCAGCGGGCAGTCCGCACGGTGCCACAGGGTGCCGCCGGGCACCATCAGCAGGTCCCCGCTGACCGCGAGCGGCGCCGCCGCGCTCTGCCCGGACTCCTCGGCGTCGGCGGGCTCGGCGGCCACCAGGAGGCCGTACAGCTCCTCCACGCGCTCGGCGGCGAGCGCGCTCCGGCCATGGGCCAGCAGCACCGACCCGGCGATGATCAGTGCGGCGCCGGGCACCGTGCAGGAGGCGAGATACGGCAGCTGCCGCTCGGCGAACCGCTCGCCGGAGATGCCGTACCAGCCGATGACGCACAGCACCGCACCGGCCGCGAGCGCGGCCCAGCCGGCCCACAGCACGGGGTGCACGGTCCGTAGTCGGGCTGTCCGCATCGCCGGCTCCCACACGTCGGGTTTCGGTGCATGCACAGCGGGTTTCTGCGCATGTGCCTGTCCATGTCAGCCAATGGCTTGCACTATGCCTCCTGCAAGCTGACCCTGAAAGCACCGGGCGCACACGGCCCGGATCGACACCCGGTGGTGAGCCAGATGGTTCTCGGGAGCGACGTCAGGCGGAGCAACGCGCACAGGGGGCGTGGCCCACGGGCGGCGGGACGGGGGACCGCGCTGGCGGCCGCCCTGCTCCTCTTCCTCGCCCCGGCCCTCGCGGCCTGCAGTGACGACGAGGGAGGCGGCGGCAACGAGACCCCGCCGACACCGACCGTCGAGCAGACCTCACCGGCCGCTTCGGCGCCCGCCGACGCGGCGGCGGCCGAGACGGAGATCAAGCAGAACTGGCAGAAGTTCTTCGACCCGGCCACGTCCATGCAGGACAAGCAGACCGTCCTGGAGAACGGCGAGCGGATGGCGCCGGTCCTGCAGGCCTTCAGCGGTGACGAGCGCGGCGGGCAGGTCCAGGCGAAGGTCTCCAAGGTCGAGTTCACCTCGCCGACCGAGGCGAACGTGACGTACGACCTGACCCTGAAGGGCGCGACCGCCCTGCCGAACGCCTCCGGGACCGCGGTCGAGCAGGACGGCACCTGGAAGGTGTCCGCGAAGACCCTGTGCGCGCTGGTCCAGATGAGCGGCAATGGGTCGCCGATCCCGGGGTGCTGAGGCGGCGATCGCCGTGGTGGTGCTGGCTCTGAGTACGGCGTGCGGCAGCCGGCTGCCGGAGAGCGACTTCGAGCACCGCGACCGGGGCGCTCCCTCGGAGCCGGCGGACCGCGCCCCGATCCGCGTCGGCATCATCACCAGCGCCACCAGCCCCGTCGGCGGCAACGCCTTCACCGGCCCGCGCGACGGCGCCAAGGCCTACTTCGAGCACCTCAACGCGCGCGGGGGTATCGCCGGCCGCCCGGTCGAGGTGCACGAGTGCGACGACGGCGGCAGCGGCGTCGGCAACAACGAGTGCGTGCACGAGCTGATCGACGAGGAGCGGGTCGTCGCCCTGGTCGCCACCACCGCCCTGGACTACGCGGGCGCCGCACGCGTCTCCCACGCGCGCGTGCCCGACATCGGCGGCCAGCCCATCGGGGCCGCCTACGACACCTACCCGCACCTGTACGGCATCTACGGCAGCCTCGCGCCCCGCGACGGCACCACCGGCTGGGACGGCAAGCAGTACGGCGGCACCGAGGTCTACCGGTACTTCAAGCGCGAGCACGGCGCCCGTACGGCCGCCGTCGTCTCGTACAACCAGCCCGCCTCCGCCGCCTACGCCCGCCTCGTCGAGCGGGGGCTGAAGGCGGAGGGCTACAAGGTCGTCACCGAGCAGGTCGACTTCGCGCTGCCCAACTTCCGCGCGGTGGCGGCCGATCTGAAGGATCAGGGTGCCGACCTCGTCTTCGACGCCATCGACACCCACGGCAACGCCCGGCTGTGCGAGGCGATGGACGACGTCGGCGCCGAGGTCACCGCCAAGGTCACGAACATACAGAACTGGACGTCCACCGTCGCCGAGGACTACAAGGACTCCCCGCGCTGCCGCAACGCCCTGTGGGCGACCGGGTCGTCCCGCAACTACGAGGACACGGACGAGGACGCCGTACGCGGGTTCCGGGATGCCACCAAGGGGCTCAGGACGCACTCCCAGTGGCAGCTGGAGGGCTGGGCGGCGGCGACGTGGTTCACGGACGCGGCGAAGGCGTGCGCCGGACAGGGCGTCACGCGCGCGTGCGTCGACGACCACATGAACCGCAGCCAGGGCTACACCGCCGACGGCCTGCTGATCCCGGTCAGGTTCGAGCGGCTGCCCGAGCCGCCGGAGAGCCGCCGGACCTGTCTGTCGGTGGCCCGCTGGGAGGACGGCCGGGGCTGGATCTCGCAGGGAGACATGAACACCACGTGCTTCGACGTCCCGCAGCTGTCGTATCAGCCGTGAGGGGCAACCAAAAGGTCGCATCGCCGGTCCAACTGACGGAGCAGAACGCCGAAGGAGGAACCGCACCGCATGACGACGCACGTGTCGCACGCCGCACCACTGCGCGCCGACTGCATCGCGGATTCGGCCGGCGGACTGACCTTCGACGTCAGTGCGTCCGGCGCCACCGACGTGGCCCATCTGGTGCTGCGCCACCGCGAGGGCCGCGAGGAGGTCAACCTCCCGCTGACCCCTGCCGCACGCGGCCGCCTGCGCGCCGCCCTCCCCAGCAGCGTCGCCCTGCCGGAGGGCCACTGGGACGCGTACGCCAGCGTGACGGAGGAGGAGTCGGACCACCGTCTGGTTCCGGGTGCCATGGACGTACACCCCCTCGCAGATCGAGTCCCGTACGAGACGCGACAGGGAAACCTCAGCGTCGAATGCCGGTTAGCTGCAACGCCCTTGGGGGCGCGGGGAACTGCGCGATCAGCCACGATGGACCTGCACTCGCGCACAGAACCCGTACCCCCGAGCTGTTAGGCGCCGCATGCTGGACACTTCCGCAAGACTCCTGCGGCTGCTCTCCCTCCTCCAGGCCCACCGAGAGTGGTCCGGCGCCGACCTGGCCGACCGTCTCGGCGTCACCCCACGCACCGTCCGCCGTGACATCGACCGCCTGCGCGAACTCGGCTACCCGGTCAACGCCAGCCCCGGCACAGGCGGCGGCTACCAGCTCGGCGCCGGAGCGGAGCTCCCCCCGCTGCTGCTGGACGACGACGAGGCGGTCGCCGTCGCCGTCGGCCTGCGCACCGCCGCGGGACAGGGCATCGAGGGCATCGGCGAGACCTCGGTGCGGGCCCTCGCCAAGCTGGAGCAGGTCCTGCCGAACCGGCTGCGCCGCCGGGTCGGCGCCCTCCACGCCTTCACCGTGCCGATGCTGCGCGGCCCCCAGCCCTCGGCCGTCGACCCGGCCGTCCTGACCGAGCTCGCGAACCTCTGCCGAGACGCGGAGCGCCTGCGCTTCGAGTACCGCGATCACGATGGCGCCCCCACCCGCCGTACCGTCGAACCGCACCGCCTGGTGTGCAGCGAGCGCCGCTGGTATCTGGTCGCCTGGGACCTCGACCGCGACGACTGGCGTACGTTCCGCGTCGACCGCATCACCCCCAGGCCGCCGCACGGCCCGCGCTTCGCCCCGCGCACCCCGCCCGCCGAGGATCTCGCCGCCTACGTCTCCCGGGGCGTCTCCACGCGCGCGTACGCCTCGCACGCCGTCATCCGGCTGCTGGTGCCCCTGCATGAGGCCGCCGAGCGCATCTCGCCCTCCGCGGGCACGCTGGAGGCCGACGGGGACGCCGCCTGCGTGCTGCGCACCGGGGCCGCGAGCCTCGATGTGATGGTGCTGCACATCATGATGATCGGCTTCGAGTTCGAGGTGCTGGAGCCGGCCGAGTTCATCGAGGCGATCAGGGGCGCTCGGGATCTGCTGTCCCGCTCGCTGGAGCGGGGGACCAGCCCATCTCCGCGTGCGCGGGGTGGTGCAGATCGAACGCCGGGGACTCCGAGCGGATCCGCGGCAGTGTCGTGAAGTTGTGCCGCGGGGGCGGGCAGGAGGTGGCCCACTCCAGGGAGCGGCCGTAGCCCCAGGGGTCGTCGCCCTCGACCTTCTTGCCGTACTTGGTGGTCTTCCAGACGTTGTAGAGGAACGGCAGCGTCGACAGGCCGAGAAGGAAGGCGCCCACCGTGGAGATGGTGTTCAGGGTGGTGAAGCCGTCGGCCGCCAGGTAGTCGGCGTACCGGCGGGGCATGCCCTCCGCGCCCAGCCAGTGCTGCACCAGGAACGTGGTGTGGAAGCCGACGAACAGCGTCCAGAAGTGGATCTTGCCGAGCCGTTCGTCCAGCATCTTCCCGGTGAACTTGGGCCACCAGAAGTGGAATCCGGCGAAGATCGCGAAGACGACCGTGCCGAAGACGACGTAGTGGAAGTGGGCGACGACGAAGTACGAGTCGGAGACGTGGAAGTCCATCGGCGGCGACGCCAGGATCACCCCCGTCAGACCGCCGAACAGGAACGTCACCAGGAAGCCCGTCGCCCACAGCATCGGGGTCTCGAAGGACAGCGAGCCCTTGATCATGGTCCCGGTCCAGTTGAAGAACTTCACACCCGTGGGTACGGCGATCAGGAAGCTCATGAAGGAGAAGAACGGCAGCAGCACCGCGCCCGTGACGAACATGTGGTGCGCCCACACCACGATCGACAGACCGGTGATCGCCATCGTCGCCCCGACCAGCGTCAGATAGCCGAACATCGGCTTGCGCGAGAAGACCGGGATGATCTCGCTGATGATGCCGAAGAACGGCAGGGCGATGATGTAGACCTCGGGATGGCCGAAGAACCAGAACAGGTGCTGCCACAGCAGGGCCCCGCCATTGCCCGCGTCGAACACCACCGAGCCGAACCGGCGGTCCGCCTCCAGCACCAGCAGCGCCGCCGCCAGCACCGGGAACGCCATCAGGATCAGGATCGACGTGAACAGTGTGTTCCAGGTGAAGATCGGCATCCGGAACATGGTCATGCCGGGGGCGCGCATCCCGATGATCGTGGTGATGAAGTTGACCGCGCCGAGGATCGTGCCGAAGCCGGCCAGCGCCAGGCCCATGATCCACAGGTCGGGGCCGATGCCGGGGGAGTGCTCCGGGCTGTTGAGCGGGGCGTAGGCGAACCAGCCGAAGGCGGCGGGCCCGTCGGGCACGATCAGCGAGCCCATCACGATCAGGCCGCCGAACAGGAACAGCCAGTACGAGAACATGTTCAGCCGGGGGAAGGCCACGTCCGGGGAGCCGATCTGCAGCGGCATCAGCTCGTTGGCGAAGCCCGCGAAGCTCGGGGTCGCGAACAGCAGCAGCATGATCGTGCCGTGCAGGGTGAACGCCTGGTTGAACTGCTCGTTGGTCAGCAGCTGCAGCCCCGGCCGGGCCAGCTCGGCCCGCATCAGCAGGGCCATCACGCCGCCGGCCAGAAAGAACACGAACGACGTGATCAGGTAGAGATGCCCGATCTTCTTGTGGTCGGTGGTGGTCAGCCAGTCGACGATCACACGGCCGCCGGGCTGCCTGGGCCGCGCGGGCCCCTCCGTCACCGGTGCGGTCTGTGTCCCCATCGCTCGCTCGCCCCTTCGCTCGCCGCGTCCCGGGCCCACTGAAGCCCGCGCCGCACGCGCCGACGCGAGCTCACGCCATGATGCTCGCGTCGGCAGTGCTCCGACAGAGGGCGTGCGGGGGTTCTGTGCTGAAACCATGCACTTTCCGTGCGGCACCGGCTCCCGCGGCCCGCGCGCCCGCTGCGGCCGCGGCCAATGCGCGGCGGAGGGAAAAGGAGTCCGCAGACAGTTCCCGGGGAACTTTTCCGCCGGGTTATTGGCGGGCTCCTCGCGACACGCGGAAATTACGATCGAATGCCTGCGGAAGGCCTATGGAACCCCTCGTCCGTGTGACGAAGTGTGCACGAAACACGTGTCGTGGTTCTGTGACAAAAGTGTGACCGGAGGGGGATGTGTGACCTGGATGGCAGCTACAAAACGACCTGGATGGCGGCTACAAAGGTCCCCGGTCGGCACTGGCCCGACCCTTCGCTCAGGCCCTAGCGTGGCGCCATGGCACCCATTCCGAAACCCCCCGCCGAACCCCAGGACAATCCGGACACATATGTCGGACTCGACGCCGAACGGGCCGAGCGGCTCGCCCGTGACCGAGGGTGGTCGACGGTGCGTTCGCTGCCGCCGGGGGCGATCATCACCATGGAGTACCTGAGCGGTCGCCTGAACTTCGAGGTCAAGGACGGCCGGGTGGCGCGGGCCTGGAAGGGCTGACGACGCGCGAAGGCCCCGGTTCCTGGAGGAACCGGGGCCTTCTGCCGTGCTGGTCAGCCGCCTGCGAGCGGGCGGGCCGTCGGGGCCGAGCCGCGGCTGATGCGGTCCGTGTGCGGTGGACGGCGGCTGCCGGCCGGGGTGACCGGGGTGCGCTCCGCGCGGGCCGTGTGCGGGCCCGGAGTCAGATAGGCGGGCTGGTGGACGGTCGCCCGGGGGGAGTGCGCCGTGGGCGTCGCCTCGCGGGCCGCGACCTCCTTGTCGGCGGGCGCGGGCCGCGGCTTGAGCAGCACCGGCGCCTCGACCGGAGCCGTCGGAACCGGAACGTTGCCGGTCCGGCGCTCGCGCAGGCGGTCGCGCAGGTCCAGGATCCAGCTCTCGGAGCGGGTGATCAGCGGCTCGAACCACGGCAGGGCGAGCAGGATCAGCAGGCCCGCGGCCCAGCCGAGCAGCACATCGCTCAGCCAGTGCGTACCGAGGTACACGGTGGACAGGCCGACACCCAGCGAGGTCACCGCCGACACGGCCGACAGCCAGCGGCGCGCTCTCGGCGTCGAGGCCAGATAGGCGAGGATTCCCCAGGTCACCACGGCGTTGGCGGTGTGACCGCTGGGAAATATATCGCCGCCCAGCCACATCTCGTTGGAGCCGATGCTGGTCGCGTAGTGCGGTCCGAGGCGGCCCATGCCGATCTTGGCGGCGCCGACCGTGATGTTCAGCAGGAGCAGCGAGACGCCGAGCGCGAGCAACGGCCGCAGCGTGTGCTGCCGCCAGGAGCGCCAGCCCAGCCAGGCCGCGACCATCACGGCGGTGGGGCCGCGCTGGCCGAGCACCACGTAGTAGTCCACGAAGGCGTGGATCTCCGACCACTGCTGGTAGGGCCGGAAGAACATCACCTGCCAGTCCAGCCGGACCAGCCAGGAGGTGATCACGATGGCCCACACGATCGCCACGTAGAAGGCCAGGGTCGCGCCCAGGAGCACGATCCTGTGCCGGCTCATTTCGGGCGCGCTGATGAGAGCCGGTCGTTCCGGCTCACGATCCAGCCTGGCGAACACCCGGTCCAGACGGGTGGGCTTCCGTTCGGTACGCACCCAATCGACGTTACAGCGAGTGAGCTCAGATCCCGGTCGATTCAACGGCTTTGTGATGACGATGTGATGTGGGATTCCTCTCAGGCGGAGGTTTAATTCCAGTGAATCCGCAATCACCGGGCAGTGCGGCCTTCAATTCTTTTGATCATTCCGGATGGGGGGGTTTATTACGCTTTTGAGTTCGTTCACCGGGGCATAATCCGGAATTCTCTCGGCGCACACCGGCGCTCACCCGTGGTCAGGGCGGACCGCTGCCGTTCAGCCAGAACGCCCCGTACACCGCCGACGCCACGGCCACCGCCCCCACCACCAGCGCCGACCTGTGCGTTCGCAGCCCGGCGAGGGACCGGGCGAGCGGCAGCAGCAGCGCAAACGCGGGCAGCAGCAGGCGCGGTTTCGAGCCGAAGTAGCTCGACGCGCACAGGGCGAGCGCGGTCACGACGCCCGCGTACACCAGGAGCGGCAGCGGCTGGCGTTGCCGTACACAGACGACATACAGCCAGACCACCAGGCCGACACCGACGATGAGCCCGACCCCGGCCAGGGCCGATGGAAACGACGTGAACTTTTCGCCGACGAATCGGGCGAAGGCGTATCCGCCGTCGAAACCGTTGCGCCAGCCCGCCTGGACGTCGAGATAGCCCAGCGGACCCTTGTCGGTGCGGTGGCCGACCCACAGGACGTATCCGGCGGCGCCGAGCGGGGCGAGCAGCATGCCGAGGACGCGGCGCGCCGTCGCCCCGGGGGCGTGAGCCGCGAGGTCCGCGCCCGGCGCCTGCCTCGCGCTCCGCTCTCGCACGAACGAGGCGATGCCGGCCGCCCACACCGCCGCGACCACGGCCAGCCCCACCGGACGGGTCAGCCCGGCCAGCAGCGCCAGCGTGCCTGCCGTGAGCCAGCGGCCGGTCAGCAGCGCGTACAGCGACCACGCCGCGAGCGCCGTGAACAGCGACTCGCTGTACGCCATCGACTGCACGATCCCGACGGGCAGCACCGCCCACAGCAGAACGGCGCACACCCCGACGCGACGGCCGTACACATGCTCCGCCACCGCGAAGATCCCCCACGCCGCGGCGAGCGAGGCGAGCACGCTGACGACGAAGCCCCCGTCGGCGTACGACAGCGGGGACACCTGCGCGACCAATCGCTCCAGCCAGGGCAGCAGTGGGAAGAACGCGAGGTTCGAGTGCACGTCCCCGTTGGGCAGGCGCACCTCATAGCCGTAGCCCAGCTCGGCGACCCTGGCGTACCAGAGTGCGTCCCAGCGGGCCGTCAGCAGGGTGTAGGCGTCCTTGTCGCGCGCCGCGCTCCACAGGGCCAGGGCGAGCAGGCCCAGAGCGCGTACGGCCGCGTACCCGAGGAGCGCCGGGGCGGCCCGGCGCAGCGCCTCGGAGCGGGCCGGAGCCACGCGCATCGCAAGATCGGTCACGGGCTCGATTATCGGCCCGGCGCGAATCGGGAGGTCGGCCGGGACGCGGCCGAAGGGGACGGGAGTGGCGTATGCCACACTCGTTGCGCCGGACGTGTGAGAGGTCCGCCACTCGGCACAGACGACGACTCGCGTACCCTGACGAATCACTCGCCCTTCGTAGCGCGGGCCGGAGACCACCGCTCCTCTCCGGCCGAGTCACGGGAAGTCCCCACCCCGTGAGCCCGCCGGGGCGAGGGAACATCTGGGAGGTACGTACATGTCCGGGACGACCACGGCCGCCGCTGCGCTGCGCCGTCGGGCGGCCGGGGCCGGTGCCAACCGCTGGGTCGTCCTCGTCGTCCTCTGTGTCAGCCTGCTGCTCGTCGCCGTTGACGCGACCGTGCTGCACGTGGCGGTGCCCGCCGTCACCGAGGACCTCCGCCCCGGCGCGATAGAACTGCTCTGGATCGTCGACATCTACCCGCTGGTCTGCGCCTCGCTGCTGATCCTCTTCGGCACGCTCGGCGACCGGGTCGGCCGCAGACGGGTCCTGCTGCTCGGATACGGCCTCTTCGGCCTCGCCTCCGGTCTCGCGGCCCTCGCGCACGACCCGCAGGTGCTGATCCTGGCCCGCGCCCTGCTCGGGGTCGGCGGCGCGATGATCATGCCCGCGACCTTGTCGATCCTGCGCCAGGTCTTCCCCGACCGGCGCGAGCGGGCCCTCGCCATCGGCATCTGGAGCGCGGTCGCCGCCGTGGGTGCGGCGGTCGGGCCGCTGCTCGGTGGCTTCCTGCTCGAACACTTCTGGTGGGGCTCGGTCTTCCTCGTCAATATCCCGCTGATGCTGGTCAGCCTTCCGGTCGGACGACTGCTGCTGCCCGAGTCCAAGGGCGACGGCAAGGGTCCCTGGGACGTGGTCGGCGCGCTGATGGCGGCGGCCGGGCTGTTCGGCGTCGTACTCGGTGTGAAGCGGCTCGGCGGCGGGGAGCAGGTGGCCAGCCTGCTCACCCTGGTGCCGCTGGTCGTCGGCGCCGCGCTGCTGATCCTCTTCGTCCGACGGCAGAAGCGCCGGACGTATCCGCTGGTGGACCTGAAGATGTTCGGGCGACCGGCGTTCAGTACGTCCGTCGGGTGCATCGTGCTGGCGATGCTCGCGCTGGTGGGCCTCGAACTGATCGCGGCGCAGTATCTGCAGCTCGTGCTGGGACTGTCGCCGCTGGAGACGGGGCTACGGCTGCTGCCGCTGACCTTCGCCGCGATGGCGGCCGGGCTGGCGGGGGCGCGGCTGCTGCGGCTGTTCGGGCCGCGGCGGATGGTGTGCGCCGGGTTCGTGCTGACGGCCCTCGCAGTGCTGCTGCTGACGGCGATGGGCGGCGAGGACAATCCCGGGCTGCTGCTGGCCGGGTTCGTACTGCTGGGCTTCGGGCTGGAGACGACGCTCTTCGGGGCGTACGAGTCGATGCTCAGCGAGGCTCCGCCGGAGCAGGCCGGTGGCGCGGCGGCGATCGGTGAGACGTCGTACCAACTGGGCGCGGGGATCGGCATCGCGTTGCTGGGCAGCGTGATGAACGCGGCGTACGCCCCCGGGCTGGCCGGTGTGTCGGGGGTGCCGACATCGGCCTCCACGGCTGCCGCGCACTCGTTGGGGGAGGCGTACGAGGTTGCCGCGCAGCTCGGCGGCCCGGCCGGGGGCGCCCTGCGGCATGCGGCGCGGCACTCCTTCGTGCACGGGCTGCATGTGACGTTGCTGGTGAGCGCGGGGCTGCTGCTGCTCGGGGCGGTGATGGCACTGCGGCTGCCGCGGGCCATGCAGTGCGAGGCCCCTGCCGTGGAGCTGCCCAAGCCGAGGGAAGTCGCCGACTCCCGCGTCTCCGCCTGACCAGGCCTTCTTTCACCCACGCCCACCCGTTTCCCGTTCATGGACGGGTGGGCGTCTCCTGTGGGGCTGATCGCCGTCGGTGGCTGCGACGCGTGGGGGAGAGAGACGGGTCGCGGTGCGTGGGAGTCGGGCCGTGGCGCGTGAGAATCGGGGCGCGGCGCATGGGAACGGGCCGTGCCCCGTGGGAATCGGGCCGTCCCGCGTGAAGTCGCACTGGACGCGCGGGACACTGCGTCGTAGCGTCTGCCCAGAGCCGTAACTAGCGGTGCTAGTTTAATCGTTGCCGGAGGGTCTCCCATGTCCGCGTCCTCGTCCGCCAAGTTGCCCCCGTTCGACCCCGCCGACCCCCTAGGCATCGACGACCTCCTGGAGCCCGAGGACCTTGCCGTTCGGGGCACCGTGCGGGCGTGGGCGGCGGATCGGGTCGTGCCGTACGTCGCCGAGTGGTACGAGAACGGCGAGCTGCCGGGGATCCGTGAGCTCGCCCGGGAGCTCGGGGAGATCGGTGCCCTCGGGATGTCCCTGGAGGGATACGGGTGCGCCGGGGCCTCCGCCGTGCAGTACGGGCTCGCCTGTCTGGAGCTGGAGGCCGCCGATTCCGGGATCCGGTCCCTGGTGTCCGTGCAGGGCTCTCTCGCCATGTACGCCATTCACCGGTTCGGGAGCGAGGAGCAGAAGCAGGCGTGGCTGCCCCGGATGGCCTCCGGGGAGGTCATCGGGTGCTTCGGGCTGACCGAGCCCGACCACGGTTCCGACCCCGGCTCCATGCGGACGTACGCCAAGCGGGACGGCTCCGACTGGGTGCTGAACGGGCGGAAGATGTGGATCACCAACGGGTCCGTCGCCGGGGTCGCCGTGGTGTGGGCGCAGACCGACGAGGGGATCCGCGGGTTCGTCGTGCCGACCGACAGCGCCGGGTTCTCCGCCCCGGAGATCAAGCACAAGCTGTCGCTGCGCGCCTCCGTCACCAGTGAGCTCGTGATGGACGACGTACGGCTGCCGGCCGACGCCGTGCTGCCGGAGGTCGTGGGGCTGAAGGGGCCGCTCAGCTGTCTCTCGCACGCCCGGTACGGGATCGTGTGGGGTGCCATGGGTGCGGCGCGATCCTGTTTCGAGGCCGCTGTCGACTACGCGAAGACGCGGGAGCAGTTCGGCCGGCCGATCGGGGGCTTCCAGCTCACCCAGGCCAAACTCGCCGACATGGCGCTCGAACTGCACAAGGGGATCCTGCTCGCCCACCATCTGGGGCGGCGGATGGACGCCGGCCGCCTGCGTCCCGAGCAGGTCAGCTTCGGCAAGCTCAACAACGTCCGCGAGGCCATCGACATCTGCCGTACGGCGCGGACGATTCTCGGTGCCAACGGGATCTCGCTCGAATACCCCGTGATGCGGCACGCGACCAATCTCGAATCGGTGCTCACCTACGAGGGCACCGTCGAGATGCACCAGCTCGTGCTGGGCAAGGCGCTCACCGGACTCGACGCCTTCCGCTGACCCCACCAGGGGGCAGGGCCGGTGAGCGGCCCTGCCTCAGCTCTGGTTGTAGAAGCCGTCCTCGCGGTGCGGCGCCCGCTCACTGCTGACGATCTCCGTGTCGGCCGGGCTCAGCAGGAACACCCGGTTGGACACCCGGTCGATCGAGCCGCGCAGACCGAAGATGAGCCCCGCCGCGAAGTCGACGACGCGCTTGGCGTCGGCGGGCTCCATGGCCGTGAGGTTCATGATGACCGGGACCCCGTCCCGGAACAGCTCGCCGATGGCCCGGGCGTCCCGGAAGCTGTCCGGGGTGACCGTGCCGATACGACGGCCCTTCTCCTCGGCGACGTCCGAGGCCACCTTGACCCTCGGATCGGTGACCCAGGCATCCCCGGGCTCGGTCCCCTCGGAGTAGTCGTCGTCGTAGTAACGCTCGTCATCGTTGTCGTCAACGAGGCCCAGCCAGGCACTCGCCTTGCGCACCGATCCCATGGACGCCTCCTCTCACAGCGGTCCTTTTCGCATTCCGCATCCCTATGGTCATCCATGATGCGGACGTCGTGCCAAGTGGATAGACGCCGCGCGGGGGGTTTGTGACGGTACTGGTGCACAGCGAATCCGTCGAGAGCCCGTGTCCCCCAAGGGGCATGCCACGTACGGCTGCTGACTGTGAGTGAAATATGATTCTTCGCGGCGTATGGGTGAGGCGGAGTGCGTCCGGGTGAACGACGCGACCGTGGCGCTCGATGCGCCGATCGGTACGATGCGGCAGCTCAGCGTCGTCGGAACGTCGTTAAGAACCTCGGGGGAGCGTCGTGTTCGGAATCGTCAGGCCATGTCGCCATCGGCTCGGAGAGAAGCTCACCGGGCAGTGGATGGCGCATTTGTGCGGGCTTTGCCTCTCGTTGCGCGGGGACCACGGTCAGCTCGCGCGAATCGTTACGAACTATGACGGACTCCTCATCTCCGTTCTGACGGCGGCTCAGGCAGAGAGCGACAGCGGGCTGCAGCGTACGGCGGGACCGTGCCCGTTGCGCGGGATGCGCACCGCGTCCGTCGCCCAGGGGGAGGGCGCCCGTCTCGCCGGCGCCGTCTCGCTGGTGCTCGCCGCGGCCAAGGTGCGGGACCATGTGGCCGACGGCGACGGGCTGCTGGCCCGCAGGCCGGTGGCGCTCGCCGCGCGCCGGGTGGCCGCGGGGTGGGGTGCGGCGGGTGCCCGCAGCGGCTCGGCCGTCGGGTTCGACACCGCCGTACTCGTGGACGCCGTGGACCGGCAGATCGGCATCGAGGCGCTCGCCGGGATCGGGACGCCGATCCTCGCCGTGACCGAGCCGACCGAGACGGCGACCGCCGCCGCCTTCGCGCACACCGCGATCCTGGCCGGACGACCGGGCAACGCCGAACCGCTCGCCGAGGCCGGGCGCCTCTTCGGACGGCTGGCACATCTCCTGGACGCGGTGGAGGACCGGGCCGCCGACGCCGAGTCGGGTGCGTGGAACCCGCTCACCGCTACCGGGACCTCACTCGCCGAGGCCCGCCGGCTCGCCGACGACGCCGTGCACGGGGTGCGGCTGGCGCTGCGTGAGGTGACCTGGGGGTCTGGGGGCTCCCCGGAAGGACACAGCGCGGACGCCAAGCTGGCGCACCTGCTGCTCGTCCACGAGCTGCGGCGCTCGGTGGACCGGGTGTTCGGCACGGTGCCGGTGTGCGCGTCGCATCAGCCCGGGCCTTACGGGCAGCAGCCGTACCCCCCACAGCAGCCGCAGCAGGGGCCGTACGGGGCGCCGCAGAATCCGTATGCGGGTGGCGGGAATCCGTACGCCGGCGGGAACCCGTACACGGGTGGCGGGGGCGCGCCCGGCGGTGGTGCCGGTGGCTTCGGTGGAGGCGGCGGTGGCGACTTCGGCGGGTTCGGGGGCGGAGCGGCTCCCCAGCCGCCGAAGGGACGGCGTGGGTTCTGGGCCGGCTGCGGGATGTTCTGGCTGCTGTGCTGCACCTGCAAGCTGTGCTGCGCCAAGGAGTACGAGGGCCCGTGGTCCCGCAAGAAGCGCGAGGGTTGCTGCCGCGACTGCGACTGTGACGGCTGCGACTGCTGCTGCCCCTGCGACGGCTGCTAGGGGCCGTCCGGGGCTCGATGGAGGCTGTCCGGGAAGGCGGCGACTTCCGGACATCTCCGGGGCGTGGACAACCGGTGGACAGTCGATGCCGATGGAGCCGTCCGGGCCGGGTGTGGGGGGTGTACGGGGAGCGTCGGTTGGTTGTGTTGATGCACGAGGGGGCGTGCGGGGCACGTGACTTCGACCGCGGTCCGAGACAGGGCACGACTCGTGTCGAGAGCAGCGCTGACCGGGGCGGGTGTGACCAATCAGCCCAGATCGTTCAAATGTTGACGGCCGAAAGGCGCCCTTGCGGCTACCCGTCCTTCGGCCGAATACTCCCCCTCAGCGCTTGTCAGGGGCACGGCGTGTTCGGAATCCGGAGGCGTTCGGCCAACTGACTGCGCCTCACGGGCCCCGACCCCACGCGGGCCCCCGGCTTCCCTGGAGGGAACGAAAAGTGAGGATCGAGCGCACCACTCCCCGCAGCGGCATTGCGAGACGGACCCGGCTGATCGCCGTATCCACCGGCCTCGTGGCCGCAGCCGCGATCGCGATCCCCAACGCGAACGCAGCGGACACTCCCACCACCTTCAGCGCCGCCCAGCTCAAGAGCGCCGGCGCCTCCGTGCTGAAGGCCGACGTCCCGGGCACCGCCTGGGCCGTCGACAGCAAGACCGACCGTGTGGTCGTCACCGCCGACAGCACGGTCTCCCAGGCGGAGATCGCGAAGATCAAGCAGCAGGCCGGGGCCAACGCCGACGCGCTGACGATCAAGCGCACCCCCGGCAAGTTCAGCAAGTTCATCCAGGGCGGCGACGCCATCTATGCGAGTAGCTGGCGCTGCTCGCTCGGCTTCAACGTCCAGGACAGCAGCGGCAACCAGTACTTCCTGACGGCCGGTCACTGCACCGACGGCGCGGGCACCTGGTACTCCAACTCCGGCCGCACCAACGTCATCGGTTCGACCGCCGGGTCCAGCTTCCCGGGCAACGACTACGGCATCGTGCGTTACTCCGGTTCCGTCAGCCGGCCCGGCACCGCGAACGGCGTCGACATCACCCGCGCGGCCACGCCGAGCGTGGGCACCACCGTCATCCGCGACGGCTCCACCAGCGGCACGCACAGCGGCCGGGTCACCGCCCTGAACGCGACCGTCAACTACGGTGGCGGCGACGTCGTCGGCGGCCTGATCCAGACCACGGTCTGCGCCGAGCCCGGCGACTCCGGCGGTTCGCTGTACGGCAGCAACGGCACCGCCTACGGTCTGACCTCCGGTGGCAGCGGCAACTGCACCTCCGGCGGCACGACCTTCTTCCAGCCGGTCACCGAGGCTCTCAGCGCGTACGGCGTCAGCGTCTACTGACGTCCGTCCGGACCTCGCGTTCAGTATGGCCTGAACCGCAGCCAGCAGCATCGAGCCCCCGCACGCAACTGCCGTGCGGGGGCTCGCCCTTGGTCGTGAGGCGGGGTTACCGTCGGAGTACAGGCAGGACTCCCCTGTAACGCGCCCACGTCGGACCCTGGGGGTCGGTGATGGTCGAGGAGCTGGTGGTGGCGGGAGTGGCGCTCGCGTCCGCCGCAGTGGTGTACGTCGCGGCGGCCGCGCGGGTCGTCAAGCAGTACGAACGGGGCGTGGTCTTCCGCCTCGGGAGGCTCCGGCCGCAAGTGCGCGGGCCCGGGTTCACGATGATCGTTCCGGGCTTCGACCGGCTGCAGAAGGTGAACATGCAGATCGTGACGATGCCCGTGCCCGCGCAGGAGGGAATCACACGGGACAACGTCACCGTGCGGGTCGACGCCGTCGTCTACTTCAAGGTGACCTCGCCGGCCGAGGCGGTCGTGCGGGTGCAGGACTACCGGTTCGCGGTCTCGCAGATGGCGCAGACCTCGCTCAGGTCCATCATCGGCAAGAGCGAGCTGGACGATCTGCTGTCCAACCGCGAAAAGCTCAACCAGGGGCTGGAGTTGATGATCGACAGCCCGGCGGTCGAGTGGGGTGTGACGATCGACCGGGTGGAGATCAAGGATGTGTCGCTGCCCGAGACCATGAAGCGGTCGATGGCCCGGCAGGCGGAGGCCGACCGGGAGCGGCGGGCGCGGGTGATCAACGCCGACGCGGAGCTTCAGGCCTCGAAGAAACTGGCCGAGGCCGCTCATCAGATGTCCGATGCGCCGGCGGCCCTTCAGTTGCGGCTGCTGCAGACGGTGATGGCGGTGGCGGCCGAGAAGAACTCCACCTTGGTGCTGCCGATTCCGGTGGAATTGTTGCGATTTCTTGAGAAAGGGGCGGGCGTCACGGGCGAACGTCCGCCGCTCGAAGTCCGCTTGGAATCGGACCCCGAAGGGGCGAATTTGAGACAGGAGTAGACCTCACACGCTGCTTATGGTTCGCTCGCTGGCGGTGTTTGCTGTGCGAAGAGAGCGGGTGTGACTGTGCACGGTCAAGTCGGCGGGGGCGCGCAGCGGTGTTCTACGCGCGTCCGGAAGTCGACCTTGTGTGCTCCCTTCGAACCTAGGAATAGTGAGAGTTGTTCAACCGGTGCGGGTGCGGCTTTTGTTGTGAGTCGTCCCCGTGGCCGTACGCCTTCCGGTCCGTCGAGGTCCCCACAACCTCTCGGGCCGACCCCCCACAGGAGGACGTGAGTTGAAGCACCGACGCATACCCAAGCGGCGTGCAGCCCTGGCAGGTGCGGGTATCGCCGCACTGGTGGCCGCGGGCGTGACTTTGCAGTCTGCGAACGCGAGTGAGACGCCTGAGGCGTCCTCGCCGAAGCTCCTTTCGGTCGGCGCGGCCGGAAAGCTCGCCTCTACGCTCGCCAAGGACCTCGGCGCCGATGCCGCGGGTACCTACTACGACGCGCAGGCCAAGAACCTTGTGGTGAACGTCCTCGACGAGGCCGCCGCCGATGCCGTCGAGGCGGCCGGCGCCAAGGCCAGAGTCGTCGAGAACTCTCTCGCCGAGCTGAAGAGCGCCCGTACGACGCTCAAGCAGGACGCGACCATTCCCGGCACCTCCTGGATGACGGACCCGACGACCAACAAGGTTGTCGTGACGGCCGACCGTACGGTGTCCAAGGCCGAGTGGGCCAAGCTCGGCAAGGTGGTCGACGGGCTGGGTGCCACGGCGGAACTGAAGCGGACGAAGGGGGAGTTCAAGCCCTTCATCGCCGGTGGTGACGCGATCACCGGTGGCACCGGGCGCTGCTCGCTCGGCTTCAACGTGGTCAAGGGCGGCGAGCCGTTCTTCCTGACCGCCGGGCACTGCACGGAGTCGATCTCCACCTGGTCGGACTCCAGCGGGACCGAGATCGGGAAGAACGAGACGTCCAGCTTCCCGGACAACGACTACGGGCTGGTCAAGTACACGGCTGAGGTCGACCACCCGAGCGAGGTCAACCTCTACAACGGGTCCTCGCAGGCGATCAGCGGTGCCGCCGACGCCACCGTGGGTATGGCGGTCACCCGTAGCGGGTCCACCACCCAGGTGCACGAGGGCAAGGTGACCGGCCTGGACGCCACCGTGAACTACGGCAACGGTGACATCGTCAACGGGCTGATCCAGACCGACGTCTGCGCCGAGCCCGGTGACAGTGGTGGTTCGCTGTTCTCCGGCGACAAGGCGGTTGGGCTCACCTCCGGTGGCAGCGGTGACTGCACCTCCGGTGGGGAGACCTTCTTCCAGCCGGTGACCGAGGCGCTGTCTGCCACGGGTACCGAGATCGGCTGACACGTTTGGCGCATTGCGGAGTCCCGTCCCGGGTTGTGGGGGGCGGGACTTTGCGTGTGCCTTCGGCGGGTGGGCCGATATGCCTGCGGCGGCCCGTTGCTGTTCGGTGGGGGTGCGTGTAGCGCCTTGGGTTGCGTTGTGGGTCGGGGCCGCGCCGGGGGGTGTCCGTCCTCGGTCGGGCGGTTGCTCTTCTCAAGAGGTGCTGTTTCTTGACGCCCGCCGCTGCGGGCGGACACCCCTCGGCACGTCCCCTTCCCGCCGTACGCGGGTGCGGGTTCGCTTCACCCGGTGCGTTTGCTTCCTACGGTGCTTTGGGCTCCCTGCCTCGTAGGGTCGCCGCCAGGAGTGTGATCGCGGTTCCTGCTGCTGCCCATGCTGAGAGGGTCAGTAGGGAGGCGGTCATGTCGTTGCCGTTGAAGTAGGCGATCGAGCGGGTTGCCCAGGTGCCCGCGCCTGGGGGCAGGGCTGGGCCGATGTCTCGCCAGAACGGTGGGAGCAGTGGGGGCGGGAGGGCGCCGCCTGCGCTGGGGTTGCCCAGGATGACGATGATCAGGATGACCAGGCCGATGCCGGCGAGGCCGAAGACGGCCTGGAAGGCGAGGGTGGCCGCGCCCACCGCGAAGATGATCAGGGCGCCCAGGCCCCAGAGGGCGGCGATGCTGCCTGGCAGGGCGCCCAGGATGGGGCCGACGATCAGGGCGCCGCCCAGGCCGCCGACGATGGCGACCACGGCCATGGCGATGAGGCGGATCACCGAGCGTCTCGGGGTGGGGCGGCGGGCGCCCGAGCTGATCGTCATGATCGATGCGCAGAGGTAGCCGCCCACGCACCAGCCCACGGTCAGGTAGAAGGACGTGAGTCCGTTGGCGTCGTGTGGGTCGGCGGGGGCCACGTCGAGGGTGCGGAGGGTGCGGGCCTCGGACTTCTCCAGCGCGGTGACGAGGTTCTCCAGGGTCGTGGCCAGCACTCTTCCGCCTCCGGTGGTGACCAGGAGGGTGTCGGTGGTGCTTGCCGGGTCGATCAACAGGGCGCCGTCGATCTCTCGGTTCAGGATCTGGGCGCGGGCCGTTGCCGGGTTGGGCAGCGAGCGGGGGTTCAGGGGGTCGCCGGGGAGGTTTTCCAGTCGGGTCACCGCTTGCTGGGCGGCCGCCTGGGGGGCCACCACTCCGAAGGGCACGTCCTTGGGCTTCGGGTCGTGGAGCGCGCCCACATAGGAGGTGATGAAGAGCAGGGCGAGGGCCACCGTGCCGATCATGAGCAGCGTGGCTCGTGGGGTGACGGCGTCTTTCACCTCGGCCATGAAGGGGCTGTGGGGAGTGTCGGCGCCGGTGGTCTGCGTCATGCCCCCACGGTCCGGGGCTCCGGGCGTTTGTGCAGGTGGGAGGCGGCCGAACGGATGTCGTACGAGTGTTCGAGAAATGGGCTGGAGATGGTCTATGGTGGGGGTGGGAGAAGTGGGAACTAGTGTTCGATGGTCGGGGTTCCGGCCCGGACGCATGAGTGCGGGAGGTGCGTGTGCCGGGGTTCACGCATCTGCACACCGCCTCCGGGTTCTCCTTGAGGTACGGCGCCTCGCACCCGGAGCGGCTGGCCGAGCGTGCCTCCGAGCGGGGCATGGATGCCCTGGCGCTCACTGATCGCGACACGCTCGGGGGTGCGGTTCGTTTCGCCAAGGCCTGTGCGGCGGCGGGGGTGCGGCCGTTGTTCGGTGTGGAGCTCGCCGTGGCGGAGTTCGAGGCCGTGGGGGCGGGTGAGACTCCGGGGCGGCGGCGGGTGCCCGTGCGCGGGGGTGCCTTTGTCGATGAGTCCATGTGCCGGGTCACCTTTATCGCCCGGGACGGGGCCCATGGGTGGGGTGATCTGTGCCGAATCGTTTCTGCCTCGCATGGTGGAGACGGGCGCGGTGAGGAGGGGCGCGGCGGAGAGGGGCCGCCGGTGTTGCCCCGGGGCGACAACCGGGGGGACGGGCTGACCGTCCTGCTCGGTACCGAGTCCGATGTCGGGCGTGCGCTCGCCGCCGGTCGTCCTGATCGGGCGGCCCGGCTGCTGGTGCCCTGGCGGGAGGTCTACGGCGACTCCCTGCGGCTGGAGGCCGTCTGGCACGGGCGCAAGGGCACCGGCCCGGGCTCGCTGCGCCTGGCCGCCCGTACCGTCGGCTTCGCCGCCGAGCAGCGGGTGCGGCCCGTGCTGAGCAACGCCGTCCGGTACGCCGACCCGGGCCTTGGGCCGGTCGCCGATGTGCTGGACTCCGCGCGGCGGCTCGTGCCCATCGACTCCACCAAGGAACTGGACTCCGGCGAGGCCTGGCTCAAGGGTGCGGACGACATGCTCGGGGTGGCGGAGCGGGTCGTCGAGGCCGCCGGCTTCCGGCGCGACACCGCGTACCGGCTGCTGGAGCAGACCCGGGCGACGGCCGCCGAATGCCTGGTCGATCCCGAGGACGATCTGGGGATCGGCAGCGTCCACTTTCCCGAGCCGTATCTCGTCGGTGCCGGGCGGCGCACCGCCCAGCGGGCGCTCGCCTCGCGGGCGGTGGCGGGCATGGTGCTGCGCGGCCACGACGGGCAGCGGGCGTACTGGGAACGGCTGCACCAGGAGCTGGACATCATCGCCCACCACGGGTTCGCCTCGTACTTCCTGACGGTTGCTCAAGTCGTCGATGACGTAAGGGAGATGGGGATCCGGGTGGCCGCGCGCGGCTCCGGTGCGGGGTCGCTCGTCAACCATCTGCTCGGTATCGCGCACGCCGATCCCGTGGAGCACGGGCTGCTGATGGAGCGCTTCCTGTCCAAGCGGCGGCTGGTGCTGCCCGATATCGACATCGACGTGGAGTCCGCGCGGCGGCTTGAGGTCTATCGCGCGATCATCGACCGGTTCGGGACCGAGAGGGTCGCGACCGTCTCGATGCCGGAGACCTATCGGGTGCGGCACGCCGTCCGGGACGTGGGTGCCGCCCTGTCCATGGACCCCGCCGACATCGACCGCATCGCCAAGTCCTTCCCGCACATCCGCGCGCGCGACGCCCGGGCGGCGCTGGAGGAACTGCCCGAGCTGCGGAAACTGGCGGGGGAGCGGGAGAAGTACGGCAAGTTGTGGGAGCTGGTCGAGGCGCTCGACGCGCTGCCGCGTGGCATCGCCATGCATCCGTGCGGGGTGCTCCTGTCCGACGCCTCGCTGCTTTCCCGTACGCCCGTCATGCCGACCAGCGGCGAGGGCTTCCCCATGTCGCAGTTCGACAAGGACGACGTCGAGGACCTCGGGCTGCTCAAGCTCGACGTGCTGGGCGTGCGGATGCAGTCGGCGATGGCGCACGCGGTCGCGGAGGTGGAGCGGGTCACGGGCGAGCGGGTCGATCTGGACGCCCTCGACTTCGAGCGGGGGGACGGCGATCCGGAGACGTATCGGCTCATTCGTTCCGCTGAGACCCTGGGGTGCTTCCAGATCGAGTCGCCGGGGCAGCGGGACCTGATCGGGCGGCTCCAGCCGGCCACCTTCCACGATCTCGTCGTCGACATCTCGCTCTTCCGGCCCGGCCCGGTCGCCGCCGACATGGTGCGGCCGTTCATCGAGGCACGGCACGGGCGGGCGCCGGTGCGGTATCCGCACGAGGATCTTCAGGAGCCGCTGCGGGAGACGTACGGGGTCGTCGTCTTCCATGAGCAGATCATCGACATCGTGCACATCATGACCGGCTGCGGGCGGGGCGAGGCCGACCGGGTGCGGCGCGGGTTGTCCGACCCCGAGTCGCAGGGGCGGATCCGGGTGTGGTTCGCGCAGCACGCGGCGGCCAACGGATATGACGCGGAGACCGTTCGGCGGACCTGGGAGATCATCGAGGCCTTCGGGTCGTACGGCTTCTGCAAGGCGCACGCGGTCGCCTTCGCCGTGCCGACCTATCAGTCGGCCTGGCTGAAGGCCCATCACCCGGCCGCCTTCTACGCCGGGCTGCTCACGCATGACCCCGGGATGTATCCGAAGCGGCTGCTGCTGGCGGACGCGCGGCGGCGTGGGGTGCCGATCCTGCCGTTGGACGTGAATGTGTCGGGGGTCGCACATCGGATCGAACTGGTGTCTGAATCTGCGGGTTCGAAGGAGACTTGGGGGCTGCGGCTCGCCCTCTCCGACGTGCATGGCATCAGTGAGGCCGAGGCGGCTCGGATCGCGGACGGGCAGCCGTACGCCTCGCTGCTCGACTTCTGGGAGCGGGGCCGGCCCAGTCGTCCGCTCGCTGGGCGGCTTGCGCAGGTCGGTGCGCTGGACGCCTTCGGGTCCAATCGGCGTGATCTGCAACTGCATCTGACCGAACTGCACCGGGGCGCCCGGGGCAAGGGCGGCGGCGGGGGACAGCTCCCGCTGGCCGGCGGGCGGAAGACGGCCGGGGCCGGGCTGCCCGACCTCACCTCGGCGGAGCGGCTCAGCGCCGAGCTGGGGGTGCTGTCGATGGATGCCTCGCGGAATCTGATGGACGACCACCGGGCGTTCCTCGACGAGTTGGGCGTCGTCTCGGCGCGGCGGCTGCGGGAGGCGCGGCACGGGGAGACCGTGCTGGTCGCGGGGGCCAAGGCAGCCACTCAGACGCCGCCGATCCGGTCCGGCAAGCGGGTCATCTTCAGCACGCTGGACGACGGGACGGGCCTGGTGGATCTCGCCTTCTTCGACGACTCGCACGACGCGTGCGCCCACACCGTCTTCCACTCCTGGCTGCTGCTGGTGCGTGGGGTCGTGCAGCGGCGCGGGCCGCGCAGCCTGAGTGTGGTGGGCTCCGCCGCCTGGAACCTCGCCGAGCTGGTCGAGCTGCGCGCCGAAGGCGGGCTGGACGAGGTGGCGGCGCGGCTGGCCGAACCGGTGGCGGCGCCTGAGCCGACGGGGGACGGCGGGGATCCGGCGCGCGGCCGGCGAATCCACATGCCCACCGGATACGAACTCAACCCGTGGGCCGATCTACGACCGGCGGGTCAAGAGCCTTCACAGGTACGGAAGTTGTGGCACCAGAGTCCGGGGAGTGCGGGATGACCATCCTCTGCGTACGTTTCCAGCTGCCGCCGATGTGCGAGGCGGCCCTGCCCGGGCTGCTCGGACTGCTGGAGGACTTCACGCCGGTCGTCCAGGCGCTGCCACCGGACGGGGCGCTGGTCGATCTGCGGGGCGCCGAGCGGTACTTCGGGCGGGACGCGGTCGAGCTGGCGTCGGTGATCCGGGTGCGCGCCCTCGCCCACCACGGGGTCGACTGTGTGATCGGCGCCGGGCCGGGGCCGATGCTGGCCCGCGTGGCACTGGGGGACGCGCGGCCCGGGGTGACGTGCGCGGTGCCCGAGGAGCCGGACGCCATCGCGGAGTTCCTCGCCGGCAAGCCCGTCGCCGCGCTGCCCGGTGTCGGCGCCGCGACCGCCCGCACCCTGTGCGAGTACGGTCTCGACAGCCTGGGTCTGGTCGCCGCCGCGCCGCTGTCCACGCTCCAGCGGCTGGTCGGCGTGAAGACGGGCCGTGAGCTGCGCGAGAAGGCGAGCGGAATCGACCGGGGCCGGGTCGTGCCGAACGCCATGTCGCGCTCGCTGGCCACCGAACGCCCCTTCACCCGGGACGAGTTGGACCCCGACCGGCACCGCCGCGCCCTGCTCTCGGCCGCCGAGGAACTGGGCGCCCGGCTGCGCGCCCTGGACAAGGTCTGCCGCACCCTGACCCTCACCGCCCGCTATGCCGACCGCTCCTCGACGACCCGCAGCCGCACCCTGAAGGAGCCGACGGCCCACTCGGCGGCGCTGACCAGGGCGGCGTACGGCATGTACGAAGGCCTCGGCCTCCAGCGCGCCCGCGTCCGGGCTCTCGCCCTGCGCGTCGAGGGGCTCGACCCCGCCGAGCAGGCCTCCTACCAGCTCAGCTTCGACCCGCTCGACGAGAAGGCCCGCCGTATCGAGGAGGTCGCGGACCGCGCGCGAGCGAAGTTCGGGCCGCGTGCGGTGATGCCGGGGTCGCTGGCCGCCTGACTCCTTTTGGTCATCGGTCAGTTGGCCCACGGCGGCACGATGCGTGTACCGTCGGCCAGCTCCGCCGTCAGGCCGATGGATGTGGTGACCCAGGTGACGGCGGTGCGCTCGGTCGGGTTCTCGACGGTCAGGGTGGCACCGGGGTTGATGATCAGGGTGTCGCCGGCCGTGATCCGGTCGGCGCGGCCGTCGAGTGTGATCAGCAGTTCGCCGTCGAGCAGATGGAGGATCTCCTCGCGGTTGACGGTGTGCGCGGGCGCCTTGGTCCCCGCCGGGATCTCGCCGCGCCAGGCGCACAGCTCCTTGCTGCCGGTGTCGGGCGTGGCGTACGAGACGAAACGGGCGCCATGGATCTCGTGGGTGACGGCCTCGGACGCGCGGATTACGGGCATGGGTGCCTCCTGTGTGGTGTGCGGGCGGTGTGCAGGAGCTAAATGGTCAAGCAGATTGACCATATGTATCTATGGTCAAGCTGCTTGACCAATTCGTCAAGGGTGTTTCAATGCCTGCGTGCAGAACTCCGAAGCCATGGCCCTGTCCGCCGCCCTGCTCGCCGTCGCCGGTGAGCTCACGCAACGCATCAATGACGGCGTGGTCGCCCGGGGCTTCGAGGGGGTGCGGCCCGCGCATGGTTTCGCGTTCGCGCGGCTCGCTCCGAGCGGTGCGACGGTCACCGACCTCGCCGTTCATCTCGGGGTGACCAAGCAGGCGGCGAGTCAGCTCGTCGACGAGATCGTACGCAAGGGGTATGCCGAGCGGCGGCCGCATCCCGATGACGCGCGGGCGCGGCTGGTCGTGCTGACCGAGCAGGGGTGGGCCTGTACCCGTGCGGCCGAGGAGGCGGCGGCGGAGGTCGTGCGGGGGTGGGGCGACGTGCTCGGTGAGGTCGAAGTGCGGGCGCTGCTCGGGCAATTGGTCCGCATCGCGCCCTATGGGCCCATCAGGCCTGCCTGGTGATGGTTCATCGGTGGTTGTGAACCGCCCCTGACTATCACTGGAAGTTTTTACTGACGCGTAACTTCACACCTCTACTACTCGCCCGTAACTTGACGAGTGAACAGCATCCCGTGATCCGGATCACAGGGCGTAAGGCCGTCGTACCTCCCTTGAGCCGCAAGGAGATCACCCGATGCTGCCCTGGAAACGAGTGCTCAGACCTCTGGCCGCGCTGCTGCTGACCACCGCGGTCGCCGTCGTTCCCGCCACCACCGCCCAGGCGGCCGACGCGGCCGCGACTTCGAGCAGTGGCTGGAACGACTACTCCTGCAAGCCGTCCGCCGCCCATCCCCGCCCCGTCGTCCTCGTGCACGGCACCCTCGGGAACTCCGTCGACAACTGGCTGGGACTCGCGCCCTACCTGAAGGGCCGCGGCTACTGCGTCTTCTCCCTCGACTACGGCCAACTGCCGGGCGTGCCGTTCTTCCACGCGCTCGGCCCCATCGACAAGTCGGCCGAGCAGCTCTCCGCCTATGTCGACAAGGTGCTCGCCGCGACCGGCGCCGCCGAGGCCGACCTCGTCGGTCACTCGCAGGGCGGCATGATGCCCCGCTACTACGTCAAGTTCCTCGGCGGTGCCGCCAAGGTGAACGCCCTCGTCGGCATCGCGCCCAACAACCACGGCACCACGCTGTCCGGGCTCGCCAACCTGCTGCCGTACTTCCCCGGCGCGGAGGACCTGCTCAGCAGCGCCACCCCCGCCCTCGCCCAGCAGGTCGCCGGATCCGACTTCATGAACAAACTCAACGCGGGCGGAGACACCGTTTCCGGCGTCCGCTACACGGTCATCGCCACCAAGTACGACGAGGTGGTCACGCCGTACCGGACCCAGTTCCTGACCGGGCCCGATGTGAAGAACGTGCTGATCCAGGACCTGTGCGCGGTCGACATATCCGAGCACGCGTTCCTGGGCCTGACCGACCGGATCGCCTTCCACGAGGTGGCCAACGCGCTCGACCCGGCCCACGCCAGCCCCACCACCTGTGCGTCCGGGATCAGTTGAGCACGTGAGCACGTGAGCACGTGAGCACGTGAGCACCTGAGTCCGTGGATGCTGGACACACCGCCGGGGTCTGACCGGCCTGAGCCGCCGGTCAGACCCCGGAGCCTTGGTGTCAGCGGCCGTGGCGAGCGCCGCCGGCCGCGCGCCTGCGCACCGATGCGAACAGGACCGCCGAACCGAGCGCCAGGGTGGCCGCGCCGCCCATCGCGAGATACGGCGTGCTGCCGTCCCCGCCGGTCTCGGCGAGGTTCTCGCTCGCACCGGCCGCCTTCGGCCGGTTGGCCGGGGCCGCGGGCTGAGCCTCCTCGGCCGCCGCGGCCGGCTCCGCCGACGTACTGGCGTCCTGGTCGCCGTGGCCGTGGTGCTCGACCGTCGACTGGTCGGCACCGGCCTCGATCTGCTCCTCGGAGGGCGCGGAGGCGCTCGGGGCGGGCGCGGCCCCGCCGCCGGAGTGGCCTGAGCCGCCCGTGCCGGTGCCGCCCCCGTTTCCGCCACTGCCGCCGCCGAAGGCGACGTCCGAGCAGGAGTAGAACGCCTCCGGGCTGTCGGAGCGCTGCCAGACCGCGTACAGCAGGTGCTTGCCCGAGCGCTGGGGCAGGGTGCCGGAGAACGTGTAGAAGCCGCCCGAGGCCGCCGGGTCGGTGGCCGTCGCCACCGGGTTCGCCAGGTCCAGGTCGTCCCAGGCCAGTGGCTTCGCGGGGTCGTAGCCAGGCTTGGTGACGTAGACCTTGAAGGTGCCCTTGTGCGGGGCGGTCACGCGGTACTTGAAGGTGTACGACCCGCTGCTCACGCGCGTCGCCGGCCAGTCGGCGCGGGCTTGGTCGAGGCCCTTGAACTCCTCGCTGTTCGCGCTGCACAGCTTGCCGTCCGGGATGAGCTCCTGGTGCCGGCCGGCCGCGTCGCCGATGCGTATGCCGTTCCAGTCGTACAGGGCCTGCGCCCCGCCCGCCGAGACCGCCGCCTTGCACGCGTCGGACTTCGGGCTCTCCGGACCCTCCGCGTAGCACTGCGAGACCCGGCTGACCGGGTCGCCCATCGAACCGTGCGCCGCGGCGGGGGCGGCGGCGAGGGCGGTCAGGGCGAGCGGGGTCAGGCCGAGCGCGGCGACGGCGGCGGCCTTGCGGCGTGCGGGCATGGAAGATCTCCTCAGGGGGGTTCTGACACGTGGGGTGAATCCCGTGGGGGCGATCAGAAACTAGCCCGAGGAAACCGCGGAATCGCCTGCTGAAGGCGGGTGATGGCGATCTTTAGGGTCGCCTTAAGGGAGTGTTCGGACTGGGATCAGGTAGCTAGCGTTCGTGTCATGACGAGCGAGGAGATCCGGCCCGCGACGGCCGCCGACGTACCCGTGGTGAGGGCCGTGACCGACGCGGCCTACACGCCCTACATCGAGCGCATCGGCCTGGTGCCCGTGCCCATGGAGGCGGACCACGCGGCGGACGTGGCCGCGGGGAAGGTGTTCGTGACGGGTGATCCGGTGATCGGCCTCGTGGTGATCGAGGCGTACGTCGACCATCTGTACCTCGACAGCATCGCCGTCCACCCCGACGCGCACGGCACGGGCGTGGGGCGACGGCTGCTGCACTTCGTGGACGCACGCGCGCGTGCGCTCGGCCTGCCCGAGGTCAGGCTTCTGACGAACGCGAAGATGTGGGAGAACCAGAAGATCTACCCGAAGTACGGCTATGAGGTCGTCGAGCGTCGGGTGGACGGGCCGTACGACCGCATCCACTACCGCAAGCGGCTGACCTGACGCGTTTGCGTTGTGTGCGTTTTCGTTGTCTGCGGCCGGCAGGGCGTCTCAGCCGTCCGGCCACCAGGTGCGTGCGATGTCCTTGCGGACCTCCGGTCGTCCCGAGGGGCTCTCGTCGGCCTCCTCCCGGACCCGGCGGGCGTCCGTCTTCCTCTTCAGGGGCTTCTGCACGGTCATACGGCGCATGGCTGCCTCCTTCGGGGTCCACCGAGTTCCTCGTTCATATGGGAGGTAGACCCTTTCGGGGAGAGTTCCTCATCGCCGCCGGCCCTGTCAGTGGCGGCTGTCACCATTCGACTGTCAGTGGCGGGTGTCACTCTTGGCGCATGACGAACGGTGAACACGCCCTCACAGGGGCGGACCTGGACTGGGACGCCGCCGCCCCCTCCTTCGACGACGAACCGGACCATGGCCTGCGCGACCCCGAGGTGCGCCAGGCCTGGGCCTCCCGGCTGCGCTCGTGGCTGCCCGGGCGCGCGTCCGACGTGCTCGACCTCGGCTGCGGCACCGGCAGCCTGTCGCTGCTCGCGGCCGAACAGGGACACCGGGTCACGGGCGTGGACCGCTCCCCGGCGATGGTGGACCTCGCCCGCGCCAAGCTCGCCGGACGTGACGCGGCGTTCCTCGTCGGTGACGCGGCGGCGCCGCCGGTCGGGGAGGAGCGGTACGACGTCGTCCTCGTACGGCATGTCCTGTGGACGCTGCCCGACCCGGCGCGCGTGCTGCGGCACTGGGTGGGGCTGCTGCGACCCGGGGGACGGCTGGTGCTGGTCGAGGGCGTGTGGGGGACGGTCAGCCCCGTCGGCATACCGGCGGACCGGCTCACCGGCCTGCTCGCCCCGCTCGCCGCCCACGTGCGCGTGGACCGGCTGTCGGACGACGAGCTGCTCTGGGGGAAGGCCGTGGACGACGAGCGGTATGCCGTGGTGGCGGAGGTCCAGGCCGGGGCTCTCTAGGCGAGCAAGGACTCCAGGCCGCCCTCCGCGCCGGCGAGCGCCTCCAGCTCGTCCAGGGCCGCCAACGCCGCGGCGGCGGCCTCGGGGTCCGACTCCGCCAGGCCGCTCTCGGCGAACTCGTCCTCGTCGAGACGGCGTACGTCCGTGCCGTCGGCGGACCGCCACAGGTCCAGGTCGAGGTCCTCGACGACCAGCTCGGCGCCGGACAGCGTGGCCGGGCGGGTGATGTCGCAGTACCAGCCCTTGAGGGCGCCCGCGCTGTCGCGGACCTCCTTCACGGCGTACCAGCGGTCGCGCCAGTAGTACTCGGTGAAGACATCGCCCGGCTCGAACCGCACGAAGCCGAAGTCACGGACCCCGGCGCCGGACCAGGGGGCTCGGACGGCGATCCGGGTGCCGTCGTCGGCGACCAGCTCGGCCGCGTAACGGATCTTCGTACGGCCGCCCTTGACGAGGACCACGTCCAGCGGGCGTGTCCGTTCAGCCGAGTTCGCGGACATGGCGGACCTCCGTCGCGCAGATCTCGTAGCCGAACCACTTGTTGATCGCGAGCATCGGGCCGTTGCCGGTGTCGTTGCCCGTGAACGCCTCCGTGAGACCGGCGGCGCGTGCGCGGTGCAGGGAGTCGTTCTTGGCGAGTTTGGCCAGGCCTCGGCCGCGGAAAGCGCGGGCGGTGCCGGTCATGGCGTTGGTGTACCGGGTGGCGCCGTCCGTACGGGCCAGGCTGAAGGCCGCGGGACGGCCGTCGACGACCGCGACGGACGTCAGCTCACGGCTGAGGAGAGGGTGGTTCCAGGTCTCCTCCAGCCAGGCCTCGTAATCCGTGAACTCGTAGGTGACGTCGCTCGGTTCGTCCGACGCCGTCTCCGCGTCCAGCTCGAACAGCGGGCGTGGATCGTCCGCGAAGTCGGCTGCCGTGCGCAACTCGACGCCCGGGGGCGGGGCCTGGACCGGGGGCAGCGTGCCGCCCGCCAGGTCCAGCCGGAGGAAGTGCGCCGAGCGGCCCGCGCGGTAGCCGTGCCGCTCGGCGAAGGCGCGGTTGCCCGGTGCGTCGAGGATCCACGCGAACAGCCTGGTCGCTCCCCGCTCGGCGAGGTATTCCTCGGCGGTGCGGACCAGCAGTGTGCCGGCGCCGCGGCCGGTGCGCTCCGGGTGGACGTACACGTTGACGTAGCCCTGGCCGGGCTCCGGGCTGTCGTGGACGAGCCCGACCTGGGCGGTGCCGATCACCTCGCCGTCCTCCTCCGCGACGAGCGGGCGGTACCGGGCGTCGGGGTGGATGTGTGTGACGTCGTAGGCGACGGCGTCCGGGGTCCCCACCATGAAGGGCAGGGCGAGGTGGCGGACGTGGGAGAAGCCCTCGATGTCGGCTCGGACGTCGGGACGCAGAGGGCGCACGGTAATAGTCATCGCGGCGCACGCTACGGGGGAGATGCGCCACGGTGCCTCTCATTTTCCGCGGGGTACGGGACAATCGCTGCGTGACTTTGAAGATCCGCATCGACGACAGTGCCGCACCGTACGAGCAGGTACGGGCCCAGATCTCCGAGCAGGCGCGATCGGGGGTGCTGCCGGTGGGCTACCGGCTGCCGACCGTGCGGGGGCTGGCCGAGTCGCTGGGGCTGGCGGCCAACACGGTCGCCAAGGCGTACCGGGCGCTGGAGAGCGACGGGGTGATCGAGACGCGGGGGCGCAACGGCACGTTCGTGGCTGCCGCCGGCTCGGCCGCGGAGCGTGAGCTGGCGGCAGCCGCGCAGGTGTACGCGGAGCGGGCCCGACAGCTGGGTCAGGACGAGAAGACGGCACTCGCAGCCGTGCGGGATGCCCTGCGGGCGGCTCAGGGGGAGCGCTGAGCTGGGATCGCTGCGAGGAGGGCTGGGCGGGGATCGACACCGCCGGATTCCGCCGTCACGGCTGCTCGCCGTTGCGGCGGAGAGTAATGGGGCGGGGCTGAGGGGGGCGTTGCGGCGGAGGGTGATGGGGCGGGGCTGAGGGGGGCGTTGCGGCGGAGGGTGATGGGGCGGGGCTGAGGGGGGCGTTGCGGCGGAGAGTGATGGGGCGGAGCTGAACGGGGCGTCGCGGCGGAGGGCAACGGAGCGGGTTGCTGACGGAAGCGTCGCGGCGGAGAGCGACGTTGCGGGGGCTGAGCGGGGCGTTGCGGCGGAGGGCAACGGAGCGGGTTGCTGACGGAAGCGTCGCGGCGGAGAGCGACGTTGCGGGGGCTGAGCGGGGCGTCGCGGCGGAGGGCAACGGAGCGGGTTGCTGACGGAAGCGTTGCGGGGCGACCGGCCCTAAAGCGTGTTGCAGAACTCGGACCGATCTCCAGAAAGCTGCTTCGAAGGCCCCGTCAGGACGGAGGAAATCGGCGCACAATCGGGCAGTTGATCTTGCCGCGGGTGGCCGGATCCTACTGTGATCGTCGTTCTGCAACAGCCTTTAGGCATGCGCCAGGTGCTTCGGCGTGCGAGTCGGTCGCAGGCCGCCCGCCCTCGCCGCCCGCGCGAACGTCATCGCGTCCTCCACCGCCGCGCCCGTCGGGTCGTTGTTGAAGTACGCGTACACGTCGTCGTCGGCGGACCACGTGTCGGCGATGCGGTGGGCCCAGGTGTCCAGGGCCTGGCGGCCGTAGTGCGGCCAGCGTCGGGCTCGGCCCTCGTGGAAGCGGATGTAGCCCCAGTCGGCGGTGCGCCACAGCGGGGTCACGGGGCGGGACTCGGCGTCGGCCCAGCACAGGGCGGCGCCCCGGGACTCCAGGACCTCGCGGATCTCCGGTGTCCACCAGCTGTCGTGCCGGGGCTCGACCGCGACCCGCGCCGACGCCGGGAAGCACGCCAGACAGGCGTCCAGCAGCCCGGCATCCGCCCGCAGCGTAGGCGGGAGTTGCAGCAGGACCGGGCCCAGCCGGGCGCCCAGCCCCTCCGCGTGGGTCATCAGGCGCGTCACCGGTTCCTCGGGATCCCGTAGCCGCTTGATGTGGGTCAGGTAGCGGCTCGCCTTCACCGCGACCACGAAGTCACCCGGCACCCGGTCCCGCCACGCCTCGAAGTTCTCCCGCGTCGGCAGGCGGTAGAAGGCGTTGTTGATCTCGACCGTGGCGAAGTGTGCCGTGTACTCCTCAAGCCACAGCCGGATGGGGACGTCCGGCGGGTACAACACGTCCCGCCAGTCCCGGTACTGCCACCCCGACGTCCCGACGAACAGGGTCATACGTCCATCAAAGCACCCCGCACCACCGGGGCGCCCCTACAGATACAGCCCCGCGTCCGCCCCTTCCCGAGGCTCCGGCAGCGACGTCGGAGACGTCCCCCGCTTCAGCGCGTACAGCTCCGCCAGGGTCGCCCCCTCCCGGCCGACCCCCTCCTCGGTGCCCAGCCAGCCCACGGCCTCCCGGCGCGTCAGCGGCCCCACCTCGATACGGGCCAGACAACGGCCGGGGCGGACGACGGCGGGGTGGAGACGCTCCAGGTCCTCGTTGGTCGTCACACCGACCAGGACGTTGCGGCCCTGGCCGAGCAGGCCGTCCGTCAGGTTGAGCAGCCGCGACAGCGCCTGCCCGGCCGTGTGCTTCGCCTCGCCGCGGATCAGCTCGTCGCAGTCCTCCAGGAGCAGCAGCCGCCAGCGACCCTTGCCGGTCGAGTCCTCCTCGCCGATCGCGATGTCCATGAGATAGCCGACGTCGCTGAACAGGCGCTCCGGATCCAGGACACAGTCCACCTGGCACCAGTCCCGCCAGGAGCGGGCCAGCGTGCGCAGCGCCGACGTCTTGCCGGTGCCCGGCGGGCCGTGCAGCAGGAGCAGACGGCCCGCGATGTCCTCCGGGGTGGTCTTCATCAGCCGGTCCATCGCGTCCGCGACCGGCCCGGTGTAGTTGTCCCGCACCTCGTCCCAGGTGCCCGCCGAGATCTGCCGGGTCGTGCGGTGCGGGCCGCGCCTGGGGGAGACGTACCAGAAGCCCATGGTCACGTTCTCCGGCTGCGGCTCGGGCTCGTCCACCGCGCCGTCCGTCGCCTCGCCCAGCACCCGCGCCGCCAGCTCCTCGCTGGTCGCGGTCACCGTGACGTCGGCGCCGCGGTTCCAGCGGGAGATCAGCAGGGTCCAGCCGTCGCCCTCCGCCAGCGTCGCGCTGCGGTCGTCGTCACGGGCGGCGCGCAGCACCCGGGCGCCCGGCGGCAGCAGCGTCGCCCCGGACCGTACGCGGTCGATGTTCGCCGCGTGCGAGTACGGCTGCTCGCCCGTCGCGAAGCGGCCGAGGAACAGCGCGTCGACGACGTCGGACGGCGAGTCGCTGTCGTCGACGTTGAGCCGGATCGGCAGAGCGTCGTGTGGGTTCGCAGACATGCGGCCATGATCCGGCACGAAAGCGCCGTGTGCACCCGGTTTCCAGGTGACGACGCCCGGCCGTGGTCGTGCCCGACGCTTTCGCCGTGCCCCTCAGTCCTGTTACACGACCGTGTACGACGAAAGCCGCCCGAGCCGCCGACACCGCCGTTACCGTTGTCCTTGATGGGACGTCATGGGTGGAATTCGGGGGCGCGGCGGTGGCGGCTCACCGCACTGCTCGGCGTGGGCGCGGCGGCTCTGGCGCTGATCGTGACCCTCCTCAACACGCTTCCGGGGAACGGCGTGAACACCGACGGCACCTCACGGGACGGGGACCGGCCGCACGGCACCCCGAGCGCCACGCCGGACGCGACGAATCCGGATGTCGGCTGGGGCTTCACGCACACGCAGAACAGCGCGGACGAGGGCACCCCGGCCGCGGTCGAGCGCGTCGAGGGACGGCTCGCGGACGCCGGCGGGATGCCCCAGATCCAGCACATCATGGGCTGGGGCGCCGACAATCCCGAGCCGGTCAGGGGGCGTTACGACTTCGACGCGATGGACCGCCGTATCGACTTCATCCGCGCCTCCGGCAGCACCCCGGTCGTCACCCTGTGCTGCGCCCCGGACTGGATGAAGGGCGGCGAGGCCGGTGTCGACCACACCGACTGGAGCCAGGGCGCCTTGGAGACGGCACCCGAGCCCGAACACTTCGAGGACTTCGCCGCGCTCGCGGTGACCGTCGCCAAGCGCTACCCGGACGTACGGCACTTCATCGTCTGGAACGAGGCCAAGGGTTTCTGGAACGACGCCGAGGGCCGCTGGGACTACGAGGGCTACACCAAGCTGTACAACCTGGTCTACAAGGCGTTGAAGAAGGTCAACCCGGAGATCATGGTCGGCGGGCCGTACATCGTGATGGACAGCGTCGACCCGCGCGCGGAGGAGGCGTCGGCGGCGCTGAAGGGCCCCTGGGGCGCCCTGGACCAGCGCACCGTCGACGCATTCGAGTACTGGAACGAGCACAAGGCGGGCGCCGACTTCGTAGTCGTGGACGGCTCCAGCTACACCCGTGACGACGAGCTCCTGCCCGACGAGTTCACGGCCACCGACAAGTTCACGGCCGTGAGCCGGTGGGTGCGCGAGCAGACCGGCGATCTGCCGCTGTGGTGGGCGGAGTACTACGTCGAGCCCGCCGACGGCAACGACGACCGCAAGGGCTGGTCCGAGACCCGCCGCGTCGCCGTCCAGGCCGCCGGGATGATGGCGTTGGCCAAGGGCGGCGCCTCCTCGGCCTTCTACTGGAACCCGGAGGAGGAGAAGGGCACCGAGTGCGCCGGCTGTCTGTGGACGCCGACCGACAGCGCGAGCGGCGGGAAGAAGCTGCCGATGTACGACCTGGTCTCCCGGTTCAGCAAGGAGTTCCGGCCGGGCGCCGAGTACAAGGAGGTGCCCGTGGACGGTCCCGACGTCCGGGTCCTGGCCACGGACAAGGTGATCCTCGCGGTGAACACCCTCGACCGGCAGACCAGCACGAAGATCGACGGTGCGAAGGTCGTGCTTCAGGCGTACGAGGTGAAGTGGCTCAAGCGCTGAGCCACTTCACCTCCGCCATCCCCTACTTGATCGTCAGGAACCGCTGCACGAGCGAGGCCAGCAGCACCGCCAGCAGCGGCAGCGAGAACCAGAAGCTGCTCTGCAGCCACCGCAGTTGCCGCACGCTGGGCGCTGTCGCCACCCGGACGATCTCGCGGGCCATCAGCAGCACGATCAGCGCGACGGCCGCCAACCCGCCGACCACCGACCACGGCGTCCAGGTCACCTGCGGCCCGATCGGACCGGGGTCGGCCTTCGGGATCCCACCGGCCGGCTGCTTCTTCAGCGCGTACATCGTCACCTCGGCGTTGACGAAGACCTTCTTCAGCTCCCGCCGCTCGTCGAGGTTCTCGATCAGCCGTGACTCCCAGGTCGCGGAGTAGCCAAGGTCCAGGCGGAGATAGGTGACCTGACCCCGGTTGATCATCAGATACGAGTTCGGGCCCGCGTCCTTCAGCGCCTTCACCAGGCCCGACACCAGCACCGGATCGACCGGCGCCTGCGTCGGCACGTACGACACCTTCTCCATGTCCCGCGAGCCCCACGGCATCGCCGGTGTCACGTCGTTCACCGGATCGCTGCTCAGCCACAGCAGCCTGAGGCTCGGATCGTCATGGGCGTACACGTACTCCATGGCGGCGACCTCGCCGGGCCTGACCCGCTCGAACGGCTCGTTGCCCCAACGGGCCACCAGGAACCCGCCCATCAGCACCAGGCCCGCCATGAGCGCGGCCAGCGGGGCCAGGCTCACCTTGTCCTTGTCGCGCTCCTTGGCGGTGACCCCGGTGCGCGGGAAGAAGGCGAGACCGGTGAGCAGGGCGGCGCCGGGCAGGGCGAACATGAAGACGCGCAGCGCCATCTCACCGCCGTAGGACTGCATGCCGAAGCCCAGGAACGGTACGAAGGTGAGGACGAGCAGCGAGCGCTCCCGGTAGTGGTGGAAGCGCCGGCGCCACCAGCCCCAGCAGGCGAAGGCCATCACCGAGCCGGCCAGCAGCACACGCGTGTAGAGGACGAGTTTGTGGGTGGAGCTGCCGCCCTCGATACGGCCGGACACCGACGACGACACGTTGGAGCCGACCCCGCCGACCCCGCCGAAGAGCTCGTCGAAGTGCCCGGACCAGTACGGCTCGGCCAGGAAGCCGATCCAGACCGTCACCATGACGCCGAACAGGATGGGCAGGCCGCGCAGTTCGGACTTGCCGATCAGGACGAGCGCCGTCAGCACGCCCAGCATCACGAACGGCGTGAGCTGGTGGGCCGGGACGCTCGCCGCGAACAGCCCGGTCACGACCAGCAGCAGCACGCCCCGCTGCCGCCGGTCCGTCGGCTCGACCTCGACCTCGCCGGGCCGCCGCTTCGTCCAGATCACGTGCGGGGCGCGGAACCAGACCAGCAGGATCGCCGCGAAGACGAGGTACAGCAGATACGTGAAGCCCTGCGGGGAGAAGTAGTCCTGGCCGACCCAGCCGCTGAGCACGAAGACCCAGATGCCGGTCCACTTGGCCCGCCAGCTCGCCCGCATATGGCGCACCAGCAGGAACATCGGCACCAGGTACAGCAATTGCATGGTGAGCGGCCACCAGCGGATGACCTCGGTGAGGTCGCCGAGCCCGCACGCCTTCGCGACGAACGCGGCCGCCGCGAAGAAGCCCGGCCAGCTCCAACGCGCGTCCAGGTCGGGCACGGCCGACCCGGTGCGGTCGATGTAGTCCAGGAAGCCGAGGTGCTGCCAGGCCGTCGCGAACCGCGGCTCGGTCTCGATCAGCGCGGGCAGGGAGTGCAGCGAAACGACCGTCGCCAGCAGGGTGACCAGCAGCAACGCCCTGTGCTCGCGGCCCAGCCACAGCAGCGAGGCGAACGTCACCGCCAGCAGCGCGGCCCCGACCAGCGTCGGCAGCGGCAGCACGGAGATCAGCCCGAGCCCGCCCATCCCGTCCAGGTCGGCCTCGCCGAGCCGCAGCGCGGGCACCCAGTACAGCAGCAGCGCGGCGACCAGCAGACAGCCGAGGACCACCCCGAGACGGGTGGGCAGCAGCCGCTCCCGCCAGGTCGGCGCGGGCACGCCGGGCTGCCGTACGGGCTCCTCGGGCAGGGGCGGCTCTCCCCGTACGGCATTCTCCGGCTGTACGACGGCCTCCTCCGGTACGGCGGCCTCCATGGGCTCCTCCGCCGCGGACTCCTCGGCCTTGCCCGCGTCGAACTCCGACTCGAACGGGGCGTCCACCTCGGCGGGCCCCATCGATGCCTCCGAGCCCGGCGCCCTCCCCCACTCTCGAATTCGCTCGCGCGGGGGGACCCCCACCTCGACCGGCAGCCCGAGCTCGGACCCCCGTGCCCAGGTCGGCCGCTGTTCCGGGCGGACCGGTGGGGTGCCCGTGGGCGGCGTACCCGGGCCCGGGCGGACGTCGGGACGGCGTTCCAGGTGGTCGAAGTCGACATGGACGCCGAGGGCGAGGGTGTCGGTGTCGAGCGCCCATGCGGGCATGCGCCTGCGGACCCCCTCGGGTACCTCGCGCGCCCCCAGGTCGGCGAGGTCACCGTCGGGGGCCGCGTCCTCGGGGACCTCGGCCGAGGTCGCCCGCACGGTCCGGTACAGCTTCGGCGCGGCGACCGCCACGATCACCGAGAGGGACGCGATCTCGGCGACACCGGCGCCGGTCAGGCCCATCCGGGGGAGCAGCAGCAACGTCAGGCCCAGCACCAGGACGCACAACACGCCCTGCAGCCACGCCAGTCCGGCCGTACGGCTCTGGGCGCGCAGGACCGCGAAGTACGTCTCCATGACGACCCGCAGCAGCGCGCCCACCGCGAACCAGCGCAGCAGCGGGGTCGCCGCGTCCGTGTAGCCCGCGCCGAACACGCCGAGGATCCAGGGCGCCCCGAAGAACAGGATCGCGGCGACCGGCACCATGATCCGCGCCATGCGCCTCAGCGCCGCCCGGGTGTTGGCGGCCAGCCGCCCCGGGTCGTGCGAGCCCTCCACGGTGAGGGAGGCGCCCATGTTGATGGCGAGCAGATTGACGGTGCCGCCGATCGTGGCCGTGATGTAGAAGTACGCGTTGTCCTCGGAGGAGACCTGCGCGGCCACGATCACCGGGACGAGGTAGACCACGGCGAGCGAGAACAGCGAGCCGGTGTAGTCGCCCGCCAGGAATCTCCCGACCTCCCTCAGAGACGGCGGGGCGGCGTGGTCCTCGGTCGCCTCCATATGGCGTGGCACCAGGCGCCGGAACACCAGCCAGCCCAGCGGCAGCACCGACACGGCGATCGCGGCGACCCACGACACGAACACACCGGCGGTGGGGATCGCCACCGCGAACGCCACTAGCAGCCCCAGCTTCACCGCGGAGAACACGGTGTTGCCGACCGGCACCCACACCGCGCTGCGCAGCCCGGTCAGCACGCCGTCCTGGAGCGTGAGCAGGTTCCAGGCGATGACGGCCACGACGAAGAAGAGCCCGCCCGCCGCCCCGTTCAGGAACCGGTACGACGGACCCCACAGGTCCAGCGTCAGCAGGAAGAGGCCCGCGGCCAGCGCCACGATCACACAACTGCCCGCGTACGTCCGGAAGATGAGCCGGCCGCTGCTGCGTCCCGCCACCGGGATGAACCGGGCCAGCGCGCCGGTCAGCGCCACCGCGGTGAGCCCGGCGAGGAACTTCATCGCGGCGATCGCGGCGGAACCCTGACCGACCGCGGAATCGGAGTAGTAGCGGGCGGCGGCCAGCCAGAAGCCGAGCCCCAGCACGGCGGATATGCCGGTGTTGATCATCAGGGCGTAGGCATTGCGGAACAGCTGGCTGCCCCCGGATGGCCCGCCCATGCCGGGCAGGCGAAGCCGGCGCCCCGACTGCTCGGGCGCCGTCGCGTCGGTCGAGGCGGGCTCGGTCGTGGTCGTCGTGTCAGACACGGGAACGGATGGCCTTCCGGCGGACCTGTCGGGCTCTGCGGACCACGGCGTACCCCTTGGTGAGGGCGCGGTCCCGGGCGAAGGCGCGGGCGATGGCACGGCCCTCGACCATCTGCCCGAACTCCTCGATGCCGGTGGTGCGGCGCACGGTGAGCCGGGTGAGGGCGTACGGCCCCTGCCGGCGCCGCGCCAGGCCGTTGTTGACGGCCAGCGCCTGCGCGTACCCGGTCTCGCGGACCGCCTCGCGCACCCGGCGGCTGGAGTAGCCGTACGGATAGGCGAACGAGGCCGGGACGGTGCCGAGCAGATCCGAGACGATCTCCTTGCAGAGGATCAGCTCGGAGCGCAGCCTGGTGTCCGGGAGCTGGTCGAGCTGGGGGTGCGTGTGGCTGTGGCCGCCGATCTCGATGTCCGCCTCGGCGAGTTCGCGGACCTGGTCCCAGTCGAGCATGGTGTCCAGGCCGCCGCCCATGTCGTGCGGGCCCTTCAGCCAGCCCGTGGAGACGAACACCGTGGCCGCGAAGCCGTGCTTGGCGAGCACGGGCAGGGCGTGCCGGTGCACGCCCTCGTAGCCGTCGTCGAAAGTGATCAGCACCGGCCGCTCGGGCAGCGGTTTGCCGGAACGCCAGCGCGCCGCGAGGTCGGCCGTCCGCACGGGCGTGAGGCCCAGGTCGCCGATCAGCGCCATCTGTTCCGCGAACGCCTCCGGCGCCACCGACAGATCACGGGTGGCGTCGTTCGGCGAAGTGGAGACGGCGTGGTACATCAGGATCGGCACACGCGCGTCGGTCATCTCGTTCCCCCCTCGATGCCCGGTTCCTCCTCGCTGCCCGTCTCCCCGGCGAGCCCCGCCACCGAGTAGGTGGCGCCTCCCCGGCGCGCCCGGACACTCCCCACGACGTACCCACCGGCCGCCGTCAGCACCCCCGCGACGATCGCACCCGCCCGCCCCGCACCACCGGGCCGGGCCAGTACGGCATCCCTGACGCCGCGCGCCACCCCGGCCGGCAGCACCCGGGTGGTGTACCGGCGCTCGGACTCAAGTCCCTTGTCGGCGCCCACACTTCGGGCCACCAGTGCCTTCGACAGGCCCTCGGCGTAGGTGCGGGTGCGGAAGTACCGGAAGCGCTCGCGCGCTCCCGGTACCCGGTGGTGGATCACCGCGCGGTCGTCGATCAGCAGGACCGCGTCGGGCCGGGCGCGGGTGAGCCGGATGCACAGCTCCGTCTCCTCGCAGCCCAGCGGCAACCGGTCGCCGTCGCGCCCGATGCCGGTGGCGAAACCGCCCGCGAAGTCGAACGCGGTGCGCCGGAAGGAGGCGTTGCCGCCGAGGACGTTGCGTACCTCGACCAGTCCCTGCGGCAGCCCCCGGTAGGTGCAGCCGACGACCCAGTCGAACTCCTCCGGGAACCAGTCCGGCCGCCGCCCCGACGCCCAGACCGGCTCGGTGCGCCCGCCGACGGCCATCACACGAGGGTCGGCGTACCCGGCGGCGAAGTGCCCCAGCCAGTCCCGCTCGGCCACGGCGTCGTCGTCGAGGAACGCGACGACCTCGCCGTACGAGGCGGCGATGCCGGTGTTGCGGCCGGCGGAGAGGCCGCGGGGGCCCGCATTGGCGAGCACCCGAACCTCGGTCGCGCTCTCGTCGGACTCCTTGTACTCCTTGGTCAGCCGGTCCAGGAGCGCCTCGTTGTGGTCGACGACCAGCAGCGTCTCCAGTGCCGGATACGCCTGCGCCCGCACCGAGGAGACCGCCGCGAGGATGTCCTCCCAGCGGTCCTCGGTGTACACGCAGATCACGACGGAGATGTCGGGACCGCTCAAGACGCCTCTCCCCGGACCGAGTGAGCCGAGTGAACCGGGCGAGCCGGGTGAACCGGGCGAACCGAGTCGAGCGTCGGGGAGTGCGCCGCGGCGGTGCGGCGGCGCAGGGCACGCCGGTTGGAGCGCTCTCTAAGGATCACCTTGAGCACCCTCAACCCGTCCCGCACGGCCCGCAGATTGCTCGTGCCGTGGATACGGAGGTACTCGTGGCTGGGTATCTCCTGCACCTTCAGGCCCGCCTTGACGACCCGGATGTTCATCAGGGTCTCCACCTCGAAGCCGGTGCAGTCGAGTTCGATCTTGTCCAGGCAGTGCCGCCAGAACGCGTTGTATCCGTAGCAGAGATCGGTGTAGCGGGCGCCGAACTTGCGGTTGACGGCCGTGCACAGCGCCCAGTTGCCCAGTTTGCGGATCGGCGTCATGTCGTCGGTGCCGCCGCCGTTGGCGAAGCGGGACCCCTTGGCGAAGTCCGCGCCCGAGAGCAGCGCGGAGACATACGACAGGATCTCGTTGCCGTCGGCCGAGCCGTCTGCGTCCACCATCACGATGATGTCGCCGGTGGCCGCCTCGAACCCGGTGATCAGGGCATCCCCCTTGCCCTTGCCACGCTGCCGCACGACCTTCACGTCGGGCCACAGCTCCCGGGCCACCTCCACGGTGTCGTCGGTGGAATTGCCGTCGACCAGGACCACTTCGTGTATCCAGTCCGGCAGGGTCTTGAAGACGTACGGCAGGTTCTCCGCCTCGTTCATGGCCGGGATCACCACACTCACCGGCGGCGCGATGGCCAGGTGCATGGAGACGGGCCGGTACCTTCCCTGCGGTGACGGATCTTGGTCCGCGACCGCCGGGCGCAGCACAGAACTCATGAGTCAGGTCCCTCTCGTCCGGTGGACCGCCCGCCCCTGGGCGGCCCGGCTATGTGTCCGGTTCGAAAGGGGGGTTCTTCTCACTCACGGCACAGAGGAACGGATCTCCGTACGCGTGTGGTGAGCTGGCATTTCTGGCCGGCCACCGGAAGAACGGCAGCCGGTCGCGCGGCACGACCCGGTCGCAAGTGCGGACACCTTCACCGAGCACCCCCCTACCACGCCTCGCGTCGGGACCGTCGCGGTCCTTGAGCCCTCCCCTAGAGCCGCGGTCAACCGTCCGATGCGAGTGAGATATACGACGGTATTGACGATTGCACCTGTATGGCAAGAGCTGGAACGAGCCCCCACGTTTTTGTTGGTTTGACCGGAGTTAGCTACGTCCGGAACGGATCTTCCCCATACGTTTGAGGAGCCGGTCCGCCGGTTCGAAGAGCTCCGGCCGCGTCTGCACGGTGTTGCGCAGCGCCCGGACCGGGGCACGGCGTGCCCGATGCCCGAACGCGACCGGGTGACGCCTGGTCACCCACCCCTCCGACACCGTCAGCTCACGTGTCTTCAGGGAGTCCTTGTACTCCTTCTGGCCCCGGCCCAGGTCGAGATGGCCGATGCCGTCGGCTGCGGCCGCCTCGGCCATCCGCAGATGCAGCACCAGACCCGGCGAGTACTTCGAGAACGCCGGGTCGTACGCCGGGAACCAGCAGGCCAGTACCCGCTCGGTACGCAGCCCGAAGTGCCCGGCGATCGGCCTGCCGTCCGCGTACAGCACCGACAGGACCCCCGCGAACGGCTCGGAGCGGGTGTGGAACAGCTGCTGCACCAGCCGGGTGATCCACTCGTGCGCGAACCGGTCGCTGCGCCCCGTCCTGCGGTACTGCGCGGACTTCCATGCCATCAGGGTGCGCAGGGCCGCCGGATCGCGCTCGTCGTGCACATAGCGCACCCCGTCGTGGTCCCGGCCCAGCTTGCGCTCCTTGGCCAGCGTGGTCCGGGTGAACTTCGGTGAGTGTGCGCGGAGTTGGGCCAGATAGGCGTCGTAGCCCTGGTCGACGTCCATGACCGGGGACGGGTAGGTGCTGGAGGCCTCCGCCGCGAACGCCGTCTGCCCCTCCACCAGGTGGTCGAACTCCCACACGGCGAGCCCGCACGCCTTCAGCAGCTCCTGGGCGTCCCAGCCGAACCCGGGCCGGTGCACGACGCCCTGGGCGTCCGAGACGCCGAGGCCGATGGCCCGGCCGACACCGGTCGCCGTCCGCTGGAACGGGAAGAACGCGGCCGGCTCGCCGCCCTCCCGCACGACCGCGATCCGCACCCCGCGCCGGCAGCGGCCGACGGCGAGCGCGAACTCGGGCGACAGGAAGGGGTTGGCGAGCTCGGGTGAGCCCTGCAGATGGGCCTTGGACTGCATCGATGTCCACGCCGCCCGGTCGGCGGAGCTGAGCTCCCCGGGGCGGTACACGCTGATGTCCACGTCAGGGAGTCCGCCTTCGCGTCGTACGGCCGCGCAGCCGCCGCACCAGAACCAGCAGGAGAATGAGAGCGCTGATCGCGGTCACCGCCACGATCCCGCCGCGTACCGACCACTGGTGCACGGCCAGCATGCCCTGGGTCACCAGCATGTTGACGACGACCGCGCCCGCAACCGCGGCGATGGCCCGGCCGAAGGGTTCCAGCCCGCGCAGCGCGGCGGCGATCGCCGTCGCCGGAGCCGCGAGCAGGAAGAACAGGGTGAAGGGGCCGCGCAGCGGCGAGTCCGAGTCGACGAGCGCGAGGACCGCGCCGACCGCCCCCACAGCCGTCGCGGCACCCGCGAGCAGCGGCGTCAGGTCCCTCCCCGGTCCTGGTCGCGCGCCCTCGGTGTCCTGAGTCTCGGCTCTGGATGAAGCTGTCTTGATACGTATGGTCTGCATTGGCGACTTTGCCCCCCGAAGCGCCGGATGCCGGGCTTCAATGTGGCTCAGCGCCGCGTCGGCCGTCAAGATGCGAAAGGCCTCTTGACATCTGTTCGTTTCGCGCCCGCGCGCAGCCGGTCCCCGCAGGCGTGGGGTCTGCGGGGACCGGTGGTTCAGATGGTGCGGGGGTGCGTCACGGCACGAGCTTCAGCAGCCGGTTCGGGGAGCCGCTGCCGGGGCTGGTGACCACGTTGGCGATGGCCCCGGAGGTCAGCGCCGAGGCCACCGCGGCCGGGGTGGCGGAGGTGTGGCCCGCCAGGTAGACCGCGGCCGCGCCCGCGACGTGCGGGGTCGCCATCGACGTACCGGAGATGGTGTTCGTCGCGGTGTCGCCGGTGTTCCAGCCGGCCGTGATCGAGGAGCCGGGCGCGAAGACGTCCAGGACCGAGCCGTAGTTCGAGTAGCTGGCCCGGGCGTCCGAGCTGGTGGTGGCGCCGACGGTGATCGCCTCGGTGACCCGGGCCGGGGAGTACGAGGAGGCGTTGGCGCTGCTGTTGCCGGCCGCGATCGCGTAGGTCACGCCGCTGGCGATGGAGTTGCGCACCGCCGTGTCGAGTGAGCTGGAGGCGCCGCCGCCGAGCGACATGTTGGCGACCGAGGGGCCGGAGTGGTTGTCGGTCACCCAGTCGATGCCCGCGATCACGCCCGCGGTGGTGCCGGAGCCCGCGTTGTCGAGCACGCGCACGGCCACGATCTTCGCCTTCTTGGCGACGCCGTAGGTCGAGCCCGCGATGGTGGTGGCCACATGGGTGCCGTGGCCGTTGCCGTCGGAGGCGGTGGTGTCGCCGTCGACGGCGTCGTAGCCGTAGCTGGCACGGCCGCTGATCTGCTGGTGGGTGATGCGCACACCGGTGTCGATCACATATGCCGTCACACCACTGCCCGCGCTGTCCGGGTAGGTGTAAGTGCCGGACAGCGGCAGTGCGGCCTGGTCGATGCGGTCCAGGCCCCAGGGGGCGTTGGACTGCGTGGTGTCGGCCAGGTGGACCTTCTGGTTCTGCTCGACGGAGGCCACCGCCGGGTCGGCGGCGAGTCTTCTGGCCTCGGCGGCGGAGAGGGTGGCGGTGTAGCCGTTGAGCGCCTTGGTGAACGTCCTGTTCACCGTGCCGCCGTACTCCTCGACCAGGTCCTTGCCCGAGGCCGAGGCGGCCTTGAGGCCCGCGCTCTTGTTGAGGGTGACGATGTAGCTGTCCTTGATCGCCGTGGGGGAGCCGGCGGCCAGGACCTTGCCCTCGGCCGGGGCGGCCTGGGCGGGGAGGGAGGTGAGCCCGCCCACGAGGGCGGCGGTCGCCAGGCTGGTTATCGCGGCGAACCGGATTTTCCTGCTACGCAGTTGTGCCATTACGAGGGAGTCCTCCTCTTGGCGGCGCGCGCCTGGGTGGGGCGCACGTCTGTGGGGGGTGCGCGCGTGATCGCGGGCACGGCCTCGGAACGTCGCGTTCCCGTTCCAAAGCCGAGGTAAAGGATCTGTGGTCCTGCGGTGACCGACAAGGGAGTTGACGACCTGTCAACAGACCTGTCATGAACACGCAACAAACCGCACAGCAAACCGACAGGAACAGACTCCGCGATGCCCGGAAAAGTCTTGGCATGAACACTTCCGGTCAACACGCGTAGTTGGTACGACGGTTATTGCAGTGATCCTGCTATAGGGAGGTTCCATGAGACGTTCCCGACTTTCCGTATACGTCGCCTCGCTCCTCCTCGCCGTCGGCACCGCCCTCACCGGGGCCGCGTCCGCACAGGCCGCCGACACCGCCGCCACCGGCGGGTACGTGGCCCTCGGCGACTCGTACTCCGCCGGCCTCGGCGCCGGCAGCTACCTCGCCTCAAGCGGCGACTGCTCGCGCAGCACCAGGGCCTACCCCTACCTGTGGGCCGCCGCGCACTCACCCTCGTCGTTCGACTTCACAGCTTGCTCGGGCGCTCAAACGGGTGATGTGACCGCCAGTCAGCTCGGCCCGCTCAGCGCCTCCACCGCCCTCGTCTCCATCACCATCGGCGGCAACGACGCGGGGTTCGCCGACATCATGCAGACCTGCGTCCTGCAGTCCGACAGCGCCTGCGTCTCCCGGATCAACACCGCCAAGGCGTTCGTCGACTCGACGCTCCCCGGCCGGCTCGACACCGTCTACTCGGCCATCCGCGCCAAGGCTCCCTCCGCCCATGTGGTCGTGCTCGGCTACCCGCGCTTCTACAAGCTGGGTGCCTCCGGCTGCCTGGGCCTGTCCGAGACCAAGCGCAGGGCGCTCAACGAGGCCGCCGACCACATCGACGCGGCGACCGAGAAGCGCGCCCTGGACCACGGGTTCACCTTCGGCGACGTGCGGCCCACCTTCACCGGGCACGAGATCTGCTCCGGCAGCTCATGGATGCACGCCGTGAGCTGGCTCAACATCCCGGAGTCGTACCACCCGACGGCCGCGGGCCAGTCGGGTGGATATCTGCCGGTGCTGAACAGCGCGGCCTGACCGCCCGCCGCTCTCCTACGAGCTGGGCGACTCGGTAGGCGTTGGTGAGACCCCGCCCGTCGGGGTCTCCGTCTCACAGGTCACCGAGAACGGCACCGAGTTCGACTTCGTCTCCACCGGGTCGCGCACCTCGACACTGATCTCGCTCTCGAAGGTCCCACTCTCGTCGTACGTCGTCAGGAACACCCGGTCCTGCCTGGTGCGATCCCCGCCCTCCGGGAACGACAGGGTCTTCCAGCCCTGGTCCATGACGTCGCCGTCCTTCGACACCCAGCGATAGCTGACCTGCGCAGGCAGCCGCCCCACCGTGAACGTCGCCGTGAAGGCGGGCGCCTGGCCGCTCGACGGCGGACAGGCGCCGGAGTACTCGGTGTTGGCCCCCGCCAGCGACACCCGCACGGACTGCGGCGCCGGAGCGGTCGTACGACTCTCGCTCTTGCTCGGTGTCGGGCTGTCGGCCCCGCCCGCGGCGTTCTCGTCCTCGGTCTTGGTCGGCGAAGTCCCGTCGCTCACCTGGCTGTTGGTGCTCTCACCGCCCGCGCCGCGGTCCCCGTCGTCCCCACGGTTGAGGAGGGCGTACGTCAGCCCTGCCACGGCCAGCGCCAGGACGGCGATGCCGGCGATCAGGGTGACGGCGGCGCGCCGGTTGCGGTCGGGGCGGACCGGAGTCGTGGTGGAGGCGGGGGTGACGGGCCGGGTCGGCGTGGGCGCCGGGACCGGGGCCGTCGGGGCGGTCCGCTCCGGCGCCGGGAACGCCGCCATCGTCGGGGTGTACGGGGTCGCCTGCACGGTGTCCGCGCGCGGCGTGCCACCCGCGCCGACGATCCGCAGGTCCTGCTCGGCCCGCTCGGCCGACAGTCGCTCGGCCGGGTCCTTGCGCAGCAGCCCCTCGATGACCGGGGTGAGCGGACCGGCCCGGTGCGGCGGCGGCAACTCGTCGTCGACGATCGCGCGCAGGGTGCTCAGCGGGGTGTTCTGGCGGAAGGGGGAGTTGCCCTCCACGGCCGCGTAGAGGAGCACACCGAGGGACCACAGGTCGGACTCCGGGCCGGGCGTACGGCCCAGCGCCCGCTCCGGGGCCAGGAACTCCGGGGAACCGATGACCTCGCCGGTCATCGTCAGCGCCGAACTGCCCTCGACCATGGCGATCCCGAAGTCGGTGAGCACCACCCGGCCGTCGTTCGACATCAGCACATTGGCCGGCTTCACGTCCCGGTGCAACACCCCGGCGTCGTGCGCGGCCCGCAGCGCCGCCAGCACCTCGGCACCGATGTGCCCGGCGCGCTGCGGGCTCAACGGGCCCTCGGCGTCCAGCAGTTCGGCCAGCGAGATACCGCGGACCAGCTCCATCACGATCCAGGGGCGGCCGTCCTGCGCGGCCACGTCGTACACCGTGACGACATTGCGGTTGGCGACCCGCGCCGCCGCCCACGCCTCCCGCTCCAGCCGGGCGTACATCCGCTCGACCTCCGCCGCCGGCAGCCCGGCCGGCGCGCGCACCTCCTTGACGGCCACCTCACGGTGCAGCACCTCGTCACGGGCCCGCCACACGGTGCCCATGCCGCCCTCGCCGAGCGGGGACAGGAGGCGGTAGCGGCCCGCGATCACACGTTCACTGCCGTGGTCTTCGGACACGGACGTCCCCCATTCGCATGCGTGCGAAATCTCCACTCCGTGCTATTTCTTCCCAAAAGTAGCTCAGCCGAGTACGGATGCCGCCCCCTGGAACACCAATCCGGCCCCGAGCAGTACGACGAGACACGCGGACGCCAGCGGGGCGGTCCTGCGCAGGAAGGTCGTGGCCGGGTGCGTGGTCCAGCGGGGACGCCTGTCCAGCACCCGGGTCACCCCCGAACCCAGCTTGACGACCGCGAAGCCCGCCGCCGTGAGGGTCAGGGCCAGCCCGACGCCGTACGCCACGACGAGCAGCAGCCCGAACCACGCCTTGCCGAGCGCCGCCGCGCCGACGAGCACGACGACCGCGGAGGGACTGGGCACGAGACCACCGGCGAAGCCGAGGAGGATCGTGCCGCGGAGGGTGGGGGCGGTGGGGTGGCTGTGCTCGAAGCCGCCGTGGGTGTGGGTGAGCAGGCCGTGTTTGCGGGTGTGGCCGTGGGGGTGGCGGTCGTGATCGTGGTCGTGCTGGTGGCTGTGGCTGTGGCTGTGGTCGTGGTGTGCGGGTGAGTGGGCCGTTGTGGGTGCGGAGGGTTCCGTCGCGGTGTGGGTGTGGGCGGCGACCAGGACCGGTTGGCGTTCGTGGGTGTGGTCGGGCTCGTGGGGGTGCTCGTGGGGATGGGGGTGCGGGTGATCGTCGTGATCGTGTCCGTGCGGGGCGTCGTGCTCGTGGTCGTGCGAGTGCCCGTGCCCGTGCCCGTGCCCGTGCGAGTGGTCGTGCCCGTGCTCGTGTCCGTGCCCCTGCCCGAGGCCGTGCTTGCGCATGTGCCAGGCCCGGCGTACGAGGGTCGCGCCCGCCGCGATCACCAGGGCGCCGCTGGCGATGCCCAGCCAGGTGATCACCGAGGGTGCCGCCGCCGAGCCGGCCGTGACCAGGAGGCCCAGGGCGACCACGCCGAGCGTGTGGGTGACCGTCACCGAGGCGGCCAGCGGCATGACGTCCTTCATGCGCGCCCGGCCGCCGCGCGCCGTCGCGACCGCGGCCATGATGGTCTTGCCGTGGCCGGGGGCGAGCGCGTGCATCGCGCCGAGGAAGACCGCGATGACCAGGGCGAGCGCGGCGAAGCCGAGGGTGAGGTCCTGGCGCGAGACCAGGCTGTCCAGTGCACGCGTCCAGCGGTCGGCGCCGCGCGGCAGCACGGAGGAGGCCGGGGTGTCCTGCTCGGACTCGGCGAGGGCGGGCCCGCCGGGGCGTACGCGCAGGGACGCGGCCTTGGTGTCGGCGGGGGAGGAGAGCAACTCCTCGGGGTACTTGGTCAGTTCCCCGGAGATCGACTCCTTCGGCACGTCCGAGGCGGTGAGCGTCATACGGTCGCCCCGCGCGGTGACCTCCCGCCAGCCGGGGCCGGACTGCGCGCCCGCGCCGCGGAAGCCGACGGCGACGGCGTCGGTGGCGCCCTCGGGGAGCGGCGCCGTCAGCCGGCACTCCACGCGCAGGGTGTCCAGCCCCGCCTGACCGGGCCGCACGCGCGCGTGGCTGCTGTTCAGCGCCAGATCGACGGTACGGCCGTCCACCGTGACCTCGCTGCCCCGCGCCGCCTTCTCGCAGCGCTGCCGGGCCCACTGCGTCACGCCCGCCTTCTCGATGTCGGGCTTGGCCTGGGTCGCCGGGATCTCGGCGAGGTCCTCGACATGGTGGACGCGCAGTTCGCCGGGGGCGGCGACGAGGCCGTCGTAGCGGTTGACGGTGAAGTTGCCGAGGGGGTGCGCGCTCGCGGGCGGGGAGGGGACGAGCGCGAGCGCGCAGGCCGCCGTGAGGACGGCCGCGGTGGAGGCGAACAGCCGACGGAGCGTCACTTGGCCGCCTCCAGGTCCTTCAGCGCGGTACGGGCTTCCCGGGCGCCCAGCGGTGAGAAACCGGGGTTCAGCTTCAGCGCGGCGCGCAGATGCCTGCGGGAGTCCTCGGCGTGGCCCGTGGCGCGCTCGATGACGCCGCGGTGGTAGAGGAACGCGGCGCTGCGGTAGCCGGTCGCCGTGGCCCTGCGGGCGTAGGGCAGGGCCTCCTCGTCCTTGCCGTTGACGTGCAGCGCCCAGGCGAGGGCGTCCGCGGTGTGCACGGTCTCGCGGCGCTTGAACTCGGCGCGGGCGGCGCGCAGGGCGGACGCCTTGTCGCCGTGGTCGGCGGCCGCGAGGGCGGTGTCGAGGTCGGCGTTGACGCCGTTGGCGCGGGCGAGTGCCGTCCAGGCGTCGACCAGGGCGTACTGGTCGTCGGCCTTGACCTTGTCGCCGGCCGCCTCGTACAGCTCGCCGAGCTCCACGAGGGGGCCGGGGAGTGGGTAGCGGGAGACGACGTCGCGCAGACCGTTCAGGGCGCCGGTCCGGTCGCCGCTCGCGGCCTGGGCACGGGCGCGGCCTTCGAGGGCGGGCAGGTAGTTCTCGTCGGCCGCGAGGGCTCGGGCGTAGTGGGTGAGGGCCGCCTCGTAGTCGCCCTGGTTCCAGGCGAGTTGGCCCAGCTGGGTGGCGACGTAGGCGGTGTCGCCGGGCGCGACGGCGGAGGAGAGCGCCCGGTTCAGGACCCGCTCGGCCGTGCGGACGTCGCCGCGCAGCTCGTGCACGTAGGCGTACCGGGTGAAGACCGGGATGCCCGGGCGGCGGTCGTCGGCGGTGTCGGCGGCCTTGGACGCGTCGGCGTAGCGGCCGAGTTCGACCAGGGCGTCGACGCGGGAGCAGAGGGCGCGTTCGTTGTACGGGTTCACCTTCAGGGCCTGGTCGGCGTACTTCAGGGCGTTCTCGAAGTCGTGCCGGGCGGCGGCCAGGGCGGCGCGGCCGGCGAGGGCCTGGTCGTTCTCGGCTCGCAGTGCCAGCGACCGCTCGAAGGCCTTGTCGGCCTGGGGGTAGCGGGAGGGGTCGCCCTTGGTGCGGGCCTGTTCGACGTAGGCCAGGCCCAGGGTGGCCCAGCTGCCGAAGTCCCTCGGCTGGTCGCGGAGGTGGGACTGGAGGGAGGCGATGCCGGAGTCGAGGTCACCGCTCGCGAGGAGGCCCGGTGAGAGTGCGGCGGATGCCGGGGCGACGCTCTGGCCCGCGTTGTCACGTGCGGCGCCGAGGGCGATGGAGCCGGCGGTGAGGGCCACGGCCAGGAGTGTCACGCAGCCGGCGAGGTGAAGGGCGCGTCGGCGGCGGGCGGCCGCGGCGGTTCGGCGTACCGCGGCGATGCGCTCGTCGCCGGGTTCCTCGCCCCCGCCGCCCCTACCCGTCCCGTCCTTCAGGGGCGCTGCCCCTTCGACCCCGGCCTTCCTGGGGGCTGCCGCCCCCGGACCCCCGCTTCGGCCCTGAAGGGGCCTCGTCCTCAAACGCCGGACCGGCTGCAAGGCAGCCCGCCTCGCGGCACTCAGCCGACGTACTGCGGCAACACGCTCATCGACCCCCGCGGCAGCGGCATCCGCACCAGTGACCTTGCTGTTCTCGTTCTCCGATGCGCTGTCGTTCGTACGCGGGGCCATGCCCTCTCCTCGATCGGGTTTGCGGGGGCGGTTGTTGTCGTGGGGGGCGCGGCCCGCGCCGTGGGGGATGAGTACATTGCGGGCCGCGCCAGTCTGGGGGGCGTCAGCGCCCCAAGGGGCGCGGGGAACTGCGCGACCGGCCACGACCGACCCGCAGTCGGTCGACGGCATCTCGCGACTCTCCCCGCGGAGCGCCTAGTACGCCCGGTCCCGCATCCGGCGCCACCACATCAGGGCCCCGCCGATCAGCAGGATGCCCAGGGCGCCGGCGCCCGCGGACCCGGCGATCAGGGCCATGTTGTCCGTGCCGCCGGAGGAACCGGCCGGCTGCAGCGCGTCACCGAGCTGGCTGCGGACGTCGGTCCCGCCGTCCGTGCCCTTGGCGAGCGGGCCGCGCGAACCCTCGGTCGGCAGGGCGACGTACGGGAAGGCCTTCTCGAAGTCCTTGTCGTTCTTGTCGACCGCGTCACCGAGGTCGTTCTTGGCGCCGAGGAGTTCACCCTCGACGACCTGGAGCGAGGCGTCGATCACGTCGTCGCTGAGGCGGCGGCCGTTCGGGAAGCCCTGGTTGTCGCCGTCGAGGACACCGAGGCGCTTGGGTTCCGCGGTCGGCTTGATCGAGGTGTTCAGACGCAGTTCCTCCGCCGGGCGCACGTGCGGCGGCTGGTTGAGGCCCTTCACGCCCTTGAGGAAGACGTCGACCAGGTCGTTGCGCGGCTCGTCGGGTGCCGGGATCTTGTAGATCCCCTCGATGAGCTTGGGCAGTTCGGGGTTGGTGACGTTCTTCAGGAACTGGGCGTCCTCCCAGGGCGCGGACGCGTTGAACTTGTCCTTGTCCTTGATCGGGTTGACGACCTCGTTGACCAGCGGGCTGCCCAGGCGCGAGACCTGCTCGTAGTAGCCCTTGGCGTTCTGCCGCTGGGTCGTCGACCAGATGCCGACGATCGGCTGGTCCGCCGACTCGGTGATCATGTGGGTCGGGACCTGCAGGGCTATGGAGTTGACGTTGTAGCCCTTGAGCGTGTCGTTGCCGACCTCGGAGAGGTTCCCGCCGTACAGCAGGTCGAAGACCCGCAGGTCCAGGAAGAACGGGTCGTCGGCCTGGCCGGCGAACGTCGTCGTGCCGCCGTGCAGTTCGTGCACGGCCTGCTCGCGCAGCTTGGCGTAGTCCGGCATCGACGCCTTGCCGACGTTCGACGGCGCCACCGGAACATCGTTGGCGATCTTCGTCTTCGACACCAGCTTCTGGTTCTTGAGCTTGATCAGCTCGATGTCGTACGTCTGCGTGATGTTGAGGTCCTTGTCGTCGAGACTCTCGACCGGACCCGTGTTGTACAGGAACGTCTTCTTGTTCTTCACGTGCGTGTCGAAGGTGAACCGGTACAGCAGCTCGCCCTGCGCGTCACCGTTGTTGTCGATGTGGAGGTCGTACTGCGCGTCCTCGGCGAACGGGTAGAAGTTCGGTCCGCCGGCCGGTTCCTCGAACGGGATCCAGTTCGCGACGATCGTCGTCGTGTCCGGCTTGTCCGGGCTGACGAACGCGTACACGTCCGTGTTGTCGTACTGCGGCGTCCCCGAGATCAGTGGGGCCTCCCGGTGGCTGGAGGCGGAGGCCGCCCCCGGTGCCAGCGCGGCGACGCCGGCGGCTGCGAGCCCCCCGGCGGCCAGCGCACCACATACGAGGGTCGCGAGGCCCTTGCGTCCCGCACCGCTCCTGGAATTAGGTGTCATGCCGTCCGTCCTCAGTGCCAACTTGCCTGACGAACACGATTCGGAGCGGTCGCCAGGGTGGATTGGTCGAATCTCAAGCGTTCTTACGGCTGAACTGAAAACTTGTTTCATCGGTGGACCACCCGCGTTTTCGGCCCGCTGATCCGTAACCCCATCCGGAGGTGGGTCGGTTGCGAATGCCTCGTGGGACTAGACGGCCGCGCTGCGGTCTGGCTGGAGGGGGAGACGAGTTGGAGGCGGACGAGCTGTTGGTGCTCGTGGCTGGCGGAGACCAGAAGGCGTTCGAGGAGCTGTACGGGCTGGTCTCCGGGCCGGTGTACGGGCTGGTGAGGCGTGTGGTGCGCGACATCGCGCAGTCGGAGGAGGTGACCCAGGAAGTGCTGCTCGAACTGTGGCGGTCGGCCGCGAGGTTCGACCCGGGCCGGGGCAGCGCCCTGTCCTGGATCCTCACCCTCGCCCACCGCCGTGCCGTCGACCGGGTGCGCAGCGCCCGCGCGGCCGGCGAACGCGAGCAGCGCGAGGCGCTCCGCGCGAACCACCCCGCCTTCGACCATGTCGCCGAGGAGGTCGAGGCCGGCCTCGAACGCGAGTGGGTACGCCGCTGCCTGGACCGCCTCACCGCGCTCCAGCGCCAGTCCGTCACCCTCGCCTACTACGACGGCTACACCTACCGTGAAGTGGCCGAGCGGCTCTCCCTGCCGCTGGGCACGGTCAAGACCCGGATGCGCGACGGACTCACCCAGCTGCGCAAGTGCCTGGGAGGCGTCGCGTGAGTTTCATGGACCGACTGCTCCGCCGAGCGGACCTGCACTCCCTCGCCGCGCCCTACGCCCTCGACGCCCTGGAACCCGGCGAGCGGCTGCGCTTCGAGAAGCATCTGCGGGCCTGTGACAGCTGCACCGCCGAGGTGCGCGCCCTGTCCGAGGACGCCGTCCGCCTCGCCTGGTCCACGGCCGCCCCGGCCCCCGCCGCGATGCGCGACCGGGTCCTGGCCGCCGTACGGACGACCCCGCAGGAGTCCCTCGGGCGGGAGCCGGCGCACGCGCGTGCCACTCAGCTGCCGCCGCATGTGTGGGGCACCCAGCCGCCGCCGCGCACCCGTGCGCCCAGGACGCGCCTCTTGCTCGTGCCGTTCGCCACGGCCACGGCCGCCGCGGCCCTCGTCGTCGCCTCCCTCTTCGCCGTCCAGGCCAACCGGACACAGGACGAGCTGGACGCCCAGCAGGCCCGGGCAAGTGAGATCGCTAACGTTCTCGGGGCGCCGGACGCCCGCGCGACCGCCGACGAGGACGCGGAGGGCCGGACGATCGGAGTGGTCGCCTCCGCATCGGAGGGGCGTGCCGTCGTCACTCTGAGCGGATACGGCGAGTTGCCGAGCGGCCGGGTGCACCAGCTCTGGCAGATGCGCCCCGACGTGCAACCGCGCTCCCTGGGGCTTTTCGACGGCGACACGCCCTTGGTCGCGGCCGGTCTCGACAAATCGGCGACGTCACTGGCTGTGACCGTCGAACCTGACGGAGGCTCACCACAACCCACCAGCCAGCCCGTTGTCCAACTCGCCCTGAAATCGGTTGGATTCGGAGAGTAATCAGGAACGGGTTGTCAACACCCTTACGGGGAAGGTGAATCCTGTGACCGCGATACACGAGTGCCTCACCGGGGCGATAGGGTTAACCTGCCCGGGCCGGGTGGACTCGTACGGGTGGGGAGTGACATGGATCAGATAACAGTGCGCAGCAGGGCCAGGGTCCCTGCGATCACCTGCGGGAGCAGCGCGACCAGTTCGCGCCTCGACCGCCATCTCTCGGTGCTGGCGGGTCCCGCCGTGCCGCAGCGGGAGGCAGCCGAGGCGACTTCGCTGATGCGTGAGCTGACCACACGTGACAAGACGCACGAGCGCAGCGACCAGGGTGCACGCGTTCGCCGCGTCTCGCTCTTCGCCCCGCTGCGTCGGCTCCGCCGTTCGCTGTTCGGCGGGCGCTGACTCCTACCGGCGCTCCCCGAACGACTTCCAGGCCCGCGCCCGACAGATCACACCGTCTCCGGCGCCGTACCGCGCTGTCGTCCGCCGTCATCCCCACGGCACCCGGCGGCGCCTCGGAGTCCTACCGGGCGCGGGCACGTCCCCCGAATTTCACCCACCCCGCTCATCGGCCCCGTCCCATCCGTAACCGCCTTGGCGCGTACGGACGTTGACGGGGCCGACCGCGTGAGTACCGCTCCTCACCGTCCGCCGCGCGCGTACCCGGCGTACGGCGAGCGGTGCGAACACCGCGAGCAGTACCGCGCACCACGCCGGCGAACCGGCGACCGGATACGCGCCCGGCCAGGCGGCTCCGTCCGGCACCGCAGCGTTGCCGAAGACTTGGTGGCGACGTACACCGCGAACGAGGTCACCACCGCCGAGCGCACCCGTGCCATGCCCTGGTCCGAGGAGGAGAGCGCGGTCCGCATCGCCTGCCTCGGCAGCCAGGTCGCCACCGGGAAGTACCCGCGACTGGCCGCGGCCTTCATGGAGGACAGTGGGTCGATCGAGCTGGAGGCGGTGTTCAGGCGGGCGCTCGAACGGGTGCTGGACGCCTTTGATCCCGGCGCGCGTCAGATCAGCGCGAGCTGCCCTTCCGGCCCTTCCTCGTGGCCGTCCAGCACCGACGCCGGTCTGCGGGCCGACTCGGCGACCGGGAGGACTGCGGCCTTGTGGAGGTCGGTCGCGGTGATGGTCGACGTCAACTCCTGGTCGAGCGGCTGGAGTTCCGCCAGCAGGGCCAGGACCGTGATCAGCTCCAGCAGCTCCGACGTCCACGCCTGCGGCCAGGTCGCCGGGCGGATCGCCGCCAGGGTGCCCGGCTCGGGCTCCGTGACGCGGGCGGCGAACCACTGCTCCAGGACCTTCACGCCGGCCACCTCGTAGTCCCAGGCCTGCGGCGGGACCGGTGAGATGCGGCCCTCGCCCAGCAGCAGGGCCTCCTCCTCGCGGTCGTACTCCAGCGTCAGCGGACGGGAGGGGAGCGGGGCGCGGACGTAGGGGCGGCGGCCGCCGGGCAGCTTCGGGCGGTCGCCGTCGCGGCGCATCAGCCACAGGGCGCGCCGGCCCGACTCCACGCCGCGGGCCCAGAGTCCGGGGTCGCCGGTGAGGGGGACGGTGAGGTCCGGGCGTACCGCCGCCAGCGTCCAGGCGAGGACGTCCAGCGGCTCGACCGGTCCGCCGAGCCGGTCCCGCAGGTGCTCCAGGAGGCCCGGCGCCAGGTTGGGTTCCGTGCCGCCGGGGCGGCGGTACAGCGGGCGGACGCGGCCAGGGCGGAGCAGCGGGAGCAGCGAGGTCGCCAGCAGGCCGGACTCCGGGGTCTCCAGGACGAAGATCTGGTGCTCGTCCGCCACCCGCCACAGCTCGGGACGGGCCGCGTCGATCAGGCGGTGGTCGGGGATCAGCCACTGCTCGTCGAACGGTGCGTGCAGGACGCGCACCGGGTCCGGGCAGGGGCCCGAGGCACGGAACAGTTTCGCCGTGTCGGTCGACTGGCCGGGAAGCTGTCCGACCGCCGAGTGCAGGGTGCGGGAGCGCGTCGGCTCCAGCAGGGCCTCCCGGTCCGGGCCCTCGGCCTTCACGAACGCGTCCCAGCGGGCCTTCAGGGACGCCGCGTCGGGGCCCGTCGGCCACCCCCGGCCGAGCCGCGGCGGTGCGACGGACCACGGCATGAGGTCCGCCAGCAGCGGAGCGTCGTCGTGCGTCACGCTGGGCATCGTACGGCCTGGCTCCGAAACGCGGGTTGGGGCAGCGCCCCGAAAGGGGCGCGGGGAACTGCGCGACCAGCCCCCACCGGCCGCAGGTCTCGTACCACGCCTATGTTGCTTCCAAGGTCACCGTGAACGAGAACCGGTCGCCCCGGTAGTGGATGACCGCCACGTCCAGCACCCGCCCCTCCATGTCGTACGTCACCCCCGTGTAGTGCAGGATCGGGCTCAGCAACGGGACTTGGAGCAGCTTCGCCGTCTCCGGGTCGGCCAGGCGAGCCTCCACCGTGTCCGTGATGCGGCTGATGTCCGCCCCGACGACATCCCGCAACACCTTGGTCATCGGCCAGCGGACCAGGTCGTCCAGGTCTATGCGCGCGGCCAGTTCGGGGCGGACGTAGTTGCGGGCGTGGTTGGTCGGCTCGCCCGTCTTCTCGTCGCTGCGCAGACGGTGGTACGTCGCCACCTCGTCGACGTCCGGGAAGTACTCGGCGAGTTCGCCCGGCACCGGCGCCTTGCCGTGGTCCAGCAGCTCGGTCGCCATGCCGGACTGCTGGGCCACGATCGCGTCCACCGAGCCGAGCAGCCGCACGGGGGAGCCCCGGCGGGCGTCCGGCTCGATGAACGTGCCGCGTCTGCGATGCCGCGTGATCAGGCCCTCGTCCTCCAGCTCCTTCAGCGCCTGCCGCATGGTCAGCACGCTCACGCCGTAGTGCTCGGCCAGCTGCTCCTCGGTGGGCAGGCGCAGCGGGTCCTGCGGGCGGCGGCCCAGTATCGAGGCGCGCAGCGACTGCGACACCTGGTACCAGAGCGGCAGCTTGCGGTTCAGGACGATCGAGTCCGGGGCGAAGGAGGTCACGGGGCCATCCGTACCGGTCGGGGATCTTTACTGCAAGGGGCGGAAGTGGCGCTCCATGCCCTGCCAGACGTCGTCATAGCGTCGCTGGAGGTGGTCGGCGTCGGCCGCCTGCGGGGTCAGCGTCACCGGCCAGCGGGTCTCGAACATGAACGCCAGACCGTCGTCGATCTTCTGCGGCTTCAGCTCCGCGGCGCTCGCCCTGTCGAACGTCTCCCGGTCCGGGCCGTGCGCCGACATCATGTTGTGCAGCGAGCCGCCGCCCGGCACGAAGCCCTCCGCCTTGGCGTCGTAGGCGCCCTCGACGAGGCCCATGTACTCGCTCATCACGTTCCGGTGGAAGTAGGGCGGCCGGAATGTGTCCTCGCCGACCAGCCAGCGCGGCGCGAAGACCACGAAGTCGACGCCCGCCAGCCCCGGGGTGTCCGACGGTGACGTCAGCACCGTGAAGATCGACGGGTCGGGGTGGTCGTATGAGATGGTGCCGATCACATTGAAACGGCGCAGATCATAGACGTACGGCACATGGTTGCCGTGCCAGGCGACCACGTCGAGGGGTGTGTGGTCGTAGGTGGCCCTCCAGAGGTTGCCGCAGAACTTGTTCACCACCTCCACCGGGCCCTCGGTGTCGTCGTACGCGGCCACCGGCGCCTTGAAGTCCCGGGCGTTCGCGAGGCCGTTGGCGCCGATCGGGCCGAGGTCGGGGAGGTGGAAGGGCGCACCATAGTTCTCGCACACATAGCCTCGGGCGGAGGCGTCCAGCAGCTCCACACGGAAGCGCACCCCACGTGGGATCAGCGCCACATGTGCCGGCTCCACATGCAGCATTCCGAACTCCGTGTGCAGCAGCAGTCCGCCGCGCTCCGGGACGATCAGCAGCTCGCCGTCGGCGTCGCTGAAGACGCGGTCCATCGAGGAGTTGGCGTGGTACAGGTGCACGGCCATGCCGGTGCGCTGGGTCGCGTCGCCGTTGCCGCCGAGGGTCCACAGGCCGGCGAGGAAGTCGGTGCCGGGTGCGGGCTCGGGCAGGGGGTTCCAGCGCAGACGGTTCGGGTCGGGCACGGACTCCGTGAAGGGGGCCGTGCGGATCGCTCCGTTGTCCATGCGGCTGAAGGCGGGGTGCGCGGCCGACGGGCGGATGCGGTACAGCCACGAGCGGCGGTTGTGCGCCCTCGGCTCGGTGAACGCCGACCCGCTCAGCTGCTCGGCGTACAGGCCCAGCGGGGCGCGCTGGGGTGAGTTGCGACCCTCGGGAAGTGCACCGGGCACCGCCTCCGAGCTGTGCTCATTGCCGAAACCGGAGAGGTAGGTCAGCCCTTCCGCGGTCTTCCGCGCGTCCCCGCTCATGATCGCTCCCTTGAGATCTGATTCCTATGCTTCACCGTAGGATTGCGTTTTCCCGGGCGCAAGAGCGGCGGAACAGATTCGGCCGGTCCTCCTCAGGAGGTACGACAGGATCGGGACATCAACCAGACCTGAGGGGGATTCGGCTGTCGGAGGGGTGTTCTAGTCTCCGGACATGTCGTGGACGCGGAGCCTTCTCGCCGCGCTCGCGGTCTGTGTCCTGCTGCTGACCGGATCCGTGGGCTGCGGTCCCAGTGATGCGCGGGAACAGGGACAGGGCGGGGTGTCCCCGGTGGGCAAGGTCCTCGACGACACCGACGGCGAGGGGCGGCACTACCGGGAGGTGGGCAAGGGCGGCGCCCCCGAGGTCGGCGTAGAGGTGCAGCCGGATCCGGGCGGCGGTGCCGGCGGTGCCGGCGGCTGGGACGTACGGCTGACCGTGCGCGACTTCCGCTTCTCGCCCGCCGGCGCCGAGGCGAAGGCGATGGCCGGCCGCGGGCTCGCGTACCTCTACGTGGACGGCCGTCTCGTGACCAGGCTCCGCATGCCGGAGTACCGTCTGGCTCCCAACCTCGTCCCGCGCGGCACGCACCAGGTCACCGTCCGGCTGTACGCCGACGACGGCACGGTGTGGGCGGTGGACGGCAAGCCCGTCGAGAACACGGCCGCCATCACGGCATCTCAGGAGGAGGCGACCGCGACGCCGGCCGGCACGCCGAAGCCGGCCGCCACGCCGGCGGCGACCCCGTCCCCCGCGGCACTGAGCGCGCCGGGTACCGGCTTCCGTACAGGGGGGCGAGCTTCACCGGAACGAGCCGGAAAGGCATCATGAAGACCGTGCCCCATCCCGCATCGCTACGCCGGGCGCCCGTGCAGCGGCGCAGCGCCGAACGGCTCACCCGAATCCTCGACGCCTGCGCCGACCTCCTCGACGAGGTCGGCTACGACGACCTGAGCACCCGGGCCGTGGCCCAGCGTGCCGGTGTTCCCATCGGTTCGGTCTACCGCTTCTTCGGCAACAAGCGCCAGATGGCCGACGCCCTCGCCCAGCGCAACCTGGAGCGCTACACCGCCCGCGTCACCGAGCGCCTCAAGGGGGCCGGCGACGGAGGCTGGCGCTCCGCCATGGACGTCGTGCTCGACGAGTACCTCGCCATGAAGCGCACCGCGCCCGGCTTCTCCCTGGTCGACTTCGGCAACCAGATTCCGGTCGGCAACCGCGGCGAACCCAACCACCGGGTCGCCGACCGCCTCACCGAGCTGCTCTCCGGCTACCTCGACCGCGAGCCCGACGACGATCTGCGCCGTACCTTCCTGATCTCCGTCGAGACCGCCGACACCCTGGTCCACCTGGCCTTCCGGATGGCACCGGAGGGCGATGAGCGGATCATCGAGGAGGCCCGGGAGCTGCTGCGGGCGTATCTGGCGCGCGTGCTCGACTGAACCGGAGGAGAATTTCCGACCTCACCCCTCCGAGCCCTCCCCTCCATGCATACCGGTCGGTATGCTCGGCTGTGAGTCCGCGCGTCATTGCCGCCGCCACCTCGGGAGGACCCGTGTCCCGCACCGCACTGCGTATCTGCCCCCTGTGCGAGGCCACGTGTGGCCTCACCCTCACCATCGAGGGAACCAAGGTCACCGGGGCCCGCGGCGACCGCGACGACGTGTTCAGCCAAGGGTTCATCTGCCCCAAGGGCGCCTCCTTCGGCGCCGTCGACGGCGACCCGGACCGGCTGCGCACCCCGCTGGTACGCAAGGACGGCGAGCTGCGCGAGGCCACCTGGGAGGAGGCCTTCGACGCGGTCGCCGCCGGTATCGGCCCGGTCGTCGAGCGGTACGGGCCGAACGCGGTGGGCGTCGTGCTCGGCAACCCCAACGTGCACACCATGGCAGGCGCCCTCTACCCGCAGGTGCTGCTCGCCGGACTGCGCACCCGAAGCATCTTCACCGCCTCCACGGTCGACCAGATGCCCAAGCACGTCTCCAGCGGACTGCTCTTCGGCGACGCCAACGCGATCCCGGTGCCCGACCTCGACCACACGGACCACCTGCTGCTGATCGGCGCCAACCCGCTGGAGTCCAACGGCAGCCTGTGCACCGCGCCCGACTTCCCGGGCAAGCTGAAGGCGCTCAAGGCCCGCGGTGGCACCCTCACCGTCATCGACCCGCGCCGCACCCGCACCGCCAAGCTCGCCGACCGGCACCTCGCGATCCGCCCCGGCACCGACGCGCTGCTGCTGGCGGCGATGGCGCACACCCTGTTCGAGGAAGACCTCGTGGACCCGGGCGAGCTCACCCCGCACCTCCAGGGGATCGCCGAACTCCGGGACGCCGTACGGGACTTCACCCCCGAAGCCGTCGCCGGGGCCTGTGACGTCGAGGCCGCCGTGATCCGTACCCTCGCCCGTGAGCTCGCCGCCGCGCCCACCGCCGCCGTCTACGCCCGCATCGGCAGCTGCACCGTCCCGCACGGCACCCTCGCCAGCTGGCTGGTCGACGTACTGAACATCCTGACCGGCAACCTCGACCGGCCCGGCGGCGCCCTCTTCCCGCAGGCGGCCACCGACAAGACGCCCCGCCCCGCGCGGCCCGGCCACGGCTTCGCGCTGGGGCGCTGGCACTCCAGGGTCAGCCGGCACCCCGAGGCCAAGGGCGAGCTGCCGATCTCCGCGCTCGCCGAGGAGATCGACACCGCGACCGAGCAGGGCGAGCCGATCCGGGCCGTCATCGCCGTCGCCGCCAACCCCGTGCTGTCGGTGCCCGACGGCGACCGGCTCGACAAGGCCCTCGGCTCGCTCGACTTCATGGTCAGCGTCGACCCGTACCTCAACGAGACCTCGCGCCACGCCCACGTCGTGCTGCCGCCGCCCCCGCCCTCGCAGAGCCCGCACCACGACTTCGCGTTCAACACCCTCGCCGTACGCAACCAGGTCCGCTTCAGCCGGCCCGCGGTCCCGCTGGAGCCCGGCCGGATGGCCGAGACGGAGATCCTGGCCCGGCTGATCCTGGCCGCGACCGGGATGCACGGCGCCGACCCGTCGGCCGTCGACGACCTGGTCATCGGGCAGACCCTCGGCAAGGCGGTGCAGGAGGCGCACTCCCCTGCGTACGGGCGGGACCCGCACGAGCTCGCGGGGCAGCTGACCGGCGACACCGGCGCCGAACGCCGGCTCGACATGATGCTGCGCCTGGGCCCCTACGGCGACGGCTTCGGCGTACGGCCGGACGGACTGACCCTGGAGCAACTGCTGGCGCATCCGCACGGCATCGACCTCGGGCCGCTCGGGGCCCGGCTGCCGCAGCCGCTGAAGACCGTCAGCGGCAAGGTGGAGCTGCTGCCGCAGCCGATCGCGGACGATCTGCCCCGGCTGCGCCAGGCCCTGCACGAGCGCCCCGAGGGACTCGTCCTCGTCGGTCGCCGCCACCTGCGTTCCAACAACAGCTGGATGCACAACGTCCCCGCCCTCACCGGCGGCAGCAACCGCTGCACCCTGCACATCCACCCCGAGGACGCCGAACGGCTCGGTGTCACCGACGGGGCGCCCGTGCGGGTCAAGGGCGCCGGAGGAGAGGTCACCGCGCCCGCGGAGGTCACCGACGGCGTGCGTCCGGGCGTGGTCAGCCTCCCGCACGGCTGGGGACACGACCGGCCCGGCACCCGGCTGAACCATGCGCTGAAAGAACCCGGCGTCAACGTCAACCAGCTCCTCGACGGCAGCCTGCTCGACCCGCTGTCGGGCAACGCGGTCCTCAACGGCGTACCGGTACTGCTTTTCCCCGGGGGATGACCCCCGGACCCCCAGCAGAAAGGCAGGTCGGCTGGGGCGACCGGCACGGACATCGGCGAAGCAAACATGAGTGAACCGGCCACCCGCGTCGGCCCTGTGAGCAGTGCAAAGCTGTGACCAGCAGTTTTGCGCTTATTGCTCGCACGTCAACGTCTTGTTAACGCCGCAGAGCGGGACCTAACGTCAACGCACCGCCGACCCTGGTGGGGTCGTTCAAAGGCGAACGTTAGGTATCCACTCATGCTGACCATCCTTGGCTTCGCCATGATCGCGACCTTCCTGGTCCTGATCATGATGAAGAAGATGTCGCCGATCGCGGCGCTCGTGCTGATCCCGGCACTGTTCTGCGTCTTCGTCGGGAAGGGCGCCAAGCTCGGTGACTACGTCATCGACGGCGTCACCAGCCTCGCCCCTACCGCGGCGATGCTGATGTTCGCGATCGTCTACTTCGGTGTGATGATCGACGTCGGCCTCTTCGACCCGATCGTCCGGGGGATTCTGAAGTTCGCCAAGGCGGACCCGATGCGGATCGTCGTCGGCACGGCGATCCTCGCCGCGATCGTCTCGCTCGACGGCGACGGCTCGACCACCTTCATGATCACGGTCTCGGCGATGTACCCGCTGTACAAGCGCCTGAAGATGAGCCTGGTCGTGATGACCGGTGTCGCCGCCATGGCCAACGGCGTGATGAACACCCTGCCGTGGGGCGGCCCGACCGCCCGCGCCGCCACCGCGCTCAAGCTCGACGCCAGCGACATCTTCGTCCCGATGATCCCGGCCCTCCTGGTGGGCCTGGCCTTCGTCTTCGTCCTCTCGTACGTCCTCGGTCGGCGCGAGCGCAAGCGGCTCGGTGTGCTGACCCTGGACGAGGTCCTGGTCGAGGAGAAGGTCGAGGAGAAGGAGACCGAGACGGTCCTCGTGGGCGCCGGATCCGGCTCCTCCGGCACGGGCAGGACGGTCACCGGCGGCGCCGGCTCCGGCACCGACGCGGACGATGACGACGACCGCTTCCAGGCCCTCGACCCGAACCGGCCCACCCTGCGCCCCAAGCTGTACTGGTTCAACGCGCTGCTCACGGTCACCCTGCTCACCGCCATGATCATGGAGTGGCTGCCGATCCCGGTGCTGTTCCTGCTCGGCGCGGCGCTCGTGCTCACCGTGAACTTCCCGCACATCCCGGACCAGAAGGCCCGCCTCGCCGCCCATGCCGACAACGTCCTCAACGTCTCCGGAATGGTCTTCGCCGCCGCCGTCTTCACCGGCGTGCTGCAGGGCACCGGCATGGTCGACCACATGGCCAAGTGGATGGTGGACGTCATCCCCGAGGGCATGGGCCCGCACATGGCCCTGGTCACCGGCATCCTGAGCCTCCCGCTCACCTACTTCATGTCCAACGACGGCTTCTACTTCGGCGTCCTGCCGGTCCTCGCCGAGGCCGGTGCCGCGCACGGTGTCACCCCGCTGGAGATGGCCCGCGCCTCCCTGGTCGGCCAGCCGCTGCACATGTCGAGCCCGCTCGTCCCGGCCGTCTACGTCCTGGTCGGCATGGCCAAGGTGGAGTTCGGCGACCACACCCGGTTCGTCGTGAAGTGGGCCGCGCTCACATGCCTCGTCATCCTCGGGGCAGGAATGCTGTTCGGCATCATCTGACCCCCTGATCTCAAGTCCCGTTCCAGGAGTTCCAGGAGGACACGTTCATGGCGCCCGGTGGGAACCGCGGCTGGCTGCTCCGCCTCGTCATCGCCTTCAGCTTCGCGCAGGGGGCGGTGTCGATGGCCCGGCCCGCCGTCTCCTACCGGGCGCTCGCGCTGGGTGCGGACGAGCGGGCGATCGGTGTGATCGCGGGCGTGTACGCGCTGCTCCCGCTGTTCGTCGCCGTCCCGCTGGGCCGCCGCACCGATCACGGCCGCTGTGCGCCGCTGCTGCCCGTCGGTGTCGTGCTCATCTCCGGCGGCTGCGCGATGAGCGGCCTCGCCAACTCCCTCTGGGCGATGGCGGTCTGGAGCGGGGTGATGGGCCTCGGCCACCTCTGCTTCGTCATCGGCGCCCAGTCGCTCGTCGCCCGCCAGTCCGCGCCGCACGAACAGGACCGCAACTTCGGCCACTTCACCATCGGCGCCTCCCTCGGCCAGTTGATCGGCCCGATCGCCGCGGGCGCGCTGATCGGCGGCCGGGACATGGCGGGCACCAGCGCCCTCGCCCTGCTGGTCGCGGGTGCGGGCGGCGCGGTCGCGCTGACGTCGCTGTGGCACATAGAGAGCCGTACGACGGCCAAGTCCCGTGCGGAACAAGGGGATCGCGTCCCTGTCGGGCGCATACTGCGGGCCCGGGGCGTGCCCGCCGGCATCTTCATCAGCCTCGCCGTGCTCTCCGCGACCGACATCCTCACCGCCTACCTCCCGGTGGTCGGCGAGGACCGGGGCATCGCGCCGTCCGCGATCGGCCTGCTGCTGAGCCTGCGCGCGGCGGCCACCATCGCGTGCCGGCTGGTGCTGACGCCTTTGCTGCGGCTGCTCGGCCGCACCCTGCTGCTGACCGTGACCTGTCTGCTGGCGGCCCTGCTGTGCGCCGGGGTCGCGCTGCCGGTGCCGGTGTGGGCGCTGGCCGTCATGCTGGCGGTGCTGGGCTTCTGCCTCGGCGTGGGCCAGCCGCTGTCCATGACGACGGTCGTGCAGGCGGCCCCCGAGGGCGCCCGCTCCACCGCCCTCGCCCTGCGGCTGACCGGCAACCGTCTCGGCCAGGTCGCCGCGCCGGCCTCGGCGGGCCTGGTCGCCGGAATCGCCGGGGTGGCTGCGCCGTTCGTGATGCTGGCGGGCCTGCTGCTGCTGTCGGCGGGGGTGGCCGTGCGTACGCCGAAGCGGCCGGGAGGGCCCGGATCGGGTGCCTCGGGGCGGCCGAGGCGTCCGGGACTGCGCCGGACGAGCGAAATCTGACGACGCGCCGGGCGTCGGTACGGCGAGTCGCGTGCGCGTGACGGAGAGTCAGGCGAAAGAGCGATTTGTATGAAAATCGTCTGAACCTGAGGAGCGCGCATGCCGACCCTGACACCCTCACGTTCCTTTCGCGCCCGCGCGGGCGCCACAGTCGTCCTCACGGCCCTCGCCGCGGCGGGCGCGTCCTGGGTGACGGCGCCGACCGCGTGGGCCCAGGGGGAGAACGGCGACATCAGGATCCACCGTGAGGGCGTGCCCTACGGGGTGCCGAAGGACGACCCGGTGGTCTGCCGGTTCTACCTCGATGCCGTCAACTTCGACATCCTCGCCTCGATCACGTACACCATCTCGCCGCAGCCTCCGCTGCCCACGGGTGCCACCGTCACCGGCGCGATCCAGCTCGCCGGGGGCGCCGGGCACACGGACATCCTGGGGCTCGCCGAGGGGCAGTACAAGCTCACCTGGGTGGTGACCGGCATCCCCCCGAAGGAGAAGGTCTTCCGCGTCCGGTGCCACGACGACGGGGACGACAGGGACGACAGGCGGGAAGGACGGGAAGGGCGGGGCGATGGCGGTCCGCCCGGGCGTATCGAGGACAACGACCGGGGCGAGGAAGGGTGGGGGCGCGGCGACGACCACGGCCCGAGAGGCGGTGTGCACGCGGGCGGTGGCGGTCTGGTCGACACCGCGGCCGCGTACGCGCCGGTCGCGGGCGCGGGGATGGTGGGCCTGACAGCGCTCGGCGGCGCCGTGTACTTCCGCAGGACCCGCCGGCAGACCGATGGTGCCGCGTAGGCGCAGACGCCGGCCCTGGTACCGGACCCGCGCCTACCGGCTCTCCAGAACGGCCGCTCTGACGGTCGTCCTGGTGATGGTGGCCGTCCGGTGCGAGGGACTCCGTGAGGCGATCGCGCCGACAGGACCCGACGGCCGGCACTCCGTGGCTGCCGCAGGCCAGGCCCACCCCACCCGACCGCCCCGCCCGCTGCCCCGGTCCCGGCCGACGTCCGTGCGTATCCCGTCCCTGGGTATCGACGCCCCGATCATCGGCCTCGGGCTCACCGGGGAACGGGAGTTGGAGACACCGCCGGTCGACGAGCCGAACCTCATCGGCTGGTACCGGGGCGGCCCCACACCGGGCGAGCCCGGCGTCGCGATCGCGGTGGGCCATCGCGACACCACGACCGGCTCCGCCGTCTTCGCCGGACTCGCCTCGGTCAAGCGCGGCAAGCAGATCGAGGCGCGGCGCGAGGACGGCCGCAGCGCCGTCTACACCGTGGACCGGGTGAAGGTCTACGACAAGGCGACGTTCCCCGACAAGGAGGTCTACGGCCCGAGCCGGCGCCCGGAGCTGCGCGTGCTCACCTGCGGCGGCCTCTTCGACCGGCAGGCCGGATACACCAGCAACGTGGTGGTCTTCGCCCACCTGACCGCTACGAAGTGACAGACCCCTTCCCCCGGCCGGGCACATTCCGTTAGCTTCCGTGACTCAAGGCCCCGTACGACCCGCACGGAGTCTTCGGACACACGGAGCAGCGGCGCTCCGGACAGCCCCCGGGGGCAGCAGTCATGACACGCGCCATCTCCCTGCACGACGTGAGCAAGTCCTACATGCGAGGCGTCCGTGTGGTGGACCGGCTCTCGCTGGACATCGAGCCCGGGGAGTTCCTCGTCCTCCTCGGGCCCTCCGGCTGCGGCAAGTCCACCGTGCTCAGAATGATCGCCGGCCTGGAGGAGATCGACGAGGGCGAGCTGCTGCTGGACGGCGAGTACGGCAACGACCTGCTGCCCGCCGACCGGCGGATGGCGATGGTCTTCCAGAACTTCGCCCTCTACCCGAGCATGACCAGCCGCGACAACATCGGCTTCCCGCTGCGCATCGAGGAGCCCGGCGCGGACCCGCGCCCCCGGGTGGACGCCACCGCCCGCATGCTGGGCATCGAGGACCTCCTCGACCGCTTCCCCGCCCAGCTCTCCGGCGGCGAACGCCAGCGGGTCGCCATGGGCCGGGCCATCGCCCGCCACCCCACCGCGTTCCTGATGGACGAGCCGCTCTCCAACCTCGACGCCAAGCTCCGCAACCACCTGCGCGCCGAGATCTCCGGCCTCACCCGGAAGCTGGGCGTCACCACGGTCTACGTCACCCACGACCAGGCCGAGGCGATGTCCCTCGGCGACCGGGTCGCCATCCTGCGCGGCGGCGTCCTCCAGCAGGTCGGCACCCCGCGCTCGGTGTACGCCCTGCCCCGCAACGTCTTCGTCGCCGCCTTCATCGGCATCCCGCGCATCAACCTGCTGCGCGGCGTCGTCCGTGCCCCGCTCGACGGCGCGATGACCATCAGCCTCGGCAAGCAGTATCTCCGGCTCCCCGAACCCCTGTCCCTGGACCACCAGTTGCTCCGTGTCCAGCAGGGCCGCGAGGTCATCGTGGGCCTGCGCTCGGAAGCGGTCCGGATCGCCGAGCCGGCCTCCGCCCGCCCCGGAGAGGTGCACATCACGGGCCTGGTCGAGCATGTGGAGTTCCAGGGCCACGAGGTCCTCGTCCACTTCAACACCGGCTCCCGCCCCGCCGTCGTACCGGACCTGGAGGCCCCGCGCCCCGTCCCCCCGGTCCGGCGCCGCCGTCGTGAGACCGGCACGGTGCTGGAACGCCTCCGTCACCGCGCGGGCGCCCTGCGGGCCGGCCCGGTGGTGACCCTGGACCACCCGGCCGACGCGACCCCCGACCCGGCCCCGCCCGAGGGCCGCCTCCCCGGCGACCTCATCGTGCGCACCACCCCCGACATCGAACTCCGGCACGGCATGCAGGTCCCCCTCCTGGTCGACCTCGCCCATCTGTTCGTCTTCGACCAGCACGGCGACCGAATCTGCCCGGCGCCGGCGCGGCTGCCGGATCTGGAGGAGTGAAGTCCCCCGGGCATGGCTAGTCATGGGGCATGAATGTCCACTTCACCCGAACTCGGGCTGTCCTCACCGCAGTCGGCCTCATGCTCACCGTCGCCGCGCCGACCGCCTACGCCTCCCTCGACACCGACGGCGCATCGGTACGGCGAGGAGAGCCGTATGTCGAGACACAGCTCTTCTTCGGCACCGCGCGGCCCGACGGCGGGCCTGCTGTCACCGACGCGCAGTTCATGGCCTTCGTCGACAAGGAGGTCACCCCGGACTTTCCGGACGGGCTCACGATCCAGACCGGGCGCGGGCAGTGGCGGGACGCGAGCGGCACGATCGAGAAGGAGCGGTCGTACGAACTGATCCTGCTGTACCCGCAGGCGCAGGCGAGCAGCAGTGATCGCAAGATCGAGGAGATCCGTCGTGACTACGAGAAGGCGTTCGGGCAGGAGTCGGTAGGGAGGGTGGACGACCGGGCTCGGGTCGACTTCTGATGTCATGGGCCGCGTGGCCCAGCCGCATCCGGATACGGCTGGCGCATAAAAACTAACACCGCTAGTTTGTGAGCCGGACGACGTGGCAGCCCGCTCGGGAGGAAGTGCAATGAAGGCACACGACGGCATGTACATCGACGGCGCGTGGCGCCCCGCCGCGGGCGGCGACGTGATCGAGGTGGTGAACCCGGTCGACGAGCAGGTCATCGGCCGGGTCCCGGCCGGCACCGCCGCCGACGTCGACACCGCCGTACGCGCCGCCCGAGCCGCCCTCCCGGGCTGGGCCGCGACCCCGCCCGCCGAGCGGGCCGCGCTGCTCACCGCCCTGCGCCACATCCTCGACGCGCGCAAGGACGAGATCGCCGAGACGGTCACCGCCGAACTCGGCTCGCCGCTGAAGTTCTCGCAGGCGGTCCACGCGGGCGTGCCGATCGCCGTCGCGGGCTCGTACGCCGAGCTCGCGGCGACGTACGCCTTCGAGGAGAAGGTCGGCAACTCGACCGTGTACCACGAGCCCATCGGTGTGGTCGGTGCGATCACGCCCTGGAACTACCCGCTCCACCAGATCGTCGCCAAGGCCGCCCCGGCGCTGGCCGCCGGGTGCACGGTCGTACTGAAGCCCGCCGAGGACACCCCGCTGGTCGCCCAGCTGTTCGCCGAGGCGGTGCACGAGGCCGGTGTCCCCGCGGGCGTCTTCAACCTGGTCACCGGCCTCGGCCCGGTCGCCGGCCAGGCGCTCGCCGAGCACCCCGGCGTGGACCTGGTCTCCTTCACCGGCTCCACGGCCGTCGGCCGGCAGATCGCCGCGGTGGCCGGGGCGGCGATCAAGAAGGTCGCCCTGGAACTCGGCGGCAAGTCCGCCAACGTCATCCTGCCCAGCGCCGACCTGGCCAAGGCGGTCAACGTCGGCGTCGCCAACGTCATGTCCAACTCCGGCCAGACGTGCAGCGCCTGGACGCGGATGCTGGTGCACCGGGACCAGTACGACGAGGCCGTCGAGCTGGCCGCGGCCGCCGCCGCGAAGTACGGCGAGCGCATCGGCCCGGTGGTGAACGCCAAGCAGCAGGCACGGGTGCGCGGCTACATCGAGAAGGGCGTCGCCGAGGGGGCGCGGCTGGTCGCGGGCGGCCCCGAGGCGCCGGCCGAGCGGGGCTGCTTCGTCGCGCCGACCGTCTTCGCCGATGTGACGCCCGAGATGACCATCGCGCAGGAGGAGATCTTCGGCCCCGTCCTGTCGATCCTGAAGTACGAGGACGAGGCGGACGCCCTGCGCATCGCCAACGGCACGGTCTACGGCCTCGCGGGCGCCGTCTGGGCGGGGGAGGAGGCGGAGGCGGTGGCCTTCGCGCGCCGGATGGACACCGGGCAGGTCGACATCAACGGCGGCCGCTTCAACCCGCTCGCCCCCTTCGGCGGTTACAAGCAGTCGGGCGTCGGACGCGAACTCGGCGCGCACGGCCTGACCGAGTACCTCCAGACCAAGTCCCTCCAGTTCTGAGCCCGTTCAAGGGAGCGCCTTCCATGGCCGTCCGTGCCGCCGTCCTGCCCGCCGTCGGTGCCCCGCTGGAGGTCACCGAGATCGAACTGCCCGACCCCGGCCCCGGCCAGGTCCGGGTCCGTCTGGCCGCCGCCGGGGTGTGCCACTCCGACCTGTCGCTGTCCAACGGCACCATGCGTGTCCCCGTGCCCGCCGTCCTCGGCCATGAGGGCGCCGGCACGGTCGTCGCCGTCGGCGAGGGCGTCACCCATGTCGCGCCCGGCACCCATGTGGTCCTCAACTGGGCGCCGTCCTGCGGCAGTTGCCATGCCTGCGGGCTCGGAGAGGTCTGGCTGTGCGCCAATGCGCTCAACGGCGCCGCCGATGTCTACGCCCGCACCGCGGACGGCACCGACCTGCACCCCGGCCTGAACGTCGCCGCGTTCGCCGAGGAGACCGTCGTCTCGGCCGACTGCGTCCTGCCCCTCCCGGACGGCATCCCGCTCACCGACGCCGCCCTGCTGGGCTGCGCCGTCCTCACCGGCTACGGCGCCGTGCACCACTCGGCGCGGGTCCGGCAGGGGGAGACCGTCGCGGTGTTCGGTGTCGGCGGCGTGGGGCTGGCCGCCCTCCAGTCGGCCCGGATCGCGGGCGCGGCGAAGATCGTCGCGGTCGACGTCTCCCCGGAGAAGGAGGAGCTGGCACGGGCGGCGGGCGCCACCGACTACGTGATCGCCTCCGAGAACACGGCCCGCGAGATCCGCGGCCTCACGGGCAAGCAGGGCGTGGACGTCGCCGTCGAGTGCGTGGGCCGCGCGACCACGATCCGCACCGCCTGGGACTCCACCCGCCGCGGCGGCCGCACCACGGTCGTCGGCATCGGCGGCAAGGACCAGCAGGTCACCTTCAACGCCCTGGAGATCTTCCACTGGGGCCGCACCCTCTCCGGCTGCGTCTACGGCAACTCCGACCCGGCGCGGGACGTGCCGGTGCTGGCCGAGCACGTGCGGGCGGGCCGCCTGGACCTGGGCGCGCTGGTGACGGAACGGATCGCGCTGGACGGCATCCCGGCGGCGTTCGAGAACATGCTGGCGGGCAAGGGCGGCAGGGCGCTGGTGGTGTTCTAGGGCCGGTCCGCCAGGTGCCCCGGTCTCCGCGCGAGGCCGGGGCCTCAGGCATGCCTGGATCCCGCTCTCCGTGCCACGTACAGGTAAAACTCCTGCTGCGCGACCCGTTGACGGGCATACCGTCCGGTCAGTACGTTCCCGGGAACCTGAGCTACCCCCCGCTCCGTCCCGTCCCCGCACCCACCGGAGTGTGCACGCATGGACACGGCACCTTCCGCCCAGCCGCTCACCCCCACCGCACCCGTCGTCGGCAACCGCCGCCGCGTCGCCACCGCCGCCGCTCTCGCGTCGGCCGTGGAGTGGTACGACTACTTCGTCTTCGGTATCGCCGCAGCCCTCGTGCTGGGCGACCTGTACTTCCCGGCCGGTAACCCCACCGCCGGAGTGCTCGCCTCCTTCGCCACCTTCGCCGTCGGCTTCCTCGCCCGCCCCCTCGGCGGCGTCGTCGCCGGCCAGCTCGGCGACAAGCGCGGCCGCAAGCCGATGCTGGTCCTCGCGCTCACCCTCATGGGCCTTGCCACCACCGGCATCGGCCTGCTCCCGACGTACGACACGATCGGGGTCGCCGCCCCGATCCTGCTGGTAGTCCTCCGCGTGCTGCAGGGCATCGCCGTCGGCGCCCAGTGGGGCGGCGCGATGCTGATGGCCACCGAGTACGCCCCCGAGGGCAAGCGCGGTGTCTACGGCAGCTTCGTCCAGCTCGGTGTTCCCATCGGCGTGGTCACCGCCAACACGGTGTTCCTGCTGGCGGGAGCGTTCACGTCGGACGCGGAGTTCGCGGCCTGGGCCTGGCGCGTGCCGTTCCTCGTCGGTCTGCTGGTCCTCGTGCTCGCCTGGTACATCCACACGCGGGTCGAGGAGACCCCCGAATTCCGGGAGGCGGAGAAGAAGCTGGCCGAGCAGGAGAAGAGCGAGCAGTCCTCACCGCTGCGCACCATCCTGCGGGGCCACCTCGGCACGGTGCTCCTCGCCGGCGGCTCCTTCGCCGTGAACACCGCGACCTTCTACATCATCATCACCGGCGTGCTCGACTACACGACCCGCGAGCTCGGCATGAAGAAGAGCGCCGTCCTCATGGTCTCGCTGTGCATCAGCCTCACCCAGCTGGTGCTGATCCCGGCCGCCGCCGCGCTCTCCGACAAGGTCGGCCGCATCCGTGTCTACGCGATCGGCGCGGCCGGCATCGCCCTGTGGGCCGTACCGCTGTTCCTGCTGATCGACACCGGCTCACTGCTGTGGCTCGCGGTCGGCACCTTCGTCGCCAGCTGCTTCCTCAGCATCATGTACGGCCCCCAGGCGGCCCTGTTCGCCGAGCTGTTCACGCCTGAGATGCGCTACACCGGTGCCTCTCTCGGATACCAGATCGCGGCCGTGCTCGGCGGTGGCCTCGCCCCGTTCATCATGGTGCTGCTGCTGGAGGCCACGGGCACCTCGATGGCGGTCTCCGGCTACATCATCGGCCTCTCGGTGATCGCCCTGCTGTCCATCAAGGTCCTTGCGGACAGGGCGCGTTCAGGCGATTCACGCTGATTCGCGGGTCTGCTCGGGTTGCGGCGCCGCCGCCACGACCCGAGCGGACCGGGTCCGGGACCGCGACACCGCGACTCCCGCGAGACACAGCGCCCCGCCGGCCAGCGTGAGCAGCCCCGGCACCTCGCCCAGCGCCAGCCAGGACATCAGCACGACCAGCGCGGGCACCGCGTAGGTGGTCGCGCCCATACGGCTGGCCGTCGTACGGGCCAGGGCGTACGCCCAGGTCGTGAAGGCGAGCGCCAGCGAGAAGACGCCGAGATAGACCAGGTTGAGGGTCGCGGAGAGGGAGGCGTCGGCCGCGTCGTCGATGAGCTGCCCGCCGAAGGGCAGGCAGAGGACCGCGCCGACCAGACACCCGTACGTCGTCACCTGGAGCGGGCTCGCATGCCCCAGCGCCGGCTTCTGTGCCACCACGCCGCCCGCGTAGCCGACCGCGGCGAGCAGGCACAGCACCACTCCGAGCACCGAGGATCCCCCCTCGCCCGACATCGACAGCCCCACGGTCACCGCGCCGGCGAACGACACCGCCATGCCCGCCAGGAGCCGCGGCGGCATCGGGTCCCCGAGCAGCCGGGCGCCCAGCAGCGCGATGAGGATGGGCCCGATGTTCACGACGAGAGCCGCCGTACCGGCGTCCACCTGCTGCTCGCCCCAGTTCAGCACGACGCTGTAGAAGCCGAACCACAACAGGCCCGATATCGCGATCCCGGGCCAGGCCGCCCGAGGAGGCAGCCCCTCCCGACGGACCAGGCAGATCAGCCCCAGCACCACGGCACCCACGAGCAACCTCCCCAGCGCCAGCGCGCCGGGTGAGTACTCGGCCCCGGCACTGCGGATGGAGACGAAGGCGGAGGCCCACAGCACGACGGTGACGGTGGCCGCGCCGGTGGCTAGCAGGTCGGTACGGCGGGCAGGGGAGGCGTTCATCATGCTCCAGAGGCTAGGAAAGCAACGATTCGAAAGCTCGCGGATTTCGGACGGGAGGGCTGCTCGCGGTGCGCCCGGCCGGACGTCAGTGCAGCGTGGCCGCGTCGATGCCCAACAGCTCGGACAGAGCCTTCTCGCCCGGCGCCGTCACCTTCACGGCGCGCTCCGAACCGATCCGTACGCACCACCCCGCGTCCAGCGCATGCCGGCACAGGGCCGCACCCGCGACACCGGCGAGATGCGGTCGACGCTCGGTCCAGTCCAGGCAGGCGCGAGCCAGTGGGCGCCGACCGGTGCGGTCGAGCCGGATCCCGGCGGAGTCGAACCAGCCGAGCCCCGCGTCCGTCAGCGCGAACCCGGTGTCCTGGACCAGCAGACCTCGTTCCGTCAGCGCGTCTGTGACCGTGATGCCGAGCCGCCCGGCGAGATGGTCGTAGCAGGTGCGCCCGCGGGCCATCGCCGACCCGGCGCTGGACTCCCGCAGATTCCGCGGCCGCCTGGCCGTCCCCGGCGTCACCTGGGCGGCCAGGTCCTCCACCAGCTGGGCGACCCGCGCGTCGGCCAGCCGTACGTACCGGTGCCGCCCCTGCCGCTCCTCGGTGAGCAGCCCGCCCGTGACGAGCTTGCCCAGGTGCTCGCTCAGCGTGGACGCGGCCACCCCGGCATGCCGTGCCAGCTCACCGGCGGTCCATGCCCGCCCGTCGAGCAGCGCCAGCAGACACGCGGCCCGCGTCTCGTCGGCGATCAGCGCGGCGAGCCGGGCGAGGTGCGGTGCCTGGGGGTCCTTGGTGGCCATGCGCTCCAGAATGCGGCACGAACACTTCGGCGCCCACCGAAAGGTGAGGTGACTGGGGGAGCCGAGCGAGGGAAGCGACGGTTCGGCAGCACCCCAGGGGGCGCGGGGAACTGCGCGGCAAGCCACGAAGCCGCCGCACACGTACGACAACCCATCGCGGCACTACCCATCGCGTCCGACCTGCTCGTACTGCCGGGCCAGCCCGTCCAGCAGGGCAGCGAGACCCGTCTCGAAGGCCCGCTCGTCGATCTTCTCCTGCTGGTCGGCGAGGAGGTGGGCCTGCCCGAGGTGCGGGTAGTCGGCGGGGTCGTACGCGCTCGCGTCGTCCACGAAACCTCCGGCGAACGAGCCGAGCGCCGAGCCCATGATGAAGTACCGCATCAGCGCGCCGATGGACGTGGCCTGCGCCGGCGGCCAGCCCGCCTGGACCATCGCGCCGTAGACGGCGTCGGCGAGGCGCAGCGCGGCCGGGCGGCGGCCGGGGCCGCGGGCGAGTACCGGGACGATGTTCGGGTGGTCGCGCAGGGCGGCCCGGTAGGAGACGGCCCAGTCGTGCAGGGCGGTGCGCCAGCCCCGGCCGTCCTCGAACATCGACAGGTCGACCTGGGCGCTGACCGAGTCGGCGACCGCCTCCAGGATCTCGTCCATGGTGCGGAAGTGGTTGTAGAGGGACGGCCCGCTCACGCCGAGTTCGCCGGCGAGGCGGCGCGTGGAGACGGCCGACAGGCCCTCCGCGTCCACGAGTTCGCGAGCCGTCTCGACGATCCGGTCGTAGTTGAGGAGGGGCTTGCGCGGTCGGGCCATGGCGCACATAGTAGAGCTGCCGAAACAAACTAGCAGTGCTAATTTAAATGTACGGCTTTCAATGTACGGCCGTCGAAGTGCGTTCTCGAAGACCGTTCTCTGTGGGGTGACTCGGCATGAACCTGGAGCTCAGCGAGGAACAGACCGCCGTCCGGCGGCTGGCCGGGGACTTCGTGGAGCGGGAGATCGCCCCGAACGTCATCGCGTGGGACCGGGCCGAGGAAGTGGACCGTTCGATCGTGAAGAAGCTCGGCGAGGTCGGCTTCCTGGGCCTGACGATCGACGAGGAGTACGGCGGCTCGGGCGGCGACCACCTGGCGTACTGCCTGGTCACGGAGGAGCTGGGCCGGGGCGACTCCTCGGTGCGCGGCATCGTGTCGGTCTCCCTGGGGCTGGTGGCCAAGACCATCTCCGCCTGGGGGAGCGAGGAGCAGAGGCGCCGCTGGCTGCCGGGGCTCACCGCGGGCGAACTGGTCGGCTGTTTCGGCCTCACCGAGCCGGGCACCGGCTCCGACGCGGGCCATCTCACCACCCGGGCGGTCCGGGACGGCGACGACTACGTCATCAACGGCACCAAGACGTTCATCACGAACGGCACCTGGGCCGACGTCGTGCTGCTCTTCGCCCGCTCCACGGACGCGCCCGGCCACAAGGGCGTCTCCGCCTTCCTGGTCCCCACCAGCGCCCCCGGCCTGACCCGCCGCACCATCCACGGCAAGCTCGGCCTGCGCGGCCAGGCCACCGCCGAGCTGGTCCTTCAGGACGTACGGGTGCCCGCGACGGCCATGCTGGGGGAGGAGGGCAAGGGCTTCTCGGTCGCGATGTCGGCTCTGGCCAAGGGGCGGATGTCGGTCGCCGCGGGCTGCGTCGGCATAGCCCAGGCCGCCCTGGACGCGGCAGTCCGGTACGCCGGTGAGCGTGAGCAGTTCGGCAAGTCCATCGCCCACCATCAGCTGGTCCAGGAGCTGATCAGCGACATCGCCGTCGACGTGGACGCGGCCCGGCTGCTGACCTGGCGGGTCGCCGACCTCATCGACCGCGGGCAGCCCTTCGCCGTCGAGTCCTCCAAGGCCAAGCTCTTCGCCTCCGAGGCGGCCGTGCGCGCCGCCAACAACGCCCTTCAGGTCTTCGGCGGTTACGGCTACATCGACGAGTACCCGGCGGGCAAGCTGCTGCGCGACGCCCGCGTGATGCCCCTCTACGAGGGCACCAGCCAGATCCAGAAGCTGCTCATCGGGCGGGCGCTGACGGGGGTTTCGGCGTTCTGAGGCATCGCAGATCATGGGTGGATGGTTGCCTTCTACCACGTGTGCTTCGTTGTGCAGGAGCTCGAACAAGCGATGCGGGACTTTCAGCGGTCTGCCGGTGTCGAGTGGAGCGAACCTGTGTCCGACCGGCTCGGCGAGTGGGACTACCGGATCGTCTTCACCGCCGGTGGACCGCCGTTCATCGAGCTCATCGAGGGGGCTCCCGGCAGTCCCTGGCATGCGGCGGACGGGCCCAGGTTCGACCACATCGGTTTCTGGTCGAGCGATGTCCGGGAAGGCTCGCGCCGCTTGGAAGGGGAGGGCTTCCCCTTGGACTTCTCCGGCTGTCCCCATGGCCGTCCGTTCGTATACCACCGCCTGGACAGCATCGGCGCGCGCATAGAGCTCGTCGATGTCAGCCGCCAAGCTGCCTTCCTCAGGGGGTGGCAGCCACAGGGAGCTGCGATGCCTGCCATCGACGAGGCTTGAGTACCCGACTGAGTATCTCGCCGGATGTGGCCGGTGCCACAACCGTCGAACCTGTTCCCCATGAGTGACACACCGGTCAAACAGCAGAGTACGGCGGCGTTCTACGGGCAGTCCGTGGCGTCCTTCGCGATCGCCATGGCCGCCACCGGCATCGGTATCTACCAGCTGAACGCCGACGCCTGGGTGCGCGGGTTCCTGGCGATCGCCGTCCTCTACCTGGTGACCTCGGCGTTCACCCTCGCCAAGGTCATCCGGGACCGCCAGGAGGCCGGACAGATCGTGAGCCGCGTGGACCAGGCGCGGCTGGAGAAACTCCTCGCGGAACACGACCCCTTCGAGAAGGTCTGACGCACGCCGCCCCCGGCCGTCCCTCTCCGGCGGGCTCGCTAAGCGCTCGCTCAGTATCGGCGGTATGGTGGTGGTTCTGTCATCGAGAGGGGCGAGTGAGCGATGAGTACGGCGGAGGACACGGCCGGCGGCGAGACGTCGGCGTGGGGTGAGGTCACGCCCGACGCGGCCCGGCGGCTGCTGGTCGCCGCCGTGGAGGCCTTCGCCGAGCGCGGCTACCACGCCACGACGACCCGTGACATCGCGGGCCGCGCCGGTATGAGTCCGGCCGCGCTCTACATCCACTACAAGACCAAGGAAGAGCTCCTCCACCGCATCAGCAGGATCGGCCACGAGAAGGCCCTCGACATCCTGCGCACGGCGGCCCGCCGCGAGGGCACCCCGGCCGAGCGGCTCGCCGACGCCGTGAGCTCCTTCGTCCGCTGGCACGCCGGCGGACGCACCACCGCGCGGGTCGTGCAGTACGAGCTCGACTCCCTCGGCCCGGACGCCCGCGGCGAGATCCTCGCGCTGCGCCGGCAGTGCGACGCCGAGGTGCGCGGAATCATCGAGGACGGCGTGGCGGCCGGTGACTTCGATGTGCTGGACGTGAAGGGCACGACCCTCGCGGTGCTGTCGCTGTGCATCGACGTGGCCCGCTGGTTCAGCGTCGACGGCCCCTGGACACCGGACGAGGTCGGCGTACTGTACGCCGACCTCGTGCTGCGGATGGTGGGGGCGAAGTAGTCCGCCGCCCGGCTCGGACCGTCCCGCTCAGAAGTAGTAGCGGGACACCGACTCGGCGACGCACACCGGCTTGTCGCCGCCCTCGCGCTCCACGGAGAAGGCGATGCTGACCTGGACGCCGCCCGTCACGTCCTCGACGCCGGTGATGGTGGCGGTGGCGCGCAGCCGGGAGCCGACCGGGACCGGGGCCGGGAAACGCACCTTGTTCGTCCCGTAGTTGACGCCCATCTTGACGCCTTCGACCGCGATGAGCTGAGGTCCGAAGAGCGGAAGCAGCGACAGGGTGAGGTACCCGTGGGCGATGGTGGTGCCGAACGGCCCGGCGGCGGCCTTCTCGGGATCGACATGGATCCACTGGTGGTCACCGGTGGCCTCCGCGAACAGGTCGATCCGCTTCTGGTCGACCTCCAGCCAGTCCGTGTACCCCAGCTGCTCGCCCACCGCCGCCTTCAGGTCGTCGGCGGAGGTGAAGATCCTCGGCTCTGCCATGTCCAGGCCTCTCGCGTCGCGTATCGCACATCAGCAATGTCTAAGCGACTGCTTAGCATGCTAGGTCGGCAAGCCGCTGTCAACGGACCGGGGCGGTGACACGATAGGTAGGTTTGAGGAGTGCCCCAGATCCCCGAGAAGATCCACGAGCTCACGGTCGGCCAGCTGTCCGCCCGCAGCGGCGCCGCGGTGTCGGCCCTGCACTTCTACGAGTCCAAGGGCTTGATCAGCAGCCGCCGCACCTCCGGCAACCAGCGCCGCTACACCCGTGACACCCTCCGCCGGGTCGCCTTCGTCCGGGCCGCGCAGCGCGTCGGCATCCCCCTGGCCACGATCCGCGAGGCCCTCGCCGAGCTCCCCGAGGAACGCACCCCCACCCACGAGGACTGGGCACGTCTGTCGGAGGCGTGGCGTTCGGAACTCGACGAACGCATCAAGCAACTCAACCGCCTCCGCGACCACTTGACCGACTGCATCGGCTGCGGCTGCCTGTCGCTGGACACCTGCGTCCTGTCCAACCCGGACGACGCCTTCGGTGAACGGCTCACGGGGTCGCGGCTGATGGCGGAACCAGGAGGAGGCCGGCAGAAGGGCGGCCAAGGCTGACCCGCGGGGGCGCGGCCACGGCACAAAGACGGCCAGGGCCACCGCTCGGGCGGCGGTGGCCCTGGCCGTCCGGTTGTGTCGATCACCCGGGCCGGGCCCCGGTCACTCGTACTCGGTCCCGCCCTTCCGCGTCAGATAGGCCGGGCTCACCGCCTTCGCGATCGCGCGTCCCCCGGTCACCGCGCTGTACCGCTCGACAGCCGGCCGTATCACCACGCCCTCCCGCAGATGCAGCTCCCGCCCGGACACCGTCTCGCGTCCGCTCGCGACCTCCAGCACCCGCTCGATGTCGAAGGCCCCCTCGAACAGCCTCGGCACCAAAGGCAGTTCGCCGTCCAGCACCTCCGCCGGGTCCAGCCACACCACCCGGCCGTCGATCTCGGCGGAGACGTCGAACGCGGCGTACCCCAGGGTCTCGCGCCGCCCGTCGGCCCCGTACGTCAGGTCCTGCACCCCCGCGCCGTACACCTCACCGAAGATGCCCACCCGTCGGGCCCCGACCCGCTCGGCCACCCGGGCCGCGGCCTCGGCGACGCCATGCCCCCGCACCGCCCGCCAGTACAGGTTCCGCGGGTCGTCCTTCAGCGCCAGCGACTTCGCCCCGAAGCCCTTGGAGGACACGTACACCCGCTCCTCGTCGGCGACATACGTCAGCAGGCACGCCGACCCGTGCAGCTTCTCGGTCAGCACCACCGGCTCGCCCGGCGTGAAGATGTCCGGATACCGCTGGATGTTCTCGATGTCGACCCACGGCAGCAGATCCGGCGCCGACTCCACCTCACCGGACATCGTGGGCGGGATCGGCGGCACCCACTTGGTGATGCCGAGCAGTTCCGCGAAGTCGGTCCCGTCCTGCGCCGCCCGCGTCAGATCGACGTCGGCCAGCGACCTCGGCCGGCACACGATGCCCTGCGACAGCTCACCGCGCAGCCGCACCGCCTTGACCCGGTCGGCCCTGCTCCCCGCCAGCCGCCCCGTCAGCCCCAGCTCCTCGATCAGCCCGGCCGGCAGCACGGACTGCTCGGGGATGTACACGGCGGCCTCACCGGTGCGGTACGCGCCCTTGGCGACGACGGCCCGGTACAGGCCCACCTGGGCCAGTTCGAGGGCGTCGGCGTTGGGATGCTCGTGGACGGTCAGCACTTCGGCGGTGACGCGCAGCGTCGACATGAGGGGCTCCTTCAGGGCCTCGGCTCTCGTTTCATCGCCCCCAACTGTCCGGACGGGAAAGGGATGGATCGAACGGTTTAGCGGCTGCTATCGTCGCGATCTTCGGCCGGGGTTTCCCGAGCCCCGAGGAGGCCGGCTGCGGCTACTGCCACGCACCCGAGGAGACCGTGTATCTGCGCACACCGCATGTGCGCATACCCGTGGACGTGGTGCGTCACCACCTCTTCGAGGTGCCCGCCCCCCAAAAAAAGGGGGCACCAAAAGGGGGGCACCATCGATGATCACGAGGCCGTGCTGCGCCGCTCATGGCCGGCCGAGCAGGCCGCCGCGTGTCCTACGACGAGCGCTGGGCCGACCCGTACTGGACCAGCCCCTCGGCCACCAACTGAGCGTTGGACAACGCCCGTTCCCCGTCCGGCAGGGTCAGGGTGTCCTCCAGTCCGATGCGCGTCCCCAGCCCCAGTCGCCCCGCCAGCCGCAGCACCGGCCACGCGCCCCCTTCCTCCCCGTGCAGCAGCACCGGACGGCCGGACGCCGGGCCCAGGGCGGCCAGCAGCGCACGCGCGGTCTCCTCGGCCGTCTCCGCCGAGGTGTCCGTCACCTCCGCCAGCACCCGCAGCACCCTCGGCCCCAGCGGCGAGGCGGCGAACCGTGCCGCCCCGTCCGTGCCGGACCAGATGCCGGCCTCGACGCCCACGCCCCGCTCGATCAGTGCCGCGGCCAGTTCCTCGGCGCCCTCCTCGTGCCAGTTGACCGAGGCGTGGTCGGGGAGGAGCGGGAGCGCCGACCAACTGCGTACGCGCTCCAGCCGGGCCGCCGCGTCCGGCTCCGCCCAGGCGCCCGTGGTCACCCCCACCGGCACCGACACCCGGGCCCGTATCGCCTCCAGCACGGGCGCGAGCACGCGGGGCGACAGACTGTCCTGCCCGCAGGGGGTCTTGGGGTGGACATGGATGTCGGTGGCGCCGGCCGCGACCGCCGCGGCGGCGGACTCGGCCATGGCCTGCGGCGACAGGGGTACCGCCGCACCGTCGCCCGCTCCCCGGGGCCCGTTCAGACACACCTGGATCATGTCTCGATGGTGCCAGTCAGCACTGACAACGGGGGTCGGCCGGCCGGTGAACCCGGATCGGGCGGAAGTCGCCATTATCCGGCGGGAGGCCGGCAATGAGGGGGTGCGGCATCCCCGGCGCACCCCCGACGTTCTAGGCGGACATGAGCAGCCGCCGTCCGCGCCGCGACGATGCCAGCGCTTCGGGCGTCAGAACCGGACGCGGCACCACGATTCCGCAGTCCGTGCAGACCGGGCCCGACGACGGTTCATGGGCCAGGTCGTACTTCCAGATGAGCCGCTCCCCGCCGCACACCGGGCACTCTGAGCCCGGTTCGCGCTCCAGCGCGGAGATCAGTAGGCGCAGCACCTCGGCCAGTGGTTCATGCGGGTGCACCCGGGGGTTGTCGCACCAGGCGACTCCGAAACCGCCCCAGGTCAGCCGGTGCCAGTCGTCCACGGTGCCCGGCCTGCGCAGTCCGTCGTGCTTTTCCTTCTTGCGTCGCTCGGCGAACTCGACCTCGTAGGCCAGCCAGACCGAACGCGCCTCTTCCAACTCGTCCAACGCGGCCACGAGCCGCGCCGGGTCGGGGGACCGGTCCTCCGGACCGAATCCCGCCCGGGAGCACAAGTGGTCCCAGGTCGCCCTGTGCCCGTAAGGAGCGAACCGCTCAAGGCACTTACGCAGTGAGTAGCGCCGCAGCGCGAGATCGCACCGCGGATCGCGCACCTGTCTCGCCAGACTCCGGAAACCGGCCATCGCCCTGCACCTCCGTCACACCTGCACCTGTACTTCGGTCACTTCGGCGTAGCCGCACGGACTTCGCGCGGCGTTGACGAATAGACGTATCGACATGCGATTCGGCTCCATCCGATTTCCGATGACCTCCATAGCGAGCCCTGGTGACTGCGAACCGGGCCCTCGTGACGCTGAAACGTGACGCATGTTCATCTTCAATCCCGGGGATACCGCCGGTAACATCCCGGCCCACCCTCGTCGGTAGGAGCTGCCATGCCACGGCGTACCCCACGCAACGCCCCAGCCGGACTGAGAACTCCCGGCAGATTCCCCGGGTTCCTGAAGACCGCATCCGTATGCGCGCTGATTGCCGGACTTTTGTCGCCTCTTTCCCAAGCGGTGGCCGCGCCCGAAGCGGCGGTGGCCGAGGCGGCGGCCGCGAACGACCACTGCGGCAACCAGTGCTCCGACATCCTGCCGCCGGGCCAGAACGGCAACGCCACCCTCGCCCAGGTCCTGCTCAACCAGGCATTCGGCACCATGCCCGAACACGCCTCGGACCAGCTGGGCCCCTATGCCAACCTGGCCACCGGCCACTCCGGCCTCACCAACGCGACGATCAACAACTTCTTCAACGACGCCTCGTTCGGCGTTCCCTCCGACCAGGTCGCCTCCACCGTGAATCCCGCGGGACGCAGCGACGTGACGATCGTCCGTGACAAGAAGACGGGCGTACCGCACATCACCGGTACCACCAGATACGGCACGGAGTTCGGCGCGGGCTATGCCGCCGCCCAGGACCGGCTGTGGCTGATGGACGTCTTCCGGCACGTCGGCCGCGGCCAGCTGACCTCCTTCGCGGGCGGCGCGCCCTCCAACCAGGGCCTTGAGCAGCAGTTCTGGCGCAACGCCCCGTACACCGAGGCAGATCTGCAGGCCCAGATCGACAACGCCGTCGCCTCCAACGGCGAGCGCGGCCAACTGGCCCTCGCCGACGCCAAGGCCTATCTCGACGGCATCAACTCCTACATAGACGCCTCCGACAGCGGCCGCTACTTCCCCGGCGAATACGTCCTGACCGGCCACAAGGACTCCGTCACCAACGCCGGCACCATCGAGCACTTCAAGATCACCGACATGGTCGCGCTGGGTTCCGTCATCGGCGCCCTGTTCGGCTCCGGAGGAGGCGGCGAGGTCAACAACGCGATCTCCCTGCTGGCCGCCCAGCAGAAGTACGGCGTGGCCGAGGGCACGAAGCTGTGGGAGTCGTTCCGCGAGCGCAACGACCCCGAGGCGGTCGTCACCGTCCGCGACAAGAGCTTCCCGTACGCCACGAAACCCGACACCCCCCAGGGCGAGGCCCTGCCCGACGCCGGCTCGGTGGCCGAGGAACAGCTCGTGTACGACCGTACGGGCAGTGCCGCCGGCTCGGCCGCGACCGGCGCCTCCACCACGGCCGCCCGGACCGCCATGACCTCGGCCAAGCGGGGCATGTCCAACGCCCTCGTGGTCGGCGGAAAGCACACCGCGAGCGGCCACCCGGTCGCCGTCTTCGGCCCGCAGACCGGCTACTTCGCACCCCAGCTGCTTCTGCTCCAGGAGATCCAGGGCCCCGGCATCAGCGCGCGCGGCGCCTCCTTCGCCGGCCTGAGCATGTACGTCGAGCTGGGCCGCGGGCAGGACTACTCGTGGAGCGCCACGACCTCCGGCCAGGACATCATCGACACCTACGCCGTCGAGCTGTGCCAGGACGACTACCACTACCTGTACCGCGGCACCTGCACCGCCATGGACAAGGTCGAGCAGAAGAACGCCTGGAAGCCGACGACCGCCGACAGCACCCCCGCGGGCTCGTACACGATGCGGGTCTGGCGCACCAAGTACGGTCCCGTCACACACCGCGCGACCGTCGGCGGCAAGAAGGTCGCCTACACCACCCTGCGCTCCTCCTATCTGCACGAGGCCGACTCGATCATCGGCTTCCAGATGCTGAACGACCCCGACTACGTCAAGGGTCCCGAGGACTTCCAGAAGGCGACGCAGCACATCAACTACACCTTCAACTGGTTCTACGCCGACTCCGAGCACACCGCCTACTACAACAGCGGCGACAACCCGGTCCGCGCCACCGGCGTCGACGCGGAGTTCCCGGTCTGGGCGCGGCAGGCGTACGAGTGGCGGGGCTGGAACCCGACGACGAACACGGCGGACTACACCCCGCCCTCGGCCCACCCCAACTCCATCGACCAGGACTACTACATCTCCTGGAACAACAAGCAGGCCAAGGACTACACGACCGCGCCCTGGGGCGACGGCTCGGTCCACCGCGGCAACCTGCTGGAGAACCGGGTGAAGAAGCTGGTCGCCGCGGGCGGTGTGACCCGGGCGTCGCTGGTGAAGGCGATGGCCGACGCGGGGCTCGCCGACCTGCGAGCCGAGGACGTGCTGCCGGACCTGCTCAAGGTGGTCACCAGCTCCACGGTGACCGACTCCACGGCCGCGGCGGCGGTGAGCAAGCTCCAGACCTGGATCACGGCGGGCGGCAAGCGCACCGAGACGTCGGCCGGTTCGAAGAAGTACGCCAATGCCGACGCGGTCCGCATCCTGGACGCGTGGTGGCCGCTGCTGGTCAAGGCCGAGTTCGAACCGGGGCTCGGCAGCGAGCTGTACGGCGCGATGACCGCCAACCTGCCCATCGACGAGTCCCCGTCGGCCGCGCACGGCCCGACCGGCTCGCACGCCGGCAGCTCCTTCCAGTACGGCTGGTGGAGCTATGTCGACAAGGACATCAGGGCCGTGCTCGGTGAGTCGGTGCAAGGACCGCTCGACCGCAAGTACTGCGGCGGCGGCAGCCTCAACGCCTGCCGGGACATCCTGATCAGCACCCTGAAGGAGGCGGCCGGCAAGACCGCCGCCCAGGTCTACCCCGGCGACGACCAGTGCTCGGCGGGCGACCAGTGGTGCGCCGACTCGATCGTCCAGCGCACCCTCGGTGGCATCAAGCACGGCAAGATCAGCTGGCAGAACCGGCCGACGTATCAGCAGGTAGTGGAGTTCACGTCACACAGGTGACAGGTGACAGGTGACAGGTGACAGGTGACAGGTGACAGGTGAGTGGCTGGCGGTGGGTCAGTGGATACGGCCCGCCGCCAGCACCATCTGCGCAAGTTCCCGGTGCACGATGTCGCTGTGCGCCCCCGCCGGCGGCCCGCCCCGCCTGACCACCGTCGCCGTGTCGATGTTCACGCACCCCGATGCCGGCAGCGTCGCACTCAACGCCTCGGCCAGCTTGTACGACTTCGTCCCCGGCACCGCCTGCACCCCGTCGTGCCCCATCGCACCCCACTTGGCGCCCAGCATCCGGCCGATGTCCAGGGGCGCGATCCCTCGCGGGTCGCCCGCCATGCGGGAGGCCAGCGGATACATCGTGGACAGGGCCGAGTCGTGTCGTGAGTAGCAGCACACGAGAGGGCCGTCGATACGGTTGTGCTGGCCTTCAAGAACACCGCCGGTGCGGGCGTCGTGCGGCAGCCGGGACGCGAAGGCGTAGTGCGAGAAGGCGCCCTGGAGCAATGTCACGGACTTCACCGTGCGCACCCCCTTGGGCAGTCCGCGCAGCGCGAACGACACCAGCCGCGCGCCGAAGCTGTGCCCGACGAGATGCACCCGCAGCTGAGGCGCCCGCTCGGCCAGTTGCCCGATCACCCGGCCGAGCCCGCGCTCACCGACCGTCCCCGCGCGCCGCTTCATCGCGTAGTACGTCGCCTGCCGCAGCAGCTCGTGGGCCCCGTCCCACGGGTTCGGCAAGGAGAAGAAGGCGGCGCCGCCCGGGGGCGCGTCGGGCGCCTCGGCCGGTGTGTCGTTCGGCGCGTCGCGAGGTGTTTCGAGCAGCGTCAGCGCCTCCGCGAACTCCTCGCACAGGGCCGCGGTGGAGCCCGAGAACATGTCCGGCGCGTCCTGCGGCACCCCTTCGCACAGGGTGTCCGCCGCGAACAGCACCTGCGGCCCCGGCGGCACGATGTCCACCAGCATCCGCACCAGCCGCCCGAACTCCTCCAATTCGCTCTCCTCGCGCGGCTGTTGATCCAGCATGCGCGCGATCTGGTCGATCACGGTCGCCCGCCCCGGGAACGTCTCAAAGAGCGCGTGCCGGGTGTCCTTGTCGAGCGCCGGCCGACGGGGCATCTCGGCCGCCACCGCCCGCGGAAAGTCCGGTATAGGCTCGTCCGAGAAGCGCATCGACGGCCACACCACACCCACGTACCCGATCTTCGCCTCGGGCGCGAGCTGCGGGATCGGTGCGAAGAAGCGGTCGTAGAGCCTGGTCGCTCCCGAGCGGTCGTTGTTCCAGCCGTGCGCGAAGACGATCAGTTCGCGCAGGTGATGCTGAGCCACCCCGGCCAGCAGCCGGTCCCGTTTCCCGGCGTCCGGGTCCCCGTCCGCATCGAAAGTCAGCTCCCAGTAGGGAGTCACGCTCACTGCCGGATCCGCCATGCCGGGCCCCCTTGTCCCCCGAAGTGGTGCGATACGGGCGCATCGTCCTGCTAGTGGGCAGGAATGGCCATACGTCGTCACCCATCAGTGGCACACAAGGGGGGCGCTCATTTGTACAGCAGGTACTCCTTGCGCATCCGCCGGAACGCCGCGAGCTCCTGCTGCCAGCCCGCCACCACCTCGTCGGTACTCGCGCCCGCGTCGATCATCGTGCGGACGAGGCTGGACCCGGTGAGCTTGTCGATCCAGTTGTCGGGGCGCCAACCGAAGCCGCTCCAGGCCCTCTTGGCGGTCACCAGCAGGGCGATTCCGGTGCGTACGGGGTCGTAGGCGGCGCGGTCGTGGACGTGGATCTGGACGCCGCCGATGGTCTTGCCCTGGAACTTGGAGAAGGTGGGCGCGAAGTATGCCTCCCTGAAGTGCACGCCGGGCAGGCCGAGTTCACCGGCCGCCGCCGCCCAGCGGCCGTCGATGCCTTCCGCGCCGAGCAGTTCGAAGGGGCGGGTGGTGCCGCGGCCCTCCGAGAGATTCGTGCCCTCGAAGAGACAGGTGCCGGAGTAGACGAGGGCGGTGTCCGGGGTGGGCATGTTCGGGCTCGGCGGTACCCAGGGCAGACCCCAGGCGTCGTAGAACTCGGACCGCTTCCAGCCCGTCATCCGTACGGTCTCCAGGGGGACCGGGGTGGTCAGGAACTCCGCGTTGAACAGCCGGGCCAGCTCGGCGACCGTCATGCCGTGCGCCTGGGAGATCGGCTGGCGGCCCACGAAGGTGGCGAACTCCTTGTGCAGGACCGGGCCTTGGGCCGCTCGCCCGGTGACCGGGTTCGGGCGGTCCAGCACGACGAAGCGCTTGCCGGCCAGTTGGGCCGCCTCCATGCAGTCGTAGAGGGTCCAGATGTAGGTGTAGAAGCGGGCGCCCACGTCCTGGATGTCGAAGACGACCGTGTCGACGCCGGAGGCGGTGAAGATGTCGGCGAGGGGGCGGCCGCTCTTCAGGTACGTGTCGTAGACCGGCAGGCCCGTCGCCGGGTCGTCGTAGCGGCCTTCCGAGCCGCCTGCCTGGGCGGTGCCCCTGAAGCCGTGCTCGGGGCCGAAGACGGCTGTCAGGTTCACACGGTCGTCCGCGTGCATGACGTCGACGATGTGGCGGACGTCTCGGGTCACTCCGGTGGGGTTGGTGACGATTCCGACGCGTGCACCGCTGAGCTGGGCGTAGCCGTCTGCGGCCAGGCGCTCGAATCCGGTGCGTAGGGGCCTGCGGGGCTCGGCCGCGGAGGCCGGGGAGGCGGAGGTCAGTGCTGCTGCTGCCGTTGTCGCTGCGAGGAGGGCTCGTCTGGATAGGCGCATGGTGTGCACGTTATGCGCTCCCGCAGGTCGTGGGGAGGGTGCGGGTTGTCTGTGGCTGGTCGCGCCCACGCGGCGGAGCCGCACATCGATACAGCCCCGCGCCCCCTTGAGGTGTTGCAGTCGCCCTTCCCTGGTACATACCGACCGGTTAGTCTGGTCCTTGCAAGCGAGCCGCAGTCGAAGGAGACCGATGGTGGAAGCCGTTCAAGGTGCCGGAGTCGTCGTTACCGGGGCTGGGGGTGGCATCGGGGCGGCCCTTGCCCGGCGCTTCGCCGCCGAGGGGGCTCGTGTCGTCGTCAACGATCTGGATGCCGGGAAGGCCGAGGCGGTTGCCGGTGAGATCGGCGGCATCGCCGTTCCCGGTGACGCCTCCGCCGTCGTCGGTGAGGCCCGGGACGCGCTCGGCGGTGTGGTCGACGTGTACTGCGCCAACGCGGGTGTCGCCTTCGGTGACGAGGGAGCGGGGCAGGCGGTCGACGAGAAGGTGTGGGCGACGTCCTGGGACGTCAATGTCATGGCACACGTGCGTGCCGCCAACGAGCTGCTGCCGGCCTGGCTGGAGCGCGGCAGCGGGCGGTTCGTCTCCACCGTCTCCGCCGCCGGGCTGCTCACCATGATCGGCGCCGCGCCCTACGCCGTCACCAAGCACGGCGCCTATGCCTTCGCCGAGTATCTGTCGCTGACCTACCGGCACCGTGGGATCAAGGTGCACGCCATCTGTCCGCAGGGCGTGCGCACCGACATGCTGGACGCCACCGGCAGCGCGGGGGACCTGGTGCTGAAGCCCACCGCCATCGCCCCGGAGGACGTGGCGGACGCCCTGTTCAAGGGGATGGCGGAGGACCGCTTCCTGATCCTGCCGCACGCCGACGTCGCCGGTTACTACCAGGCGCGGGCCGCCGAGCCCGACCGCTGGCTGGGCAACATGAACCACCTCCAGCAGAAGTGGGAGGCGAACCGATGACCGACGCCCCCGCCTCCCGCTACGCGGCCAAGCCCTGGCTCGCGCTGCTCAGCGACGCCCAGCGCGCCTCCATAGACCCCGCCGACTCCCTCGTGCACGCGCTGCGCCGGGTCGCCGCCCAGACCCCGGAGCGTGTCTTCCTCGCCTACTTCGACGGCCGCCTGACCTATCGCGAGGTCGACGAGCTCAGCGACTCCGTCGCCGGGCACCTAGCCGCCCGCGGTCTGGAGCGCGGCGACCGGGTGGCGATCCTGCTGCAGAACTCCCCGCACTTCGTGCTCGCCCTGCTCGGCGCCTGGAAGGCGGGGGCGGTCGTCGTGCCCGTCAACCCGATGTACAAGTCGGGCGAGGTCGCGCACGTCCTGCGGGACGGCGAGGTGGCCGCGCTGATCTGCTCCGACCGGGCCTGGGAGTCGTATCTGCGCGAGACGGCGGCCGACTCGCCGGTGCGGATCGTGCTCACCGGCTGCGAGTTGGACTTTCAAACTCGTACGGACGCGCGCGTGCTGAGCTTCGAGCGGCTGCCGCAGGCCGGTGACGCCGACGATCTGACGGCCGTCGCCCGTGCCGGGCACAAGGCGCCCGAGGGCCGTGACGCCGGCCCGTCCGACGTCGCGCTGATCAGCTACACCTCGGGCACCAGCGGCACCCCCAAGGGCGCCACCAACACGCACGGCAACATCATGTACAACGCCGAGCGGCAGCGGACCGGCCTTGAACTGCCCGAGGCGCCCGTCTACTTCGCGCTGGCGCCCCTGTTCCACATCACCGGCATGGTCTGCCAGCTCGGCGCCTGTCTCGACAGCGCGGGCACGCTCGTGCTGGCGTACCGCTTCGAGGCGGGTGTCGTGCTCGACGCGTTCGCCGAGCACGGGCCGCACTACACCGTCGGCCCGTCGACCGCCTTCATGGCGCTGGCCGCCCACCCGGCGGTCACCCGCGACCACTTCGCCTCCTTCCGGATGATCTCCTCCGGCGGCGCCCCGCTGCCGCCCGCCCTGGTGGAGAAGTTCCGGGCCGGCTTCGGTCCGTACATCCGCAACGGGTACGGGCTGACGGAGTGCACCGCCCCCTGCGCCTCCGTCCCGCCCGGCCTGGAGGCCCCCGTCGACCCGGTCTCCGGCACGCTCGCCGTCGGCCTGCCCGGCCCCGAGACCGTCGTACGGATCGTCGACGACCAGGGCGCGGAGGTGCCCTTCGGGGAGCAGGGCGAGATCGTCGTACGCGGGCCGCAGGTCGTCCCGGGCTACTGGCGGCGCCCCGACGCCACCGCCGAGACCTTCCCGGACGGCGAGCTGCGCACCGGTGACATCGGGTTCATGGACGAGCAGGGCTGGCTGTACGTTGTCGACCGCAAGAAGGACATGATCAACGCGTCCGGCTTCAAGGTGTGGCCGCGCGAGGTCGAGGACGTGCTCTACACCCACCCCGCGGTGCGCGAGGCGGCCGTCGTGGGAGTGCCCGACGGGTACCGCGGGGAGACCGTCAAGGCGTACATCAGCCTCCGTCCGGGTGCGGAAACGGACCCCGACGCACTCGCCGAGTACTGCCGGGAGAGACTGGCCGCTTACAAATATCCGCGGCAGGTGGAGGTCCTGCCCGACTTGCCCAAGACGGCAAGTGGGAAGATCCTCCGTCGGGAACTTCGTTCCCGTGCGAACGACGGCTAGACGGCAGACGGCGACACGGCAAGCGGAACATCTCGGAAGGGCAGGTGGCGGCACAGTGGCCAGGACGACGGACGGTGACGGTACGCCCGTCCCGCAGCGGCTGCTCGCCGCCGCCACCCGGCTCTTCGCCGAGCGGGGATACGACCGCACCTCGGTGCAGGAGATCGTCGAGGCGGCCGGCGTCACCAAGGGGGCGCTGTACCACTACTTCGGCTCCAAGGACGACCTCCTGCACGAGGTGTACGCGCGCGTGCTGCGCGTTCAGCAGGAGCGGCTCGACGCGTTCGCGGGCGCCGACGAGCCCATTGAGAAGCGGCTCAGAGGCGCGGCCGCCGACGTCGTCGTCACGACCATCGAGAACCTCGACGACGCGATGATCTTCTTCCGCTCGATGCACCATCTGAGCCCGGAGAAGAACAAGCAGGTGCGTGCCGAGCGCCGGCGCTACCACGAACGCTTCCGTGCGCTCGTCGAGGAGGGCCAGGAGTCGGGTGTCTTCTCCAAGGCGACCCCGGCCGACCTGGTGGTGGACTACCACTTCGGCTCCGTCCACCATCTGTCGACCTGGTACCGCCCCGACGGCCCGATGACCCCGCAGCAGGTCGCCGACCACCTGGCCGACCTGCTGCTGCGCGCACTGCGTCCCTGAGGCGCACGCAACAGGCGCCTGCCTGAGGCGCACGTGTAAGGGGCGGCCGCAATTGCGGCCGCCCCTTACATACGTCCAGTTACAGGTACTTCTTCAACTCCCGCCGCGCCAGCGACCGCTGGTGCACCTCGTCCGGGCCGTCGGCGATCATCAGCGTCCGCGCCGAGGCGTACAGCTCGGCCAGCGGGAGGTCCTGGCTGACACCGCCCGCGCCGTGCAGCTGGATCGCGCGGTCGAGGATGTCGACCACCGCACGCGGGGTGGCGATCTTGATGGCCTGGATCTCGGTGTGGGCGCCCTTGTTGCCGACGGTGTCCATCAGCCAGGCGGTCTTCAGCACCAGCAGGCGCAGCTGCTCGACGGTCACGCGCGCGTCGGCGATCCAGTTCTGCACCACGCCCTGCTGGGCCAGCGCCTTGCCGAACGCGGTACGGGACGCGGCCCGGCGGCACATCAGCTCGATCGCCCGCTCGGCCATGCCGATCAGCCGCATGCAGTGGTGGATCCGGCCCGGACCGAGCCGCGCCTGCGCGATGGCGAAGCCGCCGCCCTCCTCGCCGATGAGGTTGGCCGCCGGCACCCGCGCGTGGTCGAAGATCACCTCGGCGTGGCCGCCGTGGGAGTGGTCCTCGTAACCGAAGACCTGCATCGCGCGCTTGACCGTGACACCCGGGGTGTCGCGGGGCACGAGGATCATGGACTGCTGGCGGCGGATGTCGGCGCCGTCGGGGTCCGTCTTGCCCATCACGATGAAGATCTTGCAGTCCGGGTTCATCGCCCCGGAGATGTACCACTTGCGGCCGGTGATGACGTACTCGTCGCCGTCCCGCTCGATGTGCGTGGTGATGTTGGTGGCGTCCGAGGAGGCCACGTCCGGCTCGGTCATCGCGAACGCCGAGCGGATCTCACCGGCAAGGAGCGGCTCCAGCCACTGCTTCTTCTGCTGCTCGTCGGCGAACTGGGTCAGCACCTCCATGTTCCCGGTGTCGGGCGCCGCGCAGTTCGTCGCGGTGGGCGCCAGATGCGGGGAACGGCCGGTGATCTCGGCCAGCGGGGCGTACTGGAGGTTGGTGAGCCCGGCGCCGTACTCGGCGTCGGGGAGGAAGAGGTTCCACAGGCCCTGCCTGCGTGCCTCCGCCTTGAGCTCCCCGACCACGGCCGGCGTGTCCCAGGGGGACGCCAGCGCGGCCCGCTGCTCCTCCGCGACCGACTCGGCCGGGTAGACGTACTCGTCCATGAAGGCCAGCAGCTTGGCGCGCAGTTCCTCGGTGCGTGCGTCGAACGCGAAGTCCATGTGCCGTCAGCCTTCCTGGGTGCCTTCTTGAAGAGTGGTCAGGCCGTGTTCGATGAAGATCGGGACCAGGTCGCCGATGCGGTCGAAGCCGCGGCCGACCGTCTGGCCCAGCGTGTAGCGGTAGTGGATGCCCTCCAGGATCACCGCGAGCTTGAACCAGGCGAACGCCGTGTACCAGGAGACAGCGGAGACATCGCGCCCGGAGCGTTCGGCGTACCGCTGGATCAGTTCGGCGGGCGCGGGGTGCCCGGGTGCCTGGGCGGTCGTGGAGACCGGCGAGTTCGGCATGCTCAGCGGCATGCTGTACATCACCAGCAGCCCCAGGTCGGTCAGCGGGTCGCCGAGCGTCGACATCTCCCAGTCGAGGATCGCCTTGATCTTGTCGTCGTCCCCGATGAGCACATTGTCGAGCCGGTAGTCGCCGTGCACGACGGCCGGCGCGGGGGAGACGGGCAGTCGGCGGCCGAGGTTCGCGTGCAGCTCGTCGATGCCGGCCAGCTCCCGGTTGCGGGACGCGTCCAGCTGCTTGCCCCAGCGGCGCAGCTGGCGGTCCAGGAAGCCCTCGGGGCGGCCGAAGTCCGCGAGGCCCACCGACGTGGGGTCCACGGCGTGCAGCTCGACCAGCGTGTCCACCAGTGCCAGCACCGCGTCCCGGGTGCGCTCCGCGCCGAGCGAGGCCAGCTGGTCGGCGGTGCGGTACGGGGTGCCCTCGACGAACTCCATGACGTAGAACGGCGCTCCGAGCACCTCCTCGTCCTCGCACAGCAGCACCGGCCGCGGCACCGGCACGCTCGTCTGGTGCAGGGCGCTGATGACCCGGTGCTCGCGCTTCATGTCGTGTGCCGTGGCGAGGACATGGCCGAGCGGGGGGCGCCGTACGACCCACTTCGAGGTGCCGTCGGAGATCGCGTAGGTGAGGTTCGACCGTCCACCCTCGATGAGCCGGCCGGTCAGCGGACCCTGCACCAGACCGGGCTGCTCGCGCCCGAGCAGGCCGCGCAGCCGTTCGAGATCGAGTCCGGGCGGATGGTCGGGGCTCATACAACGCTCCTCAAAGGCAGGTGAACGGGACCTGACTCATGATGCCGACCAGTCGGTATGTAGTCCAGTGGGGGAGCCGAACGTGATCGGGGCCACCATAGGCCGACAGCTCCCTGCGCCGTGCGCCGGGGAGCTGTCGGTGGTGCCTTCTCGGCCAGAACCGCCGAACCGGTGGGGTTGGCGAGGTCGGTGATGTCGGTGGGACCGGTGGGCTCAGTGGTCGTCCCAGTGGCCGTCGTGGGCGGCGTGCCGGTGGCCGTCGTGGAGGTAGTCGACGTGGTCGCCGTGCAGGACGCTCTCGTGGCCGCAGTCGGCGCCGTGCTGATGGCTGTGGCCCTCGTGCGCGACGTGCCCTTCCGTCTCGCACTCGTCCCAGTGGCCGGAGTGCTCGCGGTGGAGGTGGCCGTCGTGCGCGTAGTCGGTGTGGTCGCCGTGCGGCACCGCGGTGTGTCCGCAGTCGGGGCCGTGGGCGTGCGTGTGGGCGGGGTGTTCCACGTGCAGGGTCGTCATGGTGCTCACCTTCGGGGCGGGTTCGTGACGTCGACAGGCTGCCACGCGAACGGCGCATATCGGGTCATTCGGCTTGCGTGGCGCCCCGCCACCCCAGAGGGTCGAACCCATGAAGGGCATCAGCTACTCACGCTACGGCGGCCCCGACGTGCTCTCCTACGGGGATGTGCAGGACCCGCGGGTCGGGCCCGACTCGGTGCTGGTCAAGGTGCGGGCGGCGGCGGTCAACCCGGTCGACTGGAAGTGCCGCGAGGGCCACATGGACCGGATGCTGGAAGCGGCCTTCCCGGTGGTCCCCGGGTGGGACGTCTCCGGCGTCGTCGTTCAGCCGGGTGTGTCCGTCACCGAGTTCGCCGTCGGCGACGAGGTCATCGGCTACGTACGTGAGGACTTCCTCTCCCGCGGCACCTTCGCCGAGTACGTCGCGGCGCCCGTGCGCACCCTCGCCCGCAAGCCCCGCAACCTCACCTGGGAGGAGGCGGCCGGACTGCCGCTGGTGGGGCTGACCGCCTACCAGGTGCTGCTCAAGGTGCTCCGGGTCAAGCGCGACGAGACGGTCCTCGTGCACGCCGCGGCCGGCGGGGTGGGCTCCGTCGCCGTCCAGCTCGCCCGCCATCTGGGCGCCCGTGTCATCGGTACGGCGAGTGCGCACAACCACGACTTCGTACGCGGCCTCGGCGGCGAGCCCGTCGAGTACGGGGACGGCCTGGTCGAGCGGGTGCGCGGGCTGGCGCCCGACGGTGTCGACGCGGCGGTCGACACGGTCGGCGGCGAGGCGCTGAAGGCTTCGGCCAACCTGCTCGCCCCCGAGGGGCGTCTGGTGTCGATCGCCGACCCGGACGTCTTCGACTACGGGGGCCGCTACTACTTCGTCCGCCCCGACATGGAGGACCTGCTGCGGCTGTCCGAGCTGGCGGAGGAGGGGGTGGTGTCCGTGCACGTCTCGGAGACGTTCCCGCTGGAACGGGCGGCGGACGCCCACCGCCTCAACCAGGAGGGCCGCACCCGCGGCAAGATCGTGGTGACGGTGGACTGGGCCGCGGAGGAGACGGCGGCGCCGGAAGGGCTGTGGCAGGGCGCGGAGTAGCCCCGGCTCGGGACTGAGCCGGCCCTGCGGTCGCGAGGGTCGTGGCGGTGGTGGAGGCCGTGGCGGTCGTGGCGGCCGTGGTGGATTCGGCGGCCGTCCTCAGGAGATCAGAAGACGAGGGCGGCGGCGCACACGGCCAGCGCCACGGTGAGCAGGACGGTGGCCGTCGCATACCGGGGCGCGAGCGCCGCGGGCTCGGCCGACGCGGCGAGAACGCGGATCCGGCGGTGCGCGAGGGCCAGGAAGCCCAGCCACAGCCCGCAGCACAGGGCGCAGACCACGCCTCCGACCACCGAGAGCCCGCCATGCAGCGCCGTCTTCATGGCGAGTATGGCGGCCACGGTGCCGGACAGTGTCGTACGTCGCCACGCCAGTCGCGTCCGCTCGGGCTGCAGCCCCGGATCCCGCACCGGCCCGGCGGCCGCCCCGGCGCTCACCCCTCCCACCCGACGAGCACGACGACGACCATCCCGACGGCCACCACCGCGACCACGAGACTCAGCACCGCCGGGAACCGTGACACCGGCAGATCCTCGCCCTGGCGCATCGCCCGCTCGCAGCGCACCCAGTGATTGACCGCGCGCAAGGAGCACAGCACGCCCGCCGCCAGCAGTGCGAGCGCCAGTCCCACGCGCCAGCCCCAGCGCAGGTCCGGCAGGAACTGGTCCACCGCGAAGCCGCCGCCGATGAGCGCGAGCGCGGTCCGCAGCCAGGCCAGGAAGGTGCGCTCGTTCGCCAGCGAGAACCGGTAGTCGGGGGTGCCGCCCTCCTGCCGGATCTGCTGCGGTTCGAACCACAGCCGGACGTTTCGTACGAACTCGATCACATGAACGACCCTATCCGGGCGGTCATCGGGGGGCGCTGTCGGTGCCGCCCGCCAGGGTGCGGTCAGCCGGACGAGCCGGTCTCCCGGTACGCCCGGAGCCGTTCGTAGGCCGCCAGCCCGTCCGGCACCCACGCCCACTCCGGCAGCCGGCGCCGCACCTCGGCCTCGGGCAGGAAGTCGTGCCAGGCGACCTCCTCCACCTGAGGGCTCACCGGCAGCTCGCAGCGCACCTCGTACACCGCCGACCACCAGGTCTGCCCGGCGCCGTCGTCGTACAGGAACTTGAAGAGGAAGGTGGGGCGGGGCAGACCGGTCACGCCGAGTTCCTCCTCGGCCTCGCGCAGCGCGGCGTCGTCGTACGACTCGCCCGCGCCGACCACCCCGCCGACGAACATGTCGTAGCGCGAGGGGAACACCAGCTTGGTGGGTGTGCGGCGGTGTACGAAGAGGCGGTCCTGCGCGTCCCGGGCCTCGATGAAGACGCAGCGGTGGCGCAGCCCCTTGGCGTAGGCCTCGCCGCGCGGGGACTGTCCGACGACCTGGTCGTCCTCATCGACGATGTCGAGGATCTCGTCAGCAGAGCTCATGGGGCCATCCAAGCAGGGCGGCCCTTCGGGGCGGGGCGTGCGAGGGGGTGGGACGGCCGGGGTCAGGGCGTCAGTGTCAGGGCGTCTGGAGGGCGGCCGCCGCCCGCCGGGGCTGCGTCACGCCGCACGGCATCGCCGAATGCGTGCCGAGCATGATGATGCCCACCACGATCCCGGCGAGGCCCGCCGCCTCCCACGCCAGCGCGCCCGCGTCGGTGCGCAGACGGTCGCCGAGGAAGCCCACACCGCAGGCGATGCCGGCCAGCGGCTGGGCGGCGGTCAGGGCGGGCAGGGACATCCGCAGGGACGCCGTCTCGAACGCGCTCTGCACCAGGACCAGCCCCGTCAGGCCGAGCGCCACCACGGCGTACGGCTGCCAGCCGGTCAGGATCTCCGTGAGGCCGCCCTCGGCGAAACGCTGCCCGGTCACGCGGGTCAGCGCGTCCTGCACGCCATAGAGGAGACCGGCGGCCGTCGCCAGTAGCGCCGGGCCCGAGCTGAGCCGGGAGCGCTTGGCGTACCCGGTGAGCAGCAGGGCCACTCCGATCATGACGCCGATGATCAGCCAGTGCCGGAGCGGGTTGTCGGTGGCCGTGCCACCGGTCGGCTGTCCGGCGACGATGAACGCCGTCACACCGCCCGCGAGCAGCGCGAGGCCCGTCCAGCCCTGGCGGCCCAAGGGCTGCTTCGTCTGGCGGCGGGAGAGCATCAGCGCGAACAGCAGGTTCGTCGCGAGCAAGGGCTCCACCAGGGAGATCTCGCCCTGGCCCAGCGCCATCGCGCCCAGCGCCATGCCGACCACCATCAGGCCGATGCCGCCCAGCCAGCGCGGCATCTTCATCAGGTCGAGGAGGATCCGGGGCGAGAGGAAGTCGCTCAGCGGGGCCCGTTGGGCCGCGTTCTGCTGGAGGACGAAGCCGAAGCCCAGGCAGCACGCAGCGGTGACGGCGAGTATCAGGATCTGAAGCGACACGCTGCGTACCTCGATCATCCTGCCGGGGGAGGGGGACGGGGTGCGTAAAGGCCGACTGTAGCGGCCCTGGGCCCGGCATGCGCGTCCCACCATCGTCCGGTGCCTGCTTCGACGACGCCATGACGTACGCCACACAGTCCGAACAAATCCGACATTGCGGACGGGTTGAATGCCTCAACTGTCCCACTGGTAACGCTAGTTGACGCGTGTAACGCCCCGGTGGCCCTTGACGTGAACCATTGGCTGCGGGTTTGCTGTGCGTGATCGCTCGATGACTGTCCCCACACTTCCCCCGACAGAACCCAGAACGGTGTCCCCACCTCCGCCACCCCTCGGCCGCGGCCGGAAGCGTGCAACCCACACCTTCGACCCGGCCCTCGACGACGCCGAGCTCGCCGCCGCCCGCACCGCGCTGGTCCAGGGCCGGTGGCAGACGGCCCGCTCGCTGCTCGCCCGCACCGGCGACGATTGGGACCGCAGAGGGCACCGCGTCACCGTCCTCGCCCGGGAGCCGTACTGCGTACCCTGGATCCGCGACTGGCTGCTCGCCGAACCCGACTCCGTCGACGCCGCCGTCCTGCTCGCCCTCGCCCAGGTGCGGCTGGCCTTACGCGGCAAGGAGAAACCGGTCCGCGCCCGCGAGTCCTGCCGCACCGCCGCCGAGCTCGCACCCGCCGACCCCACCCCCTGGCTCGGCCTGCTCATGCTGGAGAGCGTGATGGGCGCCGAGGGGGAGGTGCGCAGCCTCTTCGCCGAGGTCCGCGCCCGGTACGCCGACCATCACCACGCACACCACCTGATGGTCGCGAGACTCGCCGAGCACCGGTCCGGCAGCGGCCCCGACCCGCTCCACGAGGTCTACGACTTCGCCAACGCCGCCGCCGAGCACGCCCCCGCCGACTCCCCGCTCGCCATCCTCCCGGTCATCGCCCACGCCGAGCGCTACCGCGTCCTCGCGGCGGCCGGACACGAGCCGCGTGACCCCGCCACCTCCGGGCACTGGACCGGACGCCGGGCCCGGCAGGTGATGCGGGCCGCCTTCGACTGGTGGCTGGAGTGGGAGCAGGAGGGGCACCCGCGCCGCCTGATCGACCTGAACTTCCTCGCCCACGCCAAGGTCTGCGAGGGCCGCGGCGCCGAGGCCGCCGCCCTGTTCCACCGCATCGGCGACCACGCCACCCCGTCGCCCTGGTCCTACCCGGACCACGACGCCTACTCCGCCTTCCGCACCGCCCGAGACACCGCACTCGGCACGACGTGACGGTACCGACTCGACGTGACAGGAGCGACTCGACGTGACGGCATCGACGCCGACGCAACGGCTTCGTCGAGAAGAGGCGGAGCCGAACCGACGGGACGGCATCGTCGCGACGAGGCTGCACCGACTCGATGCGGCACGACGTGACGGCACCGACGCAACGGCACCGACGCAACGGCACCGACTCGACCCGGCACGACGTGACGGTGCCGACTCGACGCAACGGCACCGACTCGACGTAACGGCCCCGTCGCAACGCAACAGCGCCGCCCCGGCCCCCACTCGACCCGCACCCCGACCCGCACCCCCCAACCCCACCCGAAGGACGGTCTCTCATGACGACGGGCAGTTCCAGTACGAGCACGGCCTCCGCGGGCGGCGGAGGGATCAGTACGTTCAAGGGGCAGGACCGCGCTCTGCGCGCCGACCGGCTGGGTACCGCGGGCCTGCTGCTGTCGGTGCTCGCCGCCACCGCCCCTCTGATGGTCGTCGCTGGTGTCATGCCCACGACCTTCGGGGTGATGGGTGTCCTCGGCCAGCCGCTGCTGTTCGTGATCCTCGGCCTCGTCCTGGCCCTGTTCAGCGTCGGATACGCCGAGATGAGCAGGCACGTCCACAACGCAGGTGCCTTCTACGCGTACATCTCCCGCGGCCTCGGCGGCACCGCCGGCGCCGGCGCCGCGATGGTCGCGCTGGTCGCCTACAGCTCCCTCCAGGTCGGCATCTACGGCATCTTCGGCTTCGAGGTGTCCGGCCTGCTGGCCACCTACCTGGACACGGAGGTCGCTTGGTGGATACCGGCGCTCCTCGCCGTGCTCCTCGTCGGCGCGCTCGCCTGGCTCAAGATCGACCTCAACGCGCGCGTACTCGGCGTACTGCTGATCATCGAGGTCGCCCTCGTCGTCATCTTCGACGTCGCCGCGATCGCCGACCCCGGCAAGGAGGGCCTGTCGCTGCACGCCTTCAACCCCGACACACTCACCGGCGCGGGCATCGGCACCGCCCTGTGCTTCTGCGTCGCCGCCTTCCTCGGCTTCGAGCAGGCGCCCGTCTACGCCGAGGAGACCAGCCGCCCGCACGTCCTCGTGCCCCGCGTCATGTTCCTGGCCATCGGCGGCATCGCGGTGTTCTACACGGTCAGCTGCTGGGCGTACACCGTCGCCGCCGGCCCCTCCGCGATCCTCGGCACCGCCCAGGAACAGAGCGCCGGCCTGCTGTTCTTCCTCACCGAGGACCTTCTCGGCACCGGCTTCACCGACGTCCTGCACGTGCTGTTCGTGACCGGCATGTTCGCGGCGATGCTCAGCTTCCACAACGTCGTCGCCCGCTACGCCTTCGCCATGGGCCGCGAGGGGCTGCTGCCCCGCGCCTTCGGCCGCACCAGCGGCGCGAGCGGCGCCCCCGGCACGGGTTCACTGCTGCAGACCGGGATCTCGATCGTGGTCGTCGCCGCCTTCGCGTTCACCGACGACAGGCCGACCGGCGACCCGACCGCACCGGTCCTGCACCTGTTCACCTGGATGGGCAGCCTGGGCGCGCTGGGCGTGGCCGCCCTGATGGCCGCCGCCTCGGCCTCGGTCGTCGTCTTCTTCGTCCGCCGCGGGGCCGCGGCCGCCCAGTTCTGGCGGCTGGCCGCCTCCGCGCTCTCCGTCCTCGCGCTGCTGTTCATCGTCGTCTACACCGTCAAGGACTTCGACGTGCTGATCGGGGCGGGCCCGGGCTCCGCCCTGAGCTGGGCGCTGCCCGCCGTGATCGCCCTCGCCCTGGCCGTCGGCCTGGTCCAGGGCCTGCTCCTGCGCTCCCGCGCCCCCGAGCGGCACGCCCGCATCGGGCTCGGCAACGAGGCGTTCCAGCTGGACAAGGCGGCGACGGAGAGCTCGTAGCGGAGCGGTGCGGCTGCTGGAAGTCGCGTAAGAGGTGGTTACGGAAGTCTGACGAGCACCCGCGTTTCCTGGCCCCGGCCGGGTCGCGGGTGTTCGAATGAAAGCGTGAACCCCGAACAGCCCGAACCCCCCGAAGCAGAGGGCGAGGCGAGGGCCGAAGCAGAGGCCGAGGCGAAGGGCAAACCCATCGGCCGCCGCGTCCTCCTCGGCACCCTCGGCCTGGGCGCCCTCGGTGTGGTCACCGCGCCGACCCTGCAACGCGGCCTGGAGTCCTTCCTCGCGAGCGCGTCCGACAAGGACCCCACCGGTCTGACGGACCTGCTGCCCAACGGCGGCGGCTTCCGCTACTACTCGGTGACCTCCTCCGTACCCCGCAAGAACACCACCACCTACCGCCTCACCGTCGACGGCCTGGTCGACCACCCCCGGACCTACACGCTCGCCGACCTGCGCGCGCTGCCGCAGACCCGGATGGTGCGCGACGTCCAGTGCGTGACCGGCTGGCGGGTCCCCCACACGCCGTTCGAGGGCGTGCGGCTGTCCCGGCTGCTCGACGCCGCGGGGGTGCGCAAGGGGGCCGGTGCGGTGCGCTTCACCTGCTTCGACGGCGCGTACACCGAGAGCCTCACCCTCGACCAGGCCCGCCGCGCGGACGTCCTCGTCGCCCTGCGCATGCAGGACAAGGACCTCGGCCACGCCCACGGCGGCCCGGTCCGCCTCTATGTGGCGCCGATGTACTTCTACAAGTCCGCCAAGTGGCTCTCCGGCATCACCGTCACCGAGGACGTGCGGCCCGGCTACTGGGAGGAACGCGGCTACGACGTCGACGCCTGGGTCGGCCGCTCGAACGGACGCGACGATGAGCCTACGACTTGACGCCCCCGGCCCGGCCACGGGCGTCCGGCGCTTCGGCGGGGCCACCCGCTGGGTGCACCGTACGACGGCCGCGCTGATGGGCGTGTGCGTGGTGACCGCGGCCTGTCTGTACGTCCCGCAGCTCGCCGAACTCGTCGGCCGCCGCGAGCTGGTGGTCCGTGTTCACGAGTGGGCAGGCCTCGCCCTGCCGGTGCCCGTCCTGGCCGGCCTCGCTTCCCGACTGTTCCGCGCCGACCTGGGCTTCCTCAACCGCTTCGGCCCGCACGACCGCCGCTGGCTGCGTGCCGCCCTGCGCCGGGACAGGCGGCCCTCGGCGCGTCCGGCGGGCAAGTTCAACGCCGGGCAGAAGATCTACGCGGCCTGGATCGCGGGCGCCACGCTGGTGATGCTCGGCACCGGCCTGCTGATGTGGTTCACCCACCTCGCACCCCTGGTCTGGCGCACCAGCGCGACCTTCGTCCACGACTGGCTGGCCCTCACCATCGGCATCGTCCTCGCGGGCCACATCGGCATGGCACTGGGGGACCCGGAGGCTCGCCGCGGTATGCGGACCGGGGTGGTGAGCCGGGAGTGGGCCGAGCGGGAGCACTCGCTGTGGCGGCACTGAGGCGGCGAACGGTGCCCCGGAAACGGTGAGCGAAGACACCGGCGTCGCGTTCGGATCCGGGATCACCTCGGGAGCGGCCACCGTGAACGCCGCGGGCAGGCGGACCTCGGTGTCGGCGTAACGCACGACCACCTCGACCGGGCCGGGCTCCAGAGCCGGTACGACGGCCGACAGCACCAGCGGCACGCCCGATTCCGCATCGGGAGCGGACCCCGGAGCAGACACGGGAGCGGACCCCTGAGCAGACCCCGGAGCGGACGCCGAAGCAGGCCCCGGAGCGGACGCCGAAGCAGACGCCGGGACGGACACCATGGGCACCTGCTCGCCACCGATGCTCACGCTCCCGGCCCGCAGCAGTTCGGGCTCGTCGAAGTACGTGTCGGCCAGCTCGATCCCGATCGTGTCACCGGGCTTCGCCGTACCGTCGCCGCCCGTGTCCACCCCGGCGATCCGGTAGCCGCACGCCGGTGTGCCGCCCGACGGGGGCTTCAGCTGCACGGTGGCGCCGGGATGCCGTCGGTGGAAGTCGAGCAGCCCGCCCAGCACGGCGTACGCGGCGCGCCCCTTGCAGGAGCCGGCCCCCTCCGCCGACGCGGCGTGGTCCCGTGCCGCCTGCTCCCAGCTGCCGCCCTCGCCCTGCACGGCCAGACAGGCGGCGGCCAGGCCGCGCATCAGCGTCCAGTCGCCGTCGCCGGCCGGCGTCCGGGGGATCACGCTCTGGGCGTTGCGGCACCTGGCCGGGTCGCGGAGCAGGTCGTACACGCTCGCCGGGTCCGAAGTGCCGTCCAGGTTCGGCGAGTCGGGGCCGGGCGGGAGCCAGGCGGGCGCGTCGAGGAACTTGCGGGTCATGGTGGGGCTGGGGGTGGGAGCCGGGCGCTCGCTCGCCGTTCCGTCCCGGGACGCGCTCGGTGCGGCCGTGGGCGCGGGCGCGCCGATGTGGCCGTCCGGTGACGGGCGTACCGGGGGAGTGGAGCCGCTCGGCGGGCCGGTCGGCAGCCCTCGGTTGCCGTTGGAGGGGCCGGTGGTGACGATGCTGCTTCCGCCGCCCCTGTTGTCCGCCGTGCCCCCCTGGCCGCTGGTGAAGGCGGCGGCTGCCACTGCCACCGCCCCTACGACGAGCAGCCCCGAGATACGCATCCCGAGGGAAACCGCCATGACGCCCCCCGATGTTTCCGGCCCCGGACGGCTGCGGCAGCCCTCCGGAGGTTTCCTCATCATCGGGCCGGGGGTGCGGTTGGGGGAAGCGGCTTTAGGTGATCGTCAGAGGGATTTGAGGTGCGGGGCGCGTCGCTGGGAGTGGCGCCTATGGAAGTGCCTCGCCATGTCGAGGGGCGGCTGCGGGTGTGTCGTGGCCGGTCGCGGCCACGCGGCGGCAGCCGCAAATTCCACACAGCCCCGCGCCCTTTGGGGCGTTGCCGCCAGCCCCAACTGCCAGCCCCGACCCTCAGCCCCAGGCACAACCCCTCCGGTCTCAGCCTTGGCCTTGAGGCCTCAGCCTTGGCCCTCCAGCCTCAGCCTTGGCCTTGAGGCCTCAGCCTTGGCCTTCCGGTCTCAGCCTTGGCCTTCCGGTCTCAGCCTTGGCCTTGAGGCCTCAGCCTTGGCCTTCCGGTCTCAGCCTTGGCCTTGAGGCCTCAGCCTTGGCCCTCCAGCCTCAGCCTTGCCCCTCCGGCCTCAGCCCCGGCCCTCCAGCCTCAGCCCTCAAGCCCCGAAATCCAGCAGCACCTTGCACGATTGGCTTCGGTCCGCCGCCAGTTCAAACGCCGACTCCGCCTCCCGCACCGGCACCACCGCACTCACCAGTCCGTCGAACAACCCCTCCACCGCGAGCAGTTCCAGCGCCCCGTCGAACTCCTCGTCGAACCGGAACGCCCCCCGCACCTCGATCTCCCGGCTCACGACGAGGTTCCCCGCGAACGGGCTCCTCCCCGGCGGCAGCATCCCGAGCTGGACCACGACACCTCCGCGCCGCACCAGCCGCAGACAGGTGTCCAACCCCGCCGCCACGCCGGACGCCTCGATCGCCACGTCCACCTCGGCAGGCCACCCGGCGTCCTCCGGATCGTCGGCCCGTACGAGGGTGTCGGCGCCCGCGATCCGCGCGTACCGCAGGGCCGCGGGCAGCAGGTCCGTCACCGTGACCCGCGCAGCGCCCGCCGCCTTCGCCGCCGCGACGACCAGGCACCCGATCGGACCGGCGCCGGTGACCAGGACATGGCTCCCGGCCACCTCCCCGGCCCGCCGCACGGCGTGCAGGGCGACGGACAGCGGCTCGGCGAGGGCGGCGCGCCGCAGGTCCAGGCCGGGCGGGAGGGGCCGCAACTGGCCGGCGGGGACGGTCAGCCGGGCGGCGAACCCGCCCTGCACGTGCGGGAAGCGTGCCGCGCTGCCGAGGTAGCGGGTGTCGCGGCAGACGTTGCGCCGCCCGTCCGCGCACTCGGGGCAGACCCCGCAGGGCGTCGCCGGGTGCACGGCGACGGCCGTACCGGGAGGCGGCCCGGACGCTCCGGCGCCGTAGGAGACGACCGTCCCGACCACCTCGTGGCCGAGCACCATCGGCTCCCGCAGCCGGAAGTCGCCGACCCCGCCGTGCCGCCAGTAGTGCAGGTCGGAGCCGCAGACGCCGCCGTAGCGCACGGCGACCAGCGCCTGCCCGGGGCCGGGTGCCGGGGCCGGCACCTCCTCGACCCGCAGGTCGCCCGCACCGTGGATCACACAACCGAGCATCCCCGAGGCCTCCTTCACAGCACGCTGGTCATTCCGCCGTCGACGTACAGCACCTGTCCGCTGACGAAGTCCGCGGCCGGGGAGGCGAGGAACAGCACCCCGCCCACCAGGTCCTCGGTACGGCCCCAGCGGCCGGCCGGGGTGCGGCGGCGCACCCATGCGCTGAACTCCTCGTCCCGGACGAGCGGCTGGGTCAGCTCGGTCTCGATGTAGCCGGGGCCGATGCCGTTGACCTGGACGCCGTACGGACCCCAGTCCGCGCACATGCCCTTGGTGAGCATCTTCAGCGCGCCTTTGGTGGCGGCGTAGGGCGCGATGCAGGGACGGACCACCTCGCTCTGCAGGGAGCAGATGTTGACGATCTTTCCGTGGCCGCGTTCCGTCATCCGCCGCGCCGCCTCCCGGCCGACGAGGAAGGCGCTGGTCAGGTTGGTGTCCAGGATGCGGTGCCAGTCGGAGTCGGTGAACTCCAGGAGCGGGGCGCGCAGTTGCATGCCCGCGTTGTTGACCAGGATGTCGAGCGGACCCACCCGCTCCTCGACGTCCGCGATCCCGGCGGCCACCGATGCACTGTCGGTGACGTCGAACACGGCCGTGTGGACGGCGCCGGGCAGTTCGGCGGCCCTGAGCTCGGCGGCGGCCTTGCCGAGGCGTTCGCCGTCCCGTCCGTTGAGGACCACCGTGCAGCCGGCCTCCGCCAGACCGCGGGCGAGCGCGTGGCCGATGCCCCGGCTGGAGCCGGTGACCAGGGCCGTGCGGCCGCCGATGTCGAAGAGGGGGTGAGCCGTCATCGTCGTATCCCTGTCCCGTTGTCCCTAAATGATCAGCGAGAGGAGGAGGACCACACCGCCGGCGACGACCGAGATGATCGTCTCCATGACGGACCAGGTCTTGATCGTCTGGCCGACGTCCAGGCCGAAGTACTCCTTGACCAGCCAGAATCCGGCGTCGTTGACATGGCTGAAGAAGAGCGAGCCGGCACCGATGGCGAGGACCAGCAGGGCCGCGTGGGTGGTCGACATGTCGGCCGCGAGCGGGGCGACCAGACCGGCCGCCGAGACCGTGGCCACCGTCGCGGAGCCCGTCGCGAGGCGGATCGCCACCGCGATCAGCCAGGCCAGCAGCAGCGCCGGGATCGACCAGTCCTCGGAGACTTCGAGGATCATCCGGCCCACGCCCGTGTCGATCAGCGTCTGCTTGAAGCCGCCGCCCGCGCCCACGATCAGCAGGATGCCCGCGATGGGCGCGAGGCTCTTCTCCACCAGCGGTGAGATCCGCTCCTTGCCGAACCCGGCGGGCCTGAGCAGCGTGAAGATGCCGACGAGCACGGAGGCGAGCAGCGCGATCAGCGGCGAGCCGATGACGTCGAAGACCCGTTGCACGGTGTTCTCGGGGTCGTCGATGACGATGTCGACCAGCGCCTTGGAGAGCATCAGGACGACGGGGAGGAGGATCGTGGCCAGCGTGGCCCCGAAGGCGGGCCGCTTCTCCGAGTCCTTGGCGACGCGCTGCGTGGGGTCCTGGGCGGAACCCTCGATCGCGGCCAGCATCCGCTCGGGAGCCGGGACGTCCACCCAGCGCGCCGCGTACCGCGAGAACACCGGGCCGGCGATGATCACGGTCGGTATCGCGACCAGGACGCCGAGGGCCAGCGTGACACCCAGGTCGGCGCCGATGGCGTCGATCGCGACCAGCGGGCCGGGGTGCGGCGGGACCAGGCCGTGCATCACGGACAGCCCGGCCAGGGCGGGGATGCCGATACGCATCAGCGAGTAGTTGCCGCGCTTGGCGACCATCAGCACGACCGGGATCAGCAGGACGACACCGACCTCGAAGAAGAGCGGCAGACCGATCACCGAGGCGATCAGCACCATCGCCCACGGCATCGAACGGCCGCCGGTCCTGGCGAGGATGGTGTCGACGATCTGGTCGGCGCCGCCCGAGTCGGCGAGCATCTTGCCCAGGATCGCGCCGAGGGCGATCAGCACGCCCACGCCGGCGACCGTGGTGCCGAGCCCGGTGGTGAAGCTGGCGATGACCTTGTCGAGCGGCGCCCCGGCGATCGCGCCGAGCGCCAGCGACCCGAGGGTCAGCGACAGGAACGCGTGGAGCTTGAACTTCGTGATGAGCAGGACGATGACGGCGATGCCCGCCAGGACGGCGATGCCCAGCTGAGCGTGGCCGGCCGAGGTGATGGGCTCGACGGTGTCCGCTGCCAGCATCTCGACGCTGAGTCTGGTCACGGGGGTTCCCTTGCAGGTACGGGGGATGGGGGACGCGTGGGGGGTGGTGCTCGGGGGGTGCCTGGAGGGCTACTGCGGCGAGTCGGTGCCGGGCAGGTCGTTCAGCGCTTTGACGGCCCGTTCGGTGATCTCCTCCGGGCCGCCGGCGACATCCACGGCGACTCCGGCCTCGTCCGACTGCAGCGGCTGGAGGGTGGCGAACTGGGAGTCCAGCAGCGCGGTCGGCATGAAGTGCCCCTGCCGGTGCGACATCCGGTCCTCGACGAGGGCCCGGTCACCGGTGAGGTGCACGAACACGACCCCGGGTGCGGCGGCCCGCAACCGGTCCCGGTACGACCGCTTCAGTGCCGAGCAGCTGACCACCCCGCCGAGCCCGGCCCGCCCGTCCGCCCAGACGCCGATGGCATCCAGCCACGGCCACCTGTCCGCGTCGTCGAGCGGGGTGCCGGCCGACATCTTGGCGATGTTGGCCTGCGGGTGGAAGTCGTCGCCCTCGGCGTACGGGACGCCGAGCCGGGCCGCGAGCAGGGGACCGATGGTGGTCTTGCCGGTGCCCGCGACGCCCATGACCACGACGACATGGGGGGTGTTCATCGCTGCCTCACTGTCTGCTGTCTCCGTCGACACATGGCGTCCAGGGACGCCGACGCAACTGAAACCCATTAGGTACGACGAATTCAAGAGTCTGCGGCGAATAAGTCTGACTTTTTGTTCCCGTGATCTGCCCCGTACGCTGAGTGCATGAGCACACCGGGCCGGGGGCTGCACGGCCATGTACTGGAGACCCTCGGTCCCGCGATCACCGCGGGCGAGTATCCGCCCGGCAGCGTCCTGCGCACGGACGAGCTGGCGCAGCGCTTCGAGGTGTCGCGGTCGGTGATGCGCGAGGCGGTGCGGGTCCTGGAGTCCATGTACCTGGTCGAGTCCCGCCGCCGCGTGGGTGTCACGGTGCGCCCCAAGGCCGAGTGGAACGTCTACGACCCCCAGGTCATCCGCTGGCGCCTGGCGGGCGCCGACCGCCCGCAGCAGCTGCGCTCACTGACCGTGCTGCGCTCGGCGATCGAGCCGGCCGCGGCCGCGCTGGCCGCCAAGCACGCCACCGCCGACCAGTGCGCCGAACTCACCGAGTGCGCCCTCGGCATGGTGGCCAACTCCCGCGGCCACCAGCTGGAGGGCTATCTCGTCCACGACATCGCCTTCCACCGCGCCATCCTGAACGCCTCCGGCAACGAGATGTTCGCCCGCCTCGGCGATGTCGTCGCCGAGGTCCTCACCGGCCGCACCCACCACGAGATCATGTTCGAGGACCCCGACCCGGCCGCCGTGACCCTCCACGTCCAAGTGGCGGAGGCGGTCCGCGCGGGCGACGCGGTCCGGGCGGAACACCTGACCCGCGAGATCACGGTCGGGGCGCTCCAGGAACTGGACATCCTGGCGCCGTAGGCGTCGGCGCAGGGACAGAGGCGCCGGCAGCGCTAGCCGGGGAACTCCCCGTCCACGTACACCCACGCCCCGTCCACCCGCTCGAACCGGCTCAGCTCGTGCAGCGAGCCGCCCCGGTAGGACGCCCGGAACTCCACCGTGCCGGTCGTGTGGAACGCCGTACCGTCGCCCGCCGCGAGGATCTCAAGGCCGGTCCACCGCATCCCCGGGTCCAGGTCCAGCCGCGCGGGCCGCGTCCGCGGATGCCAGGTGCGCAGCAGGTACGCCGCATCGCCCTTGACGAACGCGCTGTACCGCGACCGCATCAGCGCCTCGGCGGTCGGCGCGGCAGCGGTGCCCGCGTGGTAGCGGCCGCAGCACTCGCCGTAGGCCCTGGACAGCCCGCACGGGCAGGAACGCGTGGTCATGACCGCCATTCTCCTAGCCCGCCGCCCGCGTCTGGGCCCCGGGCAGCGGCGGCAGCGCCGCGCCGTACACCCACGCCTCGAACAGTTCGTCCACCGGCTCGGTCGCGAAGCGGGCCACGTGCGCGGTGAAGGCCTTGGTCGTCACCGTGCCGCCCCGGTGCAGCTGCCCCCAGCTGCGCAGCATGCGGAAGAAGGCGATGTCGCCCAGCGCGTGGCGCACCGCGTGCAGGACAAGCCCGCCCCGCTCGTAGAGCCGGTCGTCGAACATCGACTTGCGGCCCGGATCCGCCAGCCGCAGATCCTGTGGCTGCGAGGCCAGCAAACGGTGCGCGATGGCGGCCAGTTGCTGCGCCGTACGCCCACCCGAGCGCTCCGACCACAGCCACTCCGCGTACTTCGCGAACCCCTCGTTCAGCCAGATGTGCCGCCAGTCCGCGATGGACACGCTGTTGCCGAACCACTGGTGCGCCAGCTCGTGCGCCACCAGCCGCTCCGAACCCCGCGCCCCGTCCACATGGTTGGCGCCGAACAGCGACAACCCCTGTGCCTCGACGGGTACGTCGAGTTCCTCCTCGGTCACCACGACCGCGTACTCGTCGAACGGGTACGGCCCGAACAGCTCCTGGAAGACGTCCATCATCTGCGGCTGACGCGCGAAGTCCCGCGAGAAGTCGCCCAGCAGATGCGCCGGGATGTGCCCGTGTTGCGGCACCCCGCCCAGGCCCGGGTCGCCCAGCAGCACCGTCTGGTACTTGCCGATCGACAGGCCGACCAGATAGCTGGACGTCGGCGCCGACTGCTCGTACACCCACGTAGTGGTCGACGCCTTCGTCGTCCGGGTCAGCAGCCGACCGCCCGCCACCACCGCGTACGCCGACGGCGTCGTGATCGAGATCTGGTACGACGCCTTGTCGGCGGGCCGGTCGTTGCACGGATACCACGACGGCGCCCCGATCGGCTGGCTGGCCACCAGCGCCCCGTCCTCCAGCTCCTCCCAACCGATCCCGCCCCACGGGCTGTTCACCGGCTTGGGGTTGCCCGACCAGTGCACCTCGACCGTGAAGGCCGCCCCGGCCCGGATCGGCTTGGCGGGGCGGACCCGCAGCCTGCCGCCGCGGTGCGTGTAGTGCGGCTGCCGTCCGTCGAGCCGGACCCGTCCGATCTTGAAGTCGGACAGGTTCAGCACGAACTCGGTGAGCGGCGAGCGGCCCGCGATCGCGTTGATCCGGGCCGTCCCCGACAACCGGTTCGGGCCCGGGCGGTAGTCCAGCGCGAGCTCGTACCGGTGCACCCGGTATCGCGGGTCGCCGTGCTCCGGGAAGTACGGGTCCGCGCCCGCCGCCTGCTGAACTGCCACTGCTGTCTGTGCTCCCTGCGCCGTACTGCTGCCACTCCGTGCCGGCCCACCGCTCTCCGGCCCCGAGTGGGCCGCGCTCAGGGACGCCATGCCTCGATCGGATTGCCGAGCCAACGGGTGTCGTCGGGGACCGACTCCCCCGCCATGACGAGCGACGCGGGACCCAGCGTCGTACGGGCCCCGATCGCGCTGCCGGGCAGAACGATCCCGCCAGGGCCCAGCGTCGCGCCCTCACGGAGGACCACAGTATCCGTCCGCAAGATCCGGTCGTGGAAGAGGTGCGTCTGGAGCACACAGCCCCGATTCACGGTGGCGGCGTCCTCCAGTGTCACCAGATCGGTCTCGGGCAGCCAGTAACTGTCCACCCAGACACCCTTTCCGATCCGCGCGCCCAGCCCCCGCAGCCACGCCGTCATCACCGGCGTACCCGGCACCGAACCCGCCAGCCACGGCACGGCCAGCACCTCGACGAACGTGTCGGCCAGCTCATTGCGCCACACGAAGGAGGACCACAGCGGATGCTCCCCGCTGTGATGCCGCCCCACGAGCAGCCACTTGGCCACGACGGACACCAGCCCCGCCACGACCCCGGCCCCCAGCAGCACCAGCCCGGACAGCAACGGCGCCCAGCCCCCCAGCGCACACAGCGCCGCCACCGTCAGCACCGCGAGCCCCGCCGAGCAGAACACCGGCACGATCCGGCACAGCTCCACCAGCCCGCGCGCCCACAGCATCCGCGCCGGCGGATCGTAGGTCCGGCTCTGGTCGCCGTCGGCGGCACTGCGGGGCAGCTTCACCGGCGGCAGCCCCAGATACGACGTGCCCTTCTTCGCCTTCTTCGGCGTCGCCGACAGCACCCCGACCAGCCCGCCGTCCGGCACGGTCCGCCCGGGCGCGGTCATCCCCGAGTTCCCGAGGAAGGCCCGCCGCCCGATCTCCGCGCGCCCGATCCGCATCCAGCCACCACCGAGCTCGTACGGCGCGGTCAGCGTGTCGTCGGCCAGGAACGCGCCCTCACCGACCGTCGTCAGACTGGGCAGCGCAAGCACCGTCGACACCTCGGCACCCTTGCCGATCCGCATCCCGAGCAGCCGCAGCCACACCGGCGTGACCAGCCCGGCGTACAGCGGGAACAGCGTCTCGCGCGAGCGGTCCATCAGCTGCGTGACCGTCCACGCCTGCCAGCCGACCCTGCTGTGCGTCGGATAGGTCCCCTCGCGCAGCCCCAGGCTCAGCAGCCGCACCGAGACCAGCAGCAGCACGGCATACGCCAGCCCGAAGGCGAGCGTCGCCGGCACGAGCGCCAGCGCGGCGCCCGTCAGAGGCGCGTCCGGCGTGAAGAACTCCCGGCCCACGAGGAACGCCGCCACCCCGGCCAGCACGGGAAGCGCGCTGAGCGCGAGGCCCGTGAGCCCGTACATCACCCGCCAGTACGTCCCGCGCCGCGGCCGCTCCTTGGGCCAGTTGCGCTTGGCCTTGCCCAGCTTGACCGCGGGCGCGCCCGCCCACCGCTGACCGGTCGGAACCTGCCCGGTGACCGCCGAGCCGGGCGCCACCTCGGCCCGCTTGCCGACCCGGGCACCCGGGAAGAGCATGCTGCGCGTGCCGACGACGGCATGCGCGCCCACCTTCACCGCGCCGATCTCCAGCCGGTCCCCGTCCAGCCAGTACCCGGACAGATCCACCTCGGACTCGACGGCCGCACCCCGGCCCAGCTTGAGCAGCCCGGTGACCGGCGGCAGCGAGTGCAGGTCGACGTCGGAGCCGATCTTGGCGCCCAGCGCCCGCGCGTACCGCTCCAGCCAGGCCCCGGTCAACGAGGTCGCCCCACTGAACTCGGCGAGCCGCTCGGCGGTCCACAGCCGCATGTGCACACTGCCACCGCGCTCGTACCGTCCGGGCTTCACACCCTTCAGCAGCAGCCGCGCACCACCGGCGGCCAGCGCCAGCCGCCCCGGCGGGCTGAACAGCGCGACCGCCCCGACCGCCAGGAGCCACCAGGGCGCCGTCGGCAGCCACGCGTAGCCGGGCAGCAGATTGCCCAGTGCGGCCAGCACGACCGTCCAGCGCAGCCCGAGCACCGTGAACAGCGGAAGTAGGAGAAGAACCTGGATCAGCTGCGCCCGCCTGGGCACCGGCGCGACGGTCCGCTCCGACCCGTCGTCCTGTGTGGACTGCTCCAGCCGCCGGGCCAGCTTGCGCAGCACCGGCTGCTGGTAGATGTCCAGGACGGCCGCGCTCGGATAGCGGGTCCGCAACCGCGTCGTCAGCTGCGCGGCGGCCAGACTGCTGCCGCCGATCGCGAAGAACTCGTCGGACGCGCTGCTCACGGGGATGCCGAGCACCGCGGTCCACTGCTCGGCCAGCCACGCCTCGGTGCCGTAGAGCTGCTCGGCCGGACCACCGCTCTCCAGCCCTTCCAGGGGCCACGGCAGCGCGCCCCGGTCCACCTTGCCCGAGGTGCGGGTCGGCAGGTCGTCGACCGGTGCGAGCAGCGGCACGAGCGCGGCGGGCAGCTCGGCCCGCAGCTTCTCGACGGCCACCGCCTGATCCCAGCCGTCCTGCGTGACGACGTACCCGACGAGCAGCTGATTTCCACTGCGAGCGGTCCGCACGGCCGCGGCCGCACCGGCCACACCCGGCAGCGCCTGCAACGCGGCATCCACCTCACCGAGCTCGATCCGCCGCCCACCGAGCTTGATCTGCTCGTCGGCCCGCCCGAGGAAGACCAGCCCCTCCGGCTCCGCCTTGACCAGGTCACCACTGCGGTACGCCCGCTCCCAGCCCAGCGACTGAAGCGGCGCGTACTTCTCCGCGTCCTTCTCGGCGTCGAGATACCGGGCCAGCCCGACCCCGCCGATCACCAGCTGCCCGCTGGAGCCCATCGGCACCGGCTCCCCGGCCTCGTCGACGACGGCCAGCTCCCAGCCGTTCAGCGGCAGCCCGATCCGGATCGGCTCCGCACCGCTCATCAGCGACGCACAGGCCACGACGGTCGCCTCGGTCGGTCCGTACGTGTTCCAGACCTCGCGCCCCTCGGTCACCAGCCGCTGCGCCAGCTCGGGCGGACAGGCCTCACCGCCGAAGATCAGCAGCCGTACGTCGTTGAGGGTCTCCGGCTCCCACAGCGCGGCCAGCGTGGGCACCGTGGACACCACGGTGATCTCCTGCTCGACCAGCCACGGCCCGAGATCGGCACCGCTCCTGACCTGCGAACGCGGCACCGGCACCAGACAGGCGCCGTACCGCCAGGCCAGCCACATCTCCTCGCACGACGCGTCGAACGCGACCGACAGCCCCGCCATGACCCGGTCGCCGGGCCCGATCGGCTCCTCGGTGAGGAACAGCGCGGCCTCGGCGTCCACGAACGCGGCGGCACTGCGGTGCGAGACGGCGACACCCTTCGGCTTCCCGGTGGAACCGGACGTGAAGATGATCCATGCGTCGTGCTCCACACCGGGACGGGCGGCGGGGGCCTCGGAGACACCGTGCACCGCGATCTCGTGCCCGGCCCCGATCACAGCCCGTACGTCCGCCTCCCCGAAGACCAGCTCGGCCCGCTCGTCCGGGTCCTCGGCGTCGACCGGCACATAGGCGGCACCGGCCGCGAGCACGGCGAGGATCGCGACGTACAGGTCATTGGTCCCGGACGGCACCCGGACCCCGACCCGGTCGCCGAGCCCGACCCCGCACACCGCGAGCCGGCGCCGCAGCCGCTCGACCTCGACGGCCAGCGCGCGGTACGTGAGGGAGGTCGTGCCGTCGTCCAGCGCCGGCTCGTCCGGATACGACCGCACGGACGCCTCGAAGACGTCTACGAGCGTGCGGGGGGAGGCCGCCGGACCTCCGGAGAAACGTGCCCGGTCACCGAACTGCTGGTGGATCTCTGCGCTCAGTTCTTCGTCGAGCAGGCCGAGAGCTTCGCTCTCGTGTATGGCTGCCATCCGGTCCTCGCGTCTCGATCCCGGAAGCCTCCGGGGCGCTGGCGGGCCCGCAGGTCTGCCTGGGGTTGTCCGGCTCCAGCTCCGTAACAAGCCGGAAATTTTAGTACGACGCTAGGTTCGGGCACTTCGAGATGCCACTCGGAGCAGCCGTTCGAGGCCATCGGGTGACTACCGGAACAGGCCCTGACCTGGTGATCTTCTACGGAACGAGACTTCCCCCACACAGCGAGCGAGGGCCGCGACCTCACGGTCACGGCCCTCGCCCTTCCAAGTGTCCGAGGGGGGACTTGAACCCCCACGCCCGATAAAGGGCACTAGCACCTCAAGCTAGCGCGTCTGCCATTCCGCCACCCGGACAAGGTGTCTGTCGTGCGGGGTTTCCCTCGCGGCGACACAGGAAACATTACCAGGCTTCGGAGGGTGCCCCGATCACCCCCGGTCGTGGCGTGAACGGCATGTGACGGGTCGCGGCCGGTCTTGGGCGGGGCCGGGCGGAGAGGGAGGATGAGGGGGACCCACCAGCAGTGACAGTGCGGGAGGAAGCAGCGTGAGCGAGACGGACACGGCCAGGGGAATCACCGGCGAGGACGAGGTCGTGGACCTTTGCCGCGAGCTGATCCAGATCGACACCAGCAACTACGGCGACCACTCGGGTCCCGGTGAGCGCAAGGCGGCCGAGTACGTCGCCGAGAAGCTCGCCGAGGTCGGGCTCGAACCGAAGATCTTCGAGTCCCACCCGGGCCGCGCCTCCACCGTGGCGCGGATCGAGGGCGAGGATCCGTCCCGGCCCGCGCTGCTGATCCACGGGCACACCGACGTCGTACCGGCCAACGCCGACGACTGGACCCACCACCCCTTCTCCGGCGAGGTCGCGGACGGGTGCGTGTGGGGGCGCGGGGCCGTCGACATGAAGGACATGGACGCGATGACCCTGGCGGTCGTACGCGACCGGCTGCGCAGCGGGCGCAGGCCCCCGCGGGACATCGTGCTCGCCTTCCTCGCCGACGAGGAGGCCGGCGGCAAGTACGGCGCCCGGTTCCTCGTGGACAAGCACCCCGACCTCTTCGAGGGCGTCACCGAGGCGATCAGCGAGGTGGGCGGGTTCTCGTTCACCGTGAGCGAGCAGCGGCGGCTCTATCTGATCCAGACGGCCGAGAAGGGCATCCACTGGATGAAGCTGACCGTGGCCGGTACGGCCGGACACGGGTCGATGATCCACCGGGACAACGCGATCACCGAGCTGTCGGAGGCGGTCGCCCGCCTCGGCCGGCACAAGTTCCCGGTGCGGGTCACCAAGACCACCCGGGCCTTCCTCGACGAGCTCGGCGATGCGCTCGGCACCGAGCTGGACCCGGAGAACATGGAGGGCACCCTCGCCAAGCTCGGCGGCATCGCCAAGCTCATCGGCGCGACCCTCAGCAACACGGCCAACCCCACCCAGCTCGGCGCCGGCTACAAGGTCAACGTCATCCCCGGCGAGGCCACCGCCCATGTCGACGGCCGCTTCCTGCCCGGCTTCGAGGAGGAGTTCCTCGCCGACCTCGACAAGATCCTCGGCCCCAAGGTCAGGCGCGAGGACGTGCACGCCGACAAGGCCGTCGAGACGAGCTTCGACGGGGCGCTCGTGGACGCCATGCAGTCCGCGCTGGTCGCCGAGGACCCGGCCGCCAAGGCCATCCCCTACATGCTCTCCGGCGGCACCGACGCCAAGTCCTTCGACGACCTCGGCATCCGGGGCTTCGGCTTCGCCCCGCTGAAGCTGCCGCCGGAGCTGGACTTCGCGGGCATGTTCCACGGCGTCGACGAGCGGGTGCCGGTGGACGGTCTGCAATTCGGGGTCCGGGTGCTCGACCGGTTCATCGACGCGTCCTGAAAATCGTCCAGACGTACTGGATGTGACTGGGGAGGGTGAACGCGCTCATAAGGTCGTAGCCCTATTAGTTCCTCCTCGTTACAGGTGATGCGATCAGCTACTTGTGATCGCATTGCCAACAAGGAGGAATAATGATCAAGAAGGTCGTCGCCGCTGCGGCTGCCACCGGTGGGCTGGTTCTCGCGGGCGCGGGCCTGGCCGTGGCCGACTCGGGTGCTCAGGGTGCCGCCGTGCACTCCCCGGGCGTCGTTTCCGGCAACGTCATCCAGGTGCCGGTCTCGGTGCCGGTGAACGTCTGCGGCAACACGATCTCCATCGTCGGTGTGCTGAACCCCGCCTTCGGTAACACCTGCGTCAACAAGTGACGTTGTGCCTCGCCCCGTGACCAGGGGCTGAGCCCGTCGGCCCCGGAGTGCGTGCCATGCGCTCCGGGGCCGACCGGCCTTTTCGGAACGTCGGAGGAAAACCGACGTCGTCCTTTCGGACTTTCGGAACTCATCCGGAACTCATCCGGAACTCATCCGGAACACATCGTCCTTTCAGAACAAGGTCGAAGGCAGGTAATCAGCAAATGCGACAGGTCACCCGCAAGGGCCTGATGACCGTGGCCGCCGCGACCGGCGTCATCGCCGCCGCGAGCGGCGTAGCCCACGCAACCGGCTCGGGCGCCCACGGCACCAGTTCGAACTCGCCCGGCGTGCTCTCGGGCAACACGGTGCAGGCTCCGGTCGACGTGCCGGTCAACGTCTGCGGCAACACCGTGAACGTCGTCGGGGTACTCAACCCGGCGATCGGCAACAGCTGCGCCAACCAGGGCGGCGGTGCGTCCGGCGGTCACGGTGGCACGGGGGCGTCGGCCGACGGGCAGGCCAGCGACTCGCCCGGCATCGGCTCCGGCAACACCGTCCAGGCGCCGGTCCATGTGCCGGTCAACGTGTGCGGCAACACCGTCGACGTCATCGGCGTCGGCAACTCCACCGAGGGCAACGACTGCGCCAACAACGGCAGCGGGACCCACACCCCGCCGGGCGGCGGGCACGAGAACCCGCCCGGGTCACCGGAGCAGCCGGGCAACCCCGGAAACCCGGGTAACCCCGGAAACCCGGGTAACCCCGGAAACCCGGGCAACCCCGGAAACCCCGGCAATCCCGGCAATCCCGGAAACCCTGGCGAGCCGAACCACCCCGGCACCCCGAGCACGCCGCCCGGTACGGGCGACGTGACGCCGGGCGGTGGCTCGCACGGGAACACCCCGGGCGCCCACAACGTCACCCAGCCGCAGGCCGAGGCACAGCTCGCCCACACCGGCAGCGACCTGCCGATGGGCCTCGTCCTGCCGGTCGGCGCGGGGGCGATGCTCGCGGGCGCGGTGCTCTACCGCAAGGCACGGGCATCGCAGTGAACAGGGCGTAGCCGTCCGGTATGAACGGAGCGGGGGGCCCCCCCCCCCCGGGCCCCCCCCCCCCCCCCCAATTTTCAAGCATAAAATATAACACAAAC
>NZ_JAQMYP010000170.1 GCF_028369295.1 Streptomyces sp. HD
TCGTTCCGGGTGTTGGCGGGGGAGGCGCCGGAGTGTTTCGCGGGGCTGCGTGAGGTGCTGACCGGCGGGGACGTGGTGCCTGCCGAGTCGGTGGCCCGGGTGCGGGAGGCGTGTCCGGATGTGACGGTGCGGCATCTGTACGGGCCCACCGAGACCACCCTCTGCGCCACCTGGCATCTGATGAAGCCCGAAGACCCTTCCGGCTCACCGTTGCCGATCGGGCGTCCGCTGCCCATGCGCCGGACCTATGTGCTGGATGCCTTTCTGCAGCCGGTGCCGCCCGGCGTGAACGGCGAGCTGTACATCGCTGGGGCCGGCCTTGCGCTGGGGTATTGGGCGCAGCCCGGTCTGTCGGCGGAGCGGTTTGTGGCGTGTCCGTTCGTGCCGGGGGAGCGGATGTATCGGACGGGTGACCTGGTGCGGTGGACGGATGAGGGTGCGCTGGTCTTTGTCGGGCGTGCGGACGCGCAGGTGAAGATCCGTGGGTTCCGGGTGGAGCTGGGTGAGGTGGAGGCGGCGCTCGCCGCGCATCCGTCGGTGGCCCAGGCCGTGGTGACCGTCCGCGAGGACACCCCGGGTGAACGCCGCCTCGTCGGATACGTCGTCCCGGAAAGCCCGGCGGCCGGTGTCGATGCCGAGGATGCGCGTGCCTACGTCGCCACCCGGCTGCCCGACTACATGGTCCCCGCAGCCGTCCTCGC
>NZ_JAQMYP010000171.1 GCF_028369295.1 Streptomyces sp. HD
GCGTTCCGGGTGTTGGCGGGGGAGGCGCCGGAGTGTTTCGCGGGGCTGCGTGAGGTGCTGACCGGCGGGGACGTGGTGCCTGCCGAGTCGGTGGCCCGGGTGCGGGAGGCGTGCCCGGATGTGACGGTGCGGCATCTGTACGGGCCCACCGAGACCACTCTCTGCGCCACCTGGCGGATCTGGCGTCCGGGCGAGGCCGTGGGTTCCGTACTGCCGATCGGACGTCCGCTGCCGTGTCGGCAGGTGTATGTGCTGGACGCCTTTCTGCAGCCGGTGCCGCCCGGCGTGGTCGGGGAGTTGTATGTGGCGGGCGAGGGTCTGGCGCTGGGGTATTGGGGCCAGCCCGGTCTGTCGGCGGAGCGGTTTGTGGCGTGTCCGTTCGTGCCGGGGGAGCGGATGTATCGGACGGGTGACCTGGTGCGGTGGACGGATGAGGGTGCGCTGGTCTTTGTCGGGCGTGCGGATGCTCAGGTGAAGATCCGTGGGTTCCGGGTGGAGCTGGGTGAGGTGGAGGCGGCGCTCGCCGCGCATCCGGCGGTGGCCCAGGCCGTCGTCACGGCTCCGCAGGAGCGGCCGGGTGAGCGGCGGCTGATCGGTTACGTGGTGCCCGACGGGGCGGCGGTGGACGTCGGGCACGTGCGGGAGTACGTGGCGCGGGTGTTGCCGGAGTACCTCGTGCCGGCCGTGGTGGTGGT
>NZ_JAQMYP010000172.1 GCF_028369295.1 Streptomyces sp. HD
GGGCGTCGGCTCGTGCGGGTGGCCGTGGGGGAGAGCGGTGGCGGGGAGGCCGGTTGGCGTCCGCGGGGCACTGTGTTGATCACGGGTGGCACGGGTGCGTTGGGTGTTCGGGTGGCGCGGTGGGCGGCTGCGGAGGGTGCCGGTCATCTGGTGCTGGTCAGTCGTCGGGGTCTGGAGGCTCCGGGTGCGCGGGAGTTGCGGGATGGGCTGGCCGCCTCCGGGGTGGAGGTGAGTGTCGAGGCCTGTGACGTCGCCGACCGTGCGGCGGTGGAGGACCTTCTGGGCCGGTATCCGGTGGATGCGGTGGTGCATGCTGCGGGTGCGGTGGTGAATCTGCCGCTGGAGCAGATGTCGGTGGAGGACTTGGCCGCGGTGTGGGCGGGCAAGGTCGCGGGTGCGGTGCATCTGGATGCGGTGCTGGGTGATCGTGGGCTGGATGCGTTCGTGGTGTTCTCCTCCATTGCCGGGGTGTGGGGCAGTGGTGGTCAGGCCGGTTATGCGGCGGCCAATGCGTTCCTGGACGGGCTGGTGCAGGCGCGTCGGGTGCGGGGGCTGGTCGGGGCGTCGGTGGCGTGGGGTCCGTGGGCCGGGAGTGGTATGGCGGCCGGTGCGGAGGCGGTCGAGGCGCTACGGCGGCGGGGTCTGCCGGCGCTGGATCCCGAGCGGGCCGTGCGCGCTCTGGGGCA
>NZ_JAQMYP010000173.1 GCF_028369295.1 Streptomyces sp. HD
CGCGTCCGCCAGCACCTCCTGGTCGAGGCCCTCCAGCACGGACACCTCCGCACCGGCCGCGACCAGCGCCTGCCGGACCTCCTCGACCGGCGCGTCACCACCGGGGGTGACCACCAGCCACGTCCCCGACAGCCGACCCGCCGACGGCACCGTCACCGAACGCCACACCGTCCGATAACGCCACGAATCCAGCACCGATCGCTCCTGACGCCCCCTGCGCCAGGCCGACAACGCCGGAACCACCGGCTCCCACACATCCGGCACCGACCCATCCACCAGCGCCGCCACACCCTCGACGTCCGCACGCTCCACCGCACCCCAGAACGCCGCATCCACCGGATCGACGACGCCCTCCGTACCGGGCACGGAGGCGTCCTCAAGCCAGTAGCGCTCGTGCTGGAAGGCATACGTCGGCAGGGCGACGGTGCGGGCGCCCGTGCCGGCGAACATCAGTGACCAGTTCACCGGCGCACCCGCCGCATACGCCTCGGCCAGCGACGTCAGGAAACGCTCAGCGCCACCGTCGTCACGCCGCAGCGATCCCACGGTCACCACGGACCGATCCGCCGTCTCACCCGTCTCGGAGACAGGCATCGCGAGCACGGGATGCGGGCTGGACTCGACGAAGACCTGGTGCTCCTGCTCGGCCAGCATCCGCACG
>NZ_JAQMYP010000174.1 GCF_028369295.1 Streptomyces sp. HD
AGACCGAGATGGACGGTTACCGGTACCGGGTGCAGTGGGCGCCGTTGGCCGGCATCCCGCGCGAGGCGACCCTGTCCGGCCGTTGGCTGGCTGTCGTACCGGAAGGGCTTGAGGCCGACGCCTGGGCCGTTTCGGTACGGGAGGCCCTCACGGCGGCGGGCGCGGACGTCGAATGGTGGACCTGCGACCCGTGTGCGGATCGTGCGCAGCTCGCCGCCCGGCTGGAGGGTACGGCGCCGCTGGCGGGCGTGGTGTCGCTGCTCGCTCTCTCCGGTGACCTGAACGAGGAAGACGGCGTGCCGGTGGGCGTGTCGGGTTCGGTGGCGTTGGTACAGGCCCTCGGCGATGCCGGTGTGACGGCACCGCTGTGGGTGCTGACCCGGGGAGCGGTTGCGGTCGGGCGGTCGGACGCAGCCGTCGATCCGGCCGGGAACGCCGTCTGGGGGCTCGGCCGTGTTGCCGCACTGGAGGCACCCGGCCGATGGGGCGGCCTGATCGATCTCCCGGCTGCCTTGGCGGGCACCGCCGGGAACGCGCTGGCGGCGGTCCTGTCCGGTGTGGGGGATGAGGATCAGGTTGCGGTGCGGGTGTCGGGTGTGTTC
>NZ_JAQMYP010000175.1 GCF_028369295.1 Streptomyces sp. HD
GGACCGAGATGGACGGCCTGCGCTACCGCGTCGAATGGCGGCCGCTGGCCGACGTCTCCGGCTCCGCGACGCTGTCCGGCCGCTGGCTGATGGTCGAGCCGGCCGGATTCGCCGAGGACCCGTGGGCCCAGGCGGTGTTCGACGCTCTGGCAGCCGGTGGTGCCGAGGTGGAGCGAGTCGCCTACGACGCCGCCACGGACCGTGCGCAGCTCGCCGCGCGGCTGGAGGGTGAAGCGTCGATCGCGGGCGTGGTGTCGCTGCTCGCTCTCTCCGGTGACCTGAACGAGGAAGACGGCGTGCCTGCGGGCGTGTCGGGTTCGGTGGCGCTGCTGCAGGCCCTCGGCGACGCCGGTGTGACGGCACCGCTGTGGGCGGTGACCCGGGGCGCCGTGTCGGTGGGCCGCTCGGATGGCCCGGTCGACGCCGTACAGGGAGCCGTCTGGGGCCTGGGCCGCGTGGCGGCTCTGGAGGCCGCCGACCGCTGGGGCGGTCTGATCGACCTGCCCACCGCGATCGACCGCCGCACGGCGGGCCGACTGGCGGCGGTCCTGTCCGGTGTGGGGGATGAGGATCAGGTTGCGGTGCGGGTGTCGGGTGTGTTT
>NZ_JAQMYP010000176.1 GCF_028369295.1 Streptomyces sp. HD
AGCCGTCGCTGTTCCGGTTGGCCCGCCACTGCTGGTTGGAGGCACGGCCGGCGTCCCACACCTGGAGCGGGGTGCCGTTGGCGTTCTGTCCCGCGGGCTGGTCGAGAACGCGTCCGGCGGCCGCGTTGGAGAGCGTGTAGACGGTGCCGGAGCTGATGCCCCCGGCCTGCGTGCCGCCGCTGCCGGTGCTGCCCAGGGCGGTGAGCACTGGCGCTGTAGGCGGGCTTCTTGTTGCCGCCCGCGTCGAACAGCAGCGCGTTCTCACCGGTGCGCCAGGAGTCGCTGTCGCGGATGCCCCACACGGTGATGCCCGTGCAGCGAGCGACGTTCACGCACGCCTTGACGGCGTTGCCGTAGGCGGTGGCGGACGCCTGGGCGATGTCGAGCTCGGTGATCTGCACGTCCACGCCGAGCGCGGCGAAATTGGACAGGGTGGTCTGGAAGCTCGCCGGCGGGCCGCTGGATGCGAAATGGCTCTGGAAGCCGACGCAGTCGATGGGCACACCGCGGGACTTGAAGTCCTTGACCATCTTGTAGACGCCCTGGGTCTTGGCGTCCGACCAGTTCTCGATGTTGTAGTCGTTGTAGCAGAGCTTGGCC
>NZ_JAQMYP010000177.1 GCF_028369295.1 Streptomyces sp. HD
ATTCGCCGATGCCGCCCACCAGCGCGGAATGCGCGTCATCATCGACTTCGTCATGAACCACACCAGCGACCAGCACCCGTGGTTCCAGGAATCGAGGAAGAACCCCGACGGCCCCTACGGCGACTACTACGTCTGGGCCGACGACGACAAGGCCTACAGCGACGCCCGCATCATCTTCGTCGACACCGAGGCGTCGAACTGGACGTACGACCCCGTTCGCGGGCAGTACTTCTTCCACCGCTTCTTCTCCCACCAGCCGGATCTGAACTACGAGAACCCGGCCGTGCAGGAGGAGATCCTGGCCGCCCTCCGCTTCTGGCTCGACCTCGGCATCGACGGCTTCCGGCTCGACGCCGTGCCCTACCTGTATGCCCAGGAGGGCACCAACTGCGAGAACCTGCCGGCCACCCATGAGTTCCTCAGGCGTGTCCGCCGCGAGATCGACGCGATGTATCCGGACACGGTACTGCTGGCGGAAGCGAACCAGTGGCCCGAGGACGTCGTCGACTACTTCGGCGATTTCCAGAGCGGCGGCGACGAATGCCACATGGCGTTCCACTTCCCG
>NZ_JAQMYP010000178.1 GCF_028369295.1 Streptomyces sp. HD
TTTCGTGGACTCCGCCCACCAGCGTGGGATGCGCGTCATCATCGACTTCGTCATGAACCACACCAGCGACCAGCATCCGTGGTTCCAGGAGTCGAGGAAGGACCCCGACGGCCCCTACGGCGACTACTACGTCTGGGCCGACGACGACAAGGCCTACAGCGACGCCCGCATCATCTTCGTCGACACCGAGGCCTCCAACTGGACCTTCGATCCCGTCCGCAAGCAGTACTTCTTCCACCGCTTCTTCTCCCACCAGCCGGATCTGAACTACGAGAACCCGGCCGTGCAGGAGGAGATCATCTCCGCCCTGCGGTTCTGGCTGGACCTGGGCATCGACGGCTTCCGGCTGGACGCGGTGCCGTATCTGTACGCGGAAGAGGGCACCAACTGCGAGAACCTGCCCGCGACACACGAATTCCTCAAGCGGGTACGCAAGGAGATCGACGCCCAGTACCCGGACACGGTGCTGCTGGCGGAAGCCAACCAGTGGCCCGAGGACGTCGTCGACTACTTCGGTGACTACCGGGGCGGCGGCGACGAATGCCACATGGCGTTCCACTTCCCC
>NZ_JAQMYP010000179.1 GCF_028369295.1 Streptomyces sp. HD
CTATGTAGTGCCCGGTGAGGGTGCGGACCCGACGGTGGCCCAGCTGCGCGAGTGGTGTGGCCGGGTTCTGCCGCAGTACATGGTGCCGGCCGCGTTCGTGGTGCTGGAGACCATTCCGCTGACCGGCAACGGCAAGGTCGACCGTAAGGCACTGCCCGCCCCCGGCGGACAGCGTCCGCACACCGGTATCGCCTTCGAAGCCCCTCGCACTCCCGTCGAGGAGGCCATCGCCGCAGTGTGGGCGGAGGTGCTGCGGGTGGAGCGGGTCGGCATCCAGGACAACTTCTTCGAGCTCGGCGGCGACTCCATCCTCAGCATCCAGGTCGTCTCCCGCGCCAAACGGCACGGCCTCCACCTCACCCCCCGCATGCTCTTCCAACACCAGACCATCGCCGGCATCACCGAGCGAGAGTCGGCCGCCGTCACTCGCGACGAGGCCGAGGCGGCCCGGGCGTCGACGCGTCCCGTGCCCACCCGTTACGGGCTCGCCCCGCTTCAGTCCGGGATGCTCTTCCACACCCTCTACGACTCCTCCGATGTGAACCCGTACACCGTTCAGTTCC
>NZ_JAQMYP010000018.1 GCF_028369295.1 Streptomyces sp. HD
GTTCCGCCGTCGAGCGCACACCCAGCAACTGCATGGTCCGCACCAGCTCCGTGCGCAGAATGTCCACCGCGCGGCGCACTCCGCGTTCGCCGCCCGCCATCAGGCCGTACAGGTAGGCCCGGCCGACCAGACAGGCGTCAGCACCGCGGGCGATCGCGGCCACGATGTCCGCCCCGGAGAGGATCCCGCCGTCCAGCCAGACCTCCGCGTCCTGCTGAATCTCGTCCCGGACCCTCGGCAGCAGTTCGAGCGGGGTCGGGGCCCGGTCGAGCTGGCGGCCCCCGTGGTTGGACAGCAGCACCGCGTCGGCACCGTGTTTGACCACGTCCCGGGCGTCCTCGGCGCTCTGGATCCCCTTCACCACCAGCTTCCCCGGCCAGCTCTGCCGCACCCAGTCGAGGTCGTCGAAGTCGAGCGCCGGGTCGAACATCGCGTTGATCAGCTCCGCCACCGTGCCGTCCCAGGAGCTGAGGGACGCGAAGGTGAGGGGCTCGGTGGTGAGGAGGTTCACCCACCAGGCCGGATGCGTGGCGCCGTCCAGGAAGGTGCGGAGCGTGAGCCGGGGCGGGATGCTCAGGCCGTTGCGCATGTCCCGCAGCCGCGCCCCGCCCACCGGGGTGTCCACGGTCAGCAGAAGCGTGTCGTATCCGGCGTCGTGCGCCCTCTGCATGAGTTCGCGGCCGGCTCCGCGGTCGTGCCACACGTACAGCTGGAACCACCTGCGCGCGTTCGGTGCGATGCGGGCGACGTCCTCGATCGACGTCGTCCCCATGGTGGACAGGGCGTACGGGATGCCCGCCTGCTCGGCGACGGAGGCCACGGCCCGTTCGCCCTCGTGGTGCATCATGCGGGTGAACCCCGTCGGGGCGAACGCGAACGGCAGGGCCGAGCGTTTGCCCAGTATCTCGGTGCTGGTGTCCACGTCGGGAACCCCGCGCAGCACATGCGGATGGAACTCCAGGTCGCGGAACGTCCGCCGGGCGCGCCGCAGGCTGACCTCGTTCTCCGCCGCTCCGTCGGTGTAGTCGAACACCGCGCGGGGAGTGCGCCTGTGGGCGATGCGGCGCAGATCGGGTATGGAGTGCGCGGACGACAGCCTGCGGTCGGTCGGATCGAGCACGAACGGCTTGGGGCGCAGGAGTTGGGCCACCTCTCGGGGCCGCGGCAAGCGTCGATTCGTCACGGAATACCTTCCTCGCGTCCTCAGGCGACGCGCGCGGGCAGGGCCTTGCGGCTGGTGACGGCGAGCCGGTTGAAGGAGTTGATGACGCTGATCGACCAGACGATCGCCGTGTACTGCTCCTTCGTGAACACCGAGGTCGCCTCCGCGTAGAGGTCGTCGGGTACGTCCTGGGTCTGCGACAGCTTGCTGATGGTCTCGGTGAGCGCGAGCGCGGCCCGCTCCTGGGGGCTGTACAGATTGGTCTCCCACCAGGCGGCCACCAGGTGCAGCCGGCGCTCGTCCTCGCCCAGCCTCCGGGCGTCGCGGGTGTGCAGATCGAGGCAGTAGGCGCAGCCGTTGATCTGCGACGCCCTGATCTTGACGAGTTCGACGAGTCTCATGTCGAGGCCGGCATCGGCGGCTGCCTTTTCGACGAGGTCCCGGATCTCCCGAAGTCGCCCGAAGGCGTCGGGGAGTTGATTTCCCACGTTTATCCGTTGCTCTGTCATGCCGCCACGCTAACGTCGGCGCGGCCGATTCAGAAGACGTCGATATCTGGCCTCAGGCGAGTGCGTATTCGAATGGGGAAAACCCCGCGCCCCGCACCGACAACATCTCGGTGCGGGGGGCAGGGAATGAAAGCGCGGACCAGCCGTCAGCCGGCGCTGGTCGGGTCGAAGACGGACCCGACCGCGCCGAAGCTGGGCGTGCCCTGGTCGGAACCAGGGGTGCTCTGGTTGGAGCCGGACGCGCTCGGGTCGGAATCGGACGAGCCCTGGCCGAAGTTGGGCATGGCCGGAGCGTTGTTCCCGAAATCGGCTCCGCCGGTCCCCATCTCGTCGTCGGCGAAGGCCAGGCCCGGGCCTCCGAGCAGAGCTGTCCCGGCGAGAGCGAGGGCGGCCAGGGCGATAGGTGCACGCATGAGCGTCTCCTTCGGTAGGTGTGTGGTCGCCAGAGGTATGCCGCCCACCCACAGACGAGAAGCGGTGACGTGCAGACAAGCACTCGAATAGACGGCGCACAGGGAGCCACCCGTACCGGGTCCTCAGCGGTTGGGGGAAAAGTCGTACAACCACGACGTGCGTGTCTCCTGGACCGGATCGGTGCCCGTCTCGGCCCAGCCGACCGGGCGTCGCCCGTTGCGGCGCAGCCAGGGCTCCAGGCCGCCCTCGCTGTAGGCCGGCTCGTGGGACGTGCGCGGGATCAGCGCCCGTGGTTGTGCATCACGTGCTTGGAGCGGGAGTAGTCGTCCAGCGCGTAGATCGACAGGTCGCGGCCGTAGCCGGAGCCCTTGAAGCCGCCCCAGGGGACTTCGCTCGCCAGCATGAGATGGGAGTTGACCCAGACGGTGCCGAAGTCGAGGCGCGCGGCGATGTCGTGGCTGCGGCGTGCGTTCTCGGTCCACACCGAGGCCGACAGGCCGAGGGGTATGTCATTGGCTCGTCGTACGGCCTCGTCCTCGTCGGCGAAGGTCTCGACCGTGACGACCGGGCCGAAGATCTCCTCACGGGCGACCTCGGCCCCTTCGGGCACCTCGACCAGCACCGTCGGGGCCACGAAATAGCCGAGCCCGTCGAGAGCCCCGCCGCCCACCGCACTCGAACGCCTTCGCTCTTCGCCCGCTCCAGGTACCCCGTGACCCGCTCGAAGTGCGCCTTCGAAACCATGGGCCCGACCTCGACGTCGTCCCCGGCACGAGGCTCACTGACGGCCAACTCCCGTACCTGGCCCACGAGTTGGTCCACGACTCCTCGGCGACCGACTCGTGGACGAGTACACGGCAGGCCGCCCCGCATTCCTGCCCCGAGTTCCAGAAGCCGGCCACGCGCAACGCCGCCGCGGCCGCCGCGAGGTCGGCGTCCGGGAAGACCACGACCGGCGCCTTGCCGCCGAGTTCGAGGTGCACCCGCTTGAGGGGGGCGGCGGCGGCCCAGGGTGTTGCCGGCGGCGAGGATCGGCGCGATCTTCCAGGCCGCCATGAGCAGGGGGTAGTTCCAGGGCGTGACCACGCCGATCACCCCGAGCGGTTCACGCATGATCAGCGACAGGTGATCCTCGGCGTAGTCGCCGGCGGCCATGGAGGTGGTCGCGCGCACCGCACCGGCCATGAAGCGGAAGGTGTCGACGGTCATGCCGATGTCGTCCCGCGACACGGTGAGCGGCTTGCCCGTGTTCGCCGACTCCAGCCTGGCGAGGAGCCCGGCGTTCCCGGCCACGCGGTCGGCGATGCCGTGCAGCACCTCCGAGCGCTCCCCGGGAACCAGTTCCCGGAGACCGGCGTCCTGCCCGGTACTGGTGATCCGTTCGGGGGGTGTGCTGTGGAATCCGAGGGGCCCTGGTGGGCGATCACCGTGATTGCGGCCGGGGTGACGGTGGTCCTTGGGGCGATCCTCGTGTCCGTGATCGCCGTGGTCGCCCTCGGAACCGGCTGGATACGGCGCAGGCGCGGACGCTAGCCCGGCACGGACTCACTTCCGGTCGGACCGCGCCTCAGATGGCCCCGCGAATGGCCCGCTCGAATCCCTCCACATGCCCGCGGGCGAGCTGTGCCGCCTTCTCCGGTTCACCGGCGACGATCGCCTCGATCAACGGTCCGTGCTGCTCGACATGGCCGGCCATGTCGGACAGCCGGTCGATGAACAGGCACCAGATGCGGGTGGCCAGATTGTCGTGGCGGACGAGGGTGTCCTCCAGGTACGGGTTGTGCGCCGCGGCGTAGACGGCGCGGTGCACCTGCAGATCCAGGTGCATGAGCTCGGCGGCGGCGTGCCGACCGGAGTGCGCGCTCTCCAGCTCCCGCCGCAGGGCGGTCAGGGTCGCCCGGTCCGCGACCGTGGCGCGCCGCGCGGCCTGGGCGGCGGCCAGCGGCTCCAGTTCCTGCCGCACCTCGGAGATATGGGCCAGGTCCGTGATGTTGACCTCGGTGGCGAACGTGCCGCGCCGGGGATAGGTCGTGATCAGCCGCTCGTACTGGAGCCGCTTGAGCGCCTCGCGCACCGGTGTGCGTCCGACACCGAGGGACTGGGCCAGCTGCTCCTCGTTGATGGGGGCGCCCGGGCGGATTTCGAGCATGACGAGCCGGTCGCGGATGGCGCGGTAGGCGCGCTCGGCGAGAGTCGGCTCCGCGTCCCTGGGCGCCCCGCCCGCGGGCTCGGTCGCGACCTGCTCCATGGGTGCCCCCTTGACCTGTGCGGCGAGCTCCCATACCGTACCGCAGCAGTCTAATATATCAGTTGCTCATGAGTTGGCTCTCAGGATGGTGCACAGATGGCAACCAACCCGTCGACCAGCACACTCGCCTCCCCTCTCACCCTCCCGCTCAGCAGGATCGACCCGGACGTCGCCGCCGCCGTGGACGCCGAACTGCACCGTCAGCAGTCCACGCTGGAGATGATCGCCTCGGAGAACTTCGCCCCCGCCGCCGTCATGGAGGCCCAGGGCTCGGTCCTGACCAACAAGTACGCCGAGGGCTACCCGGGCCGCCGCTACTACGGCGGATGCGAACACGTCGACGTCGTCGAGCAGTTGGCCATCTCCCGGGTGAAGGAGCTGTTCGGCGCCGAGGCCGCCAACGTGCAGCCGCACTCGGGTGCCCAGGCCAACGCGGCCGCCATGTTCGCGCTGCTCCGGCCCGGCGACACGATCCTCGGCCTCGACCTGGCGCACGGCGGCCATCTGACCCACGGCATGCGCATCAACTACTCCGGCAAGCTGTACAACGTCGTGCCGTACCACGTGCGCGAGTCCGACATGCGCATCGACATGGACGAGGTCGAGCAGCTCGCCCTGGCCCACCGGCCGAAGATGATCGTCGCGGGCTGGTCGGCCTACCCGCGACGGCTGGACTTCGCCGCCTTCCGCCGGATCGCCGACCAGGTGGACGCCTACCTGATGGTGGACATGGCGCACTTCGCCGGCCTGGTGGCCGCGGGCCTGCACCCGAGCCCGGTGCCGTACGCCGACGTCGTCACGACCACCACCCACAAGACCCTCGGCGGCCCGCGCGGCGGCGTCATCCTCAGCCGCGCCGACCTCGCCAAGAAGATCAACTCCGCGGTGTTCCCGGGTCAGCAGGGCGGCCCGCTGGAACACGTCATCGCGGCCAAGGCGGTGGCGTTCAAGGTGGCGGCGGGGGAGGAGTTCAGGGAGCGCCAGCAGCGCACCCTGTACGGCGCCCGCATCCTCGCCGGACGGCTGCTCGCCGACGACGTGGCCGAGGCCGGAGCCACGGTGCTGACCGGCGGTACGGAAGTGCACCTGGTCCTGGTCGACCTGCGCAAGTCCGCGCTCGACGGGCAGCAGGCCGAGGACCGGCTGCACCGCATCGGCATCACCGTCAACCGCAACGCGGTGCCGTTCGATCCGCGCCCGCCGATGGTGTCGTCGGGGTTGCGGATCGGCACTCCCGCGCTGGCCACCCGAGGCTTCGGCGAGGCGGAGTTCCGGGAGGTCGCCGACATCATCGCCGAGGCACTCAAGGGCGAACGGCCCGACGACGAACTGCGCGCCCGCGTCGGGAAGCTGGCCTCCGCCTTCCCGCTCTACCCCCACCTGAACGGAGACGCGGCATGACCACCGAGCCGCTGCCGGAGCACCCGGACTTCCTCTGGCGCAACCCCGAGCCGCGCTCCTCGTACGACGTCGTCATCGTCGGCGCGGGCGGCCACGGCCTGGCCACCGCCTACTACCTCGCCAAGAACCACGGCATCACCAAGGTCGCCGTCCTGGAGAAGGGCTGGCTGGCCGGCGGCAACATGGCCCGCAACACCACGATCATCCGCTCCAACTACCTCTGGGACGAGAGCGCGGCGATCTACGAACACGCCCTCAAGCTGTGGGAGGAACTCCCCGAGGAGCTGGACTACGACTTCCTGTTCAGCCAGCGCGGCGTCCTCAACCTCGCGCACACGCTCCAGGACGTCCGCGAGGGCGTACGCCGCGTCAACGCCAACCGGCTCAACGGGGTCGACGCCGAGTGGCTGGAGCCGGACGAGGTCGCCAAGGTCTGCCCCATCCTCAACGTCTCGCCGCGGACCCGCTATCCGGTCCTCGGCGGCACCTTCCAGCCCCGGGCCGGCATCGCCAAGCACGACCACGTCGCCTGGGCGCTGGCCCGCCGCGCCGATGAGCTGGGCGTCGACCTGATCCAGGGCTGCGAGGTCACCGGCTTCCTCAAGGACGGCGACCGCGTCGTGGGCGTCGAGACCAACCGGGGCCGCATCCACGCCGGCCGGGTCGGTCTGGCCGCCGCCGGGCACAGCAGCGTGCTGGCCGAGCGGGCGGGCGTACGGCTGCCGGTGCAGTCGCATCCCCTGCAGGCCCTGGTCTCCGAACTGCACGAGCCGGTGCACCCGACCGTCGTCATGTCGAACCACGTACACGTCTACGTCTCCCAGGCCCACAAGGGCGAGCTGGTGATGGGCGCGGGTGTCGACGCCTACAACGGCTACGGGCAGCGCGGCTCCTTCCATGTCATCGAGCAGCAGATGGCCGCCGCCGTCGAGCTGTTCCCCGTCTTCGCGCGGGCGCACGTACTGCGCACCTGGGGCGGCATCGTCGACGTCAGTCCGGACGCCTCCCCGATCATCGGCGCCACCCCGGTGGAGAACCTGTACGTCAACTGCGGCTGGGGAACGGGCGGCTTCAAGGCCACCCCGGCCGCCGGCTGGACCTTCGCGCACACCATCGCCACGGGCGAACCGCATCCGCTGAACGCCCCCTTCGCCCTCGACCGCTTCAGGACGGGCGCGCTGATCGACGAACACGGCGCCGCCGCCGTGGCCCACTGAAAGCCTGTTGAGAGAAGGACACCGTGCTGCTGATCACCTGCCCATGGTGCGGTCCTCGCGACGAGACCGAGTACCACTACGGCGGACAGGCCCACGTCCCCTACCCCGAGACCCCCGTCGACCTCACCGACGAGCAGTGGGCCGAGTACGTCTTCTACCGCGACAACCCCAAGGGCCCCTTCGCCGAGCGGTGGATGCACGGTACCGGCTGCCGCCGCTGGTTCAACGTCCTGCGCGACACCGCCACCCATGAGGTGCTCGCCTCCTACCGGCTCGACGAGCAACGCCCCGGAGGGCACCGATGACCGACCAGCACTTCCGGCTCCCGCACGGCGGCCGTATCGACCGCGCCACCGTGCTGCGGTTCACCGTCGACGGACGGGAGCTGACCGGGCACCCCGGCGACACCGTCGCCTCGGCGATGCTCGCGAACGGCCTCGTCGAGGCCGCCCCGTCGCTCTACCGCGGCCGCCCGCGCGGCATCGTCGCCGCCGGGGCCGAGGAGCCCAACGCCCTGGTGCAGCTGGACGGTTCGTGTTCGGAGGGCATGCTCCCGGCGACCACGGTGGAGCTCTACGACGGCCTGTCCGCCACCACGCTGTCCGGGATGGGCCGGCTCGACCCGACCCCCGACCCCGCCGTCTACGACAAGAAGTACGCGCACACCGACGTCCTGGTCGTCGGCGCCGGACCCGCCGGCCTCGCGGCCGCCGCCGCTGCCGCCGCCTCCGGCGCCCGGGTGATCCTCGTCGACGACCGGCCGGAGCCCGGCGGCTCGCTGCTCTCCGACGCGGAGTGGGTCGCGCAGACCCGCGCCGCGCTCGACGCCGCCCCCGAGGTCGTCGTACTGCTCCGCACCACGGCCTTCGGGTCGTACGACGACAACTACGTGCTGGCCCTCCAACGGCGCACCGACCACCTCGGAGCCGCCGCCCCCGAGGGCGTCTCGCGCCAGCGGCTGTGGCACATCCGGGCCCGGCAGGTGGTGCTGGCGACCGGCGCGCACGAGCGTCCGCTGGTCTTCGCGGGCAACGACCGGCCCGGGGTGATGCTCGCCGGTGCTGTCCGGACGTACCTCAACCGGTATGCCGTGGCGCCCGGTTCGCGGGCCCTGGTGAGCACGACCAACGACAGCGCGTACGACACCGTCAGCGATCTGCATGCCGCCGGGATCGACATCGCCGCCGTCGTGGACGCGCGCCCCGAACTGTCCCAGCGGGCGGCCGAAGCCGCCGCGGCGACCGGGGTGCGGGTGCTGACGGGCAGCGCGGTGGTCGACACCACGGGCGAGGGCCGGCTCACCGGCGTCACGGTCCAGGCCCTCGACGCGGAGGGCCGACTCACCGGTTCCCCGCAGTCCTTCGACTGCGACCTGCTCGCCGTCTCGGGCGGCTGGAGCCCGGTGGTGCACCTGCACAGCCAGCGTCAGGGGCGGCTGCGCTGGGACGAGGACCTGGTCGCCTTCGTCCCCGCCGGGACCGTACGGAACCAGCAGGTCGTCGGTGCGGCGCGCGGGACGTACGACCTCGACGGCTGTCTGGCCGAGGGGGCGCGGGCGGGTGCGCTGGCCGCGACGGAAGCCGGGTTCCCGGTCGCCGTACCGTCCGAGGCCGCTCGGCTCGCGGCCGGCCCGACGCGCGCCCTGTGGCTGGTCCCCGGCCCCGACGGCGAACCCGCCGCCTGGGACACCCACTTCGTGGACCTCCAGCGCGACGTGACCGTCGCCGACGTCTGGCGCTCCACCGGCGCGGGCATGCGCGGCGTCGAGCACGTCAAGCGCTACACCTCGCTCGGCACCGCCAACGACCAGGGCAAGACGTCCGGCGTCAACGCCATCGGTGTCATCGCCGAGGCTCTCGGCGGCTCGCTGGGCGAGATCGGCACCACGGCCTACCGGGCGCCCTACACGCCGATCGCCTTCGCGGCCCTGGCCGGGCGGGAGCGCGGCGAACTGTTCGACCCGGAGCGCACCACCTCCGTCCACGGCTGGCACGTGGCGCACGGCGCGCAGTTCGAGGACGTCGGGCAGTGGAAGCGCCCCCGCTACTACCCCCGGCCCGGTGAGGACATGGACACCGCCGTGGCCCGCGAGTGCCGTGCGGCCCGTGAGGGCGTGGCGTTCATGGACGCCTCCACCCTGGGCAAGATCGAGATCTGGGGCGCGGACGCGGGCGAGTTCCTCAACCGCGTCTACACCAACGCCTTCAAGAAGCTCAAGCCCGGCATGGCCCGCTACGGCGTGATGTGCAAGCCCGACGGCATGATCTTCGACGACGGGGTGACCCTCCGCCTCGACGACAACCGCTACTTCATGACCACCACGACCGGCGGTGCCGCCGGAGTCCTGGACTGGCTGGAGGAGTGGCTGCAGACCGAGTGGCCCGAACTCGACGTCCATTGCACGTCGGTGACCGAACAGTGGACGACGATCGCCGTCGTCGGCCCGAAGTCGCGCGAGGTCGTCGCCCAACTCGCGCCGGACGTAGACCTGTCGGCAGAGGCCTTCCCGTTCATGGCCTTCCGCGAGACGACCCTGGCCTCCGGCGTCCCCGCCCGCATCTGCCGGATCTCCTTCTCCGGCGAACTCGCCTACGAGATCAACGTCTCCGCCTGGTACGGCCGGTCCGTCTGGGAGCAGGTGTACACGGCGGGGCAGCCGTACGGCATCACCCCGTACGGCACCGAGACCATGCACGTCCTGCGGGCCGAGAAGGGCTACATCATCGTCGGCCAGGACACCGACGGCACCGTCACTCCGCAGGACGCGGGCATGTCCTGGGTGGTCTCCAAGCAGAAGGACTTCATCGGCAAGCGGTCCTACTCCCGCGCCGACACCGCCCGCACCGACCGCAAGCAACTGGTCGGCCTGCTGCCGAGCGACGGCACCACCCGGTTGCCCGAAGGCGCCCAACTCGTCGCGCCTGACGTCACCTTGGAGACGGTGCCCGTGCCGATGCTCGGGCACGTCACCTCCAGCTACCACAGCCCGGCCCTCGGCCGCCCCTTCGCCCTCGCCCTCGTCGCCGACGGACGGGCCAGGATCGGGCAGACCCTGCTCGCCCCGCTGGACGACGGACTGGTGCCCGTCGAGGTGACCGACTTCGTCCTCTACGACCCCGAAGGGACCAAGCGCGATGGCTGAGCCGACGATCGCCGCACGGGTGAGCCCGCTGGCACATCTTCAAGAGCGGATGCGCGCCGCCACGGTCACCGGCGCCCGCGGCGTCACGCTGACCGAGTGGCCGTTCCTCACCATGGTCGACCTGCGGGTCGCCCCCGGGTCCGAGGCGGCCGACCGCATCGAGAAGACCCTGGCCGCACCGCTGCCGCGCGAGTGCGGCGACACCACGACGTCCGGCCCGCATACGGTCCTCTGGCTCGGCCCCGACGAATGGCTCGTGGTGTCCCAGGCCGAAGCGACCGCCGTGGCCGCCGAGTTGGGGGAGGCGCTGGGCGCAGACCCCGGCTCCGTCGTGGACGTCTCGGCCAACCGCACCACGCTGGAGCTGAGCGGCCCGGCTGCCCGGCAGGTGCTGGAGAAGGGCTGCCCGCTGGACCTGCATCCCCGGGTCTTCGGCCCCGGCCGGGCGGTGTCCACCACGGTGGGCCCCGTCGCCGTCCTGCTCTGGCAGGTCGACGACACACCGACGTACCGGCTGTTTCCGCGCTCCTCGTTCGCCGACTACCTGGCCCGCTGGCTCGTCGACGCGATGAGCGAGTACCGCGGCCCGGAGGTGGCGTGATGGGGGCGCCGATCGAGTACGTACTCACCCTCGACTGCCCCGAGGCGCCCGGAATCGTCCACGCCGTCTCGCGGTTCCTCGTCGAGCACGGCAGCGACATCATCGACAACCAGCAGTTCGGCGAACGCCGCGACGGCCACTTCTTCAAGCGGGTGCGCTTCGCCACGACCGTGCCGAGCACACCATCGAGGCCCTGCGCCGGGACTTCGCCGCCGTGGCCGCGCCGCTCGCCATGCGCTGGCACCTCGAACCGGCCGGTACCTGGCGCCGGGTGCTGGTCATGGTGTCCCGCTACGGCCACTGCCTGAACGACCTGCTCTTCCGTACCCGCAGCGGGGATCTGCCCGTCGACGTGGTCGCGGTCGTCGCCAACCACCGTGAGCACGAGGAAGTCGTCACCTGGCACGGCATCCCCTTCTTCCACGTGCCGGTCACCGCCGCGACCAAGCCCGAGGCCGAGGCCCGGCTCCTGGAGCTGGTCGACTCGTTCGACGTCGACCTGGTCGTGCTGGCCCGCTACATGCAGGTGCTCTCCGACGACCTGTGCACCCGGCTGGCCGGCCGGGTGATCAACATCCACCACTCGTTCCTGCCGAGCTTCAAGGGGGCCAAGCCCTACCACCAGGCACACGACCGCGGCGTCAAGCTCGTCGGCGCGACCGCCCACTACGTCACCGCCGACCTCGACGAAGGCCCGATCATCGCCCAGGAGGTCATCGACGTCGACCACAGCCACACCGCCGAGGACCTGGCCGCCATCGGCCGCGACGCGGAGTCGGCGGCCCTCGCCCGAGCGGTCCGCTGGCACTGCGGGTGTTCGTCCAGGGAAGGCGCACTGTGGTCCTGCGCTGAAGCCCGGCCGGATCGTCGCGTCCCCTCACACGGCACCGTGACACGCAGCCGCCCGGTGCCCTGGTGTGCCGGCCGACGCGCACCTGAGTGAAGGGCGCACGACCATCCGGACGCCGCCCGCGTGGCGTGCCGATGATCGTGCCGCCCGTGGTGTGCCCTGAGCTCTCGGGACGGCTCACCCCCTGAAGGAGACAGGCGGCATGCTCGGACAATCGCAGGCGTTCAGCGGCTTCTCGGTCGACGACCTCGGAGAGGCCCGCCGGTTCTACGGCGAGGTTCTCGGCCTGGACGTGGAGGAGACCGGGCAGGGGGAGATGAGGGTGCTGATCCTCAAGCTCGGCAGCGGCGCGCAGGTCTTCGTCTACCCGAAGGAGACGCACACCCCAGCCTCGTTCACGATTCTCAACTTCCCCGTGAACGACATCGAGGCCGCCGTCGCCGAACTGGAGCGACGCGGTGTGACCCTTGAGCGCTACGCCGGGTTCGAGCACGACGCGAAGGGCGTCGTCCGGGTCGGCAACGGCGGCCCGGCGGCGATCGCATGGTTCACCGACCCCGCCGGGAACGTTCTCTCGGTGCTCCAGGAGAACTGACCGGAGCCTTCCGGCCGGCCCTAGCCGTTGGGGACGGTGTCCTGGGGGGATCGGTCGGGTCGTTGCCCTCGGGGGCCGTGCCCCACACCGTGTTGCCGGACACCTGGGCGGTGATCTTCGCCCAGTCGGCGTACGACGTCTGGGAAGGGCCGAAGGAGTAGTCGTCGCTCTGGTTGAGCGGCTGCCAGTCCGAGCGGTGGAAGCGCAACTGCATGTCCCCGGTGTCGGCGCCGGGAGCGAGGGTGCCCGCCCCGCTGGTGAAGCCGATGTCCAGGTAGTGGTCGGCCGTGGCCGTGGGGTTGGCGAGTGTGCCGAAGGTGCCGGTGATGTTGGCGCAGCCCCTGACCGCCCAGGAACAGGCGTAGAGGTACGTGGCACCCAGCCGTCCAGACGATCGAACCCACCGTGGTCAGCCGGGCCGAGGCCAAGATCCTCGGCGTGCCCCACCTGTCTCCCGCACTCCTCTTCGAGCGCCTCACCAGCGACACCGACGGCCGGGCCGTCGAATACGTCCACTCCATCTACCGCGGCGACCGCTACCGCATCGTCACCCGCCTCACCCTGGGCCTCTCGGCCGGTCAGGGACAACCGGCCCCGACGGGATCCCTCCCCGGCATTCCGCCCGGAGTCTCCCACCGCGCGAGCCCGTCGTGCTCACGGCTCAGGGGGACGTGCACGCCGACCGGTGACGGCGGTCGGCGCACGCGGAGAAGGGGTCCGCCCGGCCGTCTCCGGCCGCGCGGACCCCGCTGAGGCACCGCTCGCGTCGTCAGCCGCTCTGCTGCAGCCTGCGCAGCGACGCGACGAGCTGGTCCACCTCCTCGGACGTGTTGTAGAGCGCGAGGGAGGCACGGGCCGCCGACTCCAACCCGTAGTGCGCGAGGGCCGGTTGGGCGCAGTGGTGGCCGGCCCGGATGGCGATTCCGTCGCGGTCGAGCCAGTCGGCGACGGTGGCCGGGTCCTGCCCCGCGAGCGTGAAGGTGAGCACCGCGATCCGGTCGGGCGCCGAACCGATCAGCTCAAGTCCGGGCACGGAGGCAAGGGCCTGCTGCGCATACGACATGAGCCCTTCCTCGTATGCCGTGACGGCCTCCCGGTCGAGGGACGTCAGCCAGTTCAGGGCGGCGAGCAGTCCGATGACCCCGGAGATGTGTCCGGTGCCGGCCTCCATCTTGTGCGGGGCGGCCGCGAACGTGGTCTGCCCGAAGTCCACGGACTCGATCATGTTGCCGCCGCCCTGCCACGGTGCCATGCCGGCAAGGAGCTCCGGCTTGACGTACAGGGCACCGATACCGGTCGGCGCGAACAGCTTGTGGCCCGAGAACGCGTAGAAATCGGCGTCCAGGTCCTGTACGTCGACGGGGAAGTGAGCGACGGCCTGAGCCCCGTCGACCAGGACCTTGGCGCCGTAGCGATGGGCGAGGGCCGTCATCTCCCGCACGGGTGGCACGGTGCCGAGGACGTTCGACGCGTGGCTGATCGCGACGAGCTGGGTCCGCGAGGACAGCAGATCGGCGTACGCGGCCTGGTCGATCTCGCCGTCCGGTGTGAGCGGGATCGGCACGAGCCGGGCCCGGGTCAGCTTGGCGAGCATCTGCCACGGCACGATGTCCGAGTGGTGTTCGAGGACCGGCACCAGGATGTCGTCCCCGGGGCCGAGGTTGGCCCGGCCCCAGGTCTGTGCGACGAGGTTGATCGCCTCCGTGGTGCCGCGCACGAAGACGACGCCGTCCGGGCTCGGTGCGCCGAGGAAGTCGGCGACGGCCGCCCGGCCCGCCTCGTACGCCTCGGTGGCCTCCCGCGCCATGGTGTGGGCCCCGCGGTGGATGTTGGAGTTGGCGGCACCGTAGTAGGCGGTGAGCGCCTCGATGACCTGACGCGGTTTCTGCGTGGTGGCCGCGTTGTCGAGCCAGACGAGCGGGTGGCCGTTGACGGTCCGGTGCAGGATCGGGAACTCGTGGCGCACCATCTCGGCGGTGAAACCACCCGGTTGGCGCGGCAGGGGCGAGGGGTCGGTGGACGGCACCGCGGCCGGCGAGGTGGGCGGCGCGGGCGGCGTGATCCCGGGCACGGCCGGGGGCGCCCCGGGAAGAGCCGCCGTACTTGGAGGAGGCGCCGCGCTCGCGAGAGCCGTACCGGACTCGGCAACCGCGCCCTGCTCCGCCGCTGTCGGCGTCAGCGGCGCCGTGACGTCAGGCGTAGTCATGGTACTTGGACACCTCGACGTTCTGGAGTACGGCGATGGCGTCGTCCACCAGCACGGCGGTGTTGAAGTAGGCCGTCATCAGGTACGACGTGATGCCCTTCTGGTCCATGCCCATGTTCCGCATGGACAGACCGGGTTCGACCTCGTCCGGTACGGCCGCGGGGCGCAGGCCCACCACGCCCTGCTCGGCCTCGCCGATCCGCACCAGCAGGATCTCGGTGGTGCCGGCCGCGCTGCCGGAGCCGTTCGGGCAGGGCACCTTGTCGGAGGGCAGCAGCGGCACGCCGCGCCAGGTCAGCAGCGGGCTGCCGAACCGGCTGTCCGTCACCGGGGGCACCCCGCGCCGCGTACATTCCCGCCCGAACGCGGCGATCGCCCTCGGATGCGCGATGAAGTAGGCCGGCTGCTTCCACACCCTCGCGAGGAGTTCGTCCAGGTCGTCGGGGGTGGGAGCACCGGTACGCGCCTGCACGCGCTGCCCGGTCGGGACGTTGTGGAACAGCCCGAACTCGGGGTGGTTGAGCATCAGGTTCTCCTGGCGCTCACGCAGGGCCTGAATGGTCAGGTTGGCCTGGGTTCGCGTCTGGTCCATCGGCCCGTTGTAGAGGTCGGCGACGCGGGAGTGGACCATCATCCGCGTCTGGGCCAGCGTCATGTGGTACTCGCGCGGAGCGTCCTCGTAGTCGACGTACGTGCTCGGCAGATCGACCTCCCCCACATGGCCACCGCTCAGGTCGATGGGCGCCTCGGTGCCGGGTGCGGGCATGCCGCCCGCCGTGTACGAGTCCACCGCACCGCGCAGCGCCTCGTCGCGCTCCATCAGCCCGGCGAGGGCTGAACGCTCGACGCGCAGGGCGACGCCGGGAGTGACGGCCTTGACGGCGTACGGCATGGACTCGCCCTTGGTCCACGCCTCCAGGTCGAAGTACTGCCCGTCGCCGACGACCTGGATCAGCGCCTCGTCGCCGTACCGTCCGGCGGCGCGCTTCTCGGCCCGGCCCTGGACGATCACCCACAGGTGCTCGGCGGTGTCGCCCTCCTGGACCAGTACCTGCCCGGCCTCGAAGCTCACCTCGGTGAACCCGTCGGCCAGTTGCCCGAGGAGCGCGTCGTCGCTCTCGCGCAGGTACGGGATCTCGCGTAAGTCCCCCGGGATGACGCGCGGGCTCCCTTCGTCGGTGTGGGTGCCGATGCGGTCGTCGCCGAGGATGTAGGTGCGGCGCCGGTTGACGCGGTAGACGCCTGATTCGACGTCGACCCATGGCAGGGCACGCAGGAGATAGCGCGGGGTGATGCCGCGCATCTGCGGTGTCGTCTTCGTGGTCGTCGCGAGTTGCCGGGCGGCGTCGGGGCTGAGAGTGATGCGGTCGGTCGTCACAGGGGTCTCCTCTGGTGGATTCGATCCGGGAGCGGACTTCCGTACGAGCGAGCCGATCGTGCAGCGGGCAACAGGGCCTCACAAGGTGCGCAGGACACCGCTCGGTTGAGCGCGGGCCGAAAACACTCGACTTCAGGCGGGAGGTGCGCACTGCATCGCGCCCATCGGGAGGCGGTGCCACCAAGGGCGAGGGCCCGGAGGAGAATGGTCCGGGCACAGCGACGACGAGCGGCCCGACGCTCCGTCAATTGCCCACGGACGGCTGGATTTGGCCCCGTATCTCTACTTTTAGACTCTTAAAGGCGGGCTTATGTGACCCTTCTCAGGGCCGCATTTGCCTGAACCGGCAACTACCCGAATCGGCTGGCAGTGGTCAGAGGAGGGTGGGAGAGGCGCGGAAGTAGTGGCCCTTGTCGAGGTCTTCGAGGAGACCGGGTCGGGTCGGCTGCCAGTCGAGCGCATCGCGGGTCACGGTGCTCGACGCCGGGGTGTCGAGTCCCAGGAAGCCGGCGAGCCAGGTGAAATGGTCCGCCGCGGCGCCGGGGGCCACGGAGGTGACCGGCACATCGAGGTGACGGCCTATCACTTCGGCGACGTCGCGGATCGGGACGCCTTCCTCCGCGACGCCGTGCAGCACCGACCCCGCCGGGGCCTTCTCCACCACCAGCCGGAACAGCCGTGCGACGTCGAGGCGATGGGCGGCCGGCCAGCGGTTGGCACCGTCGCCGACGTAGCCGGAGACACCCTTGGCGCGGGCGATGGCGACCAGGGTCGCCATGAACCCGTTGTCTCCCTCGCCGTGGCAGGTCGGAGCGAGCCGCACCACCGCCGAGCGCACGCCACGCGAGGCGAGCGCGAGGGCCGCTACGGCGGTGGCCGAGCGGATGGACGTAGGTGAACCGTCGACCTTGGGCAGGTCCCGCTCGGTCGCCACGTGCCCCGGCTTCAGACCGGCCAGGCCCGACGCGAGGACGAACGGGCGGTCGGTGCCGGCCAGCGCGTCGCCGAAGGTGTCGACGACGCGGCGGTCGGCCTCGGCGGCGCCCCGGTAGTCGCCGTTGAAGGCGAGGTCGTGCTTGAAGGCGAGGTGGACCACCCCGTCCGAGGCGGCGGCGGTACGGCCCAGGATGTCGAGGTCGTCGACCGTGCCGCGGACCACTTCCGCCCCGGCGACGATGAGGGCGACGGCGGAGGCGTCGGAGCGGGCGAGCCCCACGACCTGGTGGCCCGCGTCGAGGAGTTCGGGCACGAGGGCGGAGCCGATCCAGCCGGACGCGCCGGTCACGAAGATACGCATGGGAGAGCCCCAAACTGTTGATGTCAGTGACTGTCATCGACGCTAGCATGTGATGTCAGGGACTGTCATCGCGTAGGATCCGGGCATGGGAAGATGGGAGCCGAACGCACGTGAACGCTTGGCCAAAGCGGCGTTGGAGCTCTACCGCGAGCGCGGCTACGAGCAGACCACCGTGGCGGAGATCGCCAAGCGGGCCGGTCTGACCGAGCGGACCTTCTTCCGGCACTACGCCGACAAGCGCGAGGTGCTGTTCGGCGGTTCGAGCGCGTTGCAGGACCTGTTCGTGAATGCCGTCGCCGAGGCTCCGGAATCCGCAGCGCCGATGGACGCGATCGCGACGGGGCTCGAAGCGGTCTCCGAGGTGTTCGACGGCCGCCGCGAACACTCCCGGCAGCGGCAGGCCGTCATCGTGGCGAACGCGGAACTCCAGGAGCGCGAGCTGATCAAGCTCGCCTCGCTGTCGGCCGCGCTCGCCGACGCCCTGCGCCGACGCGCCGTCACTGAACCGGCCGCGAGTCTCACCGCGGAGGCCGGGGTCGCCGTCTTCAAGGTCGGCTTCGAGAGGTGGATCGCGGAGGCGGAGCAGCGCACACTGGCGCAGGTGACGCGGGAGGCACTGGCGCAGCTCAAGGCCGTGACCGCGGGGGGTTAGCCGGCCGTCGCCGCGAGGGCTGGTCGGCCGCCGTCCGTGCGCCGCCGGGGGCTGGTCGGCCGCCGCCCGTGCCACCGGCTCGTGCGGCCGCGGGGTCGTCCATTCACGTGGTCGGTACTTGTGGGCGGCGGACCTCGCCCGTGCCCAGGGTGATCGCGGCTCGGGGGCGCATGGGGTCCTCCTTGCCGCGTCGGGAGAGCAGCACGACCTCCTCGACCGTCGCCGACAACGTGCCCAGCCGGGCGGCGCACTCGGCGGCCAGGCCCTTCGGGTCCTGGGTGCGGCCGAGCGACAGATGCGGGGTGAAGCGGCCGCCGCGTCCGCGACAGAGCGGGAACCGCAGCTGCAACTCGCGCTGGAGGCGGGCCCAAGGGGCCGGGTCCGCCGCTGCCGGATCGAGCCAGACCGTCGCGTAGTGCCGGTGCCGGAAGTACCGCGCCCCGGCCAGACGTGCCGTGAACGCCGGGTTCCGCGCCGCGACCGCACAGAGCAGCGGCACGGCCCGCTCGAACTCCTCCTCCGGCACGAAGCCGAACAGCAGATTCACATGCGGCGGCCACCGCCGTACCTGCGGATCGTGCTCCCAGCGGATGTCCTGGATCACCGGCCAGAGCTCGCGTGGAGGCAGCCACGCCACTGCCGTCCGGGCCGTCGGGGTCATGGTGAGCGCACCCATCGCATCCATCGCACCCATCGCATCGGTCGCATCGTTCGGCCCGGCGTCGCCGAGAGCCGGATCACCGCCCACAGGGTCATGGTCTCAAATCGGGCATATGGGGCTGTTTCGACTCCCTGGGGCGCATGCCCGTACGGCTCGTCGGATCCGCACCCGTTCACCTGTCAACTTCACTTCGTTTCCCGTGAGGTGGGCGCGCAGGCATGGATAAAGTGAAGCAATCGGCATGATCGGCTGCCGTACCGGACAGCCGAAGAGGGTACGGCTGAGCTGCCGGGCGGTCTGCTCGGGGCGGCCCCCACAGGGGTGAGGTGAACCTCTTGGCGGTTCATGGCGCACAGGGCGGGCCGGCGGCCGTCGGTGCGGTCGACATCATGCGGCTCGGTGGTCTGTGGCGGGTCACACGGCCCTGGCATCCGGGGTTACGGCCGTTTCTGCGCAGCTACGTCGGCTACTGGGAAGCGGTGACCTCGCCGTACGAGGCGCGGCTGGTGCCGACCGGGCACGCGACCCTGGTGATCAGCCTCGCGGAGCCGTTTTCCCAGGTCCGGCGGTTGGGCTTACCGGGCGGGGACAGCGGGAGGATCGGGTCGCTGGTGGTGGGGTTGGAGGACCGGCCCGCGATCTGTGTGCATCCCGGCGGCCAGGAGGCGATCCGGGTCGAGTTCACGCCACTGGGCGCCTACCGGCTGTTCGGCATGCCGATGAGCGAGCTGACGAACCTGGCCGTCGAGGTCCGGGACGTTCTGGGGCCCGACGCCGGGTGGCTGGTGGAGCGGCTGGCGGACACCCGGGACTGGGCGGCCCGGTTCGACCTGCTGGACGCGGCGCTGCTCGCCCGGCTCGGACACGGCCCGGAACCCTCGCCCGAGGTCGGCCACGCCTGGCGGCTGCTGTCCGGCAGTGCGGGGGTGATCCCGATCGCCCGCATCGCCGCCGAAGTGGGGTGGAGCCAGGGCTACCTGATCCGGCGGTTCACCCAGCAGATCGGGCTGACCCCCAAGGCGTCGGCTCGGGTGCTGCGTTTCCGGCACGCCGTCGCGCTGCTCGGCCGAGGTGCCACGAGTCTGACCGAGATCTCGACGGCCTGCGGCTTCTACGACCAGGCGCACCTCAACCGCGAGTTCCGGGCCATAGCCGGCACCACTCCCGGACAGATGATGGCCGCTCGCCGGGTGGAAGGGGCGCTCGCTCTCTCGGCGAGTGCAAATTCGTCCAAGACCACGTCGGCCACCGGCCGATAGCGTCACCGCTCGTACGGCCGTCGGCCGGTCGGACGGCGCGGGGGACCGGCCGACCGGCCGACGGCCGTACGAGGGGGTATCTGCATCGACTCAGGGACCAAGTTGGCCGACAACGACACACGCCCGTACGGGACTTTGCGCGCGACGAACAGCACCGTCCCGCCGGAGCAGCGGGCGGCCTGGCAGACGAGAGGAAAACGCTCCGTCGAGTTCGGCGCGGCCTGGCTCATCGGGGGACTGCTCGTCACCGTCGTCACTCACGGGCAAGTCCACGGCACAGGGGCGCACTTCGTGACCTGGGCGCCGGTGCTCTACGGCATCCACCGGATCGTCGCCGGGCTCCAACTGCTCGCCAGGTGCAGGGATCTGCCCTGAGGGACGGTGCGCGCAGCGGGTCGGACTTGCGGACAGAAACTGACCGCAAGTCCTCCTACGGTCGTGCCATGACTCAGACGCAGAAGATTCTTGTCACCGGCGCGACCGGCACCGTCGGCCGCCAGGTCGTCGCCGAACTGCTCGCCCGTGGGCACGCCGTCCGCGCCCTCACCCGGGATCCGAAGAAGGCCGACTTCCCGGCCGGTGTCGAAGTCGTCCAGGGCGACCTGACCGAACCCGACAGCCTGGGCCCGGCCCTGGAGGGCATCACCGGACTCCATCTGATCACTTTCGGCGGGCCCTACTTCGCCCCGCTGGAGACCGGCCCGCGCATCCTGGAGCTGGCCCACGCGGCCGGCGTACGCCGGGTCACCGTGCTGCACGGTGGCGGACCGACCCTGCTGGAGGATGCCGTGCGCGCCGACGACGGTGTGGAGTGGACCGTCCTCATGCCGGTGGAGTTCATGGCCAACGCCCTGGAGTGGGCGGACGGGGTGGTGGCCGAGGACGAGGTCCGCGAGCCGTTCGTCGCCAGGCTGAGCGCCATGGTTCACGAGGCCGACATCGGGGCCGTCGCCGCGGTGGCGCTCACCGAGGAGGGCCACGGAGGGCAGGAGTACGTGATCACCGGCCCCGAACTGCTGACCGTCGGCGACAAGGTCGCGACGATCGCCGCCGCCCGCGGCCGGAACATCGCCCTCGTCGAGCTGACCGAGGAACAGGCCGTCGCGCGATGGCGGACGGCGGGCCGGCCCGAGGACGTGATCGGCTTCCTGCTGGAGGCCTACGGGAACACCCCGGAGGTGGGCCGCACGGTCGTCGACACCGTCGAGAAGGTGACCGGCCGCCCGGCACGCACCTTCGCCCAGTGGGCCGCGGAGCATGCGGACATCTTCAGGTCCGAGCCCTCCGGGAGCACACCGGATCGGCCGTAGCCCTCGGGAGTATGCCGGACGGGGCGTAGCTCACCGGGGGTACGCCGGACAGGTCGTAGTCCACGGGGGGTACGCCGGACAGGTCGTAGTTCTCGCGTGGTGCGCAGGGCGGACGTGCCGGTCCGCGTTCACGCGTGTGGCGTAACCCCTGTGGCGGAGCCCCCGTCCCGACAGGAGTGTCGGAAGAGGATGGTCGGGGGGAAGGAAGCCGGGGCGCAGCCGGTGCGCGTCGTCGGCCGTGGGGCGGCGCGAGGCCGGGAGGATCACCATGCGGCGCTATCCACCCATCGGGGATCACGGCCTGGTCGGAGACCTCCAGACGGCGGCGCTCGTCTCGTCCGAGGGCGTGGTCGACTGGCTCTGCGCCCCGCGCTTCGACTCGCCTAGCCTCTTCGCCGCGCTGCTGGACCACGACCGGGGCGGTCACTTCGTCATCTCGGTCGAAGGGGAGGACGTCACCACGCGACAGCTGTACCTGGCCGACACCGCCGTTCTCATCACCCGCTTCCTCACCCCGGACGGGGTCGGCGAGGTCGTCGACTTCATGCCGGTGGAGCGGCCGGAGATCGCGACCGACCGGCATCGGCTGGTGCGGATCATGCGGGTGACGCGGGGGCGGGTCCGGTTCAGCCTCGCCTGCCGTCCCCGCTTCGACTACGGCCGCGCCGGCCACCGCCTCGACCTGCGCCCGGACACCGCGCACTTCGCCGGGCCCGGCACCGACGCGTTCCTGCGGACCGTGGGGCCGGTCACGTTGGAACGGGACGGTTCGGACGTGGTGGCGGTGGTCGAGCTCGGGCACGGCCAGCGGGCGGCCGCCGTTCTGACCGTGTGTGCGGCGGGAGCCGAGGCGCCCGAACCGGCGACGCCCGAGAGCCTGCGGTCGGACTTCGGCGGGACCCGCGGGTTCTGGTACCGGTGGATTCGCCGCAGCCGCTACGGGGGCCGCTGGCAGGACGTCGTCAACCGCGCCGCGATCACCCTCAAACTCCTCACGTACGCCCCCACGGGCGCCCCCGTCGCCGCTGTCACGACCGCCCTGCCCGAACAGGTCGGCGGCGAACGCAACTGGGACTACCGCTACACCTGGGTGCGCGACGCCTCCCTGTCGATGCAGGCCCTGCTCGGCCTCGGCTTCGTCGACGAGGCGTACGCCTTCCGCCAGTGGCTCGGCGAACGTCTGAGGACCGGCGGCACGGTCACCGGCGAACCCCTGCAGATCATGTACCGGATCGACGGCGACCCCCACCTCGCCGAGGAGACCCTCGGCCACCTGGAGGGCTACCGGGGCTCGGCGCCCGTCCGCATCGGCAACGGCGCCGCCGACCAACTCCAGCTCGACATCTACGGCGAGGCGGTGCACGCCCTCACCAGCACCGACGACCTCGTCCAGATGGCCGGCCATGACGGCTGGCTGGACATCGCCGGCGTCCTGGACTGGCTGACCCGGCACTGGGACCGCCCCGACGAGGGCATCTGGGAGACCCGCGGCGGCAGGCAGCACTTCACCTTCAGCCGCCTGATGTGCTGGGCGGCGTTCGAACGCGGCATCCGCCTCGCCCAGGACTACGCCCGCCCCGCCGACCTGACCGGTTGGACCACCGCCCGCGACACCGTGCTGCACCAGGTGATGAGCCGCGGCTGGAGCGGACGACGCAAGGCGTTCGTCCAGCACTACGGCAGTGAGGTCCTGGACGCCTCGCTGCTGCTGATGCCCGCCGTCGGCTTCGTCAGCCCGCGGGATCCGCGCTGGCTGTCCACCCTCGACGCCATGGAGGAGGAGCTGGTCGCCGACAGCCTCGTGTACCGCTACGACCCCGCCGCCTCTCCCGACGGCCTGCGCGGCAGCGAGGGCACGTTCTCGCTGTGCAGCTTCCTGTACGTGGACGCCCTCGCCCGCTCCGGCCGCGTCGACCTGGCCCGCTACGCCTTCGACAAGATGCTCACGTACGCCAATCACGTGGGCCTCTTCGCCGAGGAGGTCGGCCCCACCGGCGACCAGCTCGGCAACTTCCCGCAGGCGTTCACCCACCTGGCGCTCATCGGGGCTGCCCTCGCCCTTGACGAGGAACTGAACCGGGCGGAGCGCTGAGCCGGTCGGGCGGAGTGCCGACCCGAGTGCTGACCCCGGCTGTGTCTGGCCGCTAGGCTGTATACAGCGGTGTGTGCCGTGGGCGTTTCGTATGCGGCGGGTGGCAGGAGATTCATGGCCCGGGTGACTGGCAAGAGCGAAGCCGTCTACGAGCGGTTGAAGGGCGACATCGAGTCGCTGCGGCTGCGCCCGGGGGCCAAGCTGAGCGAGGTCCAGCTGGGGGAGGAGCTGGGCGCTTCGCGGACGCCGGTGCGCGAGGCCATCCGGCGGCTGGCCCGGGAAGGCCTCGTCGACTTCGTGCCCGGCGAGATCGCCCGGGTGGCAGCGATCTCGCTGGGCGGTGTGCGGGCGCTCTTCGAGTTCCGGATGCTGCTGGAGCCGGAGGCCGCCGCGTCGGTCGCGCGGGCGGGGGCGGCCGACGAGCGGGTGGCGGTGCCGTTCCGCGAACTGCTGGAGCGGCTGGGGGACTTCGACGACTCCTTCCGTGCGCTGGACGCCGCCGCCCGGGCGCGGTCGTACCAGGGCTTCCACGACATCGCCGAGGGCTTCGACCAGGCCGTCATCGCCGCCTGCCGCAATCCGTATCTGGCCCGCACGATCCGCGACCTGCGCAGCCAGACCGTACGGCTGCGGCACCTCTCGCACAGCGGGCCGCGCCGCATGCTCACCTCGCTGGAGGAGCACCGGGCGATACTCAAGGCGGTCACCCGAGGGGACGCCCAGGCGGCCGAGGCGGCCTGTCGGCACCATCTGGCACAGACCCTTCAGGCCCTCATCGACAGCCTGACCGGCCAGGATCTCGCGGCCGGCGCCGATGTTCAGGTGGACATCGTCGGCTGAGACCCCGATCCCGGGTCATGGTCACCTTCACGAGGCCTGCTGTATACAGAGATGGATACATGCTCGGTTGCGTCTCGTGGACACATCCCGTGGACCCATCTCGACGCTTGCGACGCGAGGATCCCCATGCCGCACACCGTCGGCGCCGCCGACCTGTTCGGGTTCGCCGCCGCCACGACCGAGACGCACGGTGTGCCCGCCGAGGACGCGGGGCTGCTGGCGGACACGCTGGTGACCGCCGAGCTGTCGGGGCACCCGTCGCACGGGATGCTGCGTCTGTCCGGGTACCTCGACCGGCTGGCGAACGGTGCGACGGCCGCCGTCGCCGCCCCGCGCACCGTCAGCTACAACGGCGCCGTCCTCGTCGTGGACGGCCATGACGGCCTCGGCCAGGTGCTCACCGCTCACACGGTGGCCCAGGGTGTGGAGCGTGCACACCGGCACGGGATCAGCGCGGTCGCCGTCCGCAACTCGGGCCACTTCGGGACCACCGCGTACTTCACCCGCAGAGCCGCCGAGCAGGGCTGTGTGGCGCTGCAGGCCACCAACGCCAGTCCGGCGATGGCCCCTTGGGGCGGCCGGGAGAAGCGGATCGGCACCAACCCGTGGTCGATCGCCGCGCCGAGCGGCTGCTGTGGAACGGTCGTGATGGACATCGCCGACACCGCCGTCGCGCGCGGCAAGATCCACCATGCCAGGGAGCGGGGCGAGCCGATCCACGAGGGCTGGGCGGCCGACGCGGACGGTGTGCCGACCACCGACCCGGCCCGTGCGATCGAGGGCCTGATCCTGCCGATGGCCGGCCACAGGGGCTACGCCATGTCCTTCATGTTCGACGTGCTGGCGGGCGTGCTGACCGGCAGTGCCTTCGGCTCGTCCGCGACGGCCCGTACCGGCCCACCGGGCGCAGTGGCGTCGGGCATCTGCTGATCTGCGTCGACATCGCGGCGATGGCCGACCCGGCCGAGTTCGAGGCGCGCATGGAGGCCCTGATCGAGGAGACCAAGTCCACGCCCACCGCCCCCCGGCACGGCGGAGGTCTTCGTCCCCGGCGAGCCCGAGGTCCGTACCGCACAACGCCTGCGCACCAAGGGCATCACGCTCGCCGACGACACCTGGGCCTCCCTCACCCACATCGCCAACGCCACCGCCGTACCCCTGCCCCGTCCCGTCAACTCCCAGGCGCTGCCCGCATGATCGCCCTGACCGTGTCCCTCCAGGTCGTCCCCGGCCGCCGCGAGGACTTCCTCGCCGCCATCGAGGAGAACGCCGAGCGTTCGTTCACCGACGAGCCCGGCTGCCGCTCCTTCGACGTCGTGTGCGACCTGGCCGACGACCACCACTTCGCCTTCCACGAGATCTGCGACGACGAGGCCGCCGTCGAGGCCCATCGCGCCGCACCCCACTTCAAGGTCTGGCGTACGGCGGCGGAGAAGTACGTCGTCCCCGGCAGCCAGGTCAACACGCTCTCCCGCCGCCTGTTCCACCACTCCTGAACTCCCGTGTCCCTGAACGGAGCCACCGCCGTGTGCCCCCAGCGCCCCACCGAGCCCAGTCTGCTGATCCGCCCCGACGAGGTCGATCGCTTCGACCGCGGCGGCGGAGTCGCGACCATCCCCTGTGTCGGCAAGTGGAACTCCGAGAAGGCCGTCGTCACCACCGGCCAGACCGTCTTCCAGCCCGGCACGGCCTGCCCCTGCTCTTAGCCGCGGCGCGCTATGCGCTGCACGATCTGCCTGCGTCGGCGACAGCTGCCCTCCGCCGAGGAGTACGACTTGCCTCTCCTTGAGGAAGCCAGTGCCTACGGCCCTATGCCAACAACGACGAACGCACTGCAGCCCTGGCAGACTTCCTGCATACCTACAACCATCACCGCTGCCACACCGCACTCGCCGGCCGGCCACCCATCACCCGCGTGAACAACCCCGCAGGCCAATACACCTAGCGCAGGCTGGTGGTCTCCAGCAGGTCGTGGGCCATCAGTTGTGCGGGGCGTGCGGTGTGCTCGGCGACGCGGCGGAAGGTCTCCTGGGCGGGGCGGGCCGGCCACTCGGGTGGAAGGTGCCGGGCGGGGAGCCGGGGGTCCGTGCGGATGGTGGAGAGCCACTCGCTGACCAGCCGCAGCCGGGTGCCGATCGGATCGGCCCCGGCTCCGGCGTCCAGATGGGCCGTCCAGCGCTTGTCGAAGGTGACATAGCGCGCGGCGATGCTCTCCAGGTCCCAGGTGTCGCGGATCATCAGCTCGATGTCGGTGGCCTGGTCCGCCTGGGCGTGGAAGATCTTGACATGGTCGGCGAGCCCGAGCTCGGCGACGACGCCGGCGACGTCGACGTTGCCGGGGGCGATCCACAGCCCGCTGTACAGCGCGCCGAACCCGGACCAGCCGAGCCGGGAGCGCAGGTCGTGGCGCTGGCGTTTCCAGGACTCGGGCAGGGAGAAACCGAGCAGGGTCCAGGAGCCGTCCCAGTCGTCGTTGACCGCGCCCTGCTGCCAGACCCGGGCGCGGCCGTCCTGCAGGACACGCGTCGCCTGCGGGGTGAGGCCGAAGAACATCTTGCGGCCCTCGCGCTGGCGCCGCAGCAGGCCGCGGTTGACCATGCGGGTGAGCGTGGATCGTACGGCCTGCTCACCGATCCCGACGCGGCCGAGCACCTCGATGATGCTGCCCGAGTAGACGCACAGATCGCCCTCCTCCAGGACGTGGTTGCCGAAGAAGGCGAGCATGAGTGACTGGGGGCGCTGCTGCGGGCCCTCGGATGTGTCCTGACTGTCCAGGATGTCGTCGTCCACCACGGTGGCAAGGGTACGACCGCCCGCCGTGCCGTCGGCGGGCGGTCGTACCACGTCACCGGCCGTCGGCGGGGTGGGCAAGGTCGTACGGGCGCAGGTACGGGGTGGGTCGGTAGGACACGTAGCGGGCGGGAGTGCTCGGATCTGCCCGCGTGGCACGGGAGTTGAGGGCCGCGGGGTCGGTGCCGACCCACTTGCCCGTGGTGAGCCGGTCCTCCAGCGTGTGCAGGGCGGCGAGCTGTTCGGCGGGGCTGAAGGTGCAGTGGCCCGCGTTGTCGGTGTACGCCTGCCGCAGCCGGGACGCCGACCCGGCGGCGGTGACGGCCCGCTTCAGAGCGCTCTCCGTCTGCACGGGGACGAGCGCGTCGCCGATGGTGTGGACGGACAGCTGCGGCTTGGCCAGCCTGCCCGTGAAGGAACTGGTGCCGGCCATCCACGCCACGGCGCTCGGGTCGGCGCTGATGCGCGGGGCCCGGTCGAGGGCGGCCAGGTCGGCGCGCAGGGACAGCCCGGCCTTCCGGTACAGCTCGGTCACCTCCTTGCGGACCGACGACTGCCCGAGCAGCTTCGCGTAGTCGACGCCGGTGTTCCAGGACATGTTGCCGCCCGCCCGGGCCTCGGACTCCTGCCGCCGGTTGAAGGCGGCGATCTTCAGCAGGCCCTTGACGGCCTCGTACTGGTTGGCCTGCTGGCCGTCCCAGTCGGTCGCGGCCGGCCGGGTCTGCGTCGGCTGGTTCCAGACCGGGATGTTGTGCAGGGCGGCGGCGAGGGCGATACGGGCCCGCCCCTCGGCCGTCGTCTGCGCCGAGTCGACCACCGTGGTCAGGGCGTTCGCCGCGTCGTTCGCGGCCGTCTGGTCGGTGATGTCCACCAGTGGGACGTCGGAGTCCGGTGCGAGGAGCATCTTGATGGCGAAGACGGGGTCGAGGGTGTTGTTCCAGTTGGCGACACCGCCGTGGACCAGACCGCACAGCGAGATCGAGCCGTCGATCCGCTCGGGGTGGCGCTCGGCGATGGCGGTGGTGACGAGTCCGCCGTACGACCGCCCCCAGGCGATGGTGCGGGAGGCCGCACCGAAGCGTTCGGTGAAGGCGCTGAGGGTGGCGAGCTGGTCGGGTACCGCGTCCGTCACCGCCCAGCCGGTGGTGGCGTACGAGGACCCGATCAGGGCGTAGCCCCGCTGGAGGAGCAGGGCCTTCGTCGCGTCGTCCGGGGCGTCCTGGGCGGGGTTGGCCGGGCCGCTCGTATAGCCGTGGCCGAACAGCAGGACGGTGCCGTTCCAGTGGGCGGGCACATCCATCATGTAGGCGGCGCCCGAGGGGAGTCGGCCGTCGACGTGGGTCGTGTCGGGGGTGGCGGCGACGGCCGACGTGGGGAGCGCGGTGACGGCGAGCAGAAGGGCTGCCGCGAGGGAGGTGCGGGCGCGGGCGCCGGTCGTCATGCGGTGATCTCCTCCGTGCGGGGGGTGGTGGGGAGTCCGGTGGCGGGGTCGGAGAGGGACGTACGGCTGGTCTCGCGGACGAACCACACCGTCAGCGCGGTGATGAGCGAGCCGCCGCACAGCAGCAGGGCGACGGGCGTGCTGTTGCCGCTGCCGGCGACCAGGCTGCCGGCGATCATGGGGGAGAAGCCGGCGCCTACGAGGGTGGCGCCCTGATAGCCGAGGGAGGCGCCGGTGTAGCGGACCCGGGTGCCGAACATCTCGCTGAACAGGGCGCCCAGCGGGCCGTACATCAGCGACTGGGCGATGCCATGGCCGAGGACGACGGCGAGGATCAGCGCGCCCGGCGACTTGGAGTCGACCAGCGCGAGGACCGGGAAGGCGGTGGCGGCCGACAGGACGGCTCCGGCGAGTACGACCGGGCGGCGGCCGACACGGTCGGAGAGCGCGGAGGCGCACGGCAGCACGACCAGGGCGACGGCGGCGGAGACCGTGAGCGCGGTCAGCACCTGCGGGCGGGCGTATCCGATGCCGGTGGCGTACGCGATGAGGTAACTGGTCAGCAGGGACTGGGCGGTGAAGGCGCCGATGCCGACACCGCAGGCCAGCAGCACGGGACGCGGACGCCGCAGCACGTCGAGGATCGGCAGCCGCGCCTCCGCACGGTCCTTCTTCACCTCGGCGAACAGCGGACTCTCGACCACCTTCAGCCGGACGAACAACCCGACGCCGAGCAGCACCACACTCAGCAGGAACGGCACACGCCAGCCCCAGGCCGTGAACTGGTCCTTGGGGAGCGTCGAGACGAAGGCGACCACGGCGGCGGAGATGAGCGAGCCGAGCGGGGCTCCCATCTGCGTGAAGCTGGACCACAGCCCACGGCGCCGCTCCCCGGCGTGCTCGACGACCATGAGCGTCGCGCCGCCCCACTCACCGCCGATGGCGATGCCCTGGAGGACGCGCAGGGCGATCAGCAGAACGGGCGCCCAGACGCCGATCGTGTCGTACGTCGGCAGCAGACCGATGAGGAAACTGGCGCCGCCCATCAGGCCCATCGTGAGCAACAGCATGGACTTACGGCCGAGTCGGTCGCCGAAGTGCCCGAAGAGGATGCCGCCGAGCGGCCGGGCGACATAGCCGGCGGCGAACGTGCCGAACGCCGCGATGGTGCCGACGGCGGGGTCGGCGCCGGGGAAGAACAGCTCGCCGAACACGAGCGCGGCGACGGTGCCGTAGACGAGGAAGTCGTAGAACTCCACCGCGGTACCGAGCAGCCCGGAGAGGGCTACGCGGCGCAGTTGAGACGGGGACGGGGACATCGCGGTCTCCCTTGACCGGTGGGAAGGACACCGCGAAGGTAGGCTTGTCTGTTGCTGCCGTCAAGAAAGTGCACAACATGAATCCGTGGTGGCAGGTAAGGTTTGCGGCGACATCGCGTGTCGGTCGCCGACTGGGCGAGGCATGGAGGTGTCGGGAGATGCCTTCGGAGGCATTCCTTGCCAGTTGAGTTGAACCACACGATCGTCCACGCCCGGGACAACCGGGAGTCCGCACAGTTCTTCGCGGACCTGCTGGGCCTTGAGATCACCGCAGAGTGGGGTCCGTTCATCGCCGTCGGCCTGAGCAACGGCGTCACGCTGGACTTCGCCACGATCCCCGCGGACGACATCACCATGCAGCACTACGCCTTCCTGGTCTCCGAGGAGGAGTTCGACGCGGCGTACGCACAGATCAGGCAGCGCGGTATCGAGCACTACGCCGACCCGCATCGGCGACAGCCCGGCACGATCAACCACAACGACGGCGGCCGCGGGGTGTACTTCATGGACCCGGCCGGCCATGCCATGGAACTGATCACCGTGCCCTACGGCGGCTGGACCGCCTAGGCACCTGCACCGAGGGCCGCACTCCGGCGCGGAGTGCGGCCCTCGACCGCTGCTGTGCGGGGCAGGCGTACGAAGATGCCGGTCAGAGCGTGAAGTCGATGACCTGTCCGTCGGTCTCGATCGTGGCGCCGCTGACGTTGATCGAGTCGTAGCAGCCGTGACTGCTGAACACCTGCACCCACTGGCCGGCCGGCACGGTGACGGAGATGTCCTTCGCGCGGCCGACGGTGAAGTCGCGGTGGCAGCTGTAGACGGCCGCGGTCTGGGTCATGACGGAGTCCCCGTCGGTGATCGTGACCCGGAGCGTGGCGGTGACGCCGGCCTGGGCGACGACGCATGGAGAACTCCGGATTCTCGGCTCCGGGGGCCCGGCTGCGCCGGAGTGGGGTGCCTCGAAACGGTCGCCCGGTACCGGGCGGAAAACGTCGCCACGGATTATTGAACGTTCCATAACTCACCCGCCGCACCGGCTTCGGCCAAGTTCTGGCGCAACAGCGGTCTGTCACTGCCGGGTTGGCAGGGGTCGGGAATCGGCGCTCCTGCGCGCTGGTTGTCGTACGGCATGAACACGAATGAGCCGGTCGCCGAAGTGCTGCACTACACCGCCTTCTCGTCCCGCCCGGAAGGGGGGAACCCGGCGGGCGTGGTCCTGGACGCCTCCGGGCTCGACGACGCCGCGATGCTGGAGATCGCCGCGGAGTTGGGGTACAGCGAGTCCGCGTTCCTGACCGACCCACCGAACGGGCTGGGCGGGGAACCCGGACGGGCCTTCACGGCCCGCTACTTCAGCCCTCTGGCGGAGGTTCCGTTCTGCGGCCACGCCACCGTGGCCACCGCCGTGGCGCTCGCCGAGCGGATCGGCCCCGGAGACCTCGTCTTCGCCACGCGCGCCGGTACGGTGCCGGTGACCGTCACCGATGACGCCGACGGCACCCTCCGGGCCACCTTGACCAGTGTCGAGCCCCGGATCGAGGAGATCGCCCCGGACGAACTGGCCGAGGCCCTCGCCGCGCTGGACTGGCCCCCGGCCGACCTCGACCCGCAGCTGCCGCCGCGCATCGCCTTCGCGGGTGCCCGGCATCTGGTGCTCGGCGCGGGAAGCCGGGAACGGCTCGCCGACCTGTCGTACGACTTCGAGCGGCTCGCCGCGCTGATGCGCAAGCTGGATCTGACGACCGTGCAACTGGTGTGGCGCGCGGCCGACACCGTCTTCCACGTCCGCGACCCCTTCCCGATCGGCGGCGTCGTGGAGGACCCCGCGACCGGTGCCGCGGCCGCCGCCTTCGGTGCCTACGCGCGTGAACTCGCCCTGGTGCCCGAGGAGTCGGTGCTCACCCTGCACCAGGGCGAGGACATGGGCAGGCCGGGCGTGCTGACCGTGACCCTGCACGCGGGTGACCCGAAGGTCCGGGTCAGCGGCGCGGGCACCCGCATGCCTCGGTGACGCCACTCGTAGCAAGCAGGTCTGAAGTTCGAGTTGTCACCCGTGAGGGTGAAACGGCGAGGGGTTGCAGGTGTTGAACGAAGGCGTGGGCATGGCCTGAATGGAGTATTCACGCCTTCCTCGGAGGTCGCCATGCACAGCCGCCGTATCAGCGCCCTGATGGCCGTCCCGCTCATGGCCGCCCTGCTGAGCCTGGGCGCCGCACCCGCGGCCTCGGCGCAGGAAAGGCTCTGCGCCGAGGCCGACGTCGCCGACATCACGGTGCAGGTCGACACCGGAAGGGGGGCGCAGGACGACTGCATTCGTGTCTCGGTCCTGTAAGACGAACCGCTGACGACGGCAGGCGAAGGACAAAGAGCAAAGGCGAGGAGACACATCTCCTCGCCACTCTCAACATATAGCGCGGTGGGGGGCTTGCCGCAAGGCCCGGGTATCAGCGGAGAATCGTCGCCCGATGCCACAACCTGCGGAAATGGGGGCGGTCACCGCAGGTGCGACAGCACACGGCTGCCTCGGAGGGGACGTAATGACCGAGCAGTACGTGTTGGACCTTCAGGAGGTCGACGAGACGCAGGTCGCGGTCGTCGGCGGCAAGGGCGCGCACCTGGGCGGGCTGTCGCGGATCGAAGGGATCCGCGTCCCGGGTGGCTTCTGCGTGACGACGGGCGCCTTCCGGCGGATCATGGCGCAGGTGCCGTCGATCGACGACCTGCTCGATCAGCTGTCGCGTGCGGACCCGGACGACGGGGAGTCGATCCGCACGCTCAGCGCACAGATCCGCCGGACCATCGAAGAGACCGCCGTCCCGGGCGATCTCGCGACGGAGATCACCCACGCGCTCGCCCGCATCGGCGAGCGGGCCGCCTACGCCGTCCGGTCCAGCGCGACGGCGGAAGACCTGCCGACGGCCTCCTTCGCCGGCCAGCAGGACACGTACCTGAACGTCGTGGGGCCGACGGCGATCCTCCGGCACATCAGCCGGTGCTGGGCCTCGCTGTTCACCGAGCGGGCCGTGACCTACCGCCGGCGCAACGGCATCGACCACCGTACGGTCCACATGGCCGTGGTCGTCCAGCAGATGGTCTTCCCGCAGGCGTCCGGCATCCTGTTCACGGCCGACCCCGTCACGGGCAATCGTAAGGTCGCCACCGTGGACGCCGGCTTCGGCCTCGGCGAGGCCCTGGTCTCCGGCCTGGTGAACCCGGACGTCTTCAAGGTGCGAGACGGTGAAGTGGTCGCCAAGACGATCGCCGCCAAGCAGCGTGCCGTGCACGCCCTGCCGGCCGGCGGTACGCAGGAAGTGGCGGTCGACGCACAGCGGCAGGAGCAGCCTGCGTTGACGGATGCGCAGGTCGTGCGGCTCGTGCAGCTCGGGCGGCGGATCGAGGCGCACTTCGGCCGCCCGCAGGACATCGAATGGTGCCTGGTCGACGATGGCTTCCGGATCGTGCAGAGCCGGCCGATCACCACGTTGTTCCCCATCCCGGAGACCGGCGACCAGGAGAATCACCTCTATGTCTCCGTCGGTCATCAGCAGATGATGACCGACCCCATGAAGCCACTGGGGTACTCCATGTGGCAGCTGACGGCCATGGCGCCGATGCAGGAGGCCGGGGGAAGGCTGTTCGTCGATGTCACCCGGCGCCTGGCCTCGCCTGCGAGCCGCGCCGCCCTCCTGGAGCTCATGGGGAAAGGCGATCCGCTGGTCAGGGACGCTCTGGAGACGGTCCTCGACCGCGACGGCTTCGTCCCGTCGCTCCCGGACGCGGGTCCCGGCGGGCCGCCGGTCGGCGGCGCGTCCAACCCGATCGAGACCGATCCGGCCATCGTCACCGAGCTGATCGAGCGCAGCCGGACATCCATCGCCGCCCTGGAACGCGACATCCGGACGAGGACCGGACCCGCGCTGTTCGACTTCCTGTTGGAGGCATTCCAGGAGCACAAGCGGGTCCTCAGTGATCCGCTGAGCATGCAGGCGATCATGGCGGGGATGGAGGCCACGTGGTGGCTCAACGACAAGCTGCGGGAATGGCTGGGTGAGAAGAACGCGGCTGACACGCTGACACTGTCCGCCCCCGACAACGTCACCTCGGAGATGGGACTGGCGCTGCTCGACGTCGCGGACGTGATCCGCCCGCATACGGAGGTGGTGGCGTTCCTGCAGGGCGTCGACGACGACGGCTTCCTGGACGAGTTGGCGAAGCTCCCGGGCGGGACCGAAGCACGCGACGCCATCGAGGCCTACCTCGACCGGTACGGAATGCGCTGCGTCGGCGAGATCGACATCACCAGGCCTCGCTGGCGCGAGCGCCCCGCCACGCTCGTGCCCGTGATCCTCGACAACGTCAGGAACTTCGAACCGGGTGCCGCCGAACGGCGCTTCGAACAAGGGCGGCAGAAGGCGCAGGAAAAGGAACAGGACGTGCTGGCACGCCTGCGGGCCCTGCCGGACGGGGAGCGCAAGGCCGACGAGGCCAAGCGGATGATCGACCGGGTCAGAACCTTCATCGGGTACCGGGAATACCCGAAGTACGGCATCATCAGCCGCTACTTCGTCTACAAGCAGGCCCTGCTGGAGGAGGCCGAGCGCCTCGTGCAGGCCGAGGTGCTTCCCGAGCGGGAGGACGTCTTCTACCTCACTTTCCAGGAGTTCCACGACGTCGTGCGCTCGTGCCAGGTGGATCACCGGCTGATCCAGCGGCGCAAGGACGAGTTCCGGTCGTACCAAGCGCTCACACCGCCCCGGGTGCTCACCTCGGACGGAGAGGCCGTCACCGGGGCCTACCGGCGCGACGACGTGCCGGCCGGCGCGCTGATCGGCCTGCCGGTTTCCGCCGGCACCGTCGAGGGACGGGCCCGCGTCGTCCTGGACATGGCGGAGGCCGATCTCGAAGCGGGCGACATCCTGGTCACGGCCTTCACGGACCCCAGCTGGTCACCGCTGTTCGTCGGTATCGCGGGCCTGGTGACGGAGGTGGGCGGTGTGATGACCCATGGCGCGGTGATCGCCCGGGAGTACGGCTTGCCGGCCGTCGTGGGCGTGGAGGGGGCCACCCGGCTGATCCGGGACGGGCAGCGGATCCGTGTGCACGGAACCGAGGGGTACGTCGAGATCCTGTCCTGACCGACCACACCGGTCAGCGCTTGGCGAACTGGCGCCGGCCGGGCTGGTCGACGTTCGGGGTGATGGTGATGCCCGAGTCGGTGAGTGTCTCGCCGTAGAGGTCGGTGATGCGGATGCCGGAGCCGCAGCCGGTGCCGTTCTCCGAGACGAAGTAGTTGTATTCGTGGCGCGGCAGTCGGGTCCAGGTGGAGCCGGTGCGGACTTCCAGGGCGGCGACGGGATTGCGGTGGTTGCGGACCTGGATGCCGCACCACCACTGCGAGGAGCCCTCCTTGTAGCGGTAGGTGACGGGACCGCCGATGTCCGGGCTGACGAGCCGCCAGGTGATCGGCACCCGGCCCGCCACGGGGTCGGCGATCTGCGCGAAGGCACGCTCACTGAGGTCGATGTCCCCGGGGCGGCACTCCGGGCACCGGCTCCCCTCACCGGTCACAGTCCGTCGCGCACCATCGCGGCGACGATCTGGACGTGGCGGTCGGCCGCCGTGTTGGAGAACTCGTTGTCGTAGTTCAGGCCGTAGGGCCAGAAGTGGCCGCCGCCCGTGGACAGTTTGGCGCTGCCGCCGTCGAACTGCCTGACCAGCGCCGTGGCCTGCCCGCCGGTCCAGGTGCCGCTGCCGCCGAGGCGTGACCAGCCCGAGCTGGTGCCCACGCCGATGGTGTGGGCGATCTCGTGCAGCGCGGTCCGTTCGTTCATGTAGCTGCGGTTGCCGAAGCGGATGGTGCCGTTGAGATTGCCGTCCGCGGTGGGCACGCTCGGGTCGTAGCGGACGGTGATGGCCTTGCCCAGGTCGCTGAGGATGTTGTAACGGGCGACCGCGGCGTTCATGGCCCGGGTGATGAGGTCGTAGGCGGTGCGCTGGTCCTCGGTGGGGTTGCCGGCGCGTTCGAGCGTCCAGGTGATGGAGGCCGCGGCCCTCACCTGTTCCTGCGCCGCCGAGGCGGGTGTGGTCTGCGGGGTGGCCTGTGCCACGCCAGGACCGAACAGGACAGCGCCGGTCAGCGCAACGACAACCGCCTTGTCGCGCCAGGGTATGGGGGTGCGCCGAGTGGGCTTCGGAGCCCGTCGTGAACTCATGGAGAGGTCCTCCTGGGGGGGTGGGCCGTCGCGCTGCTGTTGGGGGCGACGGTGGTTCAGGTGGCGATCCTGCCGACTCCCGCCCCGGACGAGGGAGGGTGCGGTCGTCGCGGTGGCCGGCGTCACGCGTAGTAGGTGCGCGGCTCGGTGACGGTGCCGTGGGTCTCGCAGGCTCCGGTGCCGGGGGACGCGCGAACGCAGAGTGCGGCGCGTGACGACGACCTCATGAGGTGTCCTCCCGGGGCGGGCCGGAGAAAGCGCTTTCACCGATTTCCGGAGGGTAATGACGTGTCTTGGGCATGTCAACGATGTGATGCTTCGCATGCGATGATCGGCCCATGGCACAGGATGCGCGGGACACCTCCGGCAACGGCTATCTCCTGGACAACCGTCAGGCCGAGGCGGGCGAGCGGTTCGACGCACTGTCGGCGCTCTTCAACCCGTCGACCTTCCGGCACTTCGAGACGCTCGGCGTCGACGAGGGCTGGCGGTGCTGGGAGGTCGGCGCCGGCGGGCCCACCGTGTCGGCCTGGCTGGCCGAGCGCGTCGGCCCCGGCGGGCACGTCGTGGCCACCGACATCGACACCTCCTGGATGCCGGAGGCCACCGGCTTCGAAGTGCTGCGCCACGACGTGGCGGCCGACGCACCCCCGGCCGGGGGGCCGTTCGACCTGATCCACGCCCGGCTCGTACTGATCCATGTCGCCGAGCGCGACCGGGCCCTGCGGTCGATGGTCGAGGCGCTGCGCCCCGGCGGCCGACTGCTGCTGGAGGACGGCGACCCGGCGTTGCTGCCCCTGATCTGCCCCGACGAGTACGGCCCCGAGCAGGAGTTGGCCAACAGGCTGCGCCGCGGCTTCCGCGAACTGATGCGGCAGCGTGGCGCGGATCTGGAGTACGGGCGCAAGCTGCCGCGGCTGTTGCGTGAGGCCGGGCTCGTCGACGTCGAGGCCGACGCCTACTTCCCGATCACCTCACCCGCGTCCACCGTGCTGGAGGAGGCCAGCGTCCGACAGGTCCGCGACAAACTCGTCGCCGCGGGGCTGGCCACCGACGAGGAGATCGACCGCCACCTGGCCAACGTCACCGCGGGCGGCCTGGATCTGGCCACCGCGCCGATGATCTCCGCCTGGGGGCGGCGCCCCGCGGTCTGAGGCGGTCCTGCCCCGAGCCGGGATCAGGGTTCAACCTGCCTACAGCCGTTCGCCCTTGGGGCCGGGCGGAAGGGCGCCCAGGAAGCGTATGTGGGGGCGGTCGCCGGGGCCGACGGGCTGGGTGACCGCGGCGCGTACGCCGTAGACCTCGGCGATGAGGGGTTCGGTGAGGACCTCGGCCGGAGTGCCGTTCGCCACCACGCGGCCCTGCTTGAGGACGAGGACCCGGTCGCAGTACATGGCGGCCAGGTTCAGGTCGTGCAGGGCGACGACGCTGGTGAGGCGGAGTTCGGTGATCAGGTCCAGCAGGGCGAGCTGGTGCTGGATGTCGAGGTGGTTGGTGGGTTCGTCCAGCAGCAGTTCGCGGGGTTCCTGGGCGAGGGCGCGGGCGATCTGGACGCGCTGGCGTTCGCCGCCGGACAGGGTGTGCCAGGGCCGGTCGGCCTTGTCGGTGAGGCCGGTGCGGGCCAGCGCCGAGCGGACGGCGGCCTCGTCCGCCGGTGCCGCGGGACTCAAGGCCCGGCGGTGCGGGATGCGGCCGAGGCGTACGACGTCGAGGACGTTCAACGCGACCTGGGTGTCGGCCTGTTGCTCCACCACGGCGACCCGTCGGGCGACCGTGCGGCGGCCCAGCCGGCCCAGCGGGCGGTCGTCCAGAGTGACGGAGCCGGAATCCGGGGCGATGACACCGGCGAGCAGCCGCAGCAGGGTGGACTTGCCCGAGCCGTTCAGGCCGAGCAGACCGGTGACGGTCCCCGGACGCGGGGCAAGGCTGACGCCGTCCAGGATCAGGGTGCCGTCGGCCGTACGACCGACCCGGTCGGCGCGCAGGCCCGTCGACGGGGCGGGGTCGCTCAGCGGGTCCCTGCTCATCGGCTGCCCCGGTTCCGGTAGAGGACGAGGACGAACGCCGGGACACCGATGAGCGAGGTCATCACGCCCACCGGCACCTCCTGCGGGTCGAGGAGGGTACGGGCGAGGGTGTCGACCCAGACCAGGAACACCGCCCCGGCGAGCGCGGTGGCGGGCAGCAGCCGGGTGTGCCCGGGGCCGGTCAGCGGGCGGACGGCATGCGGGAGGACCAGGCCGACGAAGCCGATCGCGCCGGCCGAGCTGACCAGAGCCGCCGTCAGCAGGGCGGTCGTGCACAGCAGGACCAGGCGGGTGCGGGCCACGTGCACGCCCAGCGCGGCCGCGGCGTCCTGACCGAACGCGAACGCGTCCAGCGCGCGGGCGTACCCGGCACACACCAGCAGTGTCACAGCCAGGGCCGCCAGGCCCACGCCCACGTCGGTCCAGCCGGCCCCGCTGAGGGAGCCGAGCAGCCAGAACAGCACGCTGCGGGTGGCCTCCGCGTCGGCCGCCGTCACCACGACGAAGGAGGTCAGCGCGGAGAACAACTGCATCGCGGCGACCCCGGCGAGCACCACCCGGTCCGTGGTGCCGCCCAGGGTGTGGCTGAGCAGCAGTACCAGCCCGAAGGAGACCATCGCACCGAGGAACGCGCCGCCGGAGACCGACAGCAGGCCGCCGCCCGCACCGAGTACGACGACCATGACCGCGCCGGTCGATGCCCCCGAGGAGACGCCCAGGACGAAGGGGTCGGCGAGCGGGTTGCGCAGCAGGGACTGCATCACCGCCCCGCACACGGCGAGCCCCGCGCCGCACACCGCGGCGAGCAGGGTGCGCGGCAGCCTCAGGTTCCACACGATGCCGTCCCGGATGGGCGTCAACTCCGCGCGGCCCCAGCCGAGATGGGCCGCAACCGTCGCCCACACGTCCCCTACGGCGATGTCCGCGGGCCCGATGGTGATCGCCACGGCCACCGAGACGCACAGCAGCGTGAGACCGGCAGCCCACAGCACCGTACGCCGCAGTCCGCGCAGCGCCGCCGGGGCGACGGCCGACAGCACGGTGCTCACCCCGCGTAGCGGAACTGCCGCAGGGCCTGCGCCACCTTCTCCACGCCCTCGACCGTGCGGATGGTCGGGTTCATGGCCTGCCCGGACAGGAACACGTACTGCTTCCTCCGCACCGCGGTCATGTTCTTCGTCACCGGGTCGGACTCCAGGAACTCGATCTTGCTCGCGGCGGTTTCGGCCGTCTCCTGCTTGCGGGACAGGTCGCCGATGACGATGACTTGGGGGTCGCGGTCGGCGACGGTCTCCCAGTTGACCTGGGGCCACTCCTCGTGGGTGCCGTCGAAGGAGTTCCTGGCCCCGAGTTCGCGGGTGATGACGCCGGGGGCGCCGCAGCAGCCCGCGACGTAGGGGGACTGGGAGTTGGCGAACCAGTACATGAGGGTGACGTCCCCGACGTCGAGCCCGGCGCTCGCCGTCGCCAACCGGGCCTTGAGCTCGGCCACGAGCTTCCGGCCGCGTTCCTCGACGTCGAAGATCCTCGCCAGGTCGGTGATCTCGCCGTAGACCGCGTCCATGGTCAGCGGCTTGGCCCGCGAGCCGTCGCCGTCGCCGCTGTTGTCCTTGCCGGCACAGTCGGAGGGGGAGAGGTACGTGGGCACGCCGAGCTTCTCGAACTGCTCGCGGGTGGCCACCCCACCCTTGCCGAGCGTGGAGGCGAAGGAGGCGGCGACGAAGTCCGGCTCGGTGTCCAGGACCTTCTCGAAGGACGGGGCGTTGTCCGCCAGTCGGTCCACCTCGGCGTTGGCCTTCTCCAGTCCCTTCGCCACCGGATCGGTCCAGGTGGCGGTGCCCACCATCCGGTCGGCGAGGCCGAGGGACAGCATGATCTCGGTGGTGCCCTGGTTGAGGGAGACCGCCCGCCGTGGAGGCGCCTCGACGCGCACCTGGTGACCGCAGTTGTCGAGACCGACCGGATGACCGGCGGAGGCACCTGCGGCCGGACTGTTCGCCTCCGCACCGGAGGAGCCGCCACAGCCGGTCAGCAGCAGGGCACCGCTCAGGAGTACGGCGGCAGGACGGACAGGGCGTGCGAACGGCACGGGACTTCCTTCGGCGTCGAGGGCTCTTGCGCGAAGCCCGGTCGTACGGTGCTCCCCCCGGCCCTTCCCGCTGCCGGAGGCTGCCAGCAGGTCTTCGGACTCGGGGTCACCCGGACGAGACGCCTTCCCGGACCGTGTTCGCCGTCCAGTGGCCGTTGCCCCGCCCGTCGCCCTGACCGCTGCGCGTCAGCTCCGGATTCGCACCGGATTCCCTGACCCGTGCGCGTACGTATACGCACACGGGTACGACTGGCCTCGGCAAGCTACCACAGGAGCCTCAGGCTCCCCGATCACACCTCAGGTGGGGGGCATCCGCGGGGCTCAGGAGAGCTCGGCACTCCCCAACGCCCCCAGAATGCGCTCGGCCGCCAGCGTCGGTGTCAACGTGCCGTCCCTGACCTGCTGTTCGAGGAGCGGTGTCAGGGCCCGTACCGCGGGGTCGGCGTGGAGGCGGCCGAGGAGTTCGTCGCGGACCATGTTCCAGGTCCAGTCGACCTGCTGGTCGCGGCGTTTGGCGGCGAGGCGGCCGGTCGAGTCCAGCAGGGTGCGGTGCTGTTCGAGGCGCTCCCAGACGACGTCCAGACCGCTCGACTCGCGGGCGCTGCAGCTCAGCACCGGAGGTGTCCAGGCGGCGTCCTTGCCGTGCATCAGCCGCAGCGCGCCCGCCAACTCCCGTGCCGCCGCCCGGGCGTCGCGCTCGTGGGGGCCGTCCGCCTTGTTGACGGTGATCACGTCGGCCAGTTCCAGGACACCCTTCTTGATGCCCTGCAACTGGTCGCCGGTGCGGGCGAGGGTGAGCAGCAGGAAGGAGTCGACCATGTTCGCGACCGCGGTCTCGGACTGGCCGACGCCGACCGTCTCCACCAGGATCACGTCGTAGCCCGCCGCCTCCATCACCACGATCGACTCACGGGTCGCCTTGGCGACCCCGCCCAGCGTGCCCGCGGTGGGGGAGGGGCGCACGAACGCCGCCGGGTCGACGGCCAGGCGCTCCATACGCGTCTTGTCGCCCAGGATCGAACCGCCGGTACGGCTGGAGGAGGGGTCGACGGCGAGGACGGCCACCCGGTGCCCGAGCCCGGTCAGCATCGAGCCGAACGCGTCGATGAACGTCGACTTGCCCACCCCCGGCACCCCGCTGACGCCGATCCGCCGGGCCCGGCCGCTGTGCGGGAGCAGCTCGGTGAGCAACTCCTGTGCCAGCGGCCGGTGTTGGGGGCGGGTGGACTCGACGAGGGTGATGGCGCGCGCGATGATCGCCCGCTTCCCGTCGAGTACCCCCTTCACATACGCGTCGACATCGATCACAGGTCGTGCCCGAGGTCGGCCGCCAGCCGCTGCACCAGGTCGTACGCCGCGTCCGGGATCACCGTCCCGGGCGGGAAGACGGCCGCCGCGCCCATGTCGAGGAGCGTGGGCACGTCCTGCGGCGGGATCACCCCGCCGACCACGATCATGATGTCCTCGCGGCCCTCCTCGGCCAGCGCCTCCTTGAGCGCCGGTACGAGGGTGAGGTGACCGGCGGCCAGCGACGACACCCCGACGATGTGCACGTCCGCCTCGACGGCCTGGCGGGCCACCTCGGCCGGGGTCTGGAACAGCGGGCCGACGTCGACGTCGAAGCCGAGGTCGGCGAACGCGGTGGCGATCACCTTCTGGCCGCGGTCGTGGCCGTCCTGGCCCATCTTGGCGACCAGGATGCGCGGGCGTCGGCCCTCGGCCTCGTCGAAGGCGTCCACCAGGGCACGGGTGCGGTCCACGGTCGGGGACTCGCCTGCTTCGTTGCGGTACACGCCGGAGATCGTACGGATCTGGCTGGCGTGCCGGCCGTACACCTTCTCCAGTGCGTCGGAGATCTCGCCGACGGTCGCCTTGGCGCGGGCCGCGTTCACCGCCAGCTCCAGCAGGTTGCCCTCGCCGCCGGCGGCCCGGGTCAGCGCGTCCAGCGCGTCCTGGCAGGCGGTCTCGTCCCGCTCCGCCCGCAGCCGCCGCAGCTTCTCGATCTGCTGGGCGCGCACGGAGGAGTTGTCGACCTTGAGGACCTCGATCGCCTCGTCGTTCTCCACCCGGTACTTGTTCACGCCGATGACCGGCTGCCGCCCGGAGTCGATGCGGGCCTGGGTGCGGGCCGCGGCCTCCTCGATGCGCAGCTTGGGAATGCCGGCGTCGATCGCCTTGGCCATGCCGCCCGCCGCCTCGACCTCCTGGATGTGCTGCCAGGCCCGGCGCGCCAGGTCGTAGGTCAGCTTCTCGACGTAGGCGCTGCCGCCCCACGGGTCGATGACCCGGGTGGTGCCGGATTCCTGCTGGATCAGCAGCTGGGTGTTGCGGGCGATGCGCGCGGAGAAGTCGGTGGGCAGCGCGAGCGCCTCGTCGAGGGCGTTGGTGTGCAGCGACTGGGTGTGGCCCTGCGTCGCAGCCATCGCCTCGACGCAGGTGCGCGTGACGTTGTTGAACACGTCCTGCGCCGTCAGCGACCAGCCCGACGTCTGCGAATGGGTGCGCAGGGAAAGCGACTTGGTGTTCTTCGGGTCGAACTGCTTGACCAGCTTGGCCCACAGCAGTCGCGCCGCCCGCAGCTTGGCGACCTCCATGAAGAAGTTCATGCCGATCGCCCAGAAGAACGACAGCCGGGGCGCGAACGCGTCCACGTCCAGGCCCGCCTCACGGCCCGCCCGGATGTACTCCACCCCGTCCGCGAGCGTGTACGCCAGCTCCAGGTCGGCCGTCGCGCCCGCCTCCTGGATGTGGTAGCCCGAGATGGAGATGGAGTTGTAGCGGGGCATCCGCTGCGAGGTGAAGGCGAAGATGTCGGAGATGATCCGCATCGACGGCTTCGGCGGATAGATGTAGGTGTTGCGGACCATGAACTCTTTGAGGATGTCGTTCTGGATGGTCCCGGCCAACTTCTCGGGCGGCACGCCCTGTTCCTCCGCCGCCACGATGTAGAGCGCGAGCACCGGCAGCACGGCGCCGTTCATCGTCATCGACACGGTCATCTTGTCCAGCGGGATGCCGTCGAAGAGCTGCCGCATGTCGTAGATCGAGTCGATCGCCACGCCCGCCATGCCGACGTCACCGGTCACCCGCGGGTGGTCGCTGTCGTAGCCGCGGTGCGTGGGCAGGTCGAAGGCGACCGACAGGCCCTTCTGACCGGCGGCGAGGTTGCGCCGGTAGAAGGCGTTGGACTCCTCGGCCGTGGAGAAACCGGCGTACTGACGGATCGTCCACGGCTGGTTGACGTACATCGTGGGGTACGGGCCGCGCAGATACGGGGTGGCGCCCGGGTAGGTGCCCAGGAAGTCCAGGCCCTCCAGGTCCTGCCCGGTGTACAGCGGCTTGACCGGGATGCCCTCCGGGGTCTCCCACAGCAGGTCGTCCCCGCCGGCCGCCCGCTTGACGGCCGAACGCCACTCGTCGGCGCCGCCGTCGGCAGCGGGCGTCCCCAGCTCGATCCCGGAGAAGTCGGGGACGGAGGGGCCAAGGGGGGCGGTCATCAGGACACTCCCATGCGGTCAAGGGTGGCGGACAGGACGGCGACGGCGTCACAGCCCGCGAACACGTACGCGTCGACACCGGGATACTGCCCGGGACGGCCCGCCAGGGACACGTGCGAGGCGCCGGCGGCCTTCAGCTCGGCGGCCACGGTCGCCGCCTGCTCCTCGTACAGGGCGTCACTGGAGCACAGACAGACCTCCGTGGCTCCGCTGTCCTCGAAGGTGCCCTCGGTGACGGGCTCGATGCCGCCCGCCTGGAAGAGGTTCGAGGCGAAGGTGAGGCGCGCGGTGTGTGCCGCCGCCGGGCCCAGGGCCGCCAGGAAGATGCGCGGGCGGGAGCCGGTCGCCGCCAGGTGGGCGTCGGATCGGGCGCGCAACTCCTCGTACGCCTCGTCGCGGCGCACCCGGGGCAGCCCGCCGGACGGGGTCTCGGGCGCGGGACGGCGCTCCACCGGCTTCTCGGCCAGGTGCGGGAACTCGCTGACACCGGTGACGGGTTCGCGCCGCTTGGCGAGCTTGGCGCTGCGGGCCTGCCAGGTGTCGGCGAGGTCCTGCCCGAGCTGTCCCGAGCGAAGGACGTCGGCCAGGCCGCCGCCGCGCTCGATGCGCTGGAAGAACTCCCAGCCGGCCTGGGCGAGTTCGTCGGTGAGCCGCTCCACGTACCAGGAGCCGCCCGCGGGGTCGATGACCCGGGCCAGATGCGACTCCTCGATGAGGATCGTCGAGGTGTTGCGGGAGATACGCCGGGCGAACGCGTCCGGCAGACCGAGGGCGTGGTCGAAGGGCAGCACGGTGACGGAGTCGGCGCCGCCCGCCCCGGCCGCCAGCGTGGCGATCGTCGCGCGCAGCATGTTCACCCACGGGTCGCGGCGGGTCATCATCACCGGCGAGGTCACGGCGTGCTGGACCTGCGCCCCCGCCGCCGGGGCCCCGCAGACCTCCGCCACCCGCGCCCAAAGCCTGCGCGCGGCCCGCAGCTTGGCGATCGTCAGGAACTGGTCGGCGGTCGCGGAGTACCGGAACTCCAGCTGCCCGCAAGCCTCTTCGACACTGAGCCCGGCCTCGGTGAGCTCCCGCAGATACGCGACACCGGTCGCCAGTGAGCAGCCCAGCTCCTGCGCGGCCGAGCCACCGGCCTCGTGGTACGGCAGCGCGTCCACGGTCAGCGCCCGCAGCCCCGGGTACTCCTCGGCGCACAGCCGCGCGAGACCGGCCACCTGCGCGAAGTCGTACGACTGCCCGGTACGGGCCTCGTGGCCGAGCGGATCGGCGCCCAGGTTGCCGCGCGCCACGTCCTTGGCGACGCCCCGCTCCTCGTACAGCCGCAGCAGCTCACGCGCGGCAGGCTCGACATCCCGTCCGGCGTCGAGCACGACGGGGGCCAGATCGAGGTAGACACCGTCCAGGGCCCCGCCGAGCGACGCCACCGGGATGCCGCCCTCACCGACGGCCAGCCACAGCGACGTGACGCCGTTCTCCAGGTCCGTGAGGATCGCGGCGCCGTCGGCCGTCGTGTGCCGCTGGCGTACGTCCCAGCCGCCCACCGTGTTTCCCTCGGCGCGGCTGCCCCGTACAAAGGGCGCGAATCCGGGCAGGCCGGGGGTGGGCGCGGTGTCGTGCGCGGTGTACAGAGGCCGGGTGCGCAGCCCGTCCTCCAGCGCGGTGGACAGGGCTTCTTCGGCCTGAGCACCCTCGACGTCCTTGCCCGACTTGCGCAGCACACCCGCAACGAGGCGCTGCCACTGCTCGTGGGACACGTCAGGGAACTCGGCGGCCAGCTCAAGCCCGTCGTCAGGCAGGACCGTCATGTTCGGATGCTAGGCCAGAGGCCCGAAGGAGCAGCAGAGGGCACGGCTGTGACCTTGCCCTCTCCGTGGCTGTGAGCTCAGCCTCTTCGTGCTGGTGAAGCCCAGACAAGCCAGGCTTTTACGGCAGCGTGCGAGTGTCGGCGGGCGTGTCACGCCTGTGCTCGCGCATACTCCGCGATGAGCCGGATCGTGCGCTCCACCTGCTCTTCGTGCAGGTAGTGACCGATGCCGGGCCAGTGGTCCACTCGGGACCCGGGCAGGTGAAGCGTGCTCCGCTCCCAGGCGGCCGCCTCCGCCGAGGTCCACACGGTGAGCGCGGGCCGGGTGCGGCGGCGCAGATACGCTTCGCTGTGCGGGCGGACGCCGACCGCGCCGGGGGCGGTGTACATGCCGGCGTAGGCCTGGGCGATCACATGGTCCGGGGTGCCGAGCATGGTGCGGACATGTGCCGTACGCAGACCGGTCGGCGCGCCCGGCCCGAAGGCGCCGGCCACGAACTCGGCAGCGTCGCGGGACCCATGTCTGCGGTACCGCGCCAACCGGGCCGGGATTCCCTCGACTTCGGTCCCGTGGCCCCCTGGGCCGGATCGAGGGCGATCACGGACCGCACGGCCTGCGCGTGCCGCACCGCGAGCGGATTGACGACCTGCCCGCCCATCGAGTGCCCCACGGCGATCACGGGGCCGGTGCGGAGCGAGCCCAGCAGCGCGGCGAGGTCGTCGGCCATCTCCACGGGAGCGTTGCCCGTCGTCGGCACCTCCGAGCGACCGTGGCCCCGCAGATCGGGCACGACGACCCGGAACCGGCCGGCGAGCGCCTCCGCGTGCGGGGACCACTCCCGGCCGTCCCCGCCCCAGCCGTGCACCAGCAGCAGGACCGGGGCGTCGGCCGGGCCGAGGCTCGTGGGGAACAGACGGGCGCGGTGCATCCCGCGACCGCTCCGGTCTCAGGACCAGCCGAACCGACGGTCCACCACCGCCGCGAACTCCTCCAGGGTCAGCACATCGTCCCCGTTCTGGTCGGCGGCGTCGAACAGTGCCGAGGAGGCGTCTTCGTCTCCCACGGCCCAGACCGGCAGATCTCCCGACGCGGCCAGAGACGGGCCCTTCGTCCGCAGAGCGGTGATCACCTCTATGCGGGTCAGGGTCCCGTTGTGGTCGAGGTCGAGCGCCTCGAACAGCTTCCGGGCCTTGTCACTCATAGTGTCTTCCTCGTTCCTGTCGGCAGGCGGTCCCCTGCCACCCCGTTACCTCACAAGAACGCCTTTTCGCCCCCTCGGGTTCCCCGACGGCCACGTCGGATCCGAACGGTCACCACCTCGGACACGGCGCCCCCGCTGCCGCCGTGCGCACCCCCACCGGCAGCCCGACCGGCGAGAACGGACGACGGGGCAGCCTGCGCCTCCCGGACGCCCCGGACGGCAGGGAGCCAAGGAGGTTCAGCGCAGCGGCGGGGCGGCTCAAGTCAGGGAACAGGCTGAGCCGTTGAGCATGAAGGCCGTCGGGCTCGGGTTCGTGCCGCCCTTCGTGGCCGTGAAGCCCAGGGTGACCGAACCCGCCGGGGCGATCGTCGCCGTGTACGACACGGAGGCGACGCTCACCGCGGCACCGCTTTGCGTCGCGGTGCCGCCCCACAGGTTGCTGACGCGCTGGCTGTCGGGGAAGGTCCAGCGCAGCGTCCAGCCGTTGATCGCCGAGCTGCCGGTGTTGCGGAGGACGATCTCGCCCTGGAAGCCGCCGGGCCACTCGTTGGTCACCCGGTAGCCGGCCCCGCATGCCGCGGACGAGCCGCCGGAGGACGTCGTGACGGTCACCGTGCCGGAGCGCGGCGAGCGGTTGCCGGCGGCGTCACGGGCGTAGACGGCGAAGGAGTAGGAGGTCTCCGGGGCGAGGCCGGTGACCGTGGCGGAGGTGCCGGTCGTCGTGGTGGCGGCCGTCTCGGAGGCACCGCTGACACGGACGACGTCGTAGCCCGTGACCCCGGTCGCGTCGGTGGCGGCGGCCCAGTTCAGGGTGGCGGACGAGGACGTCACGGCGGATGCGGTCGGCGTTCCGGGGGTGGTCGGGGGAGTGGTGTCACTGCCGCCGGCGGAGTAGACGGCGGCCTCCTCGGACGTCGCGGCGATGCCGTTCGCGCCGTTGAAGATCCGCTGGCCCCAGGAGCTGAGCCGGGTGGGGTCGAAGTCGGTCGCGAGGTCGAGGATCGGGTCGGTGTTGCCGCTCCAGGACCAGGCCAGGTAACCGAGCCGCAGCTGCTGGGCGGCGGCCATCATGGTGTCCTCGTCCGGGTCGCCGTACCGGTCGGGCGGGCCTCCGAACTCGCCGATGAGGATGGGCAGTCCGGCGTTGACGAAGGCGTTCAGATAGTCCGTGATCTCCTGTGCGGTGTCGTAGACGCTGTACATGTGGATCGAGAAGATCAGGTTGCCGGTGGTGTCGGCGTCATGGACGGACTGGGCGTTGGCGCGCATGACGCCTTGCCAGTCCTGGCCCCAGTTGGGCGCGTCCACCATGATCGTGTGGGCGAATCCGGCGCCCCGCAGTTTCTTGACGGCCGCGATCGTGGGCTCGGTCCAGCCGGCGGGGTTGGTGTTGCCCCAGGGCTCGTTGCCGATGTTGATGATGACGTAGCTCTCCTGGCCGGCTAGCACGTCCTTCAGGCCGATCCAGTAGTCGGCCGCGTGGTCGAGGGTCCCGGCCGCGGCCTCCTCCCCGTAGCCGGTGGTGTCGTGCACCTCCAGCACACAGATGAGCCGGTTGGCCTTGCACTGGGCGATGACGGCCGCCACGTCCTCGGCGCTGTTCCTGGTCCAGCGGTGGCCGTCGGAGAGGACGACGCGGACGGTGTTGGCACCCAGCTTCTTGACGTCGGCCAGCGACTGCGTCTCGCCCGGGTACCAGGTGTGGGCGTGGTTGACGCCCCGCATCACGAAGTCGTTCCCGGACGCCTCCAGCAGCCTGCCGTTCTGGATGTGGAAGCCGGTGGCGGCCGCCTGTGCGGGCGTGGCGAAGGAGAGCAAGGGGGCGAGCAGGGCCAGGACTGCGGCTATGACGGCGGCCACTCGTGGGGCGATGCCGGTGCGGGATCTCATGGCGGCTCCGAAGGTTGGGATGGGGGTGACGGTGCGTCAGGATGACGCGGCGCGCGCCGTGCAGGTGACAGTCGCCGACGGAGCGCCGGCCGTTGCCGGGGTACTGGCGATGAGGCCGAAACTCGCGCTCGTACCGGGTGCCAACGTGCCGTTCCACGACGCGTTGACGACGGTCGCCGTCCCGTCGGCGCCCGTACTGAGCGTGCCGTTCCAGACCTGGGTGAGGCGGGCGCCGTCGGCCGGCACGAGCGTCGCCGTCCAGCCCGGGAGGAGGGAGGCGGACGCGTTGGTCATCCGACAGCGCGCTTCGCGCGCAGAGGGGTGGGAGCGCTCCCATGGGAACATCAAGCCACTGTTGTCAGTGACGCGTCAAGATGTCGGCGTGTGCGGCGGTGGCAGCGGTTGCTCGGCCCAGATCGTCTTTCGGTTCCGGCCGTAGCGCGTGCCCCACCGCTCGGAGAGCTGGGCCACCAGGAACAGGCCGCGCCCGCCCTCGTCGGTGCTGCTGGCCTGGCGCAGGTGGGGGGAGGTGCTGCTGGTGTCGGAGATCTCGCAGATGAGGTGGCCGTCCCGGATCAGTCGCAGCAGTACCGGGCCGCCGGCGTACCGGTAGGCGTTGGTGACCAGCTCGCTCACGATCAGTTCGGTGGTGAAGGCCAGCTCCTCCAGCCCCCACTCGGCGAGCCGGTCCCGCACCAGGGTCCGGGCCCGCCCGGCGGCGGTGACCTCGGCAGGCAGCTCCCAGCTGGCCACCCTTTCCGCCCCGAGCACCCGGGTCCGGCCCAGCAGGAGCGCGACGTCGTCGGCGGGGCGGTCGGGGAGCATCGCGTCCTCCACCGCCTTGCAGATGTGCTCCAGCGAATGGGCCGGAGCGGCCAGTGCGGTGCGCAGCAGGGTCAGTCCCTGGTCGATGTCGCGGTCGCCGGCCAGGAGGAGTCCGTCGCTGTAGAGGGCGAGCAGGCTGCCCTCGTCCAGTTCGAACTCGGCCGACTCGAACGGCAGCCCGCCCAGGCCGAGCGGCGGCCCTGCGGGGAGGTCGATCGGGCGCACCCGGCCGTCCGGATCCAGCACGGTCGGTGGCGGGTGTCCCGCACGGGCCAGGGTGCAGTGCCGGGAGACCGGATCGTAGATCGCGTACAGGCAGGTCGCGCCCACGATCGGGGGAGTGCCGGCATCGGTTTGCCGCTGTTCGGTGGCCAGCTGGTCCACCAGGTCGTCGAGCCGGGCGAGAACCTCGTCCGGGGCCAGGTCGAGGTGCGCCAGGGTGCGTACGGCGGCGCGCAGGCGCCCCATGGTGGCCGAGGCGTGCATGCCGTGGCCGACCACGTCCCCGACGACCAGCGCGACTCGCAGCCCGGAGAGCGGGATCACGTCGAACCAGTCACCGCCGACACCGCTGGATGCCTGCGCGGGCAGATAGCGGTGGGCCGTCTCGACCGCCGGGTGCTCGGGCACCTCGCTCGGCAGCAGACTGCGTTGCAGGGCCTCGGCGGCGTGGCGCTGCTGGGTGTAGCGGCGGGCGTTGTCGATGCTGACCGCGGCCTTCGCCGCGAACTCCCCCGCAAGGGTGAGGTCGTCCTCCTCGAACGGCTCCGGCCGCTGCGAGCGCCACAGGCAGACCAGGCCGAGGACCACACCCCGCGCGGCCAGCGGCACCACCATCAGCGAGTGGACGCCCAGCGCGAGCGCCCTCTCGGTCCGCTCCGGCTCGGCCGAGAACCATCCGCGGTTGCCCTCCACGAGGGGATCCAGGACCGGGCGCCGCTCGGCCAGGCAGCGGGTCGGCGCGGTGTCCTCGGGGAAGGAGAACAGACGGCCCTCGGGATACATCACCTCCAGCGTGTCGGACCGGATGCTGCGCACCGCCATCCTGCGCAGCGGGCCCCTGGCGTCGGGCGCCGGCTCCTCCCCACGGGGCACGGGTTCCAGCAGATCCACCGAGACGGCGTCGGCGAGCGCCGGCACCGCCACCTCGGCCAGCTCACGCGCCGTCCTGGCCACGTCGAGGGTGCTGCCGATCCTGGTGCCCGCCTCGTTGAGCAGCGCCAGTCGCCGCCGGGCGCGATGACGGTCGGTGACGTCCTCGACGATCTCGGTGATGCCCAGCACCCTGCCGGAGGGGTCCTCCATCCGGAAGGCGGATACGGAGACGATCAGTTCGCTCTGAGGGTCCCGCAGCAGTCGGCAGCGCTGCTCGGCGAAGATCAAGGGCCGGCCCGACTCCAGAACCCCCCGGAGCCGTTCCTCGATCAGTTCCGAGTCGGGGCCGAGCAGGAAGTCGGCGGTGCGAAGCCCGCGGTAGGCCTCCGACGGCAGTCCGCCGAACCGCGCTATCGCCCGGTTCACCCGCAGGATGCGCAGGTCCGGACCGAGCACCGTGACACCCACCGGGGAGCGGCGGAAGAAGCCGTCCAGTACGGCCCGGTCGATGTCCCACTGAACGATGTCCTCGGCGAGCGAGCCGATGAGGAGCCACTCGACGGCGGAGTCCAGCCGTTGCACCTTGCGGGCCCTGAACCCCACGTACACGCGGTGACCCGCGTGGTGCCGGACCGGCAGCAGCCCGAACCAGCCGCCCTCCCGCAGGCACGTGACGGTCGCCTCGGCCACCAGGGCCTCGTCCCCGTACTCGACCAGAACCTCGCGCACAGGCCGTCCCAGCACCGCCTCGGCCGGGTACCCGAGGAGCATCGTGGCCTGTTCGCTCCAGGCGACGACCCGTCCGCGGCCGTCCAGCACGGCGGACGCCGACTGGTGGATCGAGAACGGATCCTCCGGGCTCTCGCTGAGCGTCGTCGGGGATGTGTCCTGCATCGCCCACCCATCTCGCACCGTTCGCGGGGCCCTGGTGGGGCGCCCGGAGCATGGCTGCCGTTCCGAGTGCCCGACCGTTCGGCGGCTCACCACCAGTATCGGTGGAACGGCCACCGTGTGCCTTGTCGTCGTGCCCGCGGGTCACGCCTTCGAGGGGACATCGGCCGAGGTCAGCGGGGCAACGCCCGTGCCAGGAGTACGGCCACGTCGTCGTCCGCCACTTCGGGCATGACGTGGGCCAGCAGGTCGTCGCAGACCTTCTCCAGCGGGCGCCCGGGGTGCCGTAGCGCCTGTGCCAGACGGCGCATTCCGTCGTCCAGGTCGGTGCCGCGGGTCTCGATCAGACCATCGGTGTAGACGACCAGGAGACTGTGGGGGGCCAGGACCGTCTGCTGCAGTTCGCAGTCCTGCCTGCCCACGCCCAGGGGCGGGCCCGCGGGTCCGTCCAGGAAGGCGACGTTTCCCCGTTCGTCGGCGATCACGGGAGGCGGGTGGCCGGCTCTGGCGATCAGGCAGTCGCCGGTGACCGGATAGTGAACCGCGTAGAGGCAGGTGGCCATCTCGTTGTCGCCCAGGTCCGCCACGGCGGCGTCCAGGTAGCGCAGCAGCTGGTCGGGCGGGGTGTCCCGGCGTGCCAGGGTCCGTACGGCGGTGCGCAGCTGTCCCATGACCGCCGCGGCGTGGATGCCGTGCCCCATCACGTCCCCGATCACCAGTCCGGTCCGGCCGCCCGGGAGGGCGATCGCGTCGAACCAGTCGCAGCCGACCTCGTGATCACCGGCCGGCAGATAGCGCCCGGTGAGTTCCAGTCCGTGGACGCTGGGCAGGGAGGGGTTCATCAGACTGCGCTGGAGGGTGAGCGCCGCGTCCCGTTCCCGGCCGTACATGCGCGCGTTGTCGATGTTCAGCGCCGCGCGCGCGACCAGCTCGTCGATCAGCAGGGTGTCCTGGTCGTCGAACGGTTCGCGGCCGCGGGTGCGGGTGACCACCACCGCGCCGAGCACGGTGCCCCGGGCCACCAGCGGGACCAGACGCGCGGCGCCCACGTGGGCGTACAGATACTCGCGCAGTTGTTCGGCGTCGGGGCCGGGGATCAGCGGACCGATGTCGCTCAGGTAGAGGTTCATGGGACGCCCGGCGCTGATGACCTGTTCGTACACCGAGCCGGGCGGCACCTGCATGGTCATGCCGACCGTGAGGTGGTCGGCGGGCGCGGCCGGATCGGTGAAGGCCGCCGCGGCCCGGCGGGCCACGCCGTGGGCGGACGCGGCGGTCTCGTCCGGGGCCATGGTCTCCTCCAGCAACTGGACGTCGGCGGAGTCGGCCAGCCGGGGCACCAGTACGCGGACCACCTCCTGCGCGGTCTGCGTCAGATCCAGCGTGGAGCCCATCTGCGTCCCCGCCTCCGCCAGCAGTGCGAGCCGCCGCCGTGCCCGCTCCGCCTCCAGATGGGCGCGCTGCCCCTCCGTGATGTCGATCAGCGAAGCGATCACGCCCACCCGTTGGTCGGCCCCGCCGAGCAAGGGGGCGTAGGAGCAGGACCACGTCCGCTGCCGTTCCGGGTCCGTCGTTGCGGAGGTGTGGCGGAAGTCCACCACTGCCTCGCCCTGGTCGAGGACCTGCCGCATCACCGACTCCAGAGCACCGGCGCCGGGGGCGACCTCGGTCACGCTTCTGCCGACGTGCTCCGCCACCGGCACGCCGTCCATCCGGGCCAGCGCCTCGTTGACCCGAAGGAAGCGCAGGTCGGGGCCGAGCATGGCAAGGCCGATCGGCGACTGGGTGAAGAGTCCCTCCAGCGCGGCCAGCGCATCCCGCATCCGCTCCACGGCGGACGTCTCCGCCGCGATGGCCAGTACGCCTGTACGCCCCTGCACATCCGCGATGGGGCAGTGCCACATCTCCATCTCGACCACGGTCCCGTCGCGATGCCGGACCGGTAGCCGTGCGACCACCGCCGCCCCCGTCCGCACCGTCCGTGCCAGACGGTCGGCCAGCCCCAGGTTCTCCTCGGGTACGAGTACGCGACTGGCGTCCTGACCCACGACCTGCTCCGGCGTGTGACCCAGGAGGTCCTGCGCGGCCAGCGACCACTGGACCAGGCGCCCGTCGGCGTCGACGACCCAGAGCGCCAGCGGGAGCAGGTCCTGGAACACCCCCGCATGTCCCGCCACGCCCGCAGGCCCGACCGCGGGCCCACGCCGGTCCGGCGTTTCGCCGATCGCGTCGTGGGCACGTGCACCGCGGTGACTCGCGCTGGTCATCAGGGCACCTCGCTCACATGACCCTTGACCACAGGAGGCTCAAGGACAGCCTAGGCCCGGCCGGCCCCGAACGAGCGTGTGATCGATCATCGATAAGTGGCCGGGCTCACATGGCGTGACCCGAGTGTCGCCGACACCATGGGTGCTGCAGAGCCTGTGAACAAACCCCCGCCTGCGGGCGGACGACGGGGGTATGTCCACAGGCTCTCAGTCACCGGCAGGCTGAAGGGATCCAGAATGTTCCGCAAGGTGCTGGTCGCCAACCGCGGTGAGATCGCGATTCGCGCGTTCCGCGCAGGCTACGAACTGGGCGCGCGCACCGTCGCCGTCTTCCCGCACGAGGACCGCAACTCCCTGCACCGGCTGAAGGCCGACGAGGCCTACGAGATCGGTCAACCGGGACATCCGGTGCGGGCGTATCTCTCGGTGGAGGAGATCGTCCGTGCGGCGCGCCGCGCGGGGGCGGACGCCGTCTACCCGGGTTACGGCTTCCTGTCCGAGAACCCCGATCTGGCCCGCGCCTGCGAGGAGGCGGGCATCACGTTCGTCGGACCGAGCGCGGAGATCCTGGAGCTGACCGGGAACAAGGCCCGCGCGGTGGCCGCCGCACGGGAGGCCGGCGTGCCGGTGCTGGGATCCTCGGCGCCGTCCAACGACGTGGACGAGCTCGTCCGTGCCGCCGAGGACATCGGTTTCCCGGTGTTCGTCAAGGCCGTCGCGGGCGGTGGCGGGCGCGGTATGCGCCGGGTCGAGGAGCCCGCCCAGCTGCGGGAGTCCATCGAGGCGGCGTCCCGTGAGGCGGCGTCCGCGTTCGGCGACCCGACCGTCTTCCTGGAGAAGGCCGTCGTCGAGCCCCGCCACATCGAGGTGCAGATCCTCGCCGACGGGCAGGGCAACGTCATCCACCTCTTCGAGCGGGACTGCTCGGTGCAGCGCCGCCATCAGAAGGTGATCGAGCTGGCGCCCGCGCCGAACCTCGCCCCGGAGCTGCGCGACCGGATCTGCGCCGACGCGGTGCGCTTCGCCCGGCAGATCGGCTACCGCAACGCCGGCACCGTCGAGTTCCTCCTCGACCGCGAAGGCAACCACGTCTTCATCGAGATGAATCCGCGCATCCAGGTCGAGCACACCGTGACCGAGGAGGTCACCGACGTCGACCTGGTGCAGTCGCAGCTGCGCATCGCCGCCGGCGAGACGCTGACCGACCTCGGCCTCGCCCAGGAGACCGTCACCCTGCGCGGCGCCGCCCTCCAGTGCCGTATCACCACCGAGGACCCGGCCAACGGCTTCCGCCCGGACACCGGCCGCATCAGCGCCTACCGCTCGCCGGGCGGCTCCGGCATCCGGCTCGACGGCGGAACCACCCACGCCGGTACGGAGATCAGCGCCCACTTCGACTCGATGCTGGTGAAACTGACCTGCCGGGGCCGGGACTTCACCACCGCGGTCGGGCGTGCCCGGCGTGCCGTGGCCGAGTTCCGCATCCGCGGCGTGGCCACCAACATCCCCTTCCTGCAGGCGGTCCTCGACGACCCCGACTTCCAGGCCGGCCGGGTCACCACGTCGTTCATCGAGCAGCGCCCGCATCTGCTCACCGCCCGCCACTCCGCCGACCGCGGCACGAAGCTGCTCACCTACCTGGCCGACGTCACCGTCAACAAGCCGCACGGTGAACGGCCCGACCTGCTCGACCCGCTGACCAAGGTGCCCGCGCTGCCGGTCGGCGAGCCCCCCGCCGGGTCCCGGCAGCGGCTCGCCGAACTCGGTCCCGAGGGCTTCGCCGGCTGGCTGCGTGCCTCCCCGACCATCGGCGTCACCGACACCACGTTCCGCGACGCCCACCAGTCGCTGCTCGCCACCCGGGTGCGCACCAAGGACATGCTCGCCGTCGCCCCGGTGGTGGCCCGCACCCTGCCCCAGCTGCTGTCCCTGGAGTGCTGGGGCGGCGCGACCTACGACGTCGCCCTGCGCTTCCTCGCCGAGGACCCGTGGGAGCGGCTGGCCGCCCTGCGGGAAGCCGCGCCGAACATCTGCCTGCAGATGCTGCTGCGCGGCCGCAACACCGTGGGTTACACGCCGTATCCCACCGAGGTGACCGACGCCTTCGTGCAGGAGGCCGCCGCCACCGGCATCGACATCTTCCGCATCTTCGACGCCCTGAACGACGTCGACCAGATGCGGCCCGCGATCGAGGCCGTACGGGAGACCGGCACGGCCGTCGCGGAGGTGGCCCTGTGCTACACCTCCGACCTGTCGGATCCGTCGGAGCGGCTGTACACGCTGGACTACTACCTGCGGCTCGCCGAGCAGATCGTGGACGCGGGCGCCCATGTGCTGGCCGTCAAGGACATGGCCGGTCTGCTGCGGGCACCGGCCGCGTCGAGGCTGGTGTCGGCGCTGCGCCGGGAGTTCGACCTGCCGGTGCACATCCACACCCACGACACGGCGGGCGGCCAGCTCGCCACCTACCTGGCCGCCATCCAGGCCGGGGCGGACGCGGTGGACGGGGCGGTGGCCTCCATGGCGGGCACCACCTCACAGCCGTCGCTGTCCGCGATCGTGGCCGCGACCGACCACTCCGAGCGGCCCACCGGCCTCGACCTCCAGGCCGTCGGCGACCTGGAGCCGTACTGGGAGAGCGTCCGCAAGGTCTACGCCCCCTTCGAGGCGGGCCTGGCCTCGCCGACCGGCCGCGTCTACCACCACGAGATCCCGGGCGGGCAGCTCTCCAACCTGCGCACCCAGGCGATCGCGCTGGGCCTGGGCGACCGCTTCGAGGAGATCGAGGCGATGTACGCCGCCGCCGACCGGATGCTGGGCCGTCTGGTGAAGGTCACCCCGTCGTCCAAGGTGGTCGGCGACCTGGCACTGCACCTGGTGGGCGCCGGTGTGTCCCCGGAGGACTTCGAGGGGGAGCCGGACCGGTTCGACATCCCCGACTCCGTCATCGGCTTCCTGCGCGGCGAACTGGGCACCCCGCCCGGCGGCTGGCCCGAGCCGTTCCGCAGCAAGGCGCTGCAGGGCCGCGCCGAGGCCAAGCCGGTGCAGGAACTCGCCGCCGACGACCGTGAGGGGCTGGCCAAGGACCGGCGGGCGACGCTCAACCGGCTGCTGTTCCCGGCGCCGACACGCGAGTTCGACACGCACCGGGACACCTACGGCGACACCAGCGTGCTGGACAGCAAGGACTTCTTCTACGGGCTGCGTCCGGGCAAGGAGTACGCCGTCGACCTCGAACGCGGTGTGCGGCTGCTGATCGAGTTGCAGGCGATCGGCGACGCGGACGAGCGCGGTATGCGCACCGTGATGTCGTCCCTGAACGGCCAGTTGCGGCCGATCCAGGTCCGCGACCGTGCGGCCGCCTCGGACGTCCCGGTGACGGAGAAGGCCGACCGGGCCAACCCCGGCCAGGTCGCGGCACCGTTCGCTGGTGTGGTGACCCTCACGGTCGCCGAGGGGGACGAGGTGGAGGCCGGTGCCACGGTGGCCACCATCGAGGCGATGAAGATGGAGGCCTCGATCACCGCCGCGAAGTCCGGCCGGGTGGCCAGGCTGGCCATCAACCGCATCCAGCAGGTCGAGGGCGGGGACCTGCTCGTGGAACTCGCCTGAGCCGCATCCTGGGAGACACGGTGGTGAACGCCGTCGAGCCCCGCGCAGAGGGAGGCTTCTGCGCGGGGCTTTCGGCGGGCCGTCCGGCTGGCCCGCCGGTCCGGTGCCAGGCGCGATCCACCCGCGCCTGAGGGGGTGAGGATCGGCAGGAGGCTAGGCATGCGGCGCACACGCCGTCTGCACCGCGAGGAGTGTTTCGGGCACCGATCGGCCGAATGTGTTCGCGATGTGATGGCGGCGTGGCGAGAATGTGAAAGCGCTGTCGGGGTGCATATGCACACGGCATCACAGGGGGAGTGAATCCCGCAGCGACGACGGAACTGTCCTCCGCCCCGAGCAGCCGTATGCCGATATTGGCGTGATCCGGGTGCGCCGCGAGCCACGGGGCGTCCCGTGACGCGAATGTTCTCGGGCATTCGTCGATTTCCGGCCTGCGCGACACTGACCCCATGACCCGGACGCTCACCGGCCCCCACTCCGTCCCCGCCGAGCTGCGCCCCTACCTGGACGAGCTCGTCCGTCGCACCCGTACCGTCTGCGGATCCCACCTGGTGAGCGTCGTCGCGGTCGGCTCCGTCGCGCTCGGCGACTACCGGCACGGGCGCAGCGACACCGACGTGACGGTCGTCGTGGACGCGTCCCTTCCCGAGCGGGCGTTGCCCGACCTGGCCGCCGCGCTGGCCCATCCCGCGCTGCCCTGCCCCGCGGCCGGACTGGAACTGGTGGTCTACGACGAGGACTTCGCGGCCCGGCCGGCCGACGGAGCCGGATACCTGCTGGACCTCAACAGCGGACCGCTGCTGCCCGAACGGGTCAGCCTCGACCCGGCCGAGTCCCCGGCCTTCTGGTACGTCATCGACCGCTCCGTCGCCCATCAGGCCGGGCGCGCGCTGTACGGCAGACCGGCCCGGGAGACGATCGCCGAACCCGCCCGCGCCGATGTGCTCACCGCGATCCGCGCCTCGGTCCGCGAGCACAGCACCGGCGAGGGGCATCTCGCCGACAACCGCGTGCTCAACGGCTGCCGCTCCGTGCAGTACTGCCGCACCGGCCACTGGACGGCCAAGCGCCGGGCGGCGCAGTCGGTCGCGGCGTCCGAGGAACGCTTCCGGCCACTTCTGGAGGCAGCCCTGCGCAGTTACGAACGCCCGTCGCGCACCGCCGCGACCGCCCTGCCCGTCGACGAGGTACGGGCCTTCCTGGCCTGGGTGGCCGAACACGTGGCCGCATCCCTCTGAACAGCCGTCACATCGGCCTGCGATGCTGTCGGTTGCAGCATCCATCGAGGAGGCGCCCATGCCCGAACCGTCCGTCCTTGCCGCGCTGGTCTCCGCTCTGCGTGGCGGCTCGATCGAAGTCGTCGACCTCACCTCGCCCCTGTCGTCGTCGACACCGGTGATCCAACTGCCGTCCCAGTTCGGGCAGACGGCTGTCTTCGAGCTGGAGGAGATCAGCCGGTACGACGACCGGGGACCGGCCTGGTACTGGAACAACTTCCGCAGCGGCGAGCACACCGGTACCCACTTCGACGCCCCCAACCACTGGGTCACCGGCAAGGACCTCACCGACGTGGCCTCGGTCCCGGCAGGTCGGCTGATCGCCCCCGCGGCCGTGCTGGACTTCACCGCCGAGGTCGCCAAGAACCCCGACTTCCTGGTCGAGATCGGTCATGTGCGGGCATGGGAGGCCGAGCACGGCCCGCTGCCCGAGGGCGGCTGGCTGCTGCTGCGCACCGGCTGGGACGCCCGCTCGCACTCCCAGGAGGCGTTCCTCAACGCCGACGAGAACGGCCCGCACACGCCCGGCCTGTCGGCGGAGTGCGCCCGCTGGGTCGCCGAGGAGGCCCCGGTCATCGGCCTCGGCGTCGAGACGGTGGGCACGGACGCCGGGGGCGCCCACTCCTTCGACCCCGCCTATCCCTGTCACTCCTACCTCATGGGCAGCGACAAGTACGGGCTCACCCAGCTGCAGAACCTCGCCGCACTGCCCCCGACCGGCTCCGTCGTCATCGCGGGACCGCTGCCCATCGTCACCGGCTCCGGTGCTCCCGCGCGCGTGCTCGCACTGGTGGAGCGCCGATGAAGGTCGCGGAAGCGGTCGGCCGGGCGCTGTGCGCGGCCGGGATCGGCCAGGTCTTCGGAGTCGTCGGATCGGGCAACTTCCACGTCACGAACGCCATGGTCGCGGCCGGCGCGCGGTTCGTCGCCGCACGCCACGAGGGCGGCGCGGCGACCATGGCCGATGCCTACGCCCGCACCAGCGGCGAGGTCGCCGCTGTCAGCGTGCACCAGGGGCCCGGTCTGACGAACGCGATGACCGGGATCGCGGAGGCGGCGAAGAGCCGTACGCCACTCGTCGTGCTCGCGGCCGAGGTGACCGAGCCCAGGTCCAACTTCTACGTCGACCAAGAGACGCTGGCCCGTGCGGTGGGCGCGGTCACGGTGCGGGTCACCTCGGCCGATGAGGCGGTCGAGCAGGCTTGCACGGCGGTACGGCTGGCGGTGCGGGAGCGGCGTACCGTCCTGCTCAATCTCCCGCTGCCGGTGCAGGCGCTTGAGGTGCCCGACGGTGCAATGGCACAGGCCGCGCCCCCCGAGGCGCGGGCCGCGGTCGAGCCGGACCCGGTCGAGGTGACGGCTCTGGGCGCGCTCCTGGCGCAGTCCCGGCGGCCGGTCTTCGTGGCCGGACGCGGAGCACGCGACACCGGCAGCCGGGAGGCCCTGGAGGCGCTCGCCGAGCGCTGCGGCGCGCTGCTGGCGACCTCGGCCGTCGCCCGTGGGCTCTTCCACGGCAACCCCTGGTCCCTGGACATCTCCGGCGGTTTCGCCTCACCCCTGGCCTCCGAACTGATCCAGGGCGCCGACCTGATCGTCGGCTGGGGCTGCGCCCTCAACATGTGGACCATGCGGCACGGCAGCCTCATCGGCGCCGACGCCGTCGTCGTACAGGTCGACGACGAGGCATCCGCGCTCGGCGCGCACCGGCCGGTCCACCTCGGTGTCACCGGCGACGTCCGGCTCACCGCGCACCGGGTGTCCGAGGCCGCCGGTGAGCGGCGGCAGGGCTACCGGACCCCGGAGAACGGCGCGGCCATCGCGGCACGCGCGCGTCTGCGGGACGTGCCGTACCAGGACATCGGCACCCGTGAGCGGATCGACCCGCGGACCTTGAGTATCGCGCTCGACGACATCCTGCCCGCGCAACGGGTGGTCGGCGTGGACTCGGGGAACTTCATGGGCTACCCGAGCGCGTATCTGTCGGTGCCCGACGAGAAGGGCTTCTGCTTCACGCAGGCCTTCCAGTCGATCGGGCTCGGCCTGGCGACCACGATCGGGGCGGCGCTGGCCCGGCCGGACCGGCTGCCGGTGGCCGTGCTCGGGGACGGCGGCGCGCTGATGGGGGCCGCCGAGCTGGACACGGTGCGACGGCTCGGGCTGCCCATGGTGGTCGTCGTGTACGACGACGAGGCCTACGGTGCCGAGGTGCACCACTTCGGTCCCGACGGGCATCCGCTGGACACCGTCCGCTTCCCGCCGACGGACATCGCGGCCGTGGGGCGGGGTTATGGCTTCGAGGCGGTGACCGTTCGGACGCGGGCCGACCTGAAGGCCGTGGTGGACTGGGTCGCCGGCCCGCGATCGGCGCCGCTGCTCATCGATGCCAAGGTGGTCGCGGACCGTGGGTCCTGGTGGCTGGAGGAGGCGTTCCGCGGACACTGACCGCCCGGCGGGCGACCGCCACCACGACACCGACCCGCCCGCCGCCCCCGCGCAACAGCGCGGCGGCGGCAGACGGGGCGGACGCGCCGGATCAGACGGCCGGTGCGGGGAAGGTCGGGTACTCCACCCCGGAGACGTGCTGGACGACTCGGATGACCTGGCAGGAGTAGCCGAACTCGTTGTCGTACCAGAGGTAGAGGATCGCGTTGTCGCCGTCGACCTTCAGGGCGCCGGCGTCCACGATGGAGGCGTGCCGCGAGCCGATGAAGTCGCTGGAGACCGCGTCGGGCGCCGTGATGAAGTCGATCTGGCGGCGCAGCGGCGAGGTCAGCGACACGTCGCGCAGGTAGTCGAGGACCTCCTCGCGGCTCGTCTCGCGCTTCAGCTGGAGGTTGAGGATCGCGATCGAGACGTCCGGCACCGGGACCCGGATCGAGCTGCCGGAGATCTTCGCCTTGAGGTCGGGCAGCGCCTTGGCGACGGCCGAGGCGGCACCGGTCTCGGTGATGACCATGTTCAGCGGCGCGCTGCGGCCGCGGCGCTCGGACTTGTGGTAGTTGTCCAGCAGGTTCTGGTCGTTGGTGAAGGAGTGGACGGTCTCCACATGGCCGCGCTCCACGCCGAACTCGTCCTCCATCGCCTTCAGCGGCGGGACTATGGCGTTGGTGGTGCAGGAGGCGCAGGACAGGATCTGCTCGTCCGGCTTGATCGTGTCGTGGTTGACGCCGTGCACGATGTTCGGGACGTCGCCCTTGCCCGGCGCGGTCAGCACGACCTTGTCGATACCGGGGCGCAGGTGCTCGGACAGGCCCTCGCGGTCGCGCCACTTGCCGGTGTTGTCGATCAGGATGGCGTTCTTGATGCCGTACGCCGTGTAGTCGATCTCGGACGGGTCGTTCGCGTAGATGACCTTGATCGCGTTGCCGTTGGCGAAGATCGTGCTGTTCGTCTCGTCGACGGTGATCGTGCCCTGGAACTGGCCGTGGATGGAGTCCCGGCGCAGCAGCGAGGCCCGCTTGACGATGTCCTGATCGCCGCCGCCGCGCACGACGATGGCGCGCAGCCGCAGACCGTTGCCGGAGCCGGACTTCTCGATCAGCAGGCGGGCCACGAGGCGGCCGATGCGGCCGAAGCCGTACAGGACGACGTCGCGTCCCTCGCCGCGCTCGATCTTGTTGGCGCCGGTGGCACCGGCGACGGCCTCGGCGGTGAACGCCTCCACGGACAGACCGCGGTCGTCGGCCTTGTACGCCGCGGCCAGCATGCCGAGGTCGATCTGGGACGGGCCCAGGTCGAGCGCGGCGAGGGCCTGCAGGAACGGCAGCGTCTCGGTGACCGAGAGCTCCTCGCCGCCGATCTGCCGGGCGAACCGGTGGGTCTTCAGGATGCTGACCACCGACTTGTTCACCAAGGAGCGGCTGTGGAGGAGAACGGTGACGTCCCTCTCACGGTGCAGCTTCCCGATGATCGGGATCATCGACTCCGCGATCTCCTCGCGGTTCTTCCAGTTGGTGAACGAGTCGTCGTTGACAGTCACAGGCCTATCTTTCGAGCTAGGAGGCGCTCATATGCTAACCGCAGGGTGCGACCGTCATTCAAAGGGGGGTCTCGCGTAGGGCGAGATGCCCGACATTGCGGTAATTCACGCGAAATGCGGATAGGGGGAGTGGCGCGTGGAACTGGAGCTGCGGCATCTGCGGGTGCTGTGTGCGGTCGCCGACGCGGGCAGCGTGGGCCGGGCCGCGTCGGACCTGGGGTACTCACAGCCCGCCGTGAGCACCCAACTCCGGCGCATCGAGGGGCACTTCGGTGAGCCGCTGTTCGAGCGCGGACCGAGCGGGGTGCGGCCGACGCCGTACGGCGCCGAGGTGGTCGGCCAGGCCCGTGACGTGCTGGCCCGGGCCGCCATGATCGGCCGCCGCCCGGCACTCGGCTCGACCTCCGGGCGCCGGATCCTGCGGGTGGCGGCGACGAACTCCCCGGTGCTGGCCGGCATGGTCTCGGGGGTCCGCGCCCGGCTTCCGGACGTCTCGCTCTCCGTGAGCAGCGTGTACGCCTCCTCGCGCATCGTGGAGCTCCTGGAGGGTGGCGCGGTGGACGCCGCGATCGCCGCGGACTACCCCGGCAGGGAGCTGGCGCACCCGGACACGATCGCCCACCGCGGGATCGTCACCGAGCCGAACTTCGTCGCGCTGCCGGCCCGCCACCCGCTCGCGCGTCGCGCTCAGATCTCCCTCGCCGATCTGGCCGAGGAGGCGTGGTTCGTGACGCCGGACGACGGAGCCGGGTGGCCCGGGGTCTTCTACGCGGCCTGCACGACTGCCGGTTTCACGCCGTCGGTGGTGCACGAATTCCTGGGCGACCGGCTCCAGTTGCAGGGGATGATCGCCGACGGTCTCGGCGTGGCCGTCGTCCAGGCGACCACGCGGCCGATCCCGCAGATCGTCGTCAAACCGCTGACCGGTACGCCGCTGTGGTGCCGTTACGTACTGGCCTGGCGGCGTGACGCGGTGACCGAGCGGACGGCCGACGCGCTGTTGCAGTGCGCCACTGTCGCCTACCGTCAACTGGCCGCGCATTCACCGCACTTGAGGGACTGGGCGGCACGCACCTGGAGTGTGTCGAAGGCGTAGGCGGTGCGATCGGCGGCCCGTCGGGCGTTATGGCTCCACGGCGCAATGTGCTATGTCACACACCATTGTTGGGGCGGGTGGGCGTTGAGACAGTGCCTGATACGCCTCAGCACCCCTCCCGAGGCGCATCCCCATCCGTTCCGTTCAGGAATGAGGAATCCAGATGCGCTACCGCTCCGTGCTGCCCAGACGTATGCTGGGCACACTCGCCGTCTGCGCAACGCTCTCCGGCCTGCTGTGGAGCCCGGCCTTCGCGGCACCCCCGCCGGGCACCGACCCCACCGCCTCCGTGACCCCGCACCGGAAGGCCGCGCCACCCCCGTCCCCGACCGGCTCGCTCGCCACCTCCGGCGTCCGGACCGCCGTACAGAAGGAGGCCCTCACTCCGGCCCAACTCCCGCCCCTGACAGCGACGCCTGCCCGGATACCGCCGCGTGCGGGGGCCACCCGGGACAAGTTCTCGTGCTCTCCGGGCGACTTCGGCGGCCGGACCGGCGCCGCACTCGTCGCGTTCGTGAAGGCCTCCACCACCCAGTGCGTCAACAGCCTGTTCTCGGTGACGGGTTCGGACGCCCGCGCCGTCTTCCGAGAGCCCCAGATGATCACGGTCGCGCAGGCGTTCACGAGCACGGCCGGGACCTACAACGGCGACAACTCCTCCCGTGTGCTGCAACTCGTGCTGTTCCTGCGCGCCGGCTACTTCGTGCAGTTCAACCACCCGGACGACGTCGGCCCGTACGGCACGTCACTGACCCGGAACACCACCCGGGGCCTCGACACCTTCTTCGCCCGCCCGCGTTCCGGGGACGTCACAGCCGCGAACGGTGACGTGCTGAGCGAGGTCGTCATCCTCACCGACAGCAGCGACCAGCAGGCCCGCTATCTGCGGGTCTACCAGCGGTTGTTGAACGCCTACAACAGCTCCTACGACGCCATCCGCAGCATGCTCGTGGCCGTCAACGCCGTCTACACCCCGCTGTGGCGCGGCAACTGGAACCCGGACTACGTCAAGGCCGTCACCGCCGATCCGTCCGTGGCCCGGACCCTTGACGCCTTCGCACTGGCCCACCTGGACCTGCTCGGCACCGACCGCTCCTACCTCACTTCCAACGCCGGGATGAACCTGGGCCGTTACGTCGGACACACCGCGCTGCAGCCGACGGTCCGCCCCCTGGCCAAGCAGCTGCTGGACTCGTCCCGGATCACCGGGCCCACGGCCGGACTCTGGGTGGCCGTGGCGACGCAGGCCGACGCCTACGACCGCGCGAACTGCGCCTACTACGGCGTCTGCGACCTGTCCGGCCAGCTGATGCGGGCGGCCCTGCCGACCACCCATGACTGCGACGCCACGCGCACCATCCGCGCGCAGTCCCTCACCTCGGCCGACCTCGCCGCGGCGTGCGCCAGTGTGCTGGGCCAGGACGCCTACCTTCACGACATCGTCAAGGACGACGGACCCATCCCGGGGCAGTACCTGTCGACCCTCGACTTCGCCGTCTTCGCCAGCGCCCAGGACTACCGGACGTACGCCGGAGCGATCTTCGGCATCAGTACGGACAACGGCGGTATGACCGTGATCGGCGACCCGAAGGACTCGGCCAACCGGCCGTTCGCGGTCATGTACCAGAAGAGCCAGGACACCGGGCACGCCGCCCGGATCTGGAACCTCAACCACGAGTACACGCACTACCTGGACGCCCGCTACGACATGAAGGGCGACTTCGCCCAGCAGACCTCGGTGCCGGACGTCTGGTGGATCGAGGGCGTCGCCGAGTACGTCTCGTACGGCTACCGTCGCGTCACCTACGACCAGGCCGTCGAGGAGGCCGGCCGGCACACGTACCGGCTGAGCACCCTGTTCCAGAACACGTACGGCAACAGCGACGTGACCCGCACCTACCCCTGGGGCTATCTCGCCGTCCGCTACATGTTCGAGAAACACCCGGCCGACGTCCAGCGGATGCTCGCCCGCTTCCGGGTGGGCGACTACGCGGGCGGTTACGCCGTCTACGCCACCGGCATCGGCACCCGCTACGACGCCGACTTCGACGAGTGGCTGACGGCGTGCGCCGCGGGCGCGTGCGCGGCGGCGCCGGCCGTCGGTCGAGAGACGTCTCGGGGATCTGCACGTTGATCAGCTCCCCCGAGCGCGGATCCACCGTGAGGGCCCGTCCTGATCTGCGCCCGCGCAGATGGGCGTGTGCCGGGCAGGCGCCGACGAAGTCGCCCTCCGGCACGCCCCGCGGGCCGAGCAGGACGCCCTCACGGTGCCGCTCCAGGGCACCGAACCACCCCATCGCCCCGGTCACTCGGGCGTCCCGCTGGAACCCGGGCGGTTTCTGAGCCGGGACCAGGGCGGGCCGGGATCCGGGGGCGCCCGGAGTTTCACAGGTGAGGCGTGTTGTGGGCGTTACGTGTTGAAGCGCCGCGAGGATCTTCCGGAACGCGCGCGGGCCGTGCACAGTCAGGAGCCGCCGAGTACGGCCGCACACCACGTCGTCGGGAGGCCAGCCGATGGGAGCCCAGCACCACACGGAGGGGCCGGACATCGCGTCCACGGCCGGCCCCGACGGCATCAGCCGCCGTGGATTCCTCGGATACGTGGTGGCCGCCTCGACCCTGACGGTGGCGGCCCCGCTCGGCGAGACGCTCCTCGCGCCCACCGAGGCGGCCGCGGCGGTCCCCTCGGTGCCCGGCCCGGCCGAGATCTACGACCTCAACGACATGCTCACCCACGCCGCACTGCCCACGGCCAACTTGATCACCATCCGCCTCGACCCCGACGGCACGGCCTCCTTCGCCCTGCCCCGCGCCGAGGTCGGCCAGGGCATCACCACCTCCAGCGCCATGCTCATCGCAGAGGAACTGAGTCTCCCGCTGGAGAAGATCCACGTCACCCTCGCCGACGCCCGGCCCGAGCTGCTCTTCAACCAGATCACCGGCGGCTCCAACACCACCATTTCCACCTACACCCCGATCCGGGTGGCGGCGGCCGTCGCACGCGGCCGACTCCTGAGGGCCGCCGCGCTGGAACTGGGGGAGGCCGTCGACACCCTGACCGCCAAGACGGGGGTCATCACCTCGACCGTGACCGGCAAGAGCCTCACCTACGGCGAACTCGCCGAGAAGGCCGCCTCGCAGGTCACCGGGCAGGTCCCCGTCACCCTCAAGGAACCCGCCGAGTTCAAGGTCATCGGCACTCCGCGACGCCGTATCGACGCGCTGGACGCGGTCACCGGCCGCAAGAAGTTCGCCATGGACGTGCAGGTGCCGGGAGCCCTGCCGGCCATGGTGTGCCGCCCGCCGACGATCAACGGCACCGTCCGCTCGGTCGACAACCTGGACGCCGTGCGGGCCATGCCCGGTATCACCGACGTCGTACGCGTCTCCACCGGCGTCGCGGTGCGCGGTCGCACCTTCGGACAGTGCATCGACGCGGTACGCGCGCTCAAGGTCACCTGGGGTCCGGGAACGGCGGAGGGCGCCACCGACGACACCGTCCGCGCCGAACTCCGCCGGGCCGAACTCCCGCTTCCCGGCCTCGACCTGCTCACCAAGTCGGTCGACGCCCGCTTCACCTTCCACTTCGCCAGCAACAGCGCCCTGGAGACCAACTGCGCCGTCGCCGACGTACGCGAGGACTCGGCCGAGATCTGGGCGAGTCTGAAGTCCCCGATCGTCGCGCAGGAGGAGATCGCCCTCAAGCTCGGGCTCCCGGTGACCTCGGTCAAGGTCCATGTGACGGAGGGCGGCGGCTCCTTCGGCCGCAAGCTCTTCCACGACGCCGCCGCCGAGGCCGCCGAGGTCTCGCGGGCCATGGGCAAGCCGGTCAGGCTGATGTGGCACCGCACCGACGACTTCCGGCAGGGCCGCACCCACCCCATGTCCACCTCCCGGGTGCGCGCCACCTATGCCCTCGGCCAGGTGCTCACCTACGACCAGCGCCACACCTCCGTGGCCACCGACTTCGGCCACGGCGTCGGCGAGATCATCACGGCCGAGGCGGCCCGCCTGCCCGTCGGTGACCTCACCTTCTCCGAGACGATCTTCACGCTCACCCAGCAGACCCCGTACCACTTCGGCGTCGTCACCCAACTCCTCGGCGAGACCGACAAGGGCTTCAACACCGGCTCCATGCGCAACATCTACTCGCCCAACGTGCGGTGCGCTCAGGAACTGGTGGTGGACGAGCTGGCGGGGCGCATGGGCAAGGACCCCTACCGGTTCCGGCGGTCCTACCTGAAGGACGAGCGGGCGCGGGCCGTCCTCGACAAGGTCGCCGAGGTGGGGGAGTGGGGCCGGAGCATGCCGGCGGGGACGGCGCAGGGCATCGCGCTGCACCCCGAGTACCACGCGTACGTCGCGGTCCTCGCCGAGATCGACTGCCGTCCGCAGACCACGGGACGGGAGATCCCCGACGCGTACACGGGCCCACGCGTGACCAAGGTGGTGTGTGCCGTGGACGTGGGTCTGGCGGTGAACCCCCGTGGCCTTCAGGCCCAGATGATGGGCGGCATCATGGACGGCATCGCGATCACCCTGAGCTCCGGGCTGCATCTCGCGGACGGCCATTTCCAGGAAGGCAGCTGGGACAACTACTTCTACACCCGCCAGTGGAACACCCCGCCCGAGCTGGAGATCGTCGTGATGCCGCCGACCACCGAAACGCCCGGCGGAGCAGGCGAGTTGGCGGTCGCGGGCGCGATGGCGGCGGTGGCCTGCGCCTACGGACGCGCGACGGGCAGGATGCCGACGACCTTCCCCCTCAACCACGGCGAACCGCTCGGCTTCGAACCGCTGCCCACCACACCGCCGATCCCCGCGTCCCCCACCGACGGCCTGAGCCGCGCCTTCTAGGAGCCACCGTGCCCGAACACACCTTCATCCTCAACGGCGAGTCCGTGACCGTGGACATCGAGGACGACGTACGGCTGCTGTGGGTGCTGCGGGACGTCCTGGGCGTCACCGGCCCGAAGTACGGCTGCGGCCTCGGCGTGTGCCAGGCGTGCACGAGCCACATCAACGGCAAGGCGTTCAACCCCTGTTCGGTCCCCGTGAAGGACCTGGGCCCCACCGACGAGGTCACCACCATCGAGGGCCTGCCCGCCACGGTCGGCCGGGAACTCCATCCGATGCAGGAGGCCTGGCTGGAGTACGACGTCGCCCAGTGCGGCTACTGCCAGCCAGGCCAGATCATGACCGCCGTCGCCAAGGTCCGACAGGCCCGTGAGGAGGGCCGTGAGATCAGCGAGGCCGACCTCGACGAGATCCGCAACGTCTGCCGCTGCGGGACGTACCACCGCATCCGCGAGGCGATCGTGGCGGGTGCGAAGAAGTACTGAACGCGCCCCATGTCCGTGCGCAGCCGAGCACGGACATGGGGCCGCGCAGTGCCTCAGCAGGTCGGGCGCTGGGCGTGGGCGGGGTCGAGCGCGTTCAGGACCAGGCGTCCGGCCAGGGCGTTGTAGCTGATGCCGATGTGGTCGACGGTCTCGGCGGGGCACACGTCCTGGAGCTCGACGTTGCTGACGTTCGGGGCCGCGCCGAGATAGGCCGAGGTGTACGGGGTGACGACCTCGTCGTACCGGGTGGTGATCACCGTGTAGGTGACGCCCGGGTCGGTCTCACCGCCCGAGTTCAGCGCCCGGAGGAAGTCCGAGCCGATGAGCTGCTGGCTGCACGACTTGCAGGCCGCTCCGAGAACCGCGTTGCCGCCGGGGATCGCCAGGGCGAGGAGGCCCAGGCCCGAGAACGTGGTGCCGTGGTTGGACGGGGTGAGGGCGATCAGCTTGTCCACCTCGGCCGCGCCCCCGAGGTTCTTGATGTAGTAGCGCGGCATCATGCCGCCCTGCGAGTGTCCGACGAGGTCGACCTTCGCGGCGCCGGTGGCGGCCCGGACCCGGTCGACGAAGTCCGCCAGCTGCCCGGCCGAGACGACCATGTCCTCGGTGCCGAGCAGGGCGCCGGAACAGTACCCGGCCTCCTTGAGCCGCGGAGCCAGCGCCGCCCAGTTGTCGTAGCGGTTCTCCATGGTGCCGTGCACGAGGACGACGGGACGCGGATGCGCGGCGTCGGGACGGCAGGTGAAGTCGTTGGCGCCGGAGGGCGCGGCCGTGGGGTGGGCCAGGGAGTACGCGAACGCCGACGCGAAGTCGTCCTTGGGCGGGCCCTCCGGATCGGTCGCCGCGACCGGCGCGGCGTCGCCCGGGTCCGGGGCCGCCTGGGACCGGTCGACGCCGGCGACGCCGATACAGACGGCCGCCGTGAGTCCGGCCAGGGACGAGAACACAAGGCGCCGGCGCCGGGTGCGCCGGAGTCTGGGGGTCTGCATGAGGAGTCTCCTCCGCCTGTTCGTGGGGAGCGGCAGCAGATCCGTGTGCCCTGGTCACAAGGGGACAGGTCAGGACGGTGTGAAGCCTTGTCACAAGGGCGAGACACGGAAGCTACTGGCGCGTAACGTCGGATCCACACTCGCGTCGCCCGCGGGAGCCGACCAGAAGAGCCGCGGCGGGAGTGGAGAAAGGTGTCATGGGCGTGACACCTTTCCCGGGCCGCGCCTCACCGGGGGCAGTCCTGCGCACCACCGCCGGCCACCCGCGCCGAGCACCCCCGCCCACGCCCGCCGTCCCGGCGAGCACACTGCCCCGAACCTGCCACCGACGGCGAGCGCATCGCCCGCGCCCGCCACCCACGGCGAGCCCCCCCCGCCCGAGACGGAGTCACCGCGATGACGGCACCGGCCGAGACGTTCACGCGTCAGCCCTGGCACGAACTTCCCCCGGTGCTGGCCGCGCTCATCCGCTCCCGGGCCGAAGGCATCGTCGCCGACATGACCCGGGCGATCCGCGACGAGGTGCCCGCCTACCGACGCCCGCTCGACTCCGCCGTCGGCCGCGACCTGACCGAGTCGATCCGCCGGGCCGTGCTGCAGTTCGCGGAGCTGACCGAGCACCCCGACAGCGCGCAGGACCATCACCTCCACCACTTCCGGCACCTGGGCCGCATCGAGTTCCTCAACGGCCGCACCACGGACGCCCTCCAGGCCGCCTTCCGGGTCGGCGCCCGCGTGGGCAGCCGGCGCTACGCCGAGTTCGTGCAGGAGGCCTCGCTGCCGCCCGGGACCGTCCTGACCCTGCACGAAGCCGTGCTGATCCATATCAACGCCCTGTCCAACGAGTCGGTGAAGGGCTTCCTCGCGGCGCAGCTGCGCTCGGAGGGCGAGCTGAAGCGTGCCCGCCGAGCGCTGGTGGAACGGCTGCTGGAGCCGCCGCGGGGGAAGGAGCGCGCACCACTGGGACCGCTGGCCGAGCGCGCCCGCTGGGCGGTGCCGGACGCCGTCGCGGCGGTGGTGGTGCGGTCGGCGGGGCCCTTCTCCGTGCCCGGCGCGGACGGTGAACTGCTCTCCCTCAGCCGGGGCAGCGACCTCGTCCTGATCGTGCCCGAACCGGAGACCGGCGGGCTGCTCCACCGGGTGCGGGACGCCGCCCGCGGCCGGGTTGCCGTGGTGGGCCCGGCCGTTCCCCCGCACGAGACATGGCTGTCCCTCCAGTGCGCCCGCCTCGCCCTCGACCGGCGCGCCGAACTGCCGGCGGAACCGGCCGACGGGACCTTCCTGCGCGTCGACGACGAACTGGCGGAACTGCATCTGCTCAGGGGCGCCCCCATCGGGCAGTTGCTCGGCCGACGGGTGCTGGGCGTCTTCGCGGACCTGCCCCGCGGACGAGCCGCCCGACTCGCCGAGACCCTGGACGCCCTGCTGATGTCCTGGGGACGTACTGCCCCCGAGGTCGCCCAGGCGCTGGGCATCCATCCGCAGACGGCCCGCAAGCGACTGCGCCAGCTGGAGGCGCTGTTCGGGGACCGGCTCGGCGACCCGCGCTTCCGGTTCGAGGCACTGCTGGCGTTGCGCACCCATGCGCTGCGGCCCACCACCGCAGGCTGACCATCCGCGTCTTCCCCGGCAGGGTGAGCGATGCGACGATGCCGGGGTGATCACTACGCCCGACCCACGCGACGACCGACCCCCGGCCCGAAGACTCCAGGTGGAGACCCACGGCCTCGACGTGATCGCCGACGCCGACCGCAAAGGCACGCCCCGCACCCTGTTCTGGCCCTGGTTCGGCGCCAACGTGTCGATCCTCGGCCTGAGTTACGGCGCCTTCGCACTCGGCTTCGGGATCTCCTTCTGGCAGGCGCTGGCCGCCGGAGTCGTCGGCATCGTCTTCTCGTTCCTGCTGTGCGGATTCATCGCCGTGGCGGGCAAGCGCGGCTCCGCCCCGACGATGGTGCTCGGCCGCGCCGCCTACGGGGTGCGCGGCAACCGCCTGCCGTCGGTGATCTCCTGGATCCTCACCGTCGGCTGGGAGACGGTGCTCTGCGCCCTCGCCACCATGGCCACCGCGACGGTGTTCGACCGGCTCGGCTGGGGCGGCGGAACCGAGACCAAGGTGGTCGCACTCGTCCTGGTCGGGGCGCTGACCGTCGGCGTCGGCGTCATGGGCTTCGACCTGATCATGCGGCTGCAGACCCTGATCACCGTGGTCACGGGCGTACTCACCGTCGTCTACGTCGCCCTCGTCGCCGACCACGTCCACTGGTCCACCGTCAGCGCCGTACCGGCCGGCTCCGCCCAGGAGTTCATCGGCGCCCTCGTCTTCATGATGACCGGCTTCGGCCTCGGCTGGGTCAACGCCGCCGCCGACTACTCCCGCTATCTGCCGCGCACCGCGTCGAGCCGCGGCGTGATCGGCTGGACCGCCTTCGGCGCGTCACTGGCACCCCTGCTCCTGCTGGTCTTCGGACTCCTGCTGGCCGGCTCCTCCAGCGAGCTCAACGCCGCCGTCGCCGCCGACCCGATCGGCGCGCTGACGACGATCCTGCCGACCTGGTTCCTGGTCCCGTTCGCCGTCGTCGCCGTCCTCGGCCTGGTCGGCGGCGCGGTCCTGGACATCTACTCCTCCGGTCTGGCCCTGCTCTCGGCGGGCCTGCGCGTGCCGCGCTACGTGGCCGCGCTGGTCGACGGCGTCCTGATGATCGCGGGCTCGATCTACATCGTGTTCGTCGCCGACGACTTCCTCGGCCCGTTCATGGGCTTCCTCACCACGCTCGGCGTCCCCATCGCCGCCTGGTGCGGCATCATGCTCGCCGACCTGGCGCTGCGCCGCCGCGACTACGACGAGCCCGACCTCTACCGCCCGACCGGCCGCTACGGCGACGTACCGCTCACTCCGCTGCTCCTGACCCTCACGGCCACCGCCCTCGGCTGGGGCCTGGTCACCAACGCGACGGCGAACTGGCTGGAGTGGCAGGGCTATCTGCTCGGCCCGCTGGGCCTCGGCGGCAGGTCCGGCGACTGGGCCTACGCCAACCTCGGCGTCCTCGCGGCCCTCGCGCTCGGCTTCCTCGGCACGCTGGTGCTGCGGCGCGGACGGGTCCGGGCCCAGGAGGCACAGGCACCGAGCCCGACGGCGGACGAAGGGGCGACGGTATGACCACCGGACTGCTCACCGTCATCGACATGCAGCGCGTCTTCGCCGAGCCCGACAGCCCCTGGGCCACCCCCCGGTTCGCCGATGCCGCGACGGGCGTACGCCGTCTGCTGCCGGCCTTCGGGGACCGGGTCACGTTCACCCGCTTCGTGGCACCCGCCGAACCGGACGGCGCCTGGCGGGCGTACTACGAACGCTGGCCCTTCGCCCTGCAACCCCCGCACGCCCGACTCTGGGAGCTGACGGCCGAGTTCGCCCCCCACGCACGGCATGTGCTGGACGCCGACACGTTCAGCAAGTGGACCCCGGAGCTGGCCCACCGCGCCGCCCCGGGGGGCCGCCTGGTCCTGACCGGCGTCAGCACCGACTGCTGCGTCCTGTCGACGGCCCTGGCAGCCGCGGACGCCGGCGTCGAGGTACGGGTCGTCGCCGACGCCTGCGCGGGTGCGGACGACGACACGCACGCGAAGGCGTTGCAGGTGCTGGACCTGTACCGGCCGTTGATCCGGGTGACCACGGTCGCCGAGCTGCTGGCAGCGACGGCCTAGGGTCTGTCGTTTGGATCAGGTCGGCTGAGAGAGACTGTGCCTTTCAGCCGAGCCGAGCGGGGTCTGGTGCGTGCAGCTGCAAGGCGGAGGAGGAGTCGACGCGGAGCGTCGGCGAGTGACGACAACGCGGCTGGGGGTCCCCCCTCTGGGGGAGCGCGTGCCAGACCCCGCGACGCCGACATGATCCAAACGACAGGCCCTAGTCACGGCTCCGACGTCTCGGACTCCAGCGAGGCTCGGGTCGCCGTGCCGTAGACGCCGGACTCGTCGGCGAGAACGACGCGGGTGAGCTGGTAGCTGCGGACCGCGCTCTCGACCGTGCGGTCGTAGTCGCCGTCGTCGTCACCGCCGTAGAAGCCGATCTGGCGCAGGCGGAGCTGTAGTTCGACCACCTCCGGTCCCCGGTCGCCGTGGCGCAGGACCGGGGGCCGGCCTGCCGTGCCGCTCGGTTCCGGGGCGGTGGCGGTCGGGGTGGGACCCGCGTAGGAGGGGGCCGGGGTGGGGGTGGCGGAGGCGTCGGACGGTGTGGGGGAGCCGTCGGCCGGGGTCGTGCTCGGCGACGGCGTCGAGCTGCTGGACGGCGACGCGGTCGACGTTCCGGAGGGCCGGACCTCGCCGGACAGGCCTGCCTCGGCCGAGCCGTCCGGGACGGGCGCCCGGATGTCGTCGGGCACGGACCCGTCCCGTGACGGGCTGTCATAGGTGAACAGCCCGCCCAGGAACGCGCCGGTCAGCAGTACGGCCAGGGTGGCACCCGCTCCGGTGACCAGCAGCGTGCGACGCCTGCGCCGAGGACCTGGCCGAACATCCACGTCGAGGAGGGGGGCCTGACCGGCGGGTGCCTCCGCGGTGTCCGCGGACGTGTGTACGGCGCCGTCGTCCGGGGCCGCCGGCTCACTTGGTTCTTGCGGGACTTCGTCCGCGTCCGGGTCGGCGTGGTCGCCGAGTTCCACGAACGGCCGTATCCGCACCGGGTCGAAGTCCTCCGCGGCCGCCGCCTCCGCCGAGCGCGTCTCGCGGCGGGCGTCGGAGGCGAGTCGGCCGCAGGAGCAGGCCGGTGTGCCGTCCGAGGCCCGGGGCGTGCCGCACTCGGGGCAGACAGGGCCGTTCGGCTCGCGCACATGGGGTCCCTTCTCCGTGCGGATGTTCAGAATTCAAACAGATCCTCTGCATGCAATCTCCATGAGCTCCCCGGAATGACCGGACCAGGGCTGCCGGGCAGTCGAGAACCAGCCGCCGGACCTACGCGGAACGGCGCGGCGCCCCCGTGGTGGGCCGGCCCAGGTGGGCGGTGAACCAGTCGCGGGCCAGTTCGGCGACGGTCGTGAGGGTTCCGGGTTCCTCGAACAGGTGGGTGGCGCCGGGGACGACGGCCATCCGGTGCTCACAGTGCATCCGGTCGGCGGCGAGGCGGTTGAGGCTGAGCACCTGGGTGTCCCGGCTGCCGACGATCAGCAGTGTCGGCGCCCGCAGACGGGTCAGCGCAGCCGGAGTGGCGAGGTCCGGGCGGCCGCCCCGGGAGACGACCGAGCGGACGTCGGACCCGGACAGCGCGGCCGCCTCCAGCGCGGCGGCGGCTCCGGTACTGGCCCCGAAGTAGGCGACGGGCAGACCGGTCTCACCGCGCAGCCACACGGACGCGGCGTGCAGGCGCCGGGCCAGCAGCAGGATGTCGAAGACGTTGTGCCGGTCGTGCGCCTCGTCGTCGGTGAGGAGATCCAGCAGCAGGGTGGCCAGGCCCGCGCGGTTGAGGGCGGTGGCGACATAGCGGTTGCGCGGGCTGTGCCGACTGCTCCCGCTGCCGTGCGCGAACGCCACGGCCGCCGCCGCCCCGTCCGGCACGACCAGCCGGGCGCCGACCCGCGCGCCCGCGGCCGGGATCCGCACCTCGCGGTCCGACGGCGAGGCGTGCCCGGCCCGCTCCGGCGGAGCCGGGACCCCGGGGGACGGCGCGGCGGGGGAGCGGGGCGTGGCGCGGGCGGCCTCCGCGAGCAGGGACGTGACCTCGGCGTCCGAGACCTGGGCGAAGTCCCGGTACCAGGCGCCCACCGAGCCGAGGATCTGATGCGTGTGCGGGCAGACCACGTCGTCGGCCACCCGCCGCAGCCGGGCCACGCTGTGGCCGGCCCCGACCGGTACGGCCAGCACGATCCGTGCCGCGCCCTGATCCCGTACGACGCGACAGGCGGCCTCGGCCGTGGCGCCGGTGGCGAGCCCGTCGTCCACGACGACCGCAGTGCGCCCGGTGAGCTGCAGTGCCGCCCGCTCCTGCCGGTAGCTCCGCACCCGCCGCTCCAGCTCGTCCCGCTCGGCCTCCTCCACGGCCTCCCGCTCGCCGGCGTTCAGCCCGGCCGCGTCGATCACATCCCGGTTCAGGACCCGGACCCCGTGCTCGCCGATCGCCCCGAAGCCCCACTCCGGCTGCCCGGGCACCCCCAGCTTGCGCACCACCAGCACATCCAGCGGGGCGCCGAGACGCCGGGCCACCTCGGCCGCCACGGGTACGCCGCCCCGCGGCAGCCCCAGCACCACCACATCCCGACCGCGCAGCTCCTCCAGCCGCCCGGCCAGCAGCCGCCCGGCCGTCCTGCGGTCGTCGTAACGCATACACCGCCTCCCGCGCCCACCAGGGCGGGAGCCTGTCCCGTCCTTCTCAGGCTACGACTGTTCGCCCGCGACCGAAGCGGGCCGGACGGGCTGGACCTGCTGCCGGGCTCGGTCTGCCCGGACCCTGAGGCACGCCGCTGATCCGGGGACCGCGCGCCCCGTCCCGCCGCCTCGGCACTTGGCGATTTCGCGTCGGTACCCCGCGGCAGTTGCCGTGTTCAATCACCTGTATCGCGTCACGCATCACGGCACGAACGGACGGCCCCACACGTCAGGAGGCATCGTGATCGCCGCTCCCGAGCCCGGACTGACCGAACGCGACATCGTCGATCGCGCCGCGAACCTGCGGCCCGTGCTGCTCGAACGTCAGCCGGAGACCGAACGGCTGACCCACTACCCGAAGGACACCCACGACGACTTCCTGCGGGCCGGCTTCTACCGGATCCTCCAGCCGCGCCGGTACGGCGGCTACGAGTTCGGCCTGCCCACCTTCTACCGCGTGGTCACCGAGATCGCCCGCGGCTGCCCCTCCACCGGCTGGGCCCTGTCGCTCACCGCCGCCCACGTCCTCCAGGTCGCCGCGCTCTTCGAGGAGAAGGCGCAGGACGAGATCTTCGGCACCGACGGCGACTTCCGGGCGGCGTCCACCGTGGCGCCCATCGGCATCGCACAGCCCGACGGCGACGGGCACGTCATGCTCGACGGCACCTGGCCGTACTCCTCCGGCTCCCCGTACTCCACCCACTACGTCGGCCAGACCCTGCGCGCCCCCGACCGGCCCGGCGCCCCGCCCGGACCGCCGGTGCTGTTCGTCGCCCCGCGCTCGGTGTGGACGGTCCTCGACGACTGGCACGGCGTCCTCGGCCTGCGCGGCAGCGGTTCCAACAGCGTGCACATGGAAAAGGCCCGCATCCCCGAGTACCTCACCTGCGAGGCGAGCCTGCTCGACCTGCCCGTCGAGGGCGGCAGCGTCGGCTACGAACTGCACGGCAACCCCATGTACGCCGGCCGGGCGCCGAGCTTCTTCCACGGCGAACTGGCCGCCATCATGATCGGCACCGCCCACGCCGCCGCCGACGAGTACGCCCGCGCCGTCACCGACCGCCCCCTCCTCCTCGAACCCCACCGCACCCGCGCCGAACTCCACGACTACCAGCGACACCTCGGCGAGGCCCTCGGCGTGATCCACACGGCCGAGGCGGCACTGCGGCACACGGCCGAGGAATGGATGGAGACCTGCCGGCGCAACGTCACCGGAGACGCCCCCTTCACCGTCGTCGAGGACAACCGCCTCGCGCTCATGTTCCTGAACGCGGGCCGGATGGCCTGGGACATCCTCCAGGGCACCCTCTTCCGCACGGCCGGATCCCGGCACGCGCGCGACGGCGAGCGGATGCAGCGCTACTTCCGGGACGCGGCCACGTACTGGACCCATGTGGGCCCCAGCATGGCCGAGCCCCTCGCCCGCCGGGTCGGCTGCGACCGCCTGGGGCTCCCGTCCGGCGACATCCCGCTGATCCCGTGACCTGCGGATGCTCCCGCGACCTGTGCACAACGGCCGCCCCGACCTGTGGTCGGTCGTAGGAATGCTCCAGTCCGGATCGGGTACGTGAGCAGGGCCGCGCCGGGGCCGGGCACCGCTCCCGCGATCATGCCCCGGCCGGACCGCACTACCGCCGCTGACAGGGGATCTGCCATGGACACACCCGCGAACGACTACACCGCCACTCCGGCCCGCCGGGCGCTGGACGTACTGGCCGGGAACAGCGAGGACAGGACAGCGATGGACACGCTCGCCGGCAGCGAGGTCCTCGTCCCCGTGCCCGACGACGCCAGTGAGGCGGACGCCACCGACCCCGGCGCCGTGGCGCTGCCGGTCATAGAGCGGGCGGGCGGCGAGCCGGTCGTCCCCGTCTTCACCTCCGAGCCCGCCATGGCGGAGCTGCTGCCGTTCGTCTCCCGCTACCGCCTGGTACCGCTCGGCGCCCTCGCCTCGCAGTGGCCGGCCGACGAACTGGCCCTGACCATCGACGCCGGCTCGCCCCACCCCCTCACCCTGACCTCGGAGGGCGTGCGGACCCTGCTCGCCCGCCCGTGATCACACCGAGGGCGGGCGACGGCCCCGGGGGCACCGGCACCATCGGTATCCCCTGCCGTCGATGAACGCCCCCTGAACGTCACTGAACGTCCCCCGTCCCGGCCGGCCCGTGAAGGTCGGCCGGAACTGCTCCCTGTCGCGGGGTGGTCCGGCCGTATGGAGAGGGAAGATCCCACCGGGAGGGCCGACGCGAAGGGATGGGGGTCGTCGTGAGGGTCGTCCTGCTAGGCACCGCCGCAGGTGGGGGTTTCCCGCGGTGGAACTGCGGCTGCGCGCGGTGTGCCGCCGCCCGTGACGGCAAGCTGCCCACCCGCACCCCGGAGTGCGCGGCCGTCACCGGCAACTCCAGGGACTGGTGGCTGCTGAACACCTCGCCCGACATCCGCGGCCAGCTCACCGCCGCGTCCGCCCTCTGGCCGGGCCCGCAGGTCACGCCGGTGCGGGGAGTCCTGCTGACCGACGCCGAGCCCGACCATGTGGCGGGCCTGGCCGTGCTGCGGGCGGCCGCCGGGCTCAAGACCTACGCCGCCCCGCCGGTGCTCGCCGCCCTGGCCCCGGCGCGGGCGGCCCTCGACCGGCACACCCCGTGGGAGTGGGCGGACAGCCTGACCGAGGGCGGCTTCGTGCTGGCCGGCGGCCTGGTCGTCACGGCGCACCCCGTCGCCGGTGCGGCGCCGGCGTATGTGCCGGGCCGGGCGAAGGACCGCCGTTGGGTGACGGCGTACCGGGTCGAGGACCTGGCCACCGGAGGGGTCCTCGTGTACGCGCCCCGCGTGAGCACCTGGACCCCGACGCTGGACGACCTCGTCGCTTCCGCGGACTGTGCCGTCCTTGACGGCACGCACTTCACGACGGACGAGGCGGGGCAGCCCGGGCGCCATCTGCCCGTCTCGGGACCGGGCGGCAGCCTCACCGCCCTGGCCCGCCATCCACAGGCCCGCCGGATCTACACCCACCTCGCCGACACGAACCCCCTGCTGGACCCCGGCTCGCCGGCCCGCTCAGAGGTGTCCGGGACAGGTGTCGAAATCCTGCCGGACGGGACCGAGTTCGTGCTCTAGCCGCCCGCGCCTTCGTTCTGCGACCTACGACGTCAGCCGCTCAGCATCCGGGCGAGCACGCCGCGCTGCAGGGGCAGCACCTCGCTGTGCAGATCGCGGCCCTTGCGGGTCAGGGTGACGAACACGCCACGCCGGTCCTCCACACAGACGGAACGCTCCACCAGGCCGTCCTTCTCCAGCCGGCCGATCAGCCGGGACAGCGCGCTCTGGCTGAGATGGACCCGTCCGACCAGGTTCTGCACCCGGCACTGGTCGCCCTCCTCGGGCGAGGCGGCCGCCAGGATGTCCAGCACCTCGAAGTCGCTCGCGCCCAGCCCGTGCGGGTGCAGCACGCGGTCGATCTCGCACATGGTGCGGGCGTGCACCGACAGGATGTCCCGCCACCGGTCTTCGAGCCCTGCGTCGGCCGTCTTCGCTGCCATACCGGCACGGTAGCACCAATTCGGCCATTTATTGACTGTGCAACTAGTGCATGTGCAATCGCCCTGGGCCGCCGCCGGGCACGAGCTCAGGCGGCCGGATCCTGGAGGATCCCGACGAGATTGCCGTCGGCGTCCTTCACGGAGGCGATCAGCCTGCCGCCGCCGACGTCCTTCACGTCCTGCAGCGTCTCGGCTCCTGCCGCCAGCAGGGCCGCGAGGGTCGCCCTGATGTCCGTCACGTGCCAGTAGGGGACCGGGCCGGTCATGCCCTTCGCGTGCCCGCTGGGGTCCAGGCCGACGTCCTGTCCGGCGTCCTTGAAGCCGACGTAGTACGGCTCGTCCGCATACGGTTCCGTGCCCAGCAGGGCGCTGAACAGGGCCTTCGCCCGGTCGAGGTCCTTGACGGGGTAGATGATCGTGTTGACTCCGGCGGTCATGGCGTACTCCTCGGTGAAGCGTGGTCCGACGTGTTCCGTCGGTGCTTTCACGCTAGGACGGGGGAGCGGGCCCGGACTTCTCGATTCCTGACCGATCGACACGCCGATCGCACGCCGAGGGCGCGCCGACGGCTCGATCACCGCGCGACGCGCCCTCGTGCCCGGCTCACACCGTCATGCCGACTCCCGCTTCACCAGCTCTGTCGGCAGGATCACCGCCGCCGGATCCTCACCGCCGATCTGTGCGAGCAGCACCCGCACCATCTCCGCGCTGATCCGGTCCCAGGGCTGCCGGATCGTGGTGAGCTCGGGGCGGGCGGGCAGCGCGGCGGGCGAGTCGTCGAATCCGCCGACCGCGACGTCCTGCGGCACCCGGCGCCCGGCCCGCTCCAGAGCCGTCAGCACACCCTGCGCCATCAGGTCGGACGCGACGAAGACGGCGTCCATGTCCGGCGCCTGCCCGAGCAGCCGCTCGGCGCCCGCCTCACCGCTGGCCCGGCTGCAGTCGCCGGACACGACGAGCCGGTCGTCGAGCTCGATGCCCGCCTCGGTGCGCTGGAGGCGCCAGGCACCGAGCTGCTGACCGGTGAACGTGCCGCGGGCCGCCTTGAGGTGCCCGCGGGAGCCGTCCGGGTCGTACAACTCGACGGCTGAGCCGACTTCCCTCCGCCCGTGCGTGCCGCGAGCCGTGGGCGGAGGGGCGCCTCGCCGATGTCCGGTGAGGACACCCCCGACCTCACTTACGTCGAAGGGACGACGGACGACGATGTTCCATCCAGACGCACCCGCACCCGCTCCCTCCGGGGCCTGCTCATACCGCTCACCGCGGGACTCGCCTTCACCGCCCTGCCCGCGCAGACCGCCTCGGCGGCGAGCACGCTCACCAACGGCGGCTTCGAGTCCGGCGGCACGGGCACCGCGACTCCGGCCGGCTGGTCCACGTACTCGGCGGCTGGGCAGAACTCCGCCTCCTTCACCGAGTCCGGTGGCCACGGCGGCAGTTACCGTCTGACCCACTACGCGTCCTCCGCCTACAAGGTGGAGACGTACCAGTACCTGTCCGGACTGACCAACGGGAACTACAAGCTCACCGCCTGGGTCCGCTCCGGCGGCGGTCAGAACTCGGCGTACCTGGCGCTGAGGAACTGCGGCGGTGCGGAACAGCGCACCGACCTTCCGGTCTCGGCGAGCGGATGGATCCGTGTCGTCGTGCCGGTCGATGTGACCAACAACCAGTGCACGATCAGCATCAACAGTGACGCCAACGCGGGCAACTGGATCAATGTCGACGATCTGACCTTCGCATCCGGTGCGGGCGGCACGTCGATCCACGGTGCCGACATCGCCTCCCTCGCCAAGAGCGAGGCCAAGGGCGGCGTCTACCGGACGGGTTCCGGCTCGGCCGGCGACGCGATCACCATCCTGAAGAACGCCGGCATGAACTACGCGCGCCTGAAGGTCTGGGTCAACCCCGCCGACGGCTACAACAACAAGACGCGCGTCCTCGCCCTGGCCAAGCGCATCAAGGCGTCCGGCATGAAGCTGCTGGTCGACTTCCACTACTCGGACACCTGGGCCGACCCGGGCGCCCAGAGCAAACCGGCCGCCTGGGCGGGCCACTCGTACAGTCAACTCAAGACCGACGTGTACAACCACACGTACGACGTGTTGAACGCGTTGAAGGCTCAAGGCACCACGGCCGACATGGTCCAGGTGGGCAATGAGATCAATGGCGGCATGCTGTGGAACGAGGGCTCCACGAGCAACTTCTCGCAGCTGGCCGGCCTGCTCAACTCGGGCCATGACGCGGTCAAGGCGGTCAACTCGTCCACCACGGTCGTCCTGCACCTCGCCAAGGGCGGTGACCTGTCCGGCACCCGCTGGTGGTTCGACAGCGCGGTCGCGAACGGAGTGAAGTTCGACGCGATCGGCCTGTCGTACTACGGCTACTGCCACGGCTCGCTCTACGACTTCCAGACGACCCTGGACGACGCGGCCTCCCGGCTACGGCAAGCCGGTCTTCGTCGCCGAGACGGCCTACCCGTTCCGGCTGGACAGCGAGGACTCGCACGAGAACATCATCAACACCACCGGTGAACTGGTCTCCGGCTACCCGGCGAACACGGCCGGGCAGCGCCGATGGATGAACGACGTGACGAGCATCGTGGAGGCCGTCCCGAACGGCCGGGGTCTCGGTGTCTTCTACTGGGAGGCGACCTGGACCGCCGTCTCCGGCAACGGCTGGGACCCCACCGACGCCTCCTCCGGCAACGGCTGGGAGAACCAGGCCCTGTTCGGCTACGACGACGCGGCGCTGTCGTCGATGGCGTGGTTCAGCCACCGCTGAGTTCTGTGCCGCAGGGGCCCGGCCGCATCCGTGCGGCCGGGCCCCGACGCGTCAGCGGCGAACAGCCCTGTGCCGTACGGCCGTTCGGTATCGGACAACGGTCCGGGAGTCCCGGACGCGGTGGTTGCGACTGCGGGACAGTAGGGGGAACGCGTGACGACGCGGCCCGAAGGAGGGAGGGACGAGATGCTGAGGACTCCCGCCGGCGCAAGGCGCCTGGACATCCTGGAATGGCTGAAGGACCCGGCCGCGCACTTCCCGAAGCAGCGGCAGGGCGACCCGGTCGAGGACGGCGTCAGCGCGGACGCCGTGGCCACGAAGCTCGGTGTGCCGCGCAAGGTCGCCGAGAACCACCTCGGGCTCCTGGTGGCCATCGGAGTGCTGCGCACGAAGCGGATCCGGCGGCGCACCTACTACCGGCGTGACGAGGTGCGGATCGCCGAGGTTGCGCGCATGTTCGAGAAGGGCTGGTAGCGGCGTTGTCCGGGCCGTGTGCCGCAGGCGGGGGACGGAACCCGGTTCCCGTCCTGCCCGTCCTGCCCGTCCTGCCCGACCGGCCCGTACGTCTGCTCGGGCGCATCGGGCCGCGCCTGGTCCGTGGTGCGGCCGGCCGAGGACCCTCGCCCGCGATGTCGTCGCTACGGGGCTGTGCCGTCCGGCTCGTCGAAGTCCTCGAACCGCTCGCACAGCAGCCGGCCGACCAGCGCACCGCCGTAGACCACGAACCCCACGCCGACCAGCCAGGACTCCACCACCAGGACGGTCCCGACCGGGCCGTAACTGACCGCGTTGGTGACGAGCAGCGGGGTGAACACCAGGAACGAGAACCAGCGCAGCCCGACCAGCCCCGCCATGGTGGCGAGCGCACCCGGCAGCAGGTCACGCCAGCGCGCCTCGCCGCTGAGCAGGAAGTGCGGCCCCCACCAGAAGAACAGCACGCCGAGCGCCATGCTCAGCAGGATGCGGGGCGTGCCCTGCAACACTGTGCGGGTCTGCACCTGCGCGTACACGTACGCCATGAGCATGATCAGCCAGACGGTCTGTCGCCACACCCGGTGCCAGGGCCCCGCGGGCAGCCGCCAGATCCGCTCGTAGCCGTTCTGGACGCTGGCGGCGAAGGACACACCGAACACGGCGAGCAGGGCCACGCTCAGCGCGCTGGTCGTGCTGAGGACCTTGCGAGGCGGAGTGAAGACCTGCGAGAGGGCGTGGGCCGACCGGCCGGACAGGTCCATGCCATCCACCAGCCACAGGGCGAAGCCACCGTGCGCCAGGGGGTCCACCGCCGCCACCACGATCAGCAGCGGAGCCAGCGTGACCAGGGCGAGCGCGGCGAAGCCCATGGCGCGGTGCAGCAACTCCAGCTCTCTGCCCCGCCGGTAGAGCTCCGCGAACCCCAGCCGGTGCGATGTCGTACGGGGCCGGGAGCGCCGGGCGTTCAACGAGACCGCCGCAGGTCACGGACCCCTCTACCGGAGCGGCGGCCGGCGCGCCACCGGGGCGGACGTGACATACGACCACCCTCTCTCCGTCTGTTGTGCGCGCCTGACCGAGTGGCCAGGGGACGTTCTTCGTAAACCGTGGCATACAGTTCGCGGACCAGAGCGGATGACACGGCGTGATCCGGGTACCCGAGCGCGCGTCGCCGTGACGCCCGCACCGGGGTGCGTGCCTGCAAGGACCGACTGTCGCGACACCGAAGGGGAGACACGTTCCATGGACCGACCCACCGAGCTCGTCCCGCACCGGTACGTGGCGATCGGCGGCCGTGGCCCGGAGGACGTGGTCGCCGATGCCCGGGGCCGGGTGCTGACCGGCGTCGAGGACGGCCGCATCCTGCGTGTCGACGGCCTCATGGAGCCGTCAGCGGCCCGCGTCGAGGTGCTCGCCGACACCGGCGGCCGCCCGCTGGGCCTCGAACTCCTCCCGGACGGGGACCTGCTGGTGTGCGACGCCGAACGCGGGCTGCTGCGTGTCGGCCTCGACGACGGCGTCGTGCGCGTCCTGGCCGACTCGGTGGCGGGGGAGCGGCTGCGGTTCTGCAGCAACGTGGTCGCCCTGTCCGACGGAAGCGTCTGTTTCACCGTCTCCAGCCGCCGCTACCCCCTGCACCAGTGGATCGGCGACATCGTCGAGCACACCGGAACGGGCCGCCTGCTGCGCCTCGCCCCCGGCAGCGAGAGCCCCGAGGTGCTGCTGGAGGGGCTGCACTTCGCCAACGGCCTCGCTGCGAGCGCCGACGAGTCCTTCCTGGTCGTCGCCGAGACGGGCGCGTACCGCCTGACCCGCCACTGGCTCACCGGACCCCGCGCCGGACACGGCGAGCCCTTCGCCGAGAACCTGCCGGGCATGCCCGACAACCTCTGGCGCGGCGCACCGGACGGCCCGATCTGGGTGGCGCTGGCCGGCCCGCGCGTACCCCCGCTGGACCTGCTCCACCGCGCCGCCCCGGCCGTACGCCGCAGCGCCGCCCGCGTCGCCGTGCGCGCCCCCTTCCGACCCACGGGCACGATCGGCGTGCTCGCGGTCGACGACACCGGCCGGGTCGTCCACCACCTGGCGCGGCGCCGGTCGGGGTTCCGCATGGTCACCGGCGTGTGTGAAACGGATGGCCGGCTGATCCTGGGCAGCATCTGGGAGCGGGGCATCGCGGTCTGCGAGGCGCCCGTCCTCAAATGAGCCCGGCGTACCCTGTTGACCGGCCGCGATCACCCCGCGAGGAGCGGTGACGAGGGCCAGTCAGGAGACGTACGACCATGACAGCCCCGGAGACCGAGACCCTCCGCGCCCCCGCCCCCGCCCCACGGCGGCACGCCTGGCGGACCCAGGCGCCGATCGTCGTGGTGGTCGCACTCGGCGGAGCGGTCGGGGCCACGGCACGCTACGCGTGGGCCTTGTGGTGGCCCGCCCAGCCCGGCGGCTTCCCCTGGGCGACCTTCTGGACCAACGTCGTCGGCTGCGCCGTGATCGGCGTGTTCATGGTGGTCATCACCGACGTGTGGGCCGCCCACCGCCTCGTCCGCCCCTTCTTCGGCACCGGCGTGCTCGGCGGCTTCACCACCTTCTCGACGTACGCCGTCGACATCCAGAAGCTCGTGGACAGCGGCCATCCCAGTACCGGACTGGCCTACCTCGCCGCGACCCTCGCCGCGGCCCTGACGGCGGTGTGGCTCGCGGTGGCCACCACCCGCCGTGTCCTGAAGTGGAGGCAGCCATGACGAGGCTGACCGGGCGCGCCCTGCGCGTCACCGTCTTCATCGGCGAGAACGACACCTGGCACCACAAGCCCCTCTACGCGGAGATCGTGCACCGCGCCCACGCGGCCGGACTCGCGGGCGCCAGCGTCTTCCGGGGCATCGAGGGGTTCGGCGCCTCCTCGCTGATCCACACCTCCCGGCTGCTGTCCCTGAGTGAGGACCTGCCGGTCGCCGTCGTGATCGTCGACACCGAGGAACGCGTACGGGCCTTCCTGCCTCAGCTCGACGAACTCGTCACCGAAGGGCTGGTGGTCCTCGACGACTGCGAGGTCATCCGGTACGTCGGCCGCGACGACAGTCCACGCACATCGGACACGAAAGGTAAGAAGTCGTCGTGAACTGGCTCCTGGTGATCGCGGGTGCCATGGTCGGTGCCCCCCTTCGCTATCTCACCGACCGTGCGGTCCAGTCCCGGCACGACTCGGTGTTCCCCTGGGGCACGCTCGCGGTCAACGTCACCGGCTGCCTGATCCTCGGCCTGCTCACCGGCGCGGCGGTCGCCGGCGTCGCGAGTTCCCACCTCCAGCTGCTGCTGGGCACCGGTCTGTGCGGAGCGCTGACCACGTACTCGACGTTCTCGTACGAGACCCTGCGGCTGACCGAGACCGGGGCGGGGCTCTACGCCGTCGTCAACATCGTGGGGAGCGTGACCGCGGGCCTCGGCGCGGCGTTCCTCGGCGTCTCCATCGCCCAGGCGGTGTGGTCGTAGCCGACCAGACCCCGCGTCGTACGCCACGGGCCCACACCCGGAACTGGTAGGACAGTGCGCGCCACTGTCCCGCCACTCCCCGGAACTGGATCCCATGAGCGCCATCAGCGTCGGTCAGGCCGTCGTCCTCGGAGCTGTCGAGGGGGTGACCGAGTTCCTGCCCGTCTCCTCGACCGGCCATCTGAAGATCGCCGAGGGATTGATGAACATCCCCGTCGACGACGACGCGGTGGTCGGGTTCTCGGCCGTCATCCAGGTCGGCGCGATCGCCGCCGTGCTCGTGTACTTCTTCAAGGACATCGTGCGGATCGTCTCGGCGTGGCTGCGTGGGCTGCGCGACAAGGAGGAGCGGTACCACCACGACTACAAGTTCGCCTGGTGGGTGATCTGCGCGACCATCCCGATCGTCGTCGTGGGCCTGGCCGCCAAGCCGCTCATCGAGGGGCCGCTCGCCTCGCTGTGGGTGGTCGCGGGCTCGCTGATCGTCGGCAGCGGGGTGATGTGGGTGGCGGACCGGACGGGGCGGCACAAGCGCGGGGAGGACGACACCTCCTTCAAGGACGCGATGCTGGTCGGAAGCTCCCAGATCCTCGCCCTGCTCTTCCCGGGCTTCTCGCGTTCCGGTGCCACCATGTCCACGGCGCTGATGCTCGACCTGGACCGCGTCGCCGCCACCCGGCTGTCCTTCTTCCTCGGCATCCCGGCCCTGACCGGCGCCGGCATCTACGAGCTGAAGGACGCCCTCGGTACGACGGGCACGGGCGCGCTGCCGCTGGCCGTCGGCACCGTCGTCTCCTTCGCCGTCGCGTACGCCTCCATCGCCTGGCTGCTCAAGTTCGTCGCCAAGCACTCCTTCAACGCCTTCGTGATCTACCGGATCGTCGTCGGCCTGCTGCTGTTCGGGCTGCTGGGCGCCGGCGCGATCCACAGCTGACCCGGGGCCGGGCGCGATGCCGGGCAGCAGACCGGGCGTGATGCCGGCTTTCAGGCGTCACGCCCGGTGAATCTCTCCATTCGCATCCCTTGACACCACCCACGGCTCACCCGGAGTATCTCTCCCGTGAACCTGTCAGACAGCCGGACAGCCGGACAGCCGCCGCGACGTGTCAGCGCCATGGAAGCGGTGCTGGCGCATCTGCGCGACGCCATCGAGCGCGGCGAGTACGCCGTGGGCGACAAGCTCCCCTCCGAGGCGGAGCTGTGCCGGACCCTGGAGATCAGCAGGCCCGTCCTGCGCGAGGCCCTGCGGGCCCTGCAGACCATGGGCCTGACCGTCTCCAAGACCGGCAAGGGCACTTTCGTCGTCGCCAACGCCGTCGAGGACCCCACCTTCGGTGACTACTCGGCGAGCGACCTGCTGGAAGTGCGCCGGCACGTCGAGATCCCGGTCGCCGGGTACGCGGCGCTGCGCCGCACCCCGGAGAACCTCGACCACCTGGCTCACCTGCTCGACCGCATGGAGCGGGAGACGGACACCACCGCGTGGGTAGCGATGGACACCCTCTTCCACCTGGCCGTGGCCGAGGCCGCCCAGAACCCGGTGTTCCGCCGGGTCATCGAGGAGATCCGTGACGCACTGGCGCGTCAGTCGGCCTTCCTCAACGAACTGGGCGGTCGCCGCGAGCAGTCCAACCGGGAGCACCGGGCGATCGTGGAGGCCCTGATCGACGGTTCCGAACTCGACGCGACCGACGCCATGGCCCACCACCTGGATCGCGTCGAGACCACCCTCACCGACATCGTGCGCCCCCCGCGCACGGACAGCACCACGGAAGGCGGACCCGAGGCGTGAGCGAACAGCACCTCAAAGAAGAGACGCGCCCCCAGTCCGGTCACGTAGACGCCGGAGACCACGGCTACAGCAAGTCGCTGAAGGCCCGGCACGTCAACATGATCGCCATCGGCGGAGCCATAGGCACCGGCCTTTTCCTCGGTGCCGGCGGGCGTCTCGCCGACGCCGGCCCGTCCCTGTTCATCGCCTACGCGGTCTGCGGCATCTTTGCCTTCCTCGTCGTCCGCGCCCTCGGCGAACTCGTCCTGTACCGGCCCTCCTCCGGCGCCTTCGTGTCGTACGCCCGCGAGTTCATGGGTGAGAAGGGCGCGTACACGGCGGGCTGGATGTACTTCCTCAACTGGGCGACCACCGGCATCGCCGACATCACCGCGGTGGCCACCTACACCCACTACTGGGGCATGTTCTCCGACATCCCGCAGTGGGTGATCGCATTGATCGCCCTCGCGGTCGTCCTGACCGTGAACCTGATCTCGGTGAAGTTCTTCGGCGAACTGGAGTTCTGGTTCGCGATCATCAAGGTCGGCGCGCTCGTCGTCTTCATGCTCATCGGCATCTTCCTGCTGGTCACCCAGCAGCCCGTGGACGGCCACACCCCCGGCCCGTCCCTGATCACCGACAACGGCGGCCTCTTCCCCAACGGCCTGCTGCCCATGCTGCTGATCGTCCAGGGCGTCGTCTTCGCCTACGCCTCCGTCGAGCTGGTCGGCGTCGCCGCCGGTGAGACCGAGAACCCCGAGAAGATCATGCCGAAGGCGATCAACTCGATCATGTGGCGCGTGGGCCTCTTCTACGTCGGCTCCGTCCTCCTTCTCTCGATGCTGCTGCCCTGGTCGTCGTACAAGGCCGGTGAGAGCCCCTTCGTCACCGTGCTGTCCAACATCGGCATCCCGGCAGCGGGCGGCGTCATGAACCTGGTCGTCATGACCGCGGCCATGTCCTCGCTCAACTCCGGCCTGTACTCCACCGGCCGCATCCTGCGCTCCATGGCGATGTCCGGCTCCGCCCCGAAGTTCACCTCGGTGATGAGCCGCAGCCAGGTCCCGTACGGCGGCATCCTGCTGACCAGCGGGATCTGTGTCCTCGGCGTCGGACTCAACTTCGTCGTACCGGCCGATGCGTTCGAGATCGTGCTGAACTTCGCGGCGATCGGCATCCTCGCCACCTGGGGCATGATCATGATCTGTCACCTGCTCTTCTGGCAGAAGACCCAGAAGGGCGAACTCGACCGGCCCGGCTACCGACTGCCGGGCTCCCCCTGGACCGAACTCGTGACGCTGGCCTTCCTCGCCTCCGTCCTGGTCCTCATGTACGCCGACGGAGGCGCCGGCCGCACCACAGTGCAGTGCCTGCCGCTGATCGTCCTGGCACTGGTCGCGGGCTGGTACGGCATTCGCCGTCGGGTCGCCCGCACCTCCTTGAAGGCCGACGCGTGAAACCCGTGCCGGTCGACGACTCCACATCGACCACTCAACACAACCAGGCAGTGATGTACAGCAGTTCCATAGCGGACGCACCCCTTGTCCGCGCACCGCTCCACGCCCCCGTCGCCCACCTCATACGCGGCGGAATGATCGAAGGCATCCACTACGGCTCCGTCGTCGTCCTCGGTGACGACGGCGAGGTCCGGTTCCAGCTCGGTGACATCGAGGCCGCCTTCTACCCGCGCTCGGCACTCAAGCCCGTCCAGGCCGTCGCCATGGCACGGGCCGGGCTCCCGCTCGACGGTGAGCTGCTCTCGCTCACCGCCGCCAGCCACTCCGGCGAGGAACGCCACCTCGCCGGAACCCGGCGCATCCTCGAACTCGCCGGACTCACCGAGGACCATCTGCGCAACGTCCCGGACATGCCGTACGACCCGGTCGTCCGGGACGCCTGGGTGCGGGAGGGCCGCCTGCCCTCCCGCCTCGCCCAGAACTGCTCCGGCAAGCACGCGGCGATGCTGTACACCTGCCGGCTGAACGGCTGGTCCCTGGAGGACTACCTCGACCCCGGGCACCCGCTCCAGCAGGCCATCGCGGAGATCGTCGAGGACCTGACCGGTCAGCGGATCGCCCAGGTGACCGTCGACGGCTGCGGGGCCCCGCTGTTCTCCGTGTCGCTGCACGGCCTCGCCCGTGCCGCCGCCCGGATCACCACCGCGGTGCCGGGTACGCCCGAGGCGCGGGTCGCCGACGCGATGCGTGAGCATGCCGAGATGGCCTCTGGCTCCGGGCGGGATGTGGCCGCGCTGATGCGGGCCGTGCCGGGGCTGTTGGTGAAGGACGGCTTCGAAGGCGTTCAGGTCGCTGCGCTGCCGGACGGGCGGGCCATCGCCGTGAAGATCGCCGACGGGGCGAACCGGGCGCGAGTGCCGGTCGCTGCGGCGGCGCTTGCGTGGGCCGGGGTTGATCCGGCGTTGCTCAGCGAGTTCCAGGGAGAGGCGCTTCTCGGGGGCGGGCAGGCGGTCGGGTGTGTGCAGCCCGTTCGTTCGCTGGAGCCGGTTGTTGTTTCGGCCTGCGCCTAAGGAAGTGCCGGCTGCCGCGACCAGCGGCTGCGGGTCCGTTGTGGCTTGTCGCGCAGTTCCCCGCGCCCCTATGGGGCGCGCTCACCCTCAACCCCTTTGAAAGAGGAACCGTTCCCTCATGAACGCCGTCACTCGTAGTGAGCACGATCTGCTCGGCGACCGGGATGTCCCCGCCGACGCCTACTGGGGTGTCCACACCCTGCGTGCCACCGAGAACTTCCACATCACCGGCACCCCCATCTCCGCCTACCCGCACCTCATCGACGCGCTTGCCGCCGTCAAGGAGGCCGCCGCCCTCGCCAACGAGGAGCTCGGGCTGCTGGAGCCGAAGAAGGCCGCCGCGATCGTCGCCGCCTGCCGTGAGATCCGGACCGGCAAGCTGCACGACCAGTTCGTCGTCGACGTCATCCAGGGCGGCGCCGGCACCTCGACCAACATGAACGCCAACGAGGTCGTCGCCAACCGGGCGTTGGAGCTGCTGGGACACGCGAAGGGCGAGTACCGGCACCTGCACCCCAACGAGGACGTGAACCTGGGGCAGTCCACCAATGACGTCTACCCGACCGCCGTCAAGGTCGCGACGGTGTTCGCGGTGCGCGGGTTGCTCAAGGCGATGTCCGTACTGCAGGACGCGTTCGCCCGCAAGGCCGTCGAGTTCCGCGACGTGCTCAAGATGGGCCGTACACAGTTGCAGGACGCGGTACCGATGACGCTCGGTCAAGAGTTCTCCGCGTATGCCGTCATGATTGACGAGGACCGGTCCCGTCTTGCCGAGGCAGTCGAGTTGATCCATGAGATCAACCTGGGTGCCACGGCCATCGGCACCGGCCTCAACGCACCGGCCGGATACGCCGAGTCGGCCCGTCGCCACCTCGCCGAAATCACCGGGCTGCCGCTGGTCACCGCCGCCAACCTGGTCGAGGCGACCCAGGACTGCGGCGCGTTCGTCCAGATGTCCGGCGTCCTCAAGCGCATCGCCGTCAAGCTCTCCAAGAGCTGCAACGACCTGCGTCTGCTGTCCTCCGGGCCGCGCGCGGGCCTCGGTGAGATCAACCTGCCGCCCGTGCAGGCCGGCTCGTCGATCATGCCCGGCAAGGTCAACCCGGTGATCCCCGAGGTCGTCAACCAGGTCGCCTTCGAGGTGATCGGCAACGACGTCGCCATCACCATGGCGGCCGAGGCCGGACAGCTCCAGCTCAACGCCTTCGAGCCGATCATCCTGCACTCGCTGTCGGAGAGCGTCACGCATCTGAGGAACGCGTGCGTGACGCTGGCCGAGCGCTGTGTCTCCGGCATCACCGCCAACACCGAGGCGCTGCGCCGGACCGTGGAGAACTCCATCGGCCTGGTCACCGCCCTCAACCCGCACATCGGGTACACGGCCGCCACCGACATCGCCAAGGAGGCCCTCGCCAGCGGCCGGGGTGTCGCCGAACTCGTCCTGGAGAAGGGCCTGTTGCCCGCCGAGAGGCTCGCCGACCTGCTCCGCCCGGAGGTCGTCGCGGGCAGCGGCCAGGCCCTGGCCTGACCCCTTCCAGGATCCGTCGATGCGCACCGGGACCGGCACGGAGGCACAATGGTGATCATGGCAGCGTCAACGTCGTCACTGACCTTCCAGCCGATCCTGGAGCGCATCGCGGAGGAGATCGGGCGGACCCCCGGCCGTGGCCGGCCAGCCGACTACATCCCGGCGCTCGCGGCCCGCGACCCACGGGCCTTCGGCATGGCCGTCGCGGAACTCGACGGCACGGTGTACGGCGTGGGGGACTGGCGCGAGCCGTTCTCCACCCAGTCCATCACCAAGGTCTTCACCCTCGCTCTCGACCTGGCCCGCGAGGGCGACGAACTCTGGGAGCACGTGGGCCGCGAGCCCTCCGGCAACCCCTTCAACTCCCTGATCCAGCTGGAGTACGAGAACGGCATCCCCCGCAACCCGTTCATCAACGCGGGCGCCCTCGTCGTCACCGACCGCCTCCAGACCCGTACCGGAGACGCGGCCGGCGAACTCCTGTCCTTCCTCCGCGCCGAGAGCGGCAACCCGGCCCTGGACTTCGACAAGGACGTCGCCGCCTCCGAGACGGCCCACGGCGACCGCAACGCCGCGCTCGCCCACTTCATGGCGTCCTACGGCAACATGGAGAACCCCGTGCCGGTCCTGCTCGACCAGTACTTCCGCCAGTGCTCCCTCACGGCGTCCTGCGCCGACCTCGCCCTGGCCACGTCCTTCCTGGCCCGCCACGGCGTCCGCGCCGACGGCACCCGCCTGCTCACCCGCAGCCAGGCCAAGCAGGTCAACGCGGTCATGCTGACCTGCGGGACGTACGACGCGGCGGGTGACTTCGCGTACCGGGTCGGGCTGCCGGGCAAGAGTGGCGTCGGCGGCGGGATCATCGCCGTCGTACCGGGCCGCTGCACGCTGTGTGTGTGGAGCCCCGGGCTCGACGAGCGCGGCAACTCGGTGGCCGGTGTGGCGGCCCTCGACCGGTTCACGACGCTCACCGGGCTGTCGGTCTTCTGACTCTTCCGTAAACCGTAATCCGGTTGTGGAGGATTCGGATCTTCGGTGAGGATCCTCCTCATGTTCTCGCGCAGGAATCGCCGACCGAAGACCCCCGAACTCCTCAAGGCCTGGGAAGCGCTCGACGAGGGTGACATCCCCGGCGCCCTGCGCCAGTTGCGGCACGGCGCCGACGACCTGCCCCTGGGCGAGGTCGCTCTCGTGGTCGCCCGGGCCGCCGGAGCGGCCGGTTTCCAGGACCTCCACGAGGCGGCCGACGCCCTAGCCGCCCGCCCCGAAAAGCCCCGGGCACTCTACGACTTCGGGTACGCCTGTATCGAGCGCGGCGTGCCCCACCTGGCGATACCCGCCCTGCGTGTGGCACTGAACCAGGCGCCCGAGTCGGTGGCGGTCCTGCGGGAGCTGGTCTCGGCCTACGAGCGCGAGGGCCGCCACCGCGAGGCTTCGGACCTCCTGGCCGCGCGCGAGAGCGGGCTCACCGACTGGCCGGACCGCTATCTGCTGGTCTACAACGCCCTCATGTCCGGCGACCTCGCGCTGGCCCGCCGGCAGCACGCCCGGCTGTCCGACCCCGACGACGCCATGTGGCTGCCCACCCAGGCCCGCCAGCGCCGCATGCTGGACCGGGCCGTGAGCGCCGAGCCGGTGAGCCCGCTGGACCGCGGCGATCTGCGGGGCTGGCAGTACGTCATCGGCGGCACCGTGCTCGGCTCGATGTCCCCCTACGGCTTCGACGCGGGCATGGCCGGGCGGTACGCCTGGTTGCAGGACTCCCACGGCCAGTGCCTGCGGGGCCTGCTGCGGCTGAAGGCGGTCCTCGACGCCGCCGGGGTGCGCCCCGCGTCGGTGTCCTTGCTGCCCGACCGGAGCAGCAGGATCCTCGGTCTCGCCGCGGCCGAGGTGCTTCAGCTGCCGGCGGAGCCGTTCACGTCCACCCGGGAGGACACCGTCGTCGTCGCCTACGACCTGAACGAGGTGGCCGCCGCCGACGAGGGCCCGGACATCATCGGCGGGCTGTACGAACGGGCTCCGGGACAGGTCCTGCACGAACACGCGAGCAACTGGACCGACCCGCCGGTGGTGACCGCCGACAGCGTCGCCCTGCTGCACCAGTCGGCGACGGCACCCTGGGAGGGGCAGCTGCGCGCGGACGACGACGGGAGCGTGGAGCGCGGCGCCCCCGACGACCGGCCGGAGCGGGAGATCGCCGCCGACATTCTGGCGGCCGACGCCTCGCCCGACGAGGGCGACGGCCAGACCCCCGCCGACGGAGCCGAGGCGCTCACCGACTTCGTCAGCGCCGTGCGCGATAGCTGGCTCCGGGGCGACCGGGCCGGCCTCACGTCGTCGGGACCGGTGGCCAGTTCGCGGTTCCTGTGACGCTCTGACCGGGATGGATCACACGGCGGTCATGCGCAGGTCGCCGCCCCGAGGGTCCCCCTTCGCTTTCCGGCCACTCGTCGTTGACACGCTGAACGAGTGTTGGCCATGGCTTTTCCCGTCGATCTCCGCCGCTGCCAGATACTCGGTCTGGCCGGCACCGCCTTCCTCGCCCTCGGCGGCGAGACGGCCGGTGCGCTACCGGTCCGGGAACTCCTGGCCCCGTCCTCGGTGCACGCGGCCCTGGGCCTGGTCGGCGTGTACTTCGGCGTCGTCCTGCTGATAGCGGCATGGCTGCTGCTCGGCCGGCTCGTGCGCAGCGCCGATCCGCCCACCCCGCGCGCCCTGCTGCTGGTGCTGGCGGTCTGGGCCACCCCGCTGCTGATCGCGCCGCCGCTGTTCAGCCGGGACGTGTACAGCTACCTGGCCCAAGGGGCGATGGTCGACGCACACATCGACGTGTACGCGTACGGCCCCTCCCACCTCGGCGGCCCGCTCGCGGACGAGGTCGCCCCGCTGTGGCGGCACACGGGTGCCCCGTACGGCCCCGTGTTCCTCGGCGTGGCCTCCGCCCTGTCCGCCCTGACCAGCGGCGAACTCCCCGCCGGGCTCCTCGGCATGCGTCTGATAGCGCTGCTCGGGGTGGCGCTGATGGCGGCCGCGCTGCCGCGCCTGGCCCGGCACAGCGGCGCCGACCCGGCCGCGGCGCTGTGGCTGGGCGCCCTGAACCCGCTCGTGCTGCTGCACCTGGTCGCGGGTGCCCACAACGACGCCATCATGCTGGGCCTGCTCGGTGCCGGTCTGGTCGCGGCGCTCGGCCGGTGGCCGATCCTGGGCGCCGTACTCGTCACGCTCGCCGCCCTGGTCAAGGCGCCCGCCGCGCTGGGCCTCGCCGCGGTGGTGCTGCTGCAGATACGGGCCGGCCACCACCCGGCCAAGGCCGTGTTCACCACGGTCGCCGCGTCCGCCGCCACCACGGTCGCCGCAACGGCCGTGGCGGGCACGGGATACGGCTGGATAGGCGCCCTCGACACCCCGGTGTCCACCCAGAACTGGGCGCTCACCAGCCTGCTCGGCCGGGCCACCGCCTCGCTGCTGGACGAGGTCGGCAGCGATCTGGCGCCGCTGGCCGTCCCGGCGTGGCACGCCATCGGCATGGTGCTCACCGGGGTGCTCGTGGTCCTCATATGGTGGCGCTGGCGTCCGCGCCCCGTGTACGCGCTGGGCCTGAGCCTGGCTGCCGTGGCCGCCTTCGGGCCGGCGATCCGCCCCTGGTACGCGCTGTGGGGCCTGTTCCTCATCGCCGCCGCGGCGCCCAGCACATCCGTACGGCACCGGGTGGCGGCCCTGACCGGAGTGCTCGCGCTCGCCGTCCTGCCCAGCGGTGGCCCCGCGGACGTGGGACAGCTGGTGCTGGCCGTGTCCGGCGGCGTACTCGCCGTGGTCGTCCTGTGGCAGGCGCACCTGGCGGCGCAGGCCCCGGCGTTGGAGCGCACCGCATGAGACTTCCGCGTACCGACCGCGGCCGGCTCGCCCTGGTGCTCGTGCTCGCCGCCGCCGTGACCGTCTTCACCGCGACCGTGCCGCTGCTGCGCGACTGGTTCGACCTGCGCGTCTACTACGGCACCATCGACAGCTGGATCCACCACGGCGGCCGTATCTACGACTACCAGGTGCCCGGCACGACGTACGGGTTCACCTACCCGCCGTTCGCCGCCGTCGTCATGCTGCCCATGGCCCTGGTCGACCTGCAGGTCGCGATCGCCGTGGCGCTGCTGCTCAACCTGGCGGCCCTGGCCTTCGCGCTGCGCGTCCTGGCCGGACGGGCCTGGCAGCGCTACGGCTGGTACGGCTGGGCGCTCGCCGTCTGCGCGCTGGCCCTCTTCGAACCGCTGCGGGACACCTTCAGCTTCGGCCAGGTGAACATCCTGCTGCTGGCTCTCGTGCTGCTCGACCGCTGGCTGCTGGCCACGGGGCGGGAGCGCTGGGCGGGCGTAGGCATCGGTCTCGCGGCGGCGATCAAGCTGACGCCGGCCGCGTTCATCGGGCTGCTGCTGGTGGCCCGGCGCTGGCGGGCCGCGGCCGTGGCGACCGCCGTGGCCGCCGCAGCGACGGCGCTGGCGGCCTGGGTGGCTCCCGACGCGTCCCGCTTCTACTGGACGCACGCGATGTGGGACACCACCCGGGTGGGCCGACTCGACTACGTCTCCAACCAGTCGTTGCAGGGCATCCTGGCCCGTCTGGACGTGTCGAGCCGTGCGGTCTGGGCGGTCGTGGTGCTGCTGGTGCTGGGCGTCTGGGCGGCCCGCACCCGTCGTGCGGTCGTGACCGGAGACTGGACGGCGGCGTTCGCCCTCACCGGGCTGACCGCCTGTCTGGTCAGCCCGATCACCTGGGTCCACCACCTGGTGTGGCTGCTGCCGTCCTTCGCCGTCCTCGTCCGCGCCGGGCACATACGGATCGCGGGCACGCTGTACGCGGTGCTGTGCACCAGCGTGGTGTGGCTGTGGTTCGACGACGCGTCCGGCGTGGACGGCTTCCTCGGCAGCAACACGTACGCCTGGATCACCCTCGGCCTGCTGCTGTGGCTGCCGGTCGGTCAGTCCTCCTCCACCCGCTCGAAGACCTTGCAGCGCAGCACCAGTGAGGTGGCACCGGCCCCCATCCCGACGGCGCCCGCGATCGCCCACGCCTCCGCCCAGCCCGGCCCGGCCGGTCCGCCCTCCGGCGCCACGTCGGCGACGACGGGCTCCGTCACGGGACCCGGTCTCGGCTTGACCCGCAAGGCGTCGAGCGACCCCACCGGTTCGACCCGTCCGGCCGCGTCGAACCCCCAGTCGAGCAACTCGCCGGCCTCCTCGTAGACGGCGAAGCCGCCCGCCCGGGGGTTCAGCACCGTCACGACGAGGGTGCGACCGCCCCGGCGCGCGGCGGCGACGAGCGTGTTGCCCGCCTTGCTGGTGTAGCCGTTCTTGACACCGATCAGCCCCGGATACGGGTCCAGCCCGGCCGCGCCGGTCAACAGCCGGTTGGTGTTCCGGATCTCGTACGACCACCCGTTCCGGCCCGGGAACCACGCCTCGGCCGTGCCGCAGTACCGCGCGAACTCCGCGTTGCGCAGCCCCGCCCGGCCGAACACCGCCAGGTCGTAAGCCGAGGAGACCTGGCCGGGCGTGTCGTACCCGTCCGGCGACATCACCTGCGTGTCGAGGGCGCCCAGCGCACGGGCCTTGTCCTGCATCCGGGCCGCCGTGGCGCGCCAGCCGCCGTTCAGCGTGGCCAGCACGCGCACGGCGTCGTTGCCGGAACTGAGAAAGACCCCGCGCCACAGATCGGCGACCCGGTACGTATGCCCCTCGGCGAGGCCCACCAGACTGCTGCCCGGCCCGATCCCCGCCAGTTCCTCCTCACTCACCCGGTGCCGGATGCCGGCGGGCAGGGCCGGCAGCACGGTGAGGGCGAACAGCGTCTTCAGGGTGCTGGCGGGCGGCAGCTCCCGATGCGCGTCGTGCGCGGCGAGCACCTGCCCGGTGTCGGCGTCGGCCACCAGCCACGATAGCGCCGAGACCCGCGGCAGCCGGGGCGTCCCACTGGTCGGCCGCACCTGTGTGTCGGGCCGGTACAGCAAGGCCGGCCGCGGAGTCACCGCCCGCGGCCCGCCCGGTGTGTCGGGGTCGGGTGCGTGGTCGACGGCGGCGGCGGGCGCGAGCGCGAGCAGGCCGGCCGCGCACAGCGCGCCGGTGAATGCGAAGACCCGGGAGGTAAGTCCGACAGTCATACCGCCAACGTAGGAATGCATACGCCGGACACCGTGCTGCCCGGGCCGAGGTCGCCGAGCGAGCACCCGGATGCCGCACGCAGGGCCCATAACGGGGTCGAGTGGATTAAAATGACCGGCCATCAGCTGCGGCGGGGGCAGCGGGGGGCAGGGGGCGAGCGTGGGCGGCGACGACGGAACATCTCGGTTGAACATCGTGCTGGAGGGGAGGCCGGACAGCGATCAGGAGGAGCTCGACGCGCTCACCCTCCTGCTGCGTGAGCGGCTCCTCGAACTCGACGTCGACCGCGTCGAGTTGGCAAGTGGACGGACCGTTCCCGAAGGCGCCAAACCCGGTGCGGCGATCGCCGTGGGCGCCCTCGCCGTGACCCTGGCACCGCTCGCGCTGCGCGGCGTCCTGAGCCTGCTGGAGACCTGGCTTCAGAACCGGCCCGTTCGCCGGGCCAGCATCACCCTGGGAGACGCCCAACTGGACGTGGAAGCGGTGTCGTCGGCGGAGCAGCGGCGACTGATCGACGCCTTCCTCGCGGCCCACGAGCGGCCTCCGTCGGTCGCGGCGGGGCTCGACGCGCAGGACGCCCCCGCCGAGGGCGCCTGAGACCCCGGTCATGTCCGCCGGCCGCTTCGCCCTTCTCATCGCCACGGGCTCCTACGACAACGCGGACTTACGACACTTGCGCTCACCGGCACGCGACGCCGCGGGCCTGGCCGAGGTGCTCCAGGACCGATCCATCGGCGACTTCGAGGTAAGCAGTGTCCTGGACGCAAGACACCACGAGGTGAACCGTGCCATCGAGACCTTCTTCCGCAACCGCAGCAGGGACGACGTACTGCTGCTGCACCTGACCTGTCACGGCATCAAGAACGACAACGGCGAGCTCTACTTCGCCGCCCGCGACACCGACCGCGAGCTCCTGGGATCCACCGCGGTCTCGGCGGCCTTCCTCCAGACCCAGATGCGCCGCTGTCGAGCCAGATCGATCGTGCTGCTTCTGGACTGCTGCTACAGCGGTGCCTTCCTGCCAGGCAGCAAGGGCGACACCGCCGTCCACCTCAAGGACGAACTGGCCGGGTACGGTCGTGCGGTACTCACGGCCACGAACCGTACGGAATACGCCTGGGAGGGCGACCACCTGAGCGAACTGGACCCCGCGCCCTCCCGCTTCACGGGCCTGGTGATCGAAGGGCTGCGGTCGGGAGAGGCCGACGCCAACCGAGACGGGCTGATCACCGTGGGGGACCTCTACGAATACGTCTACGAACGGATCCTCGCCATCGGCGCCAAGCAGCGACCATTGTTGTGGGCCGAGTTCGAGTACCGCGTCGTGATCGCGCACACGCCCTTCGGGAACGACCGACGGCAGGCACCGACGGTGGATCTCCTCGGCGGACGGTACGAGCTGGACCGAGAGTTCGGACAGGACGGCATCTCGGAGATCCGCCTCGCGCACGACACTCGCCTCGACTCCACCGTGGTGGTGATGACCCTCCGCGCGGAATTCGCACACGACCAGCGCCTCCAGGCGGAGTTCCGGCGCGACGTCCGGTCGACCGCCTCGCTGAATCACCCGGCGATCGTCGCCGTCCACGACAGGGGCGAGGGATACGTCGACGGAGTCCTGGTCCCCTACATCGTCATGGAACACGTGGACGGCTCCACTGTGGACGAACTCCTCGACAGCGGCCGTGGACTACCACCCACCGACGCCCTGAAGGTGACCTCCGACATCCTCCAGGGCCTGGAACACGCCCACCGCAACGGCATCGTGCACCGCGACATCAGCCCGGCGAACGTCATGCTGACACGGGACGGGCACGCGAAGGTCACGGGTTTCGGCTCCCCGCATCCCTCGGACGACGACCGGGCCGTGGTGCCCCGGCCCGACTACTGTTCGCCGGAACAGGCACTGGGACGGCCGACGGACGCCCGCTCCGACCTGTACATGACCGGCTGTCTCCTGTACGCGCTGCTGACGGGCCGCCCTCCCTTCAGCGGTGAGTCCGAGACGTCGACAGTGGTCCGGCACGTCTTGGACGACCCGCCGCCGCCGAGCTCTCTCGAACCGGCGGTCGCTCCCGAGACCGACGCCGTCGTCCTCACAGCACTGGCCAAGCGGCCGGACGAGCGCTACCAGTCCGCGGACGCGATGCGCTCGGACATCGAAGCGTGTCTCGACGGTTCGCCGACCTCCATCACCAGCGGTGCGCGGCCCGCCCCGGCGTCGCAGCCCACCGGCGACCGCGCCCCGGACCGGGAGCCCTCCTCGAAGTCACGGCGCACGGCACTGGTCGCCGGGGACCTGCTGCTCACGTTCGCACCCGGGGAGAGCACCAGGGCGCGCGCACGCTCGGCGGGCCCGCCGGCCCAGTCCATCCGCAAACGTACCGCGCAGCAGCGAGCGGAGTGGGAGCAGGTCTTTCGCCCTCCTGTGCTGCCCGAACCACCGCTGCCCCGCATGCCGCCTCTGTGGCGACAGGACGAGCGCGAGGAACTCGTGCGGATGCTCTCCCGGGGCCGCAGCGTCCGGCTCCTCGGTCCTCGTGGCTCCGGTCGCACAGCACTGCTCGATTGCATCGAGGAGGACGTCGCCGACCTCCCACCGGATGGGGTCATCCGGCTGTCCGGCAACCGACGCACGTCACAGGACCTGTTCCACGACGTCTTCACCGCCGCGTACTGGAGCCCGCTCCAGCGGCCCTGCCAGAGCGAACTGCTCGCTCTCGCAGGTGACATCGGCGCGATCGTCATCATCGACGACCTGGAGATCGGTGGCAGCGATCTCGGGTCGCTTCTCGACTGCCTGCCCGAGTGCGCGGTCCTCGTCTGTCCCACGCCCGCGACGGCGTCCACGTCCGCCGACGACTCTCTGGAGGACGTCGTGCTCGGCGGACTGGACGAGGCTTCCTGCATGGAGCTCCTCAACCGCCGCCTGCTCCGGTGGATCGCGGACGAGGAGCGGGTGTGGGCCAGGGACCTGTGGCGCGAGTGCGCCGGGCTGCCACTGTCCTTCGTTCAGGCAGCGGCGGTGCTGGGGCCGGGGGATGTGTCGTTGCCCTGGCCGGCCGACCCGGCCGCCGTTCTGCATCATCTGTTCGCGGCCACGAGCGAGCCCGGCCGCGCCGCACTGGAGTATGGGCTCGCACTCGGCGGCGAGCTGCCGAACCCCGTGCACCTCCCCGCCCTGGTGGGCCACCCCCATGCCGACACGGCGGTCGCCGAACTCCTGGTCAAGGGGTTGGTCACGGCGTCCGACTCGCACTACCGGCTGGCGGCCGGGGTCGCGGAGCAACTGCCGTTGACCGGACACGCCCCTGCCGTCGCGGTGCGCCGTGCGCGGGCCGCCGAGCACTACGCCTGGTGGGCGGGCCATCCGTCGGTGGTGTCCGACCGGGTGGTGGCGGAGTCCGCTGCGGTGTTGGCCGCGCTGGGTGCCCCGACAGCGGGGACCGACGGGATGCCCAAGACCACGTCCACGTCGTATGCGTCGGAGGAGCACATCAGGAACGTCGTCAAGCTGGCCCGTGCGGCCTCTCCGGCCTTCGCTGCGGGGCTGCGCTGGAGCGCCTGGGAGCAGGCGCTGGGGCAGGGACTCAAGGCCGCCCGGACCCTTCAGGAGGGAGCGGAAGTCGACTACTTCGAACGGGAGTTGAGCGTCGTCGCGCTGGCCCGGAGGGCCTGGCTCCGCTGAGGTGTTCGAGGGCGTACCGGCTGCGCCGTCACGCCGCGTCCGTCGGCAGCGTCGGCTGGATCCGCCGCAGGAACGCCGCGTTGTCCGGCGTCTCGCGCATGCGCTCCAGGAGGGTTTCCAGGTTGGACTGGCTGTCCCGGGTGTGCAGCGCCCGGCGCAGGCCGCGTACGGCGGTCAACTCGGCCTGGGGGAGGAGGAGTTCCTCGCGCCGGGTACCGGACGGGGTGATGTCCACGGCGGGGAAGACACGGCGGGAGGCGAGGTCCCGGCTGAGCCGCAGCTCCATGTTGCCGGTGCTCTTCAGCTCCTCGAAGTAGAAGTCGTCGGCCCGCGAGCCGGTCTCCACCAGGGCCGTGGCGAGGATGGTGAGCGAACCGCCCTCCTCGGCGAGACGCGCGGCGCCGAAGAACCGCTTCGGCCCGTGCAGCGCGGCCGCGTCGACGCCGCCGCTCAGGGTGCGGCCACTGGACGCGGCCGCGTTGTTGTGGGCCCGGCACAGCCGGGTCAGGGAGTCCAGCAGGATGACGACGTCCTCACCCGCCTCGACGAGCCGCTTGGCCCGCTCGATCACGAGCTCGGCCAGCGCGATGTGCTGCCGGGGCGCCCGGTCGAAGGTCGAGGCGTACACCTCGCCCCGCACCGAGCGCCGCATGTCGGTGACTTCCTCGGGGCGTTCGTCGACGAGCACCACCATCAGCCGGCACTCGGGATGATGGCCGGCGACCGCGGCCGCGATCTGCTGGAGGAGGACCGTCTTGCCGGTCTTGGGCGGGGCCACGATCAGCCCGCGCTGGCCCTTGCCGACGGGAGCGATCAGGTCGGTGACCCGGCCGGTCAGACCGGACGCCGGGTGTTCGAGACGGATCCGCTCCCGCGGGTGAAGCGGCGTCAGCTCGCCGAAGCGGCGGCGGTTCTTGTCAGGGGCGCGCCCATTGACGCGGGCGACTTCGGTGAGGGCGCGCTGGGTACCGCGTACGCCGTCGACGAGGTCGCCCTTGCGCAGGCCGTACCGGCGGATCAGCGCGGGGGAGACCTGAAGGTCGGCGGGCGACGGCAGCAGGTTCTCGGCGCGCAGGTGCCCCTTCCCGTTCGCGTCGATGTCGAGGACACCGCTGACGGCACGGACCGGGGGCTGCTGCTCCACGGGAGGGTTTTCGAGTGTGGTGGTGGTCATTCGGTGATCGGTCCTTTCACGGACGGAAGGCATGAGACATGCAGAAGGAAGGGGTGTGCCGCGGACTCGGGGAAGGCGAACGGAGCGCCTTCGGGGCGGCGGAACATCACCTCGGGTACGGCAGAACCGCTGGTCACGAGGTGGTGAGGCGAAGCCGGTACACCGACCGGCGAATTGAGAGAGAACTGGCACCGGCGCCCTCGAACGGGCGTACACAGGTGCTGTCTGGAAGATACCACGGCGGCTGAGCGCATGGCCACCTCGAAAAAACGGGGCGCCCGGGTGTCGATTCGGGCCGGTCCCGTTCGTCGGTGGGGTGTAGGAAGCTCATGAGGACCGGGAGGACCGATGAAGTACATGCTGCTGGTCTGCGGCGACGACACCGCGGACGCCTCGGGAACGACCCCCGTCGAACCCTGGGTGGAAGACCTCGGCGACCGCCGCGTACGCCTGCACGGCCACCGGCTGGCGCCCCCGGACCGGGCCGTTACCGTACGCGTGCGTGGCGGCGATGTGCTGCGCAGCGACGGGCCGTTCGCGGAGACGAAGGAGTACGTCGCCGGTTTCGACATCCTTGAGTGCGCCGGCATGGAGGAGGCGATCGAGGCGGCGGCGCGGCACCCCGTGGCCGGCATCGGCGCCATGGAGGTGCGGCCGTTCTGGGAGGACGAGGACGCCGAGGCGCGGATCCGCGCGCTCGACGCCGAGCTGACCGGCGCGGCGCGGGAGCGTGACGCCGACCGGATGACGGCCTGCTACGCCCCGGACGCGACGGCGTTCGTCGACGGCCGGGAGCACCGCGGGGCCGACGCCGTGCGCAAGTCGATCGAGGAACTGCTCACCGGCGTCACCGGCCCCGTCACCCGCGAGGTAGTGGACCTCCGCGTCCACGTCGACGAGAGCATCGCTTTCGGGCGCGCCCTCGTCCGCCTGCGTGCCACCCGCACGGACGGCACGCGGATCGACGACCTGATGTGCGTCACCACCGGCTACCGCGACGCCGGTCTGCGCTGGCTGATCGCACACGAACACGTATCCCGCACCACCGAGGAGCGGTCATGAAGTACGTCCTGTTCATCTGCACGCCGGTCGGCGGCGAGGAACTCAGCCCCGAGGAGATCGCCGACGACCCCCGGTTCACCGCGTACATCGACGAGGTCCGCAGCCGCGACGTCGTCAAGGGCGGAGCCCGTCTGCGGCCGCACACCGACGCCACCACGGTGCGCGTCCAGGGCGACGAGGTGCTGCTCAGCGACGGGCCCTTCGTGGAGTCCAAGGAGTACGTCGCCGGAATCGACATCATCGAGGTCGCCGACCTGGACGAGGCCATCGCCCTCGCCTCCCGTCATCCGGCGGCCCTCGGCGGCGGCTCCGTGGAAGTGCGGCCGGTCTGGGAGTGAGCGAGACGAACGGCATCGAGGAGGCCGTGGCCGCGGCCTTCCGTGCGGAATGGGGCCAGGTCGTCGCCACCCTGATCAGGGTGACCGGCGACTGGGACCTCGCCGAGGAGTGCGCGCAGGACGCCTTCGCCCAGGCCCTCGACCGATGGCGGCGCGACGGAGTGCCGCGCCGCCCCGGAGCCTGGCTGACCACGACCGCCCGCAACCGCGCCCTGGACGTACTGCGCCGGGAGGCGGCGGGGGCGGCGAAACTACGGGAGGTGGCGGTGCTCGCCCGCGACGAACCGTCGTACGACGCAGGTGACGACGGCGACGGCAGCGGCGTCCAGGACGACCGGCTGCGGCTCGTCTTCACCTGCTGCCATCCGGCGTTGCCCATCGAGGCCAGAGTCGCCCTGACGCTGCGTACGCTCGCGGGACTGACCACACCGGAGATCGCCCGCGCCTTCCTCGTCCCCGAGGCGACCATGGCGCAGCGGCTGGTACGCGCAAAACGGAAGATCCGCAACGCCGGAATCCCGTACCGGGTACCGCCCGCACACCTCCTGCCCGAGCGTACGACGGGCGTGCTCGGCGTGATCTACCTGCTGTTCAACGAGGGGTACGCGGCCACCACAGGCGCCGATCTCGTCCGTACGAACCTCTGCGCCGAGGCGATCCGGCTGGCCCGAGTCCTGGCCCGCCTCATGCCCGACGAACCCGAAGTGCTGGGCCTGCTCGCGCTGTTGCTGTTGCACGACGCGCGCCGGCACACGCGCGTGGACGCCGCGGGCGACCTGGTGACCCTGGAGGAGCAGGACCGTACGGCCTGGGACCGGGCCGAGGCAGACGAGGGCGCCGCCCTGCTGGAGACCGCGCTGCGGCGCGGCCGCCCCGGGCCGTACCAGATCCAGGCCGCCATCGCCGCCTGCCACACCACCGCACCCACCGCAGAGGACACCGACTGGGCCGACATCGCCGCCCTGTACGGCGAGTTGGCCCGCTTCGTGCCCTCCGCCGTCGTCCGCCTCAACCGCGCGGTGGCCATAGGCATGGCCGAGGGCACGGAGGAGGGGCTCGCCCTGGTCGCCGAGTTGGAGGCCGAGGGCGCGCTGGCCGCATACCACCTGCTCCCCGCCACCCGCGCCGATCTGCTGCGCCGCAGCGGTCGTACGCAGGAGGCGGCCGAGGCGTACCGGCGGGCACTGGAACTGGTGGAGAACGACGCGGAACGGAGGTTCCTCGAACGGCGGCTCGCGGAATGCCGATCCGCGTAGGGGCCCAGGAAGCAGGCCCAGGTGCGGGCCCTATGCCGACCGGGCCGCTGCCTCCTTCGCGATCCGGTCGAACTGCGCCCCCATCGCCTCGGCCAGAGCCTGCGCCCCCGACAGCGGACGGACCATGACCATGAAGTCGTCGATCAGGCCGTCCTCGTTGACCCGGAGGAAGTCGCAGCCGGTGATCTCCCGGTCGCCCACCCGAGCGGTGAAGACCAGCGCGTGATCACGGCCGCCCGGATCGTTGATCTCGCGCACATAGCGGAAGTCCTCGAAGACCCGCACGACACCGCGCAGGATCGCCGCCGTGATCGGCTTGCCGGTGTACGGCTTGAACACTGCCGGGCTGGTGAAGACGACGTCCTCGGCCAGCAGGGCCTCGACGGCGTCGATGTCGCCTGTCTCGACCGCCTCGCGGAACGCTCGCATCGGATCACCTCATAGTCAATTAGTTGAGTAGGTGCGGATGACAATAATCACCTGCTGTTAATGTGTCCACATGTCCCTCAAGTACGCCGTCCTCGCCGCCCTTCTGGAGGGCGAGGCCTCGGGCTACGAGCTGTCCAAGGCCTTCGACGTCTCGTTCGCCAACTTCTGGCCCGCGACCCCGCAACAGCTCTACCGGGAGCTGGAGCGTCTCGCGCAGGACGGCCTCGTCGAAGCCCGGTTCGTGCAGCAGGAACGGCGGCCGAACAAGCGGATGTTCACGCTCACCGAGGCCGGACGGGAGGACCTGCGCACCTTCGCCGCCGAGCCGCCCCGGCGGCCCACGGCCGTGCGCGACGAACTCCTGATCAAACTCCAGGCCATGGGGGATCCCGAGCCGACCCGCGCCATGATCGAGGAGCGCATGACGTGGGCACGCGGCAAGCTGGACCGGTACGAACGTGTCCGCGAGCGGATGCTCGACGGCCGCACCGAGGAGGAGTACCTGCGCGAGTCCGACCGCGTCGGCCCGTATCTGACGCTGCTGCGCGGCATCTCCTTCGAGGAGGAGAACCTGCGCTGGTGCGAGCGGGTTCTCGCCGTCCTGAAGCAGCGCGTCGCGCTGGGGTGACGCGGATGTTCAGCCCCGAAGGCCCCTCGCTGCGCGAACTCGCCGTCCAGGCCCTGTCGTCCGTCCAGCGCGGATACGACCTGCTCGCCCCGAAGTTCGACCACACCCCCTTCCGTACACCCGACTCGGTGCTCTCCGCCGTCACGAAGGCGCTCGCACGGACGGGCCCGTACGACGACGGCCTCGACCTGTGCTGCGGGACGGGCGCGGGGGTGGATGTGCTGGCCAGGGTGTGCCGGCGCAGCGTCACCGGTGTCGACTTCAGCGCGGGCATGCTCGACGTCGCCCGGCAGCGGGTGCGACTGGGAGTGGAGGAGCCGCGCGTCGCCTGGGTCCGCGCGGACGCCCGTGCTCTGCCGTTCGCCCCTTCCTTCGACCTCGTGGTGAGCTTCGGGGCGTTCGGCCACTTCCTGCCGCGCGAGCTGCCGGGGCTGTTCGCCCAGGTCCACTCCGTGCTGCGGCCCGGCGGGTGCTTCGTCTTCCCCGTCGTGGCACCGCAGCGTCCGGCCTCCCTCGGCTACTGGATGCTGCTGGGTTTCGACGCGGTCATGCGGGTGCGCAACGCCGTGTGGCGGCCGCCGTTCGTCATGTACTACCGGGCCTTCCGCCTCGGGGAGGTGCGGGACGAGCTGGCACGCGCCGGCTTCGAGGTGGAGCTCCGGGCACTGCCCGAGTTCGGGCGGCGGCGCGACGGGAGTCCGCGGGTGCGGATGGTGGTGGCGCGACGCCTCCCGGACTGAACAGGTGGAGAGGGTCGCGGGGGCCGCGGGGGGCGAGTGGGTTGGACTTTCCAACTTGGATCCTTCGAGAGGGTTTGTTTTTCAAACTCACGTGGTTATGGTGGGCGCGTGACCCTGACGAACGACACCGCGATCCGTATCGACCCCCAGTGGTGGTCCTGGGAGGGAGCACATGGCGGCCATGTCGCGGCCCTCGCCCTGGCCGCCGTACGTGACCGGTTCGCCTGCGGCGACCGCCCGGTCCGCATGCTGACCACGCACTATCTGGCCCCGGTCGACGACAGCCCGCTGCACTTCTCCGGCACCGCGCCCGCCGCCCCCGGCCGCCGCACGGCCACCTGCCTCTTCACCGGCCACCAGAACGGCGTACCCGTCCTCCTCGGCTCGGCACTGTTCGGCTCAGGGCGCGAAGGGTCGTCGTACGACGGGCATCCGGCCCCGGAGGTCCCCGGGCCCCAGGACTGCCGCCGCCTGGAGCTCTCCGGTGAACTGTCGCCGTTCGCCCGGCAGTTGGAGATCCGCCCCGCCACCGAGGACCGCCCGCTCGGCGGCGGCGACAGGGCCGAGCTCACGGCCTGGATCCGCTTCCAGGACGGCCGCCCTCTCGACGCCCCGACGGCCGTCACCCTCACCGACGCCCTCCCGCCCGCGCTGTACGCCCGCTGGCGCACCCCACGCCCGGTACCCACCGCCGAACTCACCGTCCACCTCACCGACGCCCTCGACGACGGCGCCCACGACGGCTGGGCGCTCGTCCGGATCCGCACCGAGCACGCGGGCAGTGGGTGGGCGGTCGACGACAGTGCGGTCTGGTCTGCGGACGGCAGGCTGGTGGCGCTCGCCCGGCAGTCGCGGGTGGTACGCGCCCGGCCGGCCGACGGGACCTCGAACTCGTAGGCGGGGCCTGTCACTTCGGTCAGGACGACCCACGCCGACCGGCCCTCACAACGGCCCACGCCGGCCGGTCCTCACAACGGCCCACGCCGGCCGGTCCTCACAACGGCCCACGCCGGCCGGTCCTCACAAAGCGCTGTACAGGGCGTCGACCAGCGCCATCTTCCGCGGATCGTTGGCGATATGAGGCCCCATCCGGTTCATCACATAGCCCAGTGACACCCCGGCCTCCGGATCCGCCAGTCCGCAGGAGCCGCCGAAGCCGTCATGCCCGAAAGCCCGCGGATTGGGCCCGTACGAGCCGTTCGGCCCGCTGAGCCACAGGCCGAGCCCGGCCTCCGTCTCGTCCTCGAACCCGGCGCCGACGACCAGGTCGCGGCAGCTGCCCTGCCCCTCACGCACCCGCTCGGCAGCCTCGGGGGAGATCACGCGACGCCCGTCGTACGATCCGCGGCCCGCGAAGATCCCATACAGGGCGGCGACCGCACGCGCCGTGCCATGACCGTTCGCGGCGGGGATCTCCGCGGCCCGCCATTCGGGCGAGTTGGCCTGAGCCGCCCCCACGACGGGGTTGGTCAGTGCGGCGAGAGCGGCGGGCGCCAACTGGGCGAAGACGGCGGCCTGTTCACTGGACGCCGCGACCGGCGAGTGGACCAGCTCGGCCGCGCGCCCGGAGTCCTTCTCCGGCAGCCCGATCGCGAAGTCGATCCCGAGCGGCCCGGTCACCTCCCGCTCCAGGAAGGCCCCGGGCAGCATGCCGGACACCCGCCGTACGACCTCCCCGACCAGGAAGCCGTAGGTGAGCGCGTGATACCCGGACTGGGTCCCCGGCGCCCACCACGGCTCCATCGCCGCGAGCCGCCGAGTCGTCAATTCCCAGTCGCAGAGCTGCTGGAGCGTGTGCGGCTCCCGCAGACCGGACAGGCCCGCGCGGTGCGACAGCAGATGCCGCACGAGGATCTGCTCCTTGCCCGCGGCGGCGAACTCCGGCCAGTACCCGGCGACCGGCGCGTCGAGGTCGAGCAGGCCCCGGTCGGCGAGGAGGTGGGCGCACAGCGCCGTCGGGCCCTTGGACGTCGACCACACGTTGACCAGGGTGTCGCGTTCCCATGGGCGGCCGCGGGCCGCGTCGGCCCAGCCGCCCCACAGGTCCACGACGGTCCGGCCGTCCAGGGTGACGGTGACCGCGGCGCCCAGCTCCCCGCGCTCCCGGAAGTTCGTCTCGAACGCCGTCCGCACCGCCGCGAACCGCGGATCGCAGTGCCCCTGCACCTGCGCCTCGTGCTCCGTCATGGGCCGTCCCTCGTCGTCCGTCGGAAACCCGGGCCGCGACACCGCGACCCGGGCACTCTGAACGTACCGACTGGTCGGACTGGACGGAAGGTGCCGGACGGACCGAACTCAGACGAAGAACCGCGCGCCTTCCGGCTCCCGGTGCCCCTCGGCCGTGTGCCAGTAGTCGCGGGTCTCGACGGCCAGCCCCGCGGCATCGAAGCGCACGAACACACAGCCGGCGAGCGTGGAGGGCGCGCCCCCCTCCTCCGCGAGGACCCGGAACTCGGCCACGGCCACACCGTCCCGCCCGACGACGGGCGCGGAGAAGCGCACGTCGGTCACCCGCTCCTCGGCGAACGACCAGGTCAGATACGCGGCCAGTTCGGCCCGCCCCCGGTGCGGCTCGCGGAACGGCATCGAGCGGTGGACGCAGTCCTCGGCGTAGAGCTCCAGCAGCGCGTCCACGTCATGCTCGGCCCAGCCCCGTTCCCAGACCCGGACGAACCGCTCCGCGGCCTCAGACGTCTCCACGTGGCCCCCTCTCAGGCGTGCGAGCGCAGCCACTCCAGCTTGGCCACCTCGTGGAACGGGCCGCCGCCTTCGTGGTCGTTGAAGTCGTACACCTCGATGGCCTTCTCGTCGTGGGCCCAGGCGTTGAAGGCCGCGAAGACGGTGGAGGGCGGGCAGGTCTGGTCCTCCAGGGCCGCCGAGAAGAGGGCGGGCACCCGGCCGCGGGCCGCGAAGTGCACACAGTCGAAGTAGGACAGGGTGCGCATGACGTCCTCGGCGCGGCCCCGGTGCGTCTTGAGGTAGAGGGCGATCTCGCGGTACGGGTTGCGGTCCGTGAGGTGCGCCGCGCGCGGGAAGTCGCACAGGAACGGCACGTCCGGCACGATCGCCGTCAGGTCCGGCACCAGACCGCCCACGGCGATGGTGATGCCGCCGCCCTGGCTCCCGCCGGTGACGACCGTGCGCGACGCGTCGGTCAGCGGGTGCGAGCGGGCCGCCTCGACGGCACGGACCGCGTCCGTGAGCACCCGGCGGTAGTAGTAGTTCTCCGGCGCCTCGATGCCACGGGTCATGAAGCCGGGGTAGGCCGGCGCGGACCCCACCGGATCCGGCGTGTCGCCACCGCTGCCCCATGCGCTGCCCTGACCGCGGGTGTCCATCACGAAGTGCGCGCGGCCCGTGGACGCCCACAGCAGATCCTCGTGCGGCAGCCCACGCCCGCCGCCGTAGCCGATGAACTCCACGATCAGCGGCAGCGGCTCCGTGGCCCCGGCGGGCAGCCGCAGCCAGCCCTTCACCGGGTGACCGCCGAACCCGGCGAACGTCACGTCGTACACCCGCACCGTGGAAAGCCCCGTCTCGACCGGCTCGAAGCGGGCGTCCAGATCGTGCTCGCGGGCCTCGTCGAGGGTCTTGGACCAGAACGCGTCGAAGCCCTCGGGCTCGACTGACTTGCTGCGGTACTCGCGCAGTTCGTCGAGCGGGAGGTCGAACAGGGCCATCTGGGACCGCCTTTGCGAAGAGTGGGTGCGGAAGATCACACCGTACGTGGGTGATCGGAGGTCTCGCCAGGCCACTGGTGAACCCGCACCGTTGGGCGGCCCGCCTTGACGCCCGCGGGGAATGGGGGCAGGGTTGTACATGTACGTCGTAAACGTACGGCGTCGGGTCACAGTCAGGAGACCTCGTGCCATGGCGCCCAGCAAGCCGGTACCGGTGGACCCTCTCGGCATCGGAACCGGATCGCCCGGCCCGCCCTCGACCATCCTGGTCACCGGCGGGGCGGGCTTCATCGGCAGTCATGTCTGCGTCGAGCTGCTGGATCATGGTTACGAGGTGATCGTCGTCGACGACTACTCCAACAGCTCCCCGCAGGTCCTCCCGCGCGTGGAACGCATCGCCGGACGCTTCGTCGGCGCCGTCTACGAGCTGGACATCCGGGACCGGCGGGCCCTGTCGGCCGTGTTCGACCGGCACGCCGTTGACGCCGTCGTGCACTGCGCCGGTATGAAGTCCGTGGGTGTGTCGACCCGCATGCCCGTCGAGTACTACGACACGAACGTCGGAGGCCTGACCGCCCTCCTGCGGTCCATGCAGGACCACGGGGTGTACCAGCTCGTCTACTCGTCGTCCTGCTCGATCTACGGCGACGCCGGCCACGGCCCGCTGGACGAGGACACCCCCGCCCGGCCCACCAACCCGTACGCGGCCTCCAAACTGCGGTGCGAGCAGATCCTCGCCGACGTCTGCCGGCACCTCCCCGAGTACTCGGTGCTGTGCCTGCGGTACTTCAATCCGGTCGGCGCCCACCCCAGCGGACTGCTCGGCGAGGACCCGGCCGGCGACCCCGACAACCTGATGCCGTACGTCGCCCAGGTGGCCATAGGCCGCCAGGAGCGGCTCCGCGTGTTCGGCGGGGACTATCCGACGGCCGACGGCACCGCGGTCCGCGACTACCTCCATGTCATGGACGCGGTCGAGGCGCACCGAGTGGCCCTGGACCACTTCACCGACGCACCCGGCATGCGCGTGTACAACCTGGGCGTCGGCCGGGGCAGTTCGGTCCTGGAAGTGATCGCCGCGTTCGCCGAGGTGAGCGGCCGGGAGATTCCGTACGACGTCGTGCCCCGCCGTCCCGGCGACGTGGCCGAACTGGTCGCCGACGCGAGCGCCGTGGCGCGTGACTGGGGCTGGCGGCCCAGGCGGGACCTGGGGGCCATCTGCCGGGACGCCTGGCGGTTCCAGCAGGTCAATCCGCACGGGTACGCGGGCGCGGCGCGCCGTCCCAACCCGAAGCACTGAGGTATCGGCGGTGGCGCTGAGTACCGGCGGTGCGGAGCCCGTGTCGCCGGTACCGGCATCAGTCGCCGGCCGTCAGTCGTCGGGACCGGAAGCGTCGAGGCCGGAGGCGCTCAGAGTGAACGCCGTCTCGACCAGGGCGATATGGCTGAACGCCTGGGGTGCGTTGCCCAGTTGGCGGCCCGTGTCCGGGTCCCACTGTTCCGACAGCAGACCGACGTCGTTGCGGATGGCGAGCACCCGCTCGAAGGCGTCCCGGGCCTGTTCCGGACGCCCGGTCGTGGCGAGGGCGTCGGCATACCAGAGGGAGCACGCCACGAACGCGCCCTCCGGGTCGGATGCGCCGTCGACGCCGTCCATACCGTCCACGCCGTCCACTTCGTGCGCGCCGTCGCCGTTCGTGACGTATCGCCGTACGAAGCCGCCGTGGTCGAGCCCCCGCATCGCGCGGACGGTGCCGCGCACCCGCTCGTCCGAGGCCGGCAGGAAGCCGAGCCGGGGCATCAGCAGCGCCGAGGCGTCCAGGGCCGAGGAGCCGTAGGACTGCACGAAGGACCGCCGGCGGGCGTCCCATCCCTCCCGGCACACCTGCCGGTGCACCTCGTCGCGCATGGCACGCCACTCGCCCGAGGAGCCGTTGCGGCCGAGCAACTCGCCCATCCGCACGGCGCGGTCGGCGGCCACCCAGGCCATGACCTTGGAGTGGACGAACTGCCGCCCCGGTCCGCGCACCTGCCACAGCCCCTGGTCCGGCTCCCGCCAGTGGCGCTGCAGATAGCCCATCAGGGCCTCGACCAGGCTCCACACATGGGCCGGCATCGGGATCCCGGCCCGCAGCGACAGGCAGAGGGCGTCCAGGACCTCGCCGTAGACGTCCAGCTGGAACTGGTTCATCGCGAAGTGGCCGAACCGGACGGGCCGTGAACCCTCGTAGCCGGACAGCCAGGGTGCCTCGGTCTCCGGCAGCAGGCGCTGACCGCCGACGCCGTAGACGGTCTGCAGATCGGCGGGATCGCCCGCGATGGCCCGCACCAGCCAGTCCAGCCAGGCCGCCGCCTCCTCGCGGTAGCCGCTGCGCAGCAGACAGGACAGGGTCTGGGTGGAGTCGCGCAGCCAGCAGTACCGGTAGTCCCAGTTGCGCTGCCCGCCGATACAGCCGGGCAGGGACGTGGTCGGCGCGGCGACGATGCCGCCTGTGGGGGCGTAGGTGAGCGCCTTCAGTGTGATCAGGGAGCGCATGACGGCGTCGCGCCACGGCCCCTCGTAACGGCACTGGGCGCTCCAACGTCGCCAGAAGTCGCTGGTCTCCTTCAGGAGCGTCTCGGCGGGGAAGGACAGCGGCGCGGGCGTCTCGGGCAGATGGGAGGGCGACCAGACGAGTGTCAGGGCCAGCCGCCGACCGGCCGGGACGGTGAAGTCGTACACCGTCGAGTCCTCGCGGTCGAGCGACCGTACCGGCCCGTCGGCGTCCAGCCAGACGGCGTCCGGGCCGGCGACCGCCACCGCGCACTGGTCGACGGCCCGGATCCAGGGCACTACCCGGCCCTGGTGGAAGCGCAGCTGCAGCTCGCTGCGCATGGTCACGGTCCCCGAGAGCCCCTCCACCACGCGGACCACACAGGGCAGTTGGGCACGGGGAGGCATGAAGTCGGTGACCCGTACGGTCCCCGTCGCGGTCTCCCACCATGTGTCCAGGACCAGTGTGTCCGCACGGTAGGTCCGCCGTGTGCAGGTCCCGCCGGTCTCGGGGGAGACCCGCCAGAAGCCGTTGTCCCCGGTGCCGAGAAGCGCGGCCAGACAAGCCGGCGAGTCGAAGCGGGGGAGGCACAGCCAGTCGACGGAACCGTCCTTGCCGACCATGGCGGCGGTCTCCAGGTCGCTGATGAGGGCGTAGTCCTCGATGGGGGCACTCATGACCATCAGTCTGCTGATATGTAAACTTACGTTGTAAACATCTTGCACGGAAAGAGACGCAAGGTCAAGCGGGAAGGCCAACGAGAAGGGTCAGGAGGGGTGCCGCCAGGTATGTTTACGTCGTATGCGGATGCTGTCGCCCCGGACGGGCCGGGGTCGTACGGCAGCGGCGCAGGGAGGCACGGAATGGCTGAGGGTTCGACGGACAGGCCCGCGCGTCGCGCCAGTGACCGGGGACGCTACGGCAGGCTCAGTCGCGAGCGCGTGCTGGCCGCCGCCCTGGAGCTGGTCGACAGGGAGGGCCTGTCGGCTCTGAGCATGCGTCGGCTCGGCGCGGAGCTCGGTGTCGAGGCCATGGCGCTGTACCGGTACGCGGAAGGCAAGGACTCCCTCTTGGACGGCCTCGTCGAGGCGCTGTACCTGGAGCTGGAGGGGCGACTGTCCGACGGCTCCGGGGCTACGGCGCCCGCGACCACGTCCGAGTCCGCGGACACCGGGGCCACCGAGGCACCCGAATGGCGTGCCGAGCTCCAACGGACCGCTCGCGCCCTGTACGACGTGTGTCTGGCCCACCCGCAGGCCGTGCCGCTGCTCTCCACCCGGATGATGGCCGTGCCGCTCGCCCGCAGGCCGCTCGCGGTGCTCAGGGATCACGAGCGGATCCTCGGCCTGCTCCGCCAGGCCGGGTTCGACGACGCCCGTGCCGCCTCCGTGTTCCGCGCCTACACCGCCTGGGTGCTCGGATATGTGTCGGTGGAACTGAGGGCCATGGTGGACAACCCCGAGGAATCCGACCCCGCGTTCCGCCTGGGCCTGCACCGCATGCCGTCCCAGGAACTGCCCGTGCTGCGCGAGGTCGCCCCGGCCCTCGCCGAGCAGGGCGGACCGGACGGCCTGTCCGACGGACTCGACGCGCTCCTCGACGGTTTCGCACCGACGGACCGGAATTCCTGACGCCGGCGGACTGAATCGGGTCTGCATTCCGTGACACCGGCCGACGCAAACCGTGGCAGCGGCCGACGTCATTCCCTGGCACCGGCCGACGTCATTCCCTGGCACCGGCTGACGCCACGGCTCATGCCCTACGGCCCGTCCAGCCCGGCTCCGTTCGGGCCCACTCCTGTTCCCATTCGGCCAGGCGACGGCGCATCGCGGTGTGTCGTACGGCCGTGTGGCCGAGGAGGGTCAGGGCCACCGCACCGCCCGTGGCACAGATGCCGACGGTCACGGAGCGGTACCAGACGGACGCGTCGTCGGGAGGTGGGGGGACGCTGCGGCCCTCGGTGTCGAGCCATACGTCGACCGTGTCGCCGGTCCGTGTCCCGGCCGGGACACGCGCCGTGGCCGTACGCGGACCCGTCTCCGACTCCGTCCAGCGAACCGTCGCCTTCGCGGACAGCTGCCGTCCGCCCTGCGGCAGGGGCACCGCGCCGGGGGCTCTGTCGATGACCTCGGCCCGGACCTGCCGGAGACCGGTGCGCTGCTCCCGAGCCATGGTCAGGGCGTCGCCATGGGCCCACCAGGCCGCGATCACCCCGGCCAGCGGCGCGCCGACGAGCAGCAGCGCGATCACGGCCACCACCGTCCACGCTTCGACGACATCCGACCGGCGCCGCAGCGGACTGTGCCACCAACGCCGGCCATGCACGCGGCTTCGCATGCCGTGCAGGTACCCCCGAAGACGGGACATCGTTCCTGACGATCCCGGGGACATCGTCAACCGCCGGGCACGCCGGGCACGCCGGGCACGCCGGGCACGCCGGGCACGCCGGGCACGCCGGGCACGCCGGGCACGCCGGGCACGACAGGTACGCCGGGCACGACAGGTACGCCGGGCACGACAGGTACGCGGGGCGCACGGGCGGACGCGCGCACCCTGGTTGCGGCTGCGCCCCGACGATCAGCCGAAGCGTTCGATCCGGATGCGGTCCACCGGCTGACCTGCCGTCACGAGCAGTCGAGAGGCGTGCTCCGCGAACGCGTTGGAGCCACACACATAGGCCTCCCACCCACCAGGAGGCTGCTCGGCCAGGAGCGGCGCCACATGTGCGGCGGCCATACGTCCCACGGGCACACCCACCGGCGCGCTCCGCGTGAACACGGGTGTCGTCTCCGCGCCGTACTCGCGCGCGTAGATCAGCTCCTCGGGGCTGCGCACCGACACCAGCAGCCGCAGCGGAACGTCCAGGCCCCGCGCCCGGTGGTGCCGCACCATCGACATCAGCGGTACGACGCCGGAGCCGGCGCCGACCAGCAGCGCCGGCCGGTCCCCGGGCCAGGCGAAGAAGCCGCTGAGCGGGCCGCGGACCTCGACCGTGTCGCCGGGCTCGGCGACCGTGTGGAACCAGCCGGACACCTCACCGCCCTCGACGTGATCCAGGGTCAGTTCGATATGGCCCGGGTCGTCGGGCGCGGACGCGATCGAGTAGTGGCGTTGGGCCACATAGCCGTCATCCGCGGTCAGCCGGAGCATCAGGTGCTGGCCCGGCAGATGGCCCGCCCACGCGGGCACCGCGAGACGGAAGGTGGCGGCGCGCGGGGTCTCGCGGCGGACCTCGGTGATCGTGGCGGTCTGCCACACCGCCGCGGTCCGGTTGCTGACGGCGATCCGGCCGGGCACGGCGAACCGGGTCGGGGGAGCGGAGGTCACGGATGTGGACGCCAGGGATGCGGACGCCACGGACGCGGAGGTCACGGCCGTCGCCTCGGGCACCCCGGTCGTCCCAGTTGCCTCAGTCACCGGAGTACCGCTGTTCCTGCCAGGGGTTGCCGCGGCCGTGGTAGCCGTTCTGCTCCCAGAACCCCGGCTCGTCGTGGTCGAGGATCCGCAGGCCCGCGATCCACTTGGCGCTCTTCCAGAAGTACAGGTGCGGCACCAGCAGCCGTGCCGGGCCACCGTGCTCGGGAGCGAGCGGCTCCCCGTCGTACTCCCAGGCGATCCAGGCCCGCCCACCCGTCAGGTCGGCGAGCGGCAGGTTCGTGGTGTACCCGGTGTGCGAATAGGCGACGGCATGTGTGGCGGACACATGGGGCCGGACCACACTGAGGAAGGCGTCCAGCGACACACCGCCGAACCGCACGCCGAACTTCGACCAGCTCGTCACGCAGTGGATGTCGCCCTCGTACACCGACGCAGGCAGCGCATGCGCTTCCTCCCAGCTCCAGGTGCGCGGCTCCTCGACGAGCCCGTCGACACGGAAGGACCACTCGGCGGGCGTCAGCTCGGGCGTGACTTCGGCGGACAGGACGGGCCAGTCGTCGCCCGCGTCGTACTGGCCGGGCGGCAGCGCGGCATTCTGGACGCGAGGGCGCCCGGTGAAGCCTCGGGTGACATTCATGCGGGTGGTGCCTCCAGGCCGCCGAAGGCGACGGCCCGCGGGTCGAGCGTGATCGGTACGTGCTCATTCAACCGTACGGGTTACACGTTCGTTCAATCGTCCCAGTGATCGTTGGGGTAGTGTGGCCGTTCGGTCGGGACGGTCCCGGCGTGCGGAGTCAGGGAGGTGAGACCCATTACCGCTGTGTCAGGTCGGGTGCTCTCATCTCGAATCGGCGCGGATCACCGCCAGTAGGCGACCGCGAGAGCACCCTTCGGCTTCCGAAAGGCTCTCGGCTCCCATGCCCCCCTTCTCTTCTTCCTCGCCGTCACCCGCGTCCCCCTCGCCGCTCTCCCACGACGCCGTGGTGACCGCCCTCCGCTCCGCCGGCTGTGTCTTCGCCGAGGACGAGGCCCGGTTGATCCTGGCCGCCGCCCGCACCCCGGCCGAGCTGGCCGCCATGGTGAACCGCCGCGTCACCGGTCTGCCCCTCGAACTCGTCCTCGGCTGGGCCGAGTTCCACGGGCTGCGCATAGCCGTGGAACCCGGCCTCTTCGTACCCCGCCGCCGTACCGAGTTCCTGGTCGAGCAGGCCCTCGCCGTCGCACCGGACGCATCCGTGGTCGTGGACCTGTGCTGCGGTTCGGGCGCGGTCGGCGTGGCCCTGGCGGCCGCGCTCGGCTCACGCGGCCGGATCGAGCTGCACGCGGCCGACATCGACCCGGCGGCAGTGCGCTGCGCCCGCCGCAACGTGGCTCCCTACAGCGGTGAGGTCCACCTGGGCGACCTGTTCGAGCCACTGCCCGACAGCCTGCGCGGCCGCGTCGGCATCCTCGCGGCGAACGTGCCGTACGTGCCCACCGACGAGGTCGGCCTCCTGCCCGCGGAGGCCCGCGACCACGAGCCCCGTGTCGCGCTCGACGGCGGTCCGGACGGCTTGGACGTGCTGCGCCGGGTCGCCGCCGAGGCGCCCCGGTGGCTGGCGCCGGGCGGCTGTCTGCTGGTCGAGACGAGTGAACGCCAGGCGCCGAAGGCCCTGGAAGCCTTCACCGGCAGTGGACTGTCGGCACGTGTGGTCGCGTCGGAGGAGCTGTACGCGAATGTCGTGATCGGCCTCAACCAGCCCTGAGGGCCACCTCGCTCAGGGCTGGTCGCCGCCTCCACCAGCCCTGAGCGAGGGCTCAGCCGGCTCAGCCCACGGCCCCATCCAGCCCGATCAGGTCGCCGCGCCGCTCTTCGAAGGGCTCGCAGAGGGGGCGGGGTTCCGCCAGTCCCAGTGGCGCGGTCCGGGGAACTTGTCCCGCCGGCCGCCCGGCCCCCGGTCCCCGTCCCTGCCCTTCGGCTTCCACTCGTCCCAGTTGCCCGAGAACAGACGGGAGGCCGTCCTGGTGTCGTCGTCGGACCGTGTGCCGACGACGAAGATGTCCTCGCCCTTCTTGAGGGCCTCGGTGCCGGAGCCCTTGTCGCCGTCATGGCGCACGGTCGTGTCCGAGCCGACGGTCCATGTCCACGAGGTGCCGTCCTCGCTCTTGACGGTGACCTGGTCGCCGTCCACCTTCGCGATGGTGCCGCGTTGCCAGATCCGTACGATCCACTCGCCGCTGCCGGGGTCCTCGACGGTCGCCTCGCCGTGCACGCCGCCCCCGCCGAGGCCGAACATGCCGTGGCCGTGTCGGCCGCCGGGCCCGTCCGGGGACGGTGACGCCGACGCCGGTCCGGTGGCCGAGGGCGAGGTCCCGGAGTCCGAGCCCGAGGCAGACGCCGCGTAGGCGACCGTACCGCCGAGGGCCAGGACGGCGACCGTGGCCGTCGCGGTCACCGCCCGCGCCCGGACGGAACGCCCCTGCCACAGCCCGCGCAGCGCAGCACTCCGGGTGTGCTCCCGCTCCGGGCCGCCCGGTCCCGTGAGGACCTCGAATTCCGCGTCGGCCGGCTCCGCGCCGGCGTGGTGTCCCTGATCCGGATCGTGTGTCACCGCTCGCTCCCGTCGGTCACGGCACCCGGCATCCCCATGCCATGCCTTGCTGTGATTGTGGGTGGCGGACGGTAAGGAACAAGTAATCAGTTGCTGTGAATTCGGGCGCCCGTCCCACCCGCCTGTCAACTCGGCGTCAACACCCGCGCGATGAGCAGTGCCACGTCGTCGGAGTTGTCCGGCTGGTGCAGCGTGCGCAGGAGGAGGTCGCAGCACTCCTCCAGGGGGCGGTCGGGGTCGTCGAGGAGCTCCAGGAGGGCGTCGAGGCGCTCGTCCAGCGGGTGTTGGCGGGTCTCGACGAGGCCGTCCGTGTAGAACACCAACTGGTCGCCGGGCAGGAGGTCGATCGTCGTCGTGGAGAAGGCGACGCCGCCCACGCCCAGCGGTGCACCGGTGGGCAGTTCGAGAAGTTCCGGGGGCCGGCCGGGGTGGACGCGGACGGGCGGCAGATGGCCGGCGTTGGCGATCCGGCACTGCCGCAGCTTCGGGTCGTGGACGGCGTAGACGCAGGTGGCGATGGAGTGGTCGAGACCCTCGGTGATCTTGTCGAGGTGTTCCAGGAGGCGGGTCGGTTCGAGGTCGAGGGAGGCCAGGGTGTGCGTCGCGGTGCGCAGCCGGCCCATGGTCGTGGCGGCGTCGATGCCGCTGCCCATCACATCGCCGACGACCAGCGCGGTCTTGCCGTCCTCCAGCGGGATCACGTCGAACCAGTCGCCGCCGACCTCGGCGCTGGCACCCGCCGGCTGGTAGCGGGAGGCGACCTCCAGGCCGCCGGTCACCGCGGGGTGGCTGGGCAGCAGACTGCGCTGCAGGGTGAGGGCGGTGTCGCGGGCGTTCTGGTACCAGCGGGCGTTGTCGATCTGCACGGCCGCACGGGCGGCCAGTTCACGGGCGAGCAGCAGATCGTCCTCGCTGAACGGCAGCGGATTGCGGGTGCGCTTGAGGTCGAGGGCGCCGAGCACCTCGCCGCGCGCGATCAGCGGCACCGCCAGATACGAGTGCACGCCCGCACGGCCCAGCTGTACGGCGGCCTCGGGGGAGCGGGCGATCCGCGGCAGGTCCTCTTCCTGGACGTGCGCCACCATGACGGGACTGGCGGTGCGCACACACTCGGTGACCAGGCGGTCCGGGCCGTAGCGGGTGACGTGCCCGGGCGGGTCGGCGGCGCTCAGGGCCTCCGTGGCGTGGTCGGCCTGGACGGCCAGGGCGCGGATCACGGCCGGCTCGGTGGGCCCGAGACTGCTGCGTCTGCCCTCCACCACGGCTTCCAGCAGATCCACGGCCGCCACGTCGGCGAGCTCGGGCACGGCGACGTCGGCGAGCTCGCGTGCCGTGCGGTCCAGCTCCAGCGTGGTGCCGATCCGTGCGGAGGCGTCGGCGATGAGGGCGAGGCGCCGCCGTGCCGACTCGGCCTCGACGGCTGCCTGGTGCTGCTCGGTGATGTCCACGGCCATGCCGGCCACGCCCAGCACGGTCCCCGCGGTGTCCTCCAGCCGGTAGAGCGAGATGGTCCAGAAGTGCTCCCGGTCCGGGTCGGCCGGGGTCCGGCCCACGATGCGATGGTTGATCAGCGGATCACCGGTCCGCAGTACGTCGCGCAGGACCGCCTCGATGGCGTCCGCGTCGACGCCCGGAAGCAGCTCACGCGGCGTACGGCCGATGTGGTCCTCGGCGGGAATGCCGTTCAGCTGAGCCAGCGCCGGGTTCACCGAGACGTACCGGAGCTCGGTGTCGAGGACGGCCAGACCGACCGGGGCCTGCGCGATCGTCCGCGTCGACAGCGCCACGTCCCGCTCCAGGCGCCGGACCGTCGTCTGGTCGGCGCACAGGCCCAGCGCGTAGACGTCGCCCTCGTCGTCGAGCAGCCGCATGTTGCGGAACTCCACCAGCCGGGTGCTTCCGTCCTTGCGCCGGATGGGGAAGGCGCCGGCCCAGCCCTCACCGGTCTCCATGACGTCGGAGAACAGCTTGACGACCAGGTCCAGGTGCTGTTCGTGGACCATGATCCGGGCGGCGTACTGGCCCAGCGCCTCGTGCGCCGGATAGCCGAACAGGTCCTCGGCCTGGGGGCTCCACAGCACGATGCGCCCCTCGACGTCGAGCACCACCGAGGCCATGCCCAGCACGTCGAGCAGCCCGCTCGGCCCGATCGGGCCGCGGGCGGGCTCGCCGTTCTGGCCCATCGGCCCGCGTGCCGGCTCGTGGCCCTCGGGCACGGGACGTTCGGCTGCAGACATCCCACGCACCGCCTTCGCCCATCCTCACGGCACGCCGTTCCCCCGTGCCGACTCCCCTAGTTCTACCGCGTTCAAGCGTCTCTGGGCCCCCTTGGTCGTTCACCTCCACCATCCCTCAACACGGCGGAGAACGTCCGCCGAAGCCGGCTCCGGGCCACATGACTGTGGCCGATCAGACGGCACCCGTTCGCCTGTTTGGTCTGTACATGACTACGTAGGGCCGCCAAACTGTCCGCCGACACACCCCCACCCGCGCACTCACCCCCAAGGAGTCGCCCCCATGGCCCTGCGCGCCCGGCAACGTTGTCATACAGCTCTGACCGGCCTCGTCGCCCTCGCCTCCGCCGCCGTGCTGTCCACCGCGACGCCCGCGCAGGCCGCCGACACCTGGACGGAGGTGGGCTCGGACCGCGCCGACCCGCTCACCGAGAGCCAGGGCCTGGCCTCCGTCGAGGTCCCGGCGAACAGCCCCAACCGCTACACCGGCATCGGCACCATTCCCATCTCGGTCAGCAGCCGCGGCTGGAACCATGTGGGCGACCCCGACGCCTCCTACAACGGCTACTACGTCGAGCCGTACCAGGCGGACTCGGGCACGGCGAAGATGTTCCGGGTGCAGGCGCCGGACGGGACCTGGTCGGAGTACGTCCACACGCTGGGTTCCGGGGAGGCGCTGAACAACTCCTTCGCCGCCATCGCACCCGGCGGTCAGTGGATGGTCTCGGGCGAGTGGGGCACCATGACCCGCCTGCTGGTCCACCCGACCCCCGGCGTCAACCCCGCCACCTCGCCCTCGGCGAATCTGCCCTGGACCTCCAGCATCCGGCTGGACCACGCCGTCCGGGACATCCAGGGCTGTGACTTCACCGGCGCCAAGACCCTGCTGTGCTCCTCCGACGACCCGGCGGGCACCCTCTTCGGCATGACCAAGCCGCTGCTCCAGATCGACCTCTCCGCGGAGCCCGGCTCGTCCGACGTGACCGGCCATGTCACCGCCCTGCGCCGGCTCCCGCTGCGCAGCTCCTGCTCCGGCGACCACGAGACCGAGGGCATCGACTACGACCGCCGTACCGGCACCCTGCGGGTGATCGTCATCTCGCCGGGCTTCTGTGTGCTGACCGACAGCAAGACGTACCGGTTCACGCGGAGCTGAGCGCGCCGGTCAGCGGCGCGGACGGGGCGGCTCCGCCGGTAGTGCTCCGGCGCGGGTGGTGCTTTTCTTGGGTTGGGGTCCGGTTCCGCGGGCTACCCGTGGTACCGCGGTGCGGCCACGAGAGGAGCGATCACGATGGGTCGTGAACGACTGCACGAGGAGCCCGTGTCCGTCGAGATCAGCGGATGCAGCAAGGAAGACGCCCGGATCGTGTTCGACGCGCTGTGCACGTGCTTCGAGTCCGACCGGGGCCCCGAGGACGTGCCGCAGCAGCTCCATGAGACCCGCCCGATGGTGTGGCTCGGCACGTTCGAGGTGACGGACGCGCACGAGTGCCCGGCGCCCGCCCGGCTCTCGGCGGCCGTCGAGGCGGACGCACAGGGCGGCTACTGGGCCATCGAACGGCTCCGTACGACGCTGGACTCCCTGTTCACGGTCCACGACCTGGCCTCGGCCTCGGGCGACCAGGAGCGGGAGCTGCACGTGGTGCTGAGGAGCCGCCCCGGCCTCTGACGGCCGAGCCCGGCAAGGGCGGCTCGGCAAGGGCTGTCGGTCAGGGCGAGCCCGGTGAGGGCGAACTCGGCGAGGAAGAGCCCAGCAGGCCGAGTACGGCACGCCGGTAGACGGCGTGGACAGCGGGCAGGTCCGCGAGACAGGCCCGCTCGTCCACGCCGTGCAGGCCCGCGTACCGAACTCCGAAACCCGCCGTCGCAGGGATGCCCTCGCCGGCGAGCAGATTGCCGATGTTCGACGGGCCGGCGGTCTTCGGTCGGACAGTGAGGCCCTCCCGCGAGGCGGCCTCCAGCAGGGCAGCGGCCGGCTGCTGGTCCCCGGCCAGCCGATACGGCGGCCAGGCGGCCACCGGGGTGATCAGGGTCGGCCGTGGCACCGGCACCCGCACGTCCAGCTCGCCCACCGCCCCGCGCACCAGCCGCTCGGCGTCGACGGCGTCGAAGCCCGGCGTCGTACGGACGTCGACGCCCAGCTCGCACAGGTCGGGCACGACCGAGAAGCCCTGACCACCGTGGCAGGAGGTCACCGTCAGCTTCGGCGGCAACGGGAACTCCCCGTCCGAGTCCGGGAGTTCGGCCTCCTCCAGGAGCCGTACGAGATGCGCCGCGCGAGAGACGGCACCCGGCGTGGTGGCACGCGACCCCGAGTGACCCGCCGCCGCGTGCACCGCGATCGTGGCCCGCCACAGGCCCCGCCCACCGACCACAACCTCGTCGAGCCCCGGGTAGCCGATCATCACCCCGGCCGGACGGACCGCCTCCGCATCGGCCAGGTACGCGCGAGCCCCGCCGAAGCCACCCGTGTGCTCATCGACGTCGAGCAGCACCGCCAGCCCGCCGTGCAGGTCACCGGCCCGGCCGTGCAACTCGGCCGCGATGCCGCAGAACATCGCCGCGGCGAGCTTGGAGTCCGCCGCGCCCCTGCCGCGCAGCCAGCCGTCCACGACCTCGCCGCAGTCCGGAGGAAACGTCCAGGCGGCCTCGTCGCCGTACGGCGCGGTGTCCACACAGGCGTCCAGCGCCCACCAGGGACCGGGGCGACTGCCGGTGATCTGGATCAGCAGGCCGACGACGGCGCCCTGATCGCCGCAGAGACGTCGATACGGCAGCTCACGCTCCGCGAGCCAGTCCACCAGGACGCCGAGGACGGGGCCGTAGTCGTCGATCCCGGCCCGGCTGGGGCAGCGGATCAGCCGTTGGGCGAGGTCGATGATGTCGGCGTGTGGGGTCATGGGATCACTGTGCCCGAAGCCGGATGCAGGGGTGGGCTGTGACCGGGTGGCGGCTGCGGGTGCATGGGGGCTGGTCGCGCAGTTCCCCGCGCCCCTGGAGGTACGTCCGCCGCACGTCCTCAAGGGGCGCGGGGAACTGCGCGAGCAACCACCCGCGACCCGCAGCCGCCCGGAGGCCTGAGTGGTCCGTGTCACCCCACTGCGATTGTGCAACTAGTTGCATAAAGCCTTCGCGGTCCTCTACAACTACGTCAGGCACGAAACCCGCACGGAGGGGCCCGATGAGCCGTTACCCGCACCTGCTGAGCCCGCTGGACCTGGGCTTCACCACGCTGCCCAACCGCGTCCTCATGGGGTCCATGCACGTGGGCCTGGAGGAGGCCGAGCGCGGCTTCGAGCGCATGGCCGCCTTCTACGCCGAGCGGGCGCGCGGGGGAGTGGGCCTGATCGTCACCGGCGGCATCGCGCCCAACGACGAGGGGCGGCCCTACGAGGGCGGCGCCAAGCTCACCACCGAGGCGGAGGCCGAGCAGCACCGGGTCATCACCGAGGCCGTGCACCGCGAGGGCGGGCGGATCGCGATGCAGATCCTGCACTTCGGCCGGTACGCCTACCACCAGGACCTCGTCGCCCCGAGCCCGCTCCAGGCGCCGATCAGCCCCTTCCCGCCCCGCGAGCTCACCGACGCCGAGGTCGAGCAGACCATCGACGACTACGCGCGTGCCGCCCGCCTCGCCCGGCAGGCCGGCTACGACGGCGTCGAGATCATGGGCTCCGAGGGCTACCTGATCAACGAGTTCATCGCCCAGCAGACCAACCGGCGCACCGACCGCTGGGGCGGCTCGTACGAGAACCGCATGCGCTTCCCGGTCGAGATCGTCCGCCGGGTGCGCGAGGCAGTCGGCGAGGACTTCATCATCGTCTACCGGCTGTCCATGCTGGACCTCGTCCCGGGCGGCTCCACGCTGGACGAGGTGATCACGCTCGCGAAGGCCGTCGAGGCCGCCGGGGCGACGATCATCAACACCGGCATCGGCTGGCACGAGGCGCGCATCCCGACCATCGCGACGTCGGTGCCGCGCGGCGCCTACACCTGGGTCACCAAGCGGCTGATGGGCGAGGTAGCGGTCCCGCTCGTCACCACCAACCGCATCAACACCCCCGAGCTGGCCGAGGACTTGCTGGCCGACGGCTGCGCGGACATGGTCTCGATGGCCCGCCCGATGCTCGCCGACCCCGACTTCGTCGCGAAGGTCGCGGCCGGTCGTCCCGAGGCCATCAACACCTGCATCGGCTGCAACCAGGCCTGCCTCGACCACACCTTCAGCGGCAAGATCACCTCCTGCCTGGTCAACCCGCGCGCCTGCCACGAGACCGAGCTGACGCTCTCCCCGACCCGGCGGCGCTTGCGCGTCGCGGTCGTCGGCGCGGGACCCGCCGGGCTGGCCTGCGCGGTGAGCGCGGCCGAACGCGGCCACGACGTCACGCTGTTCGACGCCGCGAGCGAGATCGGCGGCCAGCTGAACGTCGCCCGCAAGGTCCCCGGCAAGCAGGAGTTCGACGAGACGTTGCGCTACTTCCGCCACCAGCTCGACTGGCAGGGCGTCGACGTACGGCTGAACACCTGGGTGTCGGCCGAGGACCTCGCCGCCTACGACGAGGTCGTGGTCGCCACCGGCGTCACCCCCCGCACCCCCGATATCCCCGGCGTCGACCACCCGAGCGTGGTGGGCTACCTCGACGTCCTGCGCGACGGCGCCCCCGTCGGCGACCGCGTCGCCATCCTCGGCGCGGGCGGCATCGGCTTCGACGTCGCCGAGTTCCTCACCGACGGCGGCGACAAGGCCAACGAGGACTCCGAGACGTACTTCCGCCACTGGGGCGTCGACATGGACTACACGGCCCCCGGCGGCCTCACCGCTCCCGAGCGCCCCGCCCCGCCGCGCACGGTCCACCTGCTCCAGCGCAAGGCGAGCAAGGTCGGCGCGGGGCTCGGCAAGACCACCGGCTGGATCCACCGCACCGAGCTGAAGCACCGGGGCGTCACCATGGTCCCGGGCGTGCGCTACGACCGTATCGACGACGCCGGACTGCACGTCACCGTCGGCGAGGAGAGCACCGTCCTCCCGGTCGACACCATCGTGCTGTGCACCGGGCAGGAGCCGAGCCGCGACCTGTACGAGACACTGCTCGCCGAGGGCCGCAGCGTGCACCTCATCGGCGGCGCCGACGTGGCCGCCGAACTCGACGCCAAGCGTGCCATCAAACAGGGCACGGAGCTGGCGGCGAGCCTGTAGCGACCGTTCGGGCACTGCTGAGGCCCCAAGGGCCGTACTTAGGATGAGCCCATGTCACTCCCGCACGCGATTCTCACCGCCCTGGTCGAAAAGCCGTCATCGGGGCTGGAGCTGACCCGCCGGTTCGACAGGTCGATCGGCTACTTCTGGTCGGCCACGCATCAGCAGATCTATCGCGAGCTGGGAAAACTGGAGACCGAGGGGTTCATCCGCACACTGCCGAGCGAGCAGCCGGCCCGCGGGCAGAAGAAGAGCTACGAGGTCCTGCCGGCGGGCCGCGCCGAACTGGCCCGCTGGACCGCCGCCTCCCAGGACCCCCGGCCGCACCGCGACACCCTGCTGTTGCGGATGCGCGCCGCGGCCGTCGTGGGGACCGAGGGCATCGAGGCCGACCTCCGGCGCCATCTCGACCTGCACCGAAGGCAGCTGGCCGAGTACGCGGCGATCGAGAAGCGGGACTTCCCGCCCGGCAGGGACAGCTCCCAGGACCGGCTGCGGCACCTGGTGCTGCGCGCCGGCATCGACCTGGAGACCTTCTGGACCCAGTGGCTCACCCGCGCCTTGGACGAGTTCGCCGAGCTGCCGGGGCGCGAGACGGCGTGAGCCGGAAGGCCCGGAGCCGGTGTGGGCAGGGAGCGCGGAGCCGGTGTGAGCCGGAAGGCCCGGAGAAGGCCGGTCTCGGTCAGCCGTGTCAGAGGCGGTACGGCTTCGACTTGCGGCGCAGGTACCAGGCCGCGGCCAGGCCGCCCGCGCCCACCAGGACCCCGCCGCCGACCAGCGTCAGCGTGCCGTAGTCCTTCGTGGCCCCGCCGACGCCGCCCATGACGCCGCGTGAGGGCGAGGACGTGGCCGAGGCCGTCCGGGTGGGGGAGGGGCCCGAGACGACGACCGACTGGGTGCCCGCGGTCGTGCCGTTGGAGCACACGACGATGACCGTGTAGGTGCCCGCGCTCACGCCGGACCAGGCCGCCGACTGCAGGGCGTCCGTCCCCGACAGGGAGACCTGACGGCCCTGGGCGAAGTTCGCCTGCCGGCTGTTCAGCAGGGAGGCCGTGCCCCAGCTGCCGTTGACGTTGGTGCACGCCCTGGTCGTGACCGAGACCGTGGAGCCGGTGGTGCTCACGGAGATCCCCGAGACCGCGGCGGCCGGACCGGCGGCCATGGCGAAGGGGAGTAGGGAGGCGGCTGCCACGGTCAGGCCCGAGCGGAGGAGTAGCGATGACTTGCGCATAGGGTGCCCTCCGGCGGCACGGTCGGCGGAACATCCCTGGCGCCGCCGAGGGTCGGGAACGCCCGTGCTGCCTCAGAGGCAGCCAACGCGCCCCGGGCCCCGTCCGCATGCGGGCCGCCCCCGGACAGGTGACGGAGTGCTGCATCCGGGGGACGCCGGAGCGGACCTCGGAGCCTGTGAGGCTCTCAGCCCCGCCCGCCGGTCGTCACCGTCCGCTCCGCCGAGAAGCCGCCCCAGGTGCCGTCCGGTAGCCTGCCCCGGATCCGCACCCGGTGCCCGACCCCCTTTTCCGGGCCCAGATAGAAGCTGTACGTGGCCCGCTCGCGCGGCGCGCTCCCGCCGTACACCAGCGAGGTGACCGTACGGCCGTCGAGCTGCACCTGGTACTCCGCGACCACACCGTCCGTGCGCGGCGGCACCCAGCTCAGATCGAGGTGGTACGCCCCGTCCTCGCGATGGGTCGTCGCCCGGAAGGCCGTCGGCGCGGTGCCGCGTCCGTCGTCGGTGCCGGGCGTGGTGACCCGGACCGCCGCCGTGGCGGGGGAGAGGTTGTCGGCCGCGTCCCGGGCCCGCACCGTGAAGGAGTAGCGCGTGCCGGGCCGCAGCCCGGTGACCACGGTCGCGGTCTGGTTGCCGCCCACACTGTGGATCTTCGTCCCGCCCTGCTGGATGTCGTACGACACCACATCCCGGTCATCGGTCGCCTCCGACCACGACAGCTGAACGGCCCGGCTGCCGACCGCCCGGCCCTGGACCTCGCCCGGACGGGTCGGGGCGGAGCGGTCGGCTGTCACGGCCTTCGGGGTCGTCGCCCGGACCACCTTGCTAGGCGGGCCGAGCCGCCCGTCGGTGTCCCGCGCGCGCACGGTGAAGGCATACGGGGTCGACGGCTTGAGCATGGTGACATCCACCATGTGTGCGGAGCCCGGCACTTCCTTGACCTTTGTGGGGCCCCGATACACCTCGTAGCCGCGGATGCCGCGCTCCGAGGCGACCGCGTTCCACATGACGTGCACGCTCGTCGCGCTGCCCGCGTCCGCCGTGACCCCGGTGGGCGCCGCGGGCAGCCGGCCGCCGTCCTCGGCCGCCCCGCCCCAGGCGCAGGAGGTGAGCAGCCCGAGCGTCGCACAGAGCGCGGCGAAAGGAACGAGAAGGCGTCGCACGACTCTGCCTCCCGGGGAGCGGCCTCACGGCAATGGTCCGGACCAATATGGCGCGGCTGACGCGATCACATCAAGAGGGCGGTCGTTGGTGGCCCGCTCGCGCGGTTACGTATGCTGAACCTCCTCATGGCTGAACTCTCCCTGTGGGTCGAGGAGTTCATGCCGCCGGCACGGGCCGCTGTCGTCGCTGATCCCGCGCCGGACGCGGGTGGCCGGGGGCGGGGTCCGCCGCGGACTCGGGCCCCCGGCCCCTGCCCGGAGGTCCGGGTGACGGCTCCGTCGTGTCACCGGAGTGTGCGCCGTACGGGTCCCGCTGGCGGCGCCATGATCCGAACAGCATCAAATTGACTGAGTGCCCTACTGATAATGCTTCGGACTGAGTGCCCGTCAGTGTCCCCGCGGAGAGGGGTCCTTGTTGTGCGTGTCCGGTCGCTGACGCTGGCGGCGGCAAGTGCCGCCTTACTCGCTCCGACGACGCTTCACGCCGGTCCGCCCGTCGCACGGGAGGGGCCCACCACACATCGCGAGGAGGTCGACGTCGGCGCCGCCGACCTGCTGTCGAAGGTGCGCGACTGCACCTCCGTCTCCCGCGGGCTCTACCGCACCGACAGGAACACGTCCGCGACGATCCCGGTCTGCGGAATGCCGGGCGCCGTGTTCTGGAAGGCGGACATGGACATCGACTGCGACGGGCAGCCCACCGCCCGCTGCAACCGCCGTACGGACCCCTACTTCTCCGCCGCGACGGCCTTTCAGCAGACCGACGGCCGCCACCTGAACGCCGAACGCCTCCCGTACATCGTGGTGCCCGCCCCGAGCGGCATCTGGAACCCCAGTGACCACGGCGTCCGCGGCGGCTCGGTCGCGGCGGTCGTGTACCGGGGGCGGGTGCAGTACGCGGTCGTCGGCGACGTCGGACCGCGCGACATGATCGGCGAGGCGTCGTACGCCACCGCCGAGGCCCTCGGTATCCCGGCCGACCCGAACGCCGGCGGCGCGGCCTCAGAGGTCACCTACATCGTCTTCGCGGACGAGCCGGTGGCCCCCATCGAGAACCGTGCGGCCGCCGTGACGACCGGTGAGCGCCTGGCACGGGAGTTCGTGCACGGCGGGCCGGCCGGGCGCGGGAACTGAGGAGCGGGCGGACAGACAGCCGAGGAGAGGCCGGAAGGGCAGCCGAGGAGAGGTCGGCCGGGGAGCCAGGGCGAGGTCAGACGGCCGACCAGCCGTCGTCGACCGGCAGGATCACGCCGTTGATGTTGCTCGCCGCGTCCGAGGCGAGGAACACGATGGCGGCGGCCTGCTCCTCCGGCTGGGCCAGCCTGCCGAGGTTGACGAAGTGCGGGCCGAGGGCCGCCTCCATGGGCGTCCTGCGCCGAGTCCACGACGATGCCGGTCTGCGTGCCGCCCGGGGCGATGGCGTTGGCGCGTATGCCCTGCTTGCGGTATATCACCGCAAGCGACTTCGTCAGCCCCACCCCCCCCCGTGCTTGGACGCCGTGTACGCGGCGCCCGCGGCGCCGCCGCGCAGGCCGGCCTCCGAAGCCGTGTTCACGATGGCGCCCCTGCCCGCCTCCAGCATGTGCGGCAGTGCCGCCCGGGTGAGCAGGAACGGGGCGGTGAGGTTGACGCGGATCACCCGCTCCCACTCGGCGTCGGTGACGTCCGCGACAGCCGACATGCGGTCCATGATCCCGGCGTTGTTCACCAGCACGTCCACGCCACCGAAGCGCTCCACGGCGGTCTCGACCACCTGGTCGACGACGGCCTGCTCACTCAGATCGCCGACGACCGCTACCGCGGCGCCGCCCGCCTGCTCGATCTCCTTGGCCACCGCCTGCGCGCCTTCGGCATTCAGATCCGCCACCACGACCCGCGCGCCCTCTCCGGCGAAGGCCGGCGCGGCAGCGCGCCCGATGCCCGAGCCCGCTCCGGTGACGATGACGCTGCGTCCGTCCGGTCCGCCGCTCATGAAGTGCTGCATCCGTGTGTCGGATCGATCAATGCCGATGTCGATAGCGATGCCTCGGTGTCGGTGCCCGACTTCCGTTGCCCGAGGGGCATTGCCTGCCGGACGAGCTCGGGGGAGCCCGGGGGAGCCCACCCTACGGTTTTATGTCTCTGAGAGACATAAAGTCTTGATGGAGAATTCCGGGAGAGCGATCAGCGCCGGCCGGAGGAGACCATGGCCGCAGCCCGCGGAGGCACCAGACGACCCACGGGACGACCGCCCCTGACCGAGGAGCGCAAGGCCGAGATCCGGCAGGAGATCGCGCGGGCGGCGGTGGACCTCTTCGTCACCCAGGGCGTGACGGCGACCACCGGTGAGCAGATCGGAGCGGCGGTCGGTGTGTCCGCGCGAACCGTGTGGCGCTACTTCCCGAGCAAGGAGAGCTGCGTACGCCCGCTGTTCACGGCCGGAATCGACCTGATCGCCGAGTGCCTGCGGCGCTGGCGCCCCGGCGAGCCCCTGGAGGAGGTCATCGACCGGGAGTTCACGGCCGACGACCGCCTGCTGTCCGTACCCGACCGCTCCACCGTGGGGGCGCTGGTACGGCTCACCCGCACCGAGCCCGGTCTGCGCGCGATCTGGCTCCAGACGTACGACGAGGCCGAACCGGCGTTCGCCCGCGCCCTCGCGACACGGGCCGGGCTGCCCGCCGACGACCTGTGCCCGGCGATCCAGGCCGCGATGCTCAACGCGGCGCTGCGCGCGGCCGTCGAGCACCACGCCTGGCACACCACCGGAACCGAGCCCGACCCGGCGACGGCACAGGCCCGGCTGACGGCGACGATGCGCTCGGCGCTGGCGGTCGTGGCGGAAGGACTCGCCTGACGGCCCGGCGGAAAACGACCTCGCGGAGGACGGCCTGGGGGCGTACGACCTGGCGAAGGACGGCCTGGCGGCGTACGACCTCGCAGAGCGGCGGCAAGGGCCCCACAGCACGCCGACCGGAATCCGGTGACGCGGCCGTGGGGCCCTCGGCGCGGCAGGCTGATGCCGCTGTGCCGCCTGTCTCACACCTTCCGGTAGGTGTACGCCTCCGCGGCCGCCGCCTCCACCGCCGCGAGGTCGGCGCCGGTGGACGCCGTGACGACCGCGGCCACCGCGCCCTCGACGAACGGGGCGTCCACCAGGCGTGTGTTGTCGGGGAGTTCGTCGCCCTCCGCGAGCAGGGCCTTCACGGTGAGGACCGCGCTGCCCAGGTCGGTCAGGACCGCGACCCCGGCACCACGGTCCACGGAGGCGGCCGCCGCGGCGATCAGCTCCGCACTGGTGCCGAGGCCGCCGCCCTCGGTGCCGCCCGCCGGGGACACCGGCACGGCCGTTCCGCCGCCCGCCAGCCCCTGCGCCAGCTCGGCCACCGAGGCGGCCACCTGCGCGCTGTGCGAGACCAGCACGATGCCGACGAGCCGCTCGCCCTTCCTGTCGTCACTCACCGTGCCGTCACCTGCCGTTCCGTCACGCGCCTCCTCCTCACTCACCGTTCGCCTCCGCCAGCCCCGCGATCAGCAGCGCCGACGATGTGGCCCCCGGATCCTGGTGCCCGATACTGCGCTCGCCGAGATAGCTCGCCCGCCCCTTGCGGGCCTGCAACGGCGTCGTAGCCAGGGCGCCCTCCTCGGCGGCGGCCCGTGCCGCGGTGAAGCCGTCGCCGAGCGCGTCCACGGCCGGCACCAGCGCGTCGATCATGGTCTTGTCGCCCGGCGCCGCCCCGCCGAGCGCCATGACCGCGTCCACCCCTGCCCGCAGCGCCTGGCTGAACTCGGACTCGCTCACCTCGCCGGCGTCCCCGAGCGCCTTGCCGGTCCGCCGCAGTAGCGTCCCGTACAGCGGCCCCGACGCCCCGCCCACCGTGGAGATGAGCTGCCGCCCGGCGAGCGTCAGGACCGCGCCGGGCGACTGCGGGGCCTCCTTCTCCAGCGCCGCCGTGACGGCGGTGAACCCACGCTGCAGGTTGCTGCCGTGGTCGGCGTCCCCGATGGGGGAGTCGAGGGCGGTGAGCCGTTCCGCCTCACGGTCGACGGCGGCCGCGGTCGCCGTCATCCAACGGCGGAAGAATTCGGCGTCGAGCACTGGAACTCCTTGTGTGACAGGTGTCTTGCGATCGTCGGTCTGCGATGGGTGGGTACCCGGATCGTGGATCTCCGGACGGAGGTCCACGGACAGAGGCCTCGGACGGGGCGGGGGCCTCCGACGGTGGGTCCCCGGACGGTGGGTCCCTGGATCACACTCCCCAGCGCAGCCCCGGAGTCTTCACCGGCGCGTTCCACAACCGCAGCAACTCCTCGTCGACCTGGCACAGGGTGACCGAGGCGCCCGCCATGTCGAGCGAGGTGACGTAGTTGCCGACGAGGGTGTGGGCGACGACGACACCGCGCCCGCCGAGCACCCGCTGGACCTCGGCGTTGAAGCCGTACAGCTCCAACAGCGGTGTCCCGCCCATGCCGTTGACCAGGACGAGGACGGGATTGCGCGGGGTCATGTCCTCCAGGAGCGCGCCCACCGCGAAGTCGGCGATCTCGCCCGAGGTCATCATCGCCCGCCGTTCCCGGCCGGGCTCGCCGTGGATACCGACGCCCAACTCCAGCTCACCGGGCGGCAGATCGAAGGTGGGACTGCCCTTGGCGGGCGTGGTGCAGGCGCTCAGGGCGACGCCGAAACTGCGGGAGTTCTCGTTGACCTGACGCGCGATCGCCTCCACCCGCTCCAGCGGCTGCCCCTCGTCCGCCGCCGCGCCGGCGATCTTCTCCACGAACAGTGTCCCGCCCGTGCCGCGCCGCCCGGCCGTGTAGAGGCTGTCGGTGACCGCCACGTCGTCGTTGACGAGCACCTTCGCCACCCGGATGCCCTCGTCCTCGGCGAGCTCGGCGGCCATGTCGAAGTTGAGGACGTCGCCCGTGTAGTTCTTCACGATGAACAGCACGCCCGCCCCGCTGTCCACGGCGGCCGCGGCACGCGCCATCTGGTCGGGCACCGGGGAGGTGAACACCTCGCCGGGACAGGCCGCCGACAGCATGCCGGGACCCACGAATCCACCGTGCAGCGGCTCGTGCCCCGACCCGCCACCGGAGATGAGGGCGACCTTCCCCGCGACGGGCGCGTCCCGCCGTACGATCACCCGGTTCTCCACGTCGACGACCAGCTCGGGATGGGCGGCCGCCATCCCCCGCAACGCGTCCGCGACCACGGTCTCCGCAACATTGATCAGCATCTTCATGAGTACCTCCCGGTGAGAGTGGCCGATGGCCTCTGGCAGTGTCGTCGCTGGTCAGAGGTTGGAGTGTCAGCTCTCGATCTTGACATTTCGTGAGGGTTCGTGGGCGGTCCGGAGTGGGATCGTGGCCGGGTTCTGATGCCGAATCGCTGCCGTTTTCCTTCCGGACGGCGTATGAGGGTGCCTGTCGGCAGTATCGACCTTGCGGGTGCGAAGGTCACGTGCGCGGGCGCTCCGCAGCCCGCGAGGAGACGACGGTGAGGGCGGCATCATGGCCCTGATCACCCTGCTGCGCCGGTGGAACGCACGGCGCACCCGCAGAGCCGCCCTCGTCCTGACCGCGCTCGGCACCTTCGGCGCGTCGCTCTTCCTCGGCGACACCATGATCACCCCGGCGATCCGGGTGCTGTCCGCGGTCGAGAGCCTCAAGCCCGTCGAGCCGTCGCTGGAGGATCCACCATGGCCCCTTGGCACAAGCGGCTGTGCATCGGCACCTCCTGCATCACGGCGCCGACGCCGCCGAGTACTTCGGCCTGCCGCGCGACCGCACGGTGATCACGGGCTCTCACATCGAGGTGCAGGACGAATGGGCCGCGCCCGAACGGGCGGGCGCGGCCCACACAGCCGTCAGTTCGACTTCCACCACGCCGCGGAGGCGTCGCGCAGGGTGTTGGTGCCGCAGTGCACCTCGCCCATGCCGAGGTGGTAGGTGTACCAGTCGTCGATGTACGACACCTTCAGACCGACTCGCGTGTACGCCGCCGTGACGGCCTGCGTGAAGATGTCCTTGCCGCCGATGACCGGACCCCACTGGCGCGGGGCGAGATAGCGGTCGCGGGCGAGCAGGATGCCGTTGACGGCGCCCGGGACATAGGCGCTGGTCCGGACGGCGGCCGGGGCGGCGGACGCGGCACGGTCCTGGGCGAGCCGCTTCTGCTGGCCGTACTTGCCGAGGGTGTCCACGAGCGCGGGGTCGCCGCCCATGCGGGTCAGACGCGGCACGGCCACGTCCCGCCCGCCGGCCGCCGACATCTCGGCCTCCCGGGTGTACAGGCCCGGCACGCGCACGATCTCCTCGTCGGTGACGCCGGTCTCGCGCTTGAGGATGGCGAGGTTCGCCGCGATGCGCTCGGCCGCCATGGTGTTGTCGGCCACGAAGTGCCGGGCGGCGAGGGCCTGGTCGATGGTCTCCTTCGGCGCCGGCGTGCCACCGAGGCCCGGGACGGAGAACATCTTGGTGCTGCCGTGGCCGGCCCGCTGCGCGTCGCGCAGCAGCTTCAGCCCGGCCTGCGGGTCGGCGACCCCGATCCGCCAGCCGCGCGGGGTGTCGGCCGGCAGGAACTGCACGAACTCGTCGACATGGCCGACGCCCAGCCACGAGGTGTCCAGCAGCAGCGGGTCCTGCATGCCCTGGGACTTCAGCAGCGTGCGCATCGCCTGCGCCGGCTTGGAACCCGTGTCCTTGCGGTGGCCCATGATGACGCGGCCGGCCGGGAAGGAGCGTCCGCCGTGCGTGTAGGGCGGGATGGTCTCCATGTTCCCGGTGGAGTTGAGCGTCCCCTCCTCCGAGTCGCGCACACCGGAGACCTGCACGACGCCGATGTCGCGGCCGCGCACCTTCTCGAACAGCTCCCGGCCGGCCTCACGGCCGGGCTGCGCCGAACGCAGCATCACACGCATCACATGCCGCTGCCCGCCCGGGCCGGCCATGCTCACATAGGCCGGCTCCACGAAGTCCTGCGCCCAGATGTCGCCGTACTTGTCGAAGGTCACGAGCGGCTTGGTGATCCCCGCGCGCCGCACCTCGTTCCCCAGGTTCTTCACGAACTGCCGGTAGGGCCCGTCCTCGGGGCTGTTGCCGGGCACCTTGGTGACCATCACCTGCTGGGCGTTCTGCAGGTGGTGGTGGGTCAGCAGCGGGGCGACGCGCAGGGTCACCGTGTCGGAGGTGGTCCGGCCGGCCGACGTCACGGACAGCTGGATCACCGCGCGGCCGTCCCACTTCGCCGTGTCCCGGATGACGTCGGTGGCCTCGACGCCGAACTCCGCACCGGAGCGCAGCTCGGCGGCCGACAGCCGCATGTCGGGCGTGACCAGGGCCCAGCCGCCGGAGCGCTTGAGGAAGACCCGGGTGTACTTGGCCCCGGCCGTCACCTTCACACTGCCCTTGGCGTCGGCTGCCAGACCCGGCATGGCCACGGAGCGGATCCGGGCGAGATCGGCGGCATCGGCCGCCCCGTTGACCTTCTTGTCGGCCGCGTCGTTGCAGGAGGCCAACTTGGCGTCGGACAGCGGACGGCCGTCGGGCCCCTTGACCGGGCAGCGCTTGGTGTCGTCGTCGAGGTTGGGAAGGTAGACCGCTCCGCGACCGGTGGACCAACTGTCCTCACCCGCGGTGTCGGTGTCGCCGGTGACGTCGACACGGCCGTCGCGGTCAACGTCCGCGCGGAGGTCGGCGGTTGGGGCGGCCGACGGTGCGGCGAAGGCGGGAGTGAGCGGGGAGGCGAGCACGGAGCCCGCCGCGGTGACGGCGATGATCACCTGTCTTGTAGAGGTCGTACGTATACGCGTACGTGTGCGCACGGCACATCCCTTTCCGGTGGGGGGTGTTTCGCCGTGCAAGAGGTGGAACGCGCGCTGTGCGTTCACTGTGGGGACGAGACATCATCTCTGAGTCTCATGTGTGTCCTGTCGTTGCTGGTGGGCCCGGACTCCGCGCCGCCGTCGAGGAGTTCGGCACGTTCCCGCCGGGTGGGGCCGGTCCGTGCCGTCAGGCCGTGCGAGTCCGTGACGTCAGAATGCTGAGCGAGTTGGCCACCACGATCGCGCCGATGCTCGCCCACTCCAGTCCGCCCAGGTCCTGGCCCAGGCCGATCAGGCCGACCAGGGCCGCGAGGACCGGGTTGACGCTCATGAAGAGGCCGAAGGCCCGGGCCGGGACATGACGCAGGGTGAACAGATCCGCGAGATACGGCACGGCCGAGGAGAGCACACCTGCGGCGACCGCGCAGACGACGGCGCCGACGGTCGGCGGATGCCGCAGGGCGACGACGACGCCGATCGGCAGGAACATCACCGCGGACAGACACGACGCGGCCGCCGCGCCCTGCGCCCCGGGGATGCGTCGGCCGACGGTGCGGTTGAGCAGGATGTACGACGCCCAGCAGACGGCGGCCAGCAGGCCCAGGCCCATCCCGAGATAGTCGGCCGAGGGCTGCGGCCGCATCAGGGTGACGACACCGGCCGCGGCGATCACCGCGCAGCACACGTCCACACGGCGCCGGGAGGTCGCCAGGGCGATGGTGAGCGGGCCGAGGAACTCCAGGGTCACCGCCAGCCCCAGGCCGACACGGTCGATCGAGGAGTACAGCGACAGGTTCATGGTGCCGAACACCACGGCCAGCAAGGTCACCGGCCACCACTGGCGCCAGCTGAACGTGCGCGGCCTCGGCCTGTCGACGGCCAGCAGGACGAGGGCGGCGACGTACTGACGCACGGCGACGACACCGACGGGCCCGAGGACGGGGAAGGCGAGGGAACCGATCGCGGCGCCCGTCTGGTTCGACAGGCCGCTGCCGATCATCGTGGCCACACCGGCGAGACGGCCGCGGGTCGGCTCGGGGTCTGTGAGCGGGTCCGTGGGTGCGGGTGCGGCTGAAGGGGCGGGTGCGGGCGCGGCTGCGGGGCGGGTGCGCATGCGCTCATCGTGGGGCCGGTGCATCCTTGCGCATAATGCGTTGGCGGCCGCATCTATACGCTTGAGTCATGAATGTGGAGCTGAGGCAGTTGCGCTGCCTCGTCGCGATCGTCGACGAGGGCACCTTCACCGACGCAGCCCTCGCCCTCGACGTCTCCCAGGCGGCCGTCTCCCGCTCACTGGCCTCGCTCGAACGCGCCCTGGGCGTACGGCTGCTGCGGCGGACCTCTCGCGAGGTGACCCCGACGGGCACCGGCCTGCGCGTCCTGGCGCACGCCCGGCGTGTGCTCGGCGAGGTGGACGACCTGCTGAGGGAGGCCACCTCCGGGCACGACCGGCTGCGGATGGGCTACGCCTGGGCGGCGCTCGGCCGGCACACCCCGGCCTTCCAGCGCCGCTGGGCCGCCGCGCGCCCCGGGACCGATCTGCAGCTGGTGCGCGTCAACTCGGCCACCGCCGGCCTCGCCGAGGGCGCCTGCGACCTGTCCGTCGTACGCCGACCGGTGGACGACCGGCGGTTCGACTCCGCCATCGTCGGACTGGAGCGGCGGCTGTGCGCGGTCGCCGCCGACGACCCGCTGGCCCGGCGCCGCACGGTCCGGCTGGCCGACCTCAGCGGCCGTACCCTCCTCGTCGACCGCCGCACCGGGACCACCACCGCGGACCTGTGGCCGCCCGACTCGCGCCCCGAGACCGAGGAGACGCACGACGTCGACGACTGGCTCACGGTGATCTCTGCCGGCCGCTGCGTCGGCGTGACCGCCGAGGCCACCGCCCACCAGTACCCCCGCCCCGGCGTCGTCTACCGGCCGGTGCGGGACGCCGAACCCATCGCCGTACGACTGGCCTGGTGGCGCGACGACCCGCACCCCGCGGCCCAGGCGGCGATCGAACTGCTCACCGCGCTGTACCGGGGCGACTGACACCCCGGCCGTCGGGGATGCGCGCAGGGCCTCGGTGGCGTGTCATGAGAGGTGTGCGCGGCGACGAATGCAGGTGCGCAGCGACGAAGCCGGGCGCGCGGCGACGGAGAAGGGCGCGCGGCGGGACGGAGGCGCGTGCGGCGTGGCGCCCGGAAAACGGCAGGTGACGACGCGGGCTCCGCGGCACGGGCCCCGGAATACCGGCCCCGGCGTACGGGCGCCGGCGTCTGGGCTCCGGCATGGGGCGGGAAGGGCCCCATCCACTTCTCGCGGATCCGGATTGCGCGGTGCACGGCCGTGTGCCGCTTCTCCGCGTCGCTGTGGGTCCTTCCCGTCCTCTCCAGCACACCACGCGCGCGGCGGATACGCCAGGGCCGTACGGCCCTGGCGAGACCCGGGGGCGGTGCCCGAAGGTGGCAGGGCGGCCCCAGCGGGTACCCATGAGCGGATCCCGCCGGGCGTGGGTGAGTCGTCGAGTGGACGGCTGAGCCGTCGAGTGGAGGTGAGGTGACCGATGCGTCCGCCCCGCATCCCTGCTGACCGGTCCCGCGACGCGCTCGCCCCCGTCCTGCGCGACATGGGCGCCGTCGTCTTCGACACCGACGGGGTGATCACCGACTCGGCCCGGCTGCACGCGGCCGCCTGGAAGACGGCCTTCGACGCCTGGCTGCTCGCCCACCCGCCCGAGGATCCCGACCGGCGCCGTCCCTTCGACGCACGCGACGACTATCTGCGCCACGTCGACGGCAAGTCCCGCCTCGACGGAGCCAAGGCCTTCCTCGCCTCCCGCGGCATCGAGACGTCCGCCGAGACGGTACGGGCCGTCGCCGCGGACAAGGAGCGTCTCTTCACGCAGCGGCTGCGCGAGCAGGGCGTGGACGCCTACCCGGGGACGGTACGGCTGGTGAAGGCGCTGCGCGCGGCGGGCGTGCCCCGGGCCGCGGCCTCCGCATCCAGGCATGCCGGGGAGCTGCTGAGCCGGGCCGGGGTGCTGGACCTCTTCGACGCCCTGGTGGACGGCGGCGAGGCGGCCCGGCTGGGCCTCGCGGGCAAGCCGGCGCCGGACCTGTTCCTGGAGGCGGTCCGCAGGCTCGGTGTCCCCGCCGACCGGGCCGCCGTCGTCGAGGACGCCCTGGCCGGCGTGGAGGCGGGCCGGCGTGGCGGGTTCGCCTTGGTGGTCGGCGTGGACCGGGCCGCCGGCACGGACACGGGGACGCGGCTGCTGCGGCACGGCGCCGACCTCGTCGTACGTGACCTCGGAGAACTCTGCGCGGGAGGAGCGCCCAAGTGACCGACGACCGCAGCCCGGGGGGTGAGGCGACGGGCTGGAGCTGGGAGTACGAGGGCTACGCTCCCGCCGACGAACGCCTCCGGGAGTCGCTGTGCACGCTGGGCAACGGCTACTTCGCCACCCGGGGCGCGCTTCCCGAATGCGCCGCCGACGAGGTCCACTACCCGGGCACCTATGTGGCCGGCATCTACAACCGGCTCACCTCCAAGGTGTCGGGCCGCCATGTGGAGAACGAGGACATGGTCAATGTCCCCAACTGGCTGCCCCTGCGCTTCCGCCTTCCCGGCGGGCGCTGGATCGTCCCCGACTCCACGCCTGTGCTCGCCCACCGGCAACTGCTGCGACTGTCCGTCGGGCTGCTGGAGCGCAGGACGCGGTACGACCTCGGCGGCGGCCGGGTTCTGACGGTACGCCAGCTTCGATTGGTGCATATGGCCGACCCCCATCTGGCCGCGCTGCGCACCGAGTTCACCGTCGAGGGGTTCTCCGGCCCTCTTGAGGTGGAGGCGGCCCTGGACGGCTCGGTCACCAACTCCGGGGTGCCGCGTTACCGGGATCTCGACGGCCGTCATCTGACCCATGTGCACACCGGCACCGCCGCCCCGGACACGGTCTGGCTGCGCTGCCGCACCCGCACCTCCGACACCCGGATCGGGATCGCGGCCCGGCTCACCGCCGACGCACCCCTCACCACCCGCCACGAATCGCCGTACGCCATCCAGCGGCTGACGCTCGACATGGTGCCCGGCCACACCGTCACGGTCGACAAGACAGTGGCCCTGCACACCTCCCGCGACCCGGCCATCAGCGACCCGCTGCACGCGGCCGTCGACCGGGTCGGCCGGGCCCCCGGCTTCGACGCGCTGGTCGGGTCGCACCGCAGCGCCTGGGGACAGCTCTGGCGCCGCGCCGAACTCGACGTGCCCGGCGAGTCGGGCCGCATCCTGCGGCTGCACCTCTTCCACGTGCTGCAGACCCTCTCACCGCACACCGCCGACCTCGACGTGGGCGTGCCCGCCCGGGGACTGCACGGCGAGGCCTACCGAGGCCATGTCTTCTGGGACGAGCTGTTCGTCCTGCCCTTCCTCAACCTGCACTTCCCGGAGGTCTCCCGCGCCCTGCTCCACTACCGGCACCGACGCCTCGAACAGGCCCGCACCAGCGCCGCGGCAGCCGGCCGGCAGGGCGCGATGTACCCCTGGCAGAGCGGCAGCGACGGACGTGAGGAGACCCAGCAGCTCCATCTCAACCCGCGCTCGGGACGCTGGCTGCCCGACCACTCCCGGCTCCAGCACCACGTCGGCTCCGCGATCGCGTACAACGTGTGGCAGTACTGCGAGGCCAGCGGCGACATGGAGTTCCTGCACACCAAGGGCGCCGAGATGCTGTTGCAGATCGCCCGCTTCTGGGCGGGCAAGGCCGTCTACGACGACGGCATGGGCCGCCACCGGATCAAGGGCGTCGTCGGCCCCGACGAATACCACGAGGCGTACCCCGACGCCGAGAATCCCGGCCTGGACGACAACGCGTACACCAACGTCACCGCTGCCTGGGTGCTCGCCCGCGCCCTGGAGCTGATCGCCGACCTGCCCGAGCCGCGCCGCCGCGAGCTCGTCGAACGCACCGGCCTGGACGGGGGCGAGCTGGAGCGGTGGGAGGACGTCTCGCGCACGCTGCACGTCCCCTTCCACGACGACGTCATCAGCCAGTTCGCGGGCTACGGCGACCTCGCCGAGCTCGACTGGCACGGCTACCGCGGCCGGTACGGCGACATCCGGCGCCTCGACCGGATCCTGGAGGCGGAGGGCGACACCGTCAACCGCTACCAGGCCTCCAAACAGGCCGACGTGCTGATGCTCGGCTATCTCTTCGCACCGGCCGAACTGGGGGGCCTGTTCCACCGGTTGGGCTACCGGATGGACGAGGACGTGTGGCGGCGCACCGTCGACTACTACATGCACCGCACCAGCCACGGCTCCACCCTCAGCGGCCTGGTGCACGGCTGGGTGCTGGCCCGCTGCCGGCGCTCGGAGGCCTGGAAGTTCTGCCAGGAGGCCCTCCAGGGCGACATCGCCGACGTGCAGGGCGGCACCACCGGTGAGGGCATCCACCTGGGTGCCATGGCCGGCACCCTCGACCTCGTCCAGCGCGGGCTGACCGGTCTGGAGACCCGGGGCGGCGCCCTGCGGCTGGACCCCGTGCCGCTGCCCGAGCTGTCCTCGTACGGGTTCGCCCTGCGCTACCAGGGCAACTGGGGCGTCCGGCTGCGCCTGGAACGCGGACTGCTGGAGATCGCGGTCCCGTCCCACGACGTCTCACCGATCGACGTACGGCTGCCGGGCCGCGAGGTGTCGCTCCAGCCGGGGGAGACGGGACGACTGGTCCTGCCCGAGTGACCCGGCCCTGTGCAGGACGCAGCCACCGGGGAGAGGCTGGAAGTCACGGCGCACAGGGCGGACGGCACAGGGAACAGGTGGCGGAAGCCCGCGGATCCCGCACGGAAGGGGGAGCGCGATGAACGGCCCGGTTGTCGTGGGGGTGGACGGTTCGCCGTCGAGCCTGGCGGCCGTGGAGGTCGCGGCGCGCGAGGCAGGGCTGCGGGGCGTGGCTCTGCGGCTGGTGCACGCCTTCGGGCTGCCCGCCGCGCACATCCCGTCCGGCGGGCGGCCCTGGGAGCCGAGCGGCGCCGGGCTGCGCGAGCTGATCGACGGCACGCTCCTCAAGGCGGAGCGGCGCGCTCACGACACGGCCCCCGGCGTCGAGATCCTGCGCGAGGTCGTCGTCGGCGACCCGGTGACGGTCCTGGAGATCGAGTCGCGCTCCGCGTCCCTGGCGGTGGTCGGCAGCCGTGGCCTGAGCCGGTTCGGCGCGCTGCTGCTCGGTTCCACCGCCGGTCATCTGGCCGCCCATGCCGCCTGCCCGGTGCTGGTGGTGCGCCGCAGGCCCGACCCGGCCGGGCCGGTGCTCCTCGCCGTGGACGGTTCGCCCGCCGCGCGCGGAGCGGTCGAGTTCGCCTTCGCCCACGCCGCCCTGCACGGTGCGCGACTGGTGGCGCTGCACGCCTGGAGCACCCGGACCGAGCGCGCCTACGAGGCTCCCGCCGACCCGCCCTTCGTGACGTACGACGAGAGCCGGCTGCAGGACGAGGAGGAGCGGGTGCTCGCCGAGGCGCTGGGCGGGCTGCGCGACCGGTATCCCGACGTCGCGGTGGACCGCATGCTGGTGCGCGGCAGGGTCCGGCACTCCCTCATCGAGGCCAGTGCCGGTGCCGGGCTCGTGGTGGTCGGGGCGCGCGGGCGGGGCGGCTTCGCCGGGCTGCTCCTGGGCTCGGTCAGCCAGGCGGTGCTGCATCACGCGCAGTGCCCGGTGGCCGTGGTCCGGACCGGGCAGGCGTGAACCTCAGAGGTCCGCCGTGTGGTCGGGGACGTAGTTCTGCAGATCGCGCGGCGGGCGCCGGTAGCCGGTCGACTCGGGACGTTCCGGCAGGTCCAGGACGGGTGGGGGCACGTCCTGGTAGGGCACGGAACTCAGCAGGTGGGCGATCATGTTCAGCCGGGCCCGGCGCTTGTCGTCGCTCTCCACGACGTACCAGGGCGCCTCGGTGATGTCGGTGTGCACCATCATCTCGTCCTTGGCCCGGGAGTAGTCCTCCCAGCGGGTGACGGACTCCAGGTCCATCGGGGACAGCTTCCAGCGGCGCAGCGGGTCCTCAAGGCGGCGCCGGAAGCGTTCCTGCTGCTCCTCGTCGCTCACCGAGAACCAGTACTTGCGCAGCAGGACCCCGTCCTCCACCAGCATCCGCTCGAAGATGGGGCACTGGCGAAGGAAGAGCTGGTACTCCTCCTTGCTGCAGAAGCCCATGACGTGCTCGACACCGGCCCGGTTGTACCAGCTGCGGTCGAACAGCACGATCTCCCCGGCGGCCGGCAGATGTTCGACATACCGCTGGAAGTACCACTGGGTGCGCTCGCGCTCGGTGGGCTTGGGCAGCGCCGCGATCCGCGCCACCCGGGGGTTGAGGTGCTCCGTGACGCGCTTGATGGTGCCGCCCTTGCCGGCCGCGTCCCGCCCCTCGAAGATCACGACCAGACGGGCACCCTCGGCCCGCACCCACTCCTGGAGCCGCACCAACTCCGTCTGCAGACGCAGCAGTTCCTTCTCGTACGTCCTGCGCGGCAGCTTCTCCGCCTTGTTGCCGGTCATGCCGCCTCCCACAAGCCGCGCCCGAACACCGGACTTGCACCGTACTGACGCACCGTACTGACCCGGGCCGGGCGGTGCACCCCGGCGCGGACCGCAGCCGGTGACGGCCGTCTCGGGCAGGTCGCCGGACCTCGCGTGGAGCTTCGCCGACGGCGGCTGAGGCGCTCGGGTGAATACCCCGGGGCGGAGGACTGCCGGCATCGCCGTCGGGGTACCCAGCGGCGCATGGCGGTGGACAGCAGGACCGGGCCCGCACGTGCCGCGCCGCCCCGGTCGCGTGGGCGGCTCGGCCGGGCGTTGGTGCGGTGGGCGACGACGACCGACCACAAGGTGATCGGCAACCTCTATCTGACGACCGCCTTCGGTTTCTTCCTCCTCGGCGGGGTCCTCGCGCTGCTGATGCGGGCCGAACTCGCCCGCCCCGAAATGCAGTTCTTCAGCAACGACCAGTACAACCAGCTGTTCACCGTGCACGGCACGGTCATGATGCTGCTGTTCGCGACCCCGCTGTTCGCCGGGTTCGCCAACGCCGTCATGCCGCTGCAGATCGGCGCCCCGGACGTGGCGTTCCCCCGGCTGAACGCCCTGTCGTACTGGCTGTACCTCTTCGGCGGCATGGTGGTCGTGTCCGGCTTCGTCGTGCCCGGGGGCGCCGCGAGCTTCGGCTGGTTCGCCTATGCGCCCCTCAACAGCGCGGTGCGCAGCCCCGGCGTGGGCGGCGACCTGTGGACCATGGGCCTGGTGGTGACCGGTGTGTCCACCACCCTCGGCGCGGTCAACTTCATCACCACGATCCTGTGTCTGCGCGCCCCCGGCATGACCATGTTCCGGATGCCGATCTTCACCTGGAACGTGCTGTTCACCTCGGTCCTGATCCTGCCCGCATTCCCCGTGCTCACCGCCGCCCTGCTGGCCCTGGAGGCGGACCGCCGGTTCGGGGCGCACATCTACGACGCGGCGAGCGGCGGAGCACTGCTGTGGCAGCACCTGTTCTGGTTCTTCGGGCATCCCGAGGTGTACATCGTCGCGCTGCCGTTCTTCGGCATCGTCTCCGAGATCATCCCGGTCTTCAGCCGCAAACCGATCTTCGGCTACGTCAGTCTCATCGGCGCCACCATCGCCATCACCATGTTGTCCGCGGTGGTGTGGGCCCACCACATGTTCGCCACCGGGGCGGTGTTGCTGCCGTTCTTCTCCCTGATGTCGTTCCTCATCGCGGTGCCGACCGGGGTGAAGTTCTTCAACTGGATCGGCACGATGATCCGGGGTTCCCTGTCCTTCGAGACACCCATGCTGTGGTCCTGCGGGTTCCTGGTGACGTTCCTGCTGGGCGGCATGAGCGGCGTCATCATCGCCTCCCCGCCGCTGGACTTCCCCCTCACCGACTCGTACTTCATCGTCGCCCACCTGCACTACGTGCTGTTCGGCACCGTCGTCTTCGCGATGTTCGGCGGCTTCTACTTCTGGTGGCCCAAACTCACCGGCAGACTGCTCGACGAACGCCTCGGCAAAATCCATTTCTGGACCCTCTTCGTCGGCTTCCAGACCACGTTCCTGGTCCAGCACTGGCTCGGTGAACGGGGGATGCCCCGCCGCTACGCCGACTACCTCACCACGGACGGCTTCACGCTCCTGAACACCGTCAGCTCGATCGGCGCGTTCCTGCTCGGCCTGTCCACCCTGCCGTTCCTCTACAACGTGTGGCGCACCGCCCACCGAGGACGGCGGGCGACCGGCAACGACCCCTGGGGATACGGCCGCTCCCTCGAATGGACCACCTCCTGCCCGCCCCCGCGCCACAACTTCACGGCGCTGCCCCGGATCCGCTCCGAGTCCCCGGCGTTCGACCTGCACCACCCGGACATCGCCAAGGAGGGCTGATGCGGACCGAATCCCGGCTGTTCATCGGCGTCGCCGTGTTCTTCCTGGTCACCGCCGTCGGCTACGGCTACAGCTCCGAGGAACCCACCGGCACCGCCGTACTGGTCATCGCCTTCCTGATGGCCGCGCTCGTCGCGTTCTTCCTGCACATGCAGTACCGAAGGCGCGGCCCGCGCGCCCAGGACCGTGAGGACGCCGAGGTCGCCGACACCGCGGGCCCGCTCGACTTCTTCCCGCCGCACAGCCCCTGGCCGATCACGATCGCCGCGGGATCCGTCCTGGCGGCCCTCGGCGTCGTCTTCGGCCTGTGGCTCTTCCTGCTCGGCCTCGGGGTGCTCGGACACGGGGTGTTCGGCATGGTATTCCAGTACGCGGACCGGGACGGTCAGGGGGACCGGCACGGTCACGCGGGCCGGGACGCTTAGCCGGCCGGGGCGGGCTCAGCGTTCCAGCTCGCCGGCGGACGGTTCCCGTTCCTCCTCGACGCGATACCCGTAGCCCCTCAGCACGTACCGTCGTTCCTCGTCGACCGGCTCGTGGCCACCCTCGAACCCGCCCGCGAGGGTCTGCCGCACCTGGCCGGTCTCCTCGCCCCGCGTCAGCCGCTTCTGGTCCGCCTCCTGCAACGCCCCGCAGACACGCCTCGTCACCATGAACGCGAGCGGCGGCAGTACCAGGAACGCGATCCGGAACACCCAGGTCAGCGCGTTCACCGAGATCGCGAAGGTGTCGGCGATGATGTCGTTGCCGCCCGCCATGAGCAGAACGCCGTAGCAGCTGAGCGCCGCGACCCCGAGTCCCGTGCGCACGGGGTGGTCACGGGGCCGGTCGCACAGATGGCGCTCCGCCCGGGTGCCGGTCACCCGGCGCTCGACGAACGGGTACGCGTACAGCACCGCGAACAGGATTCCCGGCAGCACGACCGCGGGCAGCAGCACGTTCCACATCACGGTGTGCCCGGCCACCGTCGTCTCCCAGGGCGGCACCAGACGCAGCGAGCCCTCCAGGAAGCCGACGTACCAGTCCGGCTGCGAACCCGTCGACACGATGTCCGCGCGGTAGGGGCCGTACGCCCAGATGGGGTTGATCTGCGCCACCCCCGACAGCAGCGTCAGGACGCCGAAGACCATGAAGAACAGACCGCCCGACGCGGCTGTGAAATGCGGAAACATCGGCTTGCCCACCGCGTTGCGCTGCGAGCGGCCGCGGCCCGCCCACTGGGTGTGCTTCAGGTGGAACACGAGGATCAGATGCACGGTGACCAGCGCGAGCAGCAGCCCGGGGATCAGCAGGATGTGCAGGCTGTACAGCCGGGGGATCAGTTCCTCACCGGGGAACTCGCCGCCGAAGGCGAACATGCTCACATACGTCCCCACCAGCGGGATCGACAGCATGATGCCCTGGGCGATCCGCAGGCCCGTTCCCGACAGCAGGTCGTCCGGCAGCGAGTAGCCGGCGAATCCCTCCGCCAGCGCCAGCAGGAACAGGGTCACCCCGATCAGCCAGTTGACCTCGCGGGGCCGGCGGAACGCGCCCGTGAAGAAGACCCGCAGCAGATGCAGCCCGATCGCGGCCAGGAACACCAGGGCCGCCCAGTGGTGCAGTTGACGCACCAGCAGACCGCCGCGCACATCGAAGCCGATATGCAGCGTCGACTCGTACGCGGCTGACATGCGCACGCCGTCGAGCGGGGTGTACGAGCCGTGGTAGACGACCTCGGTCATCGACGGGTGGAAGAACAGCGTCAGCCAGACACCGGTCAGCAGCAGCACGACGAAGCTGTAGAGGGCGATCTCGCCCAGCAGGAAGGACCAGTGATCGGGGAATGCCTTCCGCAGGAGCCCGCCGCCGTCGTACAGCGGGAGCCGCCCGTCGACGTAGTCGGCGGCGCCTTCGGTCGCGCGTCGGGCCCGAGCGCCTGCCCGGGCCCTTGTCCTCCTCCACAGCACGGATCACGAGTGCCCTCGCGCCCGTCCCGGGAAACGGAGGGTCACGCACGATCACCCTTCGGTTTCCCCCGCTGGTCGGGGGTACCGTGCGGCGGCGGACCGAAGGGCTGCGGCGAGGTCGCGGGGGACACCGGGGAACCCGCCCGGCGGACGCCGCTCTCGGGGCGCAGCGCGCCGGGGTCACCGGACGTCGGTTCGGCCCCGGCCTGGAGCTGCTCCAGCCGGGTGGCCAGCACCTCGGTCACCGGAAGCCGGTCGGCGTGCGCCTGCTCGTACACCAGCAGGTCCTCCACCTCACGGGAGGTCAGCGACCGGATACGGCTCTCCAGCCCGCCCATAGGCAGGTGGTCGTAGTCGGGCAGCGGCAGGGTGTCTCGGGCGTGGTCGGCCATGGTTCTCACTTCTCTCGAACGACGGGCTCGGCACATGGGACGCGTGTACGGGCGGTCTCGGCAGTACCGGCGGGGGCCTCGGCAGTACCGGCGGCACGGTGGCCTCGGCAGTCCCGCGGGTCCGGTGGCCGTGGCCGCGGACCGGGCCGGAGGCATCACGTACCGCCTGGGCCGCCGCTGCCGAACGCCCCGCTGTCGCCGTCGCCCCAGCGCCGCCGGTGCTTCGACGGGCTGGGCCGGGAGGGGATGTTGCCGTGAGCGGGCAGCTCGTGCGGGGTGACCCGGTGGTCGCTCTTGGGCATCTCGGCGGGCTCCCGGTGCTCTCGCACCTCGCGGACCGGGCCCCCGGCGGGCGGGCTGGGCTGCTCCTCGGGGCGGGGCGGGCGCGGTTCCCGGCGCCTGATGCGGATGCCCAGGACGAAGGCGCCGACGAGCAGCGCCACGACGGCCACACCCGCGACGAACAGTCCGATGGCGAGCGCGCCCCGTGCTGCGGCGATGTCCATCCAAGCGGTATCCATGGCTCGCGAGTACCCGTGGCACCATGCGTGAACCCGCCCACCGGGATCGGCCGGAACGCCCGGGAACACGGGGTTTGGCGCCCCGGGCCGCGGCTACCCGCCCCGTGTGACATCGACGACATCCCATAAACAGCCCGTTCAGTTCCTGGAGGACCGCTTCGCGTGCGCGCAGGCCTGTACCGAGTGCGCCCGTGCCTGTGCCCTGCGCGCGAGCCTGTGGGATCCGGACGGCGGTGAGGAGCAGGAAGTCCTGCGGCGCAAGGGCATCTTGTGCGCCGAGGTCTGCGACGCGACCTGCCGCGTGCTGGGCGAGCAGAACCAGCTGGACGAGACCGCCATCCGCGTCCAGCTGGAGTGGACCCGGGCGGTGTGTCTGGAGTGCGCCCACGTCTTCGACCGGCACCCGGACGCCGAGAAGGCCGCGCAGGCGTGCCGCGACTGCGCACGGGCCTGCACGGATTTCATGGGCACACTCGGCTGAGGGGCGCCCGGCGCCTGTCGCGGTCGTGGACCGCTTCCTCTCCTTGCCATTCCCAATTTCTGAAACACGTTCTACGGTGTGCGCCGTCAGGACCGGCCTTGGGGAGCCTGGAGGCGCCGTGGATCTCGAATACACACCCGAGCAGCAGCGGCTGCGCAGCGAACTGCGCGACTACTTCGCCCAGTTGAAGCCGGACCTCGACCGCACCGGCTTCACCGACCCGGCCGCCCAGAAGCGCCACTACCGCCGCACCATCCGGCGGCTCGGCGGCGACGGCTGGCTAGGCGTGGGCTGGCCCAAGGAGTACGGCGGCCGCGGCCTGACCGCCATGGAACAGTTCATCTTCTTCGACGAGGCCGCCCAGGCCGGCGTACCGCTGCCCCTGATGGCGCTCAACACCGTCGGCCCGACGATCATGCAGTACGGCACGGACGAGCAGAAGGCGTACTTCCTGCCGAAGATCCTCTCCGGCGAGATCGACTTCGCCATCGGCTACAGCGAGCCCGACGCGGGCACCGACCTGGCCTCACTCAGGACACGCGCCGTACGCGACGGCGACGACTACGTCGTCAACGGCCAGAAGATCTGGACCACCAACGGCGACACCGCCGACTGGGTGTGGCTGGCCACCCGCACCGACCCGGACGCCCCGCCCCACAAGGGCATCACCATGCTGCTCGTCCCGACCACCGACCCCGGCTACTCCTGCACCCTCATCAACACCCTCGCCTCGCACGACACCACGGCCAGCTACTACGAGAACGTCCGCGTCCCCGTCTCCCGCCGCGTCGGCGCCGAGAACCAGGGCTGGCGGCTGATCACCAACCAGCTCAACCATGAGCGTGTCACCCTCGCCGCCCACGGCACCATGGCCATCCGTGCCCTGCACGATGTCCAGCGCTGGGCCATGGAGACCAAGCTCGCCGACGGCCGCCGGGTCATCGACCTGCCCTGGGTGCGCCGCCGCCTCGCGCAGACCCACACCAGGCTCGACGCCCTCAAACTCCTCAACTGGCAGATGGTCGGCGCCGTCCAGAACGGCACGCTGACCCCGCAGGACGCCTCCGCCGTCAAGGTGTACGGCTCCGAGGTCCGCCGGGACGCCTACGCCTGGCTGATGGAGATCGTCGCCGCGCCGGGGGCGCTGAAGGAGGGCTCGGCGGGGGCGGTGCTGCACGGCGAACTGGAGCGCGGCTACCGCTCGGCCGTCATCTTCACCTTCGGCGGCGGCAACAACGAGATCCAGCGGGAGATCATCTCGTGGATCGGGCTGGGGATGCCGAGGGTGCGGCGCTAGCCAGGCGCGGATCCTGGCCCCGATACGACACTCCGGCTCCCGCTGTTTCACACGCCAGTCCCACCGATGCCGCCCTCCGTCGCCGCCGAGGTGCGGGAACTCGCTCGTGCCGCCCGTGTCACCACGGCCGCGGTATGGACCGCGGCCGTAGCACTCATGGCGCAGGAACGCTGTGCCGGCCACGAGGAGGTCGTGTGCAGGCTCACCTGCGCGAACCGGTACACGGAGGCGGACGCGAGCACCGTCGACTACCGGGCACAGCCGGTCTTCGTCCCGCTCTCGCTCCCGATGGACCAGCCCGCGTCGCAGGCTCTGCGGCAGGTCTATCGTTCGAGTCTCCTCGCGCACGCGCACGGCTGGTACGACGCCCTGCACGTCGTCGAGCAGCTCAACAGGCCGTCGAGGGGAGCCTGGTTCCTGCCCACCGTGGAGCTCAACTTCCTTCAGGGCACGCGTGGTTCGCAGGTCGTCGGATCCACCGTGAATCCCTACTCCTTCAATCCGTCGAGCGCCAAGGCCGACCTGGTTGTCGGCGTGGACGACCGCACCGTCTCGGTGACGCTGCGGGGCGCCGGTACCGCCGCTCTCGCAACGGAACTCCTGGAGCGCGTCACGCAGTGGCCGAGCCTCTTGGCCCGCGGCGATGCCCGTCCGCTGGCCGAGCTCGTCCGTCAGCAGGAGCTGCCCGACTGCTCGCTCGTGCATGGTCGCGGGGGCACAGTGGACCGCGCCTCCCTACAGGCCCTCTTTTGTGGGGCGCTGGGGCACGGCGACCGGTACGACATGGAAATTGATCGGGCGGGCCACATTGTTGTGCACTCCCCGAGACCGCTGAGCTCCGACGACGCGCTTCGGCTCTGGTGCCGGCAGGCGCTGGTGCCGAACTCGGTCCTCCCCGATCGCTGGATCACGCGCGGAGTCACGGTGGAGCCCCGAACCCTCGCGGAGGCCTGCCTGCGCGGAGCAGAGCGACAGTTTGAGCCGGCTGCACGGCCCGCCTGAAGCCTCTGTCGATTCCGTCGCGGCCACCGACGGGTTCTCAGCGTGCGTCTCCTTGCGCGTCTGCGGAAGGGACAGGCGCCGTCTCGTCGGGCGTCGACGGTCGTGCGTGGCGGAAGAGCGCCAGAAGGGTGAAGTCGTAGGCGATCCTCAAGCCGCCGGCGATGAGGAAGGGCAGTCCGCTCCAGGCGAGCTGGGACAGGGCGGTGGCGGCCAGGGGCGCAACCGGCCGTGCGGCGTAGCGAGCGGTATTGGTGTAGGCCGCGGCGGCGGTGCGTTCGCCGGGCGCGACCATGGTGACGACGTATGCCTGGCGGGCGGGGACGTCCATCTGGGAGAGCGCGGAGCGAGCGAGCAGCAGGGCCACCGCGACGGGGAGTGTGGGGGCGAAGGGGAGCGCGGCGAGGAGCAGGTTCGAGGGCAGGTGGGAGAACACCATGGTGTTGAGCAGCCCGATGCGCTCGCCGAGCTTTACCGCCAGGACACTGGACGCGGCCTGCAGCAGCCCGGCGGCGAAGAAGACGGCACCCATCAGCTCCGGGGTCGCGTCGTAGCGGCGGACGAACCAGTACACCAGGAACGACTGGACGACGAAGCCACCGGCGAACGCGTCGACGGCGAAGAGGGCACAGAGCCGTCGCACCGTGCTGCGGGAGCCGGCCAGTCGCCCTCGGGACCGATGTGCGGCCGGTGGTTCGACGGAGTCGCCGAGCCGAAGGGCAACGAGCACGGCGAGGAACGCCGAGACGGACAGGGTGAGCAGCCATCGCTGGTCGGCGGGGACGTCCGGCCAGAGGCCGCGCAGGACGGCGGGGCCGCCGGCGAACAGCGCGCCGACTGATCCGGTGAGGTAGGCGATGGCGTTGTACCGGCCGAACACCTGGGCTCGGGCCGCGGCAGGCGCGCTTGCGATCATGGCCTGTTCCAAAGTGGTGATCGGCCCGGATTCGTTGGGGTCGGTGGACAGCGTGCCGGTGAACGCGGCGAGAAGGAGCAGCGGGATGCTCTCGGTGAGAGCGAATACCGCGGCGGAGATGCCCATGGCGATCAGGAGCGCGAGATAACAGCGCCGCCGACCGAGGCGGTCCGCGTACCGGCCCGCCAACGGGGAGAAGCAGGCCATGCCCGCGAGCATGGCGGCGAAGACGGCGCCCACCTGCGTGGCGGACAGCCCGCCTGCCGCGAGTGCGGTCCCCAGGAGCACGCTGCTGAAGCCGTAGCCGAATGCGCGCAGGCCCTGCACTGCGAGGACCAGGCGCAAGTCCCGCTCGGCGTCGCCGGTGTCCGGCACCTCAGGAGTTCAGCATCCTGTCGCTGTCTTTCGACGCCTGGTCACCGTGAAGCCTGTCAGTGAGCCAGCCCGCCGAGAGCAGAACGAGCAGGCCGATGAATCCGGCCGTCATGAATACGGTGAGCAGCATGGCTCCATCGTCGAATCGACCGAGGTCCGGCGCCAGTGGCAGGAGTGCCGATCTCCGATAGATTGTCGTCATGCACCGGGTGGCAGTTCTCGTCTTTGACGGGATCCACAGCTTCGACCTGTCGATGCCGCTGCAAGTGTTCAGCACCGCTCACTCGCTGGACAAGGAACGGGGCGAGGTGTTCGGCTCTCGCCTCTACGATGTGCGGGTGTGTGGTGACGGCCGAAACCTGGCTGTCACCGGTGTCGGTGACGTCGAGATGTACCAGTACACCCCGCGGTACCCGCTGGTCGGCGCGGTCGACGCGGACACCATCGTCGTCATCGGCGTCGCTCGACGCCAGGAACCACCGGCCGAGGCACTCAATCTGCTGCGCGAGGCACACCGGCGGGGTGTCAGGATCGCCGCGGTCAGCTCCGGAGGCACGAGGGTACTGGCGGCCACCGGGCTGCTGGACGGCCGACGGGCCGCCACCCACTGGTCGCGACGGCATGTCCTCGCCGGGCGTTACCCACAGGTGCGGGTCGACACCGACGTGATCTTCATCGATCACGGTGACGTGCTCACCTCTGCGGGCGGCGCCAGCGGCATCGACATGTGCCTGCACATGGTCCGCCAGGACTTCGGATCCGCGGTCGCCGCCGACGTCGCCCGTCACCTGGTCGTGGCGCCCGAGCGTGACGGAGGTCAGGCGCCCTGCACCGAGCATCCGGAGCCCGGCGACGGCCACGGATCCCTCGGGCCGGTGATGCAGTGGCTACGGCAACGGCTGGGAGAGCCCGTGACCTTGGCCGACATCGCATCGCATGCGGGGACGAGCCCGCGCACACTGAACCGGAGATTCAGGGCGCAGACCGGTACCACGCCGCTTCAGTGGTTGGTGTTCCAACGGCTGTGCCACGCCCAGGAGTTGCTCGAAACCACCGATCTGTCCGTCGAGGTGATCTCCCGGCACTGCGGGTTCGGCACCCCGGTGACGATGCGCCAGCACTTCGCGAGGCATCTGAGGACCTCACCGACGACATACCGGCGTACTTTCCGCACCCGACACGCACTTGACTGAACGTCACCTACTCCATGACGTTCCGTCCGGCGCGGAGTCGGTGGAGCAAGCGCTGGATATATGACTTGAGCAGCTGGTTGGCAGACATGCAGGTCGGGGAATCTCATAGGTGACATGAACATACGCAGAGGTGACCCCGGGCTCTTCGGCCCCTCCTCCGTGACCTGGCAGATGCACGGGGACCCCATGATGTGGGTCGCCGGAGTCCGCGCGCTCTACTTCCAGGCCCTGCACCCACGTGCCGTACGCGGCGTCATGCAGAACTCCGACTTCCGCCAGGACGCCTGGGGGCGACTGCTGCGCACCGCCAACTTTGTCGGGACGATCTCGTACGGCACCACCGAAGCCGCCGAGAAGGCCGGCGCCCGGGTGCGGAAGATCCACAGCATGCTGGGCGCCACCGACCCGGACACCGGGGAGCGCTACGGCGTCGACGAGCCCGCGCTGCTGTTGTGGGTGCACTGCGCCGAGATCGACTCCTACCTCCAGGTCGCGCGCCGCTCCGGGTTCCGCCTCACCGACGCGCAGGCCGACCGCTACATCGCCGAACAGCGGGTCAGCGCCCGTCTGGTGGGCCTCGACCCCGACGCCGTACCGGCGAACCGGCAGGAGATGGCGGAGTACTTCGAGAAGGTGCGGCCCGAGCTCGCCTGCGGCCCCGGGGCACGCGCGGTGGACGACTTCCTCCTCCGACCGCCTACGCATCCCCTGCTCGTACCGGCGCGCGAGGTGCTGTGGCGGCGCGTGGCGCATCTGGCGTACGCCGCACTGCCGCCGTACGCCCACGAGCTGTACGGCAGACCGGCCCCGAAACCCGCCACCGTCACCCGTCAGTTGCGTGCCACGGGCACCCTGCTGCGCTGTGTTCCCGCACGTCTGCGCTGGCAACTCCCGCCCAAACACATCCTGCGCGCCATGGCGCGACTCGGCCCGGGCTCGCGCCGGGCACCGTACAAACTCGGACGATAGCTCGCCATACTGGACGGGCCGGGGGAAGGTGGGGCGGACCGTGACGGGGGGCGATCGCGGGAGATGGGGCAGAGCAGGCTGATCCAGGGCCGGTACCGGCTGCTCGATCTGATCGGGCGCGGCGGTATGGGTGAGGTGTGGCGTGCGCGCGACGAGTCGCTGGGCCGGCATGTCGCCGTGAAGTGCCTCAAACCGCTGGGACCGGACCACGACCACTCCTTCACGCGGGTCCTGCGGGAACGGTTTCGCCGCGAGGCCCGGGTGGCCGCGGCGCTCCAGCACCGCGGGGTGACCGTCGTCCACGACTTCGGCGAGTCCGACGGCATCCTGTTCCTGGTCATGGAGCTGCTGGACGGCCGCAACCTCAGTCAGCTCCTTGAGGACAACAAGCACCACCCGCTGCCCGTCCCGGACGTCGTCGAGATCGCCGACCAGGTCGCCGCCGCCCTCGCCTACACCCACCAGCAGGGCATCGTGCACCGTGACCTGAAGCCCGCGAACATCATGCGGCTGCCCGACGGCACGGTGAAGATCTGTGACTTCGGCATAGCGCGCCTCGGCCACGACATCGGCTTCACCTCCCGGCTGACCGGCACCGGCATCGCGATGGGAACTCCGCACTACATGTCGCCGGAGCAGATCGGCGGCGAGGAGGTGGACCAGCGCAGCGACCTGTACTCGCTGGGGTGCGTGCTGTACGAGATCGCCACCGGCGTACCACCGTTCGACCTCGACGACCCCTGGGCGATCCTCGTCGGCCACCGTGACACCCCGCCCCGGCCGCCGCGCACCCACCGCGCCGAGCTGCCCGACTACTTCGAGCGGATCATCCTCGACCTGCTGGCCAAACGCCCCGAGGAACGCCCGCACGACGGGCGCGAGTTGGGCCGCCGGATCGGCCTGGGCCGTACGACACCGACGTATGTGCCGACCGTGGTGACTCCGCAGCCGGTGCTGCGGCCCCCGGAGCCCGTGGCCCGCGAAACCCGCCTGCCGTCCTGGACCCGCGGCATGACCACCGGCCACAAGGCCACCGGCGCCGGACTGCGCACCACACCCCCCGACGCCGCGGCCGGCCTCACCGGCGAGTGGATCCCGCGCCCGCCCACCGGCCGCCCCGAGGAGACCGCCGTACCGGACGAACCGGCCGCCCCGTCCGCGGCCGCGCTCGCCGCGCTCGCCGGGCGGCACAACGCCGGGCTCAGCCTCGGCCGCCTCGGCCGCTGGACGGAGGCCGGCGAGGTGCACCGGGCCGTCGCCGCCGAGCGCGAGCACCTCCTCGGCCCCGACCACCCCGACAGCCTCGCCAGCCGCTACGAGGTCGCCTTCACCCTCAGCCGGACCGGCCGCGCCGCGGACGCACTGCGCGAGTACAAGCACGTCGCCCGCGCCCGCAGCCTCGCCCTTGGCCCCGACCATCCCGACACGCTCGCCGCCCGCCAGGAAATGGCGTACGTGCTGGGCCAGTTGGGGCGCCACTTCGACGCGCACCAGGTCTACACATCGGTGCTGATCGCCCGCGAGCGCGCCATGGGCGCCGATCACCCGGACACCTTGCGCTGCCGCCACAACCTCGCCTTCAACCTCAGCCGACTCGGCCGCCTTGAGGACTCGTACCGCATGGCCGTCGAGGTCGCCGCCGCCCGCGCCCGAGTCCTCGGCCCGAACCACCCCGACACTCTGGTCACCCGCTACGAAGTCGCTTATGCGCTCGGTCAGTTGGGCCGCTGGGCACAGGCCCTGCAGACCTACCGCGAGGTCGCCGAGGCCCGCGCCCAGGCTCTCGGCCCCGACCACCCCGACACCCTCGCCGCCCGCTACGAGGTCGGCATCAGCCTCGGCCGCCTCGGCCGCAGCGCGGAGGCGCTCCAGCTCTACCGCGACCTCATCGACGACCGCACCCGCGTCCACGGCCCCGCCCACCCCGAGACCCTACGCGCCCGCCACGGCCTCGGCGTCAACCTCGGCCGCCTCGGCCGCTGGGAGGAGGCCCTCGCCGAGTCCCGCGACGTGTGCGCGATCCGCGAGCGCGTGCTGGGCCCCGAACACCCGGACACCCTGGTCAGCCGACGCGAGGTCGCCGTGAGCCTCGGCTGGCTGGGCCGCTGGCCGGACGCGCTCACCGAGTACCGCAGGGTGGCCGCCGCCCGTGAACGCGTCCTCGGGGCCGACCACCTCGACACCCTCGCCAGCCGCAACGACGAGGCCCACTGCCTGGAACAGCTCGGGCGGGGCGCGGAAGCCGTCGAGCTGTACCGGAGGGTGGCGGTGCTGCGACAGCAGCGGGCCTCCGGCGGCGCGTGAGAGCGGCGCCGGGCGGGCGGCAGGTCCGTGACTCCCGCGCGCCACCTCTGGCCGACCTAGATCATCACGTGTTACGAAGAACCATGGCTGCCAACGAGGGACACCCGCGACACCGTACGTACGACGCCGTCATCGTCGGCGGGGGCCACAACGGCCTGGTCGCCGCCGCCTACCTGGCCCGGGCCGGCCGGTCCGTTCTGGTCCTGGAGCGGCTGGACCACACCGGCGGCGCCGCCGTGTCCACACGCCCGTTCGCCGGGGTCGACGCCCGTCTCTCCCGCTACTCCTACCTGGTCAGCCTGCTGCCGAAGAAGATCGTGCGGGACCTGGGCCTGGACTTCCGAGTCCGCACCCGCAACGTCTCCTCGTACACGCCCGTCGAACGCGACGGACTCCCCACCGGCCTCCTCGTGGGCGGCGGCGAACGGCGCACCCGCGAGGCGTTCGCCCGGCTGACCGGCGCGGAGCGCGAGTACGCCGCCTGGCAGCGCTTCTACGGCATGACCGGCGAGATCGCGCGGAAGGTGTTCCCGACGCTCACCGAACCCCTGCCGAGCCGCGACGAGCTGCGCCGCCGGGTGGACGACGAGGAGGCCTGGCGGACCCTCTTCGAGGAACCTATCGGCGTCGCGATCGAGGACCGCTTCGCCGACGACCTGGTCCGGGGCGTGGTCCTCACCGACGCCCTCATCGGCACCTTCGCCGACGCCCACGACCCGTCGCTGAAGCAGAACCGCTGCTTCCTCTACCACGTGATCGGCGGCGGCACCGGCGACTGGGACGTCCCCGTCGGCGGCATGGGCGCCCTCACCGACGCCCTGGCCACGACGGCCCGCGCGGCGGGCGCGGACATCGTCACCGGCCACGAGGCGGTCCGCGTCGACACGGACGGCCGTACGGCCGAGGTCACCTACCGCACGGCGGACGGCGAGGGCGTCGCCGCCGCCCGCCACGTCCTGGTCAACGCCTCCCCACAGGCCCTGGCCGCCCTCACCGGGGACACACCCCCGGCCTCCGCCGAAGGTGCCCAGCTCAAGGTGAACATGCTGCTCAAGCGGCTGCCCCGGCTGCGCGACAGCTCCGTCGACCCCCGCGAGGCGTTCTCCGGCACCTTCCACGTCGCCGAGGGCTACGACCAACTGGCCGCCGCCCACGCCCAGGCCGCCGCCGGGGAGCTCCCCGCCGCTCCGCCCTCCGAGATCTACTGCCACTCGCTGACCGACCCGACGATCCTCGGCCCCGCCCTCGTCGAACAGGGCTACCAGACCCTCACCCTGTTCGGTCTGCACACCCCGGCCGCGCTCTTCGAACGTGACAACGACGCCGTACGCGAGGAACTCCTCAAGTCCACGCTCGCCCAGCTCGACGCCCACCTGGCCGAGCCGATCACGGACTGCCTGGCGACCGACGCCGAGGGTCGCCCCTGCATCGAGGCCAAGACCCCGCTCGACCTGGAGCACGACCTGCGCCTGCCCGGCGGCAACATCTTCCACCGCGAACTGACCTGGCCGTACGCCCAGGAGGACACCGGGCGTTGGGGCGTGGAGACGCGGCACGCGAACGTGCTGCTGTGCGGGGCGGGCGCGGTGCGTGGGGGCGGGGTGAGCGGGGTGCCGGGGCACAATGCGGCGATGGCGGTGCTGGAGCGGTCCGGCGACTGACGGGACCTGCGCACGGCGGGCGGTCAGTCCGCCGAGGCGGTCCAGCCGCTCGCGGTTATCCGGGCCGCGTCCGCCGGCCGGGCCTCGTCGAAGAGGACGCCGGCCGCCGCCTCGACGCGCAGACCGTCGACGTACGCGCCACGGCCCACGAACAGCCGGTCCGTCGCGTACCGCCAGCGCAGCACCAGCCGCCGGTGCACGGGCAGCCGGGCCGTGAGCCGGTGCCAGACGCGGCCCGACCAGCCGGTGACCGTGCCGGCCGGGTGGTCCTGCGGAGGCTCGCCGTGACGGGTCGTCGTGAAGGGCAGCGGCTGCCAGGTGGCGCCCCCGTCGGCAGTCGTCTCCAGGGTGAGGACGTCCGGGCCCGGCTCGGTGTCCCACCACAGGGCGCAGCACAGCAGTGCGTCGCCGGACGACGAGTCGAGTGCGGGGAGGGCGAGGGTGGCTGTGGTGGCGGTCGCCATTCCGGAGAACCATGCCCTACGACCGTGCCGTGGCCGTACCGGAACGGCCCGCGCCAGGTGGTCGGCGGCGGCCACGCGGGGCGCGGAACCGGAGCGCCAACTGCGCACCGGGTGGACGGAGTTGCCGAGCACGACGAGGAAGGAGTCGGTCGTCGGATCGAGGACCAGCGAGGTGCCGGTGAAGCCGGTGTGTCCCGCGGTGCGCGGGGTCGCCATCGCGCCCATGTACCAGTGCTGGTAGAGCTCGAAGCCGAGGCCGTGCTCGTCGCCCGGGAACGCGGTGTTGAAGTCGGTGAACATCAACTCCACCGACTCCGGCTCCAGGATGCGCGCGCGGCCGTAGGCGCCGCCGTTCAGCAGCGTGCGGCCCAGGACCGCGAGGTCCCAGGCGTTCGAGAACACGCCCGCGTGGCCCGCGATCCCGCCGAGAGCGAAGGCGTTCTCGTCGTGCACCTCGCCCCACACGAGCCCACGCTCCAGGCCGGACCAGGGCTTCCGGGCGTCCTCGGTGGCCGCGATCCTCGGCTTCCAGTCGGCGGGCGGGTTGTAGCGGGTGCGGCGCATGCCGAGCGGGGCGGTGATCTCGTCGTGCAGGAGGGCGTCGAGCGTCCGGCCGGTGATCCTCTCCAGGACCAGCTGCAGGGAGATCAGGTTCAGGTCCGAGTAGAGGTACTTGGTGCCCGGCGGGTTGAGGGGCGCCTCGTTCCAGATGAGCTCCAGCCGCGCCTCGTGCGTCGGCGCGCCGTACAGCGGGATCCAGGCGCGGAACCCCGAGGTGTGGGTGAGCAGCTGACGGATCGTGATGTCCTGCTTGCCCGCACGGCCGAAGTCCGGGAGGTAGGAGGCGACCGTCGCCTCCAGCCCGAGAGCGCCCCGCTCCATCTGCTGCACGGCGAGGACCGAGGTGAACAGCTTGGACACCGAGGCCAGATCGAACACGGTGTCCTCGGCCATGGGGATCTGCTGATCGGCGGGTAACTCGACGCCGGTGTCGGTCTTCTCGTCGTAGGCCCGGTAGCGCACCGCCGTCCCGATGGGCTGGTGCAGGGCCACCGTGCCGCCGCGCCCGGCGAGCAGTACGGCCCCCGCGTACCAGGGGTGTTTGGGGGAGGGGCCCAGGAACGCCTCGGCGTCGGTGACCAGTTGGCGGAGGTGGGCGGGCAGCAGGCCTGCGCGCTCGGGGGAGCCGTGGCGCAGAGTGTGATGGCCGGAGGGGGAGGCGGCGGCCGGTCCCGCGGGGAGCGAGGCCAGGGTCAGTGCTCCGCCCAGGGCCATGGCGCCCCTGCCGAGTTGACGTCGTGTCAGTCCGCTTCTCGTCGGCGCTCTGCCCGCCACGTCGTCGGTCACCGGGAAGTCCCTTCGTCGATTCGACCGGAGACGTGAGACCTACCCGGAACCATGGCCGGCCGACCATGGGCCTGAACCTGACGGGGTATCAGATAACCTCTTCCGTCCTCCGGAGGAGTGCGGCATCCTGCGCCCATGCAGACGGAGCTGAGCAAGAAACTGGGAGTCGAGCACGCCATCTTCGGCTTCACGCCGTTCCCCGCCGTCGCCGCGGCCATCAGCCGGGCCGGCGGCTTCGGAGTGCTCGGCGCGGTCCGCTACACCGCCCCCGACGACCTCAAACGCGACCTCGACTGGATCGAGGCCCATGTCGACGGCAGGCCCTACGGCCTCGATGTCGTCATGCCCGCGAAGAAGGTGGAAGGCGTCAGCGAGGCCGACGTGGAGGCGATGATCCCGGAAGGGCACCGGCAGTTCGTCCAGGACACCCTCGCCAAGTACGGCGTGCCCGAACTCGCCGAGGGGGAGGCGTCCGGCTGGCGCATCACCGGGTGGATGGAGCAGGTCGCCCGCAGCCAGCTCGACGTCGCCTTCGACTACCCGATCAGACTCCTCGCCAACGCCCTCGGCTCACCGCCCGCCGACGTGGTGGAGCGCGCCCATGAGCGGGACGTCCTCGTCGCCGCGCTCGCGGGCAGTGCCCGGCACGCCGTCAAGCACAAGGAGCGCGGCATCGACATCGTGGTCGCGCAGGGCTACGAGGCGGGCGGGCACACCGGTGAGATCGCCTCCATGGTGTTGACACCGGAGGTCGTGGAGGCGGTCGACCCGCTGCCCGTGCTGGCGGCCGGCGGCATCGGCAGCGGCCAACAGGTGGCTGCCGCATTCACCCTGGGCGCCCAGGGTGTGTGGCTGGGCTCCATATGGCTGACCACCACAGAAGCCGATCTGCACTCACCCGCCCTGACCCGCAAACTGCTCGCCGCCGGCTCCGGCGACACGGTGCGCTCCCGCGCCCTGACCGGCAAGCCCGCACGCCAGCTGCGCACCGAGTGGACCGACGCCTGGGACGACACGAACGGTCCCGGCACCCTGCCCATGCCCCTGCAGGGCCTGCTGGTCGCCGACGCGGTCTCCCGGATCCAGAAGTACGAGGTCGCGCCGCTGCTCGGCACCCCCGTCGGCCAGATCGTCGGCCGGATGAACAGCGAACGCAGCGTCCGGGCCGTCTTCGACGACCTCACCCGCGGCTTCGAGCGAGCCGTCGATCGCATCAACCGCATAGCCGGAAGGAGCGGCGAGTGACGAGCACGAGTACACCCCCGGCAGGCTTCTGGGCACAGGCCGCGGCCGACCCCCACCGCACGGTCCTCGTCGCCCCCGACGGCGAGGAGTGGACCGCCGGCCGGTTGCACGCCGCCACCAACCGCCTCGTCCACGGACTGCGCGCGGCCGGCCTGGAACGCGGCGACGCCTTCGCCGTCGTCCTGCCCAACAGCGCCGAGTTCTTCGTCGCTTACCTCGCCGCCAGCCAGGCCGGCTTCTACCTGGTCCCCATCAACCACCACTTCGTCGGCCCCGAGATCGCCTGGATCGTCGCCGACTCCGGCGCCAAGGTGCTCCTCGCCCACGAACGCTTCGCCGCCCCCGCACGCCACGCCGCCGACGAGGCCGGCCTGCCCGCCGACCGGCGGTACGCGATCGGCACGGTCGAGGGATTCCGGCCGTACGCCGAACTCGTCGACGGACAACCGGAGTCGGCGCCCGCCGACCGCACCCTCGGCTGGGTCATGAACTACACCTCGGGCACCACCGGCCGCCCCCGCGGCATCCGGCGCCCCCTGTCCGGCAAGCGCCCCGAGGAGGCGTACCTGGGCGGCTTCCTCGGCATCTTCGGCATCCGCCCGTTCGACGACAACGTGCACCTCGTCTGCTCGCCGCTCTACCACACCGCCGTCCTCCAGTTCGCAGGCGCGTCGCTCCACATCGGCCACCGTCTCGTGCTGATGGACAAGTGGACGCCCGAGGAGATGCTCCGGCTGATCGACCGCGAGAAGTGCACCCACACACACATGGTCCCGACCCAGTTCCACCGCCTGCTCGCCCTGCCCGAGGAGACACGGGCCCGCTACGACGTCTCCGCCATGCGGCACGCCATCCACGGCGCCGCCCCCTGCCCCGACCACGTCAAGCGGGCGATGCTCGACTGGTGGGGCCCCTGCGTGGAGGAGTACTACGCGGCCAGCGAGGGCGGCGGCGCCTTCGCCACCGCCGCGGACTGGCTGAAGAAGCCCGGCACGGTCGGCAAGGCCTGGCCCATCAGCGAACTCGCCATCTTCGACGACGACGGCAACCGGCTACCGCCCGGCGAACTCGGCACCGTCTACCTGAAGATGAACACCGGCGGCTTTGCCTACCACAAGGACGAGGCCAAGACGCGCAAGAACCGCATCGGCGACTTCTTCACCGTCGGTGACCTCGGCTATCTCGACGAGGACGGCTATCTGTTCCTCCGCGACCGCAAGATCGACATGATCATCTCCGGCGGGGTCAACATCTACCCGGCCGAGATCGAGTCGGTGCTCCTCGCCCACCCCGCCGTCGCCGACGCCGCCGCCTTCGGTATCCCGCACGACGACTGGGGCGAGGAGGTCAAGGCCGTCGTGGAACCGGCCCCCGGTCACGAGCCGGGCCCGGCCCTGGCCGCCGCGATCCTCGACCACTGCGCCGACCGGCTCGCAGGCTACAAGCGGCCCAAGAGCGTCGACTTCATCGCGGAGATGCTGCGCGATCCCAACGGCAAGCTGTACAAGCGGCGGTTGCGGGACCCGTACTGGGAGGGACGTACACGACCCATGTGAACGCCGCCCGGCGTGGGGCCGGGGCGGCTTCAAGTGCGCGTGCGAGGAAAGGTCTCCAGGGCTTTGGCGAGGCCCGTGGCGTCGGTGCCGACCTTGCGGTAGACGCAGGACAGCAACTGCCGCACGCCCTGCTCGGTGAGCCGCAGTTCCTTGGCGATCACCCCCACCGGGTGCCCCTGGACGCTCAGTTCGGCGGTCCGGCGCTCCTGTGCGGTCAGCGTGTCCGCCTGCGTGTACCGCAGCGGCAGCGGGCGCATTCCGGCCGCCGCGAGCTCCTCCCTGGCCCGGGCGGTGAGCGCCTCGGCCCCGCAGTGCACGGCGCCTTCCAGTCCCTGGTAGAGCCGGTCGGCGGCCTCATGGAGGCGGCCGTGGCGGGACAGGGCGGCGCCATGGCCGACCTGGGCCCGGGCGAGCTCGTAGGAGGCAGGCGACTGCTCCAGGTGCTCCACGGCCTCCGCGTACAGGGCGAGTGCCGCCGGGCCGCCGGTCACGTCGGCGAGAGTGTGGAGGGCCTGGCCGATGGTGGAGGCGGCGCCGAAGTCCCGGGCGCGCTTGACGGCGTCCAGGGCGTGACCGGCCGCCTTGTCCGGGGCGGTGGGGGCGAGAGCGGACGCCAGGTGCAGCTGCCACGGGCACCAGGAGGGGTTGCGCCAGCCCCGCGCGTCCAGCCAGTCCCCGACGGCGGACAGCAGATGCTCCGCCTCGGAATGCCGGCCCTCGGCCAGCAGGAGTTCGGCGTACACCGTGCGGGGATCGGGGTAGATGACGGCGTTCGGGACGATCTCGCCGTACCGGTAGGAGTCGGCCAGACGACGCGCGGCGGCGGTACGGCCGCGGGCGAGCAGGGTCTGGATCAGGATGCCGATGGCGAACCACTGGGCGGGCACCGCGCCTTCGACCCGGTCGGCGATGCGCAGCCCCTCCCGGACCAGCTGCTCCGCGTCGCTCAGGCAGCCCCGACGGTAGCGGATGTAGCCGTACAGGGTCTGCCCGAGAGCCAGATGGGAGCCGCGCCAGCCCTTGCCCACGCACTCGGCGATGCCGTCGGTGAACAGTTCCTCGGCCCGTCGCGGCTGGTCGCCGTACATGAAGGTCAGGGCGACCGAGACGGGGACCTCGAAACCCCGGTTCTCGTCGGTCCAGCTCAGTCCGCCGTGCAGGGCCCGCTCCGCGCACTGCAGGACGGTCTGCCGGGGCTCGCCGCGCACCATGGCGTCCCAGGCCCGCGAACCCAGGATGTAGCGCTCCTCCAGACCGCGGCCGGCCAGCCGCTCGGCGAGCCGCGTCAGCCTCCGTGAGCGGGCGAACGAGTCGGGTTCGTCGGCGCGGAAGGCGCTCCAGACGAAGTGATCGGCCTGCATACGCAGCCGGATACGGGGATGGGTGGCGAGCCGCGCCTCGTCGGCGGACACGGTCGCCGCCTCGGCCAGCCGGTCCGTGTGGGCCAGCGCCTGGGTCAGCCGGTAGACGATGGAGGCCCGCAGATGGGGATCCACCCCGGGTTCCGCGAGCGCCTCCTGGAGGTGGCTCACCGTGGCCGTGGGCTCGATCAGGAAGGTCGCGCCCGCGAGCTCGTGCAGGAGCGCGGCGCGGTCCTCCGGCCGAGGCGGCTCCTGCAACGCACGGGCCAGGGCGCGCCGGGCGGCCTCCGGGGCCCCGGCACGCAGGTGCTCACGGGCGGCCTCGCGCAGGCACGCGACCACCTCGGGCCTGCCCTCGCAGGGCACCTCCAGCAGATGCCGGGCGGCGCAGACCGGGCCGAACCCGGCCGCACGGACGGCCTCCGCGGCCCGGTCGTGCAGGCCGACCCGCAGGCCCGCGGGGATGGACCGGTAGATCGCCGTCGCGATGAGCGGATGGACGAACTCCAGCCCGTCCCCCGACTCGGATGCGTCGGTCAGGATCCGGGCGGTGCGCAACTTCTCGGTCGCCTCCACTGCCTCCTCGCTGCCGATCACCGCCAGCGTGGCGGCGAGCTCCCGCGACACCGGGGGACCCAGCACGGCCGCGGCCTGGGCGAAACGCACGGTGGCCGTGCCGAGCCGGTGCAGGTTCTCGATCAGTCCCGGGCCCTTGACCGCCGCAGCCAGGTCCCGCATCGCGGGCAACTCGTGCTGTGCGCCCTTCAGGTTCCGTTCGCCGAGCCTGATGGCGAGCTCGACCGTCTCGAACGGGCTGCCGCCGGTGACCGACCAGCACTCGTCGCAGAACTCGTCCTCGGCCCCCTCGCCCAGTTCGTGCCGGACGATCCGGGCCACACCCGCGGCGCTGAGCCGTGCCAGCGGGTAGGGGCGGTTCCCCTGCCGTTCGACGACCGTGCGGAAGGGGGCTGCCTCGGACGGCAGTTCGTCGGGCCGGTAGGCGACGACGATCAGGAGTGGGAGGTCGACGGTGCGCGGAGCGAAGGAGGCGAGCCAGCCGAGCGATTCGAGATCGGCCCACTGCAGGTCGTCCAGGAGCAGCACGAGGGGTGCTTTCATCGCGGCGAGGCGCGTCATGACCCAGTCGAGGCCGTCGCGCACCCCGGTCGGGTCCGGCGTGTGGGCGGTGTCCGCCGCCTCCAGGCCGAGCGCGGCGGCGACGATGTCGTACCAACTCCCCAGGAAGGCACGCCGTTCGGCCTCCTCCATGGTGGCCAGCACGGGCTGGAAGAGCTGACGCACCAGACGGAACGCCAGCTCCTGGTCCTTCTCGCCGGCCCGGGCCGAGAGCACCTTGAAGCCGAGCTCCGCGGCGCGGGCGCGGGCCTCGGTGAGGAGGGTCGACTTGCCCAGCCCGCCCGGACCGGTGAAGGCGAGCAGCCCGCTGGGCCGGGCCCGCTGCATGCCGTCGGCGGCGTCGCGGAGGTCCGACAACGCGGAGTCGAGCGCTCTGAGTTCGCGTTGGCGCTCAAGCAACGGGCGGGGTTCGGTGTTCGGCTGCCACGACCCATACGCCATCTGCCCTACCGCTTCCTGTCGTTGATCCTCGGAGGACAGCGCAGAGAGTACGCCTCTGGTGGGGGCCTGATGGTCGTATTAGGGGGCCAGGATGACAGAGAAGGATGAATCCCGGGCCGAAGTGGTTCGCTCGTCCACCCTTCGGGTAAGAAAGTCCGAATGACGCCCGTTCCTGGGAGCCGTGGGGGGGGGGGGGGGGGGGGGGGGGGGGGGGGGGGGGGGGGGGGGGGGGGGGGGGGGGGGGGGGGGGGGGGTGGGGGGGGCGGGGGGGGGGGGGGGGGGGG